>NSIP01000022.1 GCA_002737725.1 Rhodospirillaceae bacterium
GCACAACTTCAAGCAGCTTCATCACATTGGCTGGCGAGAAGAAATGCATGCCGACCACATCTTGCGGACGCGATGTGCTTGCCGCAATTTCGTCGATATCAAGATAGGATGTATTCGACGCCAGAATCGCACCGGGTTTGCAGATGGCGTCAAGCTTGCCGAACACCTCTTTCTTGACGTCCATGCTTTCGTAGACCGCTTCGATAACCAGATCGCAGTCGGCCAGATCATTCAGCGTCAGCGATGGCGTCAGCAAGGCCATCATGCCCTCCACTTGCTCTTGCGAGAAGCGTCCCTTGGCGGCGCTGTTTTCATAATTTTTGCGGATAACGCCAACACCGCGGTCCAGATTTTCCTGCACCATTTCGACAATGGTTACGGCGATACCCTTGGACAGGAAGTTCATCGAAATGCCGCCGCCCATGGTGCCAGCACCAATGACGCCGACTTTCTTGATGTCGCGCAGTGGAATGTCTTTCGAAAGCCCGTCAATTTTCGCTGCTTGCCGTTCGGCAAAGAACATATGGCGTTGTGCCGCTGATTGTGATCCGCCCATCAGCTTCAAGAATTCTGCCCGTTCGAATTTTATGCCCTCTTCAAATGGAAGCCATGTTGCCGCCTTTACGCAAGCAAGGTTGGCATAAGGTGCGTCAAAACCTCTCCATTTTTTAGCATTAGCAGTTTTGAGTTGTTCAACGACAGCAATATCGCCGTGTACAGGACGATCGCGGGTTGGCCGCGGCCCTACAGATATCAGTTCGCGCGCATAGGCAATCGCGTCCTCGGCAAGGCTATCTTCACTTGCCAAGCGGTCCACAAGTCCAATGGTCGCCGCCTTTGTCGCAGACAAGGGTTCACCAAGCGCGCACATTGTAGCCGCGGCCTCAACCCCAACCACGCGCGGCAACCTCTGCGTCCCTCCAGCACCTGGTAGAAGGCCAAGCTTGACCTCGGGCACCCCAAGGCGCGCAGAGGGGACGGCAATTCGGTAATGGCACACAAGGGCGGTTTCCAGACCCCCGCCAAGCGCAGTGCCATGAATTGCCGCGACGACAGGTTTGCCGGCGGCTTCAACCATGTTCAGTACGATGTTGAGATCCGGCCCTTGCGGCGGCTTGCCAAATTCTGTGATGTCGGCACCTGCGATAAAGGTTGAACCGGCACAACGCAGGACAATGGCCTTCACGCTGTCGTCAGACAGCCCCTGTTCGAAACCATCTTTCAGCCCCTGACGGACGTGCCATGAAAGCGCGTTGACGGGAGGATTATCGACAAGAACGACAAGGACGTCGTCGCATTTCTGGGTGGTCACGGATTGCACAGGTTGCTCCTAAAATTGCGGATCAGCATTTATCATCGCCGAGCGCCGCATGAAGAATAAACGGATGATATCCCTAATATGTTTTTGGTTTGCTTTGCAATGCCGCGGCAACATTGTCATCCGCACCGTTTCTAACCAATCGATTGCTGCCACTGTAAAATAGTGCAGTCGGAGGATCATCGGCGTTGAATTTCACCGCCTCTTGTCATTGGCTGAATTCGCCGACTGGATTGCCACAGACTGAACTGAGGGGTTACTCCTTTAGAGTTTGGATAATCGCGGAAAAGTCCAAACCGCCCTTGCCTGCCGCGTCGAATTTTTCATATAGCTCTGCGGCCCGCAGCCCCATGGGCACATCTGCGTCCACCAAGCTTGCGGCCTCCATCGCCAGCTTAAGGTCCTTCAGCATCAATGCCGTGGCAAAACCGCCCTGGTAGTCATTATCAGCCGGCGTCGTTGGCCCAACACCCGGAACCGGACAATAGCTTGTCATCGACCAATTCTGACCCGAAGCCTTTGACGAGATGTCGTAAAAAGTCTGAAGGTTAAGGCCGAGCTTTTCGGCCATGGCAAAGGTTTCGCAGGTCGCTATCATCGATGCACCCAGCAACATATTGTTGCAGATCTTAGCCGCCTGGCCCGCACCAGATGCGCCAGCGTGAATGACTGCCTTGCCCATGGCGGCCAATATCGGTTCCGCGCGTGCAAAGGCAGCATCGGTGCCGCCCACCATGAAGGTCAGAGTTCCACCATTGGCGGCAGCGATGCCGCCCGAAACGGGAGCGTCAACCATCTCATAGCCAGCTGCAACAGCCGCAGCCGTCACACTGCGCGCAGTGCCAACGTCAATGGTCGAACAATCCAGCAGTGTCGTGCCTGTGGGGGCATGACCTAATATGTCGTTCTCAAAAACGCTGGCGACGATCTTGCCATTGGGCAACATCGACACAACTGCATCCACACCGTCCACAGCTTCACGTACAGACGTAAAAACCGCGCACCCATTATCCCGCGCGCGCGTTAGCGCTTCGGGCGACAGGTCAAAGGCGTTTACTGCATGTCCTGCCTTGACGAGGTTAGCAGCCATGCCGCCACCCATGTTACCAAGCCCTACAAAAGCTACTTTCATTTGCCTTACCCTATTGTCGGAATGATTTCGTCCGCCGCCCCTGCACGTATCGGCCCCTTATTGCAACCACGGCTTATTATATTTTGAATGTACGCAACGTTGGATATATGCGTCGGATATTTCGACCCCCCATTGCATCTTCGGGAGCATCCATCATTACATTTTTAGTTCAGACATGCTTTGTACCGCTGATAATGGCTGCGCCTGCCCTCTACGCGCAGGATGCCGCAGAAACGATCATTGTCACTGGAAAAGGGCTCGACCAGACGAAGGGCGATCCAGCCTATGGTTCGGTTGAAATCGACCGCGCGCGATTGACCAGCGAGGCATCGGGGCGTATCGAAAATGTCCTCGCTGACGTCGCAGGGTTTCAGCAGTTCCGCCGATCCGACAGCCGTTCGGCCAACCCGTCCGCACAAGGCGCAACGCTACGCGCGCTTGGCGGCAACGCCTCTAGCCGAACGCTCGTTCTGCTCGATGGCGTGCCCCAGGCCGACCCGTTTTTCGGCTATATCCCTTTTAGCGCGATTGCACCGGAACGCCTTTCTTCAGTCCGCGTGACGCGTGGCGGCGGCAATGGCGCTTTTGGTGCAGGCGCAGTGGCTGGCACTATTGAACTGGGCAGTGCAGGACGCACCGACTTGCCCGACGCATCTTTGTCGGCATTTTACGGAAGCAACAATGCAACCGAACTATCCGCTAGCCTAGCAACAGACCTCGGCGCCGGGTTTGTTACCCTTTCGGGACGCTGGGACCGCGGCGACGGGTTCTTCACCACGCCGATTGCAGCACGCCAGCCAAGCGACGTGCGTGCGGCTTATGATAGCTGGTCAACGGGCTTGCGGGCGGTCGCACCCTTAAAAGAGGACGTAGAGATCCAATTCCGCGGCCTTATCTTCCAAGACAATCGCACGCTTCGCTTTGCAGGCGCGGACAGCGGCTCCGAAGGGCAGGACGCAAGCATGCGCATTGTCTCGCAAGGCCGCTGGCAAGTTGATGCGCTTGCTTATGTGCAGGCACGCAATTTTAATAATATCGTCATCAGCGCCACATCCTTGCGCAAGACGCTTGACCAAAGGAATACGCCCTCCACCGGATTGGGTGGGAAAATCGAAATCCGACCGCCTGTTGGCAGCGACCGGCAATTACGCATCGGTGCGGATGCACGATTGTCGGACGGAGTGTTATTTGAAGATGCCTATAGCGCAGTCACTGGCCTTGTCACGGCGCGCCGAAATGCAGGTGGTAATACAGCGACCTTTGGCATCTTTGCGGAGAATGATTGGAATATCGGCGCATTGACGCTGACAGGTGGCCTACGCGCAGACCGCTGGACCATCTACAATGGCTTTTTTGCTGAGCGCAGCGCGAATGGCACGGTGGTGCGCGATGACAAATTTGCTAATCGCGCAAGCTGGCAGACAAGCGCGCGTATCGGCGCGCTCTATGCCGCAAGAGATGGCGTTGCCTTGCGTGCGGCGGCCTACACAGGCTTTCGCTTGCCGACGTTGAATGAACTGTACCGGCCTTTTACCGTGTTCCCCGTCGCCACCCGCGCCAATCCAGCATTGAATGTGGAAAAGCTGCGCGGTCTTGAGGCTGGTTTCGATATCCGCTCAGCCAATGGCGTCTCGTTTGGCGCAACCCTATTCTACAACCAGCTGAATGAAGCTATAGCCAATATCACGATTGGTAAGAATTTGCGGCAGCGCGGCAATGTCGATGCCATCGTCGCCAAGGGCGTTGAACTTTCGGGCGAAGCCGTATTCGGAAATGTGACCATTTCGGGCTCCTACGCCTTTAGCGACAGTCAAGTCAGGGCATCGGGCAGCGCGATTACGCTTAACGGTCTCTCCCCCGCACAAAGCCCGCGTCATGCCGCCAACGCAACGGTCCGCTGGACGCCAAATGTAGGGGCCGTCCTATCGGCAACCGCGCGCTATGTCGGTGCGCAGTTTGAGGATGATCTGGAAAGCAACACCCTGCCGTCCGCGCTGACCTTGGACGGCTTCGCACAAATCCCGCTTACAACGCAGGCTGCATTGACGGGGCGTGTCGAAAATATCTTCAATGAAGCGGTGGTGACGCGCAAGGTTGACACGTCTATCGACCTAGGCACGCCCCGCATCTTGTGGATTGGGCTGAAGTTTACGACGCGTTAGACCGCATCGTTTGCGGCTCAGCTCGAGCACTGGATCGGTAGCCGTTATAGCCGCCGCCCGCCATCACCAAGGCTCAGAGCTTGAGGCGCAAGCTGGAGACAGGAAAGGCAAGCTCATCGGCTTCACTGACGTCGAAATATCATTTCTCGATCAGGTGCGGATGGATTACAACAGTCGGAACAGTCGCTCGCACAAGCGAGCAGCTACATCCGCACTACGCCACCTTAAGACCGTCGCTGGCGCGACGCGGAAATCATCCAAATGCACGTCTCAACTAATCTACAAAAATGCGGGCGCATAATGCAAAATTGGCATCTTGTCAGCAGGTTTATAGGGCTTTAGGGACGGTCTCGGTTAAATCATATCAAGCACAAACAATAGTTAAATAAATTTTAGGAATGGTTTCTATGGCCCATGCAGCAACCCTTGAGCATCCCGTCGAAAATAGCGACGCCGCAGAAGTTGCCGCGCTAGTCGCTCGTTCGCGTGCGGCTCAAGCGCAGATTGAGAATTACACTCAAGCGCAAGTTGACGCACTGATCCGTGCGATGGTGTGGGCGGTGGCGAAGCCGGGGGTTGCGGAAAAGATCGCCCAGCATACAGTCGATGAGACGCAGCTTGGCAATTACGATGGCAAGTTCCTCAAGATTTTCCGCAAAACCCGCGCGACTTTGTTTGATATTATCGACGATAAATCCGTCGGCGTAATCGAAGAAGATACCGCTCGCAACATCGTCAAAATCGCCAAGCCTGTTGGTGTAATCGGCGCGCTCTCTCCCTCCACTAATCCCGAAGCGACGCCAGTCATCAAGGCGATCTCAGCAGTTAAGGGCCGCAACTCGATCATTGTAGCTCCGCACCCGCGCGCAAAATTGACTAACAAGTTGATCTGCGATTTGATGCGCGAAGCGATTGTGAAAATGGGCGCACCTGCCGATTTGGTGATCAGCATCGATATTCCATCGGTCAACAAAACAAACGAACTGATGATCCAGTGTGACCGTATTCTCGCCACTGGTGGCAGCGCGATGGTAGTCGCCGCTTATTCCAGCGGGACGCCGGCTCTAGGTGTTGGTGCGGGCAATGCGGTGATCACCGTAGACGATACCGCAGATCTTGATGATGCCGCAGAAAAAATCCGCATTTCAAAAACGCTCGATCTTGCTGCAAGCTGTTCATCGGATAATGCGGTGATCCTGCTCGACGCAATTTATGACGAAATGCTTGCCAAGTTGCAGTCCAAGGGTGGGCATATCCTTGGTGCGGACGCGAAAGCGAAGTTGCAGAACGTGCTTTGGGAAGATGGCCATATTAATGCCAAGGTTGTGGCGCAGACACCTCAGTTCATTGCCGATTTTGCAGGCTTCAATATCCCCGATGGAACGCAATTCTTTATCGTTCCTGAAACTGGCTATGGTGCAGATCATCCCTTTTCTGGCGAGAAGATGACAGTGACGATGGCACTGTACCGTGCGAAGGACATCGACGAAGCGATCTTCCTCACAAACGCGATCCAAGCCTATCAGGGACAGGGTCATAGCTGTGGCATCTATTCCCGATCAGATGCCAACATCATGAAACTGGCCAATGCCACGCGCACGAGCCGCGTGATGGTTAATCAGCCGCAAGCGGCATCGAACAGTGGCAATTTGTGGAACGGGATGCGCCAAACCTTTTCGCTCGGCTGCGGTTCGTGGGGCGGGAACGGTACCAACAATAACATCACCTGGCGCGATCTTATCAATGAAACTTGGGTTTCCAAGCCTTTGGTGACACCGAAGGATTTACCCAGTGATGATAAGCTGTTCGGGGATGTGATAGCAAAGCTAAGGTGATAGCACCCATTTATTTTACAAAGCACCCAAGCGGTCCCGGGCCAATACTCCGCTAATTTACGCAGCCACCGGTGCCAAATAATCTGGCGACGGACACTGCTCAGCAATAAAAGCGACGTCGATCTCGAAGCCAAACTCAGCGAATGGGAAACCTTCTACAACTTCAACAGACCACACGGAGCCTTCCAAGGAAAAGCACCCTATGAAAAACTCAGAGAAAGGCTGTAAACTCTACCAGTCGATGTCCCGATAAATCGTCAACCTTACACCCTCGCCACAAGCCGAGCCGACATAACCTGCCAGGCGAATAGTGTCGTAGATCGGGTACCGGCGACTTCACTTTACGTGATGCCGACGTTTCCGGTCGAAACCAGCGTTTCGATTTCGTCGCTGCCATAACCCAAGGTGTTCAGAACCGTCTGGCTGTCGGCACCGGGTTGCGGCACTATCGCCCGCGCGCTGGGCCGCTTACCATTCATCAGGATCGGCATCGTCGGCAATCGGGTTTCGGTCCCGTCCTCTAGAATCACCGGCTCCAGCCCCCTCGACGCCGCCAGATGCGGATCGTCAAACATTTCCTCGGGCCGACCGATAGGCGCAAAGGGCAGGCCGGTACCGTCAAGCTTGGCAACGACCTCCGCGCGAGTGAAGCCTGAAATCAGTTCACGGATCTGTGGCATGATGCGGTCGCGCGCCAGCACGCGATCATTATTCTTGCGAATGGTATCGTCTGCCCACAGCTTATCTAGCCCGAACAGCTTGCAGAATTTCTCCCATAGCGCATCGGTGACGACGCCAATGAAAACCGGATCGTCCTTAGTTTCGAACACATCATAAATCGCCCAGGCCGACACGCGCGCCGGCATTGGCGCGGCGGCTTTGCCGGTAACTGCGAACTGCGCCATATGCTGGCCGACAAGATAGACGGTGGTTTCGAAAAGGCTAGAGATCACCTTCTGCCCCTTGCCCGTCCGGTGCCGTTCCTCGAGCGCCGCCAAGATCCCGATGACCCCGAACATGCCGCCGGCGACATCGATAACGCTTGCGCCGGCACGTAGTGGTTTGCCCGGCAGCCCAGTCATATAGGCAAGCCCCCCCATCATTTGCGCGACCTCATCGAGCGCTGTGCGTTCCTCATAGGGGCCGGGGAGGAAGCCCTTTTCCGAGCAGTAAATCAGGCGGGGGTTGGTCTCGCTTAATGCTTCGTAACTTAGTCCAAGCCGGTCCAGCGCGCCGGGACGGAAATTCTCAACCAATATGTCGGCGCGTTCGCACAGCTTGCGCGCAACCTCCATCCCGCCTTCGGACTTGAGGTCGAGACAGATCGACTGCTTGTGGCGGTTGTACATCGGGAAATAGCCCGCGCCCGATCCCAACAAACGTCGCGTCTGGTCGCCGCCGATAGGCTCAATACGGATCACCTCTGCGCCTAGGCTGGCGAGAACATGGCCCACCGTCGGCCCCATGACCATGTGTGTGAACTCGACGGCCTTTAGGCCGGCAAGAGGTGTCGGTCCGGTCATGCCTTACCCCTTTGCGCATAGTCGAGCGTCAGGCCAGCGCCTGGTGTGAAGCCGTAAAGCGGTTCACCCGGCAAGGCGGCGGTAACTATCTCGCGCACGTTAAGCAGCTTTTCGAGGTCGATACCAGTGTCACATCCCATGCTGTTCAGCATAAAGACCAAGTCCTCGGTCACTATATTGCCCGACGCGCCGGGGGCGAACGGACAGCCGCCGATGCCGCCCAATGACGCATCGAGCGTGGTAATATCTTCCTCAAGCCCCGCAAGCGCATTGGCAAGGCCAAGGCCGCGCGTATTGTGCAGGTGGAGCGTGGTCATCTTGTCGGCACCCACTGCTGCCCTGACTTTGCGCACCAGCCGCCTGACCTGCGCGGGGTCGGCATAACCGGTGGTATCCGACAGACTGAACTCCATCGCGCCGGCTTCCGCTGCCTTTTCGGCGAGTCGAACGACATTGTCTTCGTCGACCGCGCCTTCCATCGTGCAGCCAAAGGCGGTGGACAGACTCACCGAAAAGTGGATGTTCGCTGCCTTTGCGATCTCGGCAACAGCGCGGATTTCGCCGATCATTTCCGCATGTGACTTACGCACATTTTTGATCGAGTGCGTTTCCGACATCGAAAAGGGGATCGACATACCGTGCACGCCTGCCTCCGCCGCGCGCGCTGCGCCCTGCGCGTTGGGGACAAGCGCGACCACATTTAGGCCGTTGATGGTTTTCGCGAACGCGACAACTTCTGCGGTGTCTGCCATCTGCGGCAATAGCGAAGGCGGCACAAAGCTGCCGACCTCGATTTCGCGCACGCCGGCTTCAGCCTCGGCTTTTATCCAGGCCTTTTTGGCCTCCAGCGGCATGATCCGACTAGTCGATTGCAGGCCATCGCGCGGCCCGACCTCTGACACGAGAATTTTGGTCATGGGTGTTTCTCCAGATAAATCCATGGCCGCGCGGCCCGGTCTCTGGCCTGCCACGCGGCTGTGGCGTCGCGATGTTTAAGGGTTAGGTCGATGGCGTCCAGTCCTTCGAGCAACATCATCTTGGCCTCTGCCTCAATATCAAAGGCGTGCCCGTTCACCGTCTGCGCGGCAAGGTCAACGGTTGCCGCGCCGCCAGCAAGCGTTCCGATGACAGTGCGTGGCAAAGCAATGGGCGCTATGCCGTTGCGGATGCAGTTGTTGTAGAAAATCGGCGCGAAGCTCTCGGCAATGACGCAGCTGATACCATATTCAGCCAGCGCCCAGACCGCGTGTTCGCGGCTCGATCCGCAACCAAAATTGGCGCCGCTGGCAAGAATTTGCGCGCCGTGATATTCCGGTTGGTTCAGGACAAAATTCGGATTGGGCGTGCGCGCAGCTGAGTTGATATAGCGCCATGGCGCGAACAATCCGACGGCAAGGCCCGTCTTGCTCGTGCTTGTCATTTCGCATGACGGGATAATTGCATCGGTATCGACATTATCGCGCGGCAAGGGTGCAACGATGGAGGTGAGCGTGGTGAATGGCTTCATGGTACCGTTATCTTGCCCGCAATCGCGCTCGCAGCAACCACCTCCGGGCTGGCGATATGCGTGCGAATACCCGGGCCTTGGCGACCCTCAAAATTGCGGTTGGTTGAGGAAATGACCCGGCTACCCGGCGGAAAACTCTCACCGCCTGCGAAGAAGCACAACGAACAACCGCTTTCGCGCCATTCAAACCCCGCATCAGTGAAAATTTTGTCCAATCCCTCAGCTTCTGCGGCGCGTTTGACCGACGACGAGCCGGGGATGACCAATGCCAGAACGCCTTCGGCGACCTTTTTGCTCTTCACCAAAGTCGCCGCGCGGCGGAGGTCGGAGATGCGCGAGTTAGTGCAACTCCCGATAAAGGCAACGTCTATTGCCAAGTCCGCAAGCCTTTGCCCCGTTGTCAGCCCCATATAAGCCAAAGCTTTCACGTCGGCGTTATCGGGGACAGTGCCTAATAACGAGATGCTATGGCTGGGCGAAGTTCCCCAACTCACCATTGGTTCAATGGCGGAAGCATCAATATTGATTTCGCAATCGAATAATGCGCCATCGTCGCTTCGCAAATCTCCCCAATCAGGAAGCGGGTCAGGCACGTATCGGCGGCCTTTGAGATAGTCGAGCGTAGCCGCATCGGGTGCGATTATCCCGGAAAATGCGGCAAGCTCGGTCGCCATATTGCACAATGTCATCCGCGCTTCCATGTCGAGCGCGGTTATCGCTTCGCCTGCAAATTCGACAACATACCCTTTGCCGCCGCCTGCGCCATGATCGGCGAGCAAGTGCAGAATCATATCTTTCGCGGTCACGCGCGCAGTCAATTTCCCGCTGAAAGTCACCCGCATCGTTTTCGGCTTGGCGACGCGCAATGTGCCAGTTGCCATGGCATGTTCTGCCTCGGATGAACCAATGCCCCACGCTAGCGCACCGAAAGCACCTTGCGTGCAAGTGTGGCTGTCAGGCGCTACAAAAGTGCAGCCCGGCAAGACGATACCGAGCTCGGGCGAAATGACATGAGTGATACCCTGATCGGGGTCATTGACATCGAACAGCGTGATCCCTGCCGCATGGCATGCGGCGCGGGTTTCGGTGATGAAAGTATCACCGCCGGGCATCATCGTTTCGTCACCGCGTCCGGGTCGCGTATCTACGATATGATCCATCACCGCAAAGACGCGCGTCGGATCGACCACCGCGCGGTTAGCGCTTGCCATGCTATTCAACGCCGCAGCGCCTGTCCTTTCATGCAGGAAAATCCGGTCGATGGCGATCAATGCGGAGCCACCACCCAAATCGACGATGACATGGGTATTCCAGATTTTTTCAAAAAGGGTCTGTGCCTTAACCAGTCTGCCCCTCCAACGAACGCCAATCGCGCGTTACCAGCTTTTCTTGAATCGAAGTGCGAGTCTCCAAAACGCCGTTCCGGATCCAGTGCCAGGTCCGGCAACGGTCAACGCCGCTGTCGGCCAGCTGGATCATCTCATACAGATAAAGCGATGGATCGCCAGTGCGCTGCCAATACAACATCACCGTGCGGTTAAATTCATCGAGCGGCACTTCGGCTGCCCAGCCCTGAATCAGATCATTGTCCCACCAGACGCGCCCATCGCGATACTCAGCCGGAAACTCGCGGATTTCGGTGCGGCCGTCGTCCCACAAATAGTGGTTGGTCTGGTGATAAGGATAGGGTCCATCGTCGGGAAAGCGACAGATCAGGCGGCTCTTATGCTCGTCGGTCTTCTCATTCTGGTCGTTGAAATAGCTATACACACCGTCCCATACGCCTTCATGGCGGGCGAGCAGCGGCATGGCTTCACGGATATTGGTCATGGGGGAGAGCCTTTCTTGCTAAGAAATTCATTTGTTGCTGAGCGCCATGGCAAGTTGTTTTGCCGATACGGCCCGGATTAATGCTCGGTGTTCAATGACTAGCCGCTCGGGTTCGAGATCACTGGGATCGAAATCAACCGCATACGCAGCATTGGCTTCATACCAAGGTTCAAAGATATGGGCCGCGCGCACAATGCCCCAAGCCTCAGTCAGATGATGGCCGAAGCGGGACGGGCTTAGGTCCGGGTAAAGCCTGTCGATATCGCCCTTTGCGGGCGGATCAAAGCTGGTTTTTGCTATGCCGAAATGCGCCGCGACAGCATCAATGACGTCCTGCCAAGCCTGCCAGTCGGCTGGAGCAGCGCCCTTCCATTTGTCGGCCAAGCCGTGTCCGGGCATGTCGATCTCTATGGCATCGGAAACATCCGCCATGCCCAATTCTTTCCCGGGCGCATGGATATGCAATCGCTTTGGATCGCCAGAAGCACGCCAATGAATGAGGCCTTCGAAGAGCGGCGTTTTGACTGGCAGAAAACCCTGATGCCCGTCTTCGGGAAGCGGCCCAGCTTCATCGCCCGCCCGTTGCGTCAGAAGAAAGTCAAGGCTGGCGGCGCGTTGCTCCAAAGGATTCGCTTGGGTGCTTTTATGCCAGCCTTTGGGAAGCAGCCCAGTCCGCTCCATATGCACGGTCAGCGGATCGCCCACATATCCGTTGAGCAGGGCAGGCGGCGCCTCGGCATCGGCTGCGGGAATGTCATTCTGCGCCTCAATCGCTGCGCGGTATCCGAACCGATAGGCATCATTGCAATTCAGCATGTCATCGACGATCAGCGCGACCAGCTCCGGATTGTCATGCGCAAAGGGCATGCGCGTTTTCGGGTCTTGCCGGTACCAGGGGAAGTACCAGCTTTGCTCTAATATCCGGTTCCACATCCAGACCAGATGTTCGCCAAAGGGCTTGGCCGGGTTCGGAGGGATATAGGCATCCCCCAAAATCTCCCGCTCTTGTTCATTCAAGATGGGATAGCCAACTGCAGAAAGGGCCGTAAACTTCTCTGGAAACCGTCGCACTGCGCTCATCAACACAATTGCGCCTGTATGAAAGCCATAGGCAGGCACAGGGCCGATGCCCAGCGCATCGACGAAGGCCATCAAGCTATCAGCGATATCTTCGATTGTCAGATTGGCGATGCCTAGAGGTTCCGAATGTCCGAAACCCGGCAAATCGGGTGCGATGCAAGTGAAACGCGCACCCCATTCCTGCATCAGCGGCTCATATTCTGATGACGAACGCGGGCTTTGATGCACCATTAGCAGCGGCGGGCCTTTGCCCGCACGGCGGTAATGGACTCGGCGCCCATTGATTGTAAGATAGTGGCGTGTAATCTTCATATTCACAAGGTTGTCCGGACAAACTCTACTCGACTTTTCGTTAGCGAGTGGTCAAGGAGTATGCAAGCAGGAGTGACGTCTAGCATGAGTATGATAGGAACGAAAATGATCAGCGATGGTAAAACGGCAAAGCAGCTGTTTGAAGAGTTGATGGCCAATCCTGCGCGCAAGAAATTTGGCTTTGGCGAGAAGCTCGCCATTTTGAACGTCGATTTTCAGCAGGCCTATACGCGCGTCGATATGTTCAAGACCGCCTATGAAACCGATCCGCGGCAGATAGAATATGTGAACGCCATCTCACGGCTCGCCCGTGAAAAGGGAATGCCGGTGGTCTGGAGCCAGGTTGGCTATATGGACAATGCCGATGATGCCGGTGTCTGGGGCACGCGGACCGACACTGAGGACAGTTTGCAGAATATCAAATATGGCTCCGAACGGCACAAATTCGATCCGCGCTGCGATATTCATGCGAGTGATCTGCAATATACGAAGCGGATGCCGAGCATGTTTTTTGAAACACCGCTGGCGAGCTTTCTGACCTGGCACCGCGTTGACACGGTGGTTGTGACGGGAGGCTCGACCTCCGGCTGCGTTCGCGCGACCGCTGTCGATGCGCTTTCTCACGGCTATCGCACCATCGTTCCTATAGAAACCTGTGCAGACAAGCATGAAAGCTATCACTTCGCCAATCTGACCGACCTGCAGATCAAATATGCCGATGCCGAACCAGTTCAGACCGTCATCGACTGGTTGGAGGCGCGTTGATGCTGGAGGGGGCGAAGGATCCTGGGCTTTACGACTATGCGCCTTATCGCGGGCGCAAGAAGATCGTATGGCCCGAGGGCAAGACCTGCGCCGTTTGGGTTGCCCCTAATCTGGAATATTATGAGATAGACCCGCCGGTCCATCCCAAGCGCAAGCCGTGGGCAAAGCCGCATCCCGATGTGGTCGGCTACAGCCACCGCGATCACAGCAACCGCGTTTCGCATTGGCGCATGGCCGAGGTGATGAGCAGGCATGGCTTTCCGGGTTCGGTTTCGCTGTCAGTTGCCCTGTGCCAGCATCATCCCGAGGTGGTCGCCGATGGCGTCGCGCGCGGGTGGGAGTTTTTCAGCCACGGCATTTACAACACCCGTTACAGCTATGACATGAGCGAGGCGCAGGAACGCTCGATCATCGAGGATTCGATTCGGACCGTGCAGGATGCAACCGGACAGCGCATCCGCGGCTGGCTCGCCCCCGCGCTCACACACACGCCGCGCACGCTGGACCTGCTGGCCGAATATGATTTCGATTACACTTGCGACCTCTACCATGATGAGCAGGTTCAGGCGGTGAAAACGGCAACCGGCGATCTGGTGTCGATCCCTTACAGCCTCGAGGTCAACGACCATTATGGCTTCTTCGTCTACAACATGTCTGGCCGAGAATATGCCGACACGCTGGTGCGGCAATTTGAGCGGCTGGCGTCCGAAGGTGGCACGGTGATGTGCATTCCGCTGCACGCCTATCTGATTGGTCAGCCACACCGCATTGGTCCCTTTGAGGAAGCGCTGGAACATATCGCCAAGGATGGCCGCGCTTGGCTGGCGCGCGCGGGCGATATTGTCGACGCATGGAGAGCGCAGGTATGACCCTGGACGCCTCCTACACCGAATATCCAAAACGCCGCCATGGCTATGACCATGAGCTTTATACTTGGTCGGCCATGCATGAGCGCAAGCCGGTCGACTGGGGCGCTGGCCGCAAAGTGGCGATTTGGCTCTGCGTCAGTCTGGAGTGGTTCCCGATTACCCCTAGCGACACGCCGTTCCGCGCGCCGGGACATATGCAAACCGCCTATCCCGATTACCGCCACTATACCGCGCGCGAATATGGCACGCGGATCGGCGTGTACCGTCTGCTCGATGCCTTCACCAAGGCGGGCGTGACGGCGAGCTTTGCGACTAACAGCGCGAATGCTGAGCGTTATCCCGAACTGGTAGCTGACATCATCGCGGGCGGGCATGAGATTATTGCTCACTCAACCGACATGAACGGCACAATCGCCAGCGGCATGGCCGAAGGGGCGGAAGCAGCGCTGATCTCGACTTCGCTCGATGCTTTGGAAAAGGCGACTGGTGCGCGTCCGCAGGGCTGGGCCTCCATCGCGCGCTCGCAGAGCTGGCACACGCCCGATTTGCTTGTGGAAGCAGGCGTCAAATATTGCTGCGATTGGGTGAATGATGAACTGCCATACCGGTTCAACAATGGCCTGATCAACTTGCCGTTGAATCACGAGCTGTCCGACCGGCAGATCATTACGGTGCAGCAGAAATCGGCGGACAGCTATGCCGAGAGCATGCGCGATGCCTATGACTGGTTGGCGAAAGAAGCCGCGCAATTTGGTGGGCGTATGCTGCCGATGCATATCACGCCCTATATCATTGGCCTGCCATACCGGATTAATGCCTTTGAAAAGCTGCTCGGCGATTTGCGGGCGCGTGATGACGCATGGTTCGCAACCGGTGGCGAGATTGTGGATGCGTGGGAGAAGCAGCTATGAAAGTCATCAACCCACGCACCGGCAAGGCGGATTATGAGATCGATCCTCTGGATGCGGATGCGCTGGCCAAGCTGACCGCCCGGATGCGGGAGGCGCAAAAGGGCTGGGCTGCTCGTCCGCCCGAAGAACGCGGCGCGACCCTGATGAAATTGGGCGAAGCGATTGGCAAGCACCATGTGGCGATTGCGGACGCGCTGACTAATGATACCGGGCGCAAAGCGATCAGCCAAATGGAGACGGCGGGTATCCCGGGCTCGCTGGCGCGTTGGGCCAAAGCCGCGCCGGAGCTGATCGCCCGGCATAGCGTGACGGGTTATCAGACCGTCCACCCGACGATCACTACCAATACGCGGTTGATGCCCTATTCGCTGGTGGGGGTAATCAGCCCATGGAACTTTCCGCTCACGCTCGCGCTGATCGACGCGGTGCCCGCCCTAATGGCGGGCTGTGCGGCGATCATCAAGCCATCTGAAGTCACCCCCCGCTTCATCCGCCCGCTGATGGCGGCAGTGGCCGAAGTACCGGAGTTGACTGATGTGCTGTCGCTTGTCGAAGGCGATGGTGCAACCGGCGCGGCACTCGTTCCGCTTATGGACTATGTCGCTTTCACTGGCTCCGTCGCCACCGGCCGCAAGGTCGGTGAGGCCGCAGCCAAAGCCTTCATACCCGTCAGTCTCGAACTGGGCGGCAAGGATCCGATGATCATCCTCGCCAGTGCCAATCCGGAAAAGGCAGCCGAAACCGCGCTCCGCGCTTCCATCGTCAACACCGGCCAAGCCTGCCAATCGATTGAACGGGTCTTTGTCGCAAAGGAAATTTTCGACCCCTTCATGACCGCGTTGGTCGAAAAAGCCGAAAAGGTGGAGCTGAACTATCCGGACATCAATCACGGGCATATCGGGCCATTCATATTTGCCAAACAGGCAGCCATTGTTCAAGCTCAAATTGATGATGCCATTGCCAAGGGTGCCGAGGTACATTGCGGCGGCAAGGTGGAAAATCTGGGCGGCGGGATGTACCTGCGGCCCACCGTCATTTCCAACGTGACGCGGCAAATGTCGGTCATTGCCGAGGAAACCTTTGGCCCCGTTATTCCCGTCCGCGCCTTTGACAGCGTGGAAGAGGCACTGATGATGGCCAATGACGGGATCTACGGTCTCTCAGGCGCAGTGATCGCCGGGACGCTGGAGGAAGCCGAAGCGGTTGGCATCCGCCTGAATGTCGGCGGTGTTTCGCTGAACGATGGCTCGCTCACCTCAATGGTCTGGGAAGCTGAGAAATCCAGTTTCGGCCTATCCGGCATGGGCGCAAGCCGGATGGGTGACAGCGGCCTGATGCGTTTCTTCCGGCGGCAGGCGATTATCAAACAGGCGGGGGCTCCCGCGCCAATCGCTGCTTTTGCTGAAGGGTCAAAGAGATGATGAGGGCATTTGAAATGGGTCCGCAGGATGGCCTGGCGAGCCTGCGTTCCGCCAATCGCCCGATACCCGAGCCCGCCGCTAATGAGTTGCTGCTGAAGGTGCATGCCGCCTGCCTCAACCACCGCGACCTGCTCGCGCTCAAGGGGCAATATGGTGCGATCAAACCGGAGGACCGCGTTCCCCTATCCGATGGCGTCGGCACGATTGTTGGCATGGGCAACGCAGTCTCAGGCTTCAGCGAAGGCCAGCGGATTGTCGCACCGCATTTTGTCAGCTGGATAGACGGCCTCTACAGCCCAGCCATCTTCGCGCAGGATCTGGGGATCAGCCGCAATGGCTGGCTGGCCGAATATATCACCATTCCGGCGGACGCCGCGATTGTCGTGCCGGACAATGTCAACACTGAAAGCGCTGCAACGCTAGCCGCTGCAGCCACCACGGCTTGGCATTGCATGGTTTCCTTTGGCGGACTGAAACCCAGCGATCTCGTTCTGGTTCCTGGAACAGGTGGGGTGTCCATCGTCACCCTGCAACTCGCCAAGGCCATGGGCGCCCAAGTCGCCATCACGTCGTCGAGCGATGAAAAGCTGGAGACATGCCGCGCAATAGGCGCCGACTTTACCGTCAACTATCGCAGCCATAGCGATTGGCCCAAGGCGCTTCTCGAAGCCACTGGAGGCCGCGCTGCGGATATTGTCGTCGATACCGTTGGCCTCGCCAGCATTGAACAAACCATCGATGCCAGCGCCCCCAATGGGCGCATTGCCCTGATTGGTGGTCTTGCGGGCATGATGGACAAAGCCCCCAATATGTCCGGCATATTGGGCAAAAACCTGACGCTGAAAGGAATCACCTCAGGCAGCCGCGCGATGATGCAAGAGATGCTCAATCTGGTCGCCGAAAAGGGCATCGAGCCGCTGGTCGACAGCCGTTTCGCTTCCGACGACGCTCCTGCCGCCTACGCCCATTTGGCCAGCGGCAATCACATGGGCAAGGTGATGATCACTTTCACATGATGAATACTGTTCCTAAGACTATTTCGCCTCGGCTTGCAGCATTTTGTGCATCCATAGCGTCAGCTCGTCCCATCTTTGTGAACTCAAAGCCATCCAGCGATGCAAAGCAGAGTTTCTGTTTCGACAATGTGAAATTGAAAATGGAGCGAGCAGGCGGCTCCGTGCAGTACAGGTGGCCATTTGGTAGCTAGGCAACATCTACTTTGAGGCCGAACATCATGGGGTCTGGATCAAACGCAACTGAGAGCTTTTGGACGTAAGCCCTCAGATTAATCAGGCTCGCAGAATATTGTTCTTGCCAGACCCAAATCAGGTTTTTGACTCGAACGAGCCGAAAAAGAACCTATTCGACGTCGCTTCTGATGATCCCGAGGCGCACAAGTTTGTTCAACTTGCCCGAGAACGCTATGATATTTATCATGAATATCGAGAAACCGGCGCTAGGGAAGTGTACATTTCAGATGCTGATCGACAGAGAATATTTGTCATTGAAGAAGCAATGCGCCAAATTCTGTCGAGAATATTTTAGCGCCGTAGCTCCACCAACTCATACCAAGTCATCATATAGCCACCCACGCCGCCCTGGACGAAAATGCCGTCCTCATCATCGGTGATCCAGACATCATAGGGCGGGTGCTCGCCGGCCATGCCGCCTGTGCCGGGGACGATGCTGGGATCATCGGTGAACTGGAAGTGCCTACACTGGAATGTACCTGCCGCAACAGTCACTTCCTCCCTGCCCAGATAAAGCGCGCCGATTTTAACTTGGGCGATTTGCGGCGGGGTTGCGCCGCGGTGGTCGGGAGAGGGGAGATAGCAGTTGAGCAGGCGTTTATCGGTCGTTTCCCAGTCCTGATAGGATAGCATATAGCCATCGGATACGATCGGGTGCGTGCCAAAGCCCGCCATCGGCAATTCGGCCCTCACCTTTTCCGACAGGCGGCCGATGGAGGGACCGAAGCTTTCGCATTCGATATGCTCGCCATCAAAGCGCATCCAGCCTGAACCCATAAATTCATCGCCGACCGTCAAATGGACGTGGAGGTTCATCGGCTGCTTATGCTCGTCCATGGCGTAGACGATATCGCGCATCACCATCGGGTCGGGTTCGTAAATCTCGCAATGCGCGCGCATGATCACTTTGCCATCGCCATGATGGGTGAACATGAAGCTTTCAAAGCCGCGATTCTTCCCCTCCATGCTGGGCTTGCGCGAGGTATATTCCAAACGCCCTTCGATAATCCGGTGTTTCATGCGCCGCTCTCCTTCCTTTTAATCCATAGCGCACATTTTTCGCTTGCCAAGTCAAAGTTGTCCGGACAAATTAGCGATAGGGAATTTGGGAGGAGCGGAAAAATGGAATTTCTAGCGGCGAATGAATTGGCGATCCTGCGCTGGATCCATATATTGGCGATGGTCTATTGGCTGGGCGGCGAATGGGGTGTGTTCCAGACCAGCTATCATGTCACTAACCACAAGCTGCCGCTGGACGAGCGCAAGCGGCATATGGAAACGGCTTACCGCATCGACATATTGGCGCGCACAGGCATTGTGCTGTTGCTGCCGCTCGGGCTGCATATGGGCAAGCTTTATGGCTTTGTTCCGATGCTGGAGGGGGCAAGCATCTGGCTGATGTGGCTGTTCTTCGCGGTCTGGCTGGGAATGACATGGACCGCCTTTATCAAACGCGAGACCGATATCGGCATCAAGGTAACGCGCATTGAGGAGTATCTTCGCTATCCCTTGATTGCCGCACTCGTCATCACCAGCCTCATGGCTTTTGGTGGCAGCGGCCCGATCCAGAGCGGAGAGGGCAATCATTGGTATCCGGCCAAGATGATCCTCTATGCCTTTGCGCTTTGCATTGGCCTGTTCCTGCGCCTTGTCATGCGCCGCTGGACCAAGCGGTTCCGGATATTGGCGATGGGGCCCGATGAGGCCCAGGAAGCCGCACTCACCCGCGAAATCGGGCAGGCGCGCATTGCTGCCTATATCTACTGGATCACCATCGCGGGAGTGTGTTTTCTGGGGGCGGTTAAACCCTTCTGAGAAGCAAGATGAATTGGTGCGGGTAGTGCAAAATATCTTTCGTAAAATTCTTTTGGCATTTGTCGCCGTTTGTCTGATCGCCGGGCCGGCTCTCGCTCAAGATAAGGGAACGGCACGCTTTGATCGAACGGCATTGGTCATCAAAGATATGTATGCATCCATGGCATTCTGGCGTGATATTATGAAGTTTGAAGTCGTTATCGAACCTGTGATTCTACCCAAAGCGGAAAATAAGGCGATCGACTGGAGCGATCAGGCAGACGTGCGCTTTGCACGCTTGGGGTCACCCCAAGGTGCCGGGATCGCATTGCTGGAAGTGAAGCAAGACGGATATCATGACTTGGAAATTGCGGATAAACCCGTCGCTTATGGCGGCGTGGTCCTCGTTTTTGAGGCAAAGGACATTGACGCCCTATACCAGCGCGCATTGAAAGCGGGCGCAGTGGCCAAGCATTTGGGGGCATCGCCATCCGGCAAGTCGAAGCAAATGAATCTTCGCGCGCCCAGCGGGCACCTGCTAGAGATTTATGAGTTTAATCCCGAAAAACCAGAATAGTAAGGCGCTTCGCGGCTTGACCTAAATTTCTTTAAGTTCCCGGCTCACGTCTTCAATCGGGGGCTCCTGTTCTTGCAGGGACTCCATCGCCTGAATCGGTCCGCGCATCACGCGCAGGATATATTCGCGGATCAGCGCGCCACGTTCAAAGCCGGCCTCGCGGTCGGGTGCAAAATTTTCGATGTCGTCGCGGCTGATTGTGCCCTTCTCGTCAAGGAGACGCTCGACCGTATCGAGCCGGGTGCGCAACACTGAAACCTCGCCGACCAGCGCGATCAGGATCGAGTAAATCCGGTCGTCTTCGGGCTCATCGAAAAACTCAGGCCGCTTGCCTTTGGCCTTCTTGTTCGCAAGCGCCATCCAGTCGAGTGGGCTATCGCTCATGCAGGCTTGCCGCCCTTCCACGCGCCATAAGCGTTCCATACCGCCGCGCGGCCATGGTCTTCGGCTTCACCGGTTGGTGCTTCTGGGAAGATGCTGCGGTCAACTACCGCGCGCACGCCGGTGACGAACAACTCTTCCTTGGCAAAGCCCGACTTCTGCATGATGCCTTTCAGGTCAAGTGCGTGCATGGCTGACCAGAAGGGTTCATTATTGTTGAACGCATCCCAGTCGCGGATGAACTGCTCATAAAGCGGCATTTCGTCCGAATATTGTGGCTGTTCCAGATGCAGCATTAGCCCGCCCTCGGCCAGCACACGATATCCCTCCTCGATGATTCGGGGCAGCGCCTTGCCGCTGGTTTCGTGCAGGAACATGGTTGTCTGCACCCAGTCAAAATGGCCGTACTCATAGCGTGACAGGTCTTCGGCATTCATCTGGATGAATTTGATATTCTTGGCGCCGAGCGATTGCGCCCGGGCATGGCCGTATCGCAGCGATGGAGCGGCGGTGTCGATTGCTATGATTTCGGTTTCTGGGAAGGCTAGGGCCACTGGCACGATATTATGGCCAATGGTGCAACCGATATCGAGGATGCGCCTTGGCGTCCAGCCGGGCCGCTCTTTCCTGATCCAATCGGCGAGCGCCGCGCCGCCGCCATCGGATAGCGCGCCAAGCCCGCCTGCCGTGGTCGCGAAAATGCCGCAGTCATAATTGGCGCCTGCCGAGACATCGCCGGGGCGTTCCTCGCCATGATAGCTGCCGGGCATACAATGAATATCGACTGCTGCCTGATAGCGCGGAACCTGCACATCGGGATTGAGCTCCAGCGTGTCGGGCACGCTTTCATTGAGGGCGCGTGCCTTGGCATCAAGCTCATCTAGCTGCCGCAACACCATCGCGCGACCATTTTGCTGCCGCATCTCCATCGAATTGCGCTTGCTGGCGGACCAGATCTGGTGGAACGGATCCTTGTTCATCGCATGGCGAATCTCAAAGCGATCCTTTGGCTCGCGGCCATGCTCTTTCTTGAAGGTGGGCAGCACGCGCTTGTCATAGGCCAGCTTGTTGCCCGGGCCGAGGGTGCCAGAAAGCACCTTGTTGAAGTTCGCCAGAAAGTCGAACCGCGCGGCCTCGTCATGGCTAGGTTTGGGCGATACGCCGTGCCGGGTCACCGCCTGATAGGGCGGGGCTACATCGACTGGGGCTTGGTTGTTCTTGCTCATATCAGGCCATCCTTGGCGAGGCGCTCGATGGTCGCCTCCATCGTTCTCACAAAATAGTCGCGATCGGGCACTTTTACAGCCCCACCATCAATCAGGCCATTGGCTTGCTGATGGCTGTCGGTACCATAGGCAGCGGCGAACAGGGCATTGCGTTGGCGCGCCAGCATATTGGTCATGCCCGGCTTGCGGCGCGCTGCGCGCAGGGCCGCGATATCGACATCGGCAAAGGCGGTGAAGGTTTCCCCGCTGTTCGATTCTGAGAGCACATTGCCCTTCCAGTCGACCACCATCGAATTGCCGTCCGGGCCGCCGACTGGGATGCCGGTGTCGAGGATGCCCGCCGTGTTGGCTGAGATAACATAGGCCATATTCTCAAAGGCCCGGGCGCGTTTGGCGATCATTTTGGGCGTTGCGATGGGCGATCCGATCTCGGACGAGTTGTGCACAAAAATCTCCGCCCCGCGCAGCGCATGGGCGCGGCCGATTTCAGGGTAGAGAATTTCCTCCGAGGCGATTGCCGAGAGATTGCCAATCTCGGTCTTCGCCACCGGGAACACGCCATCTAGCCCATAAATATCGAGATATTTCGACCAGACATCATGCGGCGTCGGCGCGAACATCGAGTTCAATCGGCGATAACGCAGCACGACATTGCCATTGGGCCCGATGATGAAGCAGGTCTGGAAATAGATGCCGGGAAAATTCTTGTCCGCCTCATAGGCATTGCCCGACAGGAATAGCTTCTGCTCCTGCGCGATTTTGCCCAGCGCCTCATATTCTGGCCCGTCCACTTCGAGTGCTGCCTTTTCAGCAAAGTCCGGGATAGAGATGCGCCCCGGATAGCTGGTCAAGACATATTCGGGCAGCACCGCGAGCTTCACCGGCGCGCCGCCATATTGCTGGATGAAAATTACTGAAGACCGCAGCTTTGCGCCAATCTCCGGGATCATCGCCAGCATTTGCTTGCGTGCCGCTGCGCGGTCAGGCGCTTTCTCTATCGAGCGCGCTGCGATCTGAAGTGCAACAGCGGCATAGGTCTTCTTATCAGACTCATTATTTGACAAGGGGGCGGCCTCCAACGGAAACGGAAGCGCCGAAACCAACATTGCTGCCAAAGCCTGTCGTCGTTCGAGTTCCAAATTTCTTCACCTTTATAACCCCAGCGACCCCGGGTTCATTTTACTCTGCGGGTCCAGATGGTCTTTAACTGCTTTGAGCAGTTTCATAGCGCGCGGGTCAAGTCCATCTTGGTAGCGATAGGTGCGGCCAATCTGGAAATGGATCGCGCCCTGCTCGAAAAAGAGATCGACAATCTTCTGTTTCAGTTTCTGTACCAAGGCCCATGCGGCGGGATTGTGTGGCAGATTAGGTAGCTTTGCCAGATGGGCATCCTCGATCATATCATCGATGAAGGGATTGCTGGCGTCGGGCCAGTAGAGGCAGGGCTCGATCACTGTACCGCTACCGCCGACCGCTGCAATCAACGTGCCGTGATGGACGCCGAGCGCATCCATTTCGTCCTGATGTTGTGCGAACAGGTTGAGGATCGCCTGATAGCAGGCAACTGCCTTGCTGTGCGGCACCAGCCCATGGATCGGGGCCCAGCGCTCGCCCTCCGGCCCGCGCATCGAATTGGGGGGCGAAAAGGGGTTGGCGCGGACAATCTTGGGAATGGTGTTCTCGGTTTCCTTGCCGCCATGCTTCGCCACAATGAGGCGGGCTTCGGATATGTCGGCGTCTGCCGCTTCCTGGATGCGGCCCTCGGCGAGCACGTGGAGCGAGAAGCTGGCTTCTTCCATGAAATTGCGGCCAGCGGCGACGACCTTCGCGCCTTCCGTTAGCGCCTTGAGCACCGAGCCCTGCTTTTTCATCATGCTGACCAACTGCTTGGCATCAGTCGCTAGGCTGTCGCGCCTCATCCGGATCGCATTCAGATTGGGGTCAAAGCCAAAACATTCGGTCGCAATTCCGGCGCGTTCGATATCGCCAATGGCGGACAGCACTTGCGCATGGGTGTCAAAGGTGAAGCTCGCATAGCCATGCGCCTTAGCTTCGGGGACGAGGCGCAGCGTGATGCTTGCCTTCATCCCCATCGCGCCGGTATCGGCGAGGAATAATCCGGTCAGATCCGGGCCGTAGGGCCGGGAGAAATCGCTGCCTGTTTGCATGATCGTGCCGTCAGCCAGCACAACCTCCAGCGAGACGCAACTTTGCACAGCAGTGCCGTGGCGACCGGAGCCCCAGAAGATGCTGTTCTGGCTCATGCCGCCGCCGACCGTTGCATAAATACCGGACAGCGTTCCCCAGAACGGTGTACGCAGGCTCTTGGGCTTCAGCGTCTCTTGCAGCTTCGCCCAGGTGCATCCGGGTTCAACGGTTACCGTCATGTCGCTTTCGTTGATGTCGAGCACCCGGTCCATCTTGGCGAGGTCAAACAGGACAGCGCCTGCCGTCTTGCTCGTGTAGCCTCCGGTATAACTCATGCCACCGCCGCGCGGGATGACTTGCAGGCCGTGCGCGGTTGCGGTTGCGACCGATGCGGCTAGTTCACCCTTGTCATGCGGGCGCACGACCGCCGTCAGGTCGGCACCGCGTTCGTAGACGTCATGCGCGTAATAATCGAGCGTGGCCGCATCGATCAGCACTTCTGCGCCGCTGGCCAAGAGTTCATCGAAAATGTTGGTGTTGGCCTTGCTTGCCATCATGCTGCCTTTGCAACTGGATTGGCAACGGGTTCGCCGCTGTCGAAGCGCTCGGGATATTTGCCAAGCAGTAGCAGCAATCCGCCGCCAACGATATAAGCAACAAGGGCGACCCAAAGGATCTGATCATAGCTGCCTGTTGTATCGCGAACTCGGGCATACATTAGCGGTGACAGGGCGGAGAAAAGGCCGAAGGGCATATAGAGCATGCCGTAAATCTTGCCATAATGCGCCATACCGAAATAGCGTCCTGTAAGATAAGCGATCAAATCGCTTTCTGCCCCCGCCGCAAAGCCGAGCAGGAATCCGGCGGCCATGGCAAGCGGGGAAGTGACCTCAGCGCCGAGCAATATATAGCAGGATATCGCGGGCAGGCAGAGGAGCGGAAAGGCAACGATGCCCTGCCAAAACCGATCCAGCAACAGGCCGGTGATGATCCGGCCCGCAAAAATGCCCAGACCCAAAACCATCATAACACTGCCGGCGGCTTTAGCATCAATGCCGCGATCGCCCAGCATTTTGGGAAGATTGACAAAAGCGCCGCCAAAGGCCGCTGCGATAACCGCGATGGATAGCCAGATCAGCCAAAAGCGATAGTCTTTCAAAGCGGTAGAAAGCGTGACACCGGTCAGCGTCCCGCCTTCGCTAGCAAGGCCTGCAGGCCGTTCGTCAGCAGTCGGCTCGCGAAACAGGAAATAGCCGACCGGCAGAGCGACACACAGGGGTAGCAATGCTACTACAGCGAACATCGAACGCCATCCATAACCCTCAATAACCCTTGGCGCGAGAAAAGGAACGACGATCGCAGCCAAGCTAGTGCCGAGAAGCAATATACCGAGCGCCAACCCGCGCTTCTTGACAAACCACAAGTTGATAGCGCGACTCCAACTTACCGGGGTAGACCCAATGCCAACCAATCCAATGATCACCCAAAGCGCGTAGTAGATATACAGCGTCGATGCCGCTTTCGTAGTTGGCATGAGCGAAACAGCCGCAAAGGACAGCCCGAATGCCGCCAACGACAACAGCGCAACCGGCCGGACACCATAGCGGTCCGCGAGCCACCCAAAGAAGGGCGCCAAGAAAGAAGCAATGATCCCGAAAATGGTGATCGGGAGAACAATCTGGGTGATGGTCCAGTCAAACTCTGCCTGCAATGGCGCAATTGTAAAGCCGATGATGTTCATGGGAATGGGCGACGCGCCACACATCACCCCCAGCACGCCGGCCAACAACACCTTCCAACCAAGGCTGAATTCGCCTCTATTCTGTTCCCTGACCGTCATTCAGGATCCTTATTTCTTTAAATCTGCTGCTCTTTTGGCATCGATCCATTTTTTAAACTCTGTCCATGTGGTCGCATTTTTGCGTGGATCATCGCCTGGAGGAGGCACGTTATAGGTAGGATAATTGGCCGCTATCTCGTCTTTCAGGATTTTGGGCAGCACGTCATAACTTTTTAGCTTGTTGCCCATCGCGTTGAATATGATAGTTCCTTCACGTCCGCGCATTTTCATCCATGGCATCCAGCCCGAAATCCGAACCCAGCTAATCGCCGGATAGGCGGTCTTGTTGCGTTTATCCAAAATCTCGGAGGCGCGCATGGTGAAATCAAAAATCTCCATCGCGTGATATTTGCCGCCTTCATAATCCTGATAATCGCCCTGCAGCTCATTGTGATAAAAGAGTGGCACCTCCAGCGGCATGAACATCCAGTCGCCCTCCTGGCGAATATTTGGAAGCTTGTAGGGCTTGCCATCGGCGGAATAGGGGTAGTTTGGCGGGCTGTTCACCGGGTCATTGGCGATCTGCATCACCCCAACCTTCTCGCCGGTGAAAGGATTATCCCACATCCGCACAACTTCGTTGGTTTTGGGATCAAGATAGAGCATGATCTCCCGGCTGACCTGGCGATAGCCCACGCCTCGCTTAGGGTCTTCAACCCTTACACATTGGCGGACATTCATGCCCTCACCGTTAAACAGATGACGATCCGGTTCGCCGGGCCGGCGCGAATAGATTTTGCCGCTCCAGTGATAGACAGCAGCAACACCATCCGCTTCGCCACATTGCGTGCGCTTCATGATTTCCAGCGCATCCTCGGGCTTGGACGGGTCAAGCATGTGATCCTTGGACTGCGCCGGCGCCGAACAAGCCAGTGTGGCCGATGAAATTATCATAAATATAGTAAGTTTTTTCAACAGAACCTCCTTGGTGAAACACGCTACGCCCTTTGGGCTGGGTTGCAATAATCTCATTCTTCCTCTAGATTTGTCCGGACATATTGTTAAGAGCGAATTTTAGTTGAAGTCAATAGCGGGTATCATGACCACATTCACAAACTTCCTTTTTGTTCCAGCCAGCAAGCCCGAACGCTATGAAAAAGCTATGGGTTCAGGAGCAGATCTGATTTGTATTGATCTAGAAGATTCGGTGCCTGCGTCTGCCAAAGATTCGGCGCGTGAAGATGCGATTGATGCCTTGAAATGGCTCAATTTGAGCAAAACGGCGGTTCGCATCAACGGAATTCGCACCGCAGAAGGCTTGGCTGATCTTTTGGCTTTAAGGGCCTCGGACAAAAAACCATGCCTTTTGTTTATCCCCATGGTTGAACATGCCGTGGAAATAGAAATCGCGAAATCTGCTTTGGGCGTTGGTACAGGTGGCTTTGTTCCGCTCATCGAAACCGTACGCGGGCTGAGCAACGCAATCGAAATTGCGGCTGCCGACGGGGTCGCTGCGGTGATGTTTGGCGGCGGTGATTTTTCCAGCGAGCTTGGCGTAAAAATGGATTGGGAACCGCTGTTGACCGCGCGCAGTCAGCTGGTGATGGCCTGCGCCGCTGCAAAAGTTTACTGTGTGGATGTTCCCTTTATCGACATAGCCAATGAAGCTGGTTTGGCCGATGAAACGGCACGTGTTAAAGCTCTTGGTTTCCATGCCAAGGCGGCAATTCATCCCTCTCAAATTGCCATTATCAAAATGGGTATGAAGCCAACGGAGGCTGAGGTTGCAGAAGCAAAGGACGCTTTGGCGGCTTTCGAAGCGTCGGGCGGGGCCGTTATCCGGCACAAGGGACAGATGCTGGAGGCGCCGATTGTCAAGCGATACCAACAAATATTGGCCTCAGCTTAATACCAATTGAGATATAAAAGGAAGTTATAACTATGCGTGAAGGTGTAATTGAAATCTCCCCAGGTCGGTTTCGCGAAGTGCAAGGCCGCTTCTTTGAGGATTTCGAGATCGGTCACATTTATGAGCACCGCCCCGGACGGACGATCACCGATGCCGATAACGTATGGTTCACCCTGCTGACGATGAATACGCATCCAGCGCATTTCGACTATGCTTTTTCTGAAAAGACCGAATTCGGTAAGCCGCTGGTGGCTAGCCCGCTGACCATAGCTTTGATGACCGGCATGAGTGTTTCGGACACCAGCGGCAAGGCCATCGCCAATCTCGGCTGGGATGAAGTGCGAATGGTCCACCCGCTGTTCGTTGGCGACACACTTTATGCCGAAAGCGAAGTCCTCGACAAGCGCGAGAGCAAAAGCCGACCGGACCAGGGGATCGTTACCTTCAAAACCGTCGGTAAAAACCAGAATAACATTATTGTAAGTCATTATAAGCGTACCGTCCTCGTCTGGAAACGCGGGTATGGTCCGGTCAACGACTGACGGCGAGCGCCGGTAAAGACGATCAGCAAGGAAATTTTAGGAATACATAAGATGCCAACTGCACCCAGCACCTTTCACGAACAAATGAGCCCGGATGAAGAAGCTGCGTTACTCGATGCGATCCAGAAATGGATCGACAAGGAAGTCCGTCCGGTCGTGCAGAAGTATGACCATGCCGATGAATGGCCTGCGGATATTGTCGAACAGATGAAGGAAATGGGCCTGTTCGGAGCGACCATTGGGCAAGAATATGGTGGCCTTGGCCTGTCAGCTGTGACCTACGCAAAAATTGTTGCGATGATCTCCTCCTACTGGATGGCAATTACCGGTATTTTCAACTCTCACCTGATCATGGCCTGCGCAGTGGATCGTTTCGGAACACCCGCGCAGAAAGTCAAATGGCTACCAAAATTTGCCACAGGCGAAATCCGCGGTGGCCTCGCGTTAACTGAGCCCAATGCCGGAACCGACCTGCAGGCAATCCGCACCGTCGCAGAACGTGATGGTGACGAGTATGTCATCAATGGCACAAAGACCTGGATTTCCAACGGCATCAAGGGTGAGTGTTTTGCGCTTTTGGTTAAAACGGATACCAAGGCCGAGCCCCGTTACAAGGGCATGAGCCTTATGATCGCGCCGAAGCATGAAGGCTTCACGACGGGTAAGAAGTTTAAGAAGATGGGTTATAATTGCATCGACAGTGCCGAACTGATTTTCGATAATTACCGTATCCCTGCAGATAACCTGATCGGCGGCGTCGAGGGCCAAGGCTTCTTCCAGGCTACCGGAGGCCTTGAGCTGGGTCGTATCAATATCGCGGCTCGCGGCGTTGGCTTGGCCGAGGGCGCGCTGCGGCTCGCGACCGAATATGCCCAGCAGCGCCAGACTATGGGCAAGCCAATTTCGGAGCATCAGGCAATCCAGCTGAAGATTGGCGAAATGGTAACGCGTGCCCGCGCTGCTCGCTTGCTGACCTTTGATGCTGCCGAAGCCTATGATCGCGGCGAGCGTTGTGACATGGAGGCTGGTATGGCGAAATACTTCGCCTCGGAAGCGGCCGTAGCCAACAGCCAGGAAGCGATGCGGGTGTTCGGCGGATATTCCTATTCCAAGGAATATGACATTGAACGATTTTACCGTGATTCTATGCTGATGTGCATCGGCGAAGGTACCAATGAAATGCAGCGGATGATCATCTCCAAACAATGGGTGAAGAGGAACCCAGCTTGAGCGTGAAGCAACCCTTAAAGGGCTTCCGCGTTCTTTCCGCAGAGCAATATGGTGCCGGCCCTTACGGTACCATGTTCCTCGCGCAATTGGGTGCAGAGGTCATTAAGATCGAACCGCCAAAAGGCGGCGATACCGCCCGCCATGTTGGGCCGCATTGGTTGCGCGAGGGTGAAAGTCTTTATTTTCAAAGCTTCAATCTAAACAAGAAATCACTGACGCTCGACCTTACCAGCCCGGAAGGCGTCGAGATACTGCACAAGCTTGTGAAGAGCGCGCATGTCGTGGCCAATAATCTGCGCGGTGATGTGCCCGCCAAGATTGGACTGGATTATGCGTCATTGAAACCCGTGAACCCTGCGATCGTCTGTGCCCATATCTCGGCCTATGGTCGCGATAATGAACGCGCCAAATGGCCGGGCTATGACTATCTGATGCAGGCAGAAGCGGGCTTCTGCTCACTGACCGGCGAACCCGACGGGCCACCTGTGCGTTTTGGCCTTTCGATGGTGGACTTTATGAGCGGCGCGCAAATGGCCGTTGGCTTGCTCGCAGCCCTTCTGGATGCGCAGCGTTCCGGCGAAGGTTGCGACGTTGATGTAGACCTTCTTTCCACCGCTGTGCATCAGACTAGCTATCCAGCAATCTGGTATATGAATGAAGGCGATGTGACCGTGCGGGCGCCGCGCGGTGCCCATCCCAGCGTCACACCCAGCCAACTGTTCAAAGCCAAAGACGGCTGGATGTTCGTCATGGCGCAAACACCTAAATTTTGGCCCATATTGGCCGATCGGATCAGGCACTCAGAATTGATCAATGATCCGCGTTTCGATACGCCCTCCAACCGTTTGGTGAACCGCGTTGAGCTATGCAGTATACTCGACAGCATCTTTGGCGCGCATCCGGTGGTGCATTGGTTGGCACTGCTGCAAGGGCATATGCCTATTGCGCCGGTCTATGATCTCGACCAGGCGCTCGATAACCCTTGGCTTGAAACAATTGGCATGCGCGAGACGATTACCCATCCGGACAAACCTGAAATGCACGTGCTTTGCAGCCCGATCAAGATTGATGGCAAGCGGCTACCTAACCGCGCTGGTCCCTATCTGGGCGCGGACAGCAATGAGATATTGGGTG
>NSIP01000023.1 GCA_002737725.1 Rhodospirillaceae bacterium
CACACGGATATTGCATGAAAATGCATGGCCTGGCGCAAGGCATGCCCCATGCCCAAATTGAAATTCGGCAGGATCTGATCTGTTCCGAGGCGGGTCAGGCATGGTGGGGTGGCTTGCTCTCGTGCCTCATCGCGCCGATTTTAGGCCAAAGCAATCTCGCCGAGATTCGCCATTTCTAAACGGAGGCCACTATGGATGAACTGACACGCTTGAAAATCGAAGCCGCAGCCTTTCGGGGGCTTGTGCAGCATTTGCAAAAGCGCAGTGACGTTCAGAACGTCGATATCATGAACACCGCAGGATTTTGCCGCAACTGTTTGGCCAAATGGTACAAGGCCGCTTCCGAGTATTTTGGCAACCCGATGAACTATGAACAGGCGCAAGAAGTTGTGTACGGCATGCCCATCAAGGATTGGAAATCAAAGCACCAGAAGTCCGCGTCAGCCGAGCAGCAAAAGACGTTCGAAGAAACCGCGCCGCTGCACGCTGTAATTTCGGTGGTGACATAATTCGTACATTATTTTTAATTGTTACTTTTATTGGGTTGTTTGGGCTTCGGCGGCTGACCTAGCAGACAACGCCTACTGGAAACGCATGGCTGGTTGGTGGCGGGCCGAGAGCACCTACATGGACAATGCGCTGAATTATAAAATTCGCTCGTACAATAGCCTGATTCATGTGGAGTTTAAGGGACGCGACTGCATTGAGACGGAGTACGAATTTTATTCGCCTAGCAAGCTGGCCATGGGGACCGCCCGCGGCCAGATCACGGCGGACGAGGGGGTTGAGACTGTCACTGTTTTTACCGGGGAACTGATCGACGATTTCGGAACAGTGAAGCTGAAGGGCTCGCTTCCTGCGGGACCAGCCGAAGATAATACGACCATCCAGGTTCTTTCTCCCGGTACGGGCGTTCGAGTCACGCCGAATCCCAAATCGGGAACAGACACCTATCGGATGTATATTTTCGCGCCGACGCCCGACAAACGCTATCGCTCAAACTTTGGTCTGGTCAGTGACACGGTCGGGGCCGGGGCTGCCAACGCCGCCCCTGATGCCAAATTGGATGATTTGCGTGGCTTCTCGCTTTTCCGCGAAGATCGAATCGTGGCGGCCGAAGTCGACAAATGGCATGACGAGTTTCGAGTGCGCAACAAGGTCGCGGCTATTGCCGAGGCCGGCCCAGATGGCAAACCTGTCGTTCATCGCCTGAAATAGAATCCACCCCCATCTTTCTTTTTTATCCACAAGCTCCAGGGCTTGGCCCCGCTGCGCCTTTCCCCTAGGTTCCTCGCCATACTTTCGAAAGGTGCCTCTGATGCCCGATGGTTCGGCTGATAAAAGCGTCTCTGCGCAACGTCTCAAATCGTTCATTACGCGCATTGAGCGCCTTGAAGACGAGAAAAAGAACCTCGGCGCTGATATCCGCGAAGTTTACTCCGAGGCCAAAAGTGCAGGCTATGATACCAAGATCATGCGTCAGGTGATCAAAGTGCGCGCCATGGACAAGACCGACCGCGAAGAGCAGGAATCGTTGCTGCAGGTCTATTTGGACGCAGTGGGAACAGCGCGCTAAAAGCGTTCGGCAATCAGACTTACCGCGATCAGCGCATCTGCTACGCAGACCCTACCAAATACCATGCACAGTTTTTCGCTGTTGCGTTAATGGCCCAGGATGAGGGCTATGCCCGCTGCCGCAGAGACCAAGCCGAAGATGATGCTTGCATCCACAAGGCCTCGCTAATTATAGAGCGCTTCCAAAGCATCCTTGTACTCCCGCACAATGGTGTGGCGGCGAACTTTCAGCGTTGGGGTCATCTGGTCGTTTTCGACTGTGAAGGGCTGCGGGGTCAAAATAAACTTACGCACCTTCTCGATAGCGCCGAGTTGGCTGTTACCGCGCTCAATGGCTTTGCCAATGGCAGCTTTGAACTCCGCATTGCTCGCCAACGATGCCAAATCAGTCGGCGCATTATTTTGCTCGCCCCAGGCCTTGGCAAAGGTGTCGCTGGGAACAATGACCGCCGTCACGTATGGTTTTTTGTCACCATAGACCATCGCCTGCGCGATGGCTTCTTCGAGGGCCAGAATTCCCTGAAGACGTTGCGGCGAGATATTGTCGCCACCCGAATTGACGATGATGTCCTTCTTGCGGTCGGTAATCTCGATATACCCATCTTCGTCGAAGTGCCCGATGTCGCCGGTATGCAACCAGCCCTCAGAATCAATCGCCAACATGGTAGTGTCGGGATCGTTCCAATACCCTTTCATCACCATCTCGCCACGCACCAAGATCTCGCCATCTGGGCCAATCTTTGCTTCGACGCCTCTGACAGGTGGGCCGACGGTCCGCAGTTTGACCTTGAGGGGTGGATTGGCGCTGATCAGGGGCGCTGCCTCGGTTTGGCCATAGCCTTGCAACAAAGGCACGCCCAGCGCGATAAAGAACAGCCCGACGTCGTAGTTCAAGGGCGCGCCACCCGACACCACGGCCTTCAAACGTCCGCCAAATCTTTGTTGAACCTTCCGGCGCACGAGAAACTCAAGCACCTTGTCGAGCGCTTTGTCCCACAGTGTCATGGCATTGGGGGTCTCGTATTTCTTCATGCCCAGCTTGAGCGCGAGATTGAACATTTTTTGTTGCAGCGGTTTTTGGTGCTTTAAGTTTTGCAAAATGCGCATGCGCATAGTCTCGTACATGCGCGGCACGGCCGTCATGAAGGTCGGGCGGCATTCCAATAAATTGGTATTGAGCGTTTCCACCCGTTCGGCATAATAAATCTCTGCGCCTAACGAGATGGGTAAAAATTGTCCGCCCGTATGTTCGTAGGAATGACTGAGGGGCAGGAATGAGAGAAACACCTCATTGTCGATACCCAACGTTTTGACCAACACCGTGGCACCGTAACAGTTGGCCAGAATATTTCCGTGACTCAGCATCACACCTTTGGGTAAGCCGCCCGTGCCAGACGTATAAATCAGGCAGCATAAATCGTCGCGCTTCAGGGTGGCCATTTCACTGGGAATACCTGCGCCTTTACCTGCCTTGAGCAGATCCGCCCAAGTGCGCACATCAACGTCAGACTTAAAAGCTTTCTCGGGTTCATCGACCACATAGATGGCCACTTTATTATAGGCTTCCATGGCGGCAGCAATGACATGGCGTGCAAGCAGCGGCGTCGAGACGACGACAAGGCGTGCGCCCGAGTCATTGATAATGTGTAGGTGATTGTTCGCGGTGTTGGTTGTGTATGTCGGCACTGCCACCGCGCCGATGCTCATGATGGCTAAGTCTGCGATGAAAAAGTCTGGCCGGTTCTCGGACACGATAATGACGCGGTCGCCTTGTTTGACGCCGATAGATTTGAAACCGGCAGCGGCAGCATTGACCTGCTCAGCCACATGCCTCCAGGTGAGGGGGCGGTAAACATCGCCAGATTTTGCCCACAGAAAATTGCGATCACGCAAGCGCTCGGCCTGAGAGAAAAACATGGCGGGCAGGCTTGTGACCTGCGCTGTATCGATGGCTGTTGATGACGTACTCACGCGATCACCCCTCCCTAGAGGCGGACATTGCTATCCTATCATCGGGCTTCCGTGACAGCTTTTCAAGCAAACCATCGGTTATGTTCATTAATATAGGTACTGTTACGGCCCTACATAATACTTGCACGGCACGCCGTTGGCGCGGGCGCCAAAGTCGCCTATATGTGGACTTGGCTCTTAGGGGTTTTTCATGATTCACGATGTAACTCAGAAATTCCCATCTCACGGTCTCATCTACAAAGACGACGCCGGAAGTGGACAGGACCCTGCTTTCGGCGACCTGCCCGAATGGAATCTCAGCGATCTTTATAGTGCGCCTGATGGCGCGGACCTAAAAGCAGATGTTGCGCGGGCAGAAAAGAAGATCACAGCCTTCGAGTCCCATCGTGGTAAAATTGCGGGCCTGGACAGCGCAGCCTTCGGGCAAGTGATTGCCGATTACGAAGTGATCGGCGAAATTCTGGGCAAGATCGGTAGTTTCGCGCAGCTTTATCAATCTTGTGATGTGTCCGACTCCAAACGCGGCAAATTCTATCAAGACACCAGCGATAAGCTGACGGAATTGGGCGGGAAAACACTTTTCTTTACGCTTGAGATCAACCGCCTGGATGAGGCGGTGCTTGAGGCGAAAATGAGCCATGCGAGTGCGGCCAAGTATGCGCCGTGGATTCGCGACTTGCGCGTCTATCGGGCGCATGAACTTTCTGACGACCTTGAAAAGCTGTTCCTTGATAAGTCCACTACCAGCCGCACAGCCTGGGTACGGCTTTATGATGAAACCCAAGCGGTAATGCGTTGTAAACTGGGCGATGAGCAGGTCACGCTGACGCAAGCTTTGCATCAGTTGTCCGACCCGTCGGGTGAAAAGCGACGCGTTGCAGCCAAAAGCATCGGCGTTGCCTTAAGCGAAAAGCAGCAGCTTTTCACGCTCATCACCAATACATTGGCAAAAGACAAAGCGGTGGAAGACGATTGGCGTAAGTTTGCCGCCCCCGTGTCATCACGCAACCTTGGTAACTTGGTGGAAGACGATGTTGTGCAAGCGCTGGTCAGCGCGGCCAAAGACTCGTATGCCGAAACTGCGCACCGCTATTACGCCATGAAGGCCCGCTGGTTTGGTCTGGATAAATTGCAGTATTGGGATCGAAACGCACCACTGCCCAAAACCGAAGATCGCAAAATTGCATGGCCCGAGGCGAAGGGCATGGTGCTGGATGCCTATCGTGGCTTTACGCCACAGATGGCAGATGTTGCGGCCACATTCTTCGACAAACGCTGGATTGATGCACCCGCCCGACCAGGCAAAGCCTCGGGAGCCTTTTCGCATCCCGTGGTGCCCTCGGCGCACCCGTATATTTTGGTCAACTATTTAGGTAGTTCGCGCGATGTGATGACGTTGGCCCACGAGTTGGGTCATGGTGTGCATCAAGTGTTAGCAGGCCAACAAGGCGGGTTGATTGCATCAACCCCGCTGACGTTAGCTGAAACCGCCTCGGTGTTTGGCGAGATGCTCACGTTTCAAGCGTTGCTTGCCGCCGAGAAGCGCCCGCTGGAACGTCGCGCGCTGTTGGCGGGCAAAGTGGAGGACATGCTCAATACAGTGGTACGCCAAATCGCGTTCCACGAGTTCGAGCGTCATGTTCATGACGAGCGCAAGAATGGCGAACTGTCGACTGAGCGTCTGGGTGAAATTTGGATGATGATCCAGCGCGACAGCCTGGGCCCAGCCTTTCAGTTTGACGACGAGTACAAACATTACTGGAGCTACATCAGCCATTTCCTGCACGCACCGTTCTATGTTTACGCTTATGCGTTCGGTGACTGTTTGGTAAACTCGCTGTATAATGTGTACGCCACCAAAAGTGTGCCGAACTTCGAGGAGAAGTACCTTGCCATGCTGTCGGCGGGCGGGCGGCATCGTCATCGGGAATTGCTGAAGCCTTTTGGTTTGGACGCCACTGACCCAGGCTTCTGGCGACGCGGCATGAATACAATCTCGGGCTTCATCGATCAGCTCGAAAAGGTCGCTTAACACAGTGGCGGGCGGCGACGAAAACACCATGGGCGGGCGCGTGAAAAGATACGCGCAAGTTGGAACAGGCATTGGTGGGTTTGCTGCGCGCGTGGCGGGCGAACGGTTTTTCGGCCTGAAGGGCGACAAAAATAAAAACGCCGAAGATTTGCGTGTGGTTCTGGGTGGGCTGAAAGGCCCGCTCATGAAAGTTGCTCAAATTCTCTCGACCATCCCCGATGCCCTGCCCGCCGAATACGCGCGCGAGTTGGCGCAACTGCAAGCCAATGCGCCGCATATGGGCTGGCCCTTTGTGAACCGCCGCATGACGACAGAGTTGGGCGTTGGCTGGCAGGCCAAGTTTGCATCCTTCGAGCGCGAAGCCGCACGCGCCGCCTCGTTGGGGCAGGTGCACCGTGCCGTTTCCAAAGCTGGTGAAGCGTTGGCGTGCAAATTGCAATATCCCGATATGGATTCGGTGGTGGAAGCCGACTTGCGCCAATTGAAGCTGGTGTTTGCGACATATCGACGTTTTGCACCCGCCATCGACCCCACCGAAATCCACGCTGAAATTTCCGACCGCCTGAAAGAAGAGCTGGATTACGCCAACGAGGCGCGCAACCTCGCCCTCTATCGGCTCATGCTGGACAAGGAGCCGGACGTGCATGTGCCCGATGTGGTGGCCGAGCTTTCAACCAAACGCTTGCTCACCATGACCTGGATTGAAGGTCGCTCGCTCACCGACATTATTGATGAAAATCCCAGCCAGGAACGTCGTGATCGCTTAGGTATCAGTCTGTTCAAGGCGTGGTATGTACCATTTTACAGTTACGGCGTGATTCACGGCGATCCGCATTTGGGCAATTACACCGCCCGGCCTGATGATGCCATTAATCTGATGGATTTCGGTGCCATCCGCGTTTTCAAACCTGCTTTTGTTCGGGGCGTGATTGATTTGTATCGAGCACTCCAAACAGGCGACGAAGCATTGGCCGTTGCCGCTTACGAGACCTGGGGCTTTACGGGCCTGCAACGCGAAGTGATCGACGTGCTCAATCGCTGGGCGGCGTTTGTCTACGCGCCGTTGATGGAAGATCGACCACGGCTCATTGAGGAAACCAATGCCACGACCTATGGGCGTGAAGTTGCCGAGAAAGTGCATGGGGAACTCAAACGCCTCGGCGGTGTGAAGCCGCCGCGTGAGTTCGTCATGGTCGACCGCGCCGCGATTGGCCTGGGCGGCGTGTTCTTGCGGCTGGGGGCCAAGGTCAACTGGCACCGGCTCTTCCACGACACCATTAAGAACTTCGACGAGAAAGCTTTGGCTAAGCACCAAGGTGCAGCCTTGAAGAAAGCCGGGCTGCCTTTATAGTTCTCCCTTCAGGGCAGGGAGGTTTTTCATGACATCATCCACATTCACACGCCGTAATGTGATCGCCACAGCGGCCATGACAGCCGCGGCAGCAACCACGGCACCGCGCACAGCATCGGCGCAAATGATCGGCACGCTTGATCTCGCCGACCCTAAAACGCGCGCCATGGTGCGGGCCAAAGTGGGCGGGTCCATCGCCGAGGAGACGGTGTATACATTTTACCGACTGCACTTGTATGGCTACGCCAACGAGGGGAATTTGATTCCATTCGTGACCATGAACAATCTCAACATTACGAAATGGAAACCACTGCCCAATGGCAATTACGCCGGCACAGTGTTTGAGTCTGGGGCCTATTGTAAGTTCGATACGGATGAATCCATTGACGTGTGGGAAAACCCCATCACCGGCGAGAAGCGCGATGTATGGCCATTCATTGGCGGGCCTCTCAAGGCTGAAGTTGGACCGGATGGCGCGGTGACGGACGAAACCGCCACAGTTAAGCCTAAGGCGCAACGCATCGACATTATTGGGGACACAATTTTTGTGCCTAGCCAATCGGCATTTTCATTCCCGAACCCCATGAAGCCCGAGCAGTATCCTAAAGAATCGGCAGGCCCGATTTATTACTGGGATTCGCATTTCGTTCATGCGGCCAAGGTCGCTGATGTGCTGAACCCGAAACTGACCCGCGCGGGCGCGTTCTCGCAGTTCCAAAACCTTGTCAGCTGGCATCCGTGGTTCGGGCTTGGTGGCAAGCCGGGGCGCACCTATGGCAAAGCCTACGGTACAAAGCTGAAGAATCTCGACGAATTACCGAAGGGCGCACGCCTCACACTTGAGAAGCAAACGCCGGAAATTTTTAATGTCGATAATTGGACTAAACCCCGGCTCGATTTCCCCGAGTACATGGCGTGGCGTAAAGCCAAGCAGGGGTAACGAGCTACTACTATATGTAAATTCTTGTCGTCCTCGGGATTGACCCGAGGACCCAGGGCAAAATGCACGGGCATTTTTTGTAACCCTGGATGCCCGTGTCGAGCACGAGTATGACGATGAGGCTGTGTTTTGGGAGTGAAGCATGACGTTTGCGGAAATTTCGCGGCGCAACTCAATCTTTGCAGGTTTGGGCATGGCGTCCGCAATGGCCTCATTGCCTGCACAAACAGCCACAACATTAAAGCTCGAAGACCCCAAAGAACGCGCGAAAGTGCGTGCAAAAATTGTCGCCAGTGCGGCAGACGAAGCCGTACCCGCGTTCTACCGCCTGCACATCTTCGCTTACATGCACGATAAAAACCTGGTGCCGCTCTACACGATGAACAATGTGGCCATCAAAGTTTGTAAGCCCATGGCCAATGGCAACACCATGATCACCAACTACGAAGCAGGTGTGTACTGCAAATTCGATACTCACGAGGTGTTAGAGAAATGGCAAAACCCGATCACGGGTGAAACGCTCGAGCCCTGGCACTTTATTGGACGTCCTATATCGGTCGAGATCGGCCCCGATGACGTCATCACCGGACCTGGCGCGACCTTGAAGCCAAAGCCCATGGCAATTGAAACGGTGGGCGACACAGTGGTCATGCCGACGATGTCGGGATTCTCATACCCAAATCCGTTCACACCCACAGAGTTCCCCGAAGATTCATCAGGGCCGATGATGTATTGGGATTCGCATTACGTTTATTTCGCGCCACTCAAAGAAGTGGCCGACCCGAACGTGCTGCGCGCCTCGGCCTCAATTCAATTTCAAAACTTAGTCAGCTTTCAGCCGTGGGCCGGCATGGGCACACGGTCAGGGCGTAGTTGGGGCAGGGCCATGGGCGCAAAAATGAAAAGCCTCGATGAGATTCCGGCTGCCGCACGTAAGGGCCTGGAGCAAAAAACACCTATGCTGTTCGATTTGGCCAACTGGCCCAAGGGCCGCGATGACGCCGAAGAATTTAAGAAGGTGCTGAGGGCGAAACGCAAGAAAGCTTAGTTCGCAGCCGATTTTTGCTGTGGCGCTTTTTGGCCAAAGTTATCGCACGGGGCGGGGTCGGTGGTGCACTCGGCCACCAAATTCATCACGCTGGAAAACATATCATTGGCCAGAATAATCTGGACCGGTACGAAGCGCGCGTCGGATGTGAATAGCGTTGTACCGGTGGAGTCCCGCATGCGGTCTTCGCTGTCAGGCTCAAAGCCGAACACCGGCTCGACGCGCGAGGTGATGGGCGTGAGTTCGCGCGTTTGGTCCTTGATCGTATAGCTGCGCGATTTGCCGACTTTACTAATAATGTCGTAACGGCGTCGACCATCATAAATCGGCACGCGCACTTCACTTTTCCCAAAGTCGAGAACCTGACGCCGGGCGGCGATGAACGCGGCAATGGGGTCAATGGCGCCTGCGCGCAAATTGTCTGGCACGACGGGGATCGGCTTGCGTCGATTATTCCACGGCATATCTTCGGGTTGCATCACTGCGCCCGTCTGAGGGTTAAAGAGGCGCTCTTCGGATTGACTGAGTCCTGTGAGTGAGTCGAACCGCATGGTCATTTCCGATGCCATTTTGGGGCTGGTCCACGCGCGCGTGTAGAGCGAGGGTACCGTGAGGTGGCGCGCGCTGGTGACCACGAATCCGCCTTCGCTTTTCATATCGGCGCGAAAATCTTGGAACAGTTCAGCCACGCCGCGCGTGCGCATTTCCAGGCGCGATTGATAACTCTCGGGCGTTTGGTCCATGGTGACAACGACATCGGCGACGTGTAAACCACCGAACATCACATCGAAAAGCAGAAGCTCTTTTTGGTCACGCGCCTGCGCTGGGCTCAAGGCCGCAAGCCCGACCGTCAAAGTCATCGCCAAAGCTAATATGCGCATGCTGCCGCACGACCTTGTAACTCTAATCAGATATACGCGTGCTAAACCATAAAGGATTACTGGCCCCGCCCAAAGCCCACGATTTGCTCTATTTCCCTGGCTTTGGCCGTCTTAACCCTTGGCAAGACCGGGCGAATTTGCATCAATGGTGGCCATAAGCTTTGGCCGCGCTAGGTGCGCCGTAGTTGGTTGTCGAAGGGGAATTCGCAATGCAGATTGCTGTTTTGAAAGAGCGTCGGCCCCACGAAACGCGTGTTGCGGCCACACCTGACACCATCAAAAAACTCATCGGTCTTGGCTGTTCGGTCGTCGTTGAAACTGGCGCTGGGGCAGCAGCCAGTATGTCCGATTCAGATTATACCGCAGTCGGTGCGACCATTGCCGCCAACGCTGGCAGCGCAGTATCGGGTGCGGATTTGGTGGTCAAAGTGCAGCGGCCCATGACGGCTGATGAAGGCACAGATGAAATTGCCGCGCTGAAATCAGGAAGCTACATCATGGCGCAAATGAATGCGCTAACCTCGAAGTCCATGGCACAAGCTTTAGCGGCGAAAGGTGTGAATGCGTTTGCGCTGGAACTAATGCCTCGGATCAGTCGCGCGCAGGCCATGGATATTTTATCCTCACAAAGCAATCTTGCGGGCTACAAAGCCGTCATTGACGCCGCCGCCACATTTGGCCGCGCCATGCCAATGATGATGACAGCAGCTGGAACGATTGCGCCTGCGCGCGTGTTGATTTTCGGGGCCGGTGTGGCGGGTCTACAAGCCATCGCCACGGCAAAACGCATGGGCGCGGTGGTGTATGCCACCGATGTTCGCTACGCCGCCAAGGAACAAGTAGAAAGCTTGGGCGGGAAGTTCATCGTTGTTGATGAAGCGAAAATGAAAGCTGCAGAAACCTCGGGTGGCTATGCGAAGGAAATGGATGACGACTTCAAACAAAAGCAAGCCGCGGCTGTTGCCGCAGAAGTCGCCAAATCCGACATTGTCATTACAACAGCGCTGATTCCGGGTCGTGCCGCGCCGAAACTCGTGTCTGCCGAAATGGTGCACAGCATGAAAGCCGGTTCAATCATCGTCGATCTGGCGGTGGAAACAGGTGGGAATGTTGTGGGCTCGGTCAAAGATCAGGTCGTGACCACCGAAAATGGCGCGATCATTATGGGATACAGCAATGTGCCTGCGCGTTTGCCGCGCGATGCCAGCGCGTTGTTTGCCAAAAACGTGCTGAACTTTGCCGCCCTTATGATTGAGAAAGGCAGCGGAAATCTGAAAATCAATTTTGACGATGAACTGGTGAGGGGCACGCTCATCACTAAAGACGGCCAAGTTGTTCACCCATCGTTGGTTGGATAAGGAGCAGCATACATGAACCCCGATCAAGTCACCGATCAAGCCGCCAAGGTTGCCGAGCAGGCCGGAGATCTGGCCCAGCAAGTTCAGGCGCTGTCATCCCAAGTGGCGCAGCTTGCCGCACAGCAGGGCGGTGGAAATGAATTTTGGTATCTGCTCACAATTTTTGCCTTGGCCGTATTTGTTGGCTTCTACGTTGTGTGGAGTGTCACACCAGCCTTGCACAGCCCGCTGATGGCTGTAACCAACGCGGTGTCGAGCGTCATTATCGTTGGGGCCATTTTAGCTGCCGGGCCCGAAGCGTTCGGGACGGCGAAGCTGCTAGGCTTTCTGGCCGTGGTCTTGGCGTCGGTTAACATCTTCGGCGGCTTCATCGTAACGCAGCGAATGCTTGCGATGTTTAAAAAGAAGGGCAAGTAGCACCATGGCCATTGGAGCAACCCTCGCTGCCTATATCGTCGCTGGCGTGTTTTTCATTCTCACGCTGCGCGGATTGTCGAACCCCGAAACCTCACGCCAGGGCAACACGCTGGGCATGATCGGCATGACGATTGCCATCATCACAACGCTGCTGTCCCCTGAAGTGAAAAGTTACATCTGGATTGTTGGCGGGATCGTGCTCGGCGGTGCCATCGGTGCGGTGATCGCGCGAAAGATCGAGATGACGGCGTTGCCGCAACTGGTGGCCGCATTTCATAGCTTGGTCGGCCTGGCGGCTGTGTTCGTGGCAGGCGCGGCGCTGCTCTCGCCTGAAAGCTATGGCATTGGCACGCCCGGCAATCTCAAAACCGCCAGCTTGGTGGAAATGTCGTTGGGCTTGGTGATCGGCGCAATTACGTTCTCAGGCTCGGTGATTGCGTTTGCGAAACTGCAAGGCCTAATGACCGGCAATCCGCTGGTCTTTAAAGGTCAGCATCAACTCAATGCATTTTTGGGCCTGGCAATTCTGGCGCTAGTGGTGATGTTCTGTGGGTCTGAAAGCCACACCATCTTCTTCGCCTTGGCGATGTTGAGTTTCCTGATTGGCTTTCTGCTCATCCTGCCCATCGGCGGCGCAGATATGCCCGTGGTGGTCTCGATGCTCAACAGCTATTCCGGTTGGGCGGCGGCGGGTATCGGCTTCACGCTGGGCAATAGCTTGCTCATTATTGTCGGCGCGTTGGTGGGCTCATCGGGTGCCATCTTGTCTTACATCATGTGCAAAGGCATGAACCGTTCGATTATTAATGTGATCCTCGGTGGCTTCGGGGGAGATGCGGCAGCCGCCGCCGGCGGTGCGGGCAAAAAAGAAGCACGCCCCCACAAGGTAGGCTCGGCCGATGACGCGGCTTTCATTATGAAGAACGCCAGTAAGATCATCATCGTGCCCGGCTACGGCATGGCCGTGGCCCAAGCGCAACATGCACTGCGTGAAATGGCCGACAAGCTGAAAGCCGAAGGCGTGACCGTGAAATACGCCATTCACCCCGTCGCAGGCCGCATGCCAGGCCACATGAACGTGCTGCTGGCCGAAGCCAATGTGCCTTACGACGAGGTCTTTGAACTGGAAGAAATCAACCATGAATTCATCACCGCCGATGCGGTCTATGTGATTGGCGCGAACGATGTAACCAACCCAGCGGCTAAGACCGATCCGCAAAGCCCCATCTATGGGATGCCGATTTTAGACGTTGAAAAGGCGAAAACTGTTTTGTTCGTGAAGCGTTCGATGGCGGCCGGTTATGCGGGCGTCGACAACGACCTGTTCTACCGCGATAACACCATGATGCTGCTTGGCGATGCCAAAAAAATGACCGAGGAAATCTGCGGCGCGTTAGAGTAGGGGCTACTCTGCCTTCACTTTCATTTGAATTTTCGTATCGCTGTAAATCCCCACCGCCGTGCCAAGGTAAGCGTTGGGGCCGTCGAGTAGCGTCAGCACGAACTCGGCGATGTCGGAATACAACACGCGGCTGGTTTCGCCGCCCGTGCGTTCATTAAAGGCGATGTGGTTTTTGTGCACCGAGAATTTTAGATTGTGTTGTTTGGGTCCGCCGCCCAGAAAGCGCGGGCGCAACACGATGTATTCAAGTCCACTGACAGCTATGATTTTCTCAGAGCGCTGCATATCGCCGTAGAGGTTGCGATTTTTCCACACAATCTCGTCAATCCGATTGCCATTAGTCGGCTTCTCTTTGGGAATTTGCTCAGTCCCACCCGACGTTGTGATCAACAGGCGTTTATTTCCCTTGGTGCGCATCGCTGAGATGACGGTCGCCACGCCCACTGAATACAAATCAATGTAGCCAGGTTCTGTGTTGGGCTCGACGACGGGGCCTATGAGCGATATCACTACCTCATCACCTTTAAGGGCTTTCTCGAGGCCCTTCAGGTCATACACATCGCCTTTGACGGCGGTGAAATTGGGGTGGGTGATTTTGATTTTCTCAGGGCTGCGCGCAAATCCCGTCACACGGTGGCCTTGATCGAGGGCCTGCTGCATGATCTCAGGCGCCATGCGCGCGGTGGCGCCGACCACGAAGATCGGATTCAGTTTGTCGGCTGCGCGGGCTGGGGTGATGGCGGCGAACGCAAGTGCGCTGGACAGAATACTGCGGCGGTCCATAGTACTGGCCTCAACCTGCTGGGCGCACTGGGCCCAACTTCACGCCGCCTGAACGGCGCACGGCCCATTCGAATCGCTGGTCTTGTTTGCCGGTCATGAATGGCACCATGTACAGCGTCGACATGCCTTCAAGCACGCGGGCGCTTTTCATGGGCCCAACGTCAGTGCCCTCAAAGCCTAAACCATTCACCATGGCCAAAACTTTATCCTTGGCCGCGGCATCATCGCCCGCCAGGAAAACAGAAACCCTATCGCCCAGCACTTTGGGATCGGCGATGACGAAATAGCCCACGGTGTTAAACGCTTTCACCACGCTGGCACCCTTCGCCCAGTCGCGCACTAATTCGCCGCCCGATGTTTCAACCGCAAGGCCACCGTCTTTACCAAAGGAAATGGCGTTGGTGGGATCGAGGATTAATTTTCCTGTGAGGTCGCCCATGCTTTTGATCACAGCTTCGGTGCCGCTCCAAGGCGTGGCGAGAACGATGATGCCTACTTTGGCGGCAGCGTCTTTCGCGCTCATGGCAGCTCCGCCAGGCGTGCCTTTCACCAAAGACTGAACTTTTTCATCGGCTGGATTGCGTGACCCATAGATCACTTTGTAGCCCGCGCGCGAAAACAGCAGCCCGAATGCGCCGCCCATTCGGCCGGTACCAATAATTGCAATGGTTTTGTCGTCTTGTGCCATGGTGGTCTCTCCTAAAACTGAAACGGCGACCGCTGTGGCGGCCATAGTTGAAAGAATGTCGCGGCGGTTCATGATTTTTCTCCTGAACGAGTGCTGAAGTATTTGTCGGCCTTTCGGCGCTGTTGTTGCACCAATATCCGGCACGCGTCGACTTGCTCCAAGGTTTGCGCCATGGTGCGCGGCCCACCGGTCATCGAATCAATGCGGCCCTGAAAGAACTTGGCATAGTCGTCGCGGTCTCCCTTGCTACAAAAGCGCGTGCCGATTCCCGCTAAGTCGCCTCGGTCGGTTGGCGGTGTACGCGTCGCCAAAGCATCAACATTGGCCTTGAACCAAGCCCAGCCGTCGGCGGCATTGGCTGGCTCGCGCATGCTACCATACATCATGATTGGCACTTCGTTGCCGCGCAAAGTTGTGTCCAGCGCTAAGGCACGTGCCTTAGCGGCAACAGCCTTATCGGTCGAGCGCGTCAGCGACGAGAGCAACCGCGAGCGGGTCACGGCACTGCGTTCGGTTTTGAGGTGAGTCAGAATCGCTTCTGCGACAGGCTCTCCATTGTCTTGCACGGCGACGGTAATGGCGACTTCGGCCAAGCTGGCATCAATCGCTCTCGAATTTATTTTGCCGTCACCGCCCATGCCTAAAAATGCCGTGCCGCGCTTAGCCAACTCTGCTCGCACGTCGGCACGCTCGACTTGCAGCGCCATGAGGTTGACGATCGGGGTTCGCAATAAGTTGGCTTGAATCGCATTGGCTTTGTCCATGGCCGATGTGGGATCAAGACCCAGATGATCGTAGATTGGCCCATAGATTTCTGACATCAGCGTTTTCACGGCGCCGCGGGTTTCTTCGCTGACCAAGTTATCTTTGATCCACGTTAGCCGCCCAATCGGTGCCAACGCGATATCCCACGGCGGGTTGCTGCCTTTGCTGCGCAGTAAGGCTTTAACGCGCTCAAGGTACTTGTCGACGTCAACATTTCCGGCTGTAAAGGCGGCGTCTAAGCTGTCGAGGGCGGATAAAACCTCTTTCTCGGTTAATTGTGACGCATTGGCGATTAGCGCATCCCAATCTTTGTTATTTAGCGCAAAGCGGAAATAGCCTGCGCCGTCAGCATTGGGCATCACCCATGCCGGGCATTGCTCGGCTTTCAGATCAATCGAAGCGCTGCGTTCGGGCACGATTTCACAAACTTGCTTGCGTTGCGACCCGTCGCCGTACACCACGCACATTGGAATCTGCCAGGTCTGCTCAGGGCGCGGCGCATCGCCAGGCTCACCGGCTAAAGCATAGCGACTTTGACTGATATTGAGCTTCGCGCCAGATTTTGTGCATTTTAACTCGGAGCGCACAAAGGGAACGCCGGGCTGGTTCAGGAATGTCTGAAACGCGGCAACGCCTTGGGTATCGCCATTCGCATCAGCGATGGATTGTAAAAATTCTTTCGATGTGGCGATGCCAAAGCGATAGCGCTGCATGTGCAGCTTTACGCCTTTTCTAAATTGTTCTGCGCCGTAATAGCGTTCGAACATCGACAGCACACCGCCGCCTTTTTCATAGGTGATGCTATCAAAGGCGTTCGAGATGTCGTCATTCGATGCAATGGGTTGAGCAATCTGGCGGGCACTGCGCCAGCCATCGGTGCCCATTGCTCCCAGTGACCCTGTGAGGTTCAGGCGGCCGTACTCGCCTTTGGGGTTCCACTCCTGAGCGGTGCGGTATTCCATCCACGTTGCAAAAGCTTCGTTCAACCATATATCGTCCCACCATGCGGGCGTGACGAGGTTGCCGAACCATTGATGCGCCATTTCGTGCGCATGCGTCAGTGCGTAGCGGCGTTTCTGTGATAGAGAGGCCTTATCGTCGAATAGCATCAGCGGCTCGCGATAGAAAATAGCACCGGCATTTTCCATGGCACCGGCCGCGAAATCTGTAGCCGCAACCAGGTCTAGTTTTTCATAAGGGTAGGGGATGCCGAAATAGTTTTCTAAAATCACTAACAACGCTTCGGTGTTTTCCAATGCGTATTTGATTTGCGGGCCTTTGCCGCGGGCGGTAATGCCGCGCAGGGGAATTTCGACTTCACGAATTTCAGTTTTGCGAATGGCTTTCCATTCCACCACATCCAGCGGCCCTACAGCGAAGGCGATAAGATAGGTCGGCAAGGGCTTGGTCGTGGAGAACGTAATAGTCTTTAACTCGTTGCTCAGTTTTTCTTCTTTGATGCTGGGAGTGTTTGAGATGGCCACATGGGCTTGGCGCACTGTCAGCGTGGTATCGTAAGGTGTTTTGAAGCGGGGTTCGTCGAACGATGGAAATGCCAAACGTGCGGCGATGGGTTCCATTTGCGTGAACGCGTATGAATCGCCGCCTTCGTCCGAGCGATAGAGGCCTTCGAGCTGACGATTAAAGGGCGCGGTATAGGTGATTTCAATGCGCGCAGGTCCTGCGGGGATGACAGCGTCCGTTGTCAGTTTGGCAACGCCACCCGATTGGGGAATTTCCTCATAGGCGGCCTCCATCTTTTTTCCGGCAACGATCACATGGGCGCCTTGCACTGCCAGGTCTTTGCCATGGAAAAAGATTATATTGCTGGCTTTGCTCAGTTGCACGTCGATGCCGACATTGCCCGAGAAGCGCTGATCTTCCGGCAGGATCTTCAAATTGATGGCGTAATGGGTGGGGGTGACGGTCTCGGGCAACTGCCCCTTGGGGAAATCCGCCGCCCATACCCCCGCTGATATGAAGACGAAGCCACATAAGATACTCAGGCCAACCCGTGCCATTCATCACTCCTGTCCATGATTTGGTCTGTTCAAACAGTCCCCGCGCGGTATTGCAATTCAGTGTTATTTGACAGTTTAGCATGGCTTTCTTGCAATCCAGTCCCGCGAAAATGCATACCCACGCTAAAGTGCACCTGGATTGGGTAGTTTCAGAGTGCTAAGCAATCCGGCCCTCGGCAACGGGCAGGTTTCGCTGTCGGATCAATGGAATGTCAGAAGAACAATACCCCGTCGCTCCTGCTGCGCCACCGATATCTCATGGCCGTGCTCAATCGATCGCAACCCTCATGCTGGGTGCGATTGGAGTGGTTTATGGCGACATCGGAACTAGCCCGCTTTACGCCTTTAAAGAGTGTTTTTCAGGCACCCATCCGCTGCCGGCGGATGCCGAGCATGTTTTGGGCGTGCTCTCTTTGGTGTTTTGGTCGGTCACGATTGTGGTGTCTTTTAAGTATACCATGCTGATGATGCGTGCGGACCATCTTGGCCAGGGCGGCAGTCTGGCGCTGTTGGCGTTGGTGGAAGTAATCACCCGCAAAACGTGGTTGGCCCCCGTTGTGACAGTGTTGGGGATTTTTGCCGCTGCTTTGTTTTATGGCGACAGTATGATTACCCCGGCCATCTCGGTCTTAAGCGCGGTCGAGGGCCTTGAGGTTGCGTTGCCGGGTGTCGAGCGATTCATTATTCCCATCACCGTTGCGATTCTTGTTTTCCTCTTCATGATTCAAGCCTCGGGGACTGCGCGTATCGCGCGCTTTTTTGCGCCTGTTATAGTTGTTTGGTTTATTGTCCTTGCGGTTATCGGTGCGGTGAATATCGCCCAAGCGCCCGGCGTTGTGGCTGCATTGAACCCGATCTATGCCGTCCGATTTTTTGTCAACGATGGCATGTACGCATTCCTCGCACTGGGCTCTGTGGTTTTGGCCTTGACTGGCGCTGAGGCCCTGTACGCCGATATGTCGCATTTTGGCTGCAAGCCCATTCGTCGCGCTTGGTTTATGTTCGTTGGGCCGTCGCTGATTATCAACTATTTCGGCCAAGGGGCGTTGCTGTTGAATAACCCTGCGGCCGCGGCCAACCCATTCTTCGAAATGGCGCCACAGTGGGGAGCATTGCCGATGGTGGGGCTTGCTGCGTGCGCAACTGTGATTGCCTCGCAAGCCGTCATCTCGGGGGCTTTTTCCGTCACACGCCAGGCGATGCAGCTTGGCTTTTTACCCCGCATGTCGACCATCCACACCTCGGCAACCGAAGAGGGGCAGATTTACATTCCCTTCGTGAATTGGACGCTGATGGTGAGCGTGCTGGTTCTCGTGCTTGGGTTTCAATCGTCAACGAAATTGGCCGCTGCGTATGGCGTTGCAGTGACCGGAACGATGATGATCGATACGCTGCTGCTTGCTTTTGTCATCTTCATGTTGTGGCGCTGGAGTCTGTGGCAAGGGATTTTGGTGGTTAGCGTTTTGCTGCTGGTTGATCTTGCGTTCTTTGCGGCCAACATCACCAAAATAGCCAATGGCGGTTGGTTCCCACTGGCCATTGGCGTTGCGGCTTTTATTTTCCTCGTAACTTGGAAAAAGGGACGCGCGTTGTTGGCTGCGCGCCTGCACGAAGAGGCGATGCCGGTTGAGACGTTTCTAAATTCATTAGGCAAAAGCGTCACCCGCGTGGCCGGGACAGCGATATTTATGACGGGTGGTGCCGACGGTGTACCCCATGCGCTGTTGCATAATATGAAGCACAACAAGGTTTTGCACGAGCGGGTGATTTTCCTTACCGTCGTCACCGATGGCATTCCGCACGTGGACGCGTCTGCCCGCATTATGCTTCAACATTTAGGGCGTCGGTTCTATCGGGTCATTTTAAGATTCGGATATCTTGACGACACCGATGTGCCAGCCGCGTTAAAACTTGCCCAGCCCTTAGGCCTTGAACTCAATGAGATGGACACATCTTATTTCTTAGGCCGCGAAACGCTGATCTCCAGTGCGCGACCGGGTATGGCGGTGTGGCGCGAAGGCTTATTTGCCTGGATGTCACGCAGCGCGACCTCAGCCATGGTATTCTTCAAGCTGCCGGTCAATCGCGTCGTCGAATTGGGAACCCAAGTCGAAATCTAGGAGCGTGTTCCCGAGACGTGGCCGTTCGCTTGGCGTGAAAAATGCGACCAAAAAAAATCAAAAGCGCAAATTCCGTAGCAGCGTTGCACCGTAATATCCGGTAAGATCATCGTATGTCGATTATTACGCTAGGGTCGGGCACGCCTTTGCGGCTGCGCATTCATGCAGGTCTGCGCCTCGCGCAAAAAGACCCGGTGGACGATCTGCGCCCGCTGAAGCCTAAGCGTGAGCCCAAGACCGTTCCGCTGTTCCCCGAAGCCGGAAGTGTCTCGACGGCCGAAATGAAATCCGAACGTATGGCGCGTCAGGTGGTGCAACTCAGTCTGATGAACCGCATCAACGCGTCCATTCTTGAGCGCTTCCCCAGCTTAGGCATTCAAGACTGGTGGCTGACGTCGGGATGCTTGTTTAAAACCGTGTGGAATCTGCGCTCGGGCCGCCCCGCGGGGCAGGGGATTAAGGACTACGATATTTTCTATTTTTCCGAGGACCTGTCATACGAGGCCGAAGACCAAGTTATTAAGGACGCGGCGTGGCTGTTCAGTGATATCGATGCCGACATTCAAGTTCGCAACCAAGCCCGCGTGCATGAATGGTATCCGGAGAAATTCGGCATCGCTTATCCTGCGCTCACTAATGCCTCGGAAGGTATCTTGCGTTTACCTGCGCGCACGGCTGCGGTCGGCCTGAAGCGCACGGGTGATCACTTTCTCGACCTGTTCGCCCCTTATGGCCTGGACGATTTATGGAACCTCATCGTCACGCCCAATCGTACATTGCCGATTTTGCGTGTGTATGCTGAGAAAGCAGCGCGCTGGCAGCAAGAATGGCCCAATTTAACAGTTCATGCCTGGGCTGACGATGCGAGTAAGTAAAAACGCGACCTCTCCCTTGGGAGAGGTCGCGACAACGTCGCGGGTGAGGTAGCTTCGTTTTTTAGCTGAGTGTTGCTATGAAGTCAGCAAACAAATCGCCCTCACCGCGGCCATCTCCCACAGGCGAGGGGGGGGGCAATACTTAAATTGGCCAGCGTTCTTGTTTGTAGGCTGAATCCCAGAACATCCACTCAAATTGCGTGCAGCGCAGGAAGGCGCGGCGCATACGCTCGACCGTTGGGGCGTCTTCGGCGGCAGCGATCTCGTCGGTGATGGCAATCACGCGTTTAGTGGCATCGCCAAAGCTTTGGTCGGCGTAGGTGTTGATCCAGGCATCGTAGGTGTTGGGCCGCTGAGCAATCGACGCAATGTGATTGCCGATCTCCCAATAGACCCAGAAGCACGGCAGGATCGCCGCCACAAGTTCGGCGTAGCCGCCGGTCGCTGCTGTGGTGAGCAGGAAGTTGGTGTAGTTGAGGCAGGTGGGCGAGGGTTCGGTTTGGGCGCGTCCATCGCTGCTGACATTGAACTGCTTAAAAAAACTTGCATGCAGTGCGCGTTCGACCTGAATGGCCACAGCGGCGGCGTTGGCAAATTCCAGCATCGCAGCGGTCGTCGGTGCCTTTGCCGACGCGAGGGATAGCGTGCGCGAATAAGATTCGAGATAAATCGAGTCCTGCACAATGTAGAACTGGAATTTCTCGCGGTGCAGCGTGCCTGCGGCCAACTCGCGATTAAACGGCAAGTCTTTAATGGCCTGTCGCAATGCTGCCGCTTCGGTCCAAACACTGTCGGAGAATATTGCCATGATTAGAAATTCGCTTTGAGCGTCACGCCGTATTGGCGGCCTCGGTTAATGTTGAAGCTATCGAAGGGCCCATTGGGCCCCAAAAACGCCAGCAATGCAATCTGCCCCTGACCAAAGGCCGACACCGCCCAACGATTGTTCGTCAGGTTTTTGGCCCAGATGGCCGCAGTCCAATCATCGGAGCGCACGGCTACGCGTAGATTCAGCGCAGCCTCCGTGGGCGAATACAGCGCGTTATCAATTTCAAAGAACGTTTTACCGCGCACCGTGAGTTCACCACGCACAGAACCTATTAGGCCGCCGCTTAACGGCCAATCGACCTCTGCGCCCGTTGCTAAATTATAGCGCGGAGAATTGGGCGTTTGCTTGCCAGTGTAATTACGCAGGCCCACGCCGCTCACAGGGTTGGGCGCACTAAAGTTGCCGATTTTTGCATCGGTGTACGAGAGGGCGCTATCGAGGGCGAGCCAAGGCGAGGGTTTTGCTGTGACAGAAAACTCAAACCCTTTCACTTTTACTTTGGGCGCAGTGTAGGTGGTGTCGTTGCCGTTGATGAAGGCGAAATATTGAAAGTTGGCATAGTCGGTGTAGAAAGCTGAGGCTGTTGCGCTGACGCGCCCATCGGCACTAGCCGTTTTAGCGCCCACCTCAATGGCGGTTGTTGTCTCGGCTTTGTATATACGCTTGAAAGTGTCGGTGGGGCCTGGTTGCGGATTAAAGCCACCCGGTTTGAACCCGCGACTCATATTTGCATAGATTATTGATTGCGGGCTCAAGTTATAGGCCAGCGATAATTTTGGTTGAACTTGGCCGAAGGTTTTCTGGGCAAAATCGCTGCGGCGCTTTGTTGTGACGCCGGTCATATCTTCGGATGTTTTCACGTTGTCATAGCGCAGTGCCAGTGTGGCTTCGAGTTGATCGGCCAGCGACGCCGTAACCTGCCCGAAAGCGGCGACTTGCGTTGTCGGTGTGCGAAATGCCGAGGCCTCAGCGCCAAACAACAACGGCCCGAAATCATCCACACGTTTCCTGAGACTGTCTTGAACAAACGCCCCGGCAATCCAACGGATCGGTGCGCTGTCTGATGATGTATAGCGCGCTTCACCGGTCCAGGCGCGCAAGTCCACCGGCTGGGCAATGGGTTGAATGCCATTGGGAAAAAAGGGCGTTCCAAAGAACGTGATGGGTTTGTCGTTACGGAAATCGAGTTCCTCGAAAAACCGCTTGGCGTATTGGTCATAGCCGCCAATCACGCTGAGCGTTCCGTCCGCAAACTTCACCTCATTCTTCAACGATATACCGTACCAATGCCGCCGCGCATTGCCTTCAAAATCGCCGAAGGGGTTGGTGAGAGCGGGGCCATCTAACTTGCCGCCGAATTTGCCGGTGACGTTGTTCGACGACACCCACGCCGCACCACTGCGCTCGGCGTTCACATTCCATTGCAAATCCCACGTCCAGTCATCGCTGGGCTCACCGCGCAATTTGGCCCTGAGGTTACGCGTATACTGGCCGTCGACTTTCTTTTTCAGAAACGAGTTGTAAATCCAACCATCCCAATCCTGAACTTGCGCGGCCACGCGGAACATCAATTTTTTACCCATCAAGGGCCCGCCCACTGCCACGCGCACGGCTTTGTTATCGCCGTTGCCGTATTCGGCTTCAACGCTGCCCTCGAATGTCTCGGTGGGTGCGCGCGTGATCACATTGAACACACCACCTATCGCATTCTTGCCGTACAGCGCGCCTTGCGGGCCTTTTAAAATTTCCACGCGCTCCATGTCGTAATAGGGCTGCGTGAATAATTCTTTGTCGGCCAAGGCCAGGCCATCAACCACATACGCCACTGACGCCTGTTGCAGGCGGTCGGTTGAAATACCGCGAATGGTAATGATGTTGGTTCCCGGGTCTTGGTCGTTGATAACGAACACGCCGGGTGTATAGGCGGCGATGTCCTCGAAGTTGACGACCTGATGTTTTTCCAACTCAGCGCGGCCATAGACAGAAATGCTGTCGGGCACGCGCGCCAAATTCTCGATCCGCCCGCGTGCGGTGACGAGGATTTCTTCGATGGGGCTTTGCGGTTGCGCCAAGGCGGTGGTGGCCAGTAACACGGGGGCCAATAAGAAAATGGAGGTGGGGCGTGATTTCATGTCGTCTCCCTACGCTGGCATGACCCAGATCAGGTTCAACGGGTCAGCACGGCGAGCAGACAATGCCCAAGTGCTATCTCAGCCCTTTCACAGGACCCCCCGAGGCTTCGCATGAAGCCTTGATAACGGAGGCTTAACCCCCGCAGGTGAGGGGGTCAAGGCGGTTTAGGCTAAAGTCAGCCCCATGCGCACGGCTGTAAACCGAAAACCGGGAATGTGCTCGGTCCGCCGTCCCTCGGGCACCCAGCCCCGCGTGCGATAAAACGCGACAGCCGACTCATTGGCCGCCAGAACTTCTAACATCGCCTTGCGGGTCCCTGACTTGCGCATGTTGTCAATGGCGGCAGTGTAAAGCGCCGAGCCAATGCCTAAGCCTTGGTGATCGGGCAGTACATACAGCATCCACATATGGCCCTGGTCGTTCGCGGCCACAGCGCCAACCACAGCACTATCAAATACGGCCACCCAAATGGATTGCCAATGCATGGCGGTAATTTCGGCTAAGCGGTCGCCGTGCATCACGGCACTGGCAGAGTCATCGGGCAGGAACCTGCGATTGGTGGCCAGCCACGACTCTTTGACGACGCGGGCAATAGATTCTGAATCGTCGGCTCGCGCCGGACGAATGCTGACGGTTGACACTGGCGTACCCCACTCTTTTTATTTTGAGGGATGATACGGGAGGGCAGGTTGACGGGGGGTTAATGGGGTCGACCCAAAATAAAACGGAGCAACCCTTGGGTTGCTCCGTTCACACACTCTGATGTCTCAGTGCCGCGTTGTGGGTGGCAGGGAGAGAAGGGTTATCTAAAAGCCTTCGCGTTCCAAACGCTTGCGCTCGAGCTTGCGGGCGCGGCGAATGGCCTCGGACTTCTCACGGGCTTTACGCTCTGAGGGCTTCTCGTAGGCCTTACGGAGCTTCATTTCACGGAAAATGCCTTCGCGCTGCATTTTCTTTTTCAGCACCTTCAAGGCTTGGTCGACGTTGTTGTCGCGGACTATAACTTGGACCAGGGTCGTCTCCATCGGCAGAATGTGTGAGCCAAAGCATGTTCCTCTCGGGCGCACCGTTGTGCGCGCCCCGGTCCAAGGTAATGCCCCGGTCCGTGAAGAAGAGGCGTTCTATATCATGGCGATTTTGGGTTGTGAAGGGCTGCGCTGGTCTAGATTTTCCCCTTAATTTCAGTCACTTAGCAGGGGTTACGGGGCGCAGATGGCCAATTCTGAGATGGTATCAGCGCCATCTGCCCTATATACAGGGCAATGTTTTGAATAGGTTTAGCGAAAATGCCCATTCGACAAATTGCCCGCATGGGCGCCGATGTGCTGAAGTACCGGGCAGAAAATGTGCGGGATTTCAACGACCCAGAGCTACCTTTGTTGGTCTCCGATATGGTGAAAACCATGACAGCAGCCGATGGCATCGGATTGGCAGCACCACAAATATATGTGCCCAGCCGCGTGGTGATTTTTTACGTTCCTGCGGCTCGAAATCAAGATCTGGAAGTCCCACTAACGGTCATGATCAATCCCGAAATTACACCGCTCACCCCCGATACTCTTGAGGAGTGGGAGGCCTGCTTGTCCGTGCCGGGCCTGACGGGCCGTGTGCCGCGGTTCCAAGCCATTCGGTATTCGTGGCAGGATTTACAGGGCAATCGTTTTCAACGCGAGGCCACCGATTTTCATGCGCGCGTGGTGCAGCATGAGTGTGATCACCTCGATGGCATGCTTTATCCAATGCGCATGACGGACATGACAACGCTGGCGTATGTTGACGCCTTGAAGGCCGAGGCTGAAATCCGTGGCGAGAGGCTTGAGCTCGATGAAGAAGGTGAACCCCAGGCCGCGAAGGTCAGGGCGGGTAGTGCGGTATGAACGCCATACCATCAAAGCAAAGCCAGCAAGACGCGCTTAGCCAGGCAGCACTCCCCCATGTCGTCTTCGACGGCTGGGGTGCGGTAGCATTGCGTCGCGGGGCCGTGGATGCAGGTTTAAAAGAATCCGACGCCGAGTTGCTGTTTCCCGGCGGCGCAAAAGCGGCGATTGCACATTTCATTGATCTCGCAGATCGACTGATGGTCGAAGACTTTGCGAAGCAAGATGTTTCCAAACTCAAACACCGCCAGAAAATTGCGCTGATCGTTCGCTTGCGGCTTGATCGGTGGACCGTGCACCGCGATGCGATTCGCCGCGCGCTGGCGCTCTCACCCCAGCCGTCTATGTCCGGTATGGTATTGCAAGGCTGGTACAGCACAGTTGATGCGATGTGGAAGGCGATTGGCGATCAGTCCATCGATTTCAGTTTTTATACCAAACGTGCGCTGCTCGCGGGCGTCTATGGATCAACCATGCTTTTTTGGTTAAACGATAAAAGCCTAGGTTGCGATGCGACGTGGGCTTTTCTTGATCGCCGGATCGATAACGTAATGCAAGTGCCGAAAATCCGCAGTCGCATCATGGAGCGTCTAGAGCGGCTGCCAAGCCCGCGACGCTTTGCTGAACGGTTCGCGAGCTTTGGCTCTGGCCGAAGTTAAGTATGACGTTCATGAATACCCTACGTGCGTTTTTTAGTTCGGTGATCGGTTGGGTGAAGCAAAGCCCCAAAGTTGCCTTGAGCATCGGGGCGGCTTTGATTGCTGGCGTTGGGCTGTGGGCATTCTTGATGCCAAGCGGAGGAAATGACCGACCGACGATGACACAAAAGGTTGTGATCGGTGATGTCGAAGACACGGTGACGGCGGTGGGTAAACTGCAACCGTTGCAGTTCGTCGATGTTGGCACGCAAGTGTCGGGCCAACTGAAGAAGTTGCATGTGACCTACGGTGATGCCGTTGAGCAGGGGCAACTGTTAGCCGAGATCGAGCCCACCATTTATCAAGCGCGCGTGAATGCTGGCGAAGCGCAATTGCTCAACCTCCAGGCTCAACTGGCCCAGCGCCGGGCCGAGGGCACATTGGCCGGGCAACAATTTGGTCGCCAAACGGCGCTGCTGGCCGAGCGCGCCACCAGCCAAGATGCCTTTGATGCGTCGTCATCAACGAAGAAAGTCAACGCTGCACAGATTGCAGCGCTTGAGGCTCAGATCAAACAGGCGGGCTCGACGCTCAATGTGGATCGCGCCAACTTAGGCTATACGAAAATTTATGCGCCCATGTCGGGCATGGTGGTTGATGTCATCGCCAAACAAGGCCAGACACTGAATGCCAATCAAATCGCGCCCATCGTTCTGCGTATCGCCGACATGGATACCATGACCGTCTATTCGCAGGTTTCTGAAGCCGACATCCACAAACTCCAGATTGGCATGAAGGCGTATTTCACGACCCTGGGGCAGTCGGGCCAAAAGCGTTATGGAACGCTGCGCAAGATCATTCCGACACCCGAAGTCGTTAATAATGTGGTGCTGTACAATTCATTGTTCGATGTCGAAAATCCGGATCATGATTTGTTCACGCAAATGAGCGCTCAGGTCTTTTTCCTGATCGGCGAGGCCAAGTCTGTGCCGACCGTGCCGGTATCGGCGCTGCGCCCCGTCAAGCCCGCTGAAAAAGGTGGCAAGCCGGTTCGCGGCTATGTTGTGCGTGTGAAAGACGGATCGAGCATTCAAGATCGCCCGGTCGAAGTGGGCGTGATGAATCGTCTGGTGGCCGAAATTAAAGTCGGATTGAAGGCGGGCGAGGAGGTCGTCATTGACGCGCCGTCTGCGGCCTCGCGCGAAGCGCCGCGCGGTGGTGGACGAGGCCCGCGTATATGAACGTCGTCGGAACCACGTCAAGCGTTGCTGCGTCGGCGACGTCGCAAGCTGAACGTGCGCCTGCAACGCCGATCATTTCGTTGCACAACATTACCAAGATCTACAACGAAGGCAGCTTGGCCGTTGAAGTGTTGCACGGCATTACGCTCGATATTCAAGCGGGCGAGTTTGTTGCTATTATGGGCTCGTCGGGCTCGGGTAAATCCACGCTGATGAATTTAATCGGTTGTCTCGATCGGCCAACCTCGGGCAGCTATAAATTTTCAGGCGATGAAGTGTCTGATCTCGATGCCGACCGTAGAGCGCTTTTGCGGCGCGAAGCGTTTGGCTTCATTTTTCAGCAGTACAATCTTTTAGCATCATCAACAGCCGTTCAAAATGTCGAAGTGCCCGCCGTCTATGCGGGCCTCAGTTATCGACAGCGCGTTGAACGGGCCGAGGAATTACTCAGGTTTCTGGGCTTAGGCGATCGGCTTGATCATCGACCCAACCAACTGTCAGGCGGGCAGCAACAGCGTGTGTCGATTGCGCGCGCGCTGATGAATGGTGGTGCGGTCATTTTGGCCGACGAACCCACCGGCGCGCTCGATAGCAAAAGCGGCGAAGATGTGATGGGCTTGTTGCGTGATCTGAATGCGCAGGGTCACACGATCTTGCTGATTACCCACGATGCCAAAGTTGCACGCCGCGCCAAGCGTGTGATCGAAATACGTGATGGTGAAATCGTCGCCGACAGCGGGATGGCGGGGTCAGCTTCGGCTTCCCTGGTACGGCCACTTCCGCCCCGGCGCGCGGCGGCACCTGACGGCGTGACCATGCCCGATGCGCTGGAGGCAGGTAAAATGGCCTTCACCGCCTTGCGCACGAACCTGATGCGCACGCTTCTCACATTGCTCGGCATTATTATCGGTGTGGCGTCGGTTGTTGCCATGTTGGCAATTGGCAATGGCGCCAAGCAAGACGTTCTTAACCGCATGGCGTCGATGGGAACAAACCTATTGCTGGTTCGCCCCGGCGCGCCGAATTTGCGTCAGGCTGACGGTGTGCGCGCCACGCTGACAATTGAGGATGCGCAAGCGCTGTCTGAGCTGCCGAACGTGTCGGAAGCCGTGCCCGAATATGCAGGCCAAGTGACGGTGCGCTATGGCAATCGCGATTCACAGACTCAGTTCAATGCGACTACGCCCGGGTATACGACCGCGCGCGATTGGACGCTCGATCGCGGCGCCTTTTTTTCTGATGCCGAGATGATGGATTATGATGCCGTCGCCGTGATAGGTGCGACCGTGGTCAAGTCGCTTTATGCGCTGGGTCAAGATCCCATTGGCACGTACATTATCGTCAACAACATTCCGTTTCTGGTCATTGGGGTTACCCATCCCAAAGGCGCCAACAATTTTGGCCAAGATATGGACGATATTGTGTTTGCACCCTTCACAACAGGCGCGCTGCGCGTGTTTGGCCAGCGCCATGCGCGTAGTATTACGGTGGCGGTTGAAGATGTTGAGCGTATTGATGAAACCCAAGCGTTGGTCACGCAGTTTCTCACCGCGCGTCATGGCATTGAAGATTTCCAAATCCGCAACATGGCCTCGATCATAGAAGCGCGAACGGAAACACAAGACACGCTGACAATTCTACTGGGCTCGATTGCCGCCATTTCACTTTTGGTCGGCGGCATTGGTGTGATGAACATTATGCTGGTTAGCGTGACCGAACGCACGCGCGAGATCGGCATTCGCATGGCCACAGGCGCGCGGAAAATCAATATTCTTTTGCAGTTCAACACCGAGGCGTTGGTGGTTTGCGCCATCGGCGGTTTGATTGGCGTGTTCGTGGGCCTTGCAACCGCACTGGCCTTCTCAAGCTTCGGCAAGCCGGTGTTGTTTTCAGCAGGCCCCGTGATCCTGGCGTTCACGTGCGCGTTTGCCACGGGCTTGCTGTTTGGCTATTTGCCGGCCCGCAAAGCCGCGAACTTGGATCCAGTGGTGGCCCTTGGCGCGGATTAGGTTGGCGCTGTGCCCGCGATATTTTTGCGTGCTGCCCCTGTTGGCGGCATGTGCATCACCATTGCCGCCAACTGTCGAGGTGCCGAGCGCATGGCAATCTGTCACTGAGGAGTCGAGCGCTTGGCCCAGCAGCGAATGGTGGCAAGCGTTTGGGAACCCAGAACTCTCAAGCCTCATCATCCAGGCCGCCGAGAGTAATCGCGGCTTGAAAGCATCCGTCGCGCGCATTTTGCAAGCCGAAGCCCAAGCCAAAATCGTAGGCGCTTCACAATGGCCTTTATTATCTTCGGTCGGCTCGATTGGTCGCAGCAATAGCGAAACGCGCGGCGCATCCACCAGCACCCAGGCCACGTTACAGGCGTCGTATCAGGTTGATCTGTTTGGTCAGGTGCGCGCCAATGCGGCCTCGGCCACGACGCGTATTGAATCTAGTCTTTATGATCGCGAGACCTTGCGCATCACCTTTTTCAGCGATGTGGCAACCACGTATCTGCAAATTTTATCGGTGCGCGACCGACTGCGCTTGGCCGAAGACCGCTTGCGGATTGCTGAGAGTTTGTTGGCGTTGGTCGAAGCGCAAAACCGTATTGGCACGGTGTCGAATTTGGAATTGGTGCAACAACGCGCTGCCATCGCCAGTCAACGCGCCGCCATTCCGGCGTTGCGTGTGTCCGAGCGGCAATCTGTCGATGCGCTGGCGATCTTGATGGGCCAACTGCCGCAGAATTTCGATGTCGTGGGCCGCACGCTTGCGGATTTAAAACTGCCATCCATCGCGCCGGAGCTTCCGGCGGGTCTGCTTGATCGACGCCCAGACTTGCGCAAAGCGGAAGCCGACTTGCGCGCCAATGGTTTTGATGTGGCGAGCGCGCGTGCGGCACGCCTTCCCAGTTTGCAACTCACCGCCCAAGGCGGCACCGCCAGTGATGCCTTGGGCAGCTTGTTTAATGCGGGCACGTTTTTCTCGAATATCGCTGCATCGTTAACAGCTCCACTATTTTCAGGAAATCGCCTGGAAGGCCAGGAGCAAGCTGTGCGAGCGCGGCGTATGGAACTGGCCGAGACCTATCAGCAAAATGTGCTTTCAGCATTTCGTGATGTGGAAGACGCGCTAACCGCCACGACCCAGAACGCAATTCAATTTGGGTTTGCTCAAGAGGCTTATGTGCAATCGGCCGAAGCCTACCGGCTGGCAGAGCTAAGGTATCGCGCGGGTACTGTGAACTTTCAAACGGTGCTGAATGCGCAAACGACTGTCATTCAATCACAAGAGGCGCTGATTCAATCGAGTTTAGCGCGGATGACAGCGGTGATCGCCCTCTCAAAAGCCCTCGGCGGCGGCTGGGACGGCGCGACACCCCAGCTGCTGAACTTGGCCGAGAGTTTGGTAACGCAGTGAGCAAACATGCATCTTCCTCTGGCTTACTGTGAAAAGATTCGCACAGTTTGGTCTTGTCACGGAATAGTTCCGCATCCTTGAATGATTTATCATGCATCAAGGAGTGTTATTATGGGACGCATACATACCGAAGAATTTAGACGAGAAGCTGTGCGGATGGCACTGACAAGT
>NSIP01000024.1 GCA_002737725.1 Rhodospirillaceae bacterium
CTGGTTGCCATGGCCTCTATAATCATCTCGCCAAATTCATGGCGATACGCAGTGGGATGACCACCTGGGTGCTTGGGCTTTAGTGCGGTGCTGGGCATCCGTAGATTATATCACGGAGGGGTGCGGCGGGGAATCAGGGGTGGCCAACTCTCTCAAATCGACCGGTACAAAAAAGCCGTCAGGTCACACCAACCGAGCCTGACTTCCAGCGCCACAAGGCTCTGAACCCAAGCCGATGCCGCCGCACCAGGGTTTCAGGCTTTACTATAATAATGGCGTTTGCAGCAGTTGGAACGATCCGCGCTAGCCAGCACAGAATGACTCGGTCCAAGTTGCGCAACTTGATCCGACCGCGATGCTTTCGCTTGAGCACAAGGATCTGATGCCGCAGTGCAGTATTCTCAGCCACAAGACGGTCGTGCGACTTGAAGGCAGAAGACAAAATATAAAGCAAAATTTGAAAATACGCCCTCATCATCTTCCGACTTACTCGCGAACCGTATACTTTTCAAGTCGGATGAGGTAAACGGGAGGAACGGGCTTTGTAGCGGGTAGAAATGATCTTTCGCGTTGCTGCACTATTGGCATTCGTTCTGATTGAATTCAGCGCAGTATCGAATGTGGTTTGGGCTCAGCAGGCGGTTGTCCGCCGAACGACCTTGCTGGTTCGCGATTCCGAGCGCTCACGGCAATTTTATCAGGCGCTTGGGTTTCGCGAGTGGCTTGACTGGTCTGAAGCTCAAGACCCTGAATCTTTGACGGGCTTGCCCCTGAACGCGAAGCCTACGAACTCGCGTATTGTGATCATGGCGGGAACTGATCCGTATGTCGCGATGATCGGGCTGCTTGAGTATGACAAGCCACCTCTAACTCCTAGTCGACCGCCTAACCAGTCGATCGGTCTTAATGATATCGTCCTAGTGATTGAAACGACGGACATGACCAAAGTCGAACGCAATCTGAAGAGTATCGGCGCTCAAATCGCACGTCAGCTAAAAGCCTACAAATCTAAAGGTCCTGCCGGGCCTAAGACAGGCGTTGATATGTTGGTCTACGATCCCGACGGCTATTTGGTCGAGGTGAGCCAGGTGTTGAACAACACGGTCTTACCGCAAAAATAACCGTCTTGAGAAATGAGAGCAGTGATAAATGATCGGCAAACGGCGCGATATTGTTACCGCTTCAGCGGCATTTCTTGCCTTGCATTCGTTATCGGTTCCAAGCCGGGCCTTAACCCCGGGTGTCGCTATGGCGTCTGATCAGATTAAGGAGCGACGCTACTACCTCGATGGCCCGTATGGGCATATTCATGTTCGCGATGCAGCGCCGGTCAAAGCGCCTAGACGTTACCCACTAGTTTGTTTTCACCAAAGCCCGATCTCTGGTCTCCAGTACCTCCTTTTCCAGCGCGCTCTGGCTCCTACGAGACGTGTTCTTTGCCCAGATACGCCTGGGTTCGGTGGATCTGATCGACCGCCATTCGTACCCAAGATCGCCGATTATGCCCGAGCGCTTGGGGAGGGTCTTGCTGCGTTAGGTTTTGGACCCAAGAAAAAAATCGATGTTCTGGGATTTCATACCGGGACGCTAATTGCGGTAGAGTTGGCTGCAACGCGTCCCGACTTGGTGCGTCGCGTCGTGCTGAGCAGTTTGGCATTGTTTACGCCTGAAGAATTAGCACGAAATCGTGCTGGCTTTGGGGGGCCTCGGCCAGTTTTCAATGACCCTGGATATGTCAGCCGTTACTTTGAGCAGCAGGTTACCAATGGATTGCCGGGCATGTTGCCTGAGCGTCGGCTTGAGCTATTTGTAGAACGTCTCAGATCCGGCCCATTGTCCTGGTACGGACCAGAGGCAGTATTTGAATATGATACTGCGACACAAGTGGGGAAAATTACACAGCCCACCCTGCTGCTCGTTATGCGCGATACCTTAAGTGAGAATACCCGGCGCGCAGGCACCATAATTCGTCGCTCTCAAATTGTTGAGCGTATGGATATCCATGGTCCAGAAGGATGGGACTCTCGGCCGGATGAAATCGCAAAAGAAGTCAGGATCTTTCTTGATCAATCCAGTTTGTAATTCTGTAGGCTGAGCTTCTGATGGCCGCGTCGTTGCAGCCATCAAGGAGGTGCAAGATTACGCAACAAGCTGGCTCTGGACATACAACAACGACCGTCCCAACATGGGGCTTGGCGGGATCACTCCCGTCCGGAAATTGAAACAGAAATTAGCCGCGTGAATTCTGCAATCGAGACCAGCTAAAAACGGGGGGATTACCGTAAGTGACCTCAAACAGAATCTCACGGCCATCCTCGGCCGCTTGAACATTGTCATCATGGTTTGGCTTGAAATAAGTCATAGATGCACAGCATTATCGACCACTAAATCTATGTGCGAAATCCTCAACAGAGCCTTAACATCCTCATGAAAAGCATCCTTCGTGGTTTTCTTTTTGCCGCAATCGGGCTCATCGGACTGGTGGCGGGATTAGCAGCGGCCATCGCGGGCTATGGGGTGGCTGTGTCTTACCTGGCCCTGCCGCAGACCGAAGGCACCTTGTCGATCAGTGGACTGAGCGCTGAGGTGAGCGTCACTCGCGATGAACATGGAGTGCCATGGATTGTCGCCGCCAATCAGGACGATGCTTATGTGGCGCTAGGCTACGTTCACGCCCAGGATCGGTTGTTCCAAATGGAACTGATGCGCCGCGCAGGCCAGGGCCGATTGGCGGAGGTGCTCGGATCGCTAGGTGTGAGCAGTGATAAATTTATGCGCACGCTCGGGGTTTATCGACTTACTCTGGATTCGCTGCCCGCCTTAGATCCCGAAGTTCGCGCGGCGGTGGATGCTTATGCGAAGGGCGTCAACGCGTTCATCGATTCAAACCTCCTGCCCCTTGAATTCAAACTTTTGTTTGTTAGGCCTGAGCCGTGGGTGGCAGCGGACTCGCTGGTGTGGCAAAAACTGATGGGGCTGCAGTTATCGGGCAATTGGCCCGAGGAATTGTCGCGTGCGGCCATCATCGCCAAGCTGGGGCCTGAACGTGCGGGCGAACTGTGGCCCGACGTGAATGCGAATACACCCATCACGCTTGCCAGCCTGCCTGGTGAAGCCCTCAGCAAATTGCGCACCGCCATGCTGAATGTCGTGCGCCCATCACTGGCCTCGAACATTTGGGCCGTGGCCCCCAGCCGCACCGCGACGGGCGCGCCATTCCTAGCCAACGATCCGCATTTGGGTTTTCAATCGCCCAATCTTTGGTACCTCGCCGGAGTATCTTATCCGGGCGTGACCCTCGTGGGGGCGACCACGCCCGGCGTGCCGCTCCATTTGCTGGGGCATAACGGACATCTGGCCTGGGGGTTCACCGTGACCCATGGCGATACACAAGATTTGTTTGTCGAGACGCTGACCCCGGACGGTTATCAAACGCCTGTTGGCTCCGCTCAGTTTGAATCGCGCGAAGAAATCATCAATGTCAGATTTGGCAAGGCGCAAACTATAACCGTGCGCAGTACACGACATGGCCCGATAATCAGCGACATTTTGCCCTCGTTAGATTTAGGCAACATCGGCAACAATGGCAAAGCCGTGGCCTTGGCCGCGACGTTGCTAGCGCATGATGATCGTTCGATACAGGCCATCTATCACATGGCGCGCGCCACAACCGCCGAGGCTTTTCGGGAAGCTGCTCGCGATTTCAACTCACCGCAGCAAAACGTGATGTTCGCCGATACCAAGGGCTCTATCGGTTACATTGCCGTCGGGCGCGTGCCCCTTCGCAAAGCGCCGTCCTGCGATGGCCTGCTGCCTGCCGACGGCGCATCAGGCACATGCGATTGGACCGGCTGGGCCCCTTTCGAGGCTTTGCCGCAAAGCATGAACCCGCCGAATGGCCTGCTGGTTAATGCCAACAACCAGATCGTGCCCGACGACTACCCCCTGCTGATCGCCAAAGAATGGCCCGAAGGCTATCGCGCCGAACGCATTGAAAGCTTTCTGGCGGGCCGCGCCGGATTGACCATGACCAATATGGATACCTTACAGCATGATCACGTCTCGCTAATGGCGCGCGAGATGATGCCGCTGCTGCTGGGCCAATTGAACAACATCAATCACAACCACGAAAGACTCAAAGAGCACATGGCGCGCTGGGACGGAACAATGGCTCGCAATAAGCTTGAGCCGATTGTCTTCGCACTGTGGATGGAGAACCTCAAGTCCCGCATTCTGCAAGACGAGCTGGGTGATGAGTTCGATGAGTTCCGGGGTGCAAGGCCTGAGCTATTGCGTGTAATTTTGACGCAAAAAAGAAGCTGGTGCGACGACAGGACTACGCCGTTGATCGAAACATGCGATACGCAGGTGAGCATGGCTTGGCGAGATTCCATATCGTGGTTGGAGGCCTGGACACACGATATCGCTCTTTGGCAGTGGGGCCGCTGGCATATTGCGAAATTTTCGCACCCGATTTTTGGCAATATCCCAGGCTTATCGTGGCTCGGTGGTTACGCCGTCGCCACAGACGGTGACGATGCCACCGTGAATCGCGGGTCTTTCACCGCCTCAACCTCACGCTTTCCATTCCGCCACCGCCACGGGGCAGGCCTGCGGGCGATCTATGATTTAGCAGACTTGAACCGCTCGCAGTACAGCATGGCCGGGGGCCAGTCGGCCCATATGATGTCGCCCCATTTCGACGATCTTTTAGGCGATTGGGCGAACGGGCGGTCCTTCACCCTATCGCCACCGGCCCTAGGCCAGGGCCATACGTTATTTCTGAAGAGTCGTTGATTCTTAATATCTGCACCCTACGCTTGAGTGGGCGGTGCAAAGGTAATCACCCCGGTTTTTGCGGGGCCTTGGTCGCTTTTGAGATGATTTTCAGGACGCCTTAGGCCGACCGGCTACTTCAAAGCCGCCTCGTCGCCCTTACCCCTCGTCAGCAGCAATATCCGCCGCAGTTCAGCCCGGTCCTCCCAAGACAGGGTGGTAACGTCAAAGGCTGGTCGATGCTCCACTGTCATATCGCCGCTGTGTTCAACCCGCTGGCTGTCGTGGTGCCAGCCGCTGGGGGCACGGGAGCGGTTTTTGAGTCCCAGCATGACCATCTGTGCATTGCCGGGTTCTCCGCGCGCCATCTCTAGCGCACGCGTCTCCCACCACAGCAGCGCCCTGTGCCGCCCTTCCTGGACGGACTGCAGGAACTCGGGGTGTTCTTTTTGCCAATTAAATAAAGACCGCGCGGAAATGCCGATTTTAGCTGCAGCCGCTTCCGCAGATAGGCCGGTTGCCATGGCCTCAATAATCATCGCGCCAAATTCAGGGCGATACGCAGTGGGACACCCACCTGGGTGTTTGGGCTTTAGTGCGGTGCTGGGCATCCGTGGATTATATCACGGAGGGGGCGGTGGGGGAATCAGAGGTGGGTCAATTCTCTCAAATCGACCGGTACAAAAAAGCCGTTAGGTCACATCCTCCCAGTACTTTCTCAGGGTCATGTGCGACAAAGGTTCGGGCGTGCCAGAGAACCCTGTTCAGGCATATAAATGGTGCAACCTTGCCGCGACCCAAAACCACGGTAATGCAAGGAAAAACAGATCCATTGTTGAAAAGACTATGTCGCGGTAACAAATCGATGAGGCGCAGAAGCTATTAGCAGAGTAGAAGCCTAAGAAGTAAGCCGCATAGGGAGCTGCTGCGATGACTAAGATATTCTACACAGCACTATTCACCGCCATGTTGGCGCTGAACGTCGGCGCGATATCTGTTAATGCGGCGCAGACTGCGCGCATCGAACGAAGCAACCTGGTCATCGAGTCCGTGCCCTTCATTCCGAAAGACCTTACAGATCGTCTGCAGCAATACACCAACACGCGCGCAGCCAGTATGGCTGATTGGCACCCACTCGACGGATCGCTGCTGATTACAACGCGTTTTGGCGAGGCGACCCAGTTGCACAGCATCGCATCACCGTTAGGCGCGCGCCGACAACTGACATTTCTCGATGAACCCCTCACAGACGGCGCGTACACCAACGATGGCCAAGGTATCATTTATGTGCGCGATATCGGCGGCAGCGAGGACTATCAAATCTATCGCCATGACCTTGTCAGTGGTCGCCCGATATTGCTGACTGATGGGAAGTCACGCCACTCCATGCCGCTGCTATCGAGTGACCGAAAACGTATGGCGTTTTCGTCGAACCAGCGTAACGGGCTTGATGTAGACATTTATGTGGCTGACATCGCCACACCAGAAGCGGCTAAATTGGCATATGCAGCAGCGGGATCGTGGTCGGCTGATGCGTGGTCGGTGGACGGGAAGCAATTGGCGATCACACAGTATGTGTCAATTTCAGACCGCCGTATTGTATTGCTAGATTTGGAAACAGGTGCGAGCCGCGCTATCAAGCCGAAGCGCGGTATGGCGGCATTGAGTGCGCCACAATTCAGCGCTGACGGACAGAGGTTATTTTATACGTCTGATGATGGCACTGACTTTGCACACTTGCGGGTGCGTGATTTGCGTACAAACGTCGAGACCATTTTGACAGCTGACGACACGTGGGACATAACACACGCACAAGTATCCGACACGGGGGTTCTGCTTGCTTATGTAGTAAATAAAGATGGCATTGACCGTCTGCGTATAATGGATACTTCTACGCTCAATGAACTCCCACTTCCAACTCTACCCGATGGTCAAATTGGGAAACTGACTTTCAGCCCCGATGGGCAGCAACTCGCATTCAGCATGACGACTGATACGCTTCCTAGCGATGTGTATGTGGCCAATGTCAAAACAGGAGTAGTCACACGCTGGACGGAAAGCGAAGTCGGTGGCTTGAATGCGTCTATGTTTGTCAGTTCGCGCAAAATCCGCTACCCCACGTTTGACGCCGTGGCAGACAAGCCACGTCAGATTCCAGCATTGGTGTACACACCGCGCGGCACACCTGGGCCATACCCCGTTATCATCCAGATTCACGGCGGGCCGGAAGGTCAAGAGCGCGCAGGTTTTGTATCGGAAACTCAAGCATTGGTAAACGAGTTGGACGCGGTTGTGATTAAACCAAATGTCCGCGGATCAACCGGCTATGGAAAGTCATTCCATACCTTGGACAATGCGGCCAAACGCGAGGACTCGGTGAAAGACATCGGCGCGCTTTTAGACTGGATCGCGACCCAGCCCGATCTAGATGCCAAACGCGTTGTGGTTTACGGCGGCTCGTACGGCGGGTACATGGTGCTGGCCTCGATGGTGCTTTACGGCGACAGGCTGGCGGGTGGAATTGATGTTGTGGGAATCAGCAACTTCAATACATTTCTGACTAACACGCGGGGTTATCGACAAGATTTACGGCGCATAGAGTATGGCGACGAGCGCGATCCAAAGATGCGCGCAGTATTCGAACGCATTTCACCACTAAATAATGTGGAACGAATTATTAAGCCACTGCTCATTGTGCAGGGACTAAATGATCCGCGCGTACCTGTAACGGAGTCCGAGCAGATGCTAAGCGCGTTGAAAGCCAAGGGACGGACGGTGTGGTACCTGATGGCCAAAGACGAAGGGCATGGTTTTCGGAAGAAGTCGAATCGCGCCTACCAGCAACAAGTACAGTTCATGTTCCTTGAAAAAGTGTTTAGCACTTCACTGGATTAAGTCGTTAGATTGGCTGTCGGTGGCAGGGTGTCGTTGTTTTGAGTATGTATCGACGCCGAAAAGTGACCCCTCGGTAAGATGACCATGGCCGCACATCGGATGATTGTTCGCATGATCGGTCTAGTCCATTCGCTGCGGCGTGTCCCGCGCCTCGAACACATAAGGCTTCAGCACAGTACGATAGCGGGTCCACATGGTTTCGTAACGCCCCGATAAGGTTACGTCGTCGTCCACCGCATGAAACGTCATGTTGAAGCAGGCCGGGTTGTGTAGGCATCCCATCGTCAAGCGAGCAAGTCCGTCTCGCGTCACCGCGCCAACCGCCATTTGATTTGTGGTCAGCCGCGCGCGACCGGATTCCTTGGTCTCGATCGGGAGCAGCGTCAGATGGCGTATGATCGTATAGGTCACGCCCGAGCCTTTGAGAATGTCTTCGGCCTTGCCTTTTGAGGCGATCGACACGCGCTGATACTCGGGCACATTCTCCATGATCATCATATGAGCGCTGTCCCCGGCTCCGGTGGCGCCGTGAAGAATGATCTGCCCGACCTTGCCGGCGGCGGCCCACTTCGAAATGACCCGTTGGCTCTTTTCGTAATAGGTTTGATCGCCGCCGTTGGGTTGTCCCGAAGCGTCGATGACGGCGCGGTAGGGCGTCGACGTGAAAACCTTCTCCATATCGGCGTCACTCAGAATGTCGCCAACCGCATAGGTGACATCTAGGCCCGCCAGCTTGTCTCGGTTCGAGGTCGGCCGCACCAGCACCTTGACCTTCTCACCCGCTTCGACGAGATCTTTGACTATCTCGATGCCCAACTGCCCCGTAGCGCCCAGCACCAGGATGCCGCCATCTTCCGCGCGCGTGGCGCCGTTGAAAGCCATAACGCTCAAGGCAAGCGCAAGGCTGGCTCTGCGTTTCAACATTCTCGAATCTCCCCTCGGTTCCCCGACAGTAGGACAAGTATAACAGCTCCGCGGGTCAATTCAATTGGCGCGAAATATCGGACACGCTTTGCCGACCACTGTCCCTTTCATTTAGTCCGTCCGCACGTACTCGTAATGACGTCCAGCGAAGTGAGGGTGCGCGATGATGCGGGTTAAAGCCATTAATATCTGGGCCACAGAATTTGTCCCAGTCGCCCATCATGCGCTTGCGCTGGCATTGTCACATTGATAGCCGGCTTGCGGCCAGGCTGACCATCCGTTAGCCGAGCTGATGAATAAAATCAGCTATTCCGGTTACCGGTTTCCGCCTGAGATCATTGACCTGATGCCAAACCTGTGCGCTATGACGTTTTGTATCCACCAGGAAAAGCCGTGATATCTTAGAGCGCGCCTGTAACGTCCCTGACGCGCAGGATCTTGCGCGTGAGTGTGTGAAGAAGAATTACAAAGGTTGCTGATGATCAAATCATTCAAAGTAGTTGCTCTGGGCTTGTCGCTTCTTTTAGCGAATGTCTGCGTTTCTCATGCGCAGGATTTTCAGAAGGGTTTTGCGGCATACGAGAAAGAAGACTACGCAACAGTACTGAAAGAATGGCGCCCGTTAGCAGATAGAGGTGATGCAGAGGCGCAGTTCTATCTTGGTCTGATGTACAAAAACGGTCAGGGCGTCACGCAAGACTACAAGGAAGCGGTGCGACTGTATGGGCTAGCAGCAGTGCAGGGTGATGCGGATGCGCAGATCAGTCTTGGTGAGATGTACAACAGCGGTCAGGGTGTAACGCAAGACAAAAAAGAAACAGTGCGGCTGTATAGACTAGCAGCAGAGCAGGGTATTGCGCAGGCGCAGAAAAATCTTGGTGCGATGTACATCAACGGTCAGGGCGTCACGCAAGATAGCAAAGAAGCGATCAAGTGGTATCGCTTGGCGGCAGAACAAGGGAATGCGGATGCGCAGTACAATCTTGGTTGGATGTACTACATCGGTCTCGGCATCATTCAGGACAATGTTTATGCGTACATGTGGTATAACATTGCAGCATCAGGCGGTGACGCGAACGCAGTAAATGAAAGAGACGTCATTGCAAAAAAGATGACGCGCTCACAACTCGAGAAAGCGCAGGACCTAGCGAGTGAGTGTGTGAAGAAGAATTACAGGGGTTGTTAAGTTCTGAAATAGGATGCCAAGGAGCAGATCAATGACAAAAACACTTATTGCGGGACTATTCGCAGCCATGCTGGCGCTGAACTTCGGCGCTACGGATGCCTTTGCAAAGGGGAGTAGTCATGCAAGCTCCTCGAGCAGCACTCACAGCGTGCGCAGCCACGTCACGAAGAAGGGCACGTATGTTGCTCCGCATGGGCAAACCAATCCTAATGCTACTAAGAAAGACAACTGGTCCACTAAGGGAAATGTGAACCCTGTTACCGGAAAGCCGGGGACAAAAAGCGCGGTTAAGTAGATTACGCGCTTATTTTCTGTGGCGTGACGGTGACTTGGACTGACGTGGTCTTGTCACGAGTCCACTAGTGAAGGTGACCACCATGAAAACAGCCATCCTTACAGCGCTATTCGCAACCATGTTGGCGCTGAGCTTCGGAACGGCACCTGTTCATGCAGCGCAGACTGCACCTAAAGCGGCAACAGCGCCGCAAGACGCAAACGCACCAGCGGTGAAGAAGTCAAAGACAGGCATCTGCCACGCGGCGGGTAGCAGCTACTACGGCAGGACGCTGAACTTCACGCCGTTCGCCACGATGGCTGAGTGTGTTAAGAGCGGCGGTAGGTTGCCGAAGAGGTAGTAGTAAAGCTATGTTATGGGCAGCGATTAGAGCTATGATCTGGGGACTGCTGCTCTTAATCGTGGGCGCTGGGGCATGATGCGAAAAATATTATTTCAAATTCATCTCTGGTGCGGGTTGGTTATCGGCCTTTTTCTGGTGTTCCAAAGCGTCACCGGATCGTTTGTCGCCTTTCGCCATGCGGGGAACCATTGGTTACATCATGATGAGATGATTGTTGAGCCGATGGACTCATCCATGCTCCCCATGTCGACGGTGCTGGAGTCCTTTAGACAGCAATTTCCGGACATCCCTCATAACGTTTTAAGCGTGATGTATCCTCAAGCCTCCGACGAAGTGTATTTCATTAGGGTGTGGGATAACGCGCCAGCCCCTAACCTCTACGTCAGTATGAATCCCTACACGGGTGAGGTCACCGGATGGGGCAGCAAGTATCAGTATCCCTTTGAGCTTATGTTCCGTTTGCATGAACAGATATCCATGGGCACACCCGGTATCAACGCAGTCCATATGGGTAGTTTTCTGATGCTGCTGATGGCTTTATCCGGCCTTTATCTGTGGTGGCCGCGACGGGAAAGTTTAAAGCAAGCTTTGACCATAAAGCGAAAGCCGCTCAGGCGTTTTCTTTTTGGGCTACATCGGGTGACAGGCGCTTACGCTTTTCTCCTTCTGTTCGTCGTTGCGCTGTCGGGCAAGATGATTTTTGGGTTGTTGACCATGCCCTCGATTGGACTGGGTGCGTCCGGCGGATTTGGTTCTGCGGCCTCGGCTGTGGCGAATGCAGAAACTGTTGATGGACCCGTTTCCATCGACGCATTGGTGGCCACAGCGCGGGAAAAGTTCCCAAATGATCGGATCAGGGACCTGAGTTACATCCGCCTGAATCGAGCGGTCGCGGTGGTGACCTTTATCGATCGGGACAGCCCGAATGTGCGGGCGTTGAACCGCGTATTCTTTCAAAGGCATAGTGGAGAGGTGATTTCAGTCCAGGATTGGGATGACCTCGCAGGTATTCCGCTGGCAGAGGATTGGGCTTTTCCGATTCATTCTGGGGAGATACTCGGTTCCCTTGGCCAATTCCTGGTCCTTCTGTCAGGCCTTGTGATGCCGTTTTTGTTTATTACCGGCGCCTGGCTGTGGGTAAAGAAACGCAAATCTGGTAGCCCAGTTTAGACTCAGAGGTTCAGCTCTTGCTCACACCGGGCGATCCAACTTTGGACATGGGGCCGTGAGGTAAGGTCAAACCCGCCTTCATGTGCGACGCGGGTATAGGCGACGAGTGCAATGTCGTCGGCCCCGGAAGCAGCGACGGCGCACCGGCTGATGCCGATAACGCGAATAACGTTCCGCCGACCACGTCGCGACGATTGATGCTTCGCATCCCCGACCTCCCCAGGCTCAAACCCGAGGATCAGATTGGCATATCGATGACCTAGCGGCCTACGAAAATCGCCTTGGGAATCATGCCGTGAATTCCCTTCGTGCCGTCAACCACTTGGGTGACTTCGTAGTCTACGGCGACGCTCGCGATCATGTAAGCTTCCTCGCGGCTTATCCGGGGAAAACGCTCGGTTATGAATTTAACCGTTTCACGGCCCGCCAACATCATCGCGTCGTCGAGGTCCTTGGCCAGACCCATAACGATCCAATGTGTGGCGGTTTCGGCCCGGGGCCAGATCAATTTCATATCCTTGCGCACAACAAATTGCATCTTGGCGCGGAGGCCGGTCTCGATGGCGCTTACATCGATTTCGCCATGACCTTGCGATGCATGTCCATCGCCCGCCGAGAACAGTGCACCCGATGCATGAACCGGCATGTAGAGGGTGGCTCCCGCGCCGAGATCCTTATTGTCGACATTGCCGGTGTGGATCCCCGGCGGACCGCTGGAAATACGGCCGAGCGGCGGCGGCGGTGCGACTCCCATGGTACCGAAAAACGGCCGGTCGAGGGGCACGACGACGCCGGGCGCCACTTCGGTCATCTTGCTCGAGCGATTGATCTTGAAGACGCGCTGCCACGATGACGTGAAGTCATCGACCAGCAGTCCTGAATACGGCCGAATGACGTTGTAGCCGTAATCGGTCGCGAGATCGATTTGCAGGATGCGAACTTCCAGCACGTCGCCGGGCTCGGCGCCTTTGACATAGATCGGTCCAGTCAAAACATGCGGGCCTGGCCCTTTGTCTTTCAAGTCACGGAAAATATCGCGCACGTATTCCGGCACGGCAGACGAGGGAACCACGCCCGAGGCATCGACCTCGGCGGGGTCGATCTGTGTCGCGGCCTCGAATGTGACTGTGTCGCCTGACGCGATAGTTAATGCCGGTTTGATCGAGGCGTCGAAATGGCCGCGATGCACCGTCGTGGGGCTCGGCATCAAGACGTGGTCTGCGGCGTTGACGGTTCCGGCGAACATCAACAGGACGATAGCAAGAGTGCCTCGGCTGCATCGGATCATAATCTCTCTCCCCCTGGACAAGCCCCAGCCTACTTGTCTATCGCCATCCGGCCAAGAAAATGCTGGGATATGGCATCGATGTGGGGAGGGCAGAATGCGCAATTCAATGAATTTATCTCGGCGTATCGCTTTAACGGCAGGTGTGGCGACCGCCGTCAGTACCGGCGCGCGCGCCGCCGACGGCCTACGAAAGCGGTAACTACAAGGGGAGCCCGACCCCCACCCAGTCACTTCGTTTCCGAGGCCCCGCCCTGGGTGTTTAGCTTCACGCGGTCGGACCCGAGTAGCGCAAAATTTTCCAAAATTTTGGATTAGCGCCCAGAGCTATCATTGGGCGGCGGCATTGATATCAATGGCGCTGCTAATGTATGGCCAGTCTGGTCGCAAGCCGCCTATCAATGTGACAATGCCACGCGTTCGGATACAAAGATTAAAGTGATGAATTATCAGATCGCATTATTGTTACTCCCCCTGACGCTCGCCGTTAGTGGCTGTGCTGCTGTGGCCGTTATTGAAACCGCAGTCGATGTTGCTGCGACCGGTATGAAACTAACAGCTAGTGCTGCAGGTACTGCTATAAAAGCCACGGGTGCAGCTGCAGATGCCCTAATTCCAGATACCAAGAAGACTGACCCCGATCCTAGGATAAGCTCCAATCCCAACTGACAAAACCGCCAGAACCCCTTTTGTCAGTTTTGTCAGTTCTGTCAGTCTGGCCTCGGTCGCTTTAGCGATGATTTTCAGGACGCCTTAGGCCGACCGGCTACTTTAAGCCGCCCCGTCGCCCTTGCCCCTCGTCAGCAGCAATATCCGCCGTAGTTCAGCCCGGTCCTCCCAAGACAGGGTGGTAACGTCAAAGGCTGGTCGATGCTCCACGGTCATATCGCCGCTGTGTTCAACCCGCTGGCTGTCGTGGTGCCAGCCGCTGGGGGCACGGGAGCGGTTCTTGAGTCCCAGCATGACCATCTGGGCATTGCCGGGTTCTCCACTTGCCATCCCCAGCGCACGTGTCTCCCACCACAGCAGCGCCCTGTGCCGCCCTTCCTGGACGGACTGCAGGAACTCGGGATGTTCTTTTTGCCAATTAAATAAAGACCGCGCGGAAATACCGATTTTGGCTGCAGCCGCTTCTGCAGAAAGACCAGTTGCCATGGCCTCAATAATCATCTCACCAAATTCAGGCCGATACGCGGTGGGACGTCCACCTGGGTGTTTAGGCTTTAGTGCGGTGCTGGGCATCCGTGGATTATATCACGGAGGGGGCGATGGGGGAATCAGAGGTGGGTCGGTGATCTCAAATCGACTGATACAGAAAATCGGTCAGGTCAATTGTCGGCGGACATTTATTTATTTTTTCCCGTTTCGATAGGCGACAAATTCCTTGGCGAGCGTCGCGGCCAGGACCTCGGCGTAATATCCGAACGGGCCGGCGTTTTTGACGGCGCGGGCTAGAAACTCGGCCATCTCGTCGTCACTGGCTTGAAGTTTGCAACCGTTGAAGTTTCCGCCCATGACATGATGCGGGTAGCTGACCTGGGCCGCGAAGCGGCCCTGACGCGCCGAGCGGACCCACATGTCCTCGACCAAGCAGGAGTCTTTCTTGACGCCCTGCAATCCTGCGTCGGTGATATAGCCGAATACGAACTGCGCCTGCTGCGAACCCGCCTTGGCCGCAGCCCCGAGATTTTGCATCGCGATCTCGGTTTGGCCGTCATAGAACTGGACCCGCGACAATTGGTAGCGAAGCCGGCGGTTGGCTAGGTCGGTGGCAAGGTCCTTTTCACAGGCAGCGATCGCAGCCTTATTGTCGGCAACGCGAAGCGCGCCGGGCCCAACTTTGTCGGGATCTTCGACGTGGCCGGCGAGCAAATCGCATTGTGTCGGTTGCTGGGCGACGGCCGGGGCCGCGACCAGAATAAAAATCAGATAAAGCGCCGATCGCATGATGATCTCCTATTTCTTGACTTTGTAAGCGGCGAATTCCTCGAGCCGCATCGAAACCATTGTACGTCGTCAGAACATTTGGGACCGATGGGGGGGGGTGATTAGCGGAGTGTTGGCCTCATCTGGTTGATCGACCTGTCCGTCGTCAGAATATTTGAGACACGTGGTGGCGTTTGGTAACGGAGGCTCTGGCTCATCTGGGGTTTGAGTTTAAGCAGCAGATTTGAAGGGCATTGTCACGTTACCGCCCCAAGCACGCAAGAAGGCATTGTCACATTGACAGCAGCCTTGCGATCACTCTGCCCAGCCGTTAGCCAAGCTGATGAGCAAGATCAGCCATCACGCCTACCGGCCCGCCCCGGTAAGCGAGGAGCCTCCTCCCGTTGAAAAGTCACAGAAGGTCTTTGCAGAACATCTGCCTTGCTAAGACGTCTACTGTCCGGGGCAATCACCGCAGAAAGGCGTTCCCTCTCCCGTTCCGGGGCGTCGGTCAGGTTTTTTTCGGCCAGTCAGCGCCGACTTTCAGGTGCCCTTCGCGCGACAGAGGGCCGATGGTGCGCACAATAAAGGCGTCTCGCTCCTTTTTCCACTCGACGGCGTCTGCTTCCGTTGGAATAAAATTCTCGATACTCGCGTGGCTAATGCCTTTCTCTTCCAAAAGCCTCTCCATGACCCGGATGCGGCGCCACAAAGTCCACACCTCAGCGCCCATTGCTTGCATTGATGTGACCAAATTGTCGGTCATCGGTTCGCCCAACATGACGACGTCATCGACGTCGGTCTTGATGAATGGGGCAGAATGGGTTTTGTCGCGTTGGGTCTTGTTGGTCGTTTCGTTAGCCATTTGGGCGCTCCACATCGATTTCGTTAAGCAGGTTTAACGGCTATAATATTGGCTTTGTTGTACCATGCGGCTGGCCCGTCCTCGTTAACGGTGAAGCCTGCGGTGCGCAGCGCGCCAGCGAAATCCATCTGTCGGTATTCAATGCGCCAGACCTCGTTGTTCCAGCGGTGATCTTTCCATTCCTGGAAGTTACCGTAAGCGGTGTCAGGCGGGCGCCGGTTGCCCGTGTAGAAGTCGATCGGAAAGTACACGCCGCCCGGACGCAGTACACGGAACGCTTCAGCAACAATCTTGCGCGAGGCTTCCGCCGGGACTTCGTGATGCAGGATGTACGATGTCACTGCATCGAAGTGGTTGTCAGGAAAGCTCGTATCCTCTGCTAGACGTTGCGCAAAATTTACGTCCACCCCTAGGTCGACCGCGCGCATATGGCCATAGCGGATCATCGGCGCGGCGACATCAATGCCCCAGACTTCGATATTGGGGTGGCGCTCCTTCAGCGCGATGGTCAACTGGCCAATGCCGCAGCCAATGTCGAGTATACGATTCAACTTGCCGTCCTGCGGCGGCGGTACCTGGCTGGCCAGTTGAGCATGATGTTCATCCTGGTAGTTCATAGTCTTGCCGGCTTCGTAAAACGCATTGGTACCGTAGTGATATAGCGCGCCGGCGAAGGCGCTTCCAACATAGCCACCCGGCTGCATGTGAATCTCATGTCGAGTATAGTCTGGCAGTACGAGACCGGGGTTCAGCTCCAACTTACCCGGACCTGATTTGTCATAGGCCTCCATCTCGGCGATATAGCGGTCCTGGTTGCGCTCGAAAGCCTCTTTGAAGAGCCGTTGCGCCATACGCTGTGAATCGATACGCACACGGCCCTCGAGCCCGATGACGGTCTCATCCTCGACGAGTTTGATGAACTGCTGCGGCGCGACGTTCGTTTTCGGGTCAAGGCCGTTGGCCTGAAGCAATGCGTTGAAGCGGGTACGTGCGGCCGGCTCTAGCACGTCGGTTCGATACCGGCGCAAACCAGTGGTGAAGTCAACTCGACTATCGACATCCAGTGTGGGCAAGCGCTCCAGTCGACCCTGGGTCCCGCGGGGTTCCACGTCGAAAGTCTTGGGCTGCGCGGCGTGCGCCTTCTCACCAGGCCGCAACGCCATCAGCGCTGCGCTCAAGATTCCGGAAGCTCCAACAAATAAGCGCCGATTGAGCATGGGCGTTCTCCTCCTCCAAAACACAAACCAGCATTCCCCGGATTAATCCCGTTTTTCGAATATTAGTGTAAACGCTCTACACGCAATGAGACAAGGGATGACGAGACTGTTTGTTCAGACGCCTTCGACTGACCAGACATTTTTTTGTACGGGTCGCTTTATGAGAATTGACCCTGACAGAATCTACTAACGACTGCCCAGGGGAAGACTACCCCAGTGTCCTATAGATCAACCCCACGCAAGGGCATTGTCACGTTGCCGCTCCAAGCACGCACTAAGCGCACTTGCTGCGTTTAGCTAAGTAGCCGAATTCCGACCCCCATCCCCCCGAAAACGGCAGGGGGGGGGTATGCTCAATGCGGGGTCCCCAGCCATGCATGGTGCGTCGGGGGGTTTTAATTACTTGAGGCGGTGAGTGGTCTCGGGCTTGGCTAACGGATGGTCAGCCTGGCCGCAAGCCGGCTATCAATGTGACAATGCCCGAAACCGGGTTCATCTGGGGGATGTCGGTTAACAAGCTTGCCGAGGTCCATTTGCAGCGTAGGGGGATCTCACACTAGTGTTCTGCTCTGAACTCGTCAGTGGAGGGCGCACACATGATCAAATCCATTTTGCTTGCATCCGTTTTTATCTCAGGCTTTGCGACACAGGGTTTCGCACAAGAGGGGGGCGCACCTGAAAAGCCGATGATGCTCACGCCCGGAGATGAAACCCAAATTCAAGAATACATCGTTGGCGTCGAGCGCATGGGCCGCACCAAGCGCGTGTATACTGATGCGTTGAAATGGAAAGTGAAATACGAAGGCGCGGTGGATCCATCCGTGGCCTGGATGTGGGGCTTGGCACCGAAAACCAAAGGCACCGAGAGCTTGGTGGGTAACGGTGCGTCGCAATATGGATTTGTGCGCTTAGTTCAGTTGGAAGGTGTAGAGCGAAAAATTACACGACCCAACGCCAGTTGGTTTGATACCGGCGGGCTGTTTAATTTGAACGTGTTGGTCAAAGACTTCGGTGCCATGTCGACGGCCCTGCGTAACATGGGCTTTCACGCATTCGCCGAGCCCGAAGCCTACGTCTATCCAGGCAACGTCAAAGGGATCAGCGCCATGATGGTTGGGCCCGAGGATGTGGTGATTTCATTCCAGGAGCGCCAATCGCCGCCGCTATCGGGCTGGCCGGATTTCGATGGCGCGACGCACGTTGAAGTTGGCTATCAAATCGTCAAGGACATCAAAGTTTGGAATGATTTCTGGACCAAGACTGTGGGGTTGACGGCGCGTGATTTACGCATGCGCAAAGCCACCAAGCCCATCGGGCCTAACGATTTTCACCTGCCATATAATACCAAAGGTTTGGACGACAGCATCCAAGCAGGTGTTTACCCGCGCAAAGGTGGCGAACAACAAATCGGTGCGCGGCAATTTTTGAACGCCACCAGCGCTGATTATGCTGACCGCGCCCGCCCGCCGAATTTGGGGCTTGTCGGGATGCGGCTGGTGATGAAGGACGTTGATGCCTTGGCCGAGCGCGTCACGAAAGCAAAAGTCGAGATGGCCGCACCGATGCGCGTTTACACACTTGCACCCTATGGCTTGGTGAAGGGTTTTGCCGTGAAGGCTCCTGGTGGGTCGGGCCTGTGGACCGAGTTCTTCGAGCAAGATGCAAAACCGCTGACCAAAGAACAAATGCAAACGCTGCTGGGCAATGGGGCCAAGAATAAATGGACAGGGTTTGGCGGCGCTGATTGCCCGAAGTGTACGTCTGATTTCAACAAAGACGGTTCAGCCAAAGTCAGTTGGAGCAGGGGCGAAGCGGTGGGCAGCTGGACGCTGAAAGGTAACGCCATTTGTACGACGTGGACAACGTTGCGCGATGGCCGTGAAAGCTGCGCGATTTATTACGATGTCGGCAACAAGACCTACGAGTCATACAACACTCTGGGCCAGCCTGAAGGGCGCAACGTGTTTGAGTGATGCGTGCGATCGGCATTGTCACGTTGCCGCTCCAAGCACGCACTAAGCGCACTTGCTGCGTTTAACTAAGCAGCCACTTTCCGCCCCCCACCCAGGCACTTCGCCCCTGAAGCCCCGCCCAGGCTCATTGCGGTTACCCGCGCGCTCCGATGTGCGCTAGAAATTTTACAAAATTTGGGGGGTGTAGGGAGGCTCCACCGAGCATCACGACAGGTGTAGAAAATCGGTCAGGTCAGGAGAGTTATGGCATCCCACCAACAAAGCCGCTCGTATCCTGCTTCTTAATCAGCGCCAGCCGTACCCCAACATGCCGACAGCCAGGCCTAGGACACGCTAAGTTCTCAGCGACCTCGCACAGTCTCACGTCACGATGAGACACCTTGATGAGCAACTGCACAGGGCTCTGGAGCCACATATACGTGCAGCGCAGACAGGTCGCCTCAAGGACCGCACTATCATCTAAATCCCTTAACGACATATCGCGTTGCCAGTTCACCAGAAATCCTCCGCGCTTGGGATTCTGTTGAAAGAAATCTTGCCGCCCGCATATCCCCCCGGTGGCGGCGACCAATGCCCAAATGTCACAACACGCTTACCAAACTTCGCGTTCAACCTGTCGACTGTGTTCGTCAGCACCTCAGCCTGTTGTCGTTGGTCATCATCGGCCAAGAACATATCGAGTTGCCGTACACCGGGCTCCCCCAACTCAGATAAAGTGACCCCAACGCGAATAATCTCGACAGGACGCCCTGCCAGTTCTTTTTTCGCAAGCGACCACAACTTGTTCAACGCGGCTAAACATGCAGGCTCATCCTGAACCGATGGCAACTCTAGTTGCTTGTACCAAACACCAGAACGCATATTTAACCAAAGCCAAAGTGACTTTGCGAAGAACGCGTCACGCCGCATACGGCGAGCGGCTTTAGATAAAAGCAATCTCGAATATTCCTTTGCACGTTCAATATCTCTATGCCCTGGCGGTAACACGCGCCCATGACCAAACATTCCACGGCTGGTAGGTTGCGCGAAAATCTCATACCCATGAATGGCGTACCACATACGCTCGCCATTCACGTTTCCCCAAAGGGCGCGTAGGTGTTTGGGCTGAGTGGCATACAGGTCCTCAATCGTGGTGATGCCCGCGACCATCAAACGAAATGAGATTTTAGAGCCAATTCCAGGAATGTCGCTCATCGGTCGTTTGAAGAGTGGCCCAGGCATATCGTCCGGTCGCCAAATCGTCACACCGTTGGGCTTATCAACCTTGCACGCGATCTTGGCTAAGAGTCGGTTCGCCGCAAACCCAATTGAGCACGTAATGTAAGGGCCAATGTTCTTTGCGATGCGCAATTTCAGACGTGACGCCAAATCATGCGGGTCTGCAATGTCAGCCTTGCCAAGTATGCAAGCCAGTTCATCAATCGACTTGATTGTTTCAATCGGTATCTCACATTCGATTTCATTGATGAGTGCATTGTGAGCCCGCCTGTACCAATCCGGCCTTTGCGTCACGAGGATCAGTTCGGGGCAGCGATCTAGCGCGTCACGTACCCGCATGACGTTCTTGCAGCCAGCAGCCTTCGCTTCGCGCGAACAGGCGATGACCACTGTTGAGCTGGCGGCGTTCGTCTCAAACGGAATGACGCCTATTGGTTTGCCACGTAGTTTGGGCGTGATCTGTTGGTGCACCGACGCAAAAAAGCCGTCGAAATCGAGGTATAGCCTTTCTATAGTTTCTGGCTTTCGCATCGTGGTGTTCCTGTGAGGGGCGGGGATAAGAACAAAACAGGAACAAATGAGTCAAGCTCCGCAATAATAGGTAACGATTTCAGATGGGTAGCTGATGTGTAACCGCTACGAGCAGAGGTGTTCTGTGAGCCAAATCAAGCGGCTCGCCAAAGACCTTGGGTAAGAGATCTTCACAACACCCGCCACAGACAACCTCGTGGCCCAAGACGACGTACACCCGAGCCATTGTCGATCTGGGTTCCAAGCACGGTCGTTACGGCTATCGCCGAATAACGGTCTTTCTGAAATCATCGGAGTGCGATGTTGGCAAAGAAACTGTTCATTGCACCGGGCAGTCCGTGGGAAAATGGCTACAACAAAAGCTTCAACGGCATGCTCAGAGGTGAATTACTGAACGGCGTAATCTTCTACAGCTTAAAGGAGGCCTATAGCCCGATACCAACCCCACTCGATCAAAGTGAAATCATGCAGTAGACTAATATCACGACTGGTGCAGAAAATCGGTCAGGTCAAGCCTTCGCGCCGGCTGACGGGGGATGCGATTGGGACAATTACATTCTAGCGGCATTGCCGCCTATTACGACAACCTTTCGGCATTCCTCGCTTTCGCGCGCTGGTTCGGCCGCGGCGGCGGCTCACAGCAGGGAGCGACGCACCGTTTCCTTGCCGGCGAGGCGGATGACACCCCCGCGCCAGAGCAGCTCGATCTGCTGGTTCTGGAAGCCGCGATTAAGGCGGGCCTGGCGTCGGCGCCGCGGGTGCTGGATGCCGGTTGCGGCATTGGCGGCACGGTTTTCCGCTGGCGAGAGCGTGTGCAGGGACTCTATGACGGCCTGACCTTGAGCCCCGAGCAGCGCCGCAGGGCCGAGGCCGAAGCGATACGGCGGGGCGTAACGGAGTACTGCCGATTTCATCTGCGCAGCTATCACGATCCCATCGCCGGCTCCTACGACGCCGCCATCGCCATCGAGTCTTTGGCCCACAGCCCAAATCCGACAACAGCCGTAGCCAATCTGGCGGCGGCGCTTGCCCCGGGCGGCCTGCTGCTGATCGTCGACGACATGCCTGCGGGCCCCGTCGAATCAAACATGTTGGCAAGGTTCAAGGCGTGTTGGCGCTGTCCCGTGCTGGCCGATGCGACTAACTTCCGTGCGGCGATCGCTGCAGCCGGTCTCACACTGCAGCATGAGGACGATCTAACCAGCCGGTTGCGCCCGCGCGCCCTGCCCGCCTTGAAAGTGCTCATCGCGGGTTTCGGCTTGGCGCGGCGCCTCGCGCCGACACGCAGACTGCGCGACGTGCTCGATGCGGTGCTCGGCGGCTTCCTGTTGGAAGCGCTCTATCGTTTGGGAGCCATGCGCTATGGGCTGATCGTCGCGGCGAAGCTGCGCTGAAAGCTTCTTTGTAGTCCTGCGCTACGCCATGATCGTTTTCGTACATAGTACCAAGATTATTCTGCGCCTTCGCACTGAACGGCGAGATCTTCTACAGTCTGAAAGAGGCAAAAGAGTGATTACTTGCATACTTCATATTGACCTTCCTGTGTGGTGTGGGCGCTGACAACGTACAGTGCCGAGTTACTGGAGCATGTCGACTTTTTGCGTGACAACGGCTGCGACAGCATTCAGGGGTTCTATTACTCAAAATCTCTTACCGCCAAAGATTTCGAAAAAATGCTGACGAAAAAAGCGGCGTAACATCGGACAATAATTAAACGCCATGGCTGAGACCGCGCTGAGCGAAGTCAAAGAAGCCGACGCAACAGGCGTCATTTCTGAAATTTATGCTGACATTCGCCATGCCTTGCGCGTGCCCATGGTCAACCTGATTTTCCGGCATATGGCGACGGTACCCGGCTGCTTGGAATGGGTGTGGGGCACACTGGGGCCGATTTATACCACCGGCCAAGTCATTACAGCGGCGGAAACACTGCTGGCCGATCGCAAACCATTACCACTACATTTCAGTGCATCTGAAATTGCGTCATGGAATATCGATACTGCGGCGGTCGCCAGAACGTGCGAATCCTACGGGCGCGCCAACCCGGTAAATCTGCTGGGCCTGAAAGCCCTACAGTTCATCATGGTGGAATCAGCACAAGCCCGCGCACGCCGCAAACCTGCGCGTGGACAGCCGCTCAAAGCCCCTGCGGTTGAACTCCCGCTGCTGCCCCCCATGGCCGACATGGCAACGCTGACAGGCGAGGTAAAAACCACGCTGCTGGCGTTGACCCAACAGCTTCATGGCCATGATGGCCGGGTGATCCCGTCGTTCTATCGGCACTTCACGGCTTGGCCAGGTTTGCTAGCGGGCCTTCGGACACAGTTGCAACCTCTCATCGACAGCGGCAGCTTGATGGAAGCGGCAGATGCACTCAATCGCAATGCCCATGGCGCGGCGCGTATGCTGTATCTCGACAGTCCGGTTACACGCATTGAACCGCCATCAGATGCGGTGCTCGCGAGCCTCACAGAACTGATTGATCTCTTTCCGCCGAATATCTGCAAGATGACGCTGATCGCCCGCGCGCTGGGCGCTGCAATACGCGCGCAGCCTTAAACCGCCGCCCGCATGGTCGCACCCGATTGTGAGCGATCCGATGTCGCCCACGCGCCCGAGAGCTGGAACTGAATCACTTCAGCGGGCATTGTCACGTTGCCGCCCTAAGCACGCAAGAAACCTGCATCCGTCATACTATCAAGCCGTCAGTGTCGCTCATCTCCCGCACACCCCTCGGCGCAGCCAAGCCGCTGATGGCAGTCGAAGTCCGTATCGTGTTCCAATCAATCGCAACAATTCAGTCGGCGTCCCCGTAACCTTGCGAGCAGGATCAAACCCGTTTACTCTGACTATCCCCATGAAAGCCGCGCAGCAGATTTTACACGACGTCTTCGGCTACAGCGCATTTCGTCCAGGTCAGGAAGAAATTATTACGTTGCTAACATCGGGTAAGAACCTACTCGCTGTGATGCCGACAGGTGCGGGCAAGTCCATTTGCTACCAAATACCCGCCGTGATGGCCGACAGGTTGACGATTGTCGTCTCGCCGTTATTGGCGCTGATTGATGACCAAGTTGCCGCTCTGCGGACTAACGGCGTCGAAGTCGCCTGTATCCATTCCGGCCTGTCGCGCGAACAAAACATTGTCGAATGGCAGCGCGTCAAGAGTGGGGCAAAGCTGCTTTACCTCTCGCCTGAACGACTGATGACTGAGCGGATGCTCACCGCCCTCGCGGGCCTCCAACCGGCGATGTTCGTGGTCGATGAGGCCCATTGCATCTCAAAGTGGGGAGCAAGTTTTCGCCCTGACTATGAGAACTTGTCACGTCTCCCGGATTTGTTTCCCGGGAGTGTCATCGCCGGGTTCACCGCTACCGCCGACAAAGCGACACGAAATGACATTGCCGCGAAACTCTTCCGCGGGCGGGGTCGGATCATCGTCCATGGTTTTGACCGCCCTAACCTACGCTTGACGGTTGCGAGTAAGGCGAACTGGAAATCACAGATGATAGGCTTCCTGGAAGACAAAACTGGTCAGGCTGGGATTGTCTACTGCCTATCGAGAAAGTTCACGGACGAGGTCGCCATTTATCTCAGGGAACAAGGATTGAATGCGATTCCCTACCATGCCGGTCAGTCAGCCGAGCAGCGGAAAATTAACCAGGATCGGTTCATGAGTGAAGACGCCGTGGTGATGGTTGCAACGATCGCTTTCGGGATGGGTATCGACAAACCTGACATTCGCTATGTGTGCCACCTCAATCTGCCAGGCAGCATGGAAGCTTATTATCAGGAGATAGGGCGCGCGGGTCGTGACGGGGCTTCGGCGGAAACATTGCTTTTGCACAGTCTGAGCGATATGGGGCTCCGCCGTCAGTTTATCGCCAACGAAGGTGATGAAGCGCATCGCCGCCGCGAGCATCATCGCCTTGATGCATTATTGGCCTATTGCGAGGCTGGCGAGTGTCGGCGCGTTACTTTGCTGGCCTATTTTGACGAGGCATCCGGCCCTTGCGGCAATTGCGACAATTGCTTGTCTCCACCGATCGTTGTGGACGGCACGGCAAGGGCGCAGGCACTTCTTTCCAGCATCCAGCAAACTGGACAACTCTTCGGTGCCGGCCATGTCATTGACATCGTACGCGGGGTCGAAACGCAAAAAGTTCTTGAGCGGCGACACCAAAACCTAGCGACTTTTGGGACGGGAAAGCAGTGGCCGAAAGAGGAGTGGCTGATTTTCGTCCGCCAACTTGTGGCGGCGGGCTTCCTGAGCGTTAACATCCAGAAATATGGAGGTCTTGAACTCAGCGAACGCGGGCGTGCGCTTCTCGCAGGCGAGGCATCCTTTTCTTACAGAGAAGGCAGCAAGACACGTCCAGAACGCAAAGTCGCGAAAAAGAAGAGCGAACAAGCAGTCCGACCCAACGATGTCTCCCTGCTCTCGCAGCTCAAGATCCTTCGCCTCGGCCTAGCTCGTGCGCGAAATGTCCCGGCCTATGTCGTCTTTCCCGATTCCACTTTGATCGAGATGGCGCGCGCACGGCCCACAACGATTGATGATATGTCGGGCATCAATGGGATCGGCCCCAAAAAGCTAAAGGAATTTGGGCCAACATTCTTGCTTGCAATTGCTGAAGCGGTTCCGATGGCTGAGTGATTTTCCGAAGGTGGACCGGTTCGATGCCGATTAATGATCATTTCAACCAAATATCTAACTGTGCCTTCCAAAAACCTCATTCGGCTTGAAAGGCTCTAGGACCAAGGCTAAGCCAGAAGGAGATGAGCGCTTATTTCAAAATCCAGCTTTATATTCTGACTGTATGCCGTCAGAACATTTGGGACCGATGGGGGATTGATTTAGCGGAGTTTTAGCTTCATCTGGTTGATTGATATTAAGCGGCGAGCTTGCGGTTGTGGGCGCCGGAGTAAAACTCCGTCAGCTACCCCGGGTCTGTCCGCTGGTGCATAAAATCGGTTAGGTCACCGGTGACCTGACGGCTTTTTGTACCGGTCGATTTGAGAGAATTGACCAGTATAGAAGGAGCGAGCGATTGCGCGCGGCAATCGTCATGCTATCAAGCAGCCGCAACCGCTGATAGCCAAGTCTCCATCGCTGCCGCACGGAAGGTGCGGTGCGGTCGGGCGGATGTCAGGTGACGCTGGCGAGGCCGAAGAGCGTGCAGGAAATGAGCGACGCTGAACTCATCGCGATGATCGAAAAGCAGCAGGCGCGGCTGCCAGCCATTTGAGGCGGGGGGTCATTGCTGGGTGCGAATTCACCGCCCGAATTGCAACGGGCGACCTCAAAGCCTAT
>NSIP01000025.1 GCA_002737725.1 Rhodospirillaceae bacterium
TTGGCGCGTATCACGTCGAAAAAACCTGAAAAATGAATATCCAAACAGTCGGTGCACAAGTCCAGTGCTTATCAGATCAATGCTACACATTGGCCCGAAGTATCAGTCTTAGTTGTATAGTTATTTGCACTAAGAACACAGACGATGAGTCTCGCCACCCGACCTAGCTCGAACTTGACAATTCGATGAATGAGAATCAGAGAATCTTCAGAACATTCTCGGGTGGACGACCCAAGGCGGCCTTGCGGCCTGCCCTTACAATCGGGCGTTCAATGACGATGGGGTTCTGAACCATGGCGACGATGAGCTTGTCCTCGGGCATCGACAAGTCGATGCCCTCTTCAGCGGCCTCTTTCTGGCGCGCAAGTTCTGCGGCCTTGAGGCCGAGGGCTGTCAGAATCGACCTGAGTTCAGAGGCCGAGGGTGGAGTCTTGAGATACTCGATAATCCGAGGATTCAACCCTCTCTTTTCCAACAGTGCGAGAGTTTCCCGCGATTTGCCGCACCGCGGGTTGTGATAAATGATTAGGCTCATCTTTTCTTTTCAAATCTGATCAGATCTTCGTAAGCACGAGTTGCAAAGACTTTGCCTTGATCAGAACGGGGGGGGCATAGTCGGCTTCATAATCGGAGGTTGGATTTAAAGCCACGAACTGTTCCAGTGTTTTCTCTGCGCGGATGGCATCGGTCGTGGGCTTATCCATGGCCTCCAACATCGCGATGCTGGCTTTTAGTTCGGTGGGATTAGAGAGCGCCCCTGCCCGCTCCTTGAAATTTACAACGGATCATTTAGCGGTTAAGGCTGCGATATGTCATGTTGATCCATGTCCCTGTCCGATCTGTCACATCCCCCTCCTTCGCCCCCGGCCACCGCCGTCCCCGCCCCCCTCTGGGCACCGTTGAAGATAACTGAGTTTCGCAAACTTTACGGAGCTCTTTTCATCACGATGGTCGGTGGGTGGATGAATGGAATCGGCTGCTCGTGGCTGATGACCTCACTCGACAGTTCGGCAATTATGTTAGGACTGGTGCAAGCGTCGTTCATGTTGCCCGGAATCTTTCTCTCGCTGCCAGCCGGTGTGCTGGCAGATAAAACAGATCGGCGGCGGTTGATCTTGATTTTAAGCGTCGTGATGATGGCCGTATCCATCAACCTCGCGGTGATGGCTTATGTGGGCTGGATTGGGCCATGGTCGCTTCTCGCGCACACCCTGGCCATGGGCAGCATCTTTGCGCTGCAAAGCCCCGCCATGCTTTCGGTGATTCAAGACTTGGTTCGGCGCGACCTTTTGCCCCAAGCCCTGACCCTCAATTCCATCTCACTCAACGTCGGGCGTTCGATCGGCCCGGTTATCGCGGGGGTATTGATCAGCAGCTTTGGAGCCGCTGCGGCATTTTTTGTGAACAGCATCGGTTATGCGGCCTTGGCGAGTGTCTTTGTGGGACGCCGTAAACCTGATCTGCGCCAGCACGCGCGCGAGACGTTCATGACCGCCTTGCTCAATGGATTGCGGTTTGCGTTCACTGAGAAGCGCTTTCGCGGAATGCTGATCAGGCTTTTGCTCTTCTTAACGTGCGGCAGCGCGCTGTTAACGCTGATGCCGTTGGTCGCCAAGGACATGCTGGGCGGCGGTCCAGGAACATTTGGAACATTGGTCACCTGGGTTGGAATCGGCGCGGTGATTGCAGCGTTTGGACGCGGCCGCCTGGCATCGAGAATCACACCTGAAATTCATGTTCATATCAGCGTCGTGATTGCGACCCTGTCTTATGTGGGATTATCGTTTGCTGAAAATCTTAGCCAGGCCTGCATGGCGGCTTTTTTCTACGGTCTAGCCTGGACGAATGCGACCATCACCTACCAGGTCGCGACGCAGCTCAGCCTGCCGAACACGATGCGCGGGCGTGGTGCCTCACTGTTTATTATGACGTTCGGGGCTGGCATGATGTTCGGCGGATTAATTTGGGGGTTCGTCGCCGACCTTGCCGGCATGAAGATTGCGTTGATCAGCGCGGGCATCGGGACATTGATCTTAAATGTGCTGACGGCAGGCTTCTCGTTAAGGTATGCAGAACCACCATCTGACTCGTGAAAGCGAACGTTCCATGACATCCCAATCTCGCCTCGTTCCCCGCCCCGGTATTGACCAAATCCGCGCTTATATCCCTGGCCAAACGGTTGAGACGGGCGGGCGCAGCATCAAGCTCTCTGCCAACGAATCCGCCCTCGGGCCAAGTCCCATGGCGATCGAAGCCTACAAAAATGCCGCCGAACGGATGTTTCGATACCCCGATGTCGACGCCTTTGTTATTCGCGCAGCCATCGCGAAAACTTACAAACTCAACCCGGCGCGCATTTTAATGGGGATTGGCTCGGACGAATTGCTGAGCGCCCTAGTGCGCGCGTACGCTGGCACGGGCGATGAAGTGCTGTACCCCACAGCGACCTTCCCCATGTACCGGATCTATACGCTGGCCACCGGGGCCAGCGTGGTGCAAGCGCCTGACAAAAATTATGGCGCAGATGTCGATGCCTTGCTCAGCAAAGTCACAGCCAAGACCAAGGTCGTGCTTATCGCCAACCCCAATAACCCGACCGGGACCTACACGACACGTCAGGAATTAGAGCGCCTGCGCGCTGGCCTGCGTGATGACATTCTGCTGATCATCGATGCCGCCTATGCCGAGTATGTGGAACGCGACGACTACGAAGCCGGTGCAGCACTGGTTGATGCGACCATGAACACCGTGATGACGCGCACCTTCTCTAAAATTCATGGCATGGCGGGATTGCGGTTAGGCTGGTGTTACGCCTGTGAAGACATCATTGGCGTGGTGGGTCGTATTCGCTCGCCGTTTAACGTCTCAACACCCGCCCAAGAGGCTGGAATTGCAGCACTGGAAGACACTGATTTTCAAAAGCGGGTGATTGAGCACACTCGGCGTTGGCGCGATATCCTGACGCAGCGCGTGAAAGGCTACGGATTGTCGGTAACAGGAAGCGAAGGCAACTTCGTCAATGTCGGCTTCCCCGATGGCCGGCACAAACCTGCAGACCTCGATGTCTTTCTAAAAAGCAAAGGCATTTCCATCCGGCCCATGGCGATGTTCGGCCTGCCCAATCATTTACGGATTACTGTTGGACGTGACAATGAAATGCAGGCCCTGATGGACGCCCTTGAGACCTTCTTTACTTCATAGGCCCTACTTCATCGGAGAGTCCCAATAGCGCTCGACCCGGCTGCGCTGGAAGGCCACGGGGTCTTGGCGAATGGCCTCGTGCATTTCTTTAGCCCCCAGACCTGCATAGATATCCTCTTCGCCGCGCTCAACTGCCGCCAGTACATATCTCGCGTGATCTGGAGCTGAAGTTTTCGCATGCGTGCCCTTCGCCGACATCCGGCTTTCAACCGCACCGGTAAATACGCCATGGACGCTGACATTGCTTTTCATTAATTCAGCTCGAATGCCGATGGTCGCCAACGCAAGCGCCCCCTTGGCCGCGCTATAACTTGAGTATTCAACCACACAGAATATCGCGCCAACCGATAGAATGTTGATAATCGCCGAACCGCCGTCGCGCGTTGTGGCATTCGTGATCAGGTGCGGTGAAAAGCCCCGGCACATTTCAACGTGGGCCCAGAAATCAGTTTCCATCACTTTGCGCGCGTCGGCCATGTCGCTTGCACCGAGGAACCGACGCTCAGTCGCATTTTCACTGCCCGCGATCCCTGCGTTATTGACGAGCAAGCTCATATCACTTGCCAAGGCAAAAGCAGCGTGCCGCTGAGCGTCGTTGGTAATATCTAACGTCATCGGGACAATCCGTTTAGGGTCGAGCGCGATGATGGAAGCCAATGAGTCCGGGCGGCGCGCCGCCGCATAAATTTTTGCCGCGCCCTGCTCCAGCAGAACCTCGACGAAGCCTTTGCCTATGCCTTCATTGGCGCCTGTCACCAGCGCCGTGCAACCTTGAAGCTTCATGACGCGCCTCTCCAGAATCCATGTCTAAACAAACCATGCCTTACGCCCTGAGTCAGCAGGCATCTAGGCCAGATTCAGCCTGGTAACATCTTAAGATCGCCTACTGACTAACAGCAAAAAAAATAGCCCGAAATGGCGCTAAATTGTGTCGTGGTCATCGCCGACAATTGAAGGGTCTAAAGGCTGAGCGCTGCGAGAAACCTAATGCACTGAGCAGGGTTGGCGTCAGGGCCGCGATTTGAGTGGTCGTCAGGGCGGGCAGCTCATCTCCAAGCCCTTCATTTGTTGAACAGTGAGACGTCACAACTGGCAAACGCGTAGCCAAGTCACGCAGGCACTGTTTCATTACATCAACGGCTTTTACAACACCCGACGAAGACATTCAGCAACAGGAGGCGTATCACCCATGACATTCAAACGAAAAACAGCTTAAATGAGAACAGGATGCGGAGCCAATCCGTGACAAGACGAGTTACGACGCCACGAACACATTCTGAGAAAACTGCGGAGCGAAGAGTTGAGCAATAAACTATAAAATCAATCAGAAGGTGGGGGATTGATTGTCACGGCGCGCCTCACTGGCATCGAGAAGGTCCAGAAATCAGAAAAAATAACGACTCGATTTTAACCCTTTATTTAAACTCGCCCTTATCCTTCAGCGCAATGTGCAAAACGTGGCAGGGTTCGAGGCCCACAAACCGCGTGATGTGGCCCTGACCGGAGGTGTCCCACATGGTCAGCATATCCCCACGCACAAAATTGCGAGTTTCACCGTTACTCACGGTGATATCCATTTGCCCAGAAAAAACCGCGACGAACTTCAAATCACTTGCGGCCTTGAAATCAACGAAGTGGCCTGGCTGCGACAACGTCATCTGCCAGTACAGCACGTCTTGGATCTTCGATGAGATACGCTGGGGTATTCCGATTTGTGGCAGATCGATATCCTTAAAGAAAGAATGGCCGTGTTCGTCGACATCGATGTTTGCGAATTTCATGATGCCAGCCCTATTTCTTGAATTCGTACTTGTCGGTGCCTGGGAACGTCAGGCTAAGCGTAATGACTGGATCACGACTGCGAGCAAAAGAAGAATGGTGCAACGAAAGTCCTTGCACATACACGCCCTCACCCATGGATGACCTGCGCACTTCACCGCTTTGCAGTTTATTATCGAGGTGCCCCGACATCGCCCACACCATGCGCGGTTGGTTGGTCAGGTGCATTTCCTCAGGCCCGCCGCCAATGGGCTCGCCGGGCTGATTGATTGAAATACCCCACCAACCCCCATCCTGCTTGGCTGTTTCAGCATGCAGAGCAGTCACTTCTTTGAAGGGAATATCAACTTCCGTCCAAGTCGAGCGGCCATTGGCATCCATACCGAAGGCTTTCATTTTTTTATTCATCTGGAGATCCTTCTCTTCGGTTAAGGCTTTGATACGGGCGCGTTCGTGGCCACGAACATCGAATCTTGGCGGACATCCCAGAAGGTCGGCTTACCAGCTTCCTCGCGAAGCACATCACCAGCTGTCACCTCCTTAACTTCGTCACCAATTGTAATTTGCATTTGGCCTTTCACGAGGTAGATCAGCACATCCGTCGCGGGGTTGGCGGGCGCGGTTTTTCCAGGGCCCTTCAAGCGCGCGACACGCACGGAATTGCCATCGAAGGAATAGCGTTGCACTGATACTTTGGCTGTATCGACGCCAGCCTTTGGGCCTTCGGTCAGCTGCGTGTCGGGCGTATCTTTGCCGCGCACCAGAGCAGCCTTGGCGTCTTTCATAGTATTGCCAACCGTGAAGGCCAAAATAGTGGTGTCTTCGGCTTTATTTTTCCGACTGCGCAACACGCCACTAGGTAAATTGACAACATCACCGGCGCGAATTTCAGTTTGAACACCGAACACATTGACGGTGCCTGACCCCTTGACCACATACAGTTGGGTCTCGGTGGTGATTTGGTGGAGCACGCCACCATTCTTTTTTGTGAAATTCAAAACCCGCAAGCTACCTGTCGAAAAGCGAAAAGTTTGTGAATCATATTTCACGGCGTCGGCAGGCGCGCGGGCCAACTCAGTGGTTCCCGCCGCGATGAGAATCCGAGCCCCGGTTTGCTCGGCGGCGCCGCGTTGCACAATTTCCCACTCGGCCATGGGAACAATTTCAACGTCTTTCTTAAAGATCACATTGCTGGGGCCGCTGGGGCCGCTGGGGCCCTGTGCCAGCGCCGGAACCCCTATTAGGCTGAGCGCACTCAATGCCAAAACGATGTATCGCATAAGACGTGACCTCCTCGTGTCAGGAATTACAAGTCTAGAATATCGCGAACGCGGGCCAAGCAATATGTGCAACCTGTTCACCCACCGGTCTTTAAGGTCTTCCGTACAGTTCAAAAGACCTCAAAAATAAGAGTTTGCACGGTGGCCATGTTTGCGACGAACGGTGGAACTCTGGACGCAGATCAGTAGAATGGTGCGCATCTTCTCATTTGGTATAAGCGGACCTGACCGTACATGATGACTTTGTTCAAAATGCAAGCCACATTAGCCACCTTTGCTGTCGCAGGAACTCTGGTTCTTTCGCCTACAAGCGCGCAGGAGCAGGCTGCTCAGCCCGCGACCGTCACGGCAGAAGAGCCTGCCGCTGCCACACCAGAACCTGCAAACGATCCGCTTGCTCGCGGGAAATATCTTGCGACGGCTGGGAATTGCATGACGTGCCATACCCGTGAGGGTGGCGCGCCTTTTGCCGGCGGTGTGGCTTTCAAAACTGATTTTGGGACAATTTACTCGACTAATATTACGTCTGACCCCAAAGCGGGGATTGGCAGTTGGACTCAAGAACAGTTCGTGCGCGCCATGCGCGAGGGGGTTCGGGCCAATGGCGAGCATCTCTATCCCGCCTTTCCATATCCGTCCTTTACCAAGGTCAGTGATGAGGATTTGGGCGAGATTTTTGCCTACGTCAAATCAATCCCGGCGGCGGCCACTCCATCACCAGCCAATGAGATGGGTTTTCCTTTCAACCAGCGGCAGCTGATGTCTGTCTGGAATGCACTGTTCTTTGACGCCGGTGCTTTCAAAGCCGACACCAAACAATCGACTGAATGGAATCGCGGCGCATATTTAGTTGAAGGGCTTGGCCACTGTGGCGCATGCCATTCACCAAGGAATTTTTTGGGCGCTGAACAAGCCGATCAAGCCATGTCGGGTGGCGTATTCCAAGACAAAGTCCCCGGTGGGGCAATCCGGCAATGGTCTGGCGTCAATCTGACCTCCGCCGAGAGTGGTTTAAAATCATGGACGACCGAAGACATCGCCGCTTACCTTAAAACCGGCCATAGCAACCGCAGTGCAAGTTTTGGCCCCATGAACGAGGTGATTGGAAATAGTACGCGGCATTTGTCAGACGAAGACACCCTGGCCATGGCCGTTTATGTCAAAAGCTTGGCGCCGATTGAGCGCAGCCCGAAATCGACCATGGATGACAAAGCCCTGCGTGCAGGTGACACTTTGTACACCATTCATTGCGGCACATGCCATCTGCCCACAGGACTGGGGGATAAGCCTGGCTCAGAATTAGGCGCGCCGTTAGTCGGCAGCGCAGTTGCGCAAGCCCCAGATCCGTCGTCGCTGATCAATATTATTCTTTATGGCGGCCAAGTGCTGACCCCCGTTCCGCAGAAATCATGGAAAAGCATGAAAGCGTTGGGTGACAACTTAAGCGATGAAGATGTTGCGGCGGTTGCAACTTACGTTCGCACCAATTGGGGCAATCGCGGCGCCCCGGTCACCGCAGCGCAGGTTGCTCAGCAGCGTTAAAGCGCTGGGAGCTGGCGATTAGGCTTTCTTTTCGGCAAAGGAGTCGCAATAGCCGCGCGCATTAACGGGGCCAAGGAAAATCTCGCACTTGCCGCACGGATTGCCACCCTCAGCGGCTGTGAAAAACCCACATCCCAAGCAGTTCTTCTTGGGGTCGGGAGCTTCTTCGACATAGTGGCTGGCCTGACGCAGGCTGTTTTCGGAAAACGTGAGGTTATTCGGCCCGGCGCAGGCGGCGACTTTTTCCGACTGATCGCATGCATTCAATGCCGCGACAGCCAACCCGAGGCATGTGGCTTGCAAACCGCGATTGAGAACAGTCCGGCGTGATAGAAACTTGTCGTTCATGTTGGTCCCCCGATAGACAGGCTTATGAAGTCATAATCGTGGTCGATTCAGTGTCAGCATGCAAGGCGGTCATCGAGACAGCAATGGCCATCCGCGCGCCGTTCCGCACACCGGGCACATCAGGCCCTAAATTGAACACGGCAGTAGATTTCGGCGGTCAAACCAGCCTTGCTTATGCCATTCTGGCACCAGCGTCATTTGGGGGACTTGGGGAATGCGTTTCAATCGTTTAGTCGCAGCCATTCTGGCGGTGATGCTTTGTAATGCCGGATTAGCGCCCTCGGTGGTCGTCGCCCAAACCGCTATGCCCGCCACAGGTGATTGGCCGAGCATCGGCAACGATGCTGGCGGCAGCCAGTACTCTCCCCTCGCCCAGATCAATTCGCAAAACGTCAAAGGCTTGAAGTTAGCTTGGACGCACCGATCGGGCGATGTGTCTGAAAAGAGCAGCGCCACTGGCGCAACGGCACTGGAAGCAGTGCCGATCCATGTCAATGAGACGCTGTACTACTGCACACCCTTCAATCGTGTGTTTGCTTTAGATCCCGCCACAGGCAAAGAAAAATGGGTGTTCGACCCGCACCAAGCGCGTGAGGGTGGCAAACCCTTGATCGAGACGCCGCGCAAATCTGGCATCTGCCGCAGCGTAGCTTACTGGCAAGCGCGCGACCCCAAGCCCGGTCAACCGTGCCAGAAGCGCATCTTTAAAGGCGATGTTCATGGCAACGTCTTTGCGATTGATGCCGATAGCGGCGCCTCATGCCAGGATTTCGGTGCAGCCAAAGGGCATCCTGGCTATGTGACGCAGTTTGATTTTGACGCCTTGGGCACCAACGATCCCAATCGCGGCATGACATCGGGCCCGCTGGTGATCGGCGATATTGTTGTCGCAACATCAAGCGCCAAAGATTCTTCGACCGATGCCAACAATGGTTTTGTCCGCGCGTTCGATGTTGTCACGGGCGATTTGAGATGGGAGTTCGACCCCATTCCGCCCGAGCATGCCCATGAAACGGGTGCCGCGAACGTCTGGTCAACCATGAGCGCCGATCCTGAGCGCGGATTGGTGTTTCTACCAACCACCAGCCCATCGTCGGACTTTTACGGGGCGACGCGCACATTCGATATTCCGCTGGCCGATTCCACTGTTGCAGTGTCGGTTGAAACCGGAAAACCCGTTTGGCATTTCCAAGCCACGCATCATGACCTGTTCGATTTCGATCTGCCGGGTCACCCATTGCTGGTGACCATTACAAAAGAAGGCCAAAAGATACCGGTGGCGATTCAACAAACCAAACAAGGCCGAGCCATTGTGCTGAATCGTGACACTGGCGTTCCAGTATTTCCTGTGGAAGAACGCCCGGCCCCGCAGTCGGATATTCCCGGCGAACAATCATCGCCGACGCAGCCCTTTCCGGTCTTACCCGAGACGTTCTCTCGCCAAGTTCTGACCGAGGATGACATGTGGGGCTTAACACCGATTGATCGCGCCTGGTGCAAAGCCCAGTTTAAGGAGCTGCGCTATGAGGGTGCGTTCACACCACCGAGTGAGCGCGGCTCGCTGATTTTTCCATTCGGCGGCGGCAACTGGGGTGGGGCCGCCTTCGATCAGATAAATAATTTGCTGATCATCAAGGGCCAAAACATGGCCCTGCGCGTCAAGATGATCAAAAAATCTGACGTCGCAGGCGGGCCAAACGATCCGCTCAAAGGGTCAGATTTGGTCGGCACACCCTATCGTGTGGAATTGGGGCTTTTCTTATCGCCTCTCGGCATACCCTGCACGCCCCCGCCCTTTGGTACGGTGACGGCCATCGATATGAATACCGGCAAAGTGAAATGGCAAGTTCCGCTCGGCCAAGCCAAATACAAGGGCATTACTGCTCCAGCCTTCCTCGGCTGGGGCTCGCCCAACATCGGCGGGCCAATTGTCACTGGCGGCGGGCTGGTTTTTATTGCCGCCAGCGTCGATGCCAAATTACGAGCGCTTGATGTGTTGTCGGGGCAAGAAGTCTGGCAGCACAAAATAGCTGCCCCCGGCATGACAATTCCCATGACCTTTATGGCTGGTGGTAAGCAATACATCGTCATTGCCGCGGGTGGGAACCCACGCATTGCATCTGAAATTTCAGACGCTATCATGGCGTTTGCACTGCCTGATAAATAAAAGCCTTAGGGGACAAATATGCAACCGAGCACTTTGGATGAATTCCGTCGCGGCTGGAAAACGCTACTTGCCTCGGCTATGGGCAATGGATCGGGTTTAAGTGGAATTACGTTCTATACCTTCGGTGTGTTTATTGTTCCGCTAGTCACGGCCTTCGGCTGGACACGCGGGCAGGTTTCAATTGCCGCGAGTTTTATGATTCTGGGCACCGCCATCACCGCCCCGATTATTGGTTCAATTATTGATCGCCTCGGCGCACAGCGCGTGGCCTTGATCTCGATGGTTCTTGTCGCATTGGGATACTTCGCGCTGACGCAAAGCAGCGGAAGCATCGCTTTATTTTATGCCTCTTGGCTCATGATCGCGCTGGTCGGTGGCGGCACCACGCCCGTTGTTTGGACGCGCGCTGTCAATATGTGGTTTGACCGTGGCCGTGGCTTAGCTCTGGGTCTAGCGCTGGCCGGTTCTGGAGTTGCCAGTATTTTTGCACCCGTGCTGACAAACAGCATGATCAAGGCTTACGGCTGGCAAGGGGCTTACGCTGGGTTAGGGCTGTTCATTCTTTTGGTTTCGATCCCCGTGGTCGCTCTCTTATTCAAAGAGAAAACACGTGACGGGGCAGGGACACAGGCATCTGCGCATGCGTCTGATCATCTCACGGGGCTTTCCTTAGACGAAGCGCGTCGCACCACCGCCTTTTGGAAAATCGCAGGTGGCTTTTTCTTGGTCGCGGCCGTTATTGCGGCGCTGATTATCAACTTGATTCCACTGCTGATCGACCGCGGGCTCGCTCAGGGCGATGCCGCGCAAGTAGCGGGCGTGATGGGCATCGCTGTGCTGCTGGGTCGCGTTGGCGTTGGGTTTCTACTCGATCGCTTTTCAGCCAGTGCTGTGGCGCGCCTGTTGCTTGCTGCATCCGCTGTTGGGTGCTTGGCTCTATCGATTGAGGGCACGCCCACATGGGTTGCCGTCATTTGTGTGATATCGCTGGGCTTGGCTGCCGCAGCCGAGGTTGATTTGGTTGCTTACCTCACCAGCCGATGCTTCGGCATGAAGGCCTACGGTAAGATTTACGGCTGGCAACTGACAGCGTTTTATATCGGCGCTGCTGTCGGCCCCTTTTGTGCAGGCTTGGCCTACGATTACTTTCAGGGCTATTTGCAGGTGCTGTATTTTGCGGCAGCGTCGCTCGTCTTTGGGGCGATTGTGATTGGCACCATCCAACTCCCGAAGGAGTTTGCTCGCTCAGAACAGTAAACTGAACGCAGCTATCCGCCGACAGTGACGCCCTGCATGGGCTGGCCTGAACGCATGATGGCTGCCCATGAGCGATCACCGCCAAAGCGGATGCCCTTGAAGTCACCCGCTTTGGTGTCGAGCTTATTGGTATAGAGCTTCTGGCCCTTATAGGACCATTGCTTGGTACCATCGGGCAATTCGGCTAATGCCCAACTACCCATGGGTTTGGCGTCGGTCACAGCGATGAATGGCACCCAATCAGTGCTATCCACGCAATCACCGGTGCAACCAGCCTGGCGACCCAGCACAGCGCGACGGCTGCGCGAATTGAAGTCGTGCGAATACACCGTCAAGCCTTTTTCATTGGCAATTAAATCACCCGCATCTGACGCCTGAACAGTGGCCCATGGCGGTAGCGACGGTGCTGGATCCAGCACGACGGCTTGCCAACCCTTGATGTTACTTCCGCTCAGATCCCCTGGCCCGACATCGGCCACATGGCGATACAAGGGCTTATTTTTGAACGCCCATTGACGAAGACCGTTATCGCGTACAACAACGGTCCAATCGGCGAATGCATTGGCCAGCCAAGGCGCAGCGACCGGCAGCCATGTCCTTAAACATGCATCGACACAGCCGATTTTTTTGCCCGCGCCATCGGCATCGAGCGTGTAAAGCGTGAGCCCTTTAGCGTCCGTCAGCGATTGCCCAAGAATGGTCGGGCCGATTTTGATTTCACCCGGCGTGGGGATGGGTTGAAATGCCACGCGCCAAACCCCCTCGACACCATCGCCGAATGTTGCACCGACAAATGCATCAGATGCATACAAGTAAAGCGGCTTGCCTTTGTAGGACCATTGCTGTGTGTCATCTTCACGCGTGATCGTCGACCAGACGCCCTGAGGTTTGGCATCAGCTGCAGCCAGCAAAGGTAGCCATGTCAGTGTACAATCGCCATTGCATTTAGATTTCCCCGGCGCGCCTTCATCGCGGTCGAAGGTGTACAACGTCATGCCTTTATCATCGGCAAACTGCCAGCCGTTGCCAAACTGCTTCCCACCAATTCCAGCCGGAAGATTATCGAGCGCTATGGCAGGTGCCGAGACAGATAACGCGAGGACACACGACAAAAGAGCTGCGCGGACGCTAGGCATATCGAATCATCTCCGAATAAAAGCGAGAAGTGCTGCGAATCGTTATGCCAACACGTCGGTAATCGTCTTTGACGTTTGCAGCGACTTGGTGCCCCACTTATCAATCGGCAGGCCCATAATCTGCATGGCCGTCAAACCAACACGCGTGATGGGATCACCATTCCCAACAACATGCATGCCGGTTTTGATACGCCCGCCTGCGCGACCTGCTGTAAAGATCGGCACACCGTCGATCGAGTGAACGCGCGCATAGTTTGTCTCGGTCGCGGCAAAAATCAGCGTGTTATCGAGCAAGTTGCCGTCACCTTCGCGAATATTTGCGAACGCCTCAATGAAGCTGGCGAAGGAATCCATGGTGCGACAGTTGAACGAAAACGCTACCGGTTGATAGCCCAGCACTTTGTCGGGGGTTTCCTCGTGCGTGAGCAGATGGTGCGTATAGGTTTGGCCAGGGCGACGCATGTGCGAGAAGTTGTCGCTAAAGACCATGTTGAAGACTTTGGTCTGGTTACAAGCCACAGCCATCGCCAGTATCTTGGTCATCATCTGGTGATTGGCCACAACCGTATCAACCTCGAGCCCTTGCGGCATGTTTTGTTCGTCACCGTCGCGCTTGATCGGTAGCGGAATCGCACACGCCAGATTCGGCTCTGGCTTTTGCATTTGCAGATCAAGTTGGTTCTCAATCTGGCGAATGGAAGTGAAGTACTCGTCCAGACGCGCGCGGTCAGAAGCACCCAGTTTGGCATTCAAAGCTTTGCTTTGTTCACCCACCGCCGAGAGAACGCTTTTACGAACCATTACGCGCGGATCGGGCGCAAACTCGGCTTTGTTGGGGTCCATAAACTCCTCGCCAAAGATGCGGGCGTAAAGTTTTTCGGGCGAAGCTTCGGCGGCCGCGCGGCTGTTAGTGCTGCGCGCGCTGTAATTCTCGCGGGGGATTCCGACACTGGTCATGTCGAGCGTTTGGAAGCGCGTATTTCCAGCAATGGAATCAGCAATCAGCAAGTCGAGCGTTGGCGCAGGAATATCGTTATTGCCCGACGGGGCCGAGCCCGTGCGCGAGGCCACCCAGCCTGTGAAGTGCGTATAGTTGGAACGCCCATCGAGCGGCATATTAAAGCCACTATAGAAGTTAATGTATTTCTCCCATGGCTTAAGAGCTTTGGTTTCCTCAAGGAAATCAATGCCGGAGCTGGTCTGGGTTTTGGGTGTGATCGCATGGCCCGGTGTGTGGCCCAGACCCCAGTACCAGGTGCCAAAGCGCACCGGCAGGGGCGCTCCTGTAGCGGCTAATGCGGTTCCGTTATCGGTCAAGAAGCAATCGAGGAACGGCAGGGCCACGCCAACGGCGGCACCGCCGAGCGTACCCTTCAGCATCTCGCGACGGTTGGCCTTGCGCGGAATAAGAACGGTCATGATTTGTCATCCTTCTCAGATAGGGCTGCAGCAGCCCGGGCTTCTGGAGCTGCAACGGCGAACAGAGCATCACTCGCAGCGATGCTCTGCAAAAGCTTAGGCAAGCGGAATTGAGCAGACGTAAACTGCTTCTCGAAGTGATTGAGCAATGGCTGTTCCGTGCGCTCGGGGGTACGCCCCGTCGCATATGAGTACACCCGATTTACGATGCAGGGCGGAACGGCGGGATTGTCACGCATGGCCTTACCCAAGCCGACGGCGTCGGTAAATTTCACGCCATCAAGATCGCCTGACGGATCGATGGACGCGCCACTTTCTGTGGTGCGCAATTGCCCAGCCCCGTCGATTCTTTCCATGGCCAGACCAATCGGATCGGTGAGTTTATGGCAACCTGCGCAGGCTGGCTGCGTAGCATGTGCGCTCAAGCGATCACGTGCTGTTTTGTTAGGAGAGTTCGGATCGTTGAACAACGAAAAATCAACATCGCCCGGTGGGTCTGGGATTTTCTGACAGAGCAATGATTCGCGGATCGCGCGACCACGTAAGGTTGGCGAACTGCGGCCTGGGTGTGAATAAAGTGCCGCAAAGCTGATCTGTGTAATCAACCCCGCGCGCTGATCACCTTCAGGAAACTCATAGGGTATCCAGCCCCCATCAGGACGATCAACGGGAACGCGATAGATTCGCCCTAAGGGGCCACTCATGAACGTCTTGCGGGTCGTGAACAGGTCGCGGTAGTCGCCCTGCTGCGTAATCAGCAGATCGACAATCGTACGCAAGGATTGCTCTTTTGCATCTTCTGCAACAGCTGCGCTGAAGGACGGATAGATGATCGAGTCCTTCTCGATCTTTGCAAAATCATCGAACGCGAGCATGTCGTTAAAAAATGCGCGCATTCCCGTTTCTAGCTTCAGCGATCCCAACATGCGATCAACTTGGGCGTTTAAACCCTTCTTGTCATGCAACGCCCCCTTCTCGGCTGCCGTCAGAAGCTGATCGTCGGGCGTGGTGTTCCAAAGAAAAAAACTCACGCGGGCGGCTTTGGCATATCCATCCAAACGCACCTTGCCGGGCAGCGAAGGATCAGGCTCGGTTGTATCAATCGAGAACAAGAATGATGGCGACACCATCATCCCTGCTAATCCAGAAGCGATGCCATCATAGAAATTTCCGAGGTCACGACCTGCGGCGGCGGCGACTGCGACGGGGCTACGCACTTCATCATCGGTCAATGGATGACGATACAGAATGCGGCCGACATTTTTGTAAAACGCCGTGGCACAGGCATCGTCGGGCGAACTGACCGACGCAGGCTTACAAGGAATGAGGACATCGCGGTTCGCCTCGCTCACCACTTGTTCAGCAATCGAGCGCGCCATGCGGTCAAATTGTTCCAACCCGGCGGGCGTAATGCGGGCATTGGTGGCACCTACCGTCAACAGGCCATTGGTACGCACAAGAGGATCGAAAGACCCACCCACGGTGATCTGAGCGCCGAAGAGATCGGCAATGATGTTGCGATATTGCGATTCAGACAACAGGCGCATCGTTGGCGCCGCACCAGTCACCGGAGGTGCAGGTTGATCACAGCCGCTGACAATAAGCGCCATGCCGGTCGCGAGCGCAATCAAACAGGAACGAAACTTAACGCGGTGCATTTCTATATCAGCTCCAAATTCTCGACGCAGGGCAACGGTCACTTCTGATCTGCCGAAGCGGTTTGTTCTGCTTTCGGGTGGATGATGAACGCCGCAACGGCTCTAAAATTGTAGGCCGATGAAAGCGCCGTACACTTGCCGGTCTGCGGATCAGGATGTCCGTCGGCTAACTCATGGGCGGCCAAATAAATCGACGGACAATTGGAAATGGCTGTCGACGAGATCGGCCCCAAGCCACCAATGTAAAACATCAATTGATCGACGCCGTAGTAGCCAGACGCCATGCCGTTGACTTTCGCGCCGTCTTCAGACAACTCCAGGCGCAGGCGCATGTCTTTGATCTCTTGGTTCATGTAGGTGTAGTTGCCGTAGAACGGTAAATTCACGTCGCCCTCATCGGTGGTTAAAACCCCGTTCTCGATCCGACCCTTGACGGCACTGCCATAGCGCAGCTTGCCGCCCGCCGCATCAATGCGGTAGCTGGCAAACGGCGTAAAGTTTCCACCGCCATCGAGTGTGTACTGGTCGATGGCGCGATAGAACGACACCTTCACATCATTGTCGTTCTTTTCGTCATCCACGCCGGTAACCTCAATCAAGGTCATGCCGTTGCCGTTCGACTTGCGATTTTCGTTGGCATTCACTTCGAACTGCCCGTAAGACCGGAACCCATAGACACATCCCAGCAGGCGGTACATTTGATTGTCGATGCCCGGCGTTCCGTCGAGGCCCGTGAAATTTTCGTGCTTGCAGGTATTGGCCGTAGCGCCGCCATCGGCGTTGCCATCGAGATTGGCGCCGTATGAAACCTTGCCCTCAACCGTCAGCAGTGGCGGATCCTTCACAATCGTTGGATTCATGCACACGTCTTCTTTATTGGGCCCGCGGCGGATGGCATTGAAGTAACGTTCAAGCCGCGACTTCAATCCATTGTCGGTCAGGCGTGCGCGCTCGGGCTTCGATAATCCCCGCCACCAAATTTCGTCATAGCCAATGTTGAAGCCTTCGGGGCATTCGTCGACAAATTTGGATTCGTACAGCCCTGTGTTCCAAGTCGTAATCACAAACCCAAGTGTCTTGGACTGCGCGTTGGGAGCAAAACTCACAGCTAAAACCAGAGCCGTCGCCAAAACGGCGCCTGTACGGCGGGTTATCTCTGAGAAAGCCTTGGTATTGCTCATGAAGCATCTATCCCTACGTCACAGAACGGCTCAAAAGCCAGGCCCATATACGGGGTGTTTTTGAGACGCTTTCCAAACTCTGCGTGATTCTGACTGACACCCACGACCGAGTACATAGGAAAGTAAAATCAAGGTCACCAAACGGATAGCCAGGCGGCGAGGGAATGGCAACTTTAGCTTCAATTTTGCCCGAACAGCGAACCCCTGTTGTAATGATTTCCCCGGCCAGCTTGTCGACAGGTTACATTTGGGCCATCAAGGCCTATGTATTTTTGGGGAAAGGCCCCGTTACCCATGAGAAATTCACTCTTAGCGCTGGCTCTGGTTGCCAATGCCTTTTTGGGCACGCCCAGCGCATCTGCCGCCGATGACGATATTATTTTTAGGGCTGTGATCTCTGACGAGGACCAAAGCATCCCAACAGAAAGTATGGGCAAAGGCATGGCCGAAGTTCGGCTGGAGCGTGCAACCCTGAAACTGAGCTGGAAAGTGACCTTTCAGGACCTCACCTCGCCACCGACGATCGCTGGCCTTTATGGCCCCGAGAACGTCGGGGGAAATGCCGGGCAAGTGGTGGATCTGGCTCCGAATGGCGTGATCAAAAGCCCGCTCGAGGGCTCGGCCATTTTGTCTGATGGCGTGTTCCAGTACCTCATTACCGGGCGCGTCTACGTGAACATCCATACCACGAAGTACAAGGATGGTGAGCTTCGCGGGCAACTGCGACGCGCACGCAAATAGATTTATTCTTCAAAGTCACGGCGTCGCGTCATGGGGATAAAGCCGCCGCCGCCGCCGCCAACACCTGCTGCCCATTTGTCGCCACCAATCGCGCCCGGTTCTTTATCACGCAGGTGCGTATAGACGGCGTTGCCCTTATAGGCCCATTGCTTTGTGCCATCAGCTGCCACCATCACCGACCAATCCCCGGCGAAGGCTGGGGCTGAGGCATCGGCAGCCACGGGCCTCCAGTTTTTAGTCATGCATTCATCATTGCATATCGTTTCGCGCGTTTTTTTCATCACACCCGCAAATGTGTAAAGCGTAGATCCTTGGGCGTCAGCGAAGACTTCGCCCATATCAGAATTTTGTATGCTCACCCATGATGGCAAAAGGACGGCGGGCTCGATGATGGCCGCACGCCAAACCTTGTCAGCGTCACTGCCCTTCAGGTCACCGGGCTTAATATCGTTATTGTTCGAATACAGACGTTTGCCCTGATAGGCCCATTGCAACGTCCCGTCGGGTCGTGACAATGCGCTCCACTCGCCGATCGCATTCGCCAGTTGCGGTACAGGCAGAGGCGTCCACGTGTCCAAACACACCTTCTCGCAGGCCGATTTTCCTTTGGCCTCGTCGTCACGCGTATACAGGGTCATGCCGCTGAGATCGGTCAGTGTTCGCCCTACATACAAGGCGCGAAGAGCGACGCCGGGCGGAAGCATGATTGAATTAAAGGCAACATTCCATGCTGTGCCCAGCCTGTCGCCAAACGCACCACCAGGATATGAGTCCTTTGAATACGTATACAAAGGTTTACCCCGCAAAGCCCATTGGCGCTCGCCTTCATCGCGCGAGATGATCGTCCACTCGCCGCTTTCGACCGCATCAGCAGCCGCCATGAGCGGTGGCCAAAGTTTGGCACAGGCTTCGACGCATGCGGAAATACCCGGCGTGATATCACGCGCGTAAGTATACAGCGTCATTCCTTTGGCATCGCCGAAGAACATGCCTGCGCCTGTGACGCGCGTGGTCACAACACTGGGGACTTGCGGATCATGAGCGGCACGTGCCGCCCAATCCACAAATACAAGAAACGCTAATGAGAACGAGGCAAAGAGAATGCGCATGTCAACCGGCACAAAACGTCAGGTAAAAGGAAACAGCTTTACGCCAGAATTTCAGTAATGGGTTTGGAGGTCTGCAATGACCCTGTTCCCCATTTCTCAATCGTCAGGCCCATCACCTGCATGGCCGTCAGGCCCACGCGAGAGATTGGATCGCCGTTTCCGACAATATGCTTGCCAGTCTTCAGGCGACCGCCAGCAGTTCCGATCATCATGACCGGAATATTGTCGACCGCGTGAATTTTCGCGTAGCTGGTTTCAGCATGAGCGAAGATCAATGTGTTATCGAGCAGCGTTCCGCTGCCTTCGCGTGTCGTCGCAAATACATCGATAAAGCCAGCCAACGCCTCCATCACACGGCAATTGAACCAGAATGCTTCGGGCTGATACCCGAGGTTTTGATCAACGGCTTCTTCATGCGTCAACGTGTGGTGCGTGTACGCGGTGCCCGGGCGGCGCACGCTTGACAATGCGTTGCTAAACGCCAAATTGAACACGCGCGTCTGATTGCACGCCACGGCCATCGCCAGGATTTTGGCTAATGCGTCATGGTTAGCCTGGATTGAGGGCAACTCGTAGCCCGCAGGCAACTCAGCCGGAGCTTTTGGAACTCGGCACGCGTCGGCGGCCATTGGCTTTTGTTGCTGCAAGACCAATTGATTTTCGAGTTGGCGGATCGAAGTGAAATACTCGTCGATCCTCGCTTTATCGCCAGCCCCAAGGCGTTGCTCGAAACGTTGGCGCTGGTCGGTAATACCCGAGAGCACGCTTTGCTGCAGCATCAGGTCAGGATCGGGTTTGAAGTCGGCGCTGTTGGGGTCGGCGAAATCGGCGCCGAAGATGCGCGCATACAGCGCGGCGGGTGAGGCTTCTGCACCGCTGCGGCTATGCGTATTGCGCGCAGTAAAGGTATCGCGCGAATTGCCGGTGCACGTCACATCAATGTTCCGGAAACGCGAGTTGCCACCGATGGCATCAGAGACGAGGACGTCGATGGTCGGATCGGGAATATCGCCGGGCAGCGCAGGCGCTGTTCCCGTGCGGCAAGTCACCCAGCCGGTGTGGTGAACGTGATTGGGACGGCCATCAAGAGGTGAGTTAAACTGGCCAAAATAGTTGATGTGCTTGGTATGGGGCGTAAGTGCCTTGCATTCTTCGAGGAATGCTAACTGGTCGGTTTTCGGCGAGACCGCATGATTGGGCGTATGTCCCATGGACCAAAACCACGTCCCGAAGCGAACCGGCAACGGCGCGCCTGATGCCAGAGCCTGACCATGATTGTCTAGAAAACAATCGAGAAACGGCAAGGCGACGCTGATGGCAGCACCCCCAACTGTGCCGCGTAGAATTTCTCGGCGGCCAAATGCTTTTTTAATCAGCATGCTCATGATTTTGACTCCTCATTTGTCGCCTCAGCAGATCGCACCGGCGGCGCACTTACGGCGTACAAAGCTTGGCTTGTTGCAATCCGGCGCATGAGTTCAGTGAACCGGTAACCGTCGTCGGCAAAACTCTTCTCAAGATGGCTGATCACGGGCCGTTCGTTACGATCAATCGTGCGCCCGACAGCATAAGAATAAGCGCGGTTGACGACACATGATGTCGCAGAAGGATCGGCGCGCATCGCCTGGCCCAAACCCTTCGCATCGGAATATTTCATCCCATTGATTTCGCCGCTGGTATCGATGACTGAGCCGTTCTCGTTGTCACGAAGCTGACCGGCCCCATCAAATTTCTCCATCGCTAAACCAATAGGGTCCATCAATTTATGGCATCCCGCGCATGCTGGAACCGTCGAGTGAGCCGTCAGCCGATCACGGGCCGTCTTACTAGGTGAGTTCGGATCATTGAATTGCGAGAAATCCACATCACCAGGCGGGTCAGGGATTTTCTGGCAAAGAAGAAGTTCGCGCACAGCTTTGCCGCGCAACGTCGGCGAACTTTTGCCGGGATGAGAATGCAAAGCCACGAAGCTCAATAACGTTTGGATGCCAGCCCGTGGATCATTCTCGGCAAACTCATAGCGTGACCAGCCGCCGGGGACGGTTGCAGGCACACGATAGACGAGGCCAAGCGCACTGGTCATGAATGTGCTGCGGGTCGTGAACAAATCTCGGTAATCGGCATCGCGGCCGACCAAGTGATCAACTAAGGTTCGCAGTACCTGTTCCTTCGCGTCATCGGCCGCAGCCAACCCGAAGGCAGGGTAAATCATCGTGTCTTTTTCCAGGGTTGAAAAATCATCGAGCGCCAACATGTCTGTGAAGAACGCGCGCACACCAGCCTTCAGCCGCGGAGAAGACATCAAGCGATCAACTTGTTGTTCCAAGCCGTCTTGTGTGTTGAGTGCTCCAGTTTCAGCCGCTTTCAATAGCGCGTCGTCGGGGCTGGAATTCCATAACAAAAAGCTCAAGCGCGTGGCTTTGGCAAAGCCATCTAAACGCTCAGTCGAATCCTTCGCAGAATTAGGTTCGGTATTCTCAGTGATAAACAAGAAATCGGGCGATTGCAGCATCCCCTGAAGTCCGTACCCGAGACCCACATAGAAATCACGACGGGCCGCGCCAGCGACGTTGGCAATTTTAGTGTGCTGCTCAATTTCCGCATCGCTCAGGACCCGACGATAAAGCAGGCGGCCCACCTTCGCGAAAAAGACTTTCGCACACGTATCATCTGGCGCGTATGCCGATACGGGTGCGCACGGCACCAACAGTGCTCGGCTTTGCTGATTAACAACCTGCATCGCAACTGAGCGCGCCAAAGCGGCATAGCGCTCGATCCCAGACGGCGTAATGACCGCCTTACTGGCACCGACACTCAACAATCCATCCGTTCTCACCAGCGGGTCAAAGCGCCCCGCCACAACAATATGAGATCCGAACACATCTGTGATAATGTTGCGGTATTGCGTTTCCGTCAGACGCCGAAACGTCGCTGGCCCGCCGGAACTTAAGGGCTCGCTGTCACCACACGCTGATAAGCCCAGCATCGCAAGCGCTGCGAGGACCACAACGCGAGACTTCGCCTTTATATCTTGTGGCACTTTGATCATGGCCATCATTTGCGGTTCTCGGCAGTCTCAGTGGTGTGAAGCGTAAACGCGGGCAAGGCGTCAATCTTAAAGGCCGACGAGATCGAGGTGCATTCGCCCGTCTTGGGATCGGGGTAGCCATCGGCCAGACGCTTTGCGGCTTCATAGAGGGCCGGGCAACTCCAATCGCCAGTCGCGATGAGAAACTCGATCTTGAGCATGTACTCCCACCACTTATCGAAATCGTAGTAGCCGCCTACGACCCCCCTCACCTTGCCGTCATCACCTAACGTAAGGTCGAGCTTCATATTCATGTCGCGCAGATCGATTTCGGCGTAAGCGCTGTTTCCGTAGAATGGCAATTTCAAATCAATGGGCTGGGTGATCAAAACGCCGTCGACGATTTTACCTTTGGCGACCGCACCATAGCGCGGTTTGCCATTGTTCATGTCGATGCGGTAGCTGGCATGAGGCAAAATGCGCCCCGCGCTATCAATCGAAAACGAATCAAGCGCGCGATAAAATGCAACACTCACGTCCGCTGAGTTGCGCGGGTCATCGATGCCCGAGATTTCAATCAAGACAACGCCGCGGCCACTGTTGCGCCGCTCTTCGTTGCCGAAGGTATCGAGTACGCCGTTATGCCGCCAACCATAGTGGCATCCCAGCAAGCGATACATCTGATTATCAACACCCGATGCGCCGTCTACGCCGGTAAAGTTTTCATGCTTGCACGACTTTGGCGTCGCGGCGTCGTCTCCGGCACCATCAAGATTAAAACCGTATGATGTTTTACCCTTGATCGTGCGCAGCGGCGCTTCTTGGATCACGGTGGGGTTCCAGCACACGTCTTCGCCTTTTGGCCCACGCAAGACAGACGCAAAGCGTCGGTCCACAGGCTGCGTCAGGCCACGCTCGGTTTGCTTGTCTTTCTCGGCGCGCGACAGCCAGCGCCACCAATTTTCGTCGTTACCTATGGCCGGGCCATCGGGGCATTCGTCCATGAACTTTGTCTGGTAAATGGCGTTATCCCAGTTGGCGACAACAAAACTGAGTGTTTGCTTTTGCTTGGGGGCTTGCTGCGCAGGCGCTGCGGTGGCGAGCAGGCAACCCAACATCGCGGCCACGCCCATCCAGACGCGGGGTTTGATCTGGGAGTGATTGCTTACCGGCATTTGATCAGATCGCTTCATATACATTCACGTTACTGAGTTGCTTACTGAGCACGGGGCGCAAGGCGCTGAATCTGGCCCCTGAGTTCGCCCAACGGGAACGTGACAGAATGGATATTAACATACATCCGCCCCGCCAGCAGATATTCCAGTTGGGCATCCGTCAGGATGGCCGAGCCTTCGAGCTGCAGTTTCAAGCCTTTTGGAGCTAAATCCACCTGGATTCCGGCATTTGTTCCGGGCCTCTGCGGGCCATGAATATGGGCCCCCGTCGCTGCCGACGTCATCTTATTATATGTGACCTTCCAAGAAAGGCGCAGGTTTTCGCGCTCCAGCGAGAAATCAGCCCGACCTGTCCCTGGGCTGATAGTGGTTGCGCTTTGCTCGTCAGCCGAAAGATCAGCGAAAAACTTCACTGGACCTAGCGGCGCATCGACCGCAAAGGCACCGGCGCTGCTCAGGCCGAGCGCGCACAAAACCAGAACAAAGCGAAAGATCAAAAGCATAAAATTGATCAAAGCTCCCAAAAGCGGCTGGCCAACGGCAAAAGACATCTTATTGTAGGTGGGGCAGACGGGCGATACCAGATCGCGAAAAAATGCGACCACTTGCCGGGCGCGGCAAAGGCCCTTGAATGATGAGGTTTTTTGGGGACTCACAAGCATGCTGGCGAGAGAGATTGCGGTCAAAAAAGCCTAGCCGGGTCAGCCGGTAGCTGCGCACCATTGCCGCCGATACCGAAGCACCTCACGCCGCCCGGGTCAGCGCCGCGACGGCGTTGCTGGACAGGGCGTGGGGCAAGCCCGCGCAGCAGTTTTTGGCTGACATTAACGCCACGCAGGCGGTCACGATAAATCTGGGCTGGCTAAAAGGGCGGTCCGTAGGCGGTTTCATCGAGCATGACGAAGATGCCCAGGCCCGGGGTGAGTAGCCCAGCCAGGCAGTCCGGCTACTTCAGTGAGGGATTATTGCTCCGGCGCTTACAGTTTCCTTAATCAGCTTGTGCAAACCATCCCATAGAGAAATACGCATTTGGATTGATTTAACAGCATACCGAGCGGCCGCTTCCATACTGTCTGATTTATTATTCATCACGCTGCTTAGTAGCTGAATAGAAGCTGGGCCATGCTGATTTCCATCTATGTCTACATGCCTTGATAAATAGTAGTGCATCCTTGGTGCTACTAATTTTTCAATTTTCCACTCCCTGAGAATACCTCGGAACATATCTGGTATGAGAGTTTCCCGCCCAAAAACAAAAGCGCTGGCTAATTCTGGAAGTTGGGCATTGAGGGCGCACTCCAGAGTAAATTTAACAAACCTAGAAACAAACTCTGGCGTTTCTGAAGCTTGTAGGGCCTCTGTCAATCCAGAGCCGCCCTTTATTGCGTCAATAAATAATTCAAAAGGTCGGTGCGATGCGCCAACTTCGTTCATTGCTTGTAAATAAAGAGAAAGGTGGCTTGTTGGTGAGCCATCTAGGTCGATGTCAGTTTCTTCGTTCAGAACGATTTCATTTATAAATCGCGCGCTATTCAAATTTGGTGGAACCATCCATGGGACATCTACGCAGGTTAGCTGTCTTTGCAGAGACTTCAGCAAGCTCATGAAGTCCCAAACGGCAAAAACATGCCAAGTCATAAAAACTCTTAAGTCTTCCAGAGACTTTATCGCCGAATAAATGGGGTGATTATTTAAAAGCGATAAGTGCGGCTCAACTCTAGAATACAGACCTTCCAATTGGGTCGCGTCGCTAAAGCTTCTCACAATAAAAACTCTCTAATTTGTAGGACCGTACGGACTCGCCAGCACATAGAACAGCTGCTAAAAGTTAAAGGCCGCGAGACTTTCGCGGACACGGTAATCCCACCGTTTTTAGCTGGTCTCGATTGTAGAATTCACGTGCCTAATTTCTGTTTCAATTTCTGGACGGGAGTGATCCCGCCAAGCCCCATGTTGGGGCGGTCGTTGTTGTATGTCCAGAGCCAGCTTGTTGCGTAATCTTGCACCTCCTTGATGATTGCAAACGGCATTGTCACATTGACAGCAGCCCTGCGACCAGACTGGCCATCCGTTAGCCAAGCTGATGAATAAAATCAGCTATTCCGGTTACCGGTTTCCGCCTGAGATCCTTCACCGGGCGATTTGGTTATATCTCCGGTTCACGCTCAGCTTCCGCGACGTCGAGGA
>NSIP01000026.1 GCA_002737725.1 Rhodospirillaceae bacterium
GGCGCGTTCGCGGGCTCGCGTAATGACACGCACCAAGTCTGGGTGCACGCCAGATAGACGTTGGATGTCGCGCGGCGTTAGCATTACCCCTGCCCCTGCCCCTCTGCGATGGCGCCAGGTGCGGGCTTCCGAGGCAGCGTCTCACGCGCTACGCCCTGGACCTTCTCAAATGTCCGCAGCCCGCCCATGCCGAGCAGCCCAAGCAGCAGCGGCAGCATTTCGGAAAGGTCAGCTGGACGAAGATCAAGACTACGCCCGGCAAGCGCCACAGCAAACACCCCCACCGGCAACCCAATCCAATTCCAAGCGCACCCCGCGGCGCAAACCCACCCGACAAACGGGCGCCAGCCAGCAATGAACATGCTGGTGCTGCCAGCCTCAACCTTGTTCACTTCCATCTGCGCCGCGTCGGCCTTCGAAGCAGCGTCAATCAGCATCTGCATCGCCTCAGCCTTGGCGCGCGCGGCTGCTGCCGGATCAGGAATCAGCCCAATTAGCTTGTCAAAGATCGGCCCCAGAAGCGGAATTAGCATGGCGAGCATTGCGCTCTCCTATATAACGCGATGGCAGTTTTGGCAGACATGCCCAGGTCTGAAACTAGCAATTGATTTGCCGGCCCTGCAATTTGCCAACCCGCGTTCATTCCGGGAACATTGCATGCAACAAGCAATTGCTAGAATAAGTGTTCAATTTTATTATCCATCCCAACCGAAAAACGCCGCACCCGCCAGCGCCATGCCAGCGGCACCGGCAAGAGGGCCGATCAAAAACGGCGCAATCATGCGGTCCTAATCTTTCGGCCAGGTCGCAACGCCAACGCCCGCGATAATCGCCGCAAAAATTGCGGCTGTGACCAAACGCACGATCGTCGTCCATGCCGTGCTTTTAGCCAGCCTGAACGCCTCCAGCACCCCGCGCAAGTCGCGCACGTCGCCCGCCGCCTTTTCGTCGCACAGCCCGATGGCGGCCAACGCTCGCCGCGCCCCGCACTCGGCGGCCTTTTCAAGGATTGGGCTCAGTTCGGCGTCGGTCATGCTCTGTCCTTCTACCGTTCTCGCGGCCACTCCACGCTTTGCGGAAACCCTACTTGCGCTGGCACATCGCGTAGAGCCTGACGGTAGGCAGCCCATGCGGGCTTGTCCGCCGTGCTGTCTGCGATCTGTGTCCAGTCCGTCGCAGCAAGGCGGGCGTTTCGATTTGCGCGAACAGCGGCGGCTTGTTGTGCGGGCTTGACGGCTTCCAACATGAAGACCCGACCGCCGACCACCCAGGCAACACCGACATGCGAGTAGGTTGAGCGCGTGAACATCCGCACCAAGTTGATCTTGATGCCGTGCCAGTCCAGCCAACTGCCGCCACTCTGCGCGATCAGATCGCCTGACCTGACGCTGGGCCGAGCAGCGTTGTAGATCATCCCAGCGAAGCCGCGACGGCTGCAATTTGCGCCATGATGGCCGCATGTACCGATCGTGCATCGGCCTCAGTCGTTGCCCGTTGCACCTCATACTTTCGCATGCGTAGGTCACTGAGCGAATCCAGCGCACCGCGAAGCCGGGCCGCCTGCGACAAGATCAGGTCAGCTGCTGCCGTAGCTGTCATGCCAGCGGGTGTTGCGAAGCCTGCCAGCCGCGCAGGTACGGTGCCGGTGTAGCCAGCGGCCTTGTAATCTGCTGCGGCTTTCTCACGGGCCTCGTACTCTTTGCTGAGAGCCATTGGCCGGTCGTAGATGGCCAGGACTGCGGCGTCGATTTGCTTGGATAGGTCGGTTTTTAAGTTGGGCAGAAATACAAGTGCTTGAGCAGCCAGTGCCACCGTCCGAGCGTCTTCTTCTGCTGTAGTAAATGGGATAGATTTCAGCACGCCCGTCGAGACGTTCATTTCGAGTGTGTTCATTTTAATTCCTAGAAATAAGCGATGTTCATCTCACCGGCATCGAAGGTATCTGTTCCGTTAGCAGTCGTGAGCTGTATGCGGTCTAGTTCTGCGCTAAGTGCCTTCGCGCCGGACATAATAAAAGATGCGTTGCCTCCGAAGTATGCAAAAACACCGGCACAAGACCACTGAAACAGTGCGGCGTTTTCCAGTGTTAGCGTGACACTCCCACTGAGCAACTGGGCTGCTGTCATGGACTGGATAACAAAGCCGGCTGAACTCTCGCCAGTGGCGACAGCAGAGGCAATAAAGGAGTGGCTACCCGCCGCGTATCCGGTAATTTCAATTCCCCCGGAATCACCAATGCGGAGATGTTTGAGTGATGTCCCGTTTGTTGATACCCCGACAAGCGAAATAACAATTTGCTTTGTGCCAGCTGGGATGCCAGTAAAATTGATCGCGGTTCCAGAAGTTGAAGCAACCGGCGTGCCGAGCGTTAGACCGCTTGCAGCCGCAACAACCGCCGCCCCGCTCACTTTGATATAACTCACGCAATAAACCGTCGTGCCGTCGCTCTCATAAATCGCCCGGTCACCCGCAGCAGTCGTGATGTTTGCAGCACCCGGCAGGTTGTTAGTAGTCGCGTTGTGCGTCAGCGTCAAAATGTCGTCAAAGATCACAGTGCGCGGGCCACGTGTCAGGGTGACAGCCGTTATCGCGGTTGTGCCTGTGATGTGGACGCGGTTGCCGGTTGCAGTGTTCAGGTTAATTGTAGCCGCGCTGGCTACAGCTTTACCTGTGTTTATATCTAATACGCCAGTTACGCCGTCAATGGATGGCGCTTTAAGCGTATTATAAACGAACGCAGAAGAACTGGCTGTCATTAGTAAGCTCCACCAAACGCTGTGACTTGCAACGCAGTGCCAGCCGCAGTAGTAGTCACAGTAGTGCTGGCATACAGAGCAAATGCAGCAGGCAGCACCAGCGGCGCTGAGAACGTGTAGGTCGTGGTGAACGACGCTGACGTTGTGCTCGGAGTAACTGCCGTAACCGCAATCTCCAAAATCATGAAAGCAGTCGTGCCGTCCCACATCCAGATATCAACAAGCTGAGCGGCGTTTACGGTGCTGATGCTTGTGCCAACGGCGTTTACCTGGATGGAGTCAATCCTCAGTCCATTGGTGGAAATCGGAACAAAGGCTGTGATGTTAAGTCCAGCAAGCAATGCTGTAGCCGTTGGGGCGCGAGTAGTACACGCTGTCTGCGCAGCAAGCGTAAGTGTTTTGGCATACGGTGTTTGCGCAAAGATTGGCGTCGCGGTGACGGGCATGGTCAAAATCCTCCAAAGTTAAGCGCGGTGTATATCTGTGCGCCTGCACCGACAATAAGATCTGGATTTAGCAGCCGAAACAAAGTGCCATCGTAGATGATGGTGTAGGACGCGCCGGCCGCAATGTTGTGCGCCGCCAGCTCTGTCAATCCGTTACGGTGGCGCAGGTTTTGCACGCCCACGCCGTTGACGTTCATCGTGGCCGCGCCTGTATTGGGAGATGCGCCTGTGATAAACTGGATCATTATGCCAGTGGAGTAGACCGTAATGGCCGGCGAAAGCGTCAGCGTGAGCGCATTTGCCGTGCCGCCGGCCGTGCCGCCGTAGATCAATCCGCCGTCCTGCACCTGGGCGGTTGTGGGATACAGCGCGCGCGTTGTGCTGGCGGCATGGGCCAACGCCGTCACAGTATCTGCCTGCGTCGCATTCCAGGCCGTGGCGCTGATGATCGTATTTGTCAGCGCCGGGTTGAAGCTGTTGCTTGGCGCCGTGTAGACGCCGGTAGAAGCGGAACGTGGCATTGATTACCTCATACAAAAACGCATGCACCACGTAGGATGCAAGCATGAAGCCGGTTGTGTTATTATAAAGGCATCAGGCCCTATTGGGGTCCTTGCAGGCTTTAGTTCAGCCCAGTTGATGTCCGAATAACTTGTTGTGCTAGCCCTGGCGTCCCCGCGCGTTTAATTTCGTCTACAGCATTGAACCCCAAACGAGTTACCGCCCGCTGCACCGCCTCCGGCGTGGCTCGCGCCAAAATCATTTGAGCGAACTCGGGATCGGTCATGGATCGCGTCAACATGTCGCGCATTGCCACCTCGGGGCTGCCGTATACAATCTTGAGTAACCCACCCAAACTAGCAAATTGGCGCAGGGTCGGGTTGTCTGGGTTTAGCATACCGTTCCCTACCCTTGACAGCATGTTGGCCACGCTCAAGTTTTGCACGCTCTGGCTGTTGCGCGTGGCTCCGGTATTAGCGGCCATGCTACCCTCTGCAAAATCCGAAGCAATACGCGAGAGCTGCTGGTATTGTTTGGGCTCAAAAAGCTCCTGCGCAATGCGGTTGTTGTCAAGCATGAAACGATTAAAATTTGCAATGCTTAGGCCGCGTTGAATATTGCCAGCCGAATTTGTAAAATAAGCCGTAGTTTGCGCCTGCTGCATTAAATTCTCAACAAACTCGCCGCGTAAAGCGCGTGTCATGGCGCGGTGCTGATTAAACAAATCTTCTGGGTTAACGTCGGGATTGCGCGCCGTGCGGGCGTCATCAATGCCCTGCAAGCTAGCCCGCATGACTTGGCGCACAGCGTCAGGACTTTTGAGCGCTTGGCCCGCAACCGCTACGTTTGCCATCATGGGCGCACCAAATTGATCAGTGCGCAAGATGTTCGCAGATGCACTTGTTCCAGTGGCATCTCTTCCGACGTTTTCACCCATGGTGCGTCGGGCAGCCACCGCTTCCATCCACCGTGGGTCGTTAATTGTGTTTTGTAGCGACGTGGATATGCGCCCCGCCGCTTGCGCCAAACTTTTGTTTCCGCTCACGCTGGCGGCTCCAGCAATTTCACCTAGCCGAGAGCGGAGGTTCTGAGCCTGCGTTACATCCACTCGCCCCATTTGAGCAATGTCGTCAATGACTTTTTGCAATTCGGCAGGAACACCCCCTCCGCCCTGTCTCGGGTCAAATCGTCTTGTGGCATTGCGCGCCTCTTCTATTACGGGCTGAACGGAATTACGCGACGTGTTCCGATCCTCAGCAATCCTGAACATTTGGCCAACGCGCGCACCCATCCCGCTTTCGGCGCCTTCAAGGCCTTGGCGGATAATTGCGCCGCGCGCTTCCGGCGTCAGGTTGTCGCCCATGGCGTTAATTGCGCGGGTTCGCGTAGCGTTCCGGGCAAAGTCTGCGTCGGACATGGCGGATTGCGCAACAGGCCCTAAAGCGCCAGCCCTTACGCTGCTTTCTACACTCAGTAAGCTCGGATCTCGCGCGGCCGTGCCGAGCGTCGGCACGGCGCCGGGCAACCGAGCTTCGGTGTTTGCAAGCCCAGCCGCTAGTTGCGCCGATAGCGTCTCCGGCGTAGCGCTGGAATTTAGCAATGTTGACGCAACAATGCGTTGACGCCCAGCTTCGCTCAGCGGTTCCATCATTGACGCCACAAGGCGACCACTGCCGCGGGCCACCGCTGCGGCGCCTCCCCCAACCAAACCGCCACCCAAAGCAGAAGCAATCTGCCCAGCCGCACCAACATCCTGTTCGGCTGCAAATTGCCCGGCCGTGCCTCCGCCGACGCCCGCTGCAATCTGTGTAGATGGATTGGCCAAAAGAATTTGAGAAAGTTTTGGAGCTGATTTGGCTGCTTGTAGCAGCGAGCCAATTCCCATACCAGGAATAACAGACGCAACGCCTTCAGCAGCCGCGCTCACTAATCTTTCGTCTTCCGTGGCTGCTTTTGGCACGCCAACCGCGGTCAAAATAGAATCAATGTTTTCGCGCGCAGTTCGTATGCGAGGTTTCGATGGGGGGCCACCCAAATTTAGGGCGCCACCCACGGCGTCATAAACAAGGCCGGGCAGCGACGCCACACCCTGCACCGCATCGCGCACGCCTAAACCAAGGCCTCGTCCAAACGACGGCGGCGGCGGCAGCGTTGCGATGTATTCCTTGGCTGCTTGGTCAACAACGTCATTTGCCGTATCGTCAGGAAATTGCAATATTTTTCCGTCCGGCATTTTTGCTTGGATCATTGGGCGACCCTTTTGCCATCGCTACCATAAATGATCATATTGTCGCCTGGTGGCGTCGTCACCGGGCGAGGTTGAACAGCAGGCCCCGCTTCGCGCTCAAATCCCAATAGGGTAGTTTCACGGTTTTTGCGCTTTTGTTCCAGAACCGCGGGGTTATCACCCGGCTGCGGAAAATATTGTTTTGCCGCACTGGCAAACTCTGAATCTGAAATAACCGCGCCGCTCTCTCTGCGCAGCACTGCGTTAATAAAATCGCTTTGCGCTTGGGTTGCTTGTTGGAAATTAGAGCTGGTCAAGTAATTTCCTACCCCCGGTATCTGGCTAATAAGTCTGTCTCGAACACCAGTGGTGGCACCCCCAACACGGTCAATAATTAGATTTGCTGCGGCCATGCGTGCTGCATACGTAGAAACGCGAGATTGGTCAGCGGACGGTTTGGTCGCTTCGGTGATACCGGGAACCGCATAATTTGGGGGGGCTGCAGGGGGCGGCGACGCGACAACAGGCGGCGGGATTGATGTAGCGGCCGCCGGGTTTGGGTTAAATGTAGGCGTTCGATACGCCCGCATGTTTGGCGTGATCGTGCTACCATCCACATTGACGCGCGGTGCCGCTTGGCGCGCAAAAGCCGCCGCATATTCGGGTGAGGCCGGATCGCCGCGCAGCAGCACATTTATATCTTGCGCCTCAACGCTAGTGCCTTGATACGGCCCGTCATTGCGCGGCTCAAAACCCTCCATTGGCCGCACGGTGCCCCTGTTGCCTATCTGCACCAGGACCAACTTTCCATTCTGCATGACGGTTTGCGGCGCTCCGGTGAACGTCTCGGCGCTTTCCTGCGGCGGCAATCGTGGGCCGATAAATACCAGCGTCTGATCCGGCCGACGCTCATAGGTCCCAGCGCCTTGCGGGCCGTCGATTTCCACGGTCGGGTTGACGCGCGCGGCCAAATTATCTTGCCTGTTAACTTGCGCCAAAATTCCGGGCGCCATAGCGCGTATTCGCGGGTTTTGACTGCTAGCCGCCGCAATATATGATTTCATCAAATCTGGGTTTGCTTGGTTGGTAAATGGCGATCCAGCAGGTGCAACAGCAGGTGCGGCAGTAGGTGCGCCGCCAGATGCCGCACGATATCCTGATAGGAGGGTCTGAACCTCCTTGGATTGCGGGCCGCTCGGATTGGTAGATGCGGCGCCATAGAGCGCGTTGTTCCTTGCAAGGAAATCTCGAACCGAAACATCTTTCAAAGTAGGGTTTGCCGCCAGCACACTGCCACCATTTGGGATGGCATCTACAACAAGAGCATCAGGCGCCGCGCGCAAAATGGCAGCAGCGCCACCAGGGCCAAACCGATGCGCAAGTGCCAGTTCAGGATAGCCATTTGGTAGGTTCTGACCGGCCAAATTTTGAGAATTTTGGCCCGCATACCATTCCGCCGCTTTTCGGCTAAGTTTATCGTCAACTCGAGCTGCTAGAATGGCTGCGTTGTCCATCCCTGAAAAACTGGCAGGATTAGCGCGCGCAAAATCGCGCCATGTATCGTCAATAAATTGATATTTTCCGGTGGCACTGGAAAGCGGATTGCGGGCGTCCGAAATGTCGCCGCTTTCCTGTCGGCCAAGCGTATTAAAAAAATTATCGTCTGTTGCAATTTCAGGCGCACTAATAGGCGCATATGAATTATTCGCCGCAGGAGGAAATGCCCCAGGAAACAAACGCTTTTGAAAAGCCTCCGCGTCTTGAGTTTCTAGCAATCTCAGCTGGTCTTGTCGATCAACGCCGCGTTGGTAAAGTTCGTCTTCACGCTTTGTTTCTGCGTCGGTTGCACTTTTAGCCATTAGCCCGGCCAACAGACCTTCCCCTGCTCGAGCCACGGCAGCGCCAGTGCTATAAATAGGCGTCTGATTCTGCAACCCGGCCATCATTTGCTCAGCTAGTCGCGATTGCAAAGATTGACGCCGCCCACCTAAACCGCCAACGGCCCGAAGAAAATCTGACAACTGATTAGTTTCGGACATTATTTCAGCGCTCCATAATTGACCTGCGCAAACCCGTCAGGCCCCACCATGACCGCATGCGGTGCCACGGCCGCCACCTCGTCCGCCATATAGCCAATGGCAGGCTCGCCCCAGAGGTAATCGTATCGGTAAATTGGCAGCCCATGAAAGCCTGTGCTAATCCTCTCAACATTACGCTTCAAGCGACGATCAGAAAAATAAAACCCCGCCGCGCCCAGGCCTCTACCCAAAAGTCCAGCAATGGCGGCAGTGTCTGCGCCTCCTCGTTGCAATTGCGCGTTGTATTGCGCGTTGGCGGCTGCGTAGTTTTGCGCCACCGCGCCTTGATAATCCGCCGCCTGCACTCCAGTTTGCGGCACGTTGGCAAACTGCGGCGCTTGTATTTGTTGCCCGCTCAGCAACGCGGATGCCTCATTGATTGGCTGGCCCCGCAACGCAAGCTGCTGTTGCAACGATTGCTGCGCTGCTGCGTTTTGGAACTGCGCACGCCCCATGTCCATTCCGTAGAGCTGCTGTTGCGCTTGGTTTTGGAAGCCAAACCTCTGCAAATCGCCTTGATTAAGCTGGTCAGTAGCTTCGTTCCGAAACTGACCACGAGCCAGATCCATTTGGTTGGCCTGACCTGTCGCGGAGTTTGCAAACTGTCCGCGAGCAATTGCATCGGCCATGGCCTGACCTGTTGCGGCATTAGCAAACTGGCCGCGAGCAATTGCGTCAGCTATAACCTGCCCTGTCGCGGCATTAGCAAACTGGCCACGGGCCATATCCATTCCGCCAGCTTGCCCCAATGCGGCGTTTGCGAAATTACCGCTATCTAATGCGGCGCGATTGCGAAGATCAGTTTGCCCAAACCCCAAGCCAAATAGACGGCTTTGCTCTTGCCCAGCGTTTAATATGGCACCATATCGCGCGTCGTTCTCCTGCATGTTATAATCGCGCATTCCCGTTTCCCACGCTTGAGAACCGGGTGTTATGCCTTGATTAATTAGCCGCGCCTCTAATGCGTTTCGATTGGATGTTAGGCTAGGGTTCATCCGCGCCATTAATGCAGACTCAACCGCATTTCGCGACTGGTTTGGGTCTCCTATGCCGCTGAAATCTGCGCGATTGCCCAGATCCACCCCACGCTGAAGCTCCCCTGTGCGATCCAGCACCCCACGCTGAAGCTCCCCTGTGCGATCCAGCACCTCACGCTGAAGCTCCCCTGTGCGATCCAGCACTCCACGCTGAAGCTCCCCTGTGCGATCTTGCACATCTCGCACTATTTCAAGCGAGCGATTAGGTAGCCCCGACTGCACGCCAAGGCTCCGATCAGCAATTTCGCTTTGCATCGAAGGTCCGGAATACCTAAACGGCGTCGAAAGCTGACCCTGAACTGATTGCAGTTGATTTAGCGCTGCCGTGCCGTATGTTTCCTGCGCTCTATTGGACAAATCAAGCAGGCGTGTTTGCGCGTCGGAAAGCGTTGTAGTGGCGCGCGAGCGGTCGTTCCCCAAATCTTCATAGGTCAGATTACCGTAGGGCGTCACCTGATCAAGGCGATTCATCCGCCCCTGCAAACGAGCGGTATCAGCGTTGATTACGCCCTGCGCAGTCGCCGTGGCAACAGGGTCTGGCGCGGGCGGGGGGGACGGCGAAGATTTACCCATAAGCTATTCCTTTCCCCACGGCGAACGTTTCCATTCAGCGCGCAAAATTGAAGAAATCACAGCATGTCGCCCAGGTCCAAAGTGATGGCGCAACGTGCCTTCTTGGCGAAACCCTAGCCGGCGGTTAAAAACTAGCACATCCGGCCTATCGTGCGGCATCGTGGCCCACAGCTTATTGGCAACGGCCGTGCGAAACGCATACCCAAACAATCCAACCAACACGCCCCGCGTGGCCCATCCATTGGAGGATGCGGCAATCGACACTTGCAACGTCTCGTGTCGCGGCTGCCAATCGTTAAACACCACGCCTGCAACTAGATCGCCGTTTCGCACCACCCCGGCCGAAGTGCAAAGGCCAAAATCTCCGCCACGAACATGATCAATACGGTCGGCTACCCAAGACGCAATAAATGTTGTTTCTTCCGGCGTCGCTGCAAAAACCAGCGTCACAACACCCCGCCTGGGACATACAGAACGTTAGTGCCAACCCAAGATACTCGGCCTGCCGCGTCCGTATCCACCACCAAACGCACCGCGCCGGTTCGGCCAATCCCGCGCACGCCTCGCATTTCGTCAATCACAATAGTATCAGTCAGCCAAATCGCGCTATCCCAAGAGGCATTATCCCAGAAGAAATCACCACCCAAACCAGATGCAGCCACGGCAGGAAGTGCAAAAAACGTGCGATAATCCAGGGCGATGTCCACACCAAACGACGGCGCACCCGTTACGCGCAAGATCGGTTGCACCCGGCGAAACATTTTCTTCTGGGGACGCGAGCCAAACGCGTTAGGCGCCTGGATAGCGACCGCGTTGATCGCAACGCCATTATCTGTAGAACCGCTGTCAAACAAGCACACGCTGGCCGTTGATCCAAAATACGGCAACCCGCCGATTAGCTCCCAGCATCGCGCTGGCACTCCAGTGAACCGCGAAGGCGCTCGCGTGATTGTGTTAAAGGCATATTGATCAAATGCCTCGTAAGCCGTCGGGACGTTAAAGATTGCCATGTTACGCGCGGGATAAAGAAACGGCTCCCATCCGAAAGAGCTATTGTATTCCCGCGCCGCCGCAGTTACCGCCGCGTTGACTTGGTTTGAAATTGCCGCTGCGCTGCGCTGCGATGCATCAATCGGCAAAATTTGCGACAACAGAACAATGCCGTCTTCCGTAAACACGCAAAGGTCCGCGCCAAACTTTACGACACACCGCCGTCCCAACGGCCGGCCGATGCGAAAAACGCCTAGCAGGCCCCAAGTGGCCGCGCTGCTTGGATCGGTGCCGGCGTAGATTAGCGCTTCGCCCTCGCTGGTAATAAACACGGCCGTGTCATCAGCGCCCGCGCCGCCGTCGCGTGACCATGTGCTCATTGTTGTGATGGAGCCACCCATGGCTGCTACACTCGTCAAGTCAAACTGAACGGCCGCGCCGCCAATTGCGTTGGGCGCCAGATACCAAGTCACGAGAGAATTACGCTCTCCAGTCCACACGCGACTTTGATGCAAGTTGATCCACGCTAAGTTTGCCACTGTTGGGCCTGTGATCGCTGCCGCCGTCACCACGCTGCCATTGTAGAGGATCGGAGCGTCAGCGCCATTCACCGCCAAAATGAAATGGCCGCCGGACGTCGTCACCTGCACATATTGCCACCGCGCCGCCGTAAACCCGACAGCCACGGCCGTCCCGACTACGCCGGCTGTTGTGGCATCAAAAATAGAATCACCCGCTGCCGCTAGCAGCTTATCGCCACCGCTCGGCGGCCGATATGCCAATAAACTATCTACCGTATCGACAAACCCGGTGACGTGGCTGATATAGCCTCCGCGCGTCTCCACTGAATCGGGCTCGCAAAACCAATTATCTAGCCGCACAGCATTCTGGGCCGGCATGTCCGCGATGGCGTGCAAGACGTCCCATCCGCCCACAGGCGCCGGCAGAGACGACGCGCGAACGTCTGCCATCAGTAATAATATCCAACGCTGCCGTCAGGCCCAGGTGCGCCGCTAAACCGCCGCGATCCGCCGAATATATCGCTTACCATCAGGATGCGCGGCGCGTTGCGGTCTGCCCTTATTTCCCGCGTCACACGCTTTTCAAACTCGGCTTTAGCCGATTGCCAGGGTTGACCGTCCGCTTCAAGAAATCGCGCGATCAAGCCCAACGTCACCAGTTCTTCCGATAGATTGGACAGGTCAGTGTCAGCCGTCCACGCGATCTGATCCACATTTGAGGAAGAGCGGCAGAACGCAATGCTTTGGTATTCAAACGAAACCGTCAAGCCAACTGGAGGCGCCGGCCACAGCAGAAGCGCATCATCGCGCCGAGTGAACCACCGCATCGGTCCGGCATATCCACTGGAAAGTGGCGAGTTTTTGCGAGACTGATATTCGGTTGGGCTCATCTGGCCCGAAATAAAGATATTGTTTGTCCGGTCCCAAAGCGTCTCTGGCGACATGCGGTGAAAGTCCGAAGGAAAAATACCGGGCTGCACCTCGGCCGCCACGGTCGTGAACGTCACCTCGCGCCGCAAAGATTGCCATGGCGCACGAGTGGCAAGATCAGAACCCACCCGGCCAGCCATCCGCAACATGCGCTGCGCGTCCACGTCCGAGTTGTTGACAATAATTGTGGGGCGCACGTCAAGGCCGATATCGTCGGCCACCGCCTGACAAATCGATAAAAGTGTCATGACTGAATTACCTTGAAAGGCCGCCCACGGCGCTTGGGCGCGTCTGGGGCATCATGGCCCGTCTGTGCCTTCGCAACCGGCTCAACAAGGCTTCTGTAACCTTCGGCGCGGGCGTCCTGCTCCTGTCCTACGTCCTGCACCGTGACGCAGGCCGCCAAGTCATCCCATCCGCGCAAATAGAGCGCCTTCGGGTATTCAATGACCATATTTGCCTCCGAGAGAAAGAGCGGCAGGTTGCCCTGCCGCTCAGTCGCTTACGGTGTAAAACCAGTCAGAACGCCGCTTTCAGGGCGAACCACAAAAACGGTGTAAGCAGTCGCCGCCGATGGATCGAGCGCGCCGGCCGTGCTGTTGGTGAACCGCAGGCCGATAGTGTCGGCCGCCGTCACGCGGGCGCCGGTCACGCCTAGGCCCGCGTTCAAGGTTGCGGTGCCGACGGAAGGTGTGTTCACAAGCACCATATCGCCAAGGAGAACCCCAGGCGCGGTGAACGTCTGCTCTGCCGAAATATTGGCCGCAACAGACGCTACATCAATTGTAATTGTGAACACGCCAGCGGCTCGGATATTACCGCCGATTGTCGAAACTGCCATTTTCGCATGCTCCTTAGTTCGAAAGAATGCGGCAGGCAATTTCGGGCCGCTGCGCCACATAACCGTAAAGCACATCAAGGCGCGTAATGTAGCGCGCGTTCACGCTATCAAAGTCGCGGATCATGCGCATCGAAATGCCGTCCATCACGCTGCGGTAGGCCATATCGGTGCCTTTGGGCATCGGCAGGTCAGCCGTGGCGAACGTGAACGCGTCCTTGTGGAACGCCAGAGACGGTTTGTAGACGGACGATGCGGCGCCCACCTTGACTACCGCGCCGCCGTTGGTCGGGCTGGCCGAGACGTTCTGACGGGCGCCAGAGGTCACAATAGACGGCGAGATAGCCAAGTTGCCAGCACCGCCGGCATAGGCCGTGGTGATGACGAACTGTTGCAGAACGCCCGTGTCCGCCTTTGTTTCAGGGTGCACGCGATTGCACCCAACAAAAGTGATCACGTCGCCAACCGCAAAGGTCAGCGTGCCCACTGCCACAGTGATAGCAGCGCCGGTCTGCGTTGCGCCGTTAACCGTGTAGAGCGTGACAGACGCAGCAGTGCCGGTTGTAGAGGTCGGGACTAGCGTGTTTTCGTAAAAATCGAACCCACCCATGCGGCCGATCATGCCTTCGCGATACTGCTGCTTGATCGCAGTGCTATCCTGGAACAGGCCTTTGGTGGCTTCGAGGAAGTCCACGCGGTCAGTCGTGTTCAGGATAATGTTGCGATCAGACGGAGGCGCCAGACCATCAGTCAGCGCCTTCCCGGCAAGGTTGACGTTGCGGGTGCCGATGGCCACGCCCACGTTGTTCACCGCCTGATAGACGCTGTTGCACATGCTGAGTGCGTCGTTTTCGATGTGCGACGCCAGCACCGACATGGCAGGGACAATATGCCGATCGGAGAAATCTTCAATTTTCAGCGTCAAGTCCTGATCAGAGAAGTTCATATCCACGCCGCGATACCGGTTGACCGCAAGGCTCACCGACTGTTCAGTGATATCTGGCGCCGACCAAGTGGAGCCGGTGCGCACCGTGTATTGATTGGGCAAACGAATGCGCAAAGTGTCACCAATCTGCGCTCCAGCGTTTGCGAAAGAACTGTCATATTGACGGTCAATGTTGCCGACAAAATTGAGATTCTGGTGCAGAACCACAAGAGCCTTGCGGGTAATCATGTCAACGGTGAGAAGTGTATTGGCCATGTGTTTATGCGGGGCGCTTCACAGCGATCCGCTCCCTATTTATGTCAAGCGGGCCGCATTTAGCGGCGCATCGCCTTGACGGTTTTTGACATTTCCCACCGATAATACTCGTCGTCGCTCATCTGTTCAGGAGCCTTGACCGTAGAGCCGGTTGACTTCCCGCTTATGGATCGAACCGGAGCCGATGGGGTAGAATTAGGCTTTGCCGCAATTGCGGCTTTTGTTGAGGCGTGCAGTTTGTCGTATTGCATCGCTTTCCACGCAAACTCGGCCGTGATCGGATTGAGGGGCCACTTCTTGGCATCCTGTTCGCTCACGCCGGCCTTGACCGCGTATGCGATTACGGCATCCGCATCGAAACTCTTCACAGTTTTGGCGATGCGCGCCCGGCCGGATTCTTCAAGCGAGGCGACTGCGCGCTGCTCTTCTGCCGTTATGGCCGTTTCGTATTGCGATACTGCGTTAACATGGTTGATAAGGTCGCTTCTCTTAACAGCAATTTCATCACTTATCCATCGGGCTTGGTCCGGGTTAGACTGCCGAAGGGCGCGCAGATCAATTTGCTGTAGCTGGGCCAGTTCATTTGCAATAGCTTCGCCAGCGTAGAAAGCTTTCCGGGCTTCGCCGCCTAGCGATTGCAGTTTTCCATACAGATCTCGCTGCGCTTCGAACTCTTTCCGCTGCTCAGCGATTTCCTGCGTTTTGCGGGTATAGTCACCCTGAATGTTTTTCGTGAAGTCTTCCAACTCCGCGCGAACCTCGTCAGGAATGGCGCTCTTCGCCACCTTGAGCGTTTTGGCCCCAAACGAAAGTTCAATCTCTTCAATTTCTTCCGGTTCGGCCTCGTCCTGCTCATCGGCGCCTTCCGCGCCATCGTCCTGCATGCCGCCGGCAATTGCCGCTGCGTCGCGCAGTCCCTCGTCAACCGTTCCTGGTTGCCCAGCGGCGTCTGTGGTTCCTGACATCATCATACCTGTCTATCGGGCCGGGGTTGCCCCAGCACTGAGAAAGCGACGTCTTGCGACGTTGCGCGCCCGCGTGTGCGGACGTGTCGTCACCCCTGGGGAATCTGCCCCGGCGGCATTCCTGGAAGCATGCCCTGCGGCGCTTCCTGCATTGGTTGCGGCATCATGCCCGGCGGCATCCCAGGCGCCCCTTGCTGCTGCGGAGGCTGAGCTTGCGGAAACTTGCGGGCGACCTCGGGGAATTGCGCTGCGAGCACCTCATACGGCAATCCGATCCTCATGCCTTGCGCAAACTGCAACACCTGGATGCGCTCAGCCGCCTGATCGCTGCCCGGCCAATCCATATTTTGCACAACCAAATCGCCCAGCGCCTCGGCCGCGGGCGGATAAGCCCGCATCAGCTCCATCATAGCCGCTGCGCTTTCTTGGCGCTGCGTCTGATAATTCGGACCAACCCTCACCGTTACATCATATTTGCCGGCGCCGAGATTGTATATTTTGCCATTTGGATCTTCGGCTGATGGCGGCGCACCAACAGCCGCAGTCACTCGCTCAACCCGTTGTTTCTCGTCGTCGCCCAAGATCTGAATGGTCTGCCTCTCGCTGTAAATGCTCGGAATGATCTCGATCAACACTCTCCCGGCGTATTGGATCGCGCGGCTCATGTTGTCGATAAAGTGAAAAGTCCCGGTATCGCTTTCGCGCTGCCGCGCCATGATGGCCCGCCCGCTTGTCTCATTGCCGCGTGCGCCCAGCGCCGCGTCATAAATGCCCGTTACCGCCTTCATGTCGTCCTGGGCGTTCAGGGCCTCCTGCAACGCACCAGCTGGCACCCCAGAGAACGGGATGCGCTGCGGCATCGGACCCGCAACGGGATCGTATTCCAAATAAGCGTGGTTCCGAGTGTTTGCCGTTTCCCACTTCAGCATTTCGTCCGACGGTATGCTCCCGGTCGCCACAAGCCACGGCGCGCGCGGCGCCAGCATCACCAGCTCAGTGCTAGCCGACCGCCACGCATTAAACATCGTCTGACTGTCGCGCGCATCGCGGATTAAACTGCGAAAATGCCGCTTGCCCCGGTAAATCACTTCTTCGCCCCAGACCGGGCAGATCGGAATCATGCTGCCCGGCCATTTCTCCTCGCTTAGCACCTCGACCGCGTTGATGACGCGGCGCGTCACCTCAAAATAACTCGCCTCGCGCTCGCCGTTGACTGCCAAACCCTGAAACGCCAGCGCGTCCCGCATAGGTAGCGCTAGGCCAGGGCCAATCTGCACCATCTCGTCCATCTGGTCCGCGCGCATGACGCGGCCGTCAGTTAGGCGTAAAATTTTGCGTTTACGCTCCTCACGCGTCCAATATTCGGCCACGCGCACGCGGTCGCTGTCTACCCAGTCCTCCATCCCTTCGCCCTGGCCCTCTCGCCAATCGGTAGCGTGGTCCGCCTTGGGATAGCGGCGTTTGAACTCGTCGTCGGTCAGCAGGTCCGACACAAAAGCAAAACCCCAGTCGCTGGCGTCAAACTGCGTGCTGGACACGTCCCAGTGCACTGAAAACGGGTTTGCCACCCGCTCAATCCGCGCCTCTTGGTCAAAGCTGTCGTGGTTGCAATAGTCAGTCGTGATGCGAAAAAAGCCGAAACCGCAGGACGCCGCGTTGTCAATAGCCGTATCGTAGGCAAGGGCCGCGTTGCTGCCGCGCTCAATTGATCGGATCAAACCGCCAATAACCTGCGCAGTGTCGTAGTCCGCGCCGCCGTCCACCGGGTGCACGCTGATGCCGGGCTTGTTTTGTCTGGCGTCGTTTACCACGCGGCGGATAAATGTCGGCAGCCGGTTGACGGTTAAACATGGCCGTCCCTCTTCCTCGCGGGCGCGCCGATCTTTGTCGTTCCACTGGTTGCCCAACCGAGCAAAATTGATGTCCTCAAGCGCCGGAACGCGGATATGTGAACTGCCTTCAGCGCTGTATCGGTATTGCTCTAGAGCGTCTGCGATAATCTTGTCAGGCATGTATCATCCCATCCAGCTTAATGGTGCGCGCTCCCGCTCGCGCGGCTTGGCCTTTGCCCGGTTGATGGCCGGAAATAGCTCAGTAAAACCCCACACCATAGCGTCCACACGATCCGGCGATCCGTCACCTTCGTAGCCGCCGGCCGTGATCTGGCACATCTGATCCTCCAAGCGCTGGAACGTGCCGACATGGCTAATCCGGTCCAGGCTGTATAGCGCCGCGATAGGCTCGGCCCGCACGTGCTTACCTCGTGTAGCTACCACCTCAACAATCCGCACACGCGGCCGCACTGTGCGCAACGTTTGAGCGCACATGTCGCCCCCTTGGTTTCGCTCAATCACGATAGCGTCTGCGTCAAATTCGTCGAGCGCTGCGACAGCTCGGCCTGCCCACTGCATCGGAGATCCACGAATGCTGTAATCGGCCAGCACGTAGCCGCGTCCATCCGATCCAATGCCGACCACCACGATGCCGTGCTCGTCGCTGCCCGGCGTATTGGATACGGCCGGGTCAACCGACACCAGAATGCGCGACATCTCCGGCATGCCCTGGCGCCGATTGCGGTGCAGCATCAGGCGGTCCCAGATGGCGCCAATAGCAACCGGTTCATAATCGCCCATCCAAATGTGCCCGTAGCGGCTAGGATTAGTGCGGCTATCGTATTCGCGCTCAACCTCCAATTCCGGCGGGAAGAACGGATTATCGCTGTAGTTTACCCGGCGCACGATAGCGTCAGGCGGAGGCGTAATGCCGCGCAAAAGCTCATCCACCGGATCGGCCGCACTTCGCGGGTTCCAGCTGAACCAAAGCTCCGAGCCCGGCGCGCGAATGGTAGGACGGAGCAATTCCATTGATCGCGTAGACAAGCTTTGCGCCTCTTCCGCCCAAGCCACATGGAAACCCTCTAGCGACTTGACGCTTTCGGCCGTGTGGTCCTGCAACCCCTGGAAAACGATCACGCCCCCACCCGGCGTGCCAATCTCCGTGGCCTTGACGTCAAACCGGCCGCCCACGCCCAGAGCAACAATCTTGTCTTCTATAAGCCGCTTTACACTATCCTTTAGGCTCTTCTGAACTTCACGCACGCAAACGATCCGGCTGCTAGGCTGCATAATGCAGCGCTCTACCACCGACTCCGCGAAGAAATGACTCTTGCCGCTGCCTCGTCCGCCCCAAACGCCTTTGTATCGACTAGCCTGCAACAGGCTTTGGAACGCTCGCGGCGTCTGAATGTCCATCTGGCCCCTTCGGGTCAATAATGATGCGCCGAATCAAAAGCGGCGCGTCCGCGTCACCGGCCACGGTCAGCTTGTCGCTTACTTTGCCCAACACCCGGTCAATGATGTTGCTTGCGGCCTGGAGCGCGCGCTGGTCAGTGATGTCGCCGGCAATGCCGATGACGGTCTGCACCGCCAGCGGCAACGCATCTTCTAAGGCGGCGCGCGCCAGAGCCCGTTTTCCGTCACCCGTTTTTCTGCCTGCTGGCCGGCCGTCATTTGGGTGGCCGCCCTTCTGCGCTGCGCCCTTTGCCGCACCGCCCCATCCTGGGCCGTTGCCTCGACGCGTGCTCGATGACGCTGGCATCAGTAACCTGAGCCGCCCTTCTTGCCGCCCTTAGGCGTTGGCTTTTTTGTCATAATTACCCTCATGATGTAAAAAAACCCGGAAGCTTTCTTAAGCTCCGGGCGCAAAAAACCTACTTAGAAAAGTGATACGCACAAAGCGGGCCGCGTTGTCAATCTTAATTTTGGTCGGCCCACATCCTCACGTCGTAGCGCGCGCCCAACGCGTCCAACTTGTCCAATCCGACGCAGATCTGATTGAGGTCGTGCAACACCAAACATTCACCGCGCAGCATTTTGCCGATCAATCGAGATTGCGCAGCCGACATGCGGGCCATCTCGTCGCAATATATTGTCATCCAGCACACACCACCCGCATCGTGGCCGTGCACGCGATCGGAGTATCTGGCCGACGTCGCGGGATCAAGCCCGGCAGCGCGAAACACATACAACAACGCGCTGGCGTTCTGATGCTGCTGCGACGTCAACGCGCCATGGCCGGCCATTTGGTCAATGAGGTGCTGGTCGCCATGCGTGGCGGGCAGCCGATACGTCGCGTGACGCTGCAACCTTCCATGCTCGCCGCGCATCACCACCGTGATTGGCGCAGCGCCGCGCGCAACGGCATCGCGCATGCTGTGGTCAATTTTAGCGGGTTTTCGACGCAATTTATTCATAGTTATACCTCATGCCGGTTTTGAAAATATACCGCCGAGAATTGCTGCACCTAATCACCGCGCGGAGTTTATTCGGCAGTATTTTGACGTGTATTTTTAAGGCCAAACCTTGAGGCGCCGCCGAGCACCACGCGCCGCGCTGCGCCAGAACGCCGCGCGCGACGTTTCGCATGTAGATTCGCGCCCCTACGTTGCCTTCTGACGCCATCTTTACCCTCCCAGCTACATACCCCGCTGCGAACTATCTCCAAGCCGCTGCACGCCAATCCTGGGCGCTTAGCGTGGCATTTTAGCTGCGTGTTAAACCTAGCCGGCTCATATCGAGCCATTCCCGTCGCGCATTTCGGGTTTTGACGCAGCACGCCACTGCTCGCACAGCAGCCGCACCACAGCCTCAGCCGCTTCGTGGATATGCACCGGATACGAGCGGCTGCGATCCTCGGCGTAGCAATCGCGCGGCGAAATGCAGGCGCCAGATGGGCAGCAGATGGCGCGCTTGATCTCGGCCGTGGCCTCGAAGATCCGCGGCACCATCACCCGTTCCCCCTCGCCAGCCGAGCGCGGGCTGCGGCGAGAACAATCGGCGGGGCGGGGTGCGCCCGCACCGGCGCGCGCTCAGTCACCACCGGCGCCACCTGGCCGAGATACGTCCGCATGGTGCGCGCAACGGCTTCACGCTCGGCTAGCGTCGGCTCAGCGCGGGGTTGATCGTGCTTGGCTGCTGGTGCCAGCAACGCGGTGCGGGCTGGCCGATTGTCGCGCCACCATGCCGACAACGGCCCCTTCACCTCGCTCAAATCGGGGATATGCAGCCGCTTCGGCGTCATGGCGACGTGCTCTAGGCTGGCCAGCGTGAACGCCGCGTCAGGCAGTTCGGCGAGGAACGGCAGGTAGGCTTCCATGGCTTGCAGGGCCTTCACGGGATCGGCTGGCGTGCCGAGTTTTGCCAGCATTCCCAACCACGTAATGCGGTCAATCATTGCACAATCCTCAACGGTTGCTGTGTCGGGGCATCGTCCTCGCCGCGCAATCGGGTCATAATTCGGCGCAGTTCGGCGTTTTGATCCGCGACGGGCAGTTGGCTGGTTTTGACCGGCAGCCGGCCACCCTTTTTTGCTGACAAGTGCCGGACTTGATTGCGCCACGTCGCTTCCCAATCGAGCTTGACGCCCGCCTTGCCGGCCACCCCTCGCCAGTAATCCCTAAATTCCGCCAACGCCGCTGCCTGGTCCACGCCATGCTCGGCGGCAAAACCGGAATCGGCTGGCGTCCAATCGTCGGCAATTCGACAACCCCGCCCCGCTGGTGTTGGCGACGCGGACCGCGGCGCGCTGGCCTTGGGGGGTGCAACAGGGGGGGGGCTTTCTTCTTCTTCTTCTGCTTCTGTATCTGCTTCTGCATCTAGACTATGGGGGGGGCTATGGCCTTCCCTATTAGGGGGGCTATTAGGGTCCGGTGCCTCTTTCGTCGGTTTTGCCCACCGCCTGCTGATAGCCTCGCGCCCCGCTTCCGATGCGTCGGTGTCACGAACCATGCGGCGACTGAAGATGGCGCCGGCGTCTGTGCGGCTGAAAACTTCAGATTGTTCAAGCTCGGCTAGTAGGGCGGTGCACCGTTTTTCCGTGATGCCGGCGATGATGGCAAGTTGCTTAAGGCTCGCGGGGTTGCGGCCGATGGTGACGTGTCCGCGCGGCGCGCCGTCAAAGGCAATGGCAAGCATATCCATCCACAAGCCGCGGGCCGCCACTGAGCAAGATCGCAAAGAAGGATCGCGCATCCAGTCGGCCCACCAAAACTTAGACCAACGGTGTTCGGTCATGCTGCAATCCTCGCGTCGTCATGCGCTAATTCTACTATGTCCACACTGCCCGTCCCTTGTGGATCACGGGGATAACCATTGCCGGAACAAGACAAAACGCACGCGCTAAACTGACCGTTTCGCGCCCGTCGCCAAGCCGCAGAATGTAATGCCGACCCTCATCTCGCCGCAGCGACACCAACCCCCATTGGATCAATTCACGCATGGCGGTCTGGATATCGGAAAGGTTGCGCGCCAAGTCCGCCGCCACATCTGGGAGGAACGGCCACGGCCGCCGGTTGCCGCAGCACCATTCCGCGTAGCAGAGCAGGGCGTGGTGGGCGGGGCGAATGTTCACCTCTTCCCCTCCGCCCACCGCTCAACCCACCCATCGGATTCAAATTGGCAATCAAACACCACCACCCCATCCCCACCCTTCCGCCACCCGCGCACATGCACCACGACGCCATCCAAGATCATCGTGCCGTGGTGGCCATCGGCGCCCGACGTGAGGGCGAGCGTGGCGGGCTTCCAGGCGGTCGGGGTTGGGGGGTAGGTCATGGCGCGTTCACCATCTCGATTCGCCGCCCAATCCAT
>NSIP01000027.1 GCA_002737725.1 Rhodospirillaceae bacterium
TGGGTTTGACGGTAGAGACCGCACGCAATTATTCGAAAAAAATCTACGCGAAGACTGGTGCGCGCGGGCACGCCGAACTGGTCCGGATCATCCTGACGAGCGTGCTTGCGATTAGCTAGGAATCAAACGCCGTCCTTGCAGGCACATTACGCCACCGGTAACCGCAACTCAGGCGGAAAATCTGCTCGCCTAGTTGATAGGCTTTCCAACTTTCTTCCTCTCACGCGTTGACCGAGTGCACCAAACGCGGTAACAAACATTTGTTTATTAGCAAGCCTGCGTCACCCGTGCTGCTAAAACTGATGTAATAGGATGTTTGGCAATGGATTTTAGTTTTACCGAAGAACAACGCATGTGGAAAGACGTTGTGCATAATTTCATGGACAATGAATTTGGCCGTGAGCTTACGTTGAAACATGATCAAAGTCGCGAGTTTCCCGAAGAATTATATCGCAAGATGGCGAAAGAAGGTTGGCTCGGCCTTTTGATCCCTGAGGATCAGGGTGGTCTGGGAATGGATAAAGATCCGGTCATGTTCGCAATTTTTTGCGAAGCGATTGGCAAGCTCAGTCTCGACACCGCAGCATGCATAATGACGTCTATGTTCACAGCGACTAATGTGGCAAAACATGGAACGGCTGAACAGCGAAAAAGATATCTTGAGCCGTTTTTGGCGGGTGAAGCAAAATTTTCCATTTCTATCAGCGAACCCCAGTCCGGATCAGACGCTGCAGGCGCAAGGTCGACCGCCAAGCGCGACGGTGATGAATGGGTAGTTAAAGGGAGCAAGGTCTGGTGCTCTGGCGCACACCACCCCAATACGTGCATTGCTATGATGCTGCGGACAGGTGAAGGGCGTTATGATTTTAGCGTATTGCTCGTTCCGAACGATACGCCGGGATTAGAAATTCAGAAAATGGACACGCTTGTCCGCCGCAGCCTCGGAACAACATCACTATTCATGGATGATCTGCGTTTGCCTGAGAGCGCTTTGTTGGGCGAAGCGGGCAAGGGATGGAAGTATATCGGGGAACATCTTGATTTTGAGCGTCTGTCGATCGCAGCTTCTCAAATCGGCAGCGCGCGCACTGCTCTGCACGATACGCTTAATTATTTGAGCGAGAGAGAAGCTTTTGGTAAAAAGCTTGTGCAGTTCCAAGTACTAAAACATCGTTTGGCCGAAGACCAAGCAAGATTGTCAGCCGCATATTATCTTGTATACGCGGCTGCGTCGGCGATGGCGCGTGGCGAGAATGCAACCAGTCTGGTTTCTCAGGCGAAGCTTATATCGTCTCAAACTCTTTTTGATATTGCCACGAACGGCATGCAGGCATTGGGAGGCTATTCCCAACTACCCGAATATCATATGGAACGTTATTTCCGCGAAGCTAAGCACGGTATGGTTGGCGGCGGCACCAACGAAATACTTAGAAGTATAATCGCAAAATCGATGGGGCTATAAGCGCGCTTGATTTGCCGTTGGGGGTAGAATTGAATATGGCAGTAACACAAAAAGTCGACATGGATGGCAAGCCTCGCGTTGTCATAATGAACGTCGCAATGCATCTTTTCGGCAAGCAGGGCTTCAATGGGACCTCGATGCGTGACATTGCAAATGCGGTGGGATTACTACCTGGGAGTCTTTATGCGCACATTGAGAGCAAGGAAGCGTTGCTGCTTGAGATGGTCACTGATGGGATCGGACGTTTCTTAGCTGCCGTCGAACCGCACGTCGCCTGCTCAGTCAGTCCGTTAGACCGTCTTCGTCAAATGATCATTGCCCATGTTGAGGTCGTCGCCGACAATCCGGAGCGGTCGCAGGTCGTTTTCCATCAGTGGCGCTTTTTGAGCCCTGAACATCTACCCGAAGCTATCGAACGAAGAAGGCGATACGAAACCTGCTTTGTCGAAGTGATCGAAGAGGGCGTTAAGGCTGGGCTGATAAAATCCGACTTGAATCACCGAATTGCTGTGCTTTCTCTGCTTGGGGCGATGAACTGGACTCCGGAATGGTTCTCCCCCGATGGGCGATTAGGCGCAGCTCAAGTCGGCGATTTGATGGCGGATACTTTGCTTGGCGGTATCTTAAGTTAAAACAATTTTTTGCGAGCTCACTTGACTCGGGGTGCAATCTAACGTATCAAAAACAAATGATTGTTTTATTGGGACTGAAATGAGTAAGGCATTCGTCGATCCGGAACCCAAGTGGTTCGAAGATTTCGAACTCGGTGACGTTATTACCACGCGTGGTCGAACTGTCGATATCGGGGATATCACGAGTTTTGCTGGCCTTACTGGAGATCATTATCAACTTCATACCGACGCCGCCTTTATGGAAGGCAACCGGTTTGGCCAGCGCATCGCGCACGGTCCATTAACATTTTCATTGGCTGTCGGGCTTGTGGGCCTGAGCGGTTTTTATGGAGACGCGATTACTGCGCTTATAGAAATTACGGCCCTCAAGGCGACGCAGCCGGTTTTCGCAGGCGACACGCTGCACGTCGTGGCGACCGTTACCAATCATGATGCGAGCGGACCAAAGTACGGAACACTTGGCGTGACATATTCGGTCCGCAATCAATCGGGAGATGAAGTGATGATTTTCCTGCAAACCATGCTGGCCAAGCGCCACAAATTGGAAGGTTGAGTATGTCTGAAGAATGGACCCTTAATGTTGCGCCCGGGGCCGATAATGATCCGGTTTTTGTTGGCGTTGGGGAAATCCCGACGGGAAAATTCCCTGACCGCGGGTTTATCCAGGCGTTGACCAAGGTCGCTGTTCTTGCGCTCAAGGATGCTGGGATGGTTCCTAAGGACATCGACACGATAATGCTGATACCGTGTCTACACAGCGGTGCCGATCAAGCAGATCTTGTGTTTTCGCGGATGGTGGAAGAACTCGGGATTCATGGTACCTGTAAATCAAGCTATATGGTGCATTCGGGAGGTTCCACTAGCGACAACGCTGTTCGCGCGGCGCACGGCCTGATTGCAGCCGGACATGCCCAGAATATACTTGTGCTCCAATGCGAGCGCTGGGGGTCTGCAGACCTCCAGGAAATGATCACCATGTTGTCTAAAAACGGCATTCCCGGGGAATGGGAGTTGCCAACTGGCATCCAGTTTAACGCCATCGGCGCCATGATTACCCGCAGATATATGCATGCGTCGGGTAGCACACCTGAAGAAATGGCGTCGGTTTGCGTTACCCTGCGCAACTGGGCTAATCTTAACGAAAACGCGATGTTCTACACCAAGGCTCTGACGGTGGAGCAGATCTTGGCATCGCGCATGGTTGCGGACCCACTGCATAGTTATGAATGTCCGCCAATGGCAGACGGCGCATGCGCGTTCGTGATGACCAATACAGCCAATGCCAAAAAACGGGGCATTTCAAACGCCGTCCGCGTTGCTGGTTCTGGCGGCTGCGTCAGCCATTACTGCCTAAGCCAAGAAGCTGACCAAGCAGTGCTCGGTTGGCCACTTGCTGCGGAGCGTGCTTGGAACCAATCGGGTTGGGGGCCTGAGGACGCAGACATCGCAGAAATTTATGACAGCTACGCCGCAGTCACCGCCATAGCCTTGGAAGGTATTGGTATCGCAGCAAAAGGCGAGGGCGCAAGATGGTTTGCCGCAGGCCATGGCGATCCCGGAGGTAAGCTTCCAATGAACACAAATGGTGGATTGCTCTCGGCTGGTCACACTGGTGTTGGAGGCGGAACAGCTTTGCTGGTCGAAGGTATCAGGCAATTGCTGCACCGCGCGCCTAGCAAGCGGCAGGTTGAAGATTGTCAACGCGCTATAATCGGCGGATCGGGCGGCAGCTATATGGATGCCCAGATCCTGCTCCTCGAACGCACCAAATTGGGAGCCTGAGACATGCAAACACCAAAAATTGTGACCGACTTTCGTACGGGACTTTCTGACGGTAAATTGCTTGTCCAGCTATGCAAGGATTGCAATAAACCAAATATGTGGCCGCGTTATGCCTGTCCGCATTGCCAGTCGGAGAATCTGGATTGGCAACACTCCGGCGGTGTTGGAACGCTACATAGCTTCTGCGTATTACGCCAAGGCGCACCCGAAGGGTTTGAAGCAGACCTTCCGTATGCAATCGGCGTGGTGAAGCTCGACGAAGGCGTACAGTTGGCCGTGCGACTCGTTCCCAGCGCACCTGACGACTGGTCAGAATATCGGTGCGATGACCAAGTCGAATTTGTTGCTGTTTCTGCGGACCAAATTGAGAAGCGCCCTTGCGCTACATTCAAGCGGATTGCGGACTAAGGCCTTTGAATACCTTTGCGTTTCTAGCTAAATCGGCATGCCACGGTCCAGATACAACGGCGCTGCTGCAAGGTGATGAGGTTGTTACTTATCGCGAGTTTCATGACCGCGCTTTGGCGATAGGTGGCAATCTTCTTGCCGCAGGTTGTCAGCCTGGTGACCGCGTCGCTTTCTGCCTCACCAATTCACCGCGCATCATGGAACTGATTTTCGGATGCTTTGCGGCAGGATTGGTCGTTGTACCAGTTAATGCTCGGCTTCATGCGCGAGAGATGGCGTATATTGTTGGCAACAGCGGTGCCAAGATACTGGTTCATGGTGCAGAGTTTCAGGAAGGAATTCAGGCGAACGCCGAATTGTTTGAGGGCGTGACGCGCTACTGCACTGAAGCTGTTGATGGTGCCGTCCTATTTTCGGCGCTGGTGTCACCCGTCCATGCACTTCAGGCCGCAGCGGACACGTCACCCGAAGATATCTGCTGGTTATTCTATACTTCAGGCACAACGGGTAAGCCCAAGGGTGCAATTTGGAACCACCGGATGATACGGTGCGTGATCATGAATTACCTAGCCGATCTGCATAATATTCAGCCGGGTGAGGTTGTTCTCCACTGCGCGCCGATGTCACACGGCAGCGGTATCGTTGCACTGCCAACTGTTGCGCGGGGCGGGGTGAATGCAATTACAGAAACCGCCAGCTTTGAAATAGACTCTTTGCTGGCAACGGTTGAGCGCCTTCGCGTTTCGCATATTGCCTTCATGGCGCCTACGCAGATCGTCAAACTGTTGGAGGACTTTGAGCCTGGAAAATACGACATCTCCAGCCTTGATGCGATCTGCTACGGCGGTGCCCCGATCTATGTCGACCAGTTAAAGCAAGCAATGCAGACATTCGGACCGATATTTGTACAGCTTTACGGTCAGGGCGAAGCGCCTATTACGATTACTGGGATGTCTGGCGAGCGGCATCGCGAGTTGCTAGCAAATAACGATCCACGCATAGGTTCTGCAGGTCAGATACGAACCGACGTTGAAGCACATTGTGTTGACGAGAATGATAATCCTTTACCGCCGGGCAAAGCAGGAGAAGTGGTAGCCCGGGGCGACGTTGTAATGCCCGGTTACTGGCAAAATCCTGAAGCAACAGATGAAGCGCTGCGCGGGGGCTGGCTACACACGGGCGATATCGGTTACTTTGACGATCAGGGTTATCTGTTCCTGCTAGACCGCGCCAAGGACATGGTGATTTCGGGTGGGAACAACGTATACCCGCGTGAAGTTGAAGAGGTAATCATTCTTCATCAAAAAGTCGCCAACTGCGTCGTCTTTGGCATTCCCGACGAGTATTGGGGTGAAGCTGTCCATGCGGTGGTGGTTCTGAAAACCGGTGAAACGATGACGGACAGGGAAGTGATCGATTTCTGCGGTGAGCATATGGCTGGCTACAAAAAACCAAAAGCGGTCGATTTCGTGAGCGAACTGCCCGTCAGCGGATACGGTAAGATACTGCGTCGAGAAGTGCGCGATGCCTATTGGGTTGGTCACTCTAGTCGCATTGGCGGTGGCTCAGGCACAAAGGTTGCAAGCTCATGAGGCCGGTTGCAATCGTTGGCGCCGGTATGTCGCAATTTGGCAAGCAGATCGGAAGGGGTCTTAGAAGTCTTTCGCTCGATGCTGTCGATGGTGCGCTAGCATCATCGGGCCTTCAGTTCGACGATATCCAGAGGGTCTACTTCGGAAATGGTATAGCCGGTACAGTCGTTCAGCAGGATATGATCAAGGCTCAGGTAGTATTCCGGAATCATCCGCTTGCGCATGTGCCGATGATCAATGTGGAAAATGCCTGTGCGTCTGGCGGCTCTGCTTTTCTTTTGGCGGTAGAGGCGGTGGCCAGTGGTTGCGTTGATGTTGCACTCGCAGTTGGTACTGAACAGATGCACCATGCGGATAAAACACGTGCTTTTAACGCGTTACGTGGCTCTACTGATATCGACGAAATTGGCGAGGTAGAGCATGGTTCGACGAGTGCTAATTCAATTCTGATGGATTTCTATGCAGGCGTCGCCCAATCCTATATTGATTTATATGGTGCTTCGGCTGAGGATTTTGCAAGAGTAGCAGTCAAAAATCGCGAACATGCCTCGCATAACCCTTTGGCCTATTTGAGAACGCCACAAACAATCGAAGAAGTGTTGGAAGCGCGGCTAATTGTTTCGCCATTGACCTTGCCAATGTGTTCACCTGTCACGGATGGCTCTTCGGCAATCATTGTTTGTTTGCTTGAAAAGGCCAAAGCCTTAAACGCAACAGCTATTTTGGTCCGCGCGTGTATGAATGCCTCCGGTGCTGCCGGCCATCCGGTGGCGACTGCTGCACAGCAAGTTTATGCATATTCGGGGATTAGCCCACAAGACATTGACCTGTTTGAATTGCATGATGCAGCTGCCCCAGCCGAGCTGATGCAATATCATGAAGTCGGTCTGTGTGAGGTTGGCGGCGGTACACAGCTGATCCGTGATGGCGTTACCAAGCTAGGAGGAAAATTTCCGGTCAATATAAGCGGGGGGCTTTTGAGCCGGGGGCATCCGCTCGGTGCGACAGGTTGCGCACAAATATATGAGTTAGTGCAGCAGCTGCGCGGAATTGCCGGCCCAAGACAGGTTGAAGGTGCGCGCCTTGGGATGGCGATCAATGGCGGTGGCTGGCTTGATGGATCGTATGCGTTAGCCATAGCCACGCTTCTCGAACGGGTGTAGCATAGGTAAACTGATGACATATCAAACAATCATTCTTGATCGTCCTGCGGACGGTGTGGCCATGATCACCCTCAATCGTCCGGAACGCGGCAATGGGGTTGTACCGGAAATGGCGGCAGACTTGATTCACGCGCTTAATACGCTGGACGCTGATCTAACCGTCCGTGTTCTGGTTATCACAGGTGCAGGAAAACAATTTTGTGCGGGCGCTGATTTGGTTGAATTCAAGCGCTACTTGGAAAACGACCATGCAGCGGCGCAAGAGCCATATAATGCCCGTGTCCTATTTCCAGTTACACAGAAGGTCGTTGCTTGCCGCTTGCCTGTGATTGCAGCAATTAACGGCGGTGCCACTGCGGGTGGATTGGATTTCGCGCTTGCTTGCGATATCCGGATCGCGTCAACGGTGGCGAAAATGGGCGAGACCTATATCAAGCTGGGCCTAGCACCAGGCAATGGGGGAACATATTTCCTGCCCCGCTTGGTCGGCAGCGGGATGGCAGCCGAGATGGCGTTGACGGGTGACATTGTCGGTGCGCAACGCGCGCTCGAAATTGGATTGGTCAATCAGATCGTTGAACCAGATGCGCTGATTGCGACCGCCGTTGCACTTGCAGCACGCATTGCTGAACGCCCTCGCCTTGCGATCGAGGCAACCAAGCAGCAATTACGGCAAAGTTGGCATATGGATCTGCAAACGTCGATGAATGCAAGTTTTTGGGCTGTTGCAGCGCTGACCTATAGCGACGATTTGCGCGAAGGTGTAAACGCTGGCTTAGAAAAGCGGCTACCTGAATATAATCGTCCAAAGTCATGAACTGGTTTTGCAGGTCGTTGTTTAACTAGGTGTAGTCTTTTCGCCTTTAGCGGGTCTTAGACCAGGATCTAGAAATATCCGATCTTGGTCTTCATATGCCAAAGGCGCCGGATTTTATTGACCCCGAGCCCTTTCGTGCAAGGGCAACAGGTGAGGCCAAAACACTCCGGCCAACCCAAGGCCTCTGCAGAGCGTGTCTTGAGGGATATTATGCGGGCAACTCGGCGGCATTTTTCTGCTGAGGACAAGATCAGGATCTTACTGGAAGGCCTATGCGGTGATCTCGAACGGCAGATCAAAGCGTTCGTCGAACACTACAACCACCAGCGCTATCACGAGGGCCTGAAAAACGTCATGCCTGCGGATGCATATTTCGGCAGAGTAAAGGCCATCATCCAACAACGTGAAAGGATCAAACGAAAACATATAGAATATCGGCGCTTGCAACACCGCAAGATCGCCGCCCGATATCAACCCAACTGATGAGACTAATGCTCCGCTAGTTTATGCAGCCATCAGTGCCAAATTTTCTGACGAAAGGCAGCTCCAACAGATGGAAAGAATGACACTTAAACACGGCTACTCAAGCCATGGAGCCCACCTCAATTCGGCACCGCCATAGATCGGCCGCCTCAGCCCCGTGTGTTGCCGACAAGCGTGCCTATCTCAGCTTCTGAATAGCCCAGCCCGCCAAGTATCTCGCGCGAATGCTCGCCCAATGTGGGGGGAGGCTTGCGCAAACCGTCGGAGTCGGGGTCGATTGGCAGCCGCACTTGCATTTCTTTGAGCAAACACCGCTCGGCCACGACGGGCAAGGCGAGTGCATCTGCCAGATCATTAACGCGGCCGCAGGAAATTCCTGCGCTACCCAGATGAGCGCGCCAATGTTCAACCGTCTGCAGATTGATAACCGCTGCAATAGCCAGATCAAGCGGCTCGCGGTGCTGGAGCCGGTCCACCATCGTCCGGAAGCGAACATCCTCAATCAGCGTATCAAGCCCCAGCGCTTTACACAGGCGCGGGAACTGCTGTTCACTCGCCGTGGCAATGAGCAACTCTCCGTTCGATGCTTTGAACACACCGTAAGGTGCTGCACTGGGCGCGCCCGATCCAAGCTTCTCTGGCGGCTGACCCGTCGCGAGCATGCCCAGCAGTTGGTGGTTCATCATCGTGAAGGCGCTGTCGATCAAGCTGGGGCGGATATGTTCTCCCTCGCCGCTGGTATTCCGGCGCAGGATGGCGGCGAGGAGACCCATCGCTGTCCACATCCCGGTCGACAGATCGAGTATCGACGGCGCGATTCGGATGGTTGGGGAATCTGGTGATCCAGTAAAGCTCATCATCCCGCTCACCGCCTGCACCAAGGCATCATAGCCGGGCATGGTTTTGCCAATAGGACCATCGCCAAAGGCCGAGATTGAAGCCATCAGGATGCGAGGATTACAGGCCCTGAGCGCGCCAAAGGTGATGCCGAGTTTTTCGCCTAAGCCCGGCGGAAAGCTCTCGATTATCACATCCGCGGTTTCAATCAGACGGAAGAGTGCGGCCTTGCCTTCGAGCGATCTGATGTCTAGCAAAAGGCTCCGTTTGTTGCGGTTCACAGACAGAAAAACCGTTGCTTCCCCCTCCCATCGGGGTGGCAGAGCGCGCGTGTCATCGCCGTGCGGCGGGCGCTCAATCTTGATCACTTCTGCGCCCATATCTCCAAGGATCATCGCGGCGAAGGGCCCGGCAATGTTAGTGCTGAGGTCCAGCACCTTGAGACCGGGAAGGGTTTGGCCGAACGTCATGCGGCACGTCGCCGCTCTGGTTCCCACAGATGGACGACCGCGTCGATGATCACTCCTTGTCGCCCTTATTATAAACTGGCTGGCGCTTCTCCAGCGCGGCTGCCAAACCTTCGCGCAGATCGTTGATATAGGCAGGCGCGGCGACTGCCCAACAACTGGTATTCATTGATCCGGCCAGATCCATTTGCCAGCTTTGGGGCAGCCGCTGCTTAGTTGCCTCTATCGCCAGCCGGGGCCGCTCTGCGATCTGCGCCGCCAGCGCTAAAGCTTCTGCAATCAGCGCGTCAGGTTTGGCGATGCTGTTGACCAGACCAATTGAGAGCGCTCGCGCCGCATCGACCAGATCGCCCGTCAGCGCCAGGTCTGCTGACAAGCCGCTGCTGACCAATCGCGGCAAGAAGTATGTACCGCCATTGCTGGGGTTAAGGCCAAGCTTTACATAGGTCTCGCCCATTTTGGCTTTGGTGGGGGCAAGGCGGCCGTTGCAGGTGAGTGCTAGATCAGCCCCCCCCCGCGCAGTCGCCCCACCATTGATCGCGGCGATCACAGGCAGGCGACACAGCACCAAACGCTTGGTGACAGGCCAAGGCACCCTAGCTTTATACGGCTCTTGTTCACGAGCATGCCGAGCCAGCCGAGATCAGCCATCTTCTGAGAGACACCGTCGGAAAATTCGCGCGACAAATCATGTTGGAGCCGATAATCTTGTGAGCCCTTCCGGGCCATGGAATCCTGAACGGTGTCGTTCCACATCCGCTGCCCATCATTAAAGCGGAAATCCATCTGCGTTCGTCCTCTTCCAAGTTTGCTAATAAACAAATATTTGTTATGATGTTTATGCTGTGTAGTCAATCGCACAGAGACGGGAGGAAAAGATGGTTCCGCAAAATCGCCGAAATCTGCTTGAGGCCCGTTACCCTAAATGGGAGGTGTTGACCATTTCCGGCAGGCTGGACCGTGCGGCTGAGTGTTGGGCAGATCGACCCCTGATCATCACTGATGCACGCACATGGAATTATGGTGAGGTGCAGGCCTGGTCGCGACAGATCGCCTCAGGCCTCATCGCTCACGGCCTTAAGGCCGGCGAACATGTCGCCCTCAATATGGCCAACTATCCTGAATTCACTGCGATCAAGTTCGCCATCGCACGCGCTGGTGCGGTCTGCATTCCGGTCAATTTCCTATTGCGCGGGCAAGAACTTGCCTACGTGCTAGATCAGTCTGATGCGGCGATGCTGATCACGATGGAGGAATTCCGTGGGCACGATTATCTTGCAGACTTGAACCAAATCAGGCCCGCACTGCCCAAAATTCGTCATGTCTTTTCGCTTGCGGGAATCGACGCCCTGATTGCCAGTGCCACACCAGACAGCGATGCGGAGCTCAGCGCACGGGAGGCGGTGGCAGATGGCACAGCACTGAGTGATATCCTCTATACTTCGGGGACGACCGGGCGTTCCAAGGGCGTGATGCTGACCCATGACATGGTTCTCCGCGCGGCCTTTTCATCGGTGATTGCGGGCGCGTTCGAAGAGAACCGGCGGATGCTTTTTGCCATGCCTATGTATCATGTCTTTGGTTATGCTGAGTGCCTCCTCGCGGTGCTTTTCGTCGGCGGTGCGATCATCCCGCACCTTGTTTTCGATGCGGCAGAGATGCTGAATGCAGCGGAGCGCCATCGCGCGACTGAGCTGATCGCTGTGCCGATGATGACATCGAAATTGATCGAAACTGCGCGCGTGCGCGGTTTCGATTCAAGCCATCTAAAGGTCATGTTCAACAGCGGCGGAGTTAATCCACCGGGGATATGGAACGATATCCGCAAAGTCCTTCATCCGCAAGAAATGCGGATGGGCTATGGCATGACTGAGACATCAGCGTCGGCGACATCAAATGTGGTCGAGGACGATGACGTAAAGCTGCTGACCACGCATGGCCGTTTCAAACCCCCAAGCGTAGCAGGCGAGCCTACGTTGGGCGGGCGCGTTGCGGTTTATAAAACGATTGACCCTGAAACGCTCGCCGACCTGCCCCCTGATATGGAGGGCGAGCTTGTTGTAACCGGCCCCATCGTCACGCGCGGCTATTACAAAAAGCCAGAGGAAACAGCGGCCGCCTTTACTGCGGATGGCTGGCTTCGGACGGGCGACCTGGGACGGGTTAGCATAGATGACTATGTGACACTAACCGGGCGAATCAAGGAAACCTATCGTTGCAATGGCGAAATGGTGATGCCGCGCGAAATTGAGATGTTGTTCGACGATCATCCACAGATTGAGCAAGCGTTGGTCGTCGGCGTGCCGGATCCACGAGCGGGTGAAACCGGCTGCCTTTGCATTGTACAGCGCGGGATTGATCGTCCCGATGCCGACGCGCTTCTCGCGACATGCGCTGCAAAGCTCGCACGGTTTAAGGTGCCCCGCCATGTGCTGTATTTTGCAGCTAGCGATATTCCCCTGACTGTCACAGGTCGCCCGCAGAAATTCAAACTCGCAAAGCTTGCTATTGAGCGCATCCAAGGAGAGACATGATGTTCATCGAACGTGCTGAAGTGCCCGTGAAAGAAGGCATGGAAGAAGCCTTTGCTGCTGCAATGGCCGCACGGGGAACGGCAATCCTCGCTTCAGCTCCCGGCTGCGCATCTGTTCGTGTCGGACGCGGAGTGGAAAATCCCGGCAAGTTCATCCTGCTATTGGAATGGGATTCGGTCGCGTCGCACGTTGCGCTAACCAAGACCCCTGCATTTGAGGAATTCAAGGCACTTGTCGGGCCATTCTTCGCTGGGGCAGCGAACATGGAGCATTTTGAAATGGCGTGAAATGCTATTCCGCGACCAAAGTAATAGCCCGCTCCGGGCAGGATTTCATCCCGCGTTTGGCATTTTCCTCTTCGCCCTCAGGCACATCGATTTCGTTACCGCGATCGGCGTTGTAACCGTCGTCGTCGAGAATGAAGACGTTGGGGGCATATTTGGCGCAGCGGCCGTGACCGGTGCAATGTTCACCGTCGATTTTAACACGCATCCTATATTCTCCTTGTCGGCGCTTATTGCGCGTCTTTCATACGGCCTTCGGTGGGCAAAGCATCGGTCGCTGCCAAAGCTTCAAGTCCTAGGCCAAGGCTCAGCCCTTCGTGCATCAAGCGCTTGTAACGCTGGGTGAGCGCAACGCGGGTATAGCGCCGTGTCAAGATCGGCTTGGCTGCGATCATATTCGCGATCTCCATCGTCCGGGCTTTCAATTGGTCCGCGGTGACGACTTCGTTGACCACCCCCCAATCGAGTGCCTTTGCCGCGTCGATCTCTTGCCCCATGATCAGGAAATATCGACCCCGATTTGGCCCGAGCAGGTGCGGCCAAACTACATGTGCCCCGTCACCAGGAACAATCCCGGACATGAAATGGGGCGCATCTTGAAACAACGCAGTATCGCTGGCGATCACAATGTCAGACATCACCGGGATTTCCGGATGGATGCGTGCAGGGCCGTTGATAGCGCTAATCACGGGCACTTCTATGTCGAGCAGGTTATTAAGCAACCGCCGTCCATCATAGAAGGTTAGATCCCATTCGCCAGCAGTACTAAGCTTGAAGCTGCCTGCATTGATATCGGCGCACCAGTTCGCGCCCGTGCCAGTCATCACCACGACCTTGTTCTCGCGATCTGCGCCGACATCGGTGAAGCAATAGCCGAGCTCTTCATGCGCAAGCGCGCTCCACACCAGTGGCCCACCATCGGTATGGAACCTCATCACGAGCACGCCCTCATCGGTGCGGTATAGCTCGATATTCTCATACCGATCCTTATACTGCTCTAGGCGCGGGGCCGGACCATGATGTACCTTGGCGCTCATTTCGGCCACACCAGTTGAAGTTCACGCATTGAGCGCAGAAAGCCGGTGACATAGACCGGCGCAGTACCTTCCCGCAGTGAGAATTCGGGGATGCGCCGGAGCCACTCTTCTATCGTTGTAGTCAGTTCGAGCCGAGCGAGGTTCGAACCAATACACCGGTGTGGACCAACGCCAAAGGTCGAATGAAGGATTGTCTCGCGCTTGATATCAATCTTTTCAGGCTCTTCCATCGCACGCGGATCACGCGAGGCTGCACCCCAGGTGAGCATGACGAAATCACCCTCCTTCATTTCGGTGCCCGCCACTTCCACGTCTCGGGTGCAGGTACGACCAAGTGCGATCACCGGCGGGAAAACGCGGCTGAATTCCTCGACCGCGTTCTCGATGAGCGAAGGATCATCAATTAGTTGCTGGCGCACCTCAGGATGCATCGCAAGATAATGAATGGCAGAGGACATAACGAAGGTGGTTGTGGCAATGCCGCCAAAGGTCAGATCAACGAGAATGCTTACTTTATGATCCCAGGGTGCTTCGGTGCCATCATCATAAATGACGCCTTCAAGGATGGTGTCGATTACGTCGCCGCGTTTCGGTTGGGTCGCGCGCCACTTAAGATGCGTGTCGAGATAGGTAAACACGCGCGCCATGTGAGCTGGGCGTTCTTCTGCGGGCAGCGCAAACGTACCTTGTTCCACGCCTTCAACGAGCATCGCAAGATCGTCGATCGGCACACCGAGCACATTCTTGAAAAAGGCCCAACCAGGCAGGAGTGCACCGAACTCACTTATAAACTCGCATTCACCCTTTTCGATGAAGGTATCGATTAAGACATTGCAATCTTGGCGGATGACTTCCTCATAGGTGGCGATAACCTTGGGGCTCATGTGGGGATTGAGCTTGTGCCGCCAGTTGGTGTGCATCGGCGGGTCAGACTCTTCGGGCATCAGATAGGGCAGGCCCTCTGGCCGATTGGGCATATAGCCCTTGGCGCTGCTGAATGTCCGCCAATCCTGTGCGACGCGCCGCACTTGTTCATTGGTGTTGACCAAGTGATAACCGGTACCGACCTTGCTGAAAGAGATCGGGCATTTATTGACCATGAAGGTGAGCACTTCGTCAAATCTGTCGTTAAACATTGGATCATCAAGGTCAAAGTCGCGCGCTATGTCCCGCCCGAACCGAGCTTTCAATACTTCCGGGGCGACCTCGGGATCAGCCTCCATATCGGCACGGGTCTCATTCATGGCAGCACATCCCCTTTTACTTGAGTTGACAAAAACAATCATTTGTTTAAACGGTCTTGAGATGGTACGTCAAGAGACAATGAGACAATGAGACAATGAGACAATGAAGCCATGCGTCAAGAGACAAAGTGACACGAGCGGCGAATTAAGATAGCGCTGACCTGCCGTGTCGGATAAGCAACAGGAGCCTTAATGACAACCGAACTTGACTTTGACGCCGTTGTGATTGGTGCCGGACTGACGGGGCTCTACCAAGCCTATCGGCTCCGCGAGATGGGTTATCGGGTGCTTGGCGTCGAAGCCGCGGAAGATATCGGTGGTGTTTGGCATCACAATCGCTACCCGGGCTGCCGCATCGACTCCGAAAGTGAAGTCTACGGCTACTTTTGGAACGAACAACTCATGCAGGAGTGGAACTGGTCCGAGCGGTTCGCTGCCCAGCCTGAAGTTCTCCGCTACATACACCGTGCAGCCGAGATCATGGATATCCGAAAGGACTTCATCTTCAACGCCAAAGTGCACCAGGCGACTTTTGACGATGCATCAAATGCATGGACGCTTGAGTTCCAGCAGGGGCACCGAGCGCCAGTGACTACACGCTTTGTTTTCTCGGCACTGGGGCCTTTGTCTGCAACGCAGATGCCACGTATTCCTGGTATCAATACCTTTAAGGGCGAAAGCTATCACACGGCTGCATGGCCGCGAGACCCAGTTGGTCTGGGTCCTGCCAATCTCGACTTCTCAAACAAGCGCGTCGCTGTGATCGGCACAGGTTCGACTGGCGTTCAGTTAATCCAGGAAATGGCCAAGGTGGCCAAGCATCTCACGGTATTTCTGCTCGAACCGAATTGGTGCACGCCCTTGGGCAATGGGCCGATGACGCAGGAGCGGATGGATTATATCAAGTCTCACTACAACGAATTCACTGCCAAATGTGACGCATCGATCGCAGGCTTTCCGCATGAATTTGATCCTCGAAACCTTTTCGACGTTCCCAAAGAGGAACGCGACGCAAAATTGGAGGAATTGTACAAGGGGCCTGGCTTCTCACTTTGGCTAGGTACTTTTCAGGATGGGCTTTCAGACCCTGAAGCAAACCAATATCTTTCAGACTTCGTTGCAAACAAAATTCGTCAGCGTGTGAAAGATCAACATATCGCTGAGTTGCTGATCCCCAAAGACCACGGCTTCGGAACGCGCCGCGTACCTTTGGAGACCAACTATTATGAGGCCTACAATCAGGACAATGTGTCGGTCGTCGATTTAAACACAACACCCATCACACGGATCACGCCCGACGGCATCCAGACCACTGACTCTTTGCACGAGCTTGATGCCATTCTCTATGCGACGGGCTTTGATGCAGTGAAAGGCGCATGGAGCCGTATCGACATACGCGGCACTGGAGGCGTTGCACTCAAGGACGAATGGGCGAAGGGCATCAAAACCTACATGGGCATGCAGTGTCCCGGATTTCCAAATTTCTTCATGTTGGTGGGCCCACATAGTGGAGCAACCTTCTGTAACATTCCGCGATGTTCAGCTCTCGCCGTGGATTGGTTAAGTGACATGATAGCTGAGGCGAAAAATGGCGGCGTTCAGCGCATCGAACCGGAAATCGCCGCCGCTGAGAGTTACAGCGAGTATTGCGCCAAATTGATGGGCAAGATGCTATTAGGGCAGACAAATTCCTGGTTCACCGGAATCAACAAAAACATTGAGGGCCGCGACAAACGCGAAGCGCTGTTGTTCGTCGGCGGTAACCCCAAGTTTCGGGAATATTGTGACGATGTGCGAGAAAACGGCTATAAGGGCTATATCATGACATGATCGCGCCCTGTCTTGCCCTCTCGGCGAGGCAAATAGCGTCAATGTGCGGCTTTAACGCAAAGGAAGAAAAAGGATGGCTCTACTTGCGGGCAAAACGGCGATCATTACGGGCGGCGCGCGCGGCTTGGGTTCGGCGATCGCAACTGCCATGGCAGCCGAAGGCGCACACGCGGTCGTGGTAGATCGAAACAGTGAGGCAGCATCTGAGCTGGTTGCGCAAATCAAAGCGTCTGGTGGATCGGCCACGTCCGAGATCCTGGACATCGGTGATCGCGAAGCCGTCAAGGCATTCGGCGAGCGCATGATGGCTCAGTTTGAGCGGATCGATGTGCTTGTGAATAACGCGGGCATTGCACCCCGCATCCGCCCGCAAGATCCCGACCAGATGCAAAAGTGGGATCAGGTGGTCAGCATAAACCTGACCGCGCAGTGGGACATCACCGTCGCTCTCCTGCCTGGCTTGAAGCACTCCGGTGCGAGCGTGATCTTCCTCTCTTCGATCGCCGGCTTCTCTGCGCCGAGATCAAGCGCAGCTTACGGTGCGACGAAGGCGGCGATCCGCTCTCTGGTGCAATATTTTGCGCGAGACCTTGGGCCGACCGGTGGCCGCGCCAACGGACTGGCACCTGGCCGGATGAAAAGCGACCTCATGACCGTGACAGGTGAAGCAGGCGACAAGTTTATTCAGCGTCTGCCGCTCGGGCGCGTTGGCGAGACTGAGGAGATCGTTGGCCCCGCCGTCTTTCTCGCCTCCAACATGTCCTCATATGTGACAGGTGTGACGATTCCCGTCGACGGCGGCTATCTGGCGCTGTGATGAGCCGAAATCTGAACGCGCATCCATGACTAAGATAGAGCCATTTTCAATTGCCGACCTGTCGGAGACCGGAAGCGGTTTGAACCGGCCGGAATGCGTATTGGCCGCGCCAGATGGATCGCTCTACACAGGCGACTGGACGCTTGGCATTGCCCGGATTGCGCCAAACGGAACTACCGGTCCGGCAGTCGAGGTGGATTTAATCGCGCAAGGCTTCCGACCCAATGGTATCGCCCTCTTGCCTGACGGCGATTTTCTTATCACGAATATGGCGCGTGCAGGCGGCGTCTGGCGAGTTAGTCCGCGCGGGCACGTTAGTCCTTTTGCAACTGAAGTTGCGGGTCAACCAATTCCGCCGACAAACTTTGTGCTTGTTGACGGCGAGCGAACCTGGATCACGATCAGCTCGACCGACCGCAAGCATGAACATTTCACCTCTGCTGCAAACACGGGCAAAATATTGCTGTTGAAGGACGGCCATTTATCCGTTGCAGCAGATGGACTGAACTGGACCAACGAAGTGCGTGTCTCACCTGGGGGCGAGTATCTCTTCGTCAATGAAACTTTCGCCTGCCGCACCACCAGATATGACATCGCGTTGGACGGCACGTTGAGCAGTCCAGTTCAACTTAGCTTCCCGCAAGACATTTATCCCGATGGCATGGCTTTCGATTCGGAAGGGGGTCTATGGATTACCTGCGTAATCTCGAACCGCCTGATCCGAGTCGCTCCAGATCTGACTTGGACCATCTTGCTGGAAGATCCTGATCCGGCACTGGCCGACATCGCGTTATCCTATGCCAAAGGGAAGCTGACTTGGGATCAAATCTCTCGGAGCCGGGGATCCCAGCTCGCAAACCTGTCCAGCATCGCTTTCGGCGGGCCAGATTTGAAATCAGTCTATCTGGGAGGCTTGGGACATGACAGAGTGCGGGTCTTACGCTCGCCGGTCCCGGGCGCGCCGATGTGCCATTGGAAATAACCGATAGGCGGTCTTCCAAACCTGCAGGCGCGCAGTTAACCCTCCGTCGCCCAAGGGTCTTCCCCCGATGCGATTGCGTCAGGCGATTGATAACACCAGCTTACCAAAATGATTGCCCGCGCCCAGCTCGCCCAATGCATTGGGCAACTGATCAAAGGCGAACAGCTTATCGACCACCGGCCTGACCTTCGAGTGCGAAAGTGAGCGATTCATCGCGGCGAACATCTCGCGTGAGCCGACTTCCTTGCCGCGCAGCGTGACGCCGCTTAGCAAGATGTTTACAGGATCAATCTCGCCGGGCGCGATTAGGCCGATAATGTGGATCCAGCCGCCGCGTTTGGTGCTCTTGATTGAGCGCAGTAGGGTCGCGCCACCGCCATTTTCAATGACATGGTCAACGCCGCGACCACGGGTAATTTCGCGCACCGCGACATCCCAATCAGGCGTCGTGACATAGTTTATTATATGATCTGCGCCGAGTGCTTTGGCGCGCGCCAGCTTTTCGTCGCTTGAGGAGGTGACGATCACTTCAGCGCCTGCCGCATGCGCCATTTGCAACGCGTGGATCGAAACGCCTCCAGTTCCGAGCGTTAAAAGGGTGTCTCCGGCTGCGAGCGGACACGGACCGTGAAGGCTATTCCAAACGGTGAGGCCTGCGCAGGGCAAAGTCGCCGCCTCCTCATAACTCAAATGATCGGGGAATTTGAGAACGCCCATCTCGTCAAACGTGCGATACTCGGCCGCGACGCCGTCAATGCAGCCGCCGAGCGACCAGGCTGTATCTTCGTCCTGCATCTCGCCCGCCATCCAGCTTTGGCAGTAAAGCGGTGTCACCCGGTCACCAAGCTTGAGTGTCGTGACGCGGCTACCCACTTTGACCACTTCACCGGCGCCATCGGACAGCGGAATGATCACCTCCTGCTGAACGCGCGGGAACTGCCCCGTCACGACCAAGAGATCACGAAAGTTGAGCGAAGCTGCGTGCATCTTTATCAGCACCTGCCCCGGCTCAACGCTCGGCATGGGAAGATCGACGATTTGCAGCGCTGCAATTGGCTCGCCCATACGGTATTGATAGGCTTTCATCGTGGATGTTTTCAGCAGGCTGTCATGCCGCCATCGATGACATGCTCCATGCCGGTAATGAAC
>NSIP01000028.1 GCA_002737725.1 Rhodospirillaceae bacterium
CATTGAGCCGCGGCGTTACGCGCTTTATGTAAGCATGTCGGATGCCCTTATCCTCGACATACCAGTGGAACTTTGCCTGGAATTCGTGACCGTTATCGGTTCTGATTTCCTTAATTCGGAATGGGAATTTCCCGATGATGTGATCGACGAAGTCGATCGCGCTGGCTTGCGCATGTTTTTCATAAATTTTGAGCGCCCGGGCGCGGGTTGCATCGTCAATGGCGCTATATTGGAAGCGATAGAAATCTGACCCCGGCGGACGTCTACTTCGGCAGGGGTCAGGCGATCTTGTTGGAACGCGAACGCATCAAACGAGAGACTATCGAATATCGACGCTTGCTTCACCGCAAGCTCGCCGCTTAAGATCAATCAACTAGGTGAGGCCAACACTCCGCTAAATCACTCCCCCATCAGTCCCAAATGTTCTGACGACATACACTCTGGGATATGGTACTGGACGGCTCCGAATCCAGAAGGTTCAAGCTTTCTCAGTCATGACCGATACCCGTTTGGCCCGCCCCGGAGACATTGTCGCAATTGCCAGTGACCATGCCGGAGTGGAGCTGAAAACTGCGCTGAAAGGCGAACTTTCGGCATTGGGTTTTGTCCCTCTTGATCTCGGCACCAACTCCTCTGACTCTGTAGATTACCCCGATTTTGGCCACGCCTTAGCCCAGGCCATTCTTGATAAGAAGGCCGTCGCCGGTGTTGCTATATGTGGCACCGGAATTGGCATCAGCATTGCCGTCAACCGCCATGCCGGAATTCGTGCTGCACTGGCATATGACGACGCCACGGCTAAACTTGCGCGTGAGCACAACGACGCCAATGTTCTGGCCATGGGCGCACGCATTGTGAACGCCGATCAGGCCAAGACCATGCTTAAAACTTTTTTCGCCACGCCATTCGCTGGTGATCGGCACGCGCGCCGCGTCGCTAAACTTGGATGAGAACAGCTCAGAAGAAGGACCCCGCTCATGGATCAACGTGTCCCCGGCCAATTCTTTGGCGCTTCATTGCGCGACGCCGACCCCGATGTGTTCAGCTCGATTGCCAAAGAGCTTGAGCGCCAACAGACCCAGATCGAACTGATTGCCTCGGAAAACATCGTCAGTCGCGCGGTGCTGGAAGCGGTGGGCAGTGTGCTGACCAACAAGTACGCCGAGGGCTATATCGGCAAACGCTATTATGGCGGCTGCGAGTTTGTTGATGTGGCCGAATCCCTCGCTATTGAGCGCGCCAAAAAGCTGTTCAATTGCGCTTATGCCAATGTGCAGCCGCACGCAGGCGCATCGGCCAACCAGGCGGTGTTTCTGGCGCTGCTCAAGCCCGGCGATACCTTCATGGGCATGGACTTAGCGGCAGGTGGCCACCTTACGCACGGTTCGCCCGCCAACTACTCGGGCAAATGGTTCAACGTCGTGTCCTACGGCGTGCGCCGCCAGGACAACCTCATCGACTATGACCAAGTTGAATCGATGGCTAAGGAGCACAAACCGAAGCTGATCATTGCTGGCGGTTCGGCCTATTCGCGCGTCATCGACTTTGCGAAATTTGCCCAAATTGCCAAGTCCATCGATGCGCTGCTGATGGTCGATATGGCGCACTTTGCGGGCCTTGTTGCTGCGGGTTTGTATCCCAGCCCACTTCCGCATGCCGATGTTGTGACCACGACCACCCATAAAACGCTGCGCGGCCCGCGTGGGGGCATGATTTTGTCCAACCGCGAGGACATTGGCAAAAAGATCAACTCGGCGGTGTTCCCAGGCCTGCAAGGTGGCCCGTTGATGCATGTGATTGCAGGCAAGGCCGTGGCTTTGGGCGAAGCGTTGAAGCCTGAGTTCAAAGTTTACGCGCAGAACGTGATCGACAATGCCAAAGTCTTGGCGGACACCCTGATAAAGGGCGGGCTCGATATCGTCTCGGGCGGCACCGATAGCCATGTGATGCTGGTGGATCTGCGGCCCAAAAAACTCACTGGAAATGTGGTCGAGCATTTGTTGGAGCGCTCAGGGATGACGGCCAACAAAAACGGCATTCCGTTTGACCCTGAAAAGCCGATGGTTACATCGGGCGTGCGATTAGGCTCGCCCGCAGCCACCACACGAGGCTTCGGGAAGGCCGAATTCAAGCAGATCGGCGAGTGGATTTGTGAGGTCATGGATGCCCAGGCCGCCAACCCCGGCAATACGGCCGAGGTCGAGGCCTCGATCCGTGGCCAGGTCAAGGATTTGTGCCGAAGGTTTCCGATTTATCAATAATTAGAGTTCAGGGTAGACTTTCACGACATCAATGGCGCTCATTGGCGGTAAACGCCAAGGGCATATGAAGGGGAAGTGTGATGCGTTGTCCTTATTGCGGGCATGCCGATACCCAAGTGAAAGATTCTCGCCCGACCGACGATAACTCGGCCATTCGGCGTAGGCGGTCATGCCCAGCATGCAGCGCGCGTTTCACGACGTTCGAGCGCATTCAACTGCGCGAGATTGTAGTGATGAAAAAGAATGGCCAGCGCTCGCCGTTTGACCGCGACAAGCTCGCTCGTTCGTTGATCATCGCCTGCCGCAAACGCCCCGTGGACGAAGAGCGCATTGAGCGCGTTGTCAACAGTATCCAGCGCCGCTTGGAAAGCATGGGCGAGAACGAAATTCCGTCGGCCACGGTTGGCGAGATGGTGATGGAAGCCCTGCAAGGGTTAGATAAAGTAGCCTATATTCGCTTTGCATCTGTCTACAAAAACTTCCGTGAAATCAGAGACTTCGAGAACTTTGTTGAGAATATTTCTGAGCCACTCAAGGGCGATGAGAATCTCTAATCGGCAGGCTCGTATCTAGTTTCGTCAGTCCCGACTTAAACGAGGAATCCATCTTTTTGTTTGCGATTTATAATGGGCTATCACCAAGTAACCCTGGATCGCCCGATCAAGTCGGGCGATGACATCCAGAAGGAAATCTGGACATTCGGATGTCATCACTCATCGACCAACAGTTTATGACCACCGCCCTTGCGCTCGCTGTGCGTGGGTTGGGTGATACGTGGCCGAACCCGGCTGTGGGCTGTGTCATCGTCAAAGACGGCATGGTGGTCGGGCGTGGCTGGACCCAATCCGGCGGGCGGCCCCATGCTGAAACCGAAGCGCTGAGGCGTGCGGGTAGCGCTGCCAAAGGTGCCACCGCCTATGTTTCGCTGGAACCGTGCAGTCATCACGGCAAAACTCCGCCCTGTGCCGATGCGTTGATCGCAGCTGGCGTTTTGCGCGTCGTGTCTGCAACAACTGACCCTGATCCGCGTGTCTCAGGGCAGGGGCTGGCCGCGCTGCGTCAAGCTGGGATCGAGGTAGTTGAAGGTGTCGGCAAAGCCGAGGCCGACAAACTCAATGCTGGTTTTTTTAGCCGCGTGACGAAACAGCAACCACTGTTCGCGCTGAAAACCGCCACAAGTTTAGATGGGCGGATCGCGCTGGCGAGCGGCGAAAGCAAATGGATCACGGGCGAGCAATCCCGCCACGCCGTTCTGGCTTTGCGCGCCAAGTTCGATGCTATTTTGGTGGGCTCGGAAACGGTGCTTCAGGATGATCCTGAGTTGACCTGTCGCTTGGCTGGGTACGGTGGTCGCCCCAAGTTGCGCATCGTGCTTGATCGGCGTTTGCGCACGTCGGTGGATCGTAAGCTTATTCAAACGGCCAAAAGCATCCCGACGTGGATTTATACGACTCAAAAACCTTCTTCAGTTATTGAGTCCAGCGGTGCGAATATCATCACGGTCGAGGGCGATTTCATCACTGGTGTGGCCGCTGACCTCGCCGCAAAGGGTATCACGCGCGTGCTGATCGAGGGTGGGGGCCAAATCGCAGCAGCGTTTTTGAAACTGGGCTTGATCAGCGACATCTATTGGTTCCGGGGCGCTCAGGTCTTAGGCGGTGATGCGCGCGCTGGCGTTGCAGGCCTAAGCCTTGACCATTTGGCAGCCGCGCCCCATTTCAAGCGCGGGCAATCATTGCGGTTAGGCCAGGATTTTCTAGAGATTCTCAGCCAATAACGCTGCTACAGTAGGCCCTATGTTCACTGGCATTATTACAGACCTCGGAACCATCGCGTACGTGACTCAGCCCTTTGCCGGGGCGGCCGACCGGCGTTTCCGTGTCGCGACGCATTATACCATGACTGACGTAGCGATGGGCGCATCCATAGCGTGCAATGGATGCTGCCTGACGGTCATGGAAAAAGGGCCTGATTGGTTCGCGGTGGATGTGTCGGGCGAGACCTTATCAAAAACAACACTCGGACACTGGGCTGTTGGCACAAGGGTGAACTTAGAGCGGTCTCTCAAAGCCGGTGACGAATTAGGCGGGCATATCGTTTCGGGCCATGTGGATGGTGTCGTCGACGTGATTGCGATCAACCAGGATGGTGGTTCAATGCGCTATACCCTTAAGCCGCCCGCGAGTTTGGCTAAGTTCGTGGCGGCCAAGGGGTCGGTGGCGCTTGATGGGGTGTCACTGACAGTCAATGAAGTTGAGGCTACGATATTCGGGGTGAACATCATCCCGCATACGCAAAGCCAGACGACGTTTGGCGCGCTGAAGGCTGGCGAGCGACTGAACATGGAAATTGATGTGCTCGCGCGCTATGTTGCACGGCTTTTGGAGGGCGGCATTGCCGCGCAAAACCGTGGATAAAGCAGTGACCTATAGCGAATACCTGTCGTCTATTGATGAAATCATCGAAGACGCCCGCAATGGCAAAATGTTCATTCTGGTCGATGATGAGGGCCGCGAGAACGAGGGCGACCTTGTGATTCCGGCGCAAATGGCTACGCCTGCGGCCGTGAACTTCATGGCCAAGCATGGTCGCGGCCTGATTTGCTTGTCGATGACCACCAAGCGCTGCGAGGAATTGCGCTTGCCGCTGATGACCTCTCATAATCAAACCCGTCATGGCACGGCCTTTACATTGAGCATCGAAGCCAAAGAAGGCGTGACCACAGGCATTTCGGCGGCTGATCGCGCGCGAACCATTTCAGTTGCGATTGATCCCGCTCGCTCGCGCGAAGATTTAGCCACCCCAGGGCACATTTTTCCACTGATGGCGCGGGATGGTGGTGTGCTGGTGCGGGCAGGGCACACGGAAGCAGCGGTTGATATTTCGCGGTTGGCTGGGTTGATCCCGGCGGGCGTGATTTGCGAGATTATGAATGACGACGGCTCGATGTCGCGGATGCCCGACTTGGTGCAATTCGCGCAGTTGCACAACATTAAAATCGCCACCATCGCTGACCTGATCGCCTACCGCCGTCGCAAAGAGCGCTTGGTGCGTGTGGAAACCGAAGCGCCGTTCACATCGAAATACGGCGGCCAATGGCAATTGCGGGTTTATCTCGATAACATTTCGGGCACGGAGCACGTGGCCATGGTCAAGGGCAACGTCGCAGGCACAGAGCCGGTGATGGTGCGCATGCATCAGGTCAATGTGCTCACGGACCTCTTTGGGGACGCAAGCACCCCTAAGACCGGCGAACTTCATAATGCCATGGATCAGATCGCTGCGTATGGGCGCGGGGTGGTGGTGGTTTTGCGCGATCAACCCAACACGCGCTTGTCGGAACGTATCAAAGCCCAAGTGAATGGCGATGATGGGCCTGCACGCCTAATGGATTATGGCGTGGGGGCGCAGGTCCTCGTCGATCTTGGCGTTCAAAACATGATACTGCTCACCAACACATCGAAAAACGTGATTGGCCTCGACGGATATGGCCTCAAGATTATGGAGCAGCGCAAAATTTCGCTGTCGTAATTGTTATGCAAACGCCTTCCATCTCCCCGCATGTGCTGATCATCGAGGCACGGTTCTACGATGAGAACGCCGACCAATTGCTGTCCGGAGCCAAAGCCGCACTTGATAAAGCTGGCGCGACTCACGAGGTCATGACGGTTCCAGGTATACTTGAACTGCCGTCAGCCGCCGTGTTTGCGTTCAGCAAGGGTGGGTACTCCACGGGTAAACTTCACCATGGTTTGGTGGTGTTGGGATGCGCTGTGAAAGGCGAAACTGAGCACTATGAGTATGTCTGTCGCGAATCTATGGCGGGGGTGACGCGCTTTTCAATGGATTTCAAAGTTCCCACCGGCAATGGCATCCTGACATGTCCGACGTGGGAACTGGCAATGGCGCGTGCTAATCCGCAAGGTGCCGACGATGTCGGCGGGCGGGCGGCACGGGCTTGCTTACGCATGATTGAGATCAAGCAACACTTTGGTCTATATCATCTCTAGTCGCTGTTTTTATTTTCGCTCTTTGACAGGTTGATCCCCGCCCATGGCTGCTGCGCGCTCGAGCTCGACGCCCACCGTTTCACCCGCCGCCATGGCCCGCAGTGCGGGGAGGCTTGCGGCTGTTCAAGCGCTGTATCAAATCGAGGTTTCAGACTTAACCTCTGACAGCGTTTTGAAAGATTTTATCTCTGGTCGCCAAGGTGGCATGGCGATTGTCGAAGATCCCGAGACTGCCCAAGAACAGTTCATTGAGCTTTGCGAAGCAGACAGTGGCTTGTTGGTCGATATTGTTCGAGTGGTAGATGTGCGCGGTGAAGAAGTCGACGCCATGATGACCAATTCACTTTCGCTCGATTGGCCAGCCGCGCGATTGGAACACACACTTAAGGCTATTCTCAGGGCGGCCATTGCCGAGCTTTTGGTGCGAACCGATATTCCGCCGCGCGTCACCATTTCTGAATTCGTCGATGTCGCACATGCGTTTTATCCCGGCCCCGAACCGCGCTTGGTCAACGCCGTGCTTGACCGCGTGGCCCGTGTGCTGGGACGCATTGAAGGATCTGCGTGAGCAGGCTTGGTGAATTTGAGTTCATCAAGCGGCTGCTCAGCCCGCTGACCCGAGGCGCGCCTGGCGCCTATAATCTATCCGACGATGCAGCTACTCTTGCGCCCTCGCATGGCTTTGAACTGGTCGTAACCAAAGATGCCGTGATCGAGGGCGTTCATTTTCTGGCCAGCGATCCGCCCGATTTGATTGCGCGAAAAGCCCTGCGCGTCAATTTGTCGGACCTTGCGGCGAAGGGAGCCAAGCCCGTCGGGTTTTTCATGGCCCTGATGATCCCTGAGCAAATTGACGATACATGGCTGACGTTATTTGCTGCGGGTCTTGGGCAGGATATCGATGCTTTTGGCTGTCCGCTTTTGGGCGGTGATACAACCCGTACGCCTGGACCCTTGGCCATCTCGATCACGGCGATGGGTGAAGTGAAGACCGGCCACATGACGCGGCGCAACGGCGCCATGGCAGGCGACGCGCTTTGTGTTTCGGGCACGATTGGCGACGGGGCCTTGGGGCTTGATGTTGTTCGAGGCGCGCATGGTCATCTCGTTTCTGAGCATAAACAGTTTTTGATTGATCGCTACCGGCTTCCGCAACCGCGGTTGGAGCTGGGCCAAGCCGAAGTGGGGTGTGACAGTGCTTGTATTGATATTTCTGACGGGCTTTGTGCCGACGTCGGGCACATCTGTGAACAATCGGGCGTGGCAGCAATTATTGAATCGTCCCAGATTCCTCTCTCAAGGGCTGGGGGCGCAGTGCTCGCGCAAGCCCCGTCGGCGCTGGCCCGCATCCTGACCGGTGGCGATGACTACGAGCTGGCGTTCTCTGTGCCGCCAGCAAATGTAGCGGCAGCCATCGCGCACGGCCTCAAAGTCTGCGTACGTGTTACGCCCATCGGGCGATTTACATCTGGGCAGGGGCTTACGGTATTGGACGGGGCAGGCCATCCGGTTAAACTCTCAGCCTTGGGCTTCCAGCATCGCTGACAGCTGCGCCGTACCGTGACGCATTACCATCATCTTCTTTGTTTTGGTCCTCGCTGGCGGTGGCGGGGCAGGGGCCCTGATCATGCTGCGCATTATACCCAATCCGTTTAGTCCGCAGATGAAACCCATGACCACTGCCGAGGCTGCTGCGGCAAGGCCGAAGCGAGCCGAAAAGTATTCGAGCCGCCCGATTCGGCCATGTCCTTTGTCGACTTGCGCGACATGATCTTCCGGTGGTGCTGAACAATATTGCAGGGCGGCGCGTGCACTTGAGCGCTCGTATCCATGTGGTGAAAGACCAGAAAGACGCCGTCGAGAATGAGATCGTGCGCTACGAGAATACGGTTCTTGATAGTTTTATCCCATATTTTCGAATGTATTTCGCAAAACACGAGACCATGCATCCGGTTGAGATTAAGAAATAACTCAACGAGATGGCCAAGAAGCTTTACGGAGATAAAGTAAATCGACGTGATGTTGATTAACATTTTTGAGCAGTGATACGGCCTGGCGCGCAGGGCCGCTGAATCGGACATTATTAAGCATTCTCAAGGCTGTTGCGTCTGTATGACGCTTCTGGCATCGTGCGCCCGCTCTGCCTGGCGGGCTTGCGAAAAGGCACGCCAACTCATTGATTTATAATGTTATTTAGACATCTCAGTAGCGCCAGCCTTTAGCCTGGTCGAATCGCTGAAAAGTATTAAGAAGGGGAACTCATGAACTCGTTGGAAACTCTGGTCATCGCCTGTGGGGTGCTGGCTGTCCTGTATGGCGTCTATGCGACGCGCCGTATTCTCGCTCTGCCGACCGGCAATGCGCGCATGCAAGAAATTGCTGCCGCCATTCAAGAAGGCGCCAGCGCCTATTTGAACCGTCAATACGCGACCATTGGCATTGCCGGTGTTGTGGTGACGATTATTCTGGCGGCAACCCTTGGCGTGACGGTTGCCATCGGGTTTGTGATCGGTGCTGTGCTTTCGGGCCTGGCCGGTTACATCGGGATGAACATCTCGGTTCGTGCCAACGTGCGCACCGCTGCGGCCGCCATGACGGGCGGCCTGAAGCCTGCGCATGATGTCGCGTTTCAATCGGGCGCCATCACCGGAATGCTGGTGGTTGGCCTCGGCTTGCTGGGCGTTGCTGGGTACTACTTTGTTCTCAAAGACATGGGCGTCGAGCAACGCACGGTTCTCGAGGGTCTCGTGGCACTCAGCTTTGGTGCCTCGCTCATCTCAATCTTTGCGCGTTTGGGCGGTGGTATTTTCACCAAAGGTGCCGACGTCGGCGCCGATTTGGTGGGCAAAGTTGAAGCCGGTATTCCCGAAGACGACCCCCGTAACCCCGCCGTGATCGCCGACAACGTCGGTGACAACGTGGGCGATTGTGCTGGTATGGCTGCCGACTTGTTTGAAACTTACGCGGTGACCATCGTGGCCACCATGCTGCTCGCCACCATCTATTTCGATGGTGTAGCAGAAACAACGGCTATGCTCTATCCTTTGGTTGTCGGTGGCGTGTGCATTATCGCCTCGGTGATTGGAACGTTCTTCTCTGGTATTGGGGCCAGCGGCAAGATTATGCCAGCCCTGTACCGCGGCTTTATTGTCACGGCTGTTATCTCTGCAGCGCTGATCGTCTACATCACTCAGCAAATGTTCGCCGAGCCGATCGTGACTAATTCAGGCATGACGTTGACGTCCATGAGCTTGATCATTTGCGCCTTCGTCGGCTTGATCGTGACGGGCTTGATCATCTGGATCACCGAGTATTACACCGGCACGGGTTTCCGCCCGGTGCAATCGGTGGCGCGCTCGTCATTGACCGGCCACGGCACCAACATCATCCAGGGTCTCGCCATTTCGATGGAAGCCTGCGCAGCCCCGGTGCTGGTGATCTGCGGCGGCATTATTGCTGCCTATAACGTCGCGGGCTTGTTCGGTCTTGCTGTTGCAGCCACGACCATGCTGGCCCTGGCTGGCATTGTGATTGCGCTCGATGCCTATGGCCCGGTGACGGACAACGCCGGTGGGATTGCCGAAATGGCTCATCTGCCGCCGGAAGTTCGTAAATCGACCGACGCGCTCGATGCGGTTGGTAACACCACCAAGGCGGTCACCAAGGGCTATGCCATTGGCTCGGCGGGTCTTGCCGCGCTGGTGCTTTTTGCGGCCTATACGCAGGATCTGAAGTATTATTTCCCTGAGCTTGATGTTCAGTTCAGGCTTGAAGATCCTTACGTGGTCGTTGGTTTGTTCATCGGCGGATTGCTGCCCTATCTGTTCGGCGCGCTCGGCATGCAAGCCGTGGGCCGTGCAGCCGGTGCGGTCGTGACCGAGGTGCGCCGCCAGTTCCGCGAAATCAAAGGAATCATGGAAGGCACGTCGAAACCTGATTACAGCCGCGCCGTCGACATGCTCACCAAAGCTGCGATCAAGGAAATGATTGTTCCTTCGTTGCTGCCAGTGTTGTCGCCTGTGGTTCTGTATTTCGTGGTTAATGCCGTGGGAACCCAAACCCAAGCCTTCACAGCGCTGGGCGCCATGCTGCTCGGCACCATCGTGACGGGCCTGTTCGTCGCCATCTCGATGACCTCGGGCGGTGGTGCATGGGACAACGCCAAGAAGCTGATCGAAGACGGCTACTTGGGCGATGGCAACAAGAAGGGCTCGGAAGCTCATAAAGCCGCCGTCACCGGCGACACCGTGGGTGACCCGTACAAAGATACGGCCGGCCCCGCCGTTAACCCGATGATCAAGATCACCAACATCGTGGCGATCTTGCTGCTGGCGATTTTAGCCGCCAAATAAAGCGTAGGTATTTCAAACGAAAAGGCCTCGGAGCGATCCGGGGCCTTCTTTGTTTGCCCAGCGCCCTCCAGTCTTGATGCACATCAATGAGCCTTTGTGACCTTCCGGCTCTAAATTGCGCCTGGGAAGCTAGGCGTGATGAGCAGCCGTGTCGCAGATTTGGTCGAGAAAATCCGTTCGCTTGAAAGCGAAAATGAGCTTGAGCTTTCGCGGCGGCGCGATGATCTCAAGTGTCGTGTCGAGCAAGGCCGGGCGCGGTTTGAAGACGACATGCCGCTGCGCCATCGTCAGGTAAAAGTCGTATTGGTCCGCTATATCGCGAGCGCGTCGTTGCTGGTCATTCTCAGAGCGCCACTCATCTACGCGCTGATTATTCCCTTTGTGATGTTGGATCTTTTTGTCAGCGTCTATCAAGCAGTCTGCTTTCCTATTTACAAAATTTCGAAAGTAAAATGCAGTGACTTCTTTATGTTTGACCGTGATCACATGGCCTATCTCAACGCACTTGAAAAATTGAACTGTGCTTATTGCGCGTATGGTAATGGCTTTCTTTCCTACGTTCGTGAAATTCCCTCGCGCACCGGAGCAGTATTGGTGCCCATCAAGCATTCGTAGCGCTGCGCCGCATGTCACCCACGCTGCGATTCTTTTGTCGATTTTGGCGATGCCGAATCTTATCGCGATCAACTCGAACCGCTTCGCAAAAAACTCGGCACAGATTCGGAGGTAATATCATGAAGGCCTACAAAACAAAGTCAGCCATTCTGGCGTTTGTATTGACCTGCGGAATTGCTACCATAACGACTGCGCAAGAGAGCGAGACGCCCGGCACACCCGACATCAATGCTGGGCGTGCCGCGTTCAACATCTCATGCCGGTCATGTGATAGCCTCAGGGCTGGCGAGGTGATGACCGGGCCATCGCTGTCGGGCATTTATGGCCGTCGCGCAGCTAGCGAATCCAACTTCTCGTACTCCGAGCTGCTACGAAAATTAAATGCCGTGTGGACGGAAGACACGCTCGATACTTATTTGCACAATCCCTTCAACATGGGCTCGCAAGTAAATATGATTATTCACGGCATTGTTGACGTTAAAATACCCGCCGACTTGATCGGGTTTTTGAAGCACAACGCGCGCTAAAGAGGAGCGCTTATTGCGGACCTTTTTTCTCTTTGCCTGCGTTGAAGCGGCCCAGGTTCCCGATCAACTGTTCGATCAGGCTGTACTCGCGGCCCTTGGTGACAGTCTCGCGGCTGGCGATTTGGATTTCTCGACCGCTATTGGCATCGAGTTTACGAACCTCGCTTAAGATTCCGCGCTTATCGAACTCGACAGCATACACGGTCCTTTCTAATTCCTCGGTCGGGTAGAAGGCGTACTGCGTGGTTTGCGAACTGATGTAGTACCATGTCTCGTTATCAAACACCGACGTCGTGGCCGGAGTGCCGAGCAAATTTTGAACGTCTTGGCGGGTCTGTTCGCCAGGGGCCAAGCGCGAGATGGCATCGGATGGCGGTTGATTGCCGCGCGCATCAATGTCTTTGGCGCATCCCGTCAAAACCAAAAGTCCGCCAAAAGCCAGGGTACAGCGCAAAATTAGCATCGGGTGCTTCATGAGCCTACTCGCGAGGTGTGTATGTTTGGCTTGTCAGCGGGTTGCTCAAGCGCCAACAGGCTTTTATATAGCTGCTAGATATACCATAGCCGAGCCGTTTTCTAGTGGAGCGGATTTAACATTCGGACCACTAGACTGCCTTATTTCTCATTTATATGATTGTAATTCATGGGTCTTTTGTCATTTTTCCGCCGCGCGAGGCAAAGCGACGCCAAGTCAGCGGCCATCTACATGGCCGTTGTGCTGCAAGCGCGCAACCCAGCTTTTTATGGCGCTCTGGGCGTGCCCGACACGGTCGACGGGCGCTTCGATTTAATCGTTTTGCACGCCATGCTGGTGATGCGTCGGTTGCGCGAGGAAGGGCCTGCGCTTGAAGACCTGACGCAAGGGCTGTTTGATTACATGTTCAAGGATATGGACCGGTCTTTACGTGAAATCGGTGTTGGCGATATGGGTGTGGGCAAGCACGTCAAGAAAATGGCCAAGGCTTTTTATGGCCGCGCTGAAGAATACGAAATCGGAATCGATGGTAGCGCCGAGAGCATAGACGTTGCTCTGAAACGAAACATTTATCGCAGCACGACACCCACCGAGGATCAACTTGCAGCGATGAGCTGTTATTTATGGGCCGCCGATGAGGTGCTGCGAACAAGGTCTACCGATGATGTCGCTCAGGGCCGCTTAGCTTGGCCAGTTGTCGGCGGGCAGGGGTGAGATATGGCTGTGTTACCTCCGAACCCTGAATTGGAGTTCTCCTTTCCGATTGATGTCACGCAAGTGGCAGCCTTGGGGCGCGACTACACGCTTATCGCCAAGGAAGATGAGCGCAGGCGCGTTGCTAAACGTCTCGACCTTCTGGAGTTGACGACGTTGAGGGCGCATCTTCACGTCACACCTGGGGAAGGCGGGGTCGTGGCCGTCACGGGCCGCTTGGCTGCCGATGTGAGTCAAGAGTGCGTCGTAACTCTTGTGCCAGTAAAAGCCTCGGTCGCAGAGGAATTCTCGCGTTCGTTTACACGCCAAGTGTCGAAGACTTTTGTCGAAGACATCGATGTCGAGATCTCTGATGACCCGCCCGAAGAGCTTCATGGTGACGTCCTTGATTTAGCCGAGGTTGTCGTCGAGCAGCTGGCGCTGCTGATTAACGCCTATCCTCGGGCTCCGGGCGCGGTGTTCAAACCGCAGGCTGCCAGCCTTGATGAGAGCCCAAAAGCTGCTGTTTCACCCTTTGCCGTCTTGGCAAAACTCAAAAAAAATAGTTAAAACAACGAGTTAAGCGACTTGCGTGGGTGCAACCTTTCCGCTATGAAACTCTTCTTACTGCGACGGCTGGCTGTGATTGCGCCCGTTTAGGCGGCACTTCGCGTTGGCCATATCTGATGAAAGACTGACACCATGGCGGTTCCTAAGAAGAAAACCTCGAAATCGCGCCGCAATATGCGTCGATCCCACCATGCGTTAGCCCAGGCCTCGTATCAAGAATGCCCGAATTGCGGCGAACGCAAGCGCCCGCACCACGTTTGCGGTAGCTGCGGTCACTATGACAGCCGTGAAGTAGTGTTGTCCAAGGACGCTGCCGCTTAAGTTCTATCGCATATGCATCCTGCCACGTCCCGCTTTCCAAGCTGGGTGCAGTAGGGTGCATAATATGTCAGGCGGGTCCCTGAGGGGGAACGGGTGAGCGCGCCACAAATCATTTCTATCGACGCCATGGGCGGCGACCACGCACCCGAGATTGTGGTGAAGGGTGTGGCGTTCGCGCGCATTCGATATCCAAAAACCAAGTTCTTGCTGTTCGGCGATGAAGCGCGACTTGCGCCGCTCGTCGCAGCCGAAGCCAAGCTTTCCGATTGCGTCACCATTCGCCACGCCCCCGACATCATCACCGGCGATGCCAAGCCCAGCCAAGCGCTGCGGCAGGGCCGCAATTCCAGTATGTGGAAAGCCATTGAGGCGGTGAAGCTGGGCGAGGCCTCGGGTGTTGTCTCGGCCGGCAATACCGGCGCGCTGATGGCCATGTCCAAAATTATGATGCGCACGTTGTCCGGCATTGATCGCCCTGCCATTTGTAGCCTCTTTCCCACACGCGTCGGCGAAACCGTGGTGCTCGATTTGGGGGCCAATGCGGTCTGTGATGCACGTAATCTTGTTGAATTTGCCATCATGGGCGAGTGCTTTGCGCGCGCGCTTTTGGGGATGGAACGGCCCAGCATCGGCCTGCTTAATATTGGATCGGAAGATTTTAAAGGCACCGAAACCCTGCGCAAAGCTGCACAAATGTTACGTGATTCGCCTTTGGAGCTGGATTTTCAAGGCTTCATCGAAGGCGATGATATTGCCAAGGGCACCGTGGACGTGTGTGTGACCGATGGGTTTACCGGCAATGTGGCGCTGAAAACCGCTGAAGGAACCGCGAAGTTGTTTACTGAGTTTCTGAAGGCTGCAATTAAAAGTTCATGGTTGGCGATGTTTGGGATGATTTTCGCCAGACCAGCGCTATCGCGCATGATCGCGCGCACCGACCCCAGGCGTTATAACGGAGCCTTGTTCGTTGGGTTGAATGGTGTGGTTGTGAAAAGTCATGGCGGAACAGATGCGGTTGGATTTGCCAACGCGGTTGGCGTGGCGGTCGATATGATTGCGCGCGATCTCAACACCAAGATTGGTGAGGAACTGGAGCGGATGAACGCTGCAGCTGCCACTTCAGCGCAGGCCACCACAGCATGATTGTTCGTTCCGTTATTCTTGGCGTCGGGGCTTATTTGCCTGCGAATATCGTGTCAAACGCTGAACTTTCCAAGCGCGTCGACACCACAGACGAGTGGATCACCGAGCGTACGGGTATCAAGCAGCGTCACGTCGCGGCAGAAGGTCAGTTCACCTCACATCTCGCCATTGAGGCGGGCAGGGCGGCGATGGAGATGGCCGGGATTAAAAGCAGCGAACTGGATTTGCTGATTGTTGCGACCACCACGCCCGACAACACCTTCCCCGCCACGGCGGCGAAGGTTCAAGCTGTGATCGGTCGCCCGGGGATTCCCGCATTTGATATTCAGGCGGTGTGTTCGGGCTTCGTCTACAGTTTGGCGGTGGCCGACAATTTTATCAAAACCAGCCAAGTGAAAACGGCGTTGGTCATTGGTGCAGAAACATTATCGCGCTTTCTTGATTGGACCGACCGCTCAAGCTGTGTTTTGTTTGGCGATGGTGCAGGTGCGGTAGTGTTGCAAGCCGCCGAGGGGCAGGGCACATCAGCTGATCGTGGGGTGCTTTCAACGCATCTTCATTCTGACGGCCGCTATGCTGATATTCTTTATGCAGATGGGGGCGTGTCCTCGACGCAAACCACCGGCCTGTTGCGGATGAAGGGCAAGGAAGTCTTTCGTCATGCGGTGGTGAATCTGGCCGATACCGCGCGTGAAGCGGTGGAAGCCAACGGCGTGACCTTTGCCGATGTGGACTGGCTGGTGCCGCACCAAGCCAATTCACGCATTCTCGATAGTACGGCTGAAAAACTGGGCCTCAGCGCCGATAAGGTGATTGTCACCGTTGATAAGCACGCCAATACATCTGCGGCCTCGATTCCCTTGGCCCTGCATCAGGGGGTTACGGATGGGCGAATCAAGCGTGGGCAGCTGCTGCTTATGGAAACCATGGGTGGCGGCTTTACCTGGGGCTCGGCTTTAGTTCGGTTCTAGACTAGCCTGAAGCGGGGGGAACCGCGAAAAAGGTGGCTAAATCATTGCAAAAACACAAGAATGTGTTGACGCCCTGAATTTCGGGGGATAGCCTTTTTATCCACAAGGACAGTGTCCAACGTGATGAAGGGGAACGTGACGATGGGCGAGACGATTACCCGCGCACAGCTGGCGGAATCGATTTACCAAGAAGTCGGATTATCGCGCAACGAATCCTCCGACCTTTTGGAACTCGTACTCAATGAAATTACGCAAGCATTGCTGAAGGGGGAGACTGTCAAAATCTCGTCTTTCGGTAGCTTTTCCGTGCGCAAAAAAGGCCAGCGCATTGGGCGTAACCCGAAGACGGGCGATGAAGTGCCTATTCTTCCCCGTAAGGTTTTGGTGTTCCGGCCCTCGCAATTGCTCAAAGCGCGCATCCGTCAGGGTCATGCGTCGCGTAGTTCCGCGCCCTCGACTTAAGCATTTCAACCGTGAGCGATATTTCTCCGCCCGATAAAGCAGCGGGCTCCGATGCACGGGGCGAAAAATCCGACAGCGCCTTTCGCACCATCAGCGAAGTCTCGGATGACCTGGGCGTTCCTCAACACGTTTTGCGCTTTTGGGAATCGCGCTTTTCGCAGATTAAGCTGCTGAAACGCGGCGGTGGGCGGCGCTACTACCGCCCCGATGACATCACGCTGCTGAAGCTTATCAAGTCGCTGCTCTATACCGATGGGTTGACGATTAAAGGCGTGCAAAAGTTATTGCGTGACGGCCCTGGTGCCGAGCGCATCGCAAGTGAACGGGACTGCGCCCCAAGTCCTAAGCCGATCCCCATGATTGTGGATCGCGAAGGGCTCGAGCGCATGATGGCCGAACTGACTGCGATGCGTGATGACTTGCGGGCGGCCTTGTCGTTGGCTGCGTAATGCAAAATTGGGACTAAAAAAGCCTTCCCTCAGCCGTTGTGTTAGCTATAGTCCGACCGCTTTCCCACCGCGTCTGTTGAGGACGCGGTTTTTTCTTCAGTGTCGGGGCGTAGCGCAGCCTGGTAGCGCACTTGACTGGGGGTCAAGGGGTCGCAAGTTCAAATCTTGTCGTCCCGACCAATTTCTTTAATTAAAATCAATGAGTTGTACGCTTTGGCTAAATGATCATTTAATGAGTTGATATTAGGAACCGGACATTGACCGGACACGTGGATAAATTCATCTCAGCATGAAAATGGCGTTCATA
>NSIP01000029.1 GCA_002737725.1 Rhodospirillaceae bacterium
CCCGTGTGGCGTCGCTCAGCGTGAGCGCCATGGCCAGCCTTGACGCAGCGCAACTCGCTGGGGCCACCCTGAATGCACTGAGCACCACGCAGCTTGGCGGCCTGACGGCGGCGCAACTGACCAACGTTACAGCCGCCCAGATTGCTTCACTGACAACGCCCCAATTACAAGCGCTGGGCGACGATGTCTCGGGTTTACCAGCCGGCGCGGTCGGGGCTCTCCTCAACTTGGGCAACCTGACCATTGCGCAGCTCGGGGCGCTCATGGCGTCCCAGCTGCAGGAGGTGCAAGCTGACCGTATCTTTGTGTTGTCAGCCGCACAGATTACAGCGCTGAACACCGACATCTCGGGCCTACCAGCTGCGTCTTTGCTTGGACTGAGTGTCACGCAGGTGGACGCTTTGTCGCCAGCGCAGATCACCGCCATGGGCGTTAAGGTTGCTGCACTTTCACCCGTTGCCATGGCGAGCCTGGACGCATCGCAGTTCGGCGCACTAAGCCCAGTGGCTATTCATGCACTGACTGGCGCTCAGGTGGCGGCTTTGGACGCTGCACAGCTTGGCGCTCTGACTGCGAGGCAGGCCGATGGTTTGTCCGCCAGCCAAATCAGGGCCATGGGATCGCATGTGGTGGCGTTGGGTGTGGATGCCATCGCCAGCCTCAATTCCTTGCAAGTGGCAGGGTTGACGCCAGCGCAGATGGTTCAGCTGGGCACCAAAGCCTCAGCCATCAGCCCACTGGCATTGTTGCCGAACCTGACCTCCGATAAGGTAGACGACATGACGCCGAGGCAGGTGCTGCTTTTGGGCGACTACATTTCATTGCTGCCGGTGGCGGCCTTGAGTGGCCTCACGGCGCAGCAAGTCGATGCCATGCTACCTTCGCAAGTGGCGGCCCTTGGAGTGAATATCTCAGGGCTGAGTGCCGCTGCCCTGGCGAGCTTGGATAAAGCCCAGATTGCTGCCATCACGCCCGCGGGCATGGCGACTATGAGTCCGGCCCAAGTGCAGAGTCTGGGGTCTGGGCTGGCCTATTTGAGCAACTTGGCACTCGCGTTTATTTCGCCCAATGCGGTCGGGTCACTGCCGCCGGGCGTTTTGTCGTCAGAGCAAGAAAGCTTCCTCACCAACAAAGAGGCATCAGTCAGCGCAGAGTTCACAGCCGGCGTGGGTTTGAGCGGCTCGGCGTCACTCAGCACACCGATCGGCACTGTGAGCTTCAATGCCAGCGCACATGCTGGTATGCAAGCGTCCGCTTTTGCCCAAGGCACCATCGAAATTACCGGCAACTCCATCACCATGAAAGGCTCAGCGGGCGCAAGCTTCACTGCCTCTGTCGGGGTCGATGGCAGCATCCAGCTGGGCCCATTGGGCGTTCACAGCGCGGTAGAACTCAGAGCGATTGCCATGGTATTGGCGTCTGCAGAATGCAACTTTGGCCCCGGTGGCGTCAAGATTGCGGCCTCTGTTTGCGCCAGAGTGGCCGTAGAACTTGAGGCTAAGGTGAACTTGACATTCGGCCCTCTGCAGGTTGAAAGTAAGGCGAAGGTCTATGCAGAAGCCTTTGCAGAAGCAGCGGGCAGATTCCAGGTTGACGACCACCACCTTGCTGCAAAGGCCGGCGCCCAAGCCGGTATAGGTGTCGGTGCGGAAGCCGGAGAGTCCATCAGTATGGGGGGCGTCACAGTGACGGCGACGGCTGGCGCATCGATCGGTTATCAGGTGGGCGTCGACGTTGGTGGCGCAATAGGCTATGAAGACGGGAAGATCAGTGTGGGTCAGAGCTTTGATCTGAAATTTCTCATTGGGATCCATATTGATATCAATCTTGACATCGACATTGCCGAGCTAACAGACTTTGCAGGTGATGTAGGCGAATTTCTCACAACTGATGTAGCCAACTATGCAAATGTAGCGGTCGACTTCCTGACGGGCGACTTTGCAGACAACGCGATGACTGCAATCAACGCCGTTGAAGATACTGCCAAGGCTGCTGCCAAAGCCGTTACAGATGCTGCCAACGCCGCTGCCAAAGCCGTTACAGATGCTGCCAACGCCGCTGTAAATGCTGCCAGAGACGCTGCAAATGCTGCCGGAAACTGGATCCGTAGCATTTAAACTAGACGCATATATCGCTGCTTCCAGACAAATTTAGGCCTAACGAATGGTCATCTCATTTAACCAGGAAAAATCAAAATGAACCAACTCAAAGAACGCTCATTTGCACTCTTAAACGCTTGGACGTCATGCGATACCTCACTGATTGCTGATTATCTAGACCCCAGCTTCACGGAGATTGATCGCCCCCAGCCAACGGTTGAGGGACTCGCCGGATTCAATGACAAACTGCTTGCATTTCACCAAGCACATGGCGAGGTGACCTTAAAAATAATGAGCCAGATTGCGACAGAAAACATTGTATGCACAGCCTGGGCGATCACCTCCGCGCTCCGGGCGGCTGAATCCTTGGGTGACGGGTCGCCCAAGCTTATCTCGCAGGTCGGTGTTTCTTGGACGTATTTTTCTAATGGCAAGATCGTTAAAAACCGAATTTATCGAGATATATTGGGCTACATGCTCCAAGCCGGCTACAGGCCGTCGTACCCTAAGTCAGCAGCGCCAAACCCACAGGAGACCACAGCATGATTGACACTACAAACCCGCCCCCCAGCGCCAGCCAAGTTCTCAAGACGCTCATGCAGGCAGCAGGCGATGGCGAAGCCTTGAAGGCCTATTTGCAAAGCCATCTTGACGACGCAGTGATCGGAATGGTGGCGCCTTATTTGGGTCTGAACAAGGCCGATACCATCAGTCGCTTGCACGGCCTTTTCGGTATGGCGAGTGGTGGTTCAGCCAGTCTGCTGGCCGTGGTTGAAGAGAATAATTCAGCTTGCGGCCGTATCTTGCTGACCAGTGTCAAGCATGATATCGCCACGCTAAAAACCCTCAACACCCGAACTCAGAAAGTATTTGAGGGCTCGCTTTGGCTTAACTTAACGCCAGAAGGCCAAATCGGAGTTTTAGGCGTGGTGGGCGACAGGCTCTCCCCTGCGCTGGCTGGCGGCATGGTGCTGCTGCCGCCCGAAAAGACCCCCGCGCTAGCGACAGCCTGAATAGAAAAGTGCTCGCCGGGCTGGGAACTGGACTCGGCGAAAGGCTAGGTGCCGGCCGCTTTAGCGAGGTTTTTGCTTGGGGCCCTGAGTCCGTGGTCAAGCTTTTCTATCCGGGCTTTCCGGCTGGTGGAATTGGAGTTGCCTGCCAGTCCTGGCTGGGCTGTCAAGAGGGCCCTGTTGATGAAGCTACTCAAGGGGGGCAAAGCATCTGGCTGGGTGGCATGCCTGACAGCGCAGCCTAGCACCTGCACCCGCTTTCCCCAACTAGCGCAGACGACTTGAAAAAATGAGAATTTTATTTGCCCCGATGGGCTATTTTTTAGCCCATCTCACCCGTTGTTTGGCTATTGCCGAGGCGTTAAAACAAAGAGGGCATGAAATCGGTTTTCTTTGTGTCGAGAAGGACCAAGCCTTGCTGGCACACAATGGCTATGAGGCTTTTCCAGTTTATAGCCCGGCGCCTGATGACGTTGTTGCCTTTTCAGCGCCATATCATTATCAGAAAAGATATTTAGGCGCAGTTTTCAATAAAATCTCGGAAAAGATTTTTAAGATTAAAAAAATGATCGAGGAAGAGCAGTTGATCTATCAACGCTTCAAACCTGATCTGGTCATTTTCTCTGGTAAATTGACAGTGCCCTTCACGGCATCTGTGAATGAAATTTTGGCTGTAGGTATAAGCAATTTATCGATGCTTGTCGACAATCAGCCAGCCTGCAATGTGTCGTCTGATGTTGCAGGTCAGATGACCATAGAGTTGCAGTTTCAGAAAGAATTGGCGCCACTCCTCGGGCATGCCGTGCTGCAAAGTGACAAATGCCAGCTTTATCTGAAATTGATTGCGATGATTGTTCCGGGCCTTCCCGTTTTTGAAAACAAAGCCGCGCTGCCCGTAGTTGGGTGCCCTGCGCTTCACTTTGTAGGGCCTTTGTATTGGAGCGGGTGGGACGCTATGCCCCAGCCCGATATAAGCAAGTATCGACACAAAATTGTGATACTTGTCACACTGGGTAGCACTTTCCCTTTCCCGGCGTTGGTTGATCTTGTATTGGCTGCGTTTTGTGGGGATAACTACAGAATCATCATCAACATGGGCGGCCCGTTTCTTTACAAAGTGACAAGGCCAGTTGACAACTACGAAGTTCTCCCAGCAATCTGCCTGAGGGCGTTTTTGGCCATCAGCCATGTGGTGATTCATCACGGCGGGCACGGAACGACCATGGAGGTATTGCGGGCCGGGCTGCCCAGAGTGATGATCCCCTTCAATGGCGATCAAATTGATATCGCAGACCAGGTCGAAAAATTTGGCTGCGGCATCAGCTTGCGAAAATACCCGGCCGACGTATCGCAAGACGAACTCAAAAATGCGGTAGACAAGGTATTGCGAAACCCTGCATACGCGCAGGGTGCGAAAAGATTCAAAGATGAACTTGCACACTGGCCTGACAGCGGCATGATGGCCGCGCAGTTGATTGAAGCGCATTACGCCCGGGCGCAGCAGGCCTTGCTCAAACACAGCCATAGCTCGCAAAGTGCCTGAAATGCCAGCCAAAACACCGGCGCCGGTTCACCCTGTGCATGACGCTTTGCATCAGGCGCGGCGCATCGTCTGGGCTGAAAACGATACCTTGATTGACGACGCGGGCCACCGTTTGATTGACATGTTCTCTGCCAACGGTGCTGCGCTGCTAGGGCATGCCCATCCAAAGATTGCCGCAGCCATTAAGGCGCAACTTGATGGCGTTTGGTTAACCGGGGGCTTGTTGACCCCGGCCTATGACCTGGCTAAAACAGCGTTGGAGTCCTTCTTGCCCCCCGGTCTTGGTTTAGCCGGCTTGTACTCTACGGGTATGGAGGCTGCAGAATTTGCGATGCGAATGGCGCGGGTGCACACCGGGCGCTCGGACTTTGTGGGTTTCTCTTGCGCCATGCACGGTAAGTCTGCTGCCACTGCCGCCCTCAGCTGGGCTAACGCGCCGCCCTTGGCCCACATTCATCGTTTACCCGAGCCGGGTCGATGTTCTGAGCTGCAGGTTATCGAACAACTTGAGCAATGCTTGCGAGACCACTCTGTTGCGGCGGTTTTTGTGGAGCCTGTGATGGGTACTGGGGGCGGGTATGTGATATCCGCAGATTTTTACGGACAACTGATCGCGCTGTGTCAGGCACACGGTTCGTTGCTTGTCATGGATGAAATTCTGAGCGGCTTTTATCGAACCGGTCCCCGGTTTGCTTTTTTGAGCCTGCCAGTGCATCCTGATTTGGTGTTGCTTGGCAAGGCCTTGGCGAATGCTTTTCCGGCGTCTGCAGTGGTGGCCAGGCGTGACATTCGGTGCACGCCTGCCATGCTGCCCGGTTCAACCTACGCGGGCAACCCCTTGGCGGCAGCAGCAATCGCGGCGACGCTGGATGAACTGCGCCGACTCAATGTGTCCGCCATGGTGGCCGCAATTGCCACCACCATAAAAGCAGGGCTGGCGGACGTACCCGGCCTGGTGTTGCGGGGCCGCGGCGCGCTGTGGATGATCGAACTGGCATCACCGCAGCGGGCCAGCGAGATGGCCAAAGCACTCTACGCTCGCGGAGTATTTGCTAGTTTCACTGGTAACTATCTGCGCCTGCTGCCCAGCGCCACCATCAAGCCTGAGAACCTGCAGCGGGCTTGCCAAACTTTGCGCGATCTTTTACAAGAGCAAGAGGCCACCCGTGTCTGAGGTGAGTGTCATCAGGGTTCTGGCAGTTGTCTCAGGGGCCTTCGGCGAATTGGGCATGGCCATGTACCTGCTGGAAGGTACCAAGGCTTGCGCGCGTTTGCTGCTCCCCCCCCGCCTGTACCAGCAAAACCCGGCGCTCAATCCGCACTCGGTCGCCTCCTACGGCTGCGCCAGTGATATTACGAGGGAACTGCTCCACCACCGACCGCAGATTTTGTTGCTGATGTCGGCCTACCTGTTTGACGGGGGCGGCTTATTAAAACTGCAGGACCTTGTCGAGATCTTGCGCCAAGCGAAGGGTCAGGGCGTCGCTGTGGCGACAAGCGACCCGTTTCTTGGTCTGATGTTGTCGCCAACCCAACAAAAATTTTCTGGTCAATATGGTGCCGAGCTGCAGCGGCATTTCGTTGACTTGCAGGGGGTTCTTGGTAGCCTGCCGCATGTTTACATGGCACCCATCCCACCAGGCCCTGGGAAAAAGGCGTTTTTCAACCCGAGGGCCGTGATTTCCGACGAGGAGAAAAGCAAACTGATGGACAGTCTGAAGCAAAAGCCCTTGAGCTTGGCTGAGCGACCCCATTGGCTTTTTGTGATTTCTCGTGTGGACTACCAGCAGCAGTGCACCTTGAGAGGCCGCACCAAGGTCGAGGGCATGCTCCTGAACATGATGCAGAAGTGTGTGCTGGCAGACCGGTGCGCGGTTTTGATCGCCCCCGCCGAGGTGTGCCAGTCCCTGGCTGGGCGTACTCCGCAGTCCGTGACGCTCCTGCCGTTTTGCGGCTACGCTGTTTACCGTGCGCTGCTGGTAACTGCCGAACATGTCTTTTATTGGAATTTGTTGTCAAACTCGTATTTCATGCGCATGGCTAATTTCGGCTCCGCTTTCTTTTTTGACTTGGGCCATATGGTGCGTTATTTTCCGGCTGTTTTCCCGTTGTTCTTGCATTGGTTTTACGGCAATATTCAGCCGCCTTTGCTCGACTTGGATGACGCTTTGAGCACGATAGTGCTGGCGCAGCATGCCCAAAACCAACTCGACACTTTTGCGCCGCTGCTTTCAGCCTATGCGTCTCTGGCATCGCCTGACGCCATGCTGGCATCTTTGTTGAGGACGGAGCAATGATGCGACTCCAGGCGCAGGTCGGGCAACTGCTGTTGACCCCCTATGAAACAAAGGCGGCGCGCGATCTCTATGCGGTTCGGTTTCACCCGACGGTGCGTAAGTTCATGACCAATCCTTCCCTCATTGCCTACCGGGCGCACAAGGATTGGGTCCATCAAAATTTAGTGCAAGCGCCCGACATGCACCTTTGGCTGGTCCGGTTTGGCGCCGCCCCTCGTGCGATCGGTTTTACCCAGCTCAAGCTCAATGCGGCGGGCAATGCGGCCGAGATTGGCGTGATGTTTCGCGAGCCGAAAAAACACCAATTGGCCGCGGTGCTGTCTAGCGCAATAACCCTTCACCTGGCGTTCGTTCATTTTTCATGCGCCTGGGTCACAAGCTATGTCGTGCCAACGGCGCAGCATGCGATTGATTACAACCTGGGCGGCGGCTTTTCAATCCATCCGTCCGACCGTCCGGAGATGGTGTGCCTGAGGTTGAGCCGGGACGTTTACCCGTCCAGCGCGATCAATCGCATCGTCAAGGTCCGGATCATTCCGAGCTTGCAGATTTCTGCTGTGACCACAGAAGATTGAACATGTTTCACCTTGCCGCCGGCTTTGCCTTCACCAAAGTGCTTCAGGACCATGCCGCTGAGATCCGCGCTGAAGCCGAAGGAATACGATCGCTGATGCGTGACTGGTATGAAACCAAGCTTCACGACGAAGGCTGGCAGGTCTATGGCCTTTACAACTTTCCGGGGGGTGAATTGCTGGCAGACAATGCGCAGCGATGCCCCGTGACCACAACACTGATTGCGCAGTATCTGCCTGGCCATGCTGCCGCCGGGTTTTCCTTGTTGAAGCCGCACAGCCGCATACGCCCCCACAGTGACGGTGGTTATGGCGACGGCTTGCTGCGCTGTCATCTGCCCCTGGTGGTGCCGCAGGGGGATTGCGCCCTGCGGGTCGGGCCTGAAACTCGCCGCTGGCAAGCCGGCCAGTGCATCGTCTTTGACGGCAAGACTGAGCACGAGGCCTGGAACCTGACGGACAGCCCGCGCATCGTCTTGCTGGTCGATTTTGTGCCTGGGCTGTACACAAAGTCGGCGATATTAAACGGCTCACCCGTGTCGCTTTGATGGGGCGTGCGCAACTGGCTGAAGCATTGGCCGCCTGGCAGGGCCTGCTTGGCGAGGATCGGGTCGTCCTCGACCATAAGACTCTAAGTCTCGCATCGACGGCCACCTTTGCGACCACAGCGCGGGTGGCCGCCCTGCTGCGGCCCAACTCGACGGCCCAGGTGCAGGCCATCGCGCTCGGATCGGGCCTGGCCTGGATGGCCTGTTCCTCCAGTCAAACCTAGGGGTTATCACCCGTATGACCTTTTTTCTTGCCCCACGGCCGGCCTTTTTGCAGGTTTTGAGGTTCGCCCTGGCCGGCCCACAAGAGCTCGCCCGTGCCCTTGAAGCCCTGAGAGATCTGGCCCAGCGGGGCGTGTTGGGCGAGGACGCCCGCGCTCAGGCATGCCACGACGCGGTTCTGGCTCGTCTGATTGCTGACGGCCACTACCCTTTCAGGCTGGCCAGTCTGGCCATGGGCCAACTGCCCGCTCCCAAGGATGCCACCGGCGCGGTGCTCGCATCAATCAAGGCCGTGCTGGACCCGGCCCAGGTTCTGTCTCCGGGTCGATATGAATTTCCTCGCTGAGTTCAACGAGAAATTTCCTTATGAGAAATTTCCTTATTGACACTTTTAGACCTTGTGTTGGCGTACTATTGCAGGTGCACTGTAACGTAACAGTACAGTTTAGCCCTGTTGATTGTTAAAACTTATAAATACGCGTAACTCAATTACCATTCAGCCGCAGATCAAGATTTAATCTAAGGACATAAAAGTGGCAGACGAAAATCCATCAACCTGGATCGTGGTGATTGCCGCGATACTGGATTTTTTCTTGGTATTTTTTGTTGCAGGCTTTGCAATAGCCTTGCTGACAGGAGGCCAGACGGCTGGTGGGTTCCAGCTCAAGGGGCTGCCTGCGCTGCTTGTTTTTGCGATTGTGGTCCTGTATTTTTGGGGCATGAAGCGCGCCGGTGGTACATTATTTCAACGTCTGTTTGGACTTGTTTAAGTCAAACAGCGCCTGTGAGCAATTCGGTCGCTGCGCTCGAGTTAGGTTTGCCCAGCGGCTTTTTGCCAGACAGAGACCGGCTGATCTTTTAGGCTGTCTTTCACGTCTACGTACATTTTTGCAGTTTGTCTTGGCAGCCAGTTGTACACGCGACATCTTTGAGCTACTCTGAAAGACACATCATTTATGACCGAAGAAGAACAAACTGGAAAAAAGTTGGCAGCGGCCATCAAATTGGCTGGAAGGCCATTGCACATAGTTAGCCCTGCCTATGTTCTAACCGCGGTTCTCTTCGTGCTCACTGTACTGGCTTTAATTGTCGGATCTTTCATGGTCCGTGTGCCGGTGATTGTCGATGGACAAGGCATGCTGATGGCCGACACGGACGTCGTCAGTTACGCCATCACACCTGAGGGCGAAGGCCGCTTGGAGTCGTTTTTGGTTGCGGTGGGCAGCCCGATCAGGAAAGGGCAGGTCATAGCGCACGTGGATCTGCCCCGGCTGAAAAACGAGATTGAGACGGCCAAACTTGGAGTCGTCGATTTACGGCACAAGGAGTCAGCCTTGGTCGTGTTTCAAAAAGAGAGCCTGGACGCCGCGTCTGTGACGATCAAGCAGCAAAGAATTGAAGCCCGTAGTCGGGAGATCGCTTTGCTTGAAAGAATGGCGCGTTTGGATAAAGCACGCGAAGGCGACGCTGAGCTCATCAAAAAGGGCTTTATGTCGGCGCGGGGATCTGACGCCGTGAACACGGAAAGAGCGCAGGTAGAGGATCAAATCTTCGTTAGCAAGCGCCAAATGATGGAGGCGGAAACGAATTTTTCGGAGCTAGCCCAGCGCCAACGCCGAGAAAAACTCGACATCAGCTTGCAGATCAGTTCCCAGCAGCGTCAACTCGAAGCCTTGAGCGATCGGCAGCGTGTCGAGGGGGTCATTATTTCGCCCTACGATGGGTTGATCTCGGATTTGCTGGTGGATGCTGGTCAACCGATTTCGCGTGAGCGTCGGGTGGCTACGGTCACCCCTGCCGATAGTGTCAGCACCGGGACGAACAGGGTGAATAGTGCCGTGATTTTCGTGCCCTCGGTGCAGGGTAAGAAACTTGCTGTTGGCATGCAGGCGCAAGTGTTGCCGCTGATTTTTGAAGATCAGCAATATGGTCGGATCGAAGGCGTTGTGACCGAGATAAGTACGGTCACCGCTGATGAGGATGTGCTGTTGCGGGTGTTCAAAAACCAGAAATTGGTACGCAAAATGTTCGAGGCTGATTCGCCCTACAAGGTATTGATCAAAGTGTCGACCGATGACCGCGGGCGCAGCGGCCTGGCTTGGTCCTCTTCCCGTGGCCCGAATAAATTGATGGAGCCCGGCACTATTGTCTCAGGCTGGGTGGTGTACGACCAGCCGCGGTTGCTCTACCTGTTGCTGCCAGCCGTCAAGCGCTTGGGCGAAAGTGCTTTGATCAACGCCATCGAATTTTTCAAAGGTAGTACGCCGCCGAGCAAACCCTCATCAGGTAATAATGCGGCCGATTCGCTGACGCCCACGGCAGTGACTCGGCAAAACATGGCACCAGCCTTATCCAAAAGTGTCACCCCAGACGCTAGGTCCGGCGGCGCTGTTAATCAGGTTGCTCAGCACAAGAGCAGCGCAGCGGACACGGCGTTCTTGCATGCAAAGACGGTCAACTTAGCAACAAGTGTTGGTGGTTGCCAGATTCCAGGTGCGAACGATGACGCCTGATTTATCACCTCGCGTGGCGACACTGATTTGCCCAGAATTGTCGCGACAAATGTGCTGGGCCTCGCGTGTGCCGCTTTGTTGTTTACCTGTGGCTGCGTCAGCATCCTTGTTTGTTGGCAGCAGCGATCGAATAAACAAGAAGTACGCCGCCGAGCTATTGGCGCACCGCGGAGTTTGGCCTTGATTTGGGGCTTGCCAAGCCTGCTGAGCGGACTGACTGGCTTTTTGGGTCGTCGCCGTGTCCCTGAAATATTGCAGTTTGAAGTGACCGAATGCGGTACTTGCTGCGTCGCCATGGTGTTAACTTTTTTTGGGCGCTGGGAACCTATTGACCGCTTGCGGGGCATTTGTGGGGCGACTCGTGACGGTGTTTCTGCAGCGGCGTTAGCTCGGGCGGCCACCCAAATGGGCATGGATGTCAAAGGCTTTGGTGTGGCGGCGGAAGAACTGGCAGATTTGCCCATGCCGCAAATTATTTTCTGGAACTTCAATCACTTTATAGTCTTGGAAAAAGTCAATGGCGACGTCGTGGACGTTGTTGACCCCGCCGTTGGATGCCGTCGCCTACGATTTGCTGAGCTTGAAGCCGGTTACTGCGGGGTCACCTTGTGCATGCAGCCCAACGCTAAGTTCAAAGCAACCGGTGGCAGGCCCTCGGTGTTTAAAGAACTTGCCAAAGCTGCCAAGGGTGCCGGTGGCGCCATTGCCGCGATTAGCCTGGTGAGTTTTGGCCTGGCGCTGATCATGGCCCTTGTACCAGCGCTGACCTCTATCTTCATTGATTACGTGTTGATCAAAAAAGGGGTGGCCGGTTGGCAGTATTGGTTCATGCTGGGAATCGTGCTTTTAGGCTTGGCACTGGGGCCTCTGAATTGGATGCAAAAAGCGGGCGCCCTGAAATTACAGACGCGCATTGCGTTGTCATTGGCGGCGCGCATCGTCACACAACTATTCGCCGTGCCCTTGGATTATTTTGCCCGACGCTCTGGCGGTGAAATAGGCGGACGGGTGATGTTGGCTGATGCTGTGGCAGGCACGGTCTCGGGTGTGCTGGTCAACATGATTGCGTCGGCCATGCAGGTGCTGGTGATTGGGCTTGCCATGTTGAGTTACAGCGTCTATCTGACGGGTATTGCATTCGCTTTGCTTTTTTTGCATGCTTTGCTTTCGAATTGGATTAGAAAGCGCACCATGACCCTGAATCGCCGCTTGGCCATCGAGCGGGGTCGGTACGAGGCGCAGGTAATCAGTGCAGTTGGCTTGGTGGAGCATAGCCGCGCTGCAGGTTCGACGGGTGCGATGTTCGGGCGCGTGCTTGAACGGTATGTTGCGGTTGCCAACTCGGAGCAGGCAAACGCGCCTTACGCCGCGCTAGCGACGAGTCTGCCAATTGCAGTCACCGGCATTTTGACGGCTTTGATTGCTGGCTTATCGGCGCTTGAAGTGATCAAGGGGGATTTCACAGTTGGCTTGTTTGTGGCCTTTAATGCGATGGCGTATATCTTGTTGTCGCCGTTTAACCAAATCGTTTCGGGTTTCACGCAGATTAGCAACGCAGGTGGTAGCTTCGACCGCGTGAACGATTTGCTCGAAGTTGATGCAATCGACCCTGTTTTCCCCAATGCTGGGGTCCCAACAGAGTGGACTTTGGTTGGACAGGACATTGCCTTCTCCTACGGCAACCAGCAGGTACTTCGCGGGGTGAGCCTTTCAATACCGCAGGGGAGCTATTTGGGTGTCGTTGGGGGTGTGGGTAGCGGTAAGTCAACTCTGCTAAACATACTTGCTCGCGTCATGCGTCCATCATCGGGACAAATCTTGGTTGGCGGGCTGCCGCTGAACCACATTGAGCAGGAAAATTTTTGTGGGTCAATTGCATTGGTGCCGCAAAAAGATCAAATATTTGAAGGTACAGTGCTCGATAACATCACGCTCTGGGACCCTAACATCACTGAAAAAGATGTGTCTGCGGCATGCCAGTTGTGTGCCATTCACAGCGATATCGTCCGCCGCCCTGGTGGCTACAGAAGCAAGTTGCGAGAGGGGGGTGGTGACTTGAGCGGCGGGCAGCGCCAGCGTATAGCGTTGGCCCGTGCGGTCGTGCGCAACCCAAAAATTCTGGTTCTAGACGAGGCCACGTCTGCCCTTGACGGCAAAACTGAGGCTGTTGTTCTGTCGAATCTTAGGGAGGTCGGCATGACTTTGGTATTCGCTACGCACCGCATAGCAACCATGCGCTTTGCCGACAACATTGTGGTGGTCGAGGGTGGGCAAATCAGGGAGACTGGATCGCCCGAGCAATTGATCGCCGCGGGTGGTGTCTACGCCAAAATGGTCTCAGCCAGTGCCGGAGTTGCCATATGAGCCAAGTTACATCGGCCTTGCCGACGCTTGACGAAACGCTGGGTCAGTTTGATCAGTTGCTCGGCACCGACGTCGCGGTATCGAGTCGTCCTAGCCCGCTGGGAGAAGTATTTTCGGCATGCCAGGCTGCTGCGAAGCTGCTGGGATTAAGTGGCACCCCAATTCGTGGCAGTGTCCGTCCCGATGCGACAGTCATCGAGACAGCAGACGTCTTGGGTTTGAGTGCGCGCGAGGTGTCGCTCTCGGGCGAATGGTGGAAAAATGACCACGGCATCATGGTTCTGAAAGACGAGAAAACAGACAAGCCCATTCTGGTGCGTTCGTGTCATGGACGGGCTGCGATGGAGTTCAGTGGGCCGACTCAGTTTGTGAAGTTTCAGCCGTTAACGCTTAAAGTTGCCCAAACCCTCAAGACCACAGCAGTCGTGCTCTATCCGACACTGCCTGATAGTCCGACGAAATTTTCTGACGTGCTGATGTCGGTGCTTAAGCTATACCCGTTTGAGGCGCTTGTCTACCTGGCCTTGACGGTCATTATTGCCGTACTGACCTACTCGGTGCCAGTGGCCAGCGGGATGATCATCGATCATGCGGTGCCCCACAGGAACGAATTACTGCTCACAGCAGTGATCTGTATTGTGGTGGTCTGCAACCTGATCATGTTGGCGTTGCGGTATACCTCTGAGTTGATCGTTCAGCGCCTGGAGGCCATGGCTGGCACGCAGTTGCAAGCGGCTGTTCTCGAGAGGTTGTTCAGGCTGCCCCTGCAGTTCTTCGCGAGTCACAACACCGCAGACGTTATGCGCCGATTCACATCACTTGAAGGAGCCCGACGATCAAGCCTGCGCATGATAGTGACAACCAGCATGGACTTCGCTACATTGACCGTAGGAATTGCCACCCTAGTCTATTATTTCCCGTTCGGTGCGCTCGCTGTTGTGGTGGTGTCTGCCCTAAGCCTCCTAATCGCTTTTATCTTAGCTAAAGCCAGCTTTTCAGCTTACTCTGAGGGCGAGGCGATGACGACAAACGTCTTGACGGTTGTTTATGAATTGATCGGGAACATGCTGCCTATCAGGATGTTCGGCGCCCAGCGACGGGCATTTTTACGGTGGCGTGACAATTTTGTTGAAATGCGTCGACGCACGGTCCGAAGCAGTGCATTTTCGAATCGGTACGCTGCCGTGCAGCAGTCCTTGAATTTGGTGACCTTGGGCGCTGTATTTGCTGTGGTTACTTATTCGGCTAAAGGCGCACAGAGTGACTCGGTGGGCCATTACGTTGCATTTGTGGGCTCAGTCTCATTGGTAACGGGCACGATTGCCAGTCTGGCCTCGAGCCTGATGGGATTTTTTAGTTTGAAGCCATCCATCAGCTTAGCTACGCCTATTTTGACTGGGTTGCCTGAAGCCGCCACGGGCAGAAGCCTACCGTCAGGAATAAAAGGTGATGTTGAGTTTGCTGCCATCGATTTTCGGTATGCCGAACAGTCGCCGCTTGTCCTGAATAATTTTTCTTTTGCTGTCAAGGCCGGGCAATATGTTGGTATTGTTGGTACGTCTGGCTGTGGAAAGTCGACACTTCTGAAAATAATGCTGGGTTTGCTGGCGCCAACGAAAGGTCAAGTTTATTTTGATAAAAACGACCTCGCTGCGGTGAATATGGATCAAGTTCGCCGCCAATGCGGCGTAGTTTTGCAGGATTGCCGTATGTTCTCGGGATCGATACTTGACAACATCAACGCCGGACGTGATTTTGAAGTCGATCAGATATTGGCTGTGCTCGACGCCGTTGGTTTGGGGCTGTATGTCAGGGGCTTGCCGATGGGTATTCATACCGTGGTGGGAGAAGGCACTACTGCGTTTTCGGGGGGGCAAGTTCAGCTGATGGCCTTGGCGCGCGCGCTGGTCGGTAGCCCGAAATTGCTGATTTTTGATGAAGCGACCAGTGCGCTGGATAATGTCAGCGTTCAAAAGATCGGTGACATTATTGATGGTTTGCCCTTGACGCGCATAATTTTTACGCATCGTTTGGGTACATTGAAAAACTGTGACAAGGTCATCGTGCTTGATGGTGGCTGTGTTGCTCAGCAGGGTACGTTTGCCGAGTTGTCGCAGCAAAACGGCCTGTTCAAATCGATGTTGCACGGAAAGGTTGACTAAATTATGCGTTCATCTTTGATATTTTTCGAGTGCCTTGACGATTCCGACCTTGCATGGATACACCAGGCGTGTACCAAGATAGAACTTGCCGCCACGAAAGTTCTGGTCCAAGTTGGCAGCGTGAACACCGACGTCTATATTCTCCTGGCGGGTAAGTGCAAGGTAGATGGCGCTGACGGGCGACTGCTCACCCCAATAAACGCTGGAGACATCATCGGCGAGGTTAGTTTTGTGGACAAACGAAAGACCTTGGCGCGAGTATCGGCCGAATCCAATATTGTTGTCGCCCGCTTGGACGGTGACATGCTGGCTGCAAAGCTTGACAGTGACCCCCTGTTTGCCACGCGCTTTTACAGGGGTGTTGCCAGCGTACTGGCGTTTCGTCTACGCAGCAACTTGCAGCTTGTAAGAGACAAGGGAAGCAGTATGCTGAGCAGCAAGCAAGAGTTCGCCGGGGAGGTTGACCCCGTTGACCTGAATGCATCTGCCAAGGCGGGCGCGCGACTGTCGTATTTTTTAAACCGTTTTATCTAGCCGAACGTTGTCCAATGGCTCTGGCGCGATGCAGAGGTAGAACCCAGGGCCCGATCAGGCTTTGCCTGCTCGCGCCACTCGGTCTTATTGCAGGTGTGAACAGACTGGAGCGAGTTTGTCCTGCACAATCTCGGGCTTTAACCGGAGAGGCTCCATGGCGCGCACCATCCAGCAATTGTTTGACCTCAGCGGCAAGTCTGCGCTGATTACCGGTGGCTCGCGTGGCCTGGGCTTGCAAATGGCTCACGCGCTTGGCGAGGCCGGTGCGCGCATCATGCTCAGCGCGCGCAAAGCGCCACAACTCGAGCAGGCCTGCGCCGAGTTGCAGGCCGCTGGCATTGACGCCCGGTGGATCGCCGCCGACTGCGCTCTAGACCTGGAAATCGCCCGCTTGGCCAATGAGACGCTGCAGCGCATGGGGGATATCGATATTTTGGTCAACAACGCCGGTGCGGCTTGGGGCGCTCCCGCCGAAGACCACCCCATTGCGGCCTGGGACAAGGTGATGAACCTCAACATCCGGGG
>NSIP01000003.1:0-20000 GCA_002737725.1 Rhodospirillaceae bacterium
ATGCTCAATGCGGGGGCCCCAGCCATGCATGGCGCGTCGGGATTTTTGACTTACGCTCGCCGGTGGGTGATCTCGATCAGGCTGGTAGCCGGGATGGCTGCGCAAGGTGGCGGCTTAAGAATAGCCGCTTCAGTGAGGGATTAATGCTCCGGCGCTTACACATCCTCAAGCCTGAGCTCTTTAGAACGATGCAATGGGAGGGCGTGGGTAGCAGTAGGCTTGGCTGCGATCAAGACGCTCGACAGCGCTTTTCTGGTATGTCGTGTCGATTACGAATTGAAATGATAACAGTTATTTTGTGGTGTCGAAAATTGATTAGGCCACTGGGGCTTGTCGGGCGGCAAGCAAGTCAGTTGCTGACGCAAGGCCCTGCGAGGCACGTGTCCACCACTGGCTGAAGGAGTCGCAGCGCCTGTCGACTGCCGGAAAAAGCTCGGGCGCCGCCTCGCAGACTGCCAAGCGCGCCAGCCACGGTGCAAGGTGCGGCTCGCCCACGCTGCGCACTTGGCACGCGCATTTAAGCGTCTCGGCCATGGATGCCGCATCACCCTGCCAGCGTATCGCGGCAATTTCAGCCATTCGGCTGGCGACAAAGCGCCAGCGCCGCTCGCTCCAAGGCCAGGCGCGGTGAAAGTCAGTGAGAAAGACGCCAACCACCAAAGTGTTCGCAGGTAGCGAGGTGGGCAGATCGCCCAGGTTCCAGGGGTGCACCAGCCACACCTCGCGGCCTGCCACAGCTGCCTCGTCAGGCTTTGTCCAGCCCAGATCGGGAGGCGGCTCTGCAAGAAGGGAGGGCTCTATCAGCGCAGCTTGGATGGGCATGTTGTGATCGGCACGGGCGCAGCGCATGGGCTGGCGGGCAAGGCGGCCCAACTCTTCATAGGACTGGTCGATCACGCTACCCGGACTGTGCCAGGGAGCAGGCGCGTAACGGGCGACGTTATCTGCATTAAAAAGATAAGGCTTGCTGTTGCCGGTACCAGCCACCCATTGCCAACTGAGGTGATTACTTGCGAGATCGCCGTCGAGCAGGTGGCCGTAAAGCCAGTCCGCTGCGACCCGCCAGTGCACCTTGCGTACATGCACGACATAGCTAGCCAGCCACATACGGGCATGGTTGTGCAAATAGCCCGTGGCGTACAAAGTGCGTACTGCCGTATCTATAACGGGCACGCCGGTAGCAGCTTGGCGAATATCGGTAGGCAACAGCGCTGAGTAGTCTGCTTGCGGAAGCAGGCCCTCGCGCAGGGATTCAAAAATCCCTTGGCCCCTAAACGCCCAGACATGTCGATAGTATTCGCGCCAGCCCAGTTCGAACACGAACTTGTGTTGCACATCGAGCGAGTGCTTGGTGGTCACGCAGGCGAGCACCTCGGGTAGGCTGATCAGTCCGTGGGTGATGTAGGGCGAGAGGCCAGTGACCGCGCCCTCAATGGCGTTTCGGCTGCGCGCATAGTCGTTAGGCCGCACGGCACTGACGCGCGCCAGAGCAGCTTGGCGTGTGGGCGGGAAAGTCTCGAGCAGCATCATTGGGCCACGCCGACTTCGCCGCGGCGGATCGCGTTGGCCCGCAGCTTCACGGGATGCGTCACATCTGACTTTTTTTGACAGCCCACCATTCTCTGTTAAAGTCTACGCGCGCCCGCGATATCGTCGATCGCTGCAATAATTCTTTCAATATCGGCGTTAGGGTTGGCGGAAACACATCTCAGCCAGGTGTCCCCGTCGATGTTGGCCGACGACGCAAGGCCTTGCGGAAGCGCTGCACGAAACTCATCGATGCTATGGCACGCGGGTCTGAAAACGATCACACCCGTTCCGCCATCCGGAAAGAGTTCAAGGTCTGGGTGAGAAGCGATGAAGTCCTGCAACCGCCTCGCATTATCCATGCAGTGTTCGATCCGCGCGGCCAGCCCCTCGCGTCCCCATGCCAGAAGCGTCGCCAGCAGCAGCGTTCCAGCGGCGCCATGCGACCCCTGGACGCCAATGTTCGGCGCCGCGAGGTAAGCGCCGCCGAAACTTATCGTGCTGTGGGCCGCTTCAGTGTCACGGAACATGACGAGTGCCGACTCTTTGGGTTGAAACAACCACTTGTGCGCCGACACGGCGACAGAGTCGGCTTGGTCAACGCCGGACAGAGTGCTCCGGTGTCGATCGGACAGAGCCAGCGGGCCAGCCCATGCCGCATCGATATGCGTCCAGGCTGCGAGACCGCAACAGTCCAGTGGATCCACAGCCCCCACGCTGGTGGTCCCAGCGGTGAGAACGAGGCAGGCGTCCGACAGGTCACTCGGCAATGTCGCCGGATCCAGTTGGTGGCGCTGATTAACGCCCGCTTCGACGTAGTCGAGGCCCACAATCCGGGCGGCCTTCCGGACGCTGAGGTGTGAAGCCGACGATGCGACCACCTTCTTCACGCCCCGCAGGTCACGAGCCGCCCACAGCGCCGTTAGATTGGCGACGCTGGATCCGGGGGTCATGTGGCCGCCGTTCATTCCAAAGAACGGTGCCAACCATTCGACGATGCACGCTTCAGCTTCCCGAGCAAACGGGGCGGTCGCGGGATGCAGCAGGTTCTGGTTGAGCCGTGTGTTCCAGAGAGCCAAGGCCCAGGTAATCCATGGCGTCGGCGGGTCCATGTGCGCTATAGCATCGCCTGCGTCGAGATATGTCGCACGGCCGAGAACATCTGGGGCAAGCCGCTCCAATGCTTCCACCTCGCCGAGCCCGGTATCCGGCAATGACTTCGGCAACCCGTAGCGGGGCCACTCCGAGTAGCTCCGACGGTCAAGCAATTCTACAGCCCGACGAAGACCTTCGACATTCACTTCAAAACTCGGGTCCGACGACATCCTCGTCTTCCTCTCACGGCAGCGCCTATTTACAGCGGTCCATCTCTAGATCAACTCAACGGACCCGTCACGACGAGCGCGCTGAGTCTGCTTCGGGTCGAACTTTTCCTTTGTTCGTCGGCCGGAGAGCGAACATCCGGCGCGACGATTGGAACAACCGGGCAAGAAAGCAAACTGCAGAGTGTGCGTCGTCAGATCATTTGGGACAGCTTACGCTTGCGCCGCTGGCCTGTAGTTTAGCGGTAACACAAGCGGTATCATACCCGCCTGGCTGAGCTACTCACCCCGGGCCTGGGCCCCATCATAAAGCGCAAAGACGCTGGGGTAGCGGCCGGGATACTCAGGCGGGCCTGGATGAAAGTTGTACGCGGGGCCGGGAAGCTTGGTCAGCAGGACCTGCGGAACAATGACGGAGCTGCAAAACGAGACGAGGCGGCAGCCGTCCAGAGGTTCGTGTGTGGCGGCTGCCAACGCATCTGAGGTGCTGATCAATTCGACCTCGAGGCCAGGTTGATGGGCCTTTAAGATCGTGCCCAGAACGGGCCCCTTGGCTTCCCCGCTGAGCAGAGGGATACGACGGATCGCCATGGAATTCCCACAATTACGTCGCGATCATGATGCAACGCTTTTCTATGCAAACGCATTTCTTCAGCCTACACTAAAACAGAAATTTACATGCAATGGCCATGGCTAAAATCGAAATCTACACCTCTCCGTTTTGTGGCTATTGCCACCGCGCCAAGCAATTGCTGCGGCAGAAGGGCGTCGACTTCGCCGAGATCGACGTGATGCTGGACGCCGCCAAGAAGCAAGAAATGGTTACGCGCGCTAAAGGTGGTCGAACCGTGCCGCAAATTTTTATCGATGAGCGCCATATCGGCGGCTGTGATGATCTCTATGCCTTGGATCAACAAGGCAGCCTCGATCCGCTACTGGTCCGTACTTAATGCCCGAGGTTGGTCAATCCTTTTTCGTAGCCTGTCTTCAGGTCAACGCGAGCAATGATATGGCCGCAAACCTCGTCGTCGCCTCACGCCTGACGCGCGAGGCCGTCGCCCAGGGCGCGCAGATAGTGTTGATGCCAGAAAACGTCTCGATGATGGAACAAGGCCGCGCGGCGAGCATTGCTCAAGCCATGCCAGAAGCCACGCACGTTGCCTTAAGGGCTTTTCAAACGCTGGCCGCCGAGCTCAAAATTTGGCTGCACTGCGGAAGCCTTTCTGTGCTGCGCGAGGGCGGCAAGCTTGCCAATCGTACTTATATTCTAAAGCCCGACGGCACGATTGCTGCGAGCTATGATAAGATTCATATGTTCGATGTCGATCTGGGCGGCGGCGAAAGCTACCACGAAAGCGCCACCTTTGAATCCGGCGCACATGCTGTCGTGGTTGATCTGCCGTGGGGCCGTTTAGGGTTGACGGTGTGCTACGATCTGCGCTTTCCGCATTTATACCGTCAGTTGGCGTTGGCGGGCGCTGGGTTCCTGACCGTACCTTCCGCGTTCACCCAAAAAACCGGCGAGGCCCACTGGCACGTGTTGCTCCGGGCGCGGGCCATTGAAACAGGGTGTTTCGTGTTTGCGCCTGCTCAGACAGGCGCTCATGTAGGTCATCGCAAAACCTATGGCCACGCATTGATTGTTAACCCTTGGGGCGAGGTGCTGGCAGATGCTGGAACCGAACCTGGCGTCATCATGGCTAAAATCGACTCCGCTGAAGTTGTTGCGGCGCGCGGCAAAATTCCTTCGTTGGCTCTGAATGCCACGTTTGCGCCTCCTCTGAGCCTACGCTGACTGTTGCATCTTCAACGACATAGCCTTAGATGCATCCCAATGGCATTGGCTCAATTATGATTCTTTACGACCTCATCTGCGACAAGGAACACCAGTTCGACTCCTGGTTCCGCAACTCGTCGGTTGCCGACAAACTGGTGAAGGCGGGGCAGGTGGTCTGCCCAACGTGCGGCAGCATGAAAGTTCAAAAGGCAATTCAGTCGCCACGGATTACAACGTCAAAGCAAAAGGGCGTTGAACCAAAACTGCCTGCTCAAGTTCCAGCCAGTTCGCCGACCACCGAGTCGAATGTGGTTGAGGCGGTCGAGAAGATGACCGAAGCCTTTCACGAGTTGCGCAAAAGCATCGAGAAAAATTTTGATAACGTCGGCGACAAATTCCCCGACGAAGCGCGTAAAATTCACTACGGAGAAGCACCCGAGCGTGCGATTTACGGCGATGCGACCCCGAAGGAAGCCCAGGATCTGACCGAAGAGGGCATTAACGTTGTGGCTTTGCCCTGGCCCAAGAAGCGCAAACTCAGCTAATTCTTCATGCCCGTGTGGCCAGCATCATGTAGTTGACGTCAACATCGTCAGTCATGACCCAGCGGTCGCGTAAAAGGTCGTAGGTCATGCCTTTCATGTCTTGTACGCTCAGTCCTGCCCCGCGCAGTCCGGCTGCCAATTCACTCGGCTTTACGAACTTTCTCCAGTCGTGGGTGCCAACAGGCAGCCAACGCAACACGTACTCTGCGCCAATCTTTGCCAGCGCCAAAGATTTCAGCGTTCGATTGAGTGTTGCGGCAATCAGTGTGCCGCCTGGCGCGACGAGTTGGCCAGTCGCGTTCAAGAAAGCATTCACATCTGCGACATGCTCGACCACCTCAAGGGCCAGCACCACGTCAAAGTGATGGGCGATATCTAGCAATTGCTCGGGGGTCTTGCAGTCGTAGTTGATGTTTAAGGCTGACTTAGCCGCGTGAACTTTCGCCACGCCGATGTTTCTCTCCGACGCATCGATGCCTGTGACCTTAAATCCCAGCCGTGCCAAAGGCTCCGCGATGAGCCCGCCACCGCATCCTACGTCGAGCAAGCTGAGGCCGGTGAAAGGCGCTGGCCCAGATAGAGGGCGGGAGAAGTGCGCTGCCACGCGGTCGCGCACGTAGCGAATCCGCTCGGGATTAAACTTATGAAGGGGTTTGAATTTGCCCTGTGGGTCCCACCATTCGTCGGCAATGGCCGAGAATTTGGCGACCTCATCTGGCAATGCCGTTGTTTGTTGTGCGGCCTGGGCGCTGATCATTTTTGTACCTAGTCACTTTCAGATCTACTATAGGCCGCTCTAGTTGCTTCGGAAAATGCATTGTTTGCTGGGGGTTAAGGCCCAAAATGCGAGGGTCTTCTTTGCCTTGTGAGCCTGGGGCCTTTTGGCTATGTATGCGCGCCCTGAGAATACCTAACTGGTATCTATCAGGGCTACACTTTTTTGAACTCGTATTGGTACAGGTGCGCAGCAATGGCGCGCATAGTGATGAAATTCGGTGGTACGTCGGTGGGTGATATCGCCCGTATCCAAAACGTTGCCCGTAAAGTCAAAGCAGAAGTCGACCGTGGCAATCAAGTCGCCGTGACGGTGTCTGCAATGTCGGGCGTGACCAATCAATTGGTGGATTACTGCACCCAAATGTCACCGCTGCACGATGCGCGGGAATACGACGCCGTGGTTGCGACCGGCGAACAGGTCACCAGCGGGCTGTTGGCCATCGCGTTGCAGGAATTGGGCGTGAACGCGCGCTCTTGGCAGGGCTGGCAGATTCCGATTATTACCGACGACGCTCATGGCAAGGCACGAATTGTTGATATTAAGGGTGAAGAACTGATCCGCCGCATGGAACGCGGTGAAGTGCCGGTGGTTGCAGGATTCCAAGGTGTGGGCCCCGACAATCGCACCGCGACTTTAGGCCGCGGCGGGTCGGATACGACGGCCGTGGCTTTGGCGGCGGGCCTGAAAGCAGATCGTTGCGATATCTACACCGATGTGGATGGCGTCTACACCACAGACCCGCGCATCGTGAAGACGGCGAAGAAGCTCAATAAAATTACGTATGAAGAAATGCTCGAGATGGCATCACTTGGTGCCAAGGTGCTGCAAACCCGCTCGGTCGAAATGGCGATGAAACATCGCGTGCGGGTCCAAGTACTCTCGAGCTTTTCGGATGCCCCTGGAACTCTGGTCTGTGACGAGGATGAAATCGTGGAAAAGGAACTGGTGAGCGGTATCGCCTATAGCCGCGACGAAGCGAAAATTACCCTGGTCAGCGTCAGTGATCAGCCAGGCGTGGCGGCGGGTATTTTCGGGCCGTTGGCCGATGCCAATATCAATGTTGATATGATCGTGCAGAACGTTTCGCGCGATGGCACAACCGATCTGACTTTTACCGTGGGCAAGGCCGATCTTGATCGTGCATTGAACGTGATTAAAGAAAAGCTTCACGTGCCATACAAAACCATTATGGCCGACAAGAATGTGGTCAAGGTCTCGGTCATTGGTGTGGGGATGCGCAGCCATGCGGGCGTCGCGCAGACCATGTTTAAAACCTTGGCGGACAAGGGCATCAATATTCAGGTGATTTCGACATCGGAAATCAAAGTCAGCGTGCTGATCGCCGAAGATTACACCGAACTTGCCTTGCGTGCGTTGCATACGGCTTACAATCTTGACGCCGCTTAATGTCAGGACACCCATGACCCTCGCCGCCGTTCAAACGCCAGACTCTACTCCGCTGGCTGTACCCCCGGCCTTGGCGAAGTTGTGGGCGCGAGGCTCTGAGTTTCTAGGCTGCCCCATCGTCCTTATGGGCGGCGCCATGACCTGGGTGTCCGAGCGCAACCTAGTGTCGGCAATCTCGAATGCTGGCGGATTTGGTGTCATCGCTTGCGGATCTATGACGCCAGAATTGCTTGATCGCGAAATCAAGGCTACGCAAGCGCTGACATCCAAGCCCTTTGGCGTAAACTTAATTACCTTGCATCCAATGTTACTTCAGTTGGCCGATGTGTGTGCCGCCAACAACGTCACGCACGTGGTGCTGGCTGGGGGCATTCCGCCCGCTGAGGCGATCAAGCGCGTGAAGGACAGCGGCGCGAAGCTGATGTGCTTTGCGCCTGCATTAGTGCTGGCGAAGCGCTTTATAAAACTGGGTGCCGACGCGATTGTGATTGAGGGCAGCGAGGCGGGCGGGCATATTGGCCCGGTGTCGACCAGCGTTCTGGCTCAGGAAATTCTACCCGTCATCCGCGATGTGCCGGTATTTGTTGCTGGCGGTATTGCGCGCGGCGAAACTATTGTGTCCTACCTCGATCTCGGGGCCAGCGGTGTGCAAATGGGCACGCGCTTTGTGTGCGCCAGCGAATGCATTGCGCACCCAAAGTTCAAACAAGCCTTCATTCGTGCCAACGCGCGCGATGCCATGCCCAGCATTCAACTTGATAAACGCTTCCCGGTGATTCCGGTGCGCGCCATCGTCAACAAGGGCGTGGAAGAATTCATGGAGAAGCAGCGTCAGGTCATCGTCAAGTTCGATGCGGGAGAACTCAATGCCGTGTCAGCCCAGCTTGAGATCGAGCATTTTTGGGCAGGCGCTTTGCGCCGGGCCGTAATTGATGGCGATGTCGAACACGGCTCGCTGATGGCTGGCCAAAGCGTGGGCATGGTGACCAAAGAACAACCCGTTGCAACAATCTTCGCCGAACTTCTTGAGCAAGCCACGCACACCCTAGCTGCTCGCATCTCCCTATGACGGCATATAGCGCCGCTGACCTCCGCCAAATGCTATCGCGCCTTCGCGACGTGATGGCGGGGATCGGCTCGGTGCAAGAGCGGCTTGATAAGCTTGTCGCGCTGATTGCGCATGGCCTGAAAGCGGATGTCTGCTCGTGCTACATAATGCGTGCGGGCGAGGTGCTTGAGTTGTTTGCGACGTTTGGTTTGTCGCAGCGCGCTGTTCACATCACACGCCTTAGGGTCGGCGAAGGTTTGGTCGGCGAGATCGCGGCCCATGGCCGCTCATTGTCACTGGCCGATGCTTGGTCGCACCCGGCCTTTGTGTACCGCCCAGAGACCGGGGAAGATTTTTTTCGCTCGTTGATGGGCGTGCCCATGATTCAAGCCGGGCGCATCATGGGCGTACTCGCTGTCCAAAACCGCGACGAGCGACCCTTTAACGACTGGGAAGTTGAGACACTTGAAACCGTGGCGATGGTGATCGCAGAACTGACGACCACGGCACAAATCGTCAAGCGCGAGGAGCTGTTCCCAGCCGAAGGCAATGCGCTTCTCCCTGTTCGGTTGTCTGGGAGCACCTTGAACGCAGGCTTGGGGCTCGGCCAAGCGGTTTTGCACAAGAGCCACGTACGCATTGGTCGCCTGTTGTCTGACGACCCCGCGGTCGAACATGGTCGGCTACAAAGCGCACTGAATACGTTGCGCAAAGATGTGGATACCCTCATCGACTCCTCTCACGGCGAGGTCAGCGATTTCGGCGATATCCTCGAGGTCTATCGCATGTTCGCCGATGATCGCGGGTGGATCAGCCGGATCAGCGATGTGATTAACACGGGTCTCACCGCCGAAGCTGCTGTCCAGAAGGTCAGCGACGATACGCGCATTCGTATGATGCAGATGAACGACCCCGTTTTTCGCGAGCGCCTACAAGACCTCGATGATCTCGCGAACCGGTTGCTTTCTATTCTTGCTGGCGGAGGAATGCGTACCGAATTGCCAGACAACGCTATCCTGGTCTGCCGAAGCCTTGGGCCAACGGAATTGCTCGATTATGATCGAACGAAAATTAAGGGCGTGATCATGGAAGAGGGCTCGCCCACCATGCATGCCGTGATTGTTGCGAAGGCTCTCGGCATCCCCGTTTTGTCGCAAGTTCATGGTGCTCTGAATCGAATCGACGCATTTGACCTTCTCGCGCTTGATGCCAGTGCGGGGCACGTATTTTTGCGGCCATCGGAAGATTTGCAAGAGATGTTCGCCATCAACGCGGCGGCTCGTCAGCGGCAAAGAGCGGTCTATGCGGCCAGCAAAGATTTACCCTCCGTTACGCTCGACGGCGTACAGATTGAATTGCAGATTAACGCAGGTTTCCTGATCGACGTTCAGGCGCTCGCGGAAACAGGCGCATCAGGCATCGGACTGTTTCGCACCGAGATGCAGTTTCTAGCCATGCCCATATTGCCGGACGTGAAACTGCAGCGCACTTTATATCGCCAAGCCGTCGATGCTGCGGGCGGCAAGCCCGTCACATTTCGCACTCTCGACGTAGGGGGCGATAAGATTGCTGCGTCATGGTCGGCGGGTAAAGAAAATAACCCCGCGATGGGGTGGCGGTCTGTTCGGCTGACGCTTGATCGTCCCTCGGTGATGCGTCAGCAAGTGCGCGCCATTATTCAGGCCTGTGAGGGAGCGTCCTTGCGCGTCATGTTTCCCATGGTCGCGACGATTTCAGAATTTGATGATTGCCGACGTATTCTTGATATGGAGATTGAGCGCCATGCGAAAGCGGGGGGCGTTGCGCCGCGCACAATCGCTGTCGGCACGATGCTCGAGGTGCCCTCTTTAATCTGGCAGTTAGACCATCTTCTCACCCGTATTGATTTTTTATCGATTGGCTCGAACGATTTGATCCAATTTGTGTATGCCGCTGATCGTGGCAATACACGTATTGCGAACCGATATGATGCTTTGTCCACGCCGGTTTTGCGGATGCTGCGTTTCATCGCCGAGCGATGCATTGCGGTCAATAAGCCGTTGTCATTGTGCGGTGAGATGGCGGGTAAGCCGTTGGAGGCGCTGGCCTTAATGGCGTTGGGCTATCGTTCACTTTCGATGGCACCGGATTCGGTCGGTCAAATTCGTGACGTGGTCCGCAGAACGGTATTAGCTGATGTCGAGGAGTTTATGATCAGCCAGATTGACTCTAATTCTGCATCATTGCGGACCGAAATCAAAAGCTTCGCCCAAGATCATGGCATCATCGGCGAGGGCATTGCTGTCTGATTTCGGGTCGCCCAAAGCGGGGGGAATCATGGGTTTCCTTGGAATATTAAAAATCATACACTCATGTCAGGGGTCGATTGCTTGTCGCTCCTTGATTGGTCTTTTTAGAGCAAGCAGCGTTAAGTTGGAATCGACTGCTTGCTCTAATGTTATTGTTTAGTCGCGTCGTTTTTGCGTAAAACCGGGATCCATTTTTCCGCATGACGCTCTAATGACGCTCTAATGAAGCTCTTCTGAAGTGTTAGGTTATTTAGTTTCACCACATGAACGATACGACATCACCTGAATCAAATCGCGAGACCTCTGCCGGGCCATTCGCCGCGCTCGGCCAGAAGCCAAATGTTACGACCGAGCCACATCCGCAGGCCTCGGACGTCGGAACTTTGTTGTGCACAACACGCATGCGTCTGGGCAAAGACCTGCTAGACATCGTGGCTGTTTTGCACATCCGATACAATTTTTTGGTCGCGATTGAGGATGGTCGCTACGAAGACTTGCCGGGCCAAGCCTATGCGATGGGTTTTGTGCGTGCCTATGCGGAGTACCTCGGCCTTGATGGTGACGTGGTTGTACGCCGCTTTAAAGAAGAAACGGCGGGCGTGAAGCGCGTCACACGCCTCGAGTATCCGATTTCTGCACCAGAATCCGGCATGCCTTCCGGTGCGCTGTTAATGATCGCTGTTGTGCTCGGAATGATGGTCTATGGCGTGTGGTATTCGATGGCCGATGCTGATCGTCACGCTTCCGATGTGATTCAAGAGGTGCCTGACCGTTTAGCCGCAATTCTGAATGGCGACTCTACCGCCCAGCCCGAGCCTGAGGTGATGGACCAAAAAGTAGCTGACGCCGCAGTCTCGCCAGACTCTTCCGCAGAGTTTGTTCCAAATGCGGCCGAGGACGACGAGGCTCCACCAGCGGCCCCAGCCGTTGAGATTTCCAGTGCGCAAAGTGCTGTCGCTTCTCTGCTACCAGCCCCACAAATTGCAGGGCTCTCGCAACCCAACGCCCAACCCGCGCTTCCTCAACCAACGCCTTCAAGCTTGAATGCGCCAACCGTTACGCCAAGTGTTGTCCAGCCTGCCGTTGTGCCGCCGGTTGGGCAGTTACCTTCTAAAGCTGCGGAAAAAACACCCGAGAACATCATCAATTCTCCGGTGCCTATGACGACAACAACTCCCAGCGCGCCGCCAGCAAGATCTGAGAAAACGGCGACGGCGGTTGTTGCTGCGACAACCACAGCGCCTGCAGCCGCAACCCCAGCGCCTAAGCCATCATCGGTTTCGCCTGCACAGCAGACGGCAACTGCGCCATCTGCAAATCCAGCTTCACCGACACCTGTGCCATCGGGCGTTAAGCCGGTCGCGCTACCGGCCGCTGCCACAAAGCCTGCCCCACAAGTCGCCTCTGCTCCAAAGAGCACTGTAGAACTGCGGGCCAAATCTGATAGTAGGATTCAAATCCGCGACGGTGAACAGCTTTTGCTCACGCGGTTCTTGCGGAAAGGTGAAACTTACAAAGTCCCTGAGCGAGCGGGTCTGACTTTAATGACGCTCAACGCTGGCGGTATTGAAATCATGGTCGATGGCCAACTGATGCCACCTCTCGGTGATTTAGGTAGTGTGGCTCGGGGTATTCTCTTGGATGCGGCGAAATTGAAAGCGATGCCCAAGCCCGCAGCAGCGACTGCGGCCCCGGCCGAGTCTAACAACTAGGCTTCGTGCAGCTTCGTCAAGCCCTATGGCTTAGGCAAAATCTAAGGTATAAGCCGTATCACCGATGCGATTTTTACGTGCTGAGCTCGAGCCCCCAATGACCCTGCGTCCCTACCGCCAAATTCTGCGTCGCAAATCCCGTCAGATTCGCGTGGGTCGAGTATTGGTCGGTGGTGACGCGCCGATTTCCGTGCAGTCGATGACCAACACCCTGACCACCGATGTGGCGGGAACTGTTGCACAGGTGAAGGCCATGGAAGCCGCGGGCGCTGATATTGCCCGAATCTCCTGTCCCGATGAAGAATCGACCAAGGCGCTCAAAGAGATCATCCGCCAAGTCAGCTTGCCCATCGTGGCCGACATTCACTTTCACTATAAACGCGCGCTCGAAGCGGCTGAGGCCGGGGCTGCATGTCTTCGCATCAACCCGGGCAATATTGGTTCGGCCGCGCGCGTGAAGGATGTAGTGAAATCGGCGCGCGACCATGGCTGTAGCATCCGTATTGGTGTTAATGCAGGAAGCCTCGAACGCCATCTGTTAGAAAAGTATGGCGAGCCGTGCCCTGAAGCCATGGTGGAGAGCGCACTCGAACACGCCAAGATTTTGCAAGACAACGACTTCCACGAGTTCAAGATCAGCGTGAAGGCCTCTGACGTTTTTCTAGCGGTCGCAGCATATCAGCAACTCGCCGAGGTTGTCGACGCGCCCCTGCATATTGGGATTACCGAAGCAGGCGGCTTGCGTGCAGGCACGGTCAAATCTTCCATCGGAATTGGCTCACTGCTCTGGGCAGGCATCGGCGACACAATCCGTGTGTCGTTGTCGGCTGACCCCGTTGAAGAGGTCAAGGTCGGCTTTGATATGCTCAAGGCGCTCGATCTGCGCCATCGCGGTGTGCGGATCGTCTCGTGCCCTAGCTGTGCGCGGCAGGGGTATAATGTGATCGAGACAGTCGCGAAGCTTGAAGACCGCTTGGCTCACATTATCACGCCCGTCTCGTTGTCGATCATTGGCTGTGTGGTCAATGGGCCTGGCGAGGCGCGTGAGACAGATTTGGGCCTCACGGGCGGCGGAAATGGCGTCCATAAGATGTATGTTGGCGGCAAGCCTGACCATAACATTGGCAGCGATCAGATGATCGAGCATATTGTGAGATTGGTTGAAGAAAAAGCCGCCGCCATCGAAGCCCAAAAAGCATTATCTGGTCGCCTCGCTGCCGCCGAGTAGCGGGCAGCCAGGACTGCAACTGTCATTCCGTTAAGAGGGATTAGCCTTTGTCATCGTTACAGCCTGTGCGCGGGACTCATGACCTGATGTTTGACGACATCCGGCGTCACCGCCTTGTCCAAGCTAAGTTCGCTGCGCTCGCTGCCCACTACGGGTACTCAGAAATCACCACGCCGATTTTCGAGGCGACGGACGTGTTCGCGCGCACGCTGGGCGACACCACAGATATCGTCACCAAAGAAATGTACACCTTCGAAACCAAGGGTGGGGAAAGTGTGACCTTGCGCCCGGAAGGAACGGCGGGTGTGGCCCGTGCATTCATTTCCGAGGGTCTCACGCAACAAACACCCCTAAAGTTTTTCTATCACGGCCCCATGTTCCGCCACGAGCGCCCGCAAAAAGGACGCCAACGGCAATTTCACCAGATCGGTGCTGAACTGCTGGGCGTACCCGGCCCCCAGGGTGATGTGGAAGTGATCGCGCTCGCAGATCACACTTTGCGTGAACTAAATTTGTCAGGACATATCACCCTTGAACTCAATTCGCTGGGTGATACTGAAAGCCGCGCGGCCTACCGTGCGGTGCTGATCGATTTCTTGTTTGGCCACCGCGAAAAATTATCAGCTGAGAGCCGTGAGCGGTTAGAGAAAAACCCACTCCGTGTGCTCGACTCAAAAGAACCAGCGGACAAAGAAATCGTCGTCTCGGCCCCGAGATTCCCAGATTACCTGAATCAAACGTCTCGTGACTTCTTCAAAGCGGTGCAGGACGGGCTGAACAATTTGGGCATCTTCTTCAAGCTGAATTCATCGCTCGTGCGCGGGCTTGATTACTATTCTCACACGGCGTTCGAATTTACGACCGAGGCCTTGGGTGCCCAGGGAACCGTGCTTGCGGGTGGCCGTTATGATGGTTTGATCAAACAGATGGGCGGGCCGCCAACGGCAGGGATTGGCTGGGCTGCGGGGGTTGAGCGTCTTGCGATGCTTCTGAGCGATCTGCCTCCGTTGCCACGCCCTATTGCCATGATTCCTGTGGGCGAAAGCGAGGACGCCATTGCGCAGAAATTGTCTCATCGGTTGCGGAATAGCGGTTTCAATATTGATATCGGCTATAGTGGGAATATGGGTAAGCGCATGAAGCGGGCCAATAAGCTTAATGCGCGCGTGGCTTTGATCATCGGAGAAGATGAGGTCAAACAATCAGTCGTGACCGTGCGCCAGCTCGATTCCGGTGAGCAGTCCAGAGTCGCGATGGCCGATCTCGAATCACACCTCGATCTGTATCGCTGAGCCCATCATGAACCTCGATGAGAATTTAAACCGTATTCTGGCGCGGCACGATGAGTTGCAAGCCCTAATGATTCACAGTGGCGGTGGTGGGCAAAGCTTTGCGACGTTGAGCAAAGAGTTTTCCGACCTCGGGCCTTTGGTCGAGCAAATCCGCAAGCTGCAGGGTTTGCGCAAAGAAATGACCGAAGCCGAAGCGTTGTCCAAAGATTCAAGCGCGGGCGCCGAGATGCGGGCCATGGCCGAGGAAGAGTTTCGTCATCTCAAGGCTGAAACGCGCCAACAAGAAGACGAAGTTCAACTGGCTCTCATTCCTAAGGATGAGGCTGATGCGAAAAATGCCATTCTAGAAGTGCGTGCTGGAACGGGGGGCGAGGAAGCCGCTTTGTTTGCTGCTGATTTATTTCGGATGTACGAGCGCTATGCGTCGCGCAAAGGGTGGTCGTTCGAGATCATGGATATCAATGAAACAGGTCTCGGGGGGTTTAAGGAAGCTATTGCCAATATTACCGGCAAGAATGTTTTTGCTCGGCTGAAGTTTGAGTCCGGCGTGCATCGCGTTCAACGCGTGCCCGACACCGAAGCCAGCGGGCGGGTTCACACCTCGGCGGCAACAGTGGCGGTGCTGCCAGAAGTTGAAGAGGTTGAGGTCGATGTCAAAACCGACGACCTGCGTATTGACACCTATCGCGCACAGGGCGCGGGCGGCCAGCACGTCAACCGAACTGAAAGTGCGGTGCGCATTACGCACTTACCGACAGGCATTGTGACCCAGTGCCAAGACGAAAGATCGCAGCACAAGAACAAGGCAAAGGCGATGAAAATGCTGCGGGCCAAGATTTACGACCAGCAGCGCCAAAAACTCGACACTGAGCGCGCCGCAGACCGCAGAAGCCAAGTCGGTTCCGGTGACCGCTCAGAACGCATCCGAACCTATAACTTTCCGCAGGGGCGCGTCACGGACCATCGGATCAATTTGACGCTCTACAAAATTCAAGATGTGCTGGACGGGATCGCGGTTGATGAGTTCGTCGATGCGCTGACCGCCGAAGATCAAGCCGCCAAAATGGCGGCGATGATCTGATCTTGATTGTGCGCACTCTTCGCGATGCTATCGCCCAAATCACAGATGCCTTTAATCAGGCTGGCGTCGACAACCCGCGTCTCGATGCGCGGGTCTTAATTGCTCATGTTATCCAAGCCGAGACATCTCAAACCTTCACTCGTCATGAGACGTTGCTAACAGCCGAGCAGGAGGCCGTTCTTGCGGGTCTGGTCCAGCGGCGTCTCGCGCGCGAGCCGGTGTCGCGAATCATTGGTCACCGCGAATTCTGGGGCCTGGATTTCAACGTGACGCCAGCCACGCTTGATCCTCGGGCGGACACGGAAATTCTTATCAGCGCTGTGATCGATCACACGAAGCGCTTAAGCCTGATTCAACCACGTATCCTCGATCTTGGAACGGGGACAGGGTGCATCGTTCTGGCTTTGGCGCACGCCTTGCCCGGCTCAACGGGTATTGGCACCGACTTGAGCGAGCCTGCCTTGCGCGTCGCTCAACAAAACGCTAGGAAATACGATCTGAGTGAACGCGTGAATTTTGCGCGTATGTCATGGGCTGAAGGACTGTCCGGGCCTTTCGATATTATTACGAGCAACCCGCCGTACTTATCGGCCCATGATCTGCAGCATCTGTCGCCCGAAGTTGTGTATGATCCTGTGCACGCGCTTGATGGTGGCGGGGATGGTTTGGATTGCTATCGCGCTATTATTGCCGATGTCAGCCGATTGGCTCGGCAACCCACAATTCTGACCCTTGAGGTGGGTTTTAGACAGGCAGCGCAGGTTGTGCAAATGTTAGAAGCTGCGGCGCTGCGAGTCGTCGAGATTCGCTCGGATTTGGCATCGATTCCCAGGTGTGTCGTGGTCGAGATTTAGCAATAAAGCTTAAAAAAAGTGTTGGACTCTGTTGTAAAGACGAATACGATCAATAACGAAAGCGAAGGCACTGCCTGCTTTTGTCCCGATATAGACAAATCAGAGTTTGCTTCGCCCCAAGCGATCAGGGGATCACTTGGTAAAACGAACTCCGGACAACTACCCCCCCCGCGCAGCACGATTGCTGCGGTAATGCCGAAAGGCATTCGTGACGGGCGCTCGGCCGGGGAAATTGAGTGCAATTAGCACAGTAAAAAAAGAACATAGCAGAGAATCATGAAGGGTCGGCAACGCGGTCGCAACGGCGGCAAACCACGCATGCACAATCAGGGCGGCGGTGGTGGTGGCGGAAGAAATCAGAACTTCGACCATAACGCTGGTCGGATGCGGGGAAATGCGCAACAGCTGTTAGATAAGTATCTCACGCTTGGTCGCGATGCATCCCTGCAGGGAGATCGTGTCCTTGCTGAGAGCTATTTTCAGCACGCCGATCACTATTACCGCGTGGTCAATGCCCGCTTCGAGGGGCAACAAAACCAGAATCAAAATAACAACCACAATCAAAATCAACAGCACCGCCGTTTTAATGGCTCGCAGCAGGGCGAATTTGATGGGCAAGACGGACAAGACGGGCAAGGCAATTACAATGATTACAACCGCTCGGATATGGCCCCAGGTCCCTCGCAGAATTTGATTCCCAGCGGGCAGCAGACTGTCGATCAGTCTCCGCCACAGCAATATCAGCCACAGCAACATCAACCTCAACATCAGCCGCAACAGCATCAACTGCAGCAACATCAGCCCCAGCAACACCAGCCGCAACAGGGCTTCGATAATAGTTATCAACCGCAGCATCAGCAGCCTGCGCCGCGCGAGCCTGAGGGCGACATTGGCTTGCCGCCCACGCTATTTGGCGATCAACCTCAGCGCAGCCCTGCGCCAGCAGCAGGTGATCAGGATGGGACACCGCTAGCCGCAGGCGAGGCACGGGGCTTCCGTCCGCGTCATTCTGGGCGTCGTCGTTCGGGCCCCGCGCGCGGTATGCAACAGCCAGCGGAACCCACGGGCGAATCCTCTTAAAGCTTCCACGCGCTTTTTTAGGGTGAGAAATTTCATCCTGGGTCTTGCGCGCCGCATGACCCCGTCTATGGCGCACGGCCCCTCAAGCGCGTGATCCAAAGGAATTTGGAAAATCCCCTGGCTACCGCTGTGCTCGAGGGCAGCATTGCCGATGGGTCTTTGGTGACAATTTCAGCCGGTGAAGATGGATTGATCGTCAATGGTCGCCAGATCAAAGCTGCAGCCCAAGCTCAACGCAGGGCCGACGTTTCTTCGCTAGGCATCATCATCGCGACGCGGCTTGATTGTATCAACTCGGCATATTGTCGATCAGCGATGCTGCGTATTTCTTTGAAACGAGCCAGTGTGGTTCCTTTAAGTTTCAGCGAGGACGGAAACTTCACTTTCATTGGGTTGACTTGGCGGTTATCGCGTAAGATTTCGTAATGCAAGTGCGGGCCCGTCGAGCGACCCGTTGTCCCGACGTAGCCGATAATTTGCTCTTGGCGGACGCGCTTGCCGACCTGAATGTTCTGGCCAAAACGGCTCAGGTGCGCATAAGCAGTTGCGTAGCCGCTGCTGTGGCGCACGCGAACATAATTTCCATAGCCGCCAAAAACTTCGCGCTTTTCAATCACGCCATCGCCTGCAGCAAAAACAGGCGTGCCTGTCGGTGCACCGAAATCGATGCCTTGATGCATCTTCGAGTAACCCAGGATGGGATGCTGGCGCATCCCAAAGCCCGATGTGAGTCGTGCGCCATTGATCGGTGTTCGCAGAAGGGCTTTGCGGACGCCTTCGCCCTTCTCGTTGTAAAAATCGACAAACCCATCTGAATGCTTAAAGGAATAGAGCTTCAACGGGCTTCCGCTCAACGTCATGGATGCGACGCGGATGCCCTCTGTGCTTACAACACGCCCGTCTTTCGTCACGACTTGCTCGAACATGACGGAAAAGGAATCGCCTTTTTGGATGTCGCGTTGAAAGTCGACATCGAACGAGAACATGTTAACCATGGCATTGAGTATTTTTTGCGGAACGCCCGCCTCGCCCGCCGCGGCAGACAAACTCGACGAAATCGTTCCGTCGTAGCGCGTCATTTCGCGATGTGTTTCAGCCATAATTTTGCGTGCGTTATATGTCCCGTCGTCAGTTCGTGCGACGGCCACGCTTTCGCCAGGGCTTAACTCAAACGTCAATTCGTCGAGTTGACGATCTTCCGTTTTCGGATCGTCGATAAAGTTGAGGGTAAGGTCTTGACCGCTTTGCAGGCGGCGGGGGTTGTAAACTTGCTTTATGGCCTCGACGACATCGAGCGTAACGCTGCGGTCGATCCCAGAGCCTTGTAAGACGTCGCTTAGCGTATCGCCTGCTTTGATGGTGACTGTCTTCGTGGCGTTGAGTGCTGCTGTTGCGACGCGACGCACAGCAAGCTGAATGCCCGTCAGATCATGCTCAATTTGAGATTGGAGATCGGCTGGCGTGGGACTGAATATGGACGAGAGCGAAGTCTTCGCAGTGGTGGAGGGTAGAGGCAGGACTAGCGTTACGGCCGCGGCCAAAGACGCGCCTGCGCATACGCACGACAATATCCCGGGCCATAAAGCTTTGGCCATATTCCACCCGCCGTTTCTGGTGGACGTCCCTGTGACTAAAGGATCGCCCCGCCTTGTCTTCGAACCTCAAGCTCACAGTTTTTGTATTTTTATTGCGTGAGCGGCGAACGACTGTGATGGATAAGTCACACCATGTCAATCACCCTAAACTGAAATAATAAGCTTAATCAATCATTTATGAGGAGAAGTTGGCGGTGTGTGATTCGCTGATTCGCACTGGCTTTGATGGTCATGTTAAGACTCCGGGCTGCGGATCTCTAACATATTGATTTGTATGAGTTAATCTTAGTTATCCCCAATGTCTACTGGTCGGAATGGCGCGTTTATGCCACAAAAAAAGACTTTCAGAGCACAGCCTGTAAATTCATTAAGCTATTGTAAATGAACTCTTATTTGATGATTAAATTGCTGCTTGACGCCCTGTAGGTCACCGTATAGAACCCGGCCTTCGCAGCCGAGAGCTTTG
>NSIP01000003.1:22500-228605 GCA_002737725.1 Rhodospirillaceae bacterium
TCTGAGTATGCGGGTTCTTAAGTGCGAAAAGGGCATCTGGTGGATGCCTTGGCGACACAAGGCGATGAAGGACGTGGCACTCTGCGATAAGGTCCGGGGAGGCGAGAGCACCCTTTGATCCGGACATTTCCGAATGGGGAAACCCACCCGTAAGGGTATCTGCATCTGAATACATAGGGTGCGGAAGCGAACCCAGGGAACTGAAACATCTCAGTACCTGGAGGAAAGGACATCAACCGAGACTCCGCTAGTAGTGGCGAGCGAACGCGGACCAGCCCAGTGATCAATTAGCTTATACCGGAACCGTCTGGAAAGTCGGGCCATAGTGGGTGATAGCCCCGTACGGGAAAGACGCTGATTGATCCTCGAGTAGGACGGGACACGTGAAATCCTGTCTGAACATGGGGGGACCACCCTCCAAGGCTAAGTACTCTGTGTCGACCGATAGTGCACCAGTACCGTGAGGGAAAGGTGAAAAGCACCCCGATAAGGGGAGTGAAATAGTACCTGAAACCGGATGTCTACAAGCAGTCGGAGCCTCCTTGAGGGGCGACGGCGTACCTTTTGCATAATGGGTCAGCGAGTTGGTGTTGCATGCAAGCTTAAGCCGTTAGGTGTAGGCGAAGCGAAAGCGAGTCTTAAAAGGGCGTCTAGTATGCAGTATCAGACCCGAAACCGGGTGATCTAGTCATGGGCAGGTTGAAGGTGAGGTAACATTCACTGGAGGACCGAACTCACTACCGTTGAAAAGGTATGGGATGACCTGTGATTAGGGGTGAAAGGCCAATCAAACTCGGAAATAGCTGGTTCTCCGCGAAAGCTATTTAGGTAGCGCGTCATGCGAATACCTACGGGGGTAGAGCACTGGATGGGCTAGGGGGGCGCGAGTCTTACCAAACCTAACCAAACTCCGAATACCGTAGAGTAATACATGGCAGACAGGCGGCGGGTGCTAAGGTCCGTCGCCAAAAGGGAAACAGCCCAGACCGCCAGCTAAGGTCCCTAAATCTTGGCTAAGTTGGAAAGGATGTGGGAAGGCCATAACAACCAGGAGGTTGGCTTAGAAGCAGCCATCCTTTAAAGAAAGCGTAACAGCTCACTGGTCTAATTAAGCCGTCCTGCGCCGAAGATGTATCGGGGATTAAGCCAAGTACCGAAGCTGCGGGTGTCATAACTTCGGTTATGACGCGGTAGCGGAGCGTTCCGTAAGCCTGCGAAGGTGTACCGTTAGGTATGCTGGAGGTATCGGAAGTGACTATGCTGACATGAGTAGCGACAAAGAGTGTGAGAAACACTCTCGCCGAAAATCCAAGGGTTCCTGCGCAAGGCTAATCCGCGCAGGGTGAGCCGGCTCCTAAGGTGAGGCCGACAGGCGTAATCGATGGGAACCAGGTTAATATTCCTGGGCCAGCTGGATGTGACGTCCTTCGTAAATTGTTCCCGCTTATCGGATTGCGGGGGCTGTGAAGAGGGACCAGGAAATAGCACCAGCATGTGACCGTACCCTAAACCGACACAGGTGGATTGGTAGAGTATACCTAGGCGCTTGAGAGAACTATGTTGAAGGAACTAGGCAATTTGCCCGCGTAACTTCGGGATAAGCGGGCCTCTATGGTGCGCAAGCATTGTAGAGGGGCACAAACCAGGGGGTAGCGACTGTTTATTAAAAACACAGGGCTCTGCGAAGTGGCAACACGACGTATAGGGTCTGACGCCTGCCCGGTGCCGGAAGGTTAAGAGGAGGGGTGCAAGCTCCGAATCGAAGCCCCGGTAAACGGCGGCCGTAACTATAACGGTCCTAAGGTAGCGAAATTCCTTGTCGGGTAAGTTCCGACCTGCACGAATGGCGTAACGACTTCCCCAGTGTCTCCAACATAGACTCAGCGAAATTGAATTCTCCGTGAAGATGCGGAGTACCCGCGGCCAGACGGAAAGACCCCGTGCACCTTTACTATAGTTTTGCATTGGTACTAGGCATTGGATGTGTAGGATAGGTCGGAGGCTTTGAAGCAGTGGCGCTAGCTATTGTGGAGCCAACGTTGAAATACGACCCTTTTGGTGACTGGTATCTAACCGCGTCCCGTTAACCGGGACCGGGACACTGCATGATGGGTAGTTTGACTGGGGCGGTCGCCTCCGAAAGAGTAACGGAGGCGCGCGATGGTGGGCTCAAGCCGGTCGGAAATCGGCTGTTGAGTGCAAGAGCATAAGCCCGCCTGACTGCGAGACCGACGGGTCGAGCAGAGACGAAAGTCGGTTCTAGTGATCCGGTGGTTCTAAGTGGAAGGGCCATCGCTCAACGGATAAAAGGTACGCCGGGGATAACAGGCTGATACCCCCCAAGAGTCCACATCGACGGGGGTGTTTGGCACCTCGATGTCGACTCATCACATCCTGGGGCTGGAGCAGGTCCCAAGGGTTTGGCTGTTCGCCAATTAAAGTGGTACGTGAGTTGGGTTTAGAACGTCGTGAGACAGTTCGGTCCCTATCTACCGTGGGTGTTGGAAGCTTGAGAGGATCTGTCCCTAGTACGAGAGGACCGGGATGGACGTACCTCTGGTGTACCAGTTGTTCCGCCAGGAGCATCGCTGGGTAGCTATGTACGGACGGGATAACCGCTGAATGCATCTAAGCGGGAAACCCACCTCAAAACCAGGCTTCCCTGAGAATCGTGATAGACCATCACGTTGATAGGCCGGGTGTGGAAGCGCAGCAATGCGTGCAGCTAACCGGTACTAATTATTCGATAGACTTGAGAGCCCGTATTCTCAGACGTCAGGCCTGAACCGCAAGGTTCATCGCTCGACTATGAAATGCGAGATAACGCTCAAGAAGACACAAAACATTGGAACAAAAAACCTTGGTTCGCGACATTTTTTAAGCCGTCCGGTTTCGGACGATCTGGTGGTAATGGCGAGGATGAAACACCCGATCCCATCCCGAACTCGGCCGTGAAAAGCCTCAGCGCCGATGGTACTGTATCTCAAGATGCGGGAGAGTAGGACACTGCCAGGTCTTCCGAAATCGGATCGCTTAATAAATGTCGTGAATGCCTAGACACGATGCAAGAACTCTCGAAGCGATCTGCAATTGATGTAGAAGCTTCGTGATATACAGAACCGGCCATTTCTTATTTCAAATGAACTTGGCTGGTCGCGCGCAAACACACGTGCTGTGGTGACGCGGGGTGGAGCAGTCTGGTAGCTCGTCAGGCTCATAACCTGAAGGTCCTAGGTTCAAATCCTAGCCCCGCAACCACTTCTTCTGAATGTTCTCAACGGCTTAGCTTACGACCGAGAAACGACTTCATAGTCGCATGTCAGAAACGTGTCAGAAACGTGTCAATCTGCTCCTCTTTTTGAGCGATCTTCAGTGGTCTGAAGGTCCTAGGTTCAAATCCTAGCCCCGCAACCAACTTTATAAATCATATCAATGATATGGATTCGAGTGCCCGTGATCTGCTGGCCGAGTGTTCAATCCACTCCGGCAGCACCAATATAAATAAATGAGTTACAGAGTTTTCCGGAATTCGTTATTTCGACCGCGTAAGCAATGGGTAAGCATAACACGGATGTGGGCCCTGTATGTCGTCAGAACATTTGGGACCGATGGGGGAGTGATTTAGCGGAGTGTTGGCCTCACCTGGTTGATTGATCTTAAGCGGCGAGCTTTTTGCTGGGTTTTCGAGCGCTTAACGGGCGGCCTGTTCCTGGTATATAGTCAAGTTTCTGCCCTGCGATTGCGGCCAAAACCACTTCAGCGAGGAGCGCGGCCATGAATGTTCACACCCCCGCCACTGTATCGTTGGATGCTTTTTTTTCATCGCTGCTGAGTGAATTTGAATCCCAAACTGTGGCCAGCCCTGCATTGGGGCGGCGGTCTTTGCTTAAGCTCAGTGTTGGGTCGGGCTTGGTTCTCGCTTTTTGTCTGGGTGGGCACACCACATCAGCAAACGCTGCCGTTACATCTAAGGAATTTTCGCCCAACGCGTACTTACGCATTTCGCCCGAGGGGCAAATTTTGATTTATGCCAAAAACCCCGAAATCGGGCAGGGCGTCAAAACATCCTTGCCGATGATCGTGGCGGAAGAACTTGATGCTGCGTGGGCCGATGTGGTGGTCGCACAGTCGGCGATTAACGCGAAATTGTATGGCCGCCAGGCTGCGGGCGGGTCCACCTCCATTCCTGTGAATTTTGAACCACTGCGCCGTGCGGGTGCCGTTGCGCGCGCCATGTTGGTGTCGGCCGCCGCAAAGCAGTGGGGTGTCAAAGATGCCGAGTGCACCACAGCCGACAGCGCAGTGTTTCATGCGGCCACCAATCGTCGTCTGAGTTACGGCGCGTTGACCACGCGGGCGGCGAGCTTGCCTGTGCCAGACCCGATGACATTGACACTCAAAACCCGCGATCAATTTAAGTTGCTAGGTACGCGCATCGGGGGTGTCGACAACCCCAAGGTCGTGTCGGGCGCGCCGTTATTCGGCTCGGACCAGGTTGTGCCGGGCATGGCCTATGCCGTGTACGAAAAATGCCCCGCCGTCGGCGGCAAAGTTGTCAGCGCAAACCTCGCGCATATCAAAACATTGCCAGGTGTGCGCGATGCTTTTGTGTTGGAGGGCAATGGCGTTGTCCAAGACCTGATGCCGGGCGTTGCGATTGTTGCCGATTCCACCTGGGCTGCGTTTAGCGCGCGGCGCGCGCTGCAAGTGGAATGGGATGAAAGCGCGGCGTCCAAAGATAGTTGGAGTGAAGCATCAGCTCAGGCCCGCGAATTGGCTAAAACAAGCGGCCCACAAGAGATCGCCAAGAAGGGCGATGTGGACCAAGCCTTCAAGGGGGCCGCCAAAACCGTTGATGCGTTTTACAGCTACCCATTCTTGCCGCACGCACCTATGGAGCCGCAAAATTGCACCGCGTGGTTTAAGGGCGATGCTGTTGAGTTGTGGGCGCCAACCCAAACCCCGCAGCGTGGCCTCACACAAGTGGCCAAGCTGCTGGAGTTATCTGAAGACAAAGTGACCGTCAATCAAACGCGTGCTGGTGGCGGTTTCGGCCGTCGTCTTACCAACGATTATATGTGCGAGGCTGCCGCGATCTCGAAGCAAGCGGGGGTGCCAGTTAAACTGCAATGGAGCCGCGAAGATGATACGCGCCACGACTTCTATCGTGTTGGCGGATTTCATTCGCTCAGCGGCGCGTTGGATGCCGTAGGCAAGCTCATCGGCTTTCGTGATCATTTCATCACCTTCAGTGCCGACGGTAAAGCGCCGGTGATGGGTGGAAATATAACACAGGAAGAATTTCCCATTCCGTTGCTGGTCAATGCACAAATCACGCAAACTATGTTGCCACTCAAAATTCCGTGTGGGGCATGGCGCGCACCGAAGTCCAATTCTGTGGCCTTCGCGGTTCAATCTTTCCTCCACGAAATGGCAACGGCGGCGGGCCGCGATCACTTGGAATTCTTGCTCGAAATTATGGGCGAGCCAATGTGGCTAGCCCCGGGCACACCAGGTGCGCTCCATACGGGCCGGGCGGCAGGCGTGATTAAGCTGGCGGCTGAAAAAGCTGGCTGGGGCACGAAGTTGCCAGCCGGGCGCGCGCTGGGGCTGGCATTTTATTTTAGTCACGCGGGGCACGTGGCTGAAGTGGCCGAGGTGAGTGTGGATGCAGCCCGCAATGTGAAAGTCCACAAAGTCACTGTCGCTGTCGACATCGGACCCGTGGTGAATTTAAGTGGCGCTGAAAATCAGGTGCAGGGCTCTGTGATCGACGGGCTCAGTACCATGATGAATCTGGAACTCAGCATCGAGAATGGTCGCATCAAGGAAAGCAATTTCCACGACTATCCCATCATGCGCATGGCCGACGCGCCCGACGTGGATGTGCATTTTATTCAATCAGAATTCCCGCCTACCGGTATAGGCGAGCCCGCGCTGCCGCCCTTAGCGCCCGCGGTGGCCAACGCCGTGTTCGCCGCCAGCGGGATACGCGTGCGCGCCCTGCCCATGATGACGCGCGGGCTGGTGCGCAACATCGTCGCGGATGCGTCGGGCGGGAGGTAGAGCATGACGAGGAAGAGGTGCGGTGAATAAAGCGCAAAATATCTGCGTTGCATTTTAACGCTGACCCTCAACTCATCACTTGCTCTTACGTTTCTGTCTCTCGGTCATAGGTATAAACGCTACTTGGTCCTGTGCCCTGCAGAGAATCCTCACAATTCACAGCTCAAATGTTCCACTGGGTAGCCAGTATAGCCTGTAAACAACCGACAATAACCGGTGTAACCGGTCGCTGCACTTCAACACAGCGCGTTGACCACCCCGCCCGTCCAGCATAATGTCCCTCCTGCGATAGGTTCCTCGAAAGAGGATGAAAAGGGAACTCAGGTGGAACACCTGGGCTGCCCCCGCAACTGTAAGCGGCGAGTCCGCGCGTCACTAAGCCACTGGATGTTCGAGTATCCGGGAAGGCGGCGCACCACGGACAACGACCCGCGAGCCAGGAGACCTGCCTGTCGTGGTCGTCCTTCGTTTGGCCGGGGTTTGCCACGCGAACGGGGGTTTCCCGAGAGGCGGCAAGTGTTTTTCACCGTGCGTTGCGCGGGGGCAAGGCAGGTCTGCTTTTCGTACAGCCCCATCCCTTCGTGCGCATTTGTCGCTGATACGAAGGGAATACCCATGCCTCGCACTCTCATTGCCACCATATCCATTGCGGTTGTTCTTGCTGCTGCGCCGCTTGCGGCACAAACTGCTATCGAACAAATCGTGGTCTCAGCCACGCGCTCACCGCAACCGCTCTATCGGGTCGGCTCATCAATCACCGTGCTCACGGCCGATGTGATTCAATCGACCCAAACCCAGATCGTCTCGGACTTGCTCAGCCAAACACCTGGCGTCAACGTCACGCGCAGTGGTGGGGTTGGTGGTGCCACATCGCTGCGTATTCGCGGCGCTGAGCCCGATCAAACCGTAGTCATTATCGATGGTGTGAAGCTCAACGATCCATCCTCGGTCGGTGGCGGTTACAACTTCGCTAACCTTTTGGTCGGAGACATCGAGCGCATAGAAGTTTTGCGCGGTGCGCAGTCCACGCTGTGGGGCAGCCAGGCCATTGGTGGCGTTGTCAGCATTCAGACGGCTACGCCGACCAAGGCCTTTGAAGCCTCGGGCGAAGTTGAGGGTGGCTCGCGCAGCACCGTTTCGCTTCGTGGCGGGGGAGGTGGAAAAACCGATCGCGTTGTGTGGCGGTTAGCAGGCAACCACTATTCCACCGATGGCATTTCCTCGTTTGCTGCCGGAAAGGAGGCCGATGGCTACCGTAACACCGGCCTCAGTGGTCGTGCGCGCGTTGATATGGCTGACAATGTCTCGCTCGATGCGCGTGGCGTTTACTCCAATAGTCGCAATGAATTCGATGGCTTTCCCGCCCCCGCATTCGCTTTTGGCGACACCGCTGAGTACGGCTTCACCAAGGAGTTCGTGGGCTATACGGGCCTGAATGTTGATCTGTTCGACAACAAGCTGAAGAACCGCGTGGCCTACGCCCTTACCGACACCAATCGCGATAACATCAATCCTGCTCAAGCCGTGACAACTACCACATTTGATGCCGCAGGTAAGAATAAGCGCTGGGAGTATCAGGGCACATTCGTGATTGTCGAAAATTGGTCTGCTGTGTTTGGGATCGAAAATGAGGCATCCTCCTTGCGCACGGCTTCGCCATCGACGTTCACGCCCAACCCTGTGCCCGTGCGCAATAAAGCCGAGATCACGAGCGCCTATGCGCAGGTCCAGGGCGAACTGACCGCTGGATTAACGCTGACCGGCGGGCTTCGGCACGACGATCACAATACCTTTGGTACGCGTACCTTAGGGCAAGCCGCCGCCGCGTGGTCGCTGAACAACGGCAATACCATTTTACGCGCAAGTTTTGGACAGGGCTTTAAAGCACCGACGCTGTTCCAACTGTTTAGCTCGTTCGGGAACAAAGCTTTGCGACCCGAAGAAGCAGACAGCTGGGATGGGGGCATTGAGCAACGCTTTGCTGATGGCAATGTCGTGATTTCGGCCATTGGGTTTACGCGCAAGACCAAGAACCAAATCGACTTTGCCGGGTGCCCTGGCAATCCATTTTGCCGACCTGCGACGTTTGGTGTGTATGACAATATCGCGAGCACCAAAGCAGATGGCATCGAACTTGCTGCCACCGCCAAAGTTGAAGCTTTGTCGATCCAAGCTAATTATACGTACACCGACACTGAAAACACCTCGCTCGGAAACGCCAACAGGGGCAAGGTTCTCGCGCGCCGACCTAAGACCATAGCGAACCTGTGGCTTACCTACGCTTGGCCCACTAACGTCTCAACAGGGATCGGCGTGCGATACGTCGGGGACTCATTTGACAATGCGGCTAACTCATTTGTGCTCGAAGATTATGTCGTGGTTGATCTTCGCGCATCGTGGCCGATCAACGGTACAGTCGAGTTATATGGTCGCGTCGAGAATGTGTTTGATAAGAGCTACGCCACCACACGGAATTACGGATCACCTGGGCGAGGGGCCTTTGCCGGTGTTCGCGCGAAATTCTAAAAGAATTGCCTGCACTATTGCTGTCGCGATCTGCGGCTGGACATCTGTGGCATGTGCAGATGTCCAGCGCGTCGTGTCGCTCTATCCATGCTTGGATACCATTTTGGTTCATGTGGCAGATCGCGAACAAATCGCCGCGTTGAGTTATTACGCCAGCGATCCGCGATCTTCGACGATTGCCGATATTGCAAAAACCCTCCCCATGACTTACGGCACCGCAGAGGAAATTGTTTCGTTACGACCAGATCTTGTCATTAGCAGCCAATACGCGCCGCAAAAGACACATGAGGCACTGCAACGTCTTGGTGCAAAGATCGCCCTCTTCGATGTTCCGCTCACCCTAGCTGAAAGCATCGCGCAAGTTCGTGAGCTGGCTCGTGCCGTTAACCGCCCCGAGCGAGGTGAGGCGGTGGTTGCCAATATCGAAGCGGCACTGGTGGCGGCAGCCGCGCCACCCAATACCCCGCCGATCAGCGCTTTGGTGTTTCAGTCCAACGGCTTTTTTGCAGGCCAAGGCGTCTTGATTGATGAACTGCTGGGGCGCACGGGCTTTGTTAACGTCGCGGCCCGTTACCAACTCGGGCAATTCGGTGTCGTGACATTGGAACGCATGATCGCCGATCCGCCGCAAGCCTTGTTGTCCGGCGTGATCGAAGCGGGTGGCCTGACGTGGGGCGATCGGTTGGTGTCACATCCAGCGTTGGCGCGCGTGGCCCAGGGTATGGCGCGAGCGGAATTGCCAGAGCGGCTGTTATTATGCGGCGGGCCTGTGATCACGCAAACTGTCGCGGTCTTGGCTGATGCGCGTCGCCGTATTGCGAGTGCTGCGCCATGAGAAGCATTTCGGCACGTTTCCTTTACAGTGCTCTTCTCTTCGCGCTCGTGACGCTGAGTTGCGCAAGCCTCATCGCGGGTAAGGTGTGGGTGCCATGGAGTGCATGGTTTGCGGTGAACGATGACCCTCTCTGGGTGATTATTCTTGAATTGCGTATTCCTAGGACGATCTTAGGTGTCGCTGTCGGCTTCGCTTTGGGCGTCTCGGGAGCTGCACTTCAGGGCTATACGCGCAATCCCTTGGCCGATCCCGGTGTGCTTGGCGTCTCGGCTTTGGCGGCTTTGGGCGCGGTTATGACACTCTTTTTTGGCGTGACCATATCATCACCGTGGCTGCTGCCCTTGGGCGCTATGACCGGGGCCATTGGCGGAGTTGCTGTTCTGTTGCTTCTGGCTGGCGCAACGTCGAGCGTTCTGACGTTCATTCTGGCAGGCGCGATACTCAATACAGTGGCTTCGGCGGGGGTTGCGCTTGCTCTCAGTCTTTCGCCCAACCCGTGGGCTTTAAATGAAATCGTGAACTGGTTGATGGGCTCGCTGGTTGATCGCAGCAACAGTGACGTATTTATATCCATTCCACTGATCGCTTTGGGGTGTGGATTACTGATGATGACGGCGCGCGCGCTTGATGCCCTCACCTTGGGCGATATGGGCGCACGCTCTCTTGGCGTCAATTTGGCTGCGACGCGTCTCTTGCTTGCCCTTGGTGTGGGCCTCGCGACGGGGGCGAGTGTGGCAGCCACCGGAGTCATCGGCTTTGTGGGTCTGGTGACACCGCATCTGATGCGCCCGTTGGTTGGTGCGCGGCCCGGCGCTTTATTGATCCCCAGCGGCCTGGCGGGCACTGTCCTGGTTCTGGCTGCTGACATCATTGTTAGGCTGATGCCATCAGTGGTCGAGATCAAGCTCGGCGTCGCCATGGCTGTTCTGGGCGGGCCTTTCTTTCTCGGCCTTTTGCTTGTGTTGCGGCGGAGGTTGGGGTGACCCACCTTGTTGCCGAAAATGTGCATGTGCGCTTGGGTGACCGGCAAGTTCTGTCAGGCGTTAGCGCGTCGTTCTCATTAGGCCAAGTCACCGCAATCGTGGGCCCCAATGGCGCTGGCAAATCTACATTGCTATCCTGCTTGGCGGGTCTGCGTGCACCCGATCAGGGCGTTGTCAAATTTGGTGATGATGATCTGATGAAAATCCCTGCCCGAGAGCGTGCTCAACGCGTCGGGTTCCTACCTCAAATTCCCGAGGTGGCCTGGGCTGTCGAGGCGCGCACCCTAATCGGGTTTGGCCGCACACCATTTATCGGGTCGCGCGGACTCTCAGTGGAAGATGACGTAGCTATTGAACGTGCGTTGGTGATGACAAATACGCTTGATCTTGCACACCGCAACGTTATGACATTGTCAGGCGGAGAACGGGGGCGTGTGTTGATTGCCCGCGCGCTCTCAGGCCAACCCGAATGGCTTTTGGCGGACGAGCCACTAACAGGCCTTGATCCCGGCTTTCAATTGGATGCTGCGGAACTTTTCCGCACGTTGGCCAACAAGGACGGCTGCGGCGTTATCATGACGCTGCATGATCTACATATGGCTTTGCGAGTTGCAGATCATGTCGTGGTGCTCGCCGACGGCCATATATTGGCTGACGGTACGCCGATCGACGTGCTTACGCCTGCAATCCTTGCAGAGGCGTATGGTGTGGATGCTTCGATCACGCACGGGAAACATGGGCCGTTGATTGAGATTCTCCGATGCCGTTAACCTGCTTGCTAAATTCGAGAACAAATAGGCAAGATTTCGTTCATAAGAGTAAAGGTCGATACCTTAATTTCGAACGAAAATTGAAACACTGTCCTAAGTTACGGACTGTTTCAATAAATCAGACACAATTGTATGCCGTTCAGGTATAGCCATCTCAACACTATGACGAAAGACATGGGGTGGGAGATATGGCCGATACGACCGCGATACAAAGCGAACCACAAGGGGCGCTTGCCCGCTTGCTCTATCGACCTCCCTTCGTTGGCCTGTTGGCCTTCGTCATTGTCTTTGTGGTTCAAGCGCTCGGCCACACAGTGATGATCGCCATGGAGAACCTATTTGGCAAAGAGTACATTTTTCAAAGCGCGTTGGCATTGGGCCTGGTCGGCGCGGTGCTGCTATTCATCGGAATGAAAAGCCAGAACGAAGTCGCAGCAACTTGGCTCGGCTTCTGGGCCGGGACTCTGCTGTGGACGGGCTGGATAGAGTTTGCCTTCGTCTGGTCAGGTGATTATTTGGGCGTGCCAGATTTGATGGATCCCAATATGCCGGGGCAAATTGCGACAAAAGCCGAATATCTTGTGATGATGTCATCTGTCGGCATTTTGTTTGCGACGTTGGCATACTTCACCATGAACAAGGAAACCAAGTGCAACTTCTTCCTGTGGTTTCAACGCAACGCCGGTATGCGTACTGGTAAGCCCAACCCTGCTCATGAGCGTAACTTTGCCGCCATTACGGCGCTGGAAACAATCTACGTGGTCTGGTTCTTTTATCTGCTGCTACTCTTCATGTATGACGAGAGCATCTTAGGAGACCGGCATCCAGTGACCTACGGCGTTTTCTTCATCAATGTGATTTGGGCGGTTTATCTATTCCAGCGTTTAATGAAATTCTGGAAGGTGACCACGGCTATTCGATATGGCATTCCAACCGCTATTATTTCCTGGAATCTGGTCGAGATCGCCGGGCGTTGGCACTTGTTCACCGAATTCTGGGAACATCCCCAGGACTTCGGCCTAGAGATGAGTCTGATCGGCGTAGGTGTGACCATTGCGGCTGTCTTGGCTGTCCGCGTTCCTGAACATCAAAAAGCGCGGTTGCGGGCAGAAGAGCTGGCCGGGCGTCAGCCCGCTGAATAGAAAATAAACAACTGATTTTAAAAGAGGGGCCTCCACGACTGGCCCCTCTTTGTTTTACGCCGACACGAAGTGCATGGCACTTTTTGGTGTGCGTGCAACCACTGTTATGCGCTGATCAACCTTGGCGGTGAACGTTTTCGACGTGACGGTATCAACAAAAGTCCATTCCACCTCAACGGCATCGGGCTTCACAGCAAGCACTGCATATCCACGTGAGGCAAGTTCTGCATACACAAGATTTTCGTTCTTGGCCCTCATCGCCGCGGCCATCGCGGGGCCGCGTGTGCCCATAAACGATTCCATGCCGGGCGAGGTGACCGAAGCGGTGGTGACTTCAAAGGCGCGCATCTCGCCAGCGTCATCTTTGTGAACAAAACCCCAAGCATTATGCAGATCGCCACTGAGGATGATGGTGTTATTGGCATGATCGCGCAGAGCACCGATCATCCGGTCGCGCGACTTTAAATATCCGCCACCCCAGGCGTCTGATGCAAACGGCATATTGTTTTGTTCTTGGATTCGCATACGCGTAAAGAAATCCGTATTGAAGCGACCCGCTTTTGCCGGATCCATATGGGGCGAGGGGTCAACGGGGACGAATGTTGAAGCGATTGTTTGCTGCCCGAGAATTTGCCAAGGCATACCGCGCGCCTTGGAGGCTTTGAGAGTATCTGCTAGCCAGGCTTCTTGCTCGGCGCCTAGAATTGAACGCTCGGCATAAAGCACTTCTGCTTTATAGCGCACGAAGTCGGGCATGAAGATGTGTCCCTCGGGAAGCTTTTCGGGGTCGCCACCGACCTGCGCGATCATATCAGGGCGCGCTTGTGGCGGGGACTGCCGCGCGTCGTAGGGAATGGGGATGCCCGGCTCACCATTCTCACCGGGCTGAGAGACAAAGATAATGTTCGCGCCACCTGGCCCTCTCTCGCGACCATAGAGGCGGGTATCAAGCATGACGATAGTCGCCAACTCACCAATGTCAAAGCAGCGAAAAATCCGCCCCGTGGGGTCGGGCGTGAGAGGGCGAATAGGCATCCATTCGAAGTAGGCTTTAATGGCGCTGGCTTTGCGTTGTTCCCATGTACCTTCACTTGACCAATGGTTCTCGGAACCATCTTTGAAAGCGTTGTTTGCGATCTCGTGATCATCCCACACCACAATGAACGGGTGACGGCGATGAATTTCTTGCAGATCAGGATCGATGCGATAGCTGCCATATCGCAAGCGATAATCTGAAAGATTGACCAATTTCTTTCGCGGTTCGGCAATGCGCCGACCCATGGCGATCTCTTCATCTGAGTTTTCACCTGGGGGGTATTCATAGATGTAGTCACCGATATGGAGCACAACATCGATGTCGTCACGGTCAGCACAATGACGATAAACGTTGAAGAAGCCTTGGCCAACATTGGCGCAACACATGACAGCGAGTTTGAGTGGGTCATGTCCGTTTTGTGGGAATGTTCTGGTCCGACCGACAGGGGAAATCGCGTCGCCAGCCATAAATCGATAGAAGTAGATGCGCCCTGGTTCCAGATTCGTGACGTCAACCTTGACCGTGTAGTCGAGAGACGCATCAGTCGTGGTTGACCCGCGCTGCAAAACCCTATCGAAACTCTCAGCCTCGGCTATTTCCCAAGCAACAGTGACGGGGCCGAGGGACTTTGATACTACGCGCGTCCAGATTACGACTGCCGTATGAAGCGGATCGCCGCTCGCCACGCCATGGGTAAAGGCTACAGTTGCTGCCGCATTTACAGATGGGGCCGTCAAGCTGGCTGCGCTAGCCGCACCGACGCCTGCGATAAGGCGGCGGCGTCCGAGCATCAGACCGACACGACGCCCGACAACGCGATGGGAAGGCTGCGCACCCGCTGACCGATGGCATTGTAAATGGCACTGGTCAGAGCCGGGGCTACGCCTGGCAACCCTGGCTCGCCAATCCCGCCGGGGTGTCCACCTTGGGGCATCACATGGGTTTCCAAAATCGGCGTTTCGTGGATTTTTAGCAGGCGATAGTCGCTGAAATTGCTTTGTACGACAGCGCCATCCTTTACATCGATCTTCCCGTGTAAGGCTGCTGATAAACCATCCATCACTGAGCCCTCAATCTGGGCTGCCACGATGTTGGGGTTCACAACCGTATGGCAGTCAACGCAACTGACAACGCGGTCGATCTTGAGTGTGCCATCAGTGGCAACGGTCACTTCAACGACTTGTGCGATGGTCGAGGCAAAAGAATCGGTGAAGGCAATGCCACGTCCGCGTTTGCCGCCATCGGCGTCGGGGGTTAGCGGTGTCGTCCAACCCGCTTTTTCAGCAGCGGCATTGAGGACGGCTAGGTGCTTAGGCTTATCGCGCAGCAACTGACGGCGGAATTCCAAACTATCTTTTCCTGCGGCTTCGGCAACTTCATCCACAAAAGCTTCGAGATAAAACCCGTTATGCGACATCGAGACGCTGCGCCAGTTGCCGTTGGGTACGGGGTTCTCGCGCGCATTTAATGACAACCGCATCGCAGGGAACGCATAAGGCGTGCTGGTCATCGGCATCACCAAGCTGCTGTCTTCTTTTGGGTCGACTTTGAAGGGGCCATCGTTGCGCGAATTGAAATCAAAGCTCACGGGCTTACCGACAATCACGAAGTCGAGCGCCGTCATATTGCCTTGTGCATCCAATCCTGCGCGGAAACGTGCCGTTGTGGCGGGGCGGTAGGTGTCTTGCTGAACGTCTTCTTCGCGGCTCCATGTCATCTTCACGGGCCGACCCGGAACCTTCATGGCGATTTCTGTGGCTTGTCTTACAAAATCCATATCCGCGCGCCGACCAAAGCCGCCGCCCATCAGCGTGGCATGCGCGGTCACATTTTCTTTGGGCACGCCCGCGATGCGCGCGGCATTATCGCGCGAGCCCGAGATGGATTGGCTGGGCGACCACACCGTCACTTTGGCGGATTCTTTTTTGCCATCGGCGGCAGGTTCATACAGTGCGGTGCAACCCATGGGTTCCATGCACACATGCGCGAGGTAAGGCGTGTCATAGATTGCCTCGACTGTCTTGGCCGCACCTGCCATGGCGGCAGCGAAAGTGTCGTCTTCTTCTAAGACCGTGCGGTCGGCATCATCAAATCGCGTCCGGTACTCGGCGATGGCTGCAACGGAATCGAACGCGGTGCCCGCAGGAGCGTTGAACTTCACGTCCATCTCGCTCACGGCTTTTTGGGCTGTCCAGGTGTTATCGGCCACCACGGCGACGGCGTTGGGGCCGACAGAGACGGCGGCAATCACGCCTTTGCGCTTTTTCGCGCCTTCTTCGTCAAAGCTCGCAACGGCAGCGCCGAACACGGGGCTGTGGCGAATGGCCGCATAGACCATGTTGGGGAGTCTGACGTCGATACCAAACAGCGCTGAGCCATCGACCTTCTCGGGTGTATCAAGGCGGCCCTTGGGTTGTGTGAGGATCGTGAAATCTTTGGGGTCTTTACGCAACTCATTGGGGCTGATCTCAGGCTGGGGCATTGCTGCTGCGACTTCGGCCAACTCGCCATAGCTCATGGACTTGTTCGAAGCTACGTGAAGCACGCGGCCTTGCTTAGTCGTTAGTTCGGATTCGGCCACCTTCATCGTTTTGGCCGCGGCTTTGATCAGCATACGCCGCGCGGCAGCTCCGACGCTGCGACAGTATTCGTAATTCCCCAGAATGGCCGACGACCCACCTGTGAAGATCAATCCCACCATCGGGCTGACTTGCCAGCCGGTCCAACGCGCAGCATCAGCCAAGACGCCAGGGTCCATGTATACGGTGGCAGCTTCTGCGATGACATAGGATCCGTAGGCATTATCAAGCGGGGCCAGTTCGTACTTCACCTGCGACCAGTCGGCATCCAGTTCTTCGGCGACCAGCATGGGTATAGCGGTGGTTACGCCTTGGCCCAGTTCGGCTTGCGGGACGGCGACAGTCACGGTGCCGTCCTTGGCGATTTTCACATAGGCATGCAAAACGAACTGATCGGGCGTCGAGGCCCCGAACTTCTTGCGCTCGTCACCGTCCTCAAGGGTCGACAACCCATAAGCCACGGCCAAGCCGCCACCAGCGGCGACACCCGATAAAATCATGCTTCGGCGAGAGAATTTCATGACAACAGCCCTAACCCAAAAAAGAGATGCAGCATTAACTTAGGGATCACATAGCTGATGGCAACCGTGGGGTCGATATCGCCCGGCGAACCCCCTCCGCTAGCCGGATGGCAGGCCCCGCCGACGAGCATATAGGCCCTGGTAGAAGTGGGGCAAATGGGAATTTGGGGGCAAATGCGGCCGATTGGGCGGCTCGAAGGCTTGGCCCAACTTGGAGTACGGTATAGACCTCCTGGCTCGACCATCGTTTTAGAAATATGGCCTCCGTCAAACCCCCGCGCCTCCACCAAGCTCGAAAGCTTCGCGTTCGTCGCCTCCGGGCTGCCGACGTGGGCGCATTGATTGAGCTGGTGTCTAAACTGAGTGCTCAGCGCTCAGACGATTTACCTAAGAACGTCAGTGCAATAACTGCTGCCGAAGTCAAACGCCACTTCCTGGGTCACCGTTCTAAGTTTCTCACCCTTGTCGCCGAGCTTGATGGCGTCGTTGTGGCTTACGCATTGTTATTGGCGGCATATGATAGCGCGCGCGCGACAGAAGGCCTGAATGTCGCAGATATTTATGTCAATGCCGAGGGCCGTAAAAAGAGCGTCGGACGTACACTGTTGGCGGCATGTGCAGCTGAGGCCAAGCGTCAGGGCAAAACATACCTGACGTGGCTGTCAAAGGCATGGGATGTGCCATCTCATGATTCCTATCGTCGCATCGGTGCCATTGAAGAGCCCGTGATGACGCATCTACTGCCCTTAACCAAAGTACCCGCCTTTGTCGCCGAGGGGCAAACCATGATGCCCGCGAAAGGGTTGCGCAAACGCAGACCAGCGCGGACGTAATGCCGTAGTTCTCTTATGTCTTCCCGCCTACACAAGCCCTGCGCGCTTGCCCTTATCGACGAGGGACTTCAGTCCCGCATCGAGTTTGGCCATGCCTTCGGGTCTGAGGCCCATTGAGGTCGGTTCGGCGCGTGGCAATGCTTGAGCCGTGGCGACCTTTGGCAATCTCATTGTCAAAGCGGCTGAGCCCACGCCAACGAGGATCCGGCGGCTTAATCCCATCTCGTGGTCAGATCTATTCATAGCACGCTCCATTGGTTGCAGGGCCAATCGCCAGACCCTAAGGTAACGCGAATGCTTGCCTTGGAGAATAAGCGATGAATGTTCGAGTGTTAACGGCGTTGACTGTGCTCAGCCTTGTTGGCTGCGGCATGACTGCGTATGCCCAAGTCCCTGCGACGGACAAAGACTTTTGCGAGCGTGTGCAGCGCGACCTCACGGGCACAACATTGAAGCTGAACAATATTGTCTATCCTGACTTTGACAGCTTTAAGGAATCCAAAACAAAAATCGATCCCATTGAAATCGGTCAATTCGTGATCAGCGATGGCATCTCGCCCACGCGGGTGTCCTGCAAGACTAAGACCAGCGATCATTTGCAAGATCGCTACGGTCAAGACGCCGCGAAAGGCGACAAGTCATGCGCCGATATCAATCGCGCCACTATGGACGCGGCGTATGGCGCACTCACGGATGATGAAAAAGCCAAGCTAAAAATTGTGCGCGCGGATGTGGTGATCGAGCCAGATACAACCGTTTTTATGGGTTCGCAGTGGGTTGAAGATTATGATTTCGTCTATCGCGGCCCAGAGGCCAAGATGCACGTGATGGGCAAGTCGCTCTATGTCACCTGGACAAACATTGCCTTCAGATTGGCCCCAGAGCGATTTCGCGGCGTACGTTATTGCCACTTGATTGCGCCGGAGTATGCTAAGCGCCTCGTACTGGGCGAAACTCAAGTTCCGATGCCATCGAAAAACTAAGCGAGTGCCTGACAATGCCGCGAGCTTTGGCGTCTTAGAAATCCGACATCAAACGCCCGAAGCCGTAGACCTTATCAGAAATACCATTGGTCCGCAGGGCATGCCAATAGGTGGCGGTATTGATTGCGATGACGGGTTTGTTCAGCCACATCTCGGCCGCGGCGGCTAACCGGATCATGCTCAAGTTTGTTCCTACTTGAACGATCGCATCGACGTCGGGCCCGTCGAGCTTCATCAGCGTTTCGCGGCACTCGTCTGTGGTGATTTCGGCGATGCCGGTCCAGCTCGGGGCTTGCATCGGGATATCGCGTAAAACTTTAAAGCCTGCTTCGGTGAAGTAGCGGCGAACTTCAGCGTTGGCAACCGGATAGTAGGGCGACATGAAAGACAAGCCCTTTGCCCCATACGCTTTGAGTGCTGCTGCGCAAGAGTGCGAGCCGATACTCACGCCTACTTTGGCTTCAGTTTCGACCATCTGTTGAAATTCGTTAGCACCTTTCATGCCGTCATAAAAGGTGATGGCCGACATGCCCATCACCAGGTAATCAGGCTCGCACGTCATCACACTGCGCACCGCATCAAGCACGCCTTCCGATATTTTTTTGGTGCCAGCCAAAAAAGTCTCGTTGCTGATGGCGCGGGAATTGGGTGTGAAAATACGGCTGTAATGGTTGGTCACGCCCGGCACACGAAGATCGTCGAAATCCGGCTGAACAGTGGTGTTGGTGGAGGGGCCTAAAACACCAAACTTCTTTTTCCATCCCAATGCATCTCTCATAGTTGCTCTCCATAACCCAGATAAAGTTTATAGGTGGATAATATGCGCCAGCCATGACAATCAGCAAGCCACGCCTAGGGCGAGCTGTTCTGCCCATGTTTCAACTAAAGGCTCGTTTCAGCCCTGCCAATAGTCTTCTTCTTGTCGTCGCATGGTACGGGCCAGGCTGAATAACTCTTTGAAGTTTTCCCGCTCGTAGGCGACAATGGACAGAATCTTGCGCTACGGCGCACCCCTTTTTCGCACACTTTAAAGCTTAAGTTGAGGCTTGGTCCAGCGGTGAAACTGGGCCTCAAGGCAAAAGAAGAAAAGGTCGACGCTATTTTGCTCTGTATAACCGTATTGATTTTTGAAGTGCTGGAGCGCGACGTTTGACCTCGGAACATAAAGAAGCAGGTGCGGCAGAAGCGAACGCCGAGCCAGTGCTGCGTGATACTAACTTTGATTTCGAGAATAAAGTTTTCAAGGTCCCCAAAGCGCGGTTCTATAAACCTGATAATTTCGATGAGCCTGTTTTAGTTGTCGATTTGGGCGACCTGCAAGACGAACCAAAATTTAATAACTTGATGAAAACATTTAACATCGGCGTCGATGTTCATGACGGCCAATTAATGGTGACTGTTGTTGAAGCCCTTAAGTTTGTTGAAGACGTCTGCCCAGGCGATAAAGTCCCCAACGAAAATCTGGATGGTACTGCGTCGTGGACTGTCTTGCCAAAGCATAAAATGTTGGCCAAGGGCCGGCTTGAAGCCCAGCTGATCGCATGGCTCGCGGGCGAAGAATCTAAAATCGCGAGCCCCGAGGAGTTGGACAAGTTTCTTGCCGAGCGCGAAAACAGGGCAAAGCTTCGCGAAGCTTTCAACAAAGCAGCGATTGCGCTGGGATCGAAAGAGGGGGATACGACCGCTGTTTTACTGCGCTTGGAATTGTTGGCGCGTGAGCTGTGTCACGTTGAAGCCTTGCGTGAAGCCTTTATTGCGGTTCCCGCGATTTCGAGGCGCTTTAATCAAGTTTCTGAACTATATACTGGTGATATGCATGTCAAAGACACCGTCGAGCGCGTGCGATATTTGTTATGTAAGGGTGTGCAGGAGTATCAAAATATTTTCCTCGAGCTGGATGGCCAAGCAGGGGAGATTATTTCGACTCTTAAGGCCATTGATAACCAGATCATATTAATTCGAGAGAAACGCGACAAGCTGCGTTACTTGCAGATAAAGTGGACACCATTGGTCAGGGAATGGAGCGAGTTGGTTTTGAACCAGGGTGCTCGCGTGCGGGATTTACTCGGTCGCACCTATCGTTTCCTTGCAACACGCTTCGATACAACACAAAGCCTCATGAAGGCCCGTAAAGAACAAGAAGATGCGCAACGAGCGTAAATTCAGAAGGGCCAACAGGAAAAAACGCGCAGGCCAGGGCGAAAAAGAAATAACTGTGACCCATACCGGCGGTGGGTTGATATCTCTTCCCATCGATGAATTGATCGAAGCGCTGCGCGCGACTTTAAGATCTGACAACGCGGCAGTTGTGACCGCTGCTCCGGGCGCAGGTAAAACGACGCGGATTCCCATCAAGCTTGTTGATGAAGCCTGGCTTGAGGGTCGAACGATACTCATGCTTGAACCACGCCGTTTAGCGGCGCGCATGGCCGCCGAACGCATGGCAGCTGAGTTGGGCCAAGAGGTCGGCCAGCTCGTCGGCTATCGCGTTCGGTTGGAAGCAAAAGTGTCGCGTGTGACTCGCATTGAGGTTGTCACAGAGGGAATTTTGAGTCGCCGCTTGCAGCATGATCCTGAACTGAGCGGGGTCGGGCTTTTGATTTTTGATGAGTTTCACGAGCGTAGTCTGGATTCTGATTTAGGTCTGGCGCTCGCCTTAGATGTTCAGCGCAATCTGCGGCCTGATCTTCGCATCCTGGTGATGTCAGCCACATTGGATGCTGCGCCCGTTGCGCGCTTGCTTGGGGATGCCAAAGTGCTGGAAAGTTCACACCGCCCGTTCCCGGTTGAAACACACTATTTGCCTAAAACTCCGGCTGGTCAGTTGGACAAAGATATGGCCGCACTCATTCGCCAAGCCCTGCGTGAGGGCGAGGGAAGCGTGCTGGCCTTTTTGCCGGGCGAGGCTGAAATTCGCCGCACGGCCGATGTCTTGATGCAGTCCTCGCTGCCAGACGATGTCGAAGTGCGTCCGTTGTATGGGGCGCTGTCGTGGAAGGATCAGAATGCGGCCGTCGCGCCTTCACCGCCGGGAATGCGAAAAGTGGTGCTGGCCACAACCATCGCCGAGACCAGCTTGACGATTGAAGGCGTGCGCATTGTGGTGGACTGCGGATTAAAGCGCGTATCGCGCTTTGATGCCGCACGCGGAATGTCGCAGCTGGTCACCGTAAGTGTCTCTCGCGCCTCAGCCGAGCAGCGCCGGGGCCGTGCCGGGCGCTTAGGCCCTGGCGCGTGCTACCGCCTGTGGACGGAGGCGGAAGACCGCGCACTGGTGGCCTATGACGCCCCCGAAATGCAGCTGGCAGATTTATCCCCGCTGGCACTCGACCTCGCCAACTGGGGTGTGGCTGATCCTCTCAGCTTGTCGTGGCTCACGCCCCCACCTACCGCAACGTTTCAACAGGGTGTTGACCTGCTCAAAAGCCTCGGTGCACTCGATGCCTCAGCGCGCATTACCGCTGAAGGCCGAGAGATGGCTGCCTTACCGCTTCACCCGCGGTTGGCGCATCTGGTCCATCGCGGCATTGAGATGAGCGCTGGGGCCACGGCATGCGATCTCGCGGCCCTTCTGGCAGAGCGCGATTTTTTGATTGGCACGCGTGATTCTGACCTCAGAACACGCATCGACATTCTTACCCGCGATCAAGATGCGCGTGAAGCCGTGAGGGTGAATCGCGGTGGGTTAGAGCGCGTGCGCGCCTCAGCAAAGCAAATTCGTGCGATTGCCAAAGTCCGTGAGGCTGATAGATCAAGCGCGGCCACGGGTGTGCTCACCGCGCTTGCCTATCCTGATCGTATCGCTCAACGGCGTGGCGGGCACGGCCGTTATCGTCTCTCGGGCGGTGGTGGTGCCGTCATCAATGAAAAAGAATCCCTCGCCGCGCAAGACTATTTAGCCATTGCCCACCTGGATGGAGCAGCGCGAGAGGCGCGGGTATACCTGGCCGCACCACTGACGCGCGCAGAAATTGAAGAAGTCTTTGCCGATCAGATTGTCGAGGCAAACCTGATTCAGTGGGATCCCCAAAGTGAAAGTGTCACGGCGGCACGACAAACGCGTCTTGGTGCGCTGGTCTTGGATGATAAGCCGTTGACAAAGCCTGACCCTGAGCAGGTGACAGAAGTATTCTTAAAAGGGCTACGGAATATAGGATTAGACGCCTTGCCGTGGACCGATACCGCACGGAATTTTCAGCAGCGGGTCATGTTCGTGCTTGGTGTTGATACCAAAACGCAGTGGCCTGACTTTTCCAATGCCGGTCTTGAAGCTACACTGCAGACTTGGCTTGCGCCCTATGTCGCGGGGTTCATGCGCCGGGCGCATTTGTCGCGGCTTGATGTGCTTGAAGCGCTGATGGCTCAATTGACTTGGGACTTGCAGAAGAAGCTCGATCAGCTTGCACCAACGCATCTCGATGTCCCTTCGGGCTCATCGATCCGCGTCGATTACTCAGGCGATGGCGGGCCATCGATGGCCGTTCGGCTTCAAGAGGTGTTTGGCTTAACTGCGACGCCCAGCGTCGCCGGCGGCCGAGTGCCTGTGACGCTGCATCTGCTCTCGCCGGGACAGCGGCCCGTGGCTGTCACCGCCGATCTCACGAGCTTTTGGAAAAATGCTTACCCCAGTGTGCGCAGCGAAATGCGTGGTCGATATCCTAGGCATATCTGGCCGGAAGATCCGTTGACGGCGACCGCGGTCCGTCGCTCGATTAAACCGCGTGGAACTTAGATTAGCCTTTGCTTTGGCGCAGCCACATCATGCGATGACGCGCAGGTCGCTCTTGCCCCAGCTGTTTTGCGAGCCACAGGCCGGCACGATCAATCTCTTCTTCGATTTTCCAAGGCGGATTGATGATCCATAGGCCTGATGATTGCATGCCGTCGTAATCTTTGCGTCGACCAAGGTCGAACTCGGTTTGCAGAATATCGGCAGGGATGAGTTCTAATAACTTCTGCCGTGTCGCAACATAGCGGTCCTCAACCAAGACCGGATACCAAACTGCAAACACACCCTGCGGCCATTTGGCGAAACTTTTGCTCACAGCAACGGGTACAGTGTCGTACTCGGTTTTTATTTCGTAGGACGGGTCGACTAGCACGAGGCCGCGGCGAATGCTTGGCGGCACAAGGGCGACGATCGCTTCCAAGGCGTTGCGGCGATGAACGTGGATGTTTGGGGCATCGCCAGCCCAACGGCGCAAGTCTTCGTAATCAGCCGGGTGTAATTCGTTGACTATAAGGTCGTCGCCATCGCGCATTTGATGACGCACGATATGTGGAGAACCCGGATATCGCGCCAGCCCAGCTTCATTGACCGCGTCCACAGCCGCCCAATACGTCTTGAGCTGCGGCAAGCGGTCAGGCCGGGCGATCAGTTTGGCAATGCCATGCTCGAACTCTTTGCGCTTTTGGGCTTCCAGGCTGTTGAGACCATAAACGCCACGCCCGGCATAAATATCGATCACCGCGTAGGGCTTGTCGCGGTTGCGGAAATGGTCGAGCAGCAGGGCGAGAACCGCGTGCTTATGCACATCGGCTATGCCACCTGCATGAAAAGCATGTCTGTAACTGAGCATGGGCGGGTTGCTATCACATAAAGCCAAGGAAATCCGATGGCTCGTAAGGGGTAGTCTGTCGAGGCTGCATTTTCTCGGTATTTTTATGATGTTGAAGGGCGAAAACCAGCAATAAAAATACGCCGCGTGTGGGCATTCGCCCATTGAAATACAGGCGTTGTTTGATCTCAAAGACGTTATCTTCCTTGGTGTTGCGGTTTTGAAGGCCCCTGGTATAACAAAATGGTTAGCCGGGCATGCATCCCGTCTGGCCGTTCTGCCTCAGGATCAATCGAACCGGTGTCTCATCGGTGTCGCAAACCCATCCGTTTCGCACGCAGCCTCCAAAGTATATAATATCCCGCTGGTTTTGCTTACGTGAGGACTCACGCTGGCGTGCTGCGGGACGAACGTGACACAGGAAAAAAATGAGAATCCTCTTCGCACTCTTGGCCGTCTGCTTTGCATCAGCGGCGTTCTGGGCTTCGCTTGATCAGCCGCTGTCTGCGCCGGACTGGAAAGGGCAGATCCGAGGCATCGCCTATAGCCCCTCGGGCCTCTATACCGAGGAAGACAAGGATACGAAAGTCACTGACGAGTTGATCCGCAGGGATTTGGCGCAGATCTCGAAGATGACGAAGCGCATCCGCACCTACACGGTGGACTATCACCACGACCGCATTCCGTATGTTGCTAAAGAGTTCGGAATGAAAGTCGCGCTAGGCCTCTGGTTACGCGAGGACAAAGAGTATAACGAACGCGAAATTGAGCGCGGATTGAAGGCCATCGCTGACAACCCGAAAGTGGTTGACCGTGTCATCGTTGGGAACGAAGCGGTCGGTGTGCGCGCCGAGCTCACGGCGCGAGAAGTGAGTGACTATATTAAGCGTGTCAAGCTTGCCATCAATAATCCGAAAATCGAAGTTGGCACAGCTGAAGTCTGGCCAACATGGTTGACTGAACCCGAGTTAGCAGATGGTGCTGATTTCGTCGGTATTCACATTCTTCCCTATTGGGATGGCGTGACACTGCAAGATTCGATGGCGCATGTGATCACCAATTTCGACAAAGTAGCCAAACTCTATCCCGATAAGAAGATCGTGATTGGTGAAACCGGCTGGCCGTCCGAGGGACGAGTCAAGAAGGGCGCAGTGCCAACAGCGGCATTTGAAGCTGCATTTTTGCGCCAGTTCTTCCGCCTCGCAGAGCAGAAGAACTACGATTACTATATCATTGAAGCTTTCGATCAGCCCTGGAAGGGCGATGCGGGTCAGGAAGGTGCCGTCGGTCGGTTCTGGGGCATGTTAGACGCCGAAGGCAACCCGAAGTTCAGTATGACGGGGCCGTTATCCTCGTTCCAAGATTGGGCGATTTTTGCGGGCATTGCCGCAGGTGGTACGTTTCTATTGGGTATCCTGATCCTTGCCATCGTGCCAAAGGTTAGTGTGCGCGGGCATCTGTTGCTGGCAAGCGTCTTGGGCCTCGTCGTCTCCGGGGCGTTGTTTATTTTTGACGCATCTAGTTTTCAGTATATCAGCGTTAGTAATGTTGGCAGCATCGCCATCCTGTTGCTGGTAGCTTTCTCAGGCCTGTTTACGGCAACCTTGTTGCTCACCGAGACCGTCGAATGGGCGTTGAGTTTGTGGCGTAAAGACCGCATGCCCGAAATTACGGGCGCACTTGGTTACTTCCCCCGCATCTCAATTCATGTGCCCACACACAACGAGCCACCGCTGATGGTCATGCAAACGTTGAATTATTTGGCCAAACTTGAATACCCGAATTTCGAAGTGATCATCCTCGATAACAATACGTCCGATGAATCGCTGTGGCGGCCGGTGGCAGCTCATTGCGAAACATTAGGCGCGAAGTTCCGCTTCTATCATTTCGAGAACATGAAGGGCTTCAAGGCTGGCGCACTGAACAAGGCGCTTGAATTGACTGACCCGGCGGCGGCATTCATTGGCGTGATCGATAGCGATTATCAGGTCAACCCGAATTGGCTGAAGGCTGTGCTGCCTAGTTTTGCCAACGAAAAAGTTGGCATCGTGCAGGCCCCACAAGATTACCGCGATGCCAACGAAAGCCTGTTCAAGGGGCTGTTGTACGAGGAATACAATGGCTTCTTTCGTATTGGGATGGTTGAGCGCAATGAGCACAACGCGATCATCCAGCACGGCACGATGTGCGTGGTTCGCCGCAAGGCCATGGACGAGGTTGGCGGGTGGGCTGAGTGGTGCATCACAGAAGATACCGAGTTGGGCTTGCGTATTTTCGAGGCCGGGTACACGGCGTTGTATACGCAAGTCAGTATGGGTCGTGGCCTGATGCCCGACACCTATGCTGCCTATAAAGGCCAAAGATATCGCTGGGTCTATGGTGCGATGCAGATTTTGAAACGACATGCGGGTGCTATCTTCCAAGGACGCAAGATCGCTAACGGAAGTTCGCTCAGCAAAGCACAGCGCTATCAGTTTATTGCAGGGTGGATGCCCTGGCTCGCCGATGGTTTTTCGCTTGTGTTTAGCTTGCTCGCGTTGGTCTGGAGTGGTTTGATGATTGTCGCGCCACGATATTTCGACGTGCCACTCACAGCGCTCTCAGCCGTCGCGCTCGCCCTCTTTGCGATTAAGACGATGAAGACGCTTTGGCTGCACCGGGCTAAGGTCGGCACGGGCTTCCAGGGCTCGCTGGCATCAGCGCTGACGGGTTTGTCGTTGTCTTACACCGTTGGGATGGGTGTGATCACCGGGTTGATCACATCCTCAAAGCCATTCATGCGCACCCCGAAGTGCGAAGATGCCGCACCCTGGACGCAAGTGTTCACGATAGCGCGCGCTGAAGCCACATTGTTCGTAGCGACGATGATCGCGATTTTTGGAACCATGTGGTCGACGCAGTTTGACGACCCGGCGGACATTGTATGGTTTATGGCCCTGGTCGTGATGTCCGTGCCTTACGCGGCAGCGGTGACTTTGGCGCTTATTTCGACCTCAAATATGGGGCGCCCAAAGTCTCAGAAACCCGATATCGGGTCGAACAGCCTCCACCCGCTGAAAGTCAACGTCGCGGCATAGCAGGGGGCCTCTTTTTTTGCTGCAAAGAGGCATACACTCTCCCTCGCACCTGGGGAAGGAAACATCATGCGCTGGCTTTGTTTCGTTTTTATTCTGGCTTTAGTAGGGTCAAACCAATCCGCGCAGGCCGCAACACCTGAGCAATGCAAAGCACTCGCATCACTCGATCTTGGGCATCTGCAAGATGCACCCACGCGCATCACTGCGGCAAATCTGACCGAAGCCAAGCCAGGAATCGGTGCGCATTGCAAAGTCGATGGCTATGTTGCTCCGCAAGTGGGGTTTGAGCTGCGTCTGCCGTTAGCCGACTGGAACGGCAAAGTTCTGACACAAGGATGCGGGGCGATGTGCGGTGGCATGCTGGGCTCCTCTGGCTGCGAAGAGGCGGCCACAAGAGGCTACGCATGTGTAACAACAGATATGGGTCACAGGGCGCTGCCGTATGATGGCAAGTGGGCCTACAACAATCCGCAAGCGGAGATTGACTTCGGGCATCGCGCCACACATGTAGCGACCGTTACCGCCAAGGCGATTAGCAAGGCATTTTATAGTTCGGCACCGAAGTACGCTTATTTCCGCGGATGCTCCACGGGCGGTCGCCAAGCGTTGGTCGCTGCCCAACGCTACCCTTACGACTTTGATGGCATCATCGGCGGTGCGCCCGTGTTGTACCAACTCATGGGGCCGCCATTACAGCTTTTTTGGGGGACATCAGTCAATTTTGATCAAGCAGGCAAGCCAATCTTTGATGCAAAAAAATTACCGATGCTGGCAAAAGCGGTCATGGCCATTTGCGATGGCAAAGATGAGCTTGAGGACGGTGTTATTTCACGACCGCAGCAATGCTCGTTTGATCCAGAAAATTTGAAATGTGAGACGGGCGAGTCAGCAGAATGTCTGACACAAGCTGAAGTCGACGTCGTCAAGAAAACATATGCTGGGCCCACGACTTCAAAGGGTGCGCAATTGATGCCGAGCGGACAATTGCCGGGATCAGAATTGGGCTGGAGTGGCTACCTTCAAGACGGCAAGGCCGCATCGAATTATGGCTTTGGTTCTGAGGTGTTGCGCTATCTGTCTTTCGATATAGACCCGGGCCCCTCATTTGAGGTCAGCAATTTTAATTGGGACAAGGACCCTCAACGGATGAGCCTCAGCCTGTTGACCGCTGGCAATCCTGACCTGACGTTATTCAAACAGGCAGGTGGAAAGTTGATCCTGTTTCATGGCATGGCGGACCCAGCGATCTTTTTTACGACCACAACCGAATACTATGATCTTGCTACGCAGACGATGGGTGGGGCCAAAGCGATGAGCGAGTTCGCCCGGCTTTACCCAATGCCAGGTCTGTATCACTGCCGTGGAGGGGCGGGCACCAACTATGCTGACATGCTTGGTGCATTGGACGCCTGGGTCGAAGGCGGCAAGGCGCCAGATTCAATTATGGGCTATCACATCGAAAACGAAGCGAAGGGCCCGGCTGAACCGCCCATCGGATTCGACCCTGCCATGTCCACGTTTAGCCGCCCGATTTATCCGTACCCCGATTACGCAGCTTATGATGGGTCGGGTGATTGGAAAGATGCCAAGAACTTCAAGCGTGTGAAGGTGAAGTAAAAACCCCTCACCCTTCCCTCTCCCGCACGCGGGAGAGGGTGTTAATTGACTTATATTCTAGCCATTCCGCGTTCAGAGACTGGGTCTGTACCAGTATCGTCGTGCGGTCTGCGGCAGGGACATCGCTCCAGGGTGTCACGGTGGTGCGTATGGTGAAGATCACCGCGCCGCTCTCAGGAAGTTTGACGAAACTCTGGTCCTCGGTTCGCATATAGAAATTTGAATCTGTGGCGGGGTTCACCGGCGCAACGGGGTCGGGAAGATGCAGCGTTGCGGTTGATACCAGCCCCCAGTTCGAGCGCGTGAAGCATCGTCCAGGTCGTAAGCGGCCCAGGAAGAAGTCAACTTGTGATGAAAGCTTGTCGGCATACTCCGGTACGGGCGCATGTACAGCAAGAATGGGTTTGCCCGCCTTGTCGGTCAGCCGCCAGCGGTTGGGAAAGCACAAGGCTGCGCCAGAGAGCACATATTGATCTCCGTGGGGCGTAAGAACACAAATGTCTTCGGCGTAGGCCTGCCCTAATGTCGTGAGAATCTCAGCCGGCGCGGCGGGCAGGGCGAAACCATCGCGGGCCGATAAATACACTCCCAACTCGCTGACACCGGCCTCTGCGGCTGATAGCAATGCGATCACATCGTGGCGGCGATGCGTGATTAACTCAGCGCGTAGCGCCAAGATGGGCGCATCCTCAGGGCGGTTCCTGAGCCAGTTGCTAAGTTCGGTCGCCTTGATGCCAATTGTTGCCGGATGCTCGAGAGTCAAGCGTGCAACGCTTTCAGCCTGCGTCGCTCGGCCCACAGGCCGGTTGCGAAAATAACCAGCCCCAGACATTCAAGTTGCAGCAACAACACGGTGCGTTCATGCCAGCCGTCGACCATCAAGCCGAAAAGGCGGACGAGAATGGCTGTCGTGGTCATGGCGCAAACCAGAGCAAGTCCGATGATGATGCGCTGTGGTTTGAGCAAACAGAAAATTGCAATCAAGCCTAGGCCCAGGTGAAATACACCAAAGCCAACACGGATGTTAGTCACGCCCACCGCTTCAGCCGCAGTGATCGTCGAATTGGCGGCCTCGCCAATGGGGCTGAGGAAGTACAGTGTGCCGACTGTTCCGAAATCAATTGCCGCAAACAGCAGAGAAGCGCGCGCAATCCAGGGGAGGGCTTTGGCTAACATGCGTTCACCCGTTTAACGCTCAATCCGCATCCAGCGTGCACGATGCCAGTTCACAATATTGTCGGTATAACCCTTCACGTGGGATCCGACCAAGTTTTTGGTGACTTGGTTAGTCAAGGGAATGATGGCGACATCATCTAACGCGAGTTGCTCGGCCTGGGCCAGTAAGGCTGCGCGTTGTTTAAGGTCAAGCAGCACTTTGGCTTGCGACATCAGCGCGTCGTAGTCTTTGCTTTTGTAGCCGGCATAATTAAAAACACCTGCGTTGCTTTCAATCAAAAACAAAAACGTTTGCGGGTCATTATAATCGCCGACCCATGCGGCCCAGGAGACGTCGAAATCAGCCGCCTGAATGGTATTATAGTGCGTCTTGGCCTCGTTCGGCAGCGGCTTGGTGATGATGCCTACCTCACGCCACATAGTTGTTAGGCCTGCAGCCGCGCGACGCGCATCATACCCCGTCATACTATTGAAGTCGAAGCGCAAGGGATTTTCAGGCCCATATCCCGCTTCGGACAAAAGGCGTTTGGCTTCGGCAATACGCTTCTCGGTCGGCCAATCCGCAAAATCTACCTTCGGTAAGGATTCAACTTGGTAGTTGTCGATGCCTGGCGGAACAAATGAATAGGCCGGGCCGCGACCATCGCGCCAAACTTTCGCGGCGTATATGTCGCGGTTGATAGCCAGGCTAATGGCGCGACGAATACGCGGGTCGTCGAACGGTTTGCGACGCATATTCACCACGGCATATTCGGTGGCTAAGTATGTGTGCACACGGCCCTGGCCCGGCATGTTGGTTTTCAGCCAATTAATTTGGTCCGATGGAAATCCACGATTCGTAATATTGGCGTCGAGTTCGCCAGCACGAAATCGGTTCAGGGCTATGCGTTCGTCATCGGTGGGGTAGAATGTAATTTCATTGATCGCCACGTTGGCGGCATCATAGAATTTTTGATTTTTGACGACCTTCACATAATCATTCGGAATCCACTCGGTCACAACGTATGGGCCGCTGCTGACCATGTTGCCCGGATTGGTCCATTCCTTGCCAAATTTTGTGATGACGTGTTCGGGGACGGGAAAACTGGAGCTGTGTGTCAAAAGGCCGGGCAAATACGGTGCGGGCTGATTCAGTTTAAGCTCAATCGTCGACGCGTCGATGACACGCGCCCCCAGCGCCGTCAGCGGCTTCTTACCAGCATTGATGTCCTCGGCATTCTCAATGATGAACATCATCGACGCATATTTCGATGCCGTTTTGGGATCGAGAACTCGTCGCAAGCCAAAGATGACATCCGAAGCCTTAATCGGCTCACCGTCGGACCACACCATGCCTTTGCGCAGTTTGAAGGTCCACGTCAGGCCGTCGGCCGTTGTGGTCCAACTTTCCGCAATACCGGGAATGGGGTGCGCTTGAGCGTTCTCGGTTGTGAGACCCAAAAACAGTTCGCCGGTGATGTGGCTTTCCCATGTTGAACTCGTGAGGTGCGGGTCGATGGTGTCAGGCTCGGCGGCGTTGCCGCGTTGAAACACCATCTTTGCATTCGCAGCATCAAGCGGAACACCGATGACGATGAAAATGCCGAGAAGAGCGACAACAAAAAATCTCAAAATTTGCATTGGACCTCGCAGATGATCATGGTGTCCTAGGACAAGGGGTCTGGACGGGCTGACATTAGCTTTATTCCCAGGTCAAAACCACGTAGGCAGAAGGCATAAAGTGTTGGTCTTGAATGGATTTTAATGTTCCAGGGCACCGGCTCGCGCTAACGTTGCGGCTAACAGAATCGCCCCATTTTTGGAAGGCGATTTAACATACTTGAGAAGTGGAATTCGATCATGTTGACCTTCAATCGACGTTGCCTCTTGGCTTCATCTACGGCGGCTTTGGCCCTCACCACTTTGCTGCCTTCGGCCCAAGCTGCGGGCGAAACCGATGCCGCCAAAGCCGAAACCAAGAAGCTGCATACTTGGCTGGAAGAGCGCTTCAAGTTCTGGACCGCTCGTAGCCCCATGACCAAAGCCTATCTTGGGATCAAGGAGGATATGGACAAGTGGGATGACGCGAGCGAAGCGCGCCAAAAGGAAGACTTTGAACTGACGCAAAAGGAATTGGCTGATCTGAAAGCACATTTTGACCCGGCAAAACTGAGTGGCGACGGCAAGCTCAGTTATCGCTTGTATGACTTCAAGCTCAGCCAAGACATCGCTGACTATCGCTGGCACAATCATGACTACCCGGTCAATCAGATGTTCGGGGCGCAATCCGAAATTCCCAGCTTCCTTATCAATATTCACCGCGTGAGTTCGGTTGCCGAGGCCGAGGCCTATGTTGCTCGCCTGAATGGCGTCGCGGCACTAATGGCGCAGGTCATCGATGGCCTCAAACTGCGCGAAAGCGCAGGCGTCGTGCCGCCCAAGTTTGTCTACGCCCACGTGATTCGAGACAGCCGCAATGTCTTGAAAGGCAAGCCATTCGAAGGCGACAAAGACGGAGCGTTGCTGGCCGATGTCCGTGGCAAGGTGACGGCGTTAAAAATTGACGACACAGTGAAAGCCAAGCTGATCAAGGCCGCTGAAAAAGCATTGCTGGCCTCGGTGAAACCGGCCTTCGATAAATTGATCGCAGTGCTCGAAGACCAAGAGAAACGTACAAAAACCGAAGACGGCGTGTGGAAATTGCCCGACGGTGAAGACTACTACCGACATATGCTGCGCTACCACACCACCACCGACATGACCGCCCAGCAAGTCCACGAGTTTGGGCTATCCGAAGTTGCGCGCATTCATGATGAAATGCGCAAAATCATGGCGCAGGTGAAGTTTAAAGGCGACTTGAAAGCATTTTTCAAGTTCATGAAGGAAGACCCGCAGTTCTATTATCCGCAAACGCCTGAGGGCAAAGCCGCATACGTTGCCAAGGCGAATCAGATTATTGCCGATATGAAAGCTAGGCTGGATGAGGTGTTCATCACCAAACCCAAGGCCGAGTTGTTCGTGAAGGAGGTCGAGGCTTTCCGTGAAGAATCGGCAGGCCTGGCATTTTATCAAGGCCCTGGTGCGTTCGACGGGCGTCCTGGCACTTACTACATCAACACCTTCGATATGAAGGCGGCAGGTAAGTATGAAATGGAAGCCTTGGCCTATCACGAAGGCATACCTGGCCATCATATGCAGATCGCCATCGCCCAGGAACTGCAAGACGTGCCAAGCTTCCGTAAATTTGGCAACGACTACACCGCTTATGTGGAGGGCTGGGGGCTCTATTGCGAGCGCCTGCCCAAAGAAATGGGCTTTTACAAAGACCCGTATTCTGATTTTGGTCGGCTCTCGATGGAATTGTGGCGGGCGTGCCGCTTAGTCGTGGACGCGGGGCTTCATGCGCCGCAGTACAAATGGACGCGCGAGAAGGCTATTCAATATCTGTTCGACAACACGCCGGGCTCTGACTCTGACGTGGTTGGCTCGATTGAGCGCTATATTGTCATGCCGGGTCAGGCGACGGCCTATACGATCGGGATGGCAAAAATCATCGCCCTGCGCGAAGCTGCCAAAAAGAAGCTCGGTGCTAAATTTGATCTGCGTCAGTATCACGATGTTGTGCTGCGCTCGGGCGCTCTGCCGCTGACCGTGCTTGAAGAACAGGTGGATGCGTGGGTCAAAAGCAAGTCGGCCTAGTCGCATTTTCCCGACAAGTGGGAGCCGGTTGGCGTGGAAAATGAGACCAATATAGAGTCCGAATATATCCACTCATTTACGCTCGAGGAGCAACAGCGCCTGATTGATCAGGCGTTGTTCCTCGAGCCCTATCATCATGCGGGCCTCGATTTTAACGGTTGTCGGACGATTCTCGAGGTTGGCTGTGGCGTCGCTGCGCAAATGAGTGTGCTCGTGCGGCGGTGGCCCCGGGCCAAGATTATCGGCGTTGATCGTTCTGAGGCGCAGATCGCTCGTGCCCGCCAAACGCTGGCCACACCTTTAAAAGAGGGCCGAGCAGAGCTACACCTGGCTGCGGGCGACCGTTTGCCGTTCGACGACGCTTCATTTGAAAGTGCGTGCGTGTTCTGGGTCTTCGAGCACGTCACCGAGCCTTTGCCAATTTTGCGCGATATCTGGCGCGTTCTAAAACCCGGTGCGCCCTTTGCCACGACCGAGGTTTTTGACAAGGGGCTGTATATGTACCCGCGCTTACCTGGAACGATGACGTATTTTCAGGCATTCACGGCCCTGCAAGCGGAGTTCGGCGGGGACCCCGATATCGGCGTGCGGATGCCGGGGCTTTTGGCCCAAGCTGGTTTTGTCGATGTCACCACGACAGATGTTTCGCCAACCCTGGATGCACGCATGGTAGACCCTCAGGCGCGGCGCTCATTTCTGAATTACTTCCAAACGCTGCTGCTCAGTGGGGCAGATGCATTGCGCGCTCGCAACCGGGTTGATGGCTCACTCATCGCCCTGGTGAAGCAGGAATTCGCGCAATTGTGGGCGGACCCTGGGGCCGTTTTTAGTTATGGGGCAAAGCAGACGCGGGGTCGCAAGCCAGGCCCTTAAGTGAGTTTAAGCCGCATATGGACGTGGGGAATTTCGGCCTCAATGAATTCCGGTCCCTCAGCAATAAATCCAAAACCGGCATAGAAATTCTTAACCGCTAGTTGTGCGTTCAACACGGCATAGTGAGCCCCGGTGACCCTTGCGTTGACCAGGAGGTGCTCCATCAGCACCCGTCCTAAACCCTGTCCACGATGAGATTTGAGCATGGCCACACGCTCGATTTTAAACAGATTGACCCCATAGGTCCGGGTTCGTGCCGTGCCCACCGCAAGCCCATCGGACCACAGCAGTGCATGGCGGCAATCACCATCAAGGCCATCCCATTCAAGCGATTCGGAGACGTTCTGCTCAAGGCAGAAAACCACGAGACGGATGTGCTGGCACAGCGCAAAAGTATGGGTATTTTCGGCTGAAACGTCGTCGATGTGAATTTTCACTTGCAAACAAAGCTCTTTTAACGGGCAGGGGTTTTTTGCCGCCCAAAGATTTAACCACCAAACAGTTAGCGAAACGCCTGAAATTTCCTATGGTTACAATCTGTTACTATAAAAAAAGCCACCCCCGTAGGGGGATTTGGCTCTATTGGAATATGGCGTGGCCGAGCCCTTACAAGAAAAACATAGAATCTGGGACTCCTACTGGCACGACAGCCGGTTGCAATCCACTGTCGCTGAAAGTAGCCAGGAAGCAGAATTGCTCCTCGAAGCGCACTGGCGCGAGGTTTTTGCTGAACTGCCCAACAGCGCAGCGATTTTAGATTTGGCTTGTGGGAATGGCGCGGTCGCGTTGATTGCGGCGCGGTTCTCGCATGAAACCGGTAAGGGCTTCAAAATATATGGCGTCGATTCAGCCGCGATTGACCCCGCAGCGAAGTCATCGAGGCTGTTATTATTTTGCTGCAGCATGTGTTCGTGATTCGCAAAACCACCGAGATCACCTCTCAGCTCAATATGATTGCGCTGATGAAAAAGCGGATTAGCTCGTATATTGACCGGCTTGATGCGATTACCCGCGCGGCCATGAGCGACGCGGTGCTGCTGGGCTTCAAGCGCAAGCTGGGTGATGCGGGACTCATGAACATCACTAGCGCGCCTATCGCTTTGCCGACCTGCGTGATTGGCTACAAAATCATGGGTACATGAATGTAGGTTGCTGCGGCGGGCTCTGTGCTCTGCGCTTTTGGCTTGTGCAGCAGACAAAGAAAAAGGGCGGCCCTTGCGGGCCGCCCTTTTGAGTCGAGTGTCAGACGTTCTTAGAACTTCATCACAGTGCTGAGCGAGAAGTAACGCCCAACTGTGTCGTAGTTCTGTGGGAACGTGTTGCCGCTGTTCGTGCCGGTCGTGCCGATGGTTTGGCCAACTGCCGGAGCACGCTTGTTGAACAGGTTGTTCACAGCCAGGGCAACGCGCGCGGTTTCGGTGATCTCCCATCCGCCCGAGATGTCGATGTAGTTGTAGTCGGGAATGGCCGAGAATTCAGGCAGGAACACCGTGCCGCCCGGCTCTTCGATCACGCTGCTGACATGACGCCAGTTGTACGAGAAGTCGAAGTCGCTGACGTACCATGTCGTACGTTGGATCCACTTGTACTTATGAACAGGCTCCTCGCAGGCCACGCTAAAGAAGCCGTTGCAATCGCGACGGACCGAGCTGGGCGTGGGCTTTTGGAAGTACGTGTTCACTTTGTTGCCGCTGAAGTTAAAGGCCAAGCGCCCCAAGCCGGAGCTCATGCCCATGTCTTCGAACTCAACAGAGTAGGTGATGCCGAGGTCCCAACCGCTGGTGTCGATTTTGCCGAGGTTAGACAACGGACGCAAGATACCAGGAGCTGTCGCACCGTTGAAGGATCCATTGGTTGGCTCGCGGCGAACCTGTAAGCAGGCGGCGTTGAGCGTGAGGCCTGGATTGAACGCGGTGGTATAGCACTGGTCCAAGACGTCGGTTGCGCTTGGCCGTTCGATGGCCTTGTTCAAGTTGAACTTGTAGTAGTCCAAGGTCAGCGCGAGGTTGTCGACGAACTCAGGCTCCCACACGAAACCCAATGTCATTGTCTTGGATTTTTCGGGGCCAAGTGCTGGGTTGCCACCGGCAATCGTGCGGCAATAGCGGTGTCGCTGCTTCCGGCGCCGGCGGGCGGTAGCCAAGGCTGCTGTGCGGGCGGATCGTGTTGTAATGCCACCTCCAGGCCTCGATCAGCACTTTGGCTTCGGCGAGGCTGTAGAAGATCTCGCCGTCGAGCAGCTCGTCGCGCAGCGGCCCATTGAAGCTCTCGTTGTAGCCATTCTCCCAGGGCGATGCCGGGGTGATGTAAAGCGTCTTCACGCGGACCTGAGCCAGCCATTTCTGTACGGCGGTTGCTATAAATTCCGGGCCATTGTCGGACCTAATGTTGGCAGGCGGCCCTCGACAAAGTCATAAGCCCAGACATGCCCAGGATATTCAGGCCGCAGCCGGATGCACGACCCGTCGTTCAGCCATAGCCGCCCGCGCCTGGGCTGCTTCTGCGGTACCTTCATCCGTCGCGCCTGATCAGTCTTCAGACCGCCATATTCCTTGCGCCAGCGATAGTATGTTTGCCCGGTGACCGCGATCCGACGACACGCATCCCCCGTCGTCCCGCCCTGCGCCAGCACGATCTCCGCCTCACGCAGCTTGCCGATAATCTCCTCCGGCTTGTGCCTCTTGCCCATTTCTCCTCTCCTTCATGGTCCAGACTAAAATAGTCGATGGACCACCCTGAAGGTGGCAGATCAATCTCGCGATATTGAGGTCGGGGGCTGTGCCTCAGCCGCATAAATACGACTGCAGATGGCTAATGGGGGCGCTTTTTCGAGAAGAACAATACAGCGGTGTATATAAGGCAGCCTTGCAAGCCGCTGCCTTTATCCGAGACGTTGGTTTTTCTTTTTGGATGTCGCAGTATTGCTAAGTGGTTCGAGGGAGAAACAAATGATTCGGTCGCTTGCGATATTAGCTTTTTGCGCACCTTTTCGTTTTGGGAGGTCTGGCCTGGGCTCAATCTGAAACGGCTACGCTTTCAGAGGCCAAAGCGGCAGATCAAGCGTCTGGTCCCGACAAAAAAATCTGTCGGACATCGGCCATTACGGGCAGCCGGATTGGCAAAGTGCGTATCTGCAAAACGGCTCAGGAGTGGGCGAGTTATGAAGGCCGGAACCAAAAAGACATTGATGAGACCATTAAATTTAGAGGTTTCACCGACCCCGCTGCCGCAGCGGGTGGGCCATAAGGACTGTTCGGGCGCGCAGCAAAGTTTTTTCCAAATCTCTCCAGGCGCAGATAAATCTTTCGTGCCGTTACGAATTTGATCAGTCGTGTGAAAGAATTACCCAGCGCTCACCGCCAAACCCCCTATCTTGATCCCTGTGAAACGCAGTGAAGGGATCATCAGATGAGCGGTTTGGCAGTGGGTATTTCAAAAACGTGGCTCAACGCCAAGGACAACTGGCTAGGCGAAGGCCCGTTCCGACCTGCCCAGTATGAGCTGATGCGATTGGCTCAAAACATTGGCCTACAAACCACCCAGCCACCTCTGCCCAAGGTTGAGGTTCGCGCCGTCGCCGATGCCCACACCGCCGAAATTTATTTTGCCCATGGATAAACCTGCTTTCAAATAGGGCAGCGCTCCTCCCGCGATTGCTCTCACCCCGCCGCGTGCTATCGTCTCCCATAAACATGGGGCTTAAACCGATGGCTGCGGCGGGGATGTTTTTAGAGCGTACATACGCGTCGTTTGATGGCTTGCAGCTTTATGTGCGCGATTATCCGGGCCCGCGCGAGGCGAAGGTCACGGTGATTTGCATCCCCGGGCTGACCCGCAATTCGCGCGATTTCGACGAATTGGCCCCGCATTTGGCGCTAAAATATCGGGTGCTGTGTGTCGATCTGCGCGGTCGCGGCAAATCGCAATATGCGCCCGACCCCATGACCTACCAGCCACCAACCTATGTGCGCGATATGATGGCGCTGCTCAAGGCGTTCTCGCTCAATCGGGTGGTGTTGGTGGGCACATCGCTGGGGGGCATTATTTCGACTGTCCTGGGCGCGGTAATGCCGACGAAAGTGCTGGGCATTGTTATGAACGATATTGGTCCCGAGATTGATGCCACGGGCCTTACGCGCATTGCTGCATTCGTGGCGCGCGGCTATTCGGGCCCAACCTGGGACGCTGCAGCCGAAGCGCTGCTGCAAGTGGATGGTAAAATTTATCCCGACTACACCCATGCCGATTGGCTGAAGATGGCGCGGCGCAGGTTCATCGAACAGCCCGACGGCTCCATTAAGAATGACTATGATCTCAATCTTGCCAAACCCTTTGGCAACGCGGCCCAAGCGGGCTCGGCGGCGACGAGCTTATGGCCATATTTCTTGCGCCTCACGGGCATTCCGGTGTTGGCGATGCGCGGTGCCATTTCCGATGTGCTCTCACCCGAGACGTTCGCGAAAATGAAACAGCGCATGCCCCATATCGAACCGTACACCGTGCCCAACCGTGGCCACACGCCGTATCTAGATGAACCCACGGCGCTGGCGGCGGTCGATGATTTTCTGGCGCGTTTGCCAAGCCGATTATCTGCGGGGCAATGGCTGGGTCGTGCGGCGCGACAGGCTGAGTTTTTAGTGCGTCTGAAACTGGGCGCACTGCCCACATGACCGCCTACATCAACGAATTCTCGCTTAAATTTACGCTACGCTCGGCGACAACAGCGTTGCTGGTTGTCGATATGCAAAATGCGACAGGCAGTTTGCAGCATGGCTTAGCAAAGATGTTGCACGAACAAGGGCGCTTGGAGGAATCGCGTTATCGGTTTGAGCGCATTCAAAATTTCGTCGTGCCAAACATACAAAAATTGCTGGCCGCATTTCGCGCGTTGGGTGCGCCAGTCATTTTCATCACCTACGGCGCCGAGACGCCTGATTGTTCTGATGTCGCACGCCACATCCGTGCGTTCGTTCAAGCCACGTGCAATAAAGTCGGCAAGGCCGAGCACGATATTGTGGACGCCTTAAAGCCGCTGCCGCAAGAACCCGTGTTGAACAAAACCACCATGGGTGCATTTGGGTCGACAGGCATCGACGCTCGGTTGCGAGCACTCGGCGTCACCGAGCTTGTGGTCGTCGGTGTGTCCACGAACAACTGCGTCGGCATGACGGCGATGGAAGCCGCCGACAAAGGCTATGGCGTGGTGTTGGTCTCTGATGCCACCGGCACGTGTTCAGATCGCATGCAACAGGCCTACGAAGAGATGTTCTTGCGGTTGTGGGGCCGCGTGTTGTCGACCTCAGAAACCATCGCCGAGATAAAAGCCGAAAATGCCGCTAAGGCCGCAGAATAGCTTGCTTTATTAGGGTTGCCGGGGTGGCTGTTCCGCGCCATCTTCAGGGATGATTTTCTTCCCAGGATGATGCCCATGATCCCGCGCGACGACGCTTCTGGCGTTGACCAACTGATTCTCGATTCCATTGCCAAGTGGCTGGCGCGCGACGTGGAACCCCATGCCATGCGCATGGAGCATGCGGACGAATATCCTCATGCCATGGTCGAGCAGATGAAAGCGCTGGGTTTATTTGGCGCGATGATCAGCACTGAGTGGGGTGGGTTAGGACTGTCGGCCACGACTTATGCAAAAGTCGTGACAATGATCTCGGAAACATGGATGTCGCTGACGGGTATTTTTAATTCGCACCTGATGCTGGCCAAATGCATCGAAAAATTCGGCACGGAAGAACAGAAGAAAAAATATCTGCCGAAACTGGTCACGGGCGAATTGCGTGCGGGAACAGCATTGACCGAGCCCGACGCCGGAACCGATTTGCAAGCAATTCGCACCCGAGCCGAAAAGAACGGCGATTATTACATCGTCAATGGCTCCAAGACCTGGATCACCAATGGCCAACAAGGCCACATTTTTGGCTTGCTGGTGAAAACCGATATAACGACCGATCCGCCGCGCAAAGGCATGAGTATGCTGATCGCCGAAAAGGGCGAGGGGTTCTCGGTGTCGCGCAAGTTAGAGAAGCTTGGCTACCACGGCATCGATTCCGCCGAACTGGTGTTTGAAAACTACAAAGTTTCAGCAGCCGATTTGATCGGCGGCGAGGAAGGCAAGGGCTTCTATCACGCTGTGGGGGGGCTGGAGTTGGGGCGCATTAACGTGGCGGCGCGCGGCGTGGGCATTGCCAATCGTGCGCTTAAAGAATCAGTAAAATACAGCCAGCAGCGAAAAACCTTTGGCAAGCAAATCTGCAAGCATCAGGCCATTCAACTGAAATTGGCCGATATGGCCACCAAGTGCGAAGCCGCACGCTTATTAGTCGAAAGTGCGGCTAAGGCCTACGACGAGGGGCGGCGCTGCGATATGGAAGCGGGCATGGCGAAGTATTATGCATCTGAGGCGGCGGTGGAAAATTCATTAGAAGCCATGCGCATTCACGGTGGCTACGGTTATTCAAAAGAATTTGTGGTCGAGCGTTTGTATCGCGATGCGCCGTTGATGACGATTGGCGAGGGCACCAACGAAATGCAGCGCATAATCATCGCGCGCCAACTTATTGAGCGGAACCCAATCTAGCCATGTCTAAGCCTCTTCCACTCGCAGGCCTTCGCGTCCTCAGTTTCGATCAATATGGCGCAGGCCCGTACTGCACCATGATCATGGCCGAGATGGGTGCCGACGTGATTAAAATTGAGAATCCGGGTACGGGTGGTGATTTCTCACGCGCGACAGGCCCGTACTTTTTGGGCGAGCACGACAGCCTGTTTTTCCAAAGCCTGAACTTGAACAAGCGCAGCCTCACGCTGGACCTCAAAAGTCCTAAAGGCCGCGAGGTGCTGCACAAGCTTGTAGCAACGTCTGACTGCCTGGTTGGTAACATGCGTGGCAATCAGCCCGCAAAGCTGGGCCTCGACTATGATGCGCTCAAAGCTATCAACCCAAAAATTGTGTGTGGCCATATCTCGGCTTATGGGCGTGAAACCTCACGCGCCGATTGGCCGGGCTATGATTTTTTGATGCAAGCCGAAGCCGGCTTCATGAGCATGAGTGGTGAGCCCGATGGCCCGCCCGTGCGTCTGGGCGTGTCGATGGTCGACTTCATGACCGGCACCATGATGGCTTATGCGGTCACGGCCGCTGTGCTGGCCTGCAAGACGAACGATGCGCCAGGGCGTGATGTCGACCTCAGTTTGATGGACTTGGCCCTACATCAACTCACCTATGCTGGCAGTTGGTATCTCAACGAAGGCTTGGTGAGCAAACAAGTGCCGCGCGGCGCGCACGCCTCGGTAACACCTAGCCAATTACAGAAAACCAAAGATGGCTGGCTGTTTGTGATGGCACAGAACCCAAAATTTTGGGACATCTTGCTCGCGGGCATCGGGCGCGCTGACTTGGACACAGATCCACGGTTCATCGATATGCCGTCGCGATTGGCCAACCGAGATGCGCTGACAAAAATTCTCGATGACTCATTCTCGGCCCGGACGACCGATGAATGGATCAATGTTTTCAAGGGTCAACTGCCAGTCGGCCCGGTCTACAACATCGATCGCGCGCTCGATAATCCGTTCCTGCAAGAAACCCAAATGGTGCAAACCGTGCCGCACCCAGATCGCCCCAATATGCGCGCGCTGGCCAATCCCGTTTTGCTGGATGGCGAACGCTTGAAAAGCCGTTTTGCGCCGAAATTGGGCCAAGACACCGAGGCCGTCTTGCGCGAGGCCGGCTATAGGGCGGCAGACATCGATGCTCTGCGCGCCGCGAAGGCAATCTGACAATGAAGCTTCAAGGCCTGCGCGTGATCGATCTCAGTATGTATCTGCCGGGGCCGCATCTGACGTTGATGATGGCTGACCACGGTGCCGAAGTGATTCGTATCGAGCCACCGGGCGGTGAACCTTCTCGCCATTACGGTCCATTTGAAGAGGGCGCCGACGGCAAGCCCCAATCTGTATGGTTTCGCACGCTGCATCGCGGCAAGAAAAGCCTGTGCCTCAATCTCAAACACCCCAAGGGCAAAGAGATATTCCTGAAGCTAGCCGCCACCGCTGATGTGATCGTCGAGGGCTTTCGCCCCGGCGTGATGGATAGGTTGGGGCTTGGCTACAAAGACATTAAAGCCATCAATCCGCGCCTGGTCTATTGCGCGGTGTCGGCGTTTGGTCACTCTGGTCCAATGTATGGCAAGGCCACGCATGACATGGGCGCGCAGGCGCTCACAGGTTTTTTAGCAATTAATGACAGCGGTGATGGCAAGCCTGTGGTGCCAGGCTTTCCATCGGCTGATGCAGCTTCGGCGATGATGGGCTTATCGGGCATTCTCATGGCGCTGTATCGGCGCGAGACGACAGGCCAAGGCGATTTTGTTGATGCGGCGATGTATGATTCGTTGCTGTCATTTAGCGCGCACCTGACGGGGCCAGTGCTGGGCGAAGGCAAAGCGCCGCTCACTAAAACAGGGCGGTCCATCGGTGGTGCGGCATTTTACAATGTGTACGAAACGAAGGACGCAAAATTCATTGTGCTGTCGGGCCGCGAGCCCAAGTTTGCCGAGAATTTCCTGGGTTACTTGCAACGCACCGATTTGGTGGCGCTGTGCGCGTTGGATGATTGCGTGGCGCAAGAACCGGTCAAAGAGTTTCTGCGCGGCGCATTCAAGACCAAGACTCAAGCCGAATGGGTCGCTGTTTTGTCGACGCTTGATGTGGGCTGGGCGCCGGTCAGGAACATGGCCGAGGCTGTTGAGCAGCCCCAAGCCAAGGCGCGCGCGATGGTGATCACCGACGATCAAGGCCGCCGCCATATCGGCAACCCGATTAAATTTACTGAGGAGCCTGCCTCGTTTGGCTTTGCGAGCCCGGCGCTTAATCAAGACGCTGAGGCCGTATTAGCGCTGCTGGGCTATGATGCCGCGACGATCACCAAGCTCAAGGTCGAGGGCGTGTTCGGTTAGGCCGGGATTAACTCGATCCCCGCACTTTTGGCAGCGCGTTTTAAGTCCGTGTCGCGTGTGGCCAAGGGTAAGCTCAAACGCATGGCCAGTTCCAGGTAACTGGCATCGTAAGTCGTGAGCGCGTGGCGTCGGCTCAGCGCAAGAATCATCGAAAATGCTCGTGCTTCATGATCGTGGTCGAGATTGACCTTCAACCGCCTTAACTGCCCAACAAAAGCATCAACCGTAGTGACCGATATCCGGCCTTTTCGTTCGGCCATCGACAGTGTGTTTGCGACTTCAAGCGTCCAAATTGCGGGCGCATAGGCTTCATCGCCCGTGAGACGGTCGAGCAAGGATTCGCTTTGCGCTGTCTGTTCATCCGGAAAACACCACGGCATTGTCGCCGATGTATCGATGACGAAACTCAATATTTTCTTCCCTCATTGATCAGGTCTTTGATCTTGAGGCCACCGAGACTGACGCCTTTGCGGAGTTCGCGGAGTTCTTCGATGGCCAGTTTGACGTCCGCACGATCTTTGCGGGGTCGGCTCGACACAATTTTCGCCACCGTTTCGCCGCGCTTGGTGATTTCAATCTCGCCACCGTTGCGCACTTCTTCAACCAGGGCGCTGAAATGCGTCTTGGCTTCGAACATGCCGACTTTTCTGACCGTGCCCATAGTGTGCTCCTGAACAAACTAGTTTATAAACTAGTTTTCTGCGAAAATCAAGGCGCAGTCAAAAACAAATCAATTTATGCATTTTAATTCAGTAGGTTATCAGCCCTCCCAGCGCTTCCAGGAAGCCAAATCACCGCTTTCGTTGATCGCCAATCCGATGCGGTGGATGTGGTTGTTTTCACCTTTTTGGGTGCCATCGTAGCCGGGAATTTCCGCGCCGACGTAGTACAAAAAATAATCTTTGCCGTTAGGCACCACCCACGGCGTGCCGATGCCGTGGGTATCGAACCGCCCGCTGTCGATGGGCGACAGCGCCAGCATGCAGTTGTCTTTTTCTGGCCCTTTGACGCGCGTGAAATTCACGCCGTCGGGAGACTCGGCCATGCCAAGGCCTGCAAAGCGTTCGCCGTTGTTGCCTTCATAAAACATCACGTAGCGGCCATTCAGTTTGAAGACCTGTCGTGATGCCACGCCCCCTTGGTCGAAATTTCCGGTTGGGCCTTTCTTCAGCACCGGACCGATCTTCTCCCACTTCAAGCCATCGGGGGAAATCGCACCGCAGGCCATGAAGCCCTCGGCGAAACTCAGCGTGTGGTAATACATGCGGTACGTGCCATCAGATTCTTTGAACACCTGCGGCCAGCCGACCATAGATGAATCGAAGTCACCGGGCTTGCCATTGTCCAGGTACGCACCGCGCACCGGCCCATCGGTCTTGGTCCAGCTAATGCCGTCTTTTGATGTGGCGCGTCCAGGGCGTAACGGAAATCCCTTCGACGTGCCACGCGGCGTGGTGGTAACGGTTTGATCGCCGCCGAAGTACCACATCACATACTGATCGTTGTCGCGCATGACGCTGCCCACACCCACGTGTCCACTATCAAAGCGGGCAGGGTCGGCGCTGGGCTCCAGAACCGCACCCATGGTCAGGGGGCCTTTAACGCGCTCCCACCGAATGCCATCTTTGGATTTTGCTAAACCACCCCGCCCCGTGGCAGCGTGTAGGCATTGTCAAAACTGGGATCGCGACCGTAGTACCACATCTTCCACACGCCATCGGCCTCGCGCAGCACGCGCGGGCAAGATGTACGCTCGGAATCCCACGAGCCAGCCGGGCCTTCGGGCAAGATCAATCCGGGGCCTTTTGGCGCTGCCATGGCGGGCGTGGCTAAGCTGGACGCTGCAACGACACCGCCTGCCAAAGCGAGGGTTCCACGTCGCGTGAGTGTGTTGGTCATGATGGGTCCTGTGATTAGCGCGCGACGGCGTAACCTTGCTGCCCGCGGGGGTTGGCACCTGCTCGCACAATGCCCTTCCATTTAGTCACTGCCGAGACGCGACCCAAGGACCAATCGGGGCCTACCTCCAGGGTATGGCCACGCTTACGAAGTTCGTCGATGGTCGCTTTGGGCATGCGGCCTTCGGCTTGTATCACGCCGGGCTTGGACTCGCGCGGATAGAACGAGCTGCGGAAATGTTCTGAATGGAAGGCGGGTGCTTCAATGGCTTCCTGCAAGTTCATGCCGTGATGAACGTGATGCAGGAACACAATCAGCGACCATTGGTCCTGTTGATCTCCGCCCGGTGTACCAAACGCCATATACGGCTCGCCATCACGCATGGCTATTGATGGTGTCAGTGTGGCGCGCGGGCGCTTGCCCGGCACCAGTGCGCTGGGGTGGCCTTCTTGCAGCCAGAACATCTGCGCACGCGTGCCTAAACAGAACCCAAGCTCGGGGATCAGCGGTGAGCTTTGATACCAGCCTCCACTTGGCGTGGCGGCCACCATGTTGCCGTCTTTGTCAACAACGTCCAAATGCACGGTGTCGCCGCGCACAAACCCATCGCGCCGCACGGTCGGCTCGCCTGCACCGCCAAAGCTGGCTTTGTTTTGCGCCGCGCTCATGTTTTCGTCTTTGCCGGTTTCAGGTGTGGCAACAATTTTGAAGCCCGCCAATGGGCTGGGCCGATCGTCGAGCGACGCCTTGGCGCCGATCAATTTGCGCCGGGCATCGTTGTGGGTTTTGTCTAACAACTGCGTCAGCGGCACGTTGATGAAACTCGGATCGCCGTAATAGGCCTCGCGGTCGGCAAAGGCCAACTTGGCGGCCTCGATGTAAGTGTGGATGAAATCGGGCCCCACAGGGTCCATCTTTGCTAAATCAAACCCTGCTAACAGCGCCAACTGTTGCAAGAACACAGGCCCTTGGCTCCAGGGTCCGCACTTGGCCAGTGTGTAGTTGGCGTATTCAAATGTCGCGGGGTGTTCTTCCCAGGCGCGCCACTTCGACAAATCCTGACCCGACAACAGCCCCGCATGGCGTTTGCCCGATGTGTCCATGGCGGGTGTGCGCACGAACTTGTCCATGGCCTCGGCGACAAAGCCGTCGGACCACGTAGCGCGTGCTGCCTCAATTTTCTTCTCGCGGGGGCCGGTCGCGGCCTCGGAATCTTTGGCGATGCGCTGATATGTGGCCGCGAACGCCGGGTTCTTTTGGAACTCGCCCACCTTGGGCACTTCACCATTGCGCAGCCATAAGTTAGCAGAGGTTTTCCACTCGGTGTTGAACAGGTCTTTGACCATTCGGATTGTGCCGACCATGGGGGCCAGCAACGGAAAGCCGTTCTCGGCGTAATGAATGGCTGGGGCTAGCGCTTCCGATACGCTAATGGTGCCGAAGGTTTGCAGCACATGCATCCAGGTGTCGAAGGTTGACGGCACGCATGCCGCCAGGAAGCCCGTGCCCGGCACCATGTCGAGCCCCAGCTCGCGGAACTTCGCTAGTGATGCGGCTTTGGGCGCGGGGCCTTGGCCGTTGATCACGACGGTACGTTTGGACTGCGCGTCATACAGCAACACAGGGCATTCGCCGCCGGGGCCGTTCAAGTGCGGTTCGATCACACTCAATGTTAGGCCTGTGGCCACCGCCGCATCAAAGGCATTACCGCCGCGTTCTAACACACCCATGCCGACCGATGAGGCTATCCAGTGCGTCGAAGCCACCGCGCCAAACGTACCGGATAGTTCGGGGCGCATAAGAGGTGCTGGCATGGTGATGCTCCTGGAACGATGCCGTCACGCTAGCGTAGCTATTGGCAGGGCGTCCTCGAGCGACACCCGATTACTTACCTCGAAAGCAGAGTTCTCTTTGTAAGCCACAGGCAAACTCTATTGCGGGGCTTCGGTAATCGCAATGATCTGCCTTACCCCTGGTTTTTCAACCCGCTGCACAATGCCTGAGGGCCAGCGCACTTCGATGTAGTCCACCGTTTTGCGTGCCCCGAGGCCGTAGGTTTCTAGCGGTTCGTTGGCCGAGTTGTACCCGTGGGCGGGCACGCGCTCGCGGATTTGGGCGAGGTCTCCGCTCACCACTTTTACCCGCGCGCCGATGCCAGACTTGTTGCTGGTGGTGCCGGTCAACGCCACCTTGATCCAGTTATTCTTGTTGGCTTTGTTCAGGAACAGCCAACTGCTTTGGGGAATGTTGACGCGCTGGAACGCATTGTAATAGGTGCGGTTGGTGGCGAACATATCCAGGAAGCCATCGCCATTCACATCGCCCGCGCCGACGCCCGAGCCGATACCGAAGCCCTCGGCGCCCGACCCTTTGGTCACATCCTCGAACGTGCCACCGCCCAGGTTATGCAGAAGCACGTTATAATCAGGCTCCCAGGCGATAAAGAAGCGCACGAAAGTGGGGAAGCCATCGATCACATCGTTAATCAGCACGTTCTGTGGCCCGCCGTTGTTGACGTAAATATCTAGCAGACCATCGTTGTCGAAGTCGGCCATCACGCAACTGCGTGCCCCGCGCCGGTCGCCAGCCCCTGATGTCTTGGTGATGTCGGTAAAAGTCAGCCCTTGGCCCTTGTCGATATCATTGCGGATCAGGCGATTGGCTTGATCGGCCAGTGGCAGGTAAACATCGATGTCGCCATCGTTATCCACATCCCCCAAGCAAGACCCCTGCGTATTTCCCGCCAACCGGAAGGCCAGGCCCGAGGGTGGCTTGCGGCTGTTCATGACATTGGTGAATTTGCCTTTACCTTCGTTGACAAACAGCACGCTGAAGTCGCCTTCGTTGGTCACCAGCGGGTCCATGTCGCCATCGTTGTCGAAGTCGGCCCAGCTTGGTGCCCCCTGGCTGTTGCTCTCGTTCACCACGTTGTGCATCGCAATACCCGACTCGTCGGTCACATCTGTAAAGGTGCCGTCTTGGTTGCTATGGAACAGGGCATTGTCGATCTCGCCATCGGCATTGCGATGAAAGATATCCAGCCAGCCATCGTTGTCGTAGTCGATGAAGCCGATGCCGCCGCCGGTGTTGCCCACCCCGCCAATCTTCGCGTCATCGTCGTTATTCTTGCGCATCAGCTTTGCGGCCACAGTCACGTTTTCGAAGTTTGGTTTGCCGGTTTCTTTCAGCAGGTTCTTCATCAGCGTGGAAGGCACATGCTTGGGGCGTTGGCCCGGTGGGCCACTGGCATTGGGCGGCAGGGTGGCAATCACCAAATCAAGGTCACCATCGTTATCGACATCACCCCAGGCCGCTCCGCGACCGAGCGTTCCTGGCAAATCGATGCCGCGTTCTTTGGCGACATCTGTGAATTTGGCTTTGCCATCGTTCTCCCACAGGCGTAGCGCGATATCCGGCCCAATGGCCTCGGTCGAGACAAAAATGTCCATGTCGCCGTCTTGGTCGTAGTCGGCAAACATCGGCCCAGTGCCGTTCAAAGCAGGGTCGGAAATGCCTGCTTTTTGGCCGATTTCTGCGAATTTTAGGGGGGTCTTGGCCAGTGCCGAGTGAGGCTGCGACACACTTATATATAGAGCAAACGCCGTAAAAAATGACACGCTGAATGTGGTGCGAAACCGCATGATTTCCTCCTAGATATGGGGGGTAGCCTAATGCCAACGGTGCCGGAACAGAAGCGAAACTAAAGCGCTTGTCCGCTGGGGGGCAGAGGAGGATGAAACCATCTGTGGCGGAATGAACGCGCGCATTCCAACAATGATCCGCTCAACCCGACAACGAAAAACCCGCCGAGCAAGAAGCTCGACGGGTTTCTCAATCACAACCGTTTCAGGGTAGCGCATACTTTCTTGGGAGACCGTATGTGGTCCGAAGACCTAGTCTATCCTTTGAAGGGCAAAGCTCTTTCGCCCGCGCGCGCCACTGAATCGTTTCTGTTGTGCTAATCCCTGTGGATTAACTCAAAAGAAGGTTAGGCCTTCTTCTTTACTTTTTTCTTCTTGGCTTTTTTCTTGGCTGCCATGGTATTCCCCTATTGCTTGAAGCAAGGAACCGAACAACTCACACCATGTGAGAGCCCGGCGTCCGCACAAGAACTGCACGAACAAGTTGACTAAATCTCAGTTAAAAGAATTGTACAAGTCTTTTTGCACAAGTCGAAAAAAAAGTTCTTGCATTCCTCTTTCTCTTTATTTTTCAAAAATCACAAAACGAGTCTTTGTGTATCATCACCCCGCATAAAAAACGGCGGGACATGCATGCCGCGCCGTAAGTTTTTGTCGATGATGTGAGCAGTGTGATGCGCGGTGTTGGCTATTTTTCGCCGACCAAACAGGGGAACTGAATGCCCTTGGTTGAGTAATTCATGATGCGTGCAGGCACCACGAGCGCGACGTATTCTAAAGTCGCCTTACCCTTCACAAACCCAACATTTTCAGCCTCTACCACGATATCCATCTCGCGATATGTGCCGCCAAATTTTTCATTATTGTTGTGCACTTCCCACTCGGCCAAGAACGCATCGAACGGGGGTAATCCGACGAGGCGTGGGTTGTCCAAATGCATCATCACGCCGCCCTCGCGCAGCACGCGACGGCTCTCGGCAAAGATGCGCGGCACCGCTGGCGTGGAGGTCTCATGCATCATGATGTGGGACAGCACGACATCGAAGAATCCGTCGGCGAAATTCGTCCGTTCGGCGTTTTGTTGGCTGAAGTGAACCGGCACCCCCATGGTTTCGGCCCGGGCATGGGCATATCTCAGCACCGATTCGCCCACATCGATTCCATAAACCTCTGCCTCAGGGAACGCTTCTTTCCAGGGCAAGGTGCTGTGGCCGATGGTGCATCCCATATCGAGAATGCGTTTGGGCGTGATGTGCGGGAAGCGCGCTTTGAAGTGCGCGAGCAGTGATGAGCCGAAGTAATCGGTCTTCGGTCCAAGGTTCCCCATCGAGTACATATAGGTCGCGCGGTCATAGAGCGCGCCCGAGGCCACATCATCATCGGCCAAGGTGGTGTGATAGCCACCTGGTTGCAGGTGAATGTCGTAAAATGTCAAGTATCCCGGGGCTTTAAAGGCAGGGTCGAGGGTCAATGTGCCCTTGGCATTGGCCATCTTTTGCTTGGCCTGGGCGGTCAATCGCGGCAAGTCGCGCTCGACGGAATCGATCACGCTATCCCAGGTCATCTCTTGGGTATGGCGCTGCATGGCGCTGTACATTTGGTAGTAACCCTGGCGCGTCATCTCGGTGCGCACTTCGCTGCGGTCTTTGGGCTCGCGGCCATGGCTTCTTAAGAACGCCGGTTTGACGATGTTGCTATAGACCGCGCGGTTACCGCCCGCGACGTTCACAGCCAAATGACGGCGGATCTCCATGTAGTAATCCTGGCGGGCGCCTTCGTCGTGCGTGCGCGTGGGCAGAAGGTCGTGTTGGACTTGGCTGGGCATGGGTGTTCTCCGGCGTGATGTGGTACGTGCCTCTAATATAGGCCTGTTTGGGCGGACATGAAACCAACGTCCACGACGCTATCCATGATGCAATCGCATCACAGGACTGCTTGGAGGCTGTCCCTTAGACAGTTAAGGTCTTGGCCTATCGGCATGTTTTGGGGGACGAGCAGTGACAGATCATCAAACGACGCCATCTCAGCCCGCTCGGCTGCCTACATGGCTCTGTGCCGGATATGGCGTCGGCATGGTCGGGGGCCAGATCTTTCGTGACGCGCCAGCTTTGTTATTGCTGCCCTTCATGACCGATGCCTTGGGTGTGCCTGCGGCCATCGCGGGGCTTGCGATCTTTGCGCCCAAGATTTGGGTGGTGTTCGCCGATCCCTTAGCCGGGATTGCATCCGATCGCATGTCGACTCGCTGGGGTCGCCGTCGGCCCTTCATGTTCTGGGGCGCGTTGTTAACCGTCGCCTTATTCCTGCTGATGTTTCATGTGCCGATCTTTGAAGGGCCGGTCGCCCGCGCGGTCTATGTCTCTGCGATCTATACCCTTGCGCTCACGGCCTTTGCCGCATTCTCGGTGCCTTACCTCACCATGGGCTCGGAGATGACAACCAATGCCCATGAGCGAACGCGCCTGATGGCTTTTCGTGTCGCCTTTATGGCCACGGGTTTGATCGTGGGGGGCTATGCCGCTGCGATCCGCGATTACGGCGGCACCGGAACGGCGGGTTATAGCTTTATGGCCTGGATCATGGGCGCGATCTGCATCGTGACGATGATGGCCACGGTCTTTGCCACGGCCAAGGCGCCTTATGTTGATCGCCATGAAACCAGTCTGGGGTTGCTTGCGCAGTTTAAGCTGGCCCTTGAAAACCGTCCGTTCCTGATCTTGCTTTCGGCAGCCTTTCTCCAGCGTTTGGCGGAGGGTGTCGGCTATGCGGCCATCATCTATTTCCATATTTACGTTCTCAAGCAGCCCCTGACGATATTGGGCACCATGGTGCTGTTCATCTCGCTGGCGGCTATCTTTTCGCAGCCGATGTGGGTGGCGGCCTGCGCCCGCTTCGGCAAAATGAAGGTGTATGTAATCTCGTTGCTGCTTTATTGCGCCGCGTTCGCACTCTGGCTGATACCCGGCCCTGCGGTCTGGCTGATTTTCCTGATTGGGGCGCTCAACGGGCTGTTCAATAGCGCGTTCATCCTCACGGCCTTGTCGATGTTAACCGATACTGTGGATTACGACCGCGCACGTACCGGCCTCAATCGCGAAGGGGCATTCAATGGGGTGTGGCTGGCCAGCGAGAAGGTGGCCTTTGCGTTCGGAACCTTGATTATGGGCTTGGTGCTCAGTCTCTCGGGCTATGTGGAAGCCGATACCGGCATCAGTCTGTCGCAGCCAGAGACGGCCGTTTTCGGAATTACGGTCGGCTATGTGCTGCTACCGATCGTTTTCCACCTCTCCAGCCTGATCTTGCTGCGCCTTTACAAGCTGCCTGAGGTCAAAGCCTAGCCTTACTTCACGTCGCCGGTTTCCGACATCATGATGGCCAGCGGTCGGGTGGTGGGAAATTGCGCGAATGCGATCATGATCATCACCATCAGGGGCACGGCCAAAATCATGCCCGTGATGCCCCAGATGGCGCCCCAAACTGATAGAGAAAGCATCATGAACACGGGGCTGAGGTTCAGCGAGCTGCCCATCATGTGCGGCTCTAGGAAGTTTTCCACAAGGCTTTGCACGCCCCACAAGAAGGCCAGAATTATCGCTGCTGTGGGTAAGGAGCCGAATTGCAGTAGGGCCAGCACCGTGGGGAACAACATGCCCAGCGGCGAGCCGATGTAGGGAATGAAGTTCAACACAAAGATCAGCAAGGCCCAGAACGGCGCGAAATCCACACCCGCAATACTCAACACCGTAAAGCTACTCAAACCCACCAGGAAACTAATGAAGGTCTTGACCAGAACATAGGTTTCGATGCGTTTGCCAACCTGGCTGAGGGTCGCGCGAACGCTTTGTTCCTGGGCAGTATCTGGGAATATCGTTTTGACCTTGCGGTCGAAGTGGCGACTTTCCAGTAGTAGGAACGCCACATAAGCAAAGATCTGGAAGGTGTTGCTGGCGATGGCTTGGAATGCGCCTGCGAATTTTCCCACCAGCACCCGCAGATCGATTTCATTTAGCAGTGTAGTGAGCGTGAGCGGGCGATCCTGGCCGACGATCCCTGCGATGAACGTCGTAATTTGGCCCAACAGCGCTTGCAGGCGTTCTTGATATTGCGGTGCGGCATCAACCACATCACGCACATTGCCCGCGATGATCTGCACCACCAAACCAATCACGACGATGAATGAAATAATTGCGAGTGTGAGGCCCAGCGAGGGCTTGGCACTCCATGACCCAAGCTTGAGGAGCTGGAAAGCATGGCCCAGCGCCAGAATAAGATAGGAAATGAAGATGGCTAGGACCAGGGGCAGGAAAATGCTCTCGCCCACCACCATCAAATACAGCGTCAGCGCCGCCAGGCCAGCGAGGGCCGCAAAAGCAACAGGGTCGCGAGAAATAGGTGTACTCATCGTGCTGAATCCGCGGGCCTAAAAGAAGAAACGATAGCTGGCTTGGACTTGGTTCTCAGAAGCTGTGCGGGGCAGGCCAAAACTTACAGCATTTGTGACAGCCGCGCCGGCAGCGGTATTTATTTGTGCATTAAGCGTGCCTGCGAGAGGTGCACTCGCCCAACCCCAAAACCGCCGCCAAGCACACCCCCCAAACTTAACCATACTATCCCCGCAAGTTATTCTCTTTTAACCCCAGAGAGATTAAACCCCCTGGCCTGCTTATATATAGCGCAGTCCGGCCAAACGGCCTCGCCCCAAGGTGTCACATTGTATATGTTGGTAACGCCGTGCCGTGGGTCCGTATGATTTTAAATAAATATAATATATTCAAATACTTAGGCGGCCTAACCCTGGTTTGCGGGCTCCCTGCCTTTTTTGTGTTTGGCGCTGTGGCAGATGCGGCTGAAGCGATTCCTGAAATCATTGTGACGGGGCGGCGTTTGGCTCCCTCTTTGAACGAACCCGTCTACGCCACGGCCAGCCTGTCGCGCGACGCACTCAGCTTATCCGCCGGCGCACGGCTGGATGACGCTTTGCGCGCGATTCCGGGGTTTGGTCTTTTTCGACGCCAGTCCAGCCGCGCTTCGCACCCCACAACGCAAGGGGTGAGTTTGCGCGGGCTCGGGCCAAGCGGCGCTGGGCGAACACTCGTGCTGCTTGATGGCATTCCGCAAAACGATGCCTTCGGGGGGTGGATTGATTGGAGCCTTTTACCGACCGCATCCATTGGCACAGCATCGATTACGCGCGGTGGCGGTGCAGGGCCTTGGGGGAACGCCGCGCTCGCAGGCGTAATTCGGTTACAAGGCCGCGACATTGAACGTGACGCAGGTTTTGCAGAAATCAGTGCAGGCCCGCACGCAACATTTGATGCCACAGCGAGTGTTGAGGTTTTGGGCGCTAACAGCGCATGGCAGGGCTTGGCGCATGGTCATCACACCGATGGTACTTTTCTGATTGGCAAAGCTCAACGTGGTCCCGTGGATCGTCGTGCCGCCGACCGTGGGGCTTTGGCGCAGATGAGTGGTCGGGTTGCGATCAATGAAGACACAATTGTGCGGGGGGTGGCGCGGTACTCGGAAAGTCGGCTGATCAACGGAATTGCCATCTCTGAATCTGAAACGCGCGTGGCCGATGCTGCACTGTCGCTGCTGCATGATCCGCGTGGCGATACCTCGTGGGAAATCAACACTTACGCGCGCGATCAGGCCTTTCGTGCCGTCTTCGCGGCTGTGAATGTCACGCGCACGATAGCAACCCCTTCTTTGGATCAATTCGTGGTGCCGTCGCGGGCTTACGGCGCCAATGGTATTCTTCGGCATCGGTTCGACGATCAACTGTCTTTGGATCTCGGCGCTGATGCGCGCTTGGCCGACGGTGCAACCAATGAGAATTTCCAAAACATCGGTCAGGGTTTTACGCGCGTGCGGCGCGCAGGTGGCGAACAGACATTGGCAGGCGCATTTGCAGAGCTGAACTGGCAACCAGTCGCGCAAATTTTAGCAACAGTTGGCGGGCGTGTGGATTCCTGGCAGCAAAGCGGTGGCCAACGGCGCGAAACGTCGCTGCAAAATGGGGCCGTCTTGCGCGATGACCGCTTTGCGGATCGCGATGGAAGCATCGGCACTGTTCGCAGCGCAGTGCGGTATGAAGCCACCAGCAATGTGGCGTTCAGGGCTGCGGCGTATACGGGCTTTCGTTTGCCAACATTGAACGAGCTCTATCGACCGTTCCGTGTCGGCAACGATATCACCGAGGCCAATCCCAAGCTCGATCTTGAACGCGTTGCGGGTTTAGACTTCGGTGCAGATTTGATCATTGCGCCCAACTTTAAACTGACCACCACCTATTTTAATACCGTACTGAAGGATGCAGTGACGAATGTCACAATCCGCTCAACCCCGGGTCTTGATCCGACGCTGAATGTTTTGGTGCCTGTGGGCGGAGTTTTGCGCCAACGCCAAAACCTTGAGCGCATTGAAACCGATGGCTTCGAGGTCGATCTCACGGCTGAGTTGTCGCCCCAGTGGCAGGCATCGCTGCGCTATCTATTCACCTCGCCCGAAGTGACACGCAGTTCGCGCCAGCCTACGTTGCAGGGTTTGCGGCTCGCACAAGTCTCGAGTCATCAGGCGTCTGCGCAGTTCACCTGGACGTCGCGCGAAGCCTTTTCTATTGCGGCATCGCTGCGAGGCGCGACCAAGCAGTTCGATGATGACCAGAACACGCGCGTTTTGAGCGAGTATGTTGTGGCCGATGCCTCCGCCGAGGTGGCGCTTACAGAGACCGTGCGCCTGACGCTGGCCATCGAGAATGTGCTGAACAAAACCGTTGAATCTGGGCGTTCGGCAGATGGCCTTGTCTCGGTTGGCACACCTCGCACCGCGCGAATGGGTTTGCGCTTGGGCTTCTAGGCCGCATATCCTCTCCTCTAGGAACAGGGAGGGTTTGTTGGCCAAAAAATTACCGCTATCATTAGGGCCTGCGTACGGCGCAGCGGCCTTGCAAATCAAAGTACATTCAGTCAACCGATGCCCCGACCGGGAATCAGCGCGCATCCGCATGAACGCCACCATTGCCCATGTGGCCGAAAAGGTGCGCGGCACCAAGCAGTGGGCGGGTTCATCATTGAAACTGGTGGTCCTGCCCGAGTACTTCCTCACCTGTTATCCGCAAGGCGAATCCGTGGCCGCGTGGGCTGACAAAGCGGCGCTTGAGATTGATGGTCCGGAATACGAAGCACTGGCCAAAATTGCGCAGGACAATAAAATTTTCTTGGCGGGCAATGCCTACGAAACCGACCGCCATTTTCCTGGCTACTATTTTCAAACCTGCTTTGTGGTTGATCCTGCGGGCAAGGTAGTGCTGCGCTATCGGCGGCTCAATTCCATGTTCGCGCCCACGCCCCACGATGTGTGGGATAAGTACCTCGATCTTTATGGGCTCAATGGCGTGTTCCCGGTGGCGCGAACTGAAATTGGTAACCTTGCCGCCATCGCATCGGAAGAAATTTTATACCCCGAGATCGCTCGTTGTTTTGCCATGCGCGGAGCTGAAGTCTTTATTCATCCCACCAGCGAAAGCGGCACACCACAACAAACGTTCAAAGATGTTGCCAAGTTGGCACGGGCCATCGAAAACATGGCGTACGTGGTCTCGTGCAACACCGGCGGCTTGCACGATATCGACTTGCCGCAAGATGTGGGCAATGGCGGCTCGCGCATCATCGATTTTCGCGGCAATGTGTTGAAAATGGCGGGCGGCGGCGAGACGATTTATGCCTCGTGCGAAATTGACTTGAATGCCTTGCGCCGCGCCCGTCGTGCGCCGGGCATGAACAACTATTTGACGCGGCTGAGAAACCAGGCGTTTGCATCGTCTTATGAACTTTACGAGGGCCAGCCAGCTAATTCCTTGCTCAAGAAAGATGGGACCTTGAAAAAGCCTGAACGCGCGCATTTTGCTGATGCACAAGCCCGCACCATCGAGCGCCTGATCAAACGTGGTTTGATTTAGCGATGAAGCATATTCTGGCAACCCTGCTCGGGATCGTCATGACCACTTCACTCGCGCACGCGCGGATTGATTTATCACAACGCCAAGGCGTGCAAGAAATTGTTGTCAGTGTGAAAAACCTGGCCCAGGCCACACAAGTTTATCAGTCTGTCGCGCGCTTCGAGGTTAAAAGTGAAGGCGCGGTCGATCCCAGCCTCGCCGCCGCCTGGGGCTTGCCCGCAACAACAACCATGCATGACAAGTTACTTGGTGTGCCCGGTGTCGAGAAGGGCTTGTTGCGGCTTGTGAAGATCGAAGGCAGTCCCCAAGTTCAAATCCGCTCCAGCGCGCGGCCCTATGACACGGGGGGAATTTTTAATTTTAATAGCCTGGTCAAAGACATGGATGGCGTGTTCGAGGATCTGCGCGATCATGGCTTTCAGGGCTTCGCCGATCCTAATCGCTATACGTTGTTTGGAAAATCCTATGCCGGGGCCTTGCTGCGCGGTCAAGATGGCGTGGTGATCAACCTGCTGCAACGCGTCAACCAGTCTTACGACGATTTTCCGCCCTTCGCGACTATGAGCCATATTATCAATGCCACGCAGATGGTGGCCGATTATCGTGAGAGCTTTGACTTCTTTACCAAAAAATTAGGCTGGTCTGTGCGCTGGGAGGCATCGCCCACATGGCCGCCCGATGGCTCGAACAACATGGGTGTGCCCAATAGTATTTTACTGAGCGGCCAAGTGAAGGAAAAAGCCGCCAGCTTTGCGCTGTCGAAAGAGGCCGATGGCGGCACGATTGAAATTTTTAACTTCGACGGCATCAAGGGCCGCGATTTTTCTGACCGTGCCCACCCTCCCAATCTCGGCATTCTGATCTATCGCATTCATGTGCGCGACCTGGAGGCTTATGCGGCCGAGATCGCAGCCCGAGGTGTGGTTTTGCATCGGCCTATCGTGCGTGCTGTCATTGCGCCGTATGGCGCGGTCAAGCTGATGGTTGTTCGTGCGCCCAGCGGGGCCTGGTTGGAATTTTTCCAGCAGCTTGATGTCGATTCGCCCAATTTAGGCAGATCAACCTTAAGGTGAGGCAAAAAAAACTAGGAAAACCGGACCTTTGCGCCGCCTTGCCTTAGCCTATCCGGTACACCGCAGGCTGATGATATCGAGGCGCAGTACGCACAGCGTCGGCTCAGCGACCGCGCGTTTGCACCGGCCACTACGCGCCATGAGTTGTACTGCTTTTGCATTGCCAAAAGCGTGGAGTAGCACCAAACAAAAACCCCGCTCGGGTGAGGAGCGGGGTTTTTTATCACATCGAAGTGGTGATTACTCGCCCATATTCTTTTCCACCGGAACCATTTTCTTGAAATAGGTCCAGCTGGTCTCATTCGGGCGGGCATCGTCCACCGACGGCGGAGCATTATAGATCGGATAGTTCTTAGCGATCTCGTCACGCATCGCTTGGGGGACGTCGTGGAATTTCTGCAACATGCGCCCGGCGGTCGAGACATAGAACAAGCCTTCGCGACCGCTCATTTCCATCCATGGCAACCAATCTGACATGCGCTGCCAAGCGATCTGAACGTCGGCTTGATCTTTCTTGCCGTCGAGCATGTCTTTTTCTTTGGCAAAGAAATTGAACATCTCGGTGGCATGGTACATCCCGCCGATGTTTTTCTGGTAATCGCCCGCCAGCGGGTTTTTATAAAACAGCGGAATGGTTGACGTCAGCCACATCTGGCCGTCGAGGGTGGTGCCGGTGAACTTCTGCACCTTTCCGTCACGGCCAACGCCAAATGTGGGGCGGCTGTTGACTGGGTCGTTGGCCACATGCAGCACTTTCACATTCTGGCCGGTGTAGGGGTTGTCCCAGGTCTTGAGGTACTCGCCCGTCTTCGGATCGCGGTAGAGCAACAATTCCCGTGAGACGAGGCGATAGCCATAACCTCTGTCTTTATCCATCACGGTGGTGCAGGCACGGATATTCATGCCTTCGACATTGAACAGTACTTTATCGGCCATCCCCTGGGTGCGACCAAACGCGGTGCCATGCCAGTAGTAGGTGACAGGCTTGCCGTCTTTCAACGAGCATTGAAATTTGCGACCAACTTTGGCTACGCCTTCGGCGGTATTGAGGTCCAACTTCTCGGCACTGGCGGCGAACGAAAATCCGCACACGGCGACGAACGCGACGCTCGCTTTCAGAATATTCTTCAGCATATGAATCCCTCCTAAATTGCGTGATCGAGTTGAATGACGACCTTGCCACGATTATGCCCTGCCATGAGGTACGCAACCGCTTCGGGAATGGCTTCTAGCCCGTGGAAGGGTGTGGGGTCCACTAGAACCGTCAACGCCCCGTTGTAATACGAGGCGAGTAATCGTTCAGCGGCATCGGGCCAAAATTCTTGGAAATGCGGGTTAATAAATCCTCGGATCGAGGCAGATTTAAAATACAGTTTTGTCCAAGGCCGCCCAGAGGTGATCATCTGCAATGGTTTTCCAACCTCGGAAGTATACCCGCTGATGATTAATCGCCCGCGGATCGCCAAATGATCTACCAGCACATCAAAAATACGCCCGCCGACCGAGTCGTAGGCAATGTCGAGGCCCGCCGGGTATTCGGTCTTAAGGACCTGATCCACATTCTCGGTATTGTAATTGATGGCGCGGTCGCAGCCCAGCGAACGCACCAACGCACACTTCTCGTCACTGCCTGCGAGGCCAATGACATGATTACCCGCCTGTTTAGCTAATTGTACAGCGATGTGGCCTAAGCCACCTGCCGCCGCTGATACTGCGATAGTTTGCCCCGTGGTCATTTCGCCAATGCGTTCCAGTCCCACTTTACCCGACACACCTGTGGGAATGAGTGTCAGGATTTCAGGCGAGGCTTCGCGGATGGGGTAGATGCGACTGGCGTCGGCTACTTGATAGTCGCGATATCCGCTGCCAACTTTCCAGGTGGCAACGGCGTCGCCCTCTTTGAGGGTTTTGACGTTCTTGCCCACGGCAACAATTCGCCCGACTACTTCTATGCCCAAATCTGTTGGTACGTCGAATTTGATGTACGACACGGCATTGCGCATCATGTTGAAGTCATAAACGCCATTTACTCCGGCGTAGATATTCTTCACCACCACGTCGTTGTCGCCTGGGTCTTGCCAGGGCGTGTCGATGATTTTGGTGCAGGCGCGGAAATCGTCGCCAAACTGTGTCAGGATAAATTTGCGATAGGTTTTGGGAAACAAGGAACTACACCTCATCAGTTTCGTTGCCGCTAATTTAAAAGCGGTAGGTCAGGGCCGCGACCAGAATCATTCCGATTCCCGCCGCCGTAAAGGTCGTCGTTAAATCAGTGAAGTGGGCCAATTGACCCCACAATACACCCGAGCAGGCCATGCCGGATGTAAAGCTCATAATGCTCATACTAATGCCGCGCCCACTCACCCATCTGGGAAGAATCATCTGAGAAGAGACTTGAAAGGACATCATTGAGATCATCCATGCGCCGCCAAACAGCACCAACACCACTGCGAACACGGCGTAGGAATGTATCCATCCCATCACGATTAAGCATTCGCCCACAATCAAACTTGCACCCAACACAACCTAGTCGCGGTTGAATCGGGGAGTCAGATAGGGAATGAGCACAAAAGCAGTGACCAACGCGCCAATCCCCACAAACCCCACCAGGTGGCCGTAACTGCTCGAGGTCACGCCCAGTTCGCCTCAGCCAAGGTATCATCCTTGGGCAGGAATCGCGCAGTCAACGCCCATTGACCGTAACCGCCCTCAAAAAGTTCGTAGTGTGAAACGCACATCGTGAGTAAATCTTGCCCAAAACCGCCTGAAGGGGCAACATAACGATAACTCAACACAAGGGGCAGGGTCTTGAAGCTCGTTTTTACTCCAAATCCAAAATACATTCATAAAATTCTTGTGACAGCGCACGAAGGCGGCGTTCTTGACCGCCTGACGTTTGAACGCTCTGTCCCGTTTGACGACGACACGACCATCTGGACCTTTAACCCTATGGGGAAGGTGCCGTGCCTGATCATGGATGATGACGAGCCCCTGATCGGCGGACTGGTCATCTGCGAGTATCTTGATTCATTATCAGTGACGGGACGCTCTGTGTTTCCAGCGGGTAAGCCACGTTGGCCCGCCTTGCGTCAAGCTATGTTGGGCGAGGGGATGTTCGACGCGACTACCAACATGCGTGTGGAAGGATGGCGCAAGGCCGAAGAGCGCCACGCCGATTATATGCTGCGCGAGCGGCGCAAAGTCATCAATGCTCTCGATCATATGGAAAAAGAAGCAGCGCAATTCGCCAAGGCTGATCTGCATATCGGACACATCTGTATGGCCGGAGGGATTAGTTATCTTGAGTTGCGCAACCCGATCCAAGAACACAATATGATGCCGGGTGATGCGACATTTGACTGGCGGCAAGGCCGGCCCGGATTAAGTGTGTGGTACGATGAGGTCTGCAAACGACCCTCGTTACAATACAAGTACGAATGGGTCACGGTGAAACCATGAGCCCCACAAACCTTCCGCAACTCTCGCGCAGATCCGTTTGTGTGGCGGGCGCGCTCTCGGCTGGTGTGGCGTTGCTGCCTTTCACGCTCGCAGCGCACGAAGGTAAGCGTGCGGTGATAGTAGACGGCGGTCCATTGTACTTGCGCGGTGTAAGGTTGGGCGAGCATGCCGTTCTGCGCACACAGGGAAAAGTCTGGAGAGAAACATCTCAAACCTCTGCGCGGCGCGTTTGGCACTTCGAAGAAAATACAGCGGTGTCTTGGGTTGAGTCTGCGCCCGGTCAGGTCATTGAACTACGGACTGGACGAATTCAACTGTCACCTTCTCAGGGCGGCAGGATCATTGAGATCACTACCGGGCCGGTGGAGGAAATTCTATCAGCGGCTGATCCCATGGCAGTGATCGCGACATCACGCACAGGACAAAGTCTGATCGTCGCTGCGGGCACCCTGACGCCATCCGATGCGTGGCAGATTGCCGAACATCCCACGACAGCTGCACTTCCGGTCGGGCTGTCGGAGGTCCGCGTTTTTAGAACGGCTGGCGACGACGCGACGCGTCAAGTGTTTTGGACACTGCGTAGTCCCTGGTTGTCGGCTTGGGGTGACGCAACACCTGACGCGCGGCTGATCTGGCGCGGTCAAGGTCAATTGACCGCATGGCGTCATTCAAAAGCGATTGATCTCTCTTAAGCGCTGGGCGGATTGGCGGCGTTGGCCCGGTCGTTCGCTTTGGCTAGCAGCATGTCCCAGTTATTCAGCGACTGCAGATGGAAATACACTGCGTGCAGAAAACCCTTTTTCTTCCAATCTAAAATCGTGACATCGGACAGGGCTTTGAATTTCTCTTCATTCACGGCCATGAAGGTGCCCACGTTCATCTTCTCGCCGTTGGCTAGTTGAACGTCGAGGGTGCGCTCTTCGACTAATTTGGAGTCCGCAATCGCCTTGGAAAATTCGCGTGTGAATAAATAGGCCTGATGGAATTGCTCGCACATGCTGAGCGCCGCGGTGACGATTTCAGTCTCTTTCTCGCCATTGAACAGCGCGCGCGCATCGGCTTTTTTTGAGGCTGACGCTTCGTCGATGCCTAGTTGTAGGCGTTCAGCCCCTTGATCGCCCAATAAGATGAACGGATAGCGGCGCACATAGGCTGGAACGTAGCTGAAACGGTCCCATTCGCCCTCAGGTGTGACAAAGAGGTTTTCGTCGGGCTGGAAACCCAGGGCAGCGGTGGGGACCAGACCATCACCAATAAAGATGATCGGGTATGTGCGTGCGGCCATCACAAATTCTGGCGCAGTCACCGGAACCGCATTGGTCTTAATGGCATGGGTAAAATCAAGTTCGGGGCGAATGCTGAACGTCCCATGGGCCGCAGCTGATACCGGAGCGGGCTTCCCATAGAACATCGGCGGGCGCTGTGCGTCGTCGTTGCTCGGGGGGGTAGAGCCGTTGGCCTTGGCAGAATCGCTCACGGGAGAATCCTTCTTTGGAACTGAATTGCGGCGGAGAATAGGGACCCGCCAGATAAAGACAAGGGGGAGGAATTGGGCCTAAAATGGCTCATTAGGGGGGCTTGGCCGCTCGTTTTTGACCCCTCGCGACCGCGCGAGGCGGTTTTAACCATAGGTTATAAATCGGCTATATTTATCAATTATTACGAGATATTTGACGATGAGGTTTTCTCGCTCAGCGGGCTTTGGCCGAGATCAATGATGTCTTGTTATGGAAATGTCATCGATTGGCTATGGTGCTCGTGCGTATATAACGTCACCCCAGTCTTATGAAGATTACCCGCCGATGACCCAAGACATTTATCGCCGTCGTTTTATCCGCAGCGCTGCTCAGTGGGCAGGAATTGCGATGGTCGGCCTTGGGCCGGTTCGCCGCGCGTTAGCCGCTGCACCCAAGTTCATCAATGACCCCTTTCAGCTGGGCGTGGCCTCGGGCGATCCGGTGCCCGATGGTTTTGTGATTTGGACGCGCCTGGCGCCTGACCCTTACGACCCTAAGGCCCTGCCCGATGAAGCGATCCCTGTGGCGTGGGAGGTGGCCAGCGATGACAAAATCAAAAAAATTGTCCAACGCGGCAATGTTTATGCGCGGCCCGAGCTGGGCCATAGCGTGCATGTGGAATTGCATGGGCTCGAGCACGGGCGGCAATACTTCTATCGCTTTACTTGCGGTGATGCGCGCAGCCGTGTGGGCCGGGCTATCACCACGCCCACGCCCTACACCAAAACCGAACGCCTGAAATTCGCGTTGGCCTCGTGCCAGCATTACGACCAGGGTTATTTCACCGCCTACCGCGACATGATTGCGCAAGATCCTGCCATGATCGTGCATGTGGGGGATTACATTTACGAGGCCTCGTGGGGCCAATCGATTCGTCATTCGCCGATTGCCGATGCCTGGACGCTGCACGATTACCGCCTGATGCATGCGGTCTACAAACTCGACCCCGATTTGCAAGACGCCCACGCCTATTGCCCCTGGGTATTGACGTGGGACGACCACGAGGTTGATAACGACTATTCGGACCTGGTTGCAGAGGACGAAACTAACCCTGTTCTTTTTGCCAAACGCCGCGCAGCTGCCTATCAGGCGTACTACGAAAACATGCCGCTACGCGCCATGGCCGCGCCCGATGCCAATATGAATATGCAAATGTTCCAGCGTTTGAACTTCGGTGATTTGGTAGAGTTTGATGTGCTGGATTTGCGCCAGTATCGCTCAGTACAATCGTGCCGCCAGCCGGGAATGCGCGTCGGTCGCGTGATTGACGCGGCCCATTGCCCGGATTTTGACGATCCCAAGCGTTCTATGCTGGGGGCCATTCAGGAAACCTGGATGGGCATGAACTTCGGTCGCACCAATGCGCGTTGGAACGTGATTGTGCAAAGCCTGATGATGATGAACTTCGACCAGTTGCCGGGCGAGGGGCGTGGGGCCTGGAGCGATAACTGGGGCGCCTATGGAACAGCACGTAAGAAAATTGTCGACCTGGTGCTCAAACGCGGCCTGACCAACGTGATTTCACTGGGCGGCGATATTCACTCTTACTTCGCAGGCGATGTAGTGACGACCGACGCCGACCCGAACTCCGCCACCGTCATCAGCGAATTTGTTGGCACGTCGATTACGGCGGAAAGTTATAACACAAAATTATTTGACTCGTTGATGCCCGAAAACCCCAACATCAAATACGTCAACGATCGGTTCCGAGGATATGTGATGTGCGATGTGGGCCGCGATGTGTGGAATACCGATTTCCGCATTGTTGAAGATGCCCGCGTGCGCACGCCAACATTCCGCAGCCTGGCCAAATTCACGGTCGAGAACGGTAATCCGGGCGTGAAGCCAGCATAAAGCAGCGCCAGATACGGCAAAGAAAAAGGGCGACCCGCAAGGGCCGCCCTTTTTTGATGCTCGCTGTTGTGGCGCTTAGAACTCGTAACGCGCGCCGAACTGGATCGCCCACACAGAAGTGCGAGCCGTCAGTGAACGGTTCGGATTTTGCAAGACTCCGTTCACTGGGGCGTAGATGTACTTGCCAGCAGCGTTGATTCCAGTGGCTTGGACGACGGGAGCCACAAACGGGAAGCCAACCTGAATATCGCGACCCCAGCTAGAATTAATCAGGTTGGTGAGGTTACGAATATCCATCGAGAAGACGCCCTTGCTACCTTCGAACAGGCCAGGAATTTCCTGGGTGAAGCGCGCATCGAGTATGGCCACACTTGAACTGCTGAAAGCGTTGCGGGGCACAATCTTTCCGCGATACTTATCGAGGCCATTAGCAACGATATACTTGTCAAGCAGTTCATAGGTCAGCCCGCCGGCAAGCTGCACATCGTTGGAGTCTTTTGGAACATAAAACAACTGACGCTGACGTGATGCTTGACGGGGGTCGCCAAACACGCCGCTAGCGCCAGCAAAGGTGTAGCTATAAGGGCGGCCCGTGCGGGCCTGACCGAAGAACGAAACTGAAGTTTCGTAGTCACCCCAGAATTCTTCGGACCATTTCACCGCAGCGACGGCGTTGTGCTTGATCTCGTAGTTCGACGTCGATTCTTTGGGGTTGTTGATATCGTCGGTCGCCAAGTTGTCCCAGTTCGATTGCGCCGTCGAACTTGTTCCCGGGTTCACTTCAGTGATGTCCTGCCATGTGTAGCCCAGTTCGACATCGAATTTGCCGATGTCGGTATCCCAATTCTTACTCAACGCGAGGGAGGCGACCCAGCCACGACCCTGATCAGTGTTAGTCAAGACGAGATCGTTCCCCGCCGCAGGAATCGCGGGCCCCCCGGCCGGAGCTATTGTGCGGTTGTAAAGGGGGCGGCCATCGGGCGCGGTTGCCCCGGACGGACACGTGGCCGTCACTGCCACGCATTTAGACACGCGGTTCTCTTTCCACAGAACGGCCTGCTTGACGCGACTATAGATCAAGTCGCCCTTCAAGACATAATCATCGCCAAACATACCCGCGTCGAAAGTTTGGTCAAAACCCAACGTCGCTTTCCATGTCGAGGGCATTTTGAAATTGGGGTCGAGGGCGTTAACGTTACCGTCACCGACCACCAACGATGACTGAACAGCAGCAGGCACAATGCCTGAGACGTTATTCAAGGCGGCTAGTTGCAGCGGTGTCAAAGCGACGCTAGCTGCTGGGCGTGTAATTGTTGTCGCCGAAGCCGCAACGCCCGTGTTGGAGTAACTGTTCGATAGCCACACGTTCGGGCTGCCACCGCCGAACAAGCCGACGCCGCCGCGGATGCTGGTGTCGCTGCTGTAGTCATAATTGAACGATAAGCGCGGCAGCACAAAATCCCGGCCATCGAAGGTTTCTGTGTTCACGAAGCCGTATCGCTGTTGGAATCGCGTATTCAAGATTGGCACGCTGTTGCTAGAAAAACGTTCGTAGCGCAAGCCACCAGTGACGGTGAGTTCGTTGGTCACATCCCATGAATCTTGGAGGTAGAACGAGCTGACCGAGTACTTAAATGTGCCAGCTGCGTCGTTGATGTTGCGACTGGGGGCATTCTGGTAGACCAGTTGCTGCGCGTTCCGAGCTTGAAAGTTAGCGATCGAGTTAAAAGCGTATACGCCATAAGCGTCTTGTAAGAATGCGTTAAACACGTCGAGATGGTCACGTTCATAGCCCGCTGTAATGGTGTGGTCGCCGAGCAAGTAGTCGCCCTTTAACTTGTAGTTTAACTGCTCATTGGCAAGCGAGTTGAAGTGACGGAAGCGGTCAGGTCCAAAAACGATGAAGCCGCCTGCAGCCGTCTGAACCTGCATTTCTGCGAAGGGGACTTTCCCGAGCGGATTCGGATTCGCTTTTTGGTTCTTGTAGCCTACCTTGACTTCGGTTTTGAACGCGTCGGACCAATCGGAGAACAATTGGCCTGAGACGGAGTCCACAACTTGGGTATTGTCGTACCAATTTGATCCATAACCAAGTTGGCTGCCAGCCGGGCTGGTGAGCAACGCAACGGGGCCTGGGTTAATTACGACGTTGCCCTTGCCGCGATTGTAGGAGACGACAAAACGGTGATCTTCGGTTACGTTCCAATTGAGCTTTGCGAAAATCTTTTCATCGGTTTCAGGCAGATCAGCTGGTAAGCCTAAAGTATCGTAGCCATAAACCGATTGGGCAATAGACTTGACTTGGTCAAACTCCGCCTGAGTGACCTGTGTAACTGGATTGGCGAAAGTGCCGCCTGTTGGTCCGCGCGTAACGGGGTTGGCGGTCGAGAACTTTTCGTAACCGGCGAAGAAGAACAATTTGTCCTCAACAATCGGGCCGCCCAAGGTGGCGCCCCAGGTCTTATCCTTGAATTTGTAGCCAACAACCGGGCGCGCGCCGCTGTTGTTTCCAAGCAGGCTGTCATCGGAATAATAATAATAGGCCGAACCGGTGAAATCGTTGGTGCCCGATTTGGTAACAATGTTGATGTTGCCGCCTTGGAAGCCTGAGTAGGTCACGCCATAAGGCGCAATGTTGACGGATAGTTGATCGATAACGTCAAGGCTGAGGGGCGCACGCAGGCCAGAGTAGCCGCCGTTGTTCAGGCCGAAATCGTCGTTGTTTCGCACGCCGTCAATCGTCAGCAGATTGAAGCGGTTGTTGGTGCCGGCAATTTGAATGGCATCAACGTTGGCGCGGTCGATGTAGACTTTTGAGTCACCGCGCAGAACATCTTTCAAATCGCGCGTGGTTGTCGGCGCAGAGAGGATGCGATCACGATCAAAGGTGCTCACGGGGCCAGACACGTCATTGCGAACGCGCACGCCTGAAACCGTAATCTCCTCCAAGGCTGGTGTGCCAATCGTGTAGTCGAGAGCGTAAGGCTCACCCAAAACCAAGAACACCACGGTGTCGATCTTTTCATCCTTGCCACCAGGCGATGTCACGACGACTTCGTAGGGGCCACCAATACGAAGGCCGCGACCGATGAAACGTCCCTCAGCATTCGTCGTCACTGTTTGCAAGGCGCCGGTTGGCTTGTGCAAAACACGCACCTGGGCATTGGCGAGCGGCTGTCCATCTGCACCGGCAATAACGCCATTGATTTGCCCGGCGGTTTCTTGCGCCATGGCAGGTGCGCCTATCAGCGCGACAGAGATCAAAAGGGCGCTGCGGAAGCCCTTGAGCAGATTCGGTTTCATCGGTCTAACCCCTAGGTTTTATTATGGAAATTCAGATTCGGACGAGCCGATATTATCTGTTGGTTTTTTTCAGGTCGATGGCAGTTGTGTGAAGCAAACATGAAAGAACTATGATTGGTTCTTTGCTACGCCCAGCGTGCTTCGTCAACCCAATCAGGGCTAACCGATGGGTTTCCCGTCAGTGCGTTGCACAATCATCACGCTGGAGCGGGGCGGGACACCCTCCTGGAAGTCGGGCCATCGGGTGGTCGGGAATTTAAAGCCCGAGCCTTCGCCGGGGTGCTGAACAGACACAAATAACGTGGTCCCATCTGGCGTAAAGCAAGGCCCCGTCATCTCGGCGCCCGAAGGGCAGGCAAAAAAGTGCCGGGTTAAAGCCCGCCCGGGGCCGGTGACATCGGCGGCCCACAGGCCATCGGCGCGGTCAAAATTGATCGATCCGTCTGTGGATAACCAGATGCGTCCCTTGGGGTCGAAGGTCATGTTGTCGGGGTTGGAAAACCAACCATTGGCTGAAATGTCGGCGTTGTACTGGGCGCCCGAGTCGGCCTGGGTGGGGTCGCCCGCCCAAAGGAAGGGTCGCCAGCCATAGGTGGTCGCGCCATGGTCGGCCGCCCGCCTTTCATATCCCGGGGGCAGGAATTCAATCATGCCGCCATGTTTGTTATTCGCGCGAGGATTGGCAGCGTCGGTTTGCGTGCGTCTTGAGTTCTTGGTCAGCGCCGCAAAGACTGTTCCCGTCACCGGATTGGGCACAACTTCTTCGGGCCGGTCCATGGGCGTTGCTCCCAGCAGCCTGGCTGCGCGGCGGCTTTCAATCAGCACATCTCCTTGATCGTTAAATCCATTGGCAGGCGTCAGCGCCCCTTGGCCCCAGATCAGCGGCAGCCACGTCAACGTTTCATCGTCGTTAAAGCGCGCCACCGACAGCACGCCATCGTCCATGATGTCGTCATTCTTTTTGCGCTCGCTGCGGTTGAAGGCGCGCGCGGTGACGAAGCGATAAATAAACTGAAACGCTTCGTCATCGCCCGAGTACACCGCAACGCGCCCATCGGGTGTAAAGGCAAAGCCCACACCTTCGTGTTTGAAGCGGCCCAGCGCGGTGCGCTTTTTGGGCATCGATGTCGGATCGTAGGGATCAATCTCGACCATCCAACCAAAGCGATTGGGTTCATGGGGCTCGGCGGCCAAATCAAAGCGCGGGTAATGCTTGTGCCAACTAAAATAAACTTCATTGGTGAGTTTCATATCCGCGTGGTTGGCTTCCTCAGATGTGCCGCGCGGGCTGCCGCCGAAGTAATGCTGAATGTTTTCTTCGGCAATCATCACCGTGCCCCACGGCGTTTCGCCGCCCGCACAGTTTGCAAAAGTTCCCAGCACGCGGCGTCCCGTGGGGTCATCGCGCGTCTTCATGCGCTTGTGGCCTGCCGCAGGCCCCGTCAGCGCCATGGCCGTATCAAGGGGCGTGATGCGCCGGTTATAGGGGCTGTCATACTTGACCGTCCATTTGCCATCGATACGTGCCACCTCAACAATACTGTGGCCATGGGCGACCATCTCAAGATCACACATTTCTTTGCTGCGCTTGTCGTCGTATTGCTCCATCACGCCGGGAAACATCAGTGTGCTATGAACCATCTCGTGATTGACGCACAGCAAGCCCGAGGTAGATGAAGTTGAGCCCATTGGTAAGGGCATAAACCCAATATAATCGCTCTCAGAGCCGAATTGCCGTTTCTGCGCGCCAGCCGTTTGTGCAAGCGGGTCGTACTTCGGCGCGCCAGCAAAAATCGGGTCGCCCTGACGCAAAAACACCTGCGCCGTATGCCCAGGTGCGACGTGATGGTGATCATCAAGAACGCGCTCGAGTTCCGTGAACGTCAGTGTTGAGGATGTACTTGCGGCTTGGGCATGAGGCGCTATCACGCTCGCGACTGTTCCCAGTGCTGCGATTTGAAGCGTTTCGCGCCGCGACGGCTCGGGTGTGTGTTTTTGGGGGTCTGACATCGGGGCCATCATCTTAATTGGGCAAGAGCGGACTTCATATATAGGTGGTTTGGGCGATCACCCCTGATGACAGTTTTGCGAAACTGCTTAGCTCTTTGTACCCTTAGCGGCTTTGGCTTTCTCCGCCAAGTGATGCCAATAATGCCATAATAAAAGTGCGGCGCTGGAGCGATAGGGCTTCCAGTCGTCGCCGAGTTTGGTCAATCTTTCCGCGCTGGGGCGCTTGCGAAGGCCCAGCAAAGCGCGGGCCGAGTTTTGGATAACCAGATCTCCCACGGGCCACACATCAGGGCGCCCCATGCCAAACATCAGATAGATATCCACGGTCCATGGCCCGACACCCTTGAGCGCAATGAGGGCGCTGCGCACAGCCGCATCGTCCATGGTCTCCAGCGCATCAAAGTCAAGCTCGCCCGCTTTCGTGACTTCGGCCACGCCGAGCGCATAGCATACTTTTTGCCCGCTGAATCCGCAAGCTCGAAGTCCCGGTTTGCTCAGTTTCAAAAGACTGTCCGACGTGACCTCGCCGTTGCACGCGGCTTCAAGCTTTGCCCAAATCGAAGCCCCCGCAGCCACCGACACCTGCTGGTCAACAATAATGCGGATCAGCGTGGCAAAGCCCGGTTGCATTTTGCGCAAGCCGGGCAAGCCCGCGGCTTTGATGGCCTTCGCAAGATGTTTGTTGCGACGGCGCAAAATACCAAGGTGTTTGTGGATGTCGCTCGTAGATGAAACGTGTCTCAACCTACTCATGATATGCCTCAGTCATCGTGCGACTTGATCGTGCGATCTAGAAGTATTTATCGCAGAATCGTGAATAAAGCTCTGGGTAGCGCGCCTACGTGCGGTATAACAAAGTGTATGTGCATGCTGACCGATGCATTGGAGATTCAGATGTCGCGCAAGTCTCAGATTGCAGCCGCCGTTTTGGCTCTCTTGGCATTTGGGGTTCCCCCGCAAGAAACCCAAGCCGCTATGATTTTTCATCGCGGCAATACCGCCGAGCCCGATAGCCTCGATCCGCATCTCACCACGTCAGGGTATGCGGGCAATATTATCTTCGACATGTTCGTTGGCCTGACGACGCTGGATTCGAAAGCCAATCTGCTGCCCGGCGCTGCGGAAAGCTGGACCATTTCGCCCGATGGCAAAACCTACACCTTCAAAATTCGCAAAGGGATGTTGTGGTCGGATGGCACGCCGGTCACGGCCGAAGATTTCGCCTACGCTTTCCGCCGCACGATGGACCCCAAAACGGCATCGCGCGCGGCTCCAATGCTGTACATGATTTCGAATGCCCGCGAGATCAACAGTGGCAAAGCCCCGGTTGAAAGTTTGGGCGTGCGCGCTGTGGATACCTCTACTTTTGAAGTCAAACTGCTCAACCCCACACCCTATTTTCTCGAGCTCATCGCGCATCGTTGCTACCCGGTGCCGCGTTGGGCCATTGAAAAGTTTGGCAAGGATTGGACCAAGCCAGCAAACATTGTGGTCAATGGCGCATTCAAGCTCGCTGAATGGACGCCACAAAGCCAAATCAGGCTCGTGCGCAATCCAAAATTCTTTGCCAACGATACAGTGAAACTAGATGAGGTGATTTTCTATCCGACCGAGGATCAAAACTCAGCGCTGAAGCGCTACCGTGCCGATGAACTTGATGTGATCGTCAATTTTCCGCCCAGCCAATACGAGTGGTTGAAGGAAAACTTGCCCAAAGATCTCACCAGCACACAGAATTATGGCTTGCTGTACTATACGTTCAACACACGCAAAGCGCCGTTCAACGACCCGCGCGTGCGAAATGCCTTGGCCATGACGCTGGATCGCGAAATGTTCGTCGACAAAATCATGCGCGGCGGCGAGCTTGCTGCCTACAGCCTGATCCCCGAGGTGATGCGCAAAGGCTATGTGCCGCCGCCGTCGCCGTGGCATAATGTGCCGATGGCTGAACGGATGACTAAGGCCAAAGCGTTGCTGGCGGAAGCGGGGTATGGCCCCGACAAGCCGTTGAGGTTTACCTTCCGCTACAACACCGACGACATTCAACGCCGCGTGGCACTTGCGGCTGCGCAAGTTTGGAAAACTATGGGCGTAGAATCGCAATTGCAAAACAGCGAGTTGAATATTCTCAACGCTGACTTGCGCAATGGTGACTACGAGGTGGCGCGCTATCAATGGTTTGCAGAGTATGCCGACCCCACATCTTTCCTATACCTGCTGGAGTCCACGACAGTGGGCGACAATCACTCCAAGTACAATAACCCAGAATACGACGCTGTGATGCAGAAGGTCTATCAAGAGGCCGATATAGCCAAGCGCACGAACCTGATGCGCGAGGCCGAGGCGATTGCTTTGCGCGATTCACCGATTACACCCATCAATTTTTATGTCAGCAAACGTTTAGCTAAGCCCTATGTTAAAGGCATGGACGCCAACCCACGCGGCATCAACATCAGCCGGTATGTGACGATTGAGAGGTAGAGGGGCTTACTTCCCCTTGCGGGTGAACACGTACATGCGCTCGCTTGAGGATTTGGTGTCGAAAGTATAACCGCCCGTGTCAAACGCCTTGAGACCTTCGGGCGTTTCGATGCGGTGTTGCACAATGTAGCGCGCCATTTGGCCACGTGCCTTTTTAGCTAAGAAACTCACAATCGTGGCTTTGCCGTTCTTGATCTCTTTGAACGCGCATTGCATCACGGGGATTTTGAGGGCTTTTGTGTCCACCGCGCTCCAGTATTCCTCGGAAGCTAGATTGACGATGGTTGGATTTTTCGCTTTCGCCAGCATTGCGTTGAGGTGCTTGGTCAGGCCTGCGCGCCAAAAGTCATACAAATCTTCACCCTGGTCGGTGTCGACGCTGGTACCCATTTCCAGGCGATAAGGTTGAATGGTGTCGAGCGGGCGCAACACCCCGTATAACCCAGAGAGAATGCCAACGTGATCTTGAGCGTATTTGATGTCTGCAAGGGTAAGCGTCTTGGACTCAAAGCCCATGTAAACTTCGCCAGCGAAAGCATAAATGGCGGGCTTGGTCTCGCCGCCATTTTTAAGATCAAAAGCCCGAAAACGTTCAAAATTCAATGTCGCTAATTTATCGCTGATGCCCATCAGGCGCTTCAAATCGCCGGCAGTATATTTCTTCACGCGCTTGGCCAGGTTGGTGGTCGCGGCCATGAGTTCTGGCGCTGTGGCCTTCACGCCCGCAGGCGCAGGGCTGAAGTCGAGCCGCTTGGCAGGCGAGAGCAGGGCGTACAACATGATGTTTCCAACTTTAGAGGACGATCAGACCGGTATATCATGCCAAGTGACGTTAGGATCAATGCCGCTGCGTTGACTTTCACAGAGCACTGGCTCAAAGCTGATATTATTCGGCAAGAAAGATCGCACTATGGCTGCTCCGGGCTACCTCCTCGTTTTGGGTCATTCTTTGGATATGGCGAAGATGGCGGCCTACTCGGCGGCCTTACCTGCCATCTACAAAAAATTTGGCGGCTTTTATTTAGGTATCGGTGGACCACGCCGAGGCGTCGAATTTCTGGAGGGCGGCTGGTTCGATCATTCTATGGTGTTGGCACGCTTTGCTGCCAAAGCCGATATTCCTAAATTTTGGCGCTCGCCCGATTACACGCAAGCCAAAGAACTACGTAAAAACGCTGGCACCTTTAATGTTTTCGCCATGGCTGGTAACGCGCATGAAGCGCCGCTGGGCCAGCCTTCGTTCATGATTACGATTTTCCGCTCCTTTGATGCGGCAAAAACCACTGAACTTCATGCGCAGGAAGACGCTAAGCTGGCCGGTCGTGGCGTGTATCTTATTGCCGCTGCCAAATTTGCCGAGACCGAATGCCTTGAGGGTGATTTGCGAGACTTTGATTTCCGCATTACGGCATTTCCCACGCAAGTCTCAGCCACCAGTTACTGGAATGAACCAACCACACTGCAGTGGCGTGAAGAGCGCACGAAGGTGGCTGGTGTAAATACATTTCTCGTCTCGGGATTGCTCCGTAAAGCATAATGATTGCTGATTCCAAAAGGATAACCCCTATGATCAAACACATTGTCGGATTGACGCTAACATTGCTGGCTATGAGTTCGCCGGTTCAGGCGCAACAAGCCGCCGCACCCGACGCACCTCTCCCCGGATATACCTTCGTGATGGGTAGCACGACCGATCGCGAGGTCCTCGGCAAGTATGCCCGCACGTTGCCTGCCATTTATGAAAAGTATCAAGGTTACTATTTAGCCAGCGGCGGTGTTGGTCGCGGCGTGCGCGTGCTGGAAGGTGAATTCAAAGACCAGTCCGTCATCCTGGCAAAATTCCCCGCGATGGACGGCCCCAATTCATTCTGGTGGAGCCCCGAGTACCGCGAAAGTGTCGAGATCCGCAAAGGTGCTGGCACATTCAATGTGCTGAAACTCAAAGGAACACCTGGCGATCTGGACAAGCCCACAGGCAAGCCCGCCTACCTCATTTCCATTTTCAGCGTTAAAGACCGAACGAAGCTCAAGCCTTATGGCGATGTCGCTGGCCCACTGCTGAAAGTGGCGGGCGGCAAATTTATTTTAACGGGCGGGCGCAAGGATATCGAATTGTTGGAAGGCGAATTCGGCAACAAGAACGTCAGTATCATTCAGTTTCCATCGCTGGAAGCCTTGCGCAAATTCTATGACGACCCGGCCTACCAAAAAGTGATCCCGATCCGTCAAAGTGCTGGCGAGTACACCATCCTTGAAATTGATGGCGTCCAAGCCAGTAACTAAGCCGCTTCAGTCGCATGACGATTACATTTGACCACGTCGCTGTTCGGTTTGGTGATCTTGATGTGCTGCGTAATGTCAGCTTGAGCTTGGCCGAGGGACGCGTCGGCGTGATTGGCAACAATGGCTCGGGAAAAAGTACATTTGCGCGGCTGATCAACGGCTTGGTGTTGCCGACGTCAGGCCGTGTCACAGTCGAAGACCTTGATACGCGTACACACGGCCAAGAGATCCGCAAGCGTGTCGGTTTTGTGTTCCAAAACCCGGACGCGCAAATCGTGATGCCCACGGTGGCCGAAGACGCAGCCTTTGGTCCCCGTGCTCATGGCTTCAGCGGTGACGAGGCCAATGCGCGCGCCGATGCAGCGCTGGCGTTGTTCAATCTCGCACATCTTAAACATCGCGCGGCTTTCACGCTGAGCGGCGGCGAAAAACAGTCATTGGCGTTGGCAGGTGTATTGGCGCTTGACCCAGCATGGGTCGTGTTCGACGAGCCCACCACCATGTTGGATCGCAACCGTGCCAAGGCTGCGATGACGGTGATTGCAGGGTTGTCGCAACGCGTAATCGTGGTGACGCACCATGTGGAACTGTTGGCGGGGTTCGAGCGCGTGATTGTGCTCAGCAACGGCGGCGTTGTGTGTGACGACACGCCTGAGCGCGCAATTGCGTACTATGTCGAGACGCTTACATGATTGCGGGTGTCTACCAGCCCGGTAACTCATGCTTTCATCGCGCCACGCCGGGGCTGAAACTCGCCGCGTTAGCGATTTATGCGGTGGCGCTCTCGGTGGTTGAGCAGATTGTATTGTTGATGGGATTGAGCGCGCTGGTTTTGGTTGCATGGCAGATTGCAGGGCTCACCTGGGCGCAATTGAGCGCGAACTTGAAACTATTGATCTGGATTTTGCTGGCGCTATTTGGGTTTCAGCTCTTCGTCGCAGGATTTTGGCGCGCGTTTGATACGATCCTGACGCTGGCCGCACTGGTTGTGGCCGCCGCATTGGTCAGCCACACCACACGCACGGATGATATGCTCGATACCCTGACTGCGGCATTTTCACCTTTCGCGCGCTTTGGTGTGAAACCCGAAGATGCCGCCTTTGTTTTGGTCTTCACTGTGCGCTTAGTGCCGTTTGTCTCGATTGTGGGCCGTGAAGCCATCGACGCGCGCCGCGCGCGAGGGGCCGGGCGCAATCCTGTGCCCGCGCTGGTGCCCATGGTCATCCGGCTGATGCGCGAAACCGATGCACTGTCCGAGGCTTTGGTTGCGCGCGGGTTCGGGCGGACTTAAAACCTTTTCCTATGTCAGTCGCCAGTCAAAACCTCGATGTGAAAGCCCTCGTGCGGTGTGCAATGTTCGCAGCGCTCATTGCTGCGTTGGGGTTGCTGCCGCCCATTCCCGTGCCCATCATTCCGGTTCCCATCACCGCGCAGACTCTCGGCGTGATGTTGGCAGGTGCTGTGCTGGGCCCCAGACGCGGCGCGTTGGCGGTGATCATCTTTCTTGGTGTTGTGCTGCTGGGCTTTCCGCTGCTGTCGGGTGGACGTGGCGGCTTGGGCGTTTTCTTTGGTCCCAGTGCAGGGTTTTTGGTGGGCTGGGTTGCAGGGGCCTTTTGTGTTGGCCTATTGGCGGCAAAGTCATTGCCGCGCCTGACGGCTGCGTGTCTGGTCGGTGGTATCGGCGCGGTGTATCTCGTGGGCGTGCCCTGGATGGCGCTTGTGGCCGATATCTCAGTCGCGCAAGCGCTCATCGCATCGGCAGCCTTCTTGCCAGGTGATCTTGTAAAAGCGGTACTGGCGGCCATTGCCGCACGCGCCATTCAACGCGGCTATCCCTTAGGCACCTCATGACCGCGTCCCTATTTGTATTCGATGGCGTGCTGCAATCCTCGATGCGTACGCCCGACAGCCCGGCGATTATTTTTGGCGACGAGACGTTGAACTATGGCGAGTTTGCTTGGCGCATATGCCGTGTGGCCAGTGGCGTCGAAGCCAAGTCGGCCCAGCGTGTAGCGGCGTCGCTGCCCAATCATCCCGCTCTGCTGGAAATTTTCTTTGGTGCGACATTGGCGGGTGCAGTGTTTGTGTTGCTTGAGCCGAAATGGCCACAAGAGACATTGGCGGCTGTGTTGCAAGGCCACGCGCCACAGCTCTTTTTTGGCGATGAGAAGGCTGCCCATGTAAACTTGCATGACTATGCCGCCTGGCGCGAGAGCCAAGATCCTAATCGAGAGTTATCGATACGGCCCACGCCGCAAAGGCCATTCATGGTCGGATTTACATCGGGCACCACAGGCGTTCCCAAGGCCTTCATTCGTAACCATGCCTCCTGGACGAATAGTTTTTCCGCCTCGCGCATCGAGTTTGGAATCACCAACAAAATGCATCTTCTTTTGCCCGGGCCGCTGTCTCATGGGTTGTCACTGTATGCGGCCGTGGAGACGTTGAATGCGGGCGGCAGCGTGACGATTGAGCCTACGTTTGATGCCCAACACATGATGCATATCGCCGAAGCCGGGCATGTGAACACCATTGTTGCCGCACCGACATTGCTCGATCTCATGTTGGCTGCCGCACCGGGCGCGAGCATCAGCGCCATCACCACGATTATTACAGCGGGCGCAAAATTGTTACCCGGTTTGCGCACGCGGCTGTTGCGCACATTCCCCAACGCGCGCGTCATCGAATACTACGGCGCGTCGGAGCTTAGTTTTGTCAGCGTCGCGCGCACGGACGAGGGGTGCCCGCCAAACTCTGTCGGCCGTGCCTTCAACGGTGTTGAGATCAAAATTGAAAAAGACGCAGGCGAGATCGGAACGGTATGGGTCAAGAGCGCCATGATCGCCGCCGTATATGTCGGCCCCACAGACGGCGTGGGTCTGCGCATCAAAGATGGGTGGGCCACGGTGGGGGATCGAGGCAGTCTTGATGCGAACGGCTTTCTGACGCTGATCGGTCGTGAAGGAGATATGATTATTTCTGGCGGCTTGAATGTCTATCCGTCCGAAGTTGAGGCGGTGCTGTCCGCTGTGCCGGGCGTGTCGGAAGTTTGGGTGACGGGTCAATCCGATGATCGCTGGGGCGAAGTGGTGACGGCGGTTGTGTCGTCGACAGCCACCGCCTCGCTTGATGTGGCAGTACTCAAAAAGGCATGTATCGAGCGACTGGCCCCGCATAAACATCCACGGCGCTGGTTTCTGATCGACAAATTTGTGCACACGGCCAGCGGCAAAATTGATCGCGCTGATGCCACGGCAAAACTACGCGCCCATACGTTGAAAGTTTTATCGTGAGCGCGGTTATTATTGCCGCAAGGCGCACACCCATCGGCAAAGTGCGCGGGTCTCTGCGTCGATGTCGGGTCGAAGAGTTGGCTGCACCCGTTTTTCAAGCGTTGCTGGCCGATGCGAAATTGCAAGCCCACCAGATCGATGATGTGATTTTGGGCAACGCCGCCGGGCCCGGTGGTAATGTGGCGCGGCTCTCGGCGTTGCAGGCTGGTTTTCCAGTGAGCGTGCCGGGCGTCACAGTTGATCGCCAGTGTGGCTCGGGGCTTGAGGCCATCAACATCGCTGCGCGATTGATCGAGGCCGGGGCAGGGGAGATTTACATCGCTGGTGGCGTGGAAAGCACCTCCACCGCGCCCTTGCGCTATGAGACGGCTGAGGGCGGTGAGTCGCCGAAGCCATTTACCCGCGCGCGCTTCTCACCTGACTTTGTCGGCGACCCTGAGATGGGCGCGGCGGCGGAGAACGTGGCGCGTGCATTTAAAATATCCCGCGCGCGCCAGGACTCATTTGCATTGCGTAGTCATCAAAAAGCGATTGCGGCCATCAGTGCTGGGCATTTCAACGCCGAGATTGTGCCGATACAAGGCGTTGATGCTGCGATGAGCCGCGACGAATGCCCGCGCGCCGACACGAGACTCGAGAAACTTTCTGCTCTCGTGCCGGTTTTCGCAACTGATGGCACCGTTACGGCGGGCAATGCCTGCCCCATCAACGACGGCGCGGCTGCGGTGCTGATGATGTCAGCAGCCAAAGCCAAGCAGCTGGGTTTTGAGGACTGCTTGAAGGTGGCAGACTCTGCGGTCGCGGGCGTCGATCCCAATATGCTGGGCACTGGGCCTGTGCCTGCGGTTCAGAAGTTATTGAAACGCACGGGATTCACGTTGGCCGATATTGATGTGGTGGAATTCAACGAGGCCTTTGCCGCGCAAGTGTTGGCCTGTTGTGATGAGCTTGGAATTTTAGAAGAGCAGCTCAATATCGGCGGCGGCGCCATTGCGCTGGGCCATCCTTACGGCGCATCTGGCGCGATTTTAGTAGTGCGCCTGTTCACCGAACTCGTGCGTCGCGATGGCGGCACGCGCGGTTTGGCCACGCTGGGCATCGGCGGCGGCATGGGCTTGGCGACATTGTTTGAGAGAACATAACTGTCATGCCCCGAATTGTTCGGGGCATCCAGGGTCGCGCACCAGCGGAATCAAAACGCCCTTCGCTGTCACCGTAGTCATCTAAAAAAAGGGGCGCGATTAACGCTCCTCTTTTTGATGTTCTTTCTCAGATGCGATTAGAATGTGGTTCGGATCGTAAACCGGACATCACGACCAGGCAAAACCACCTCGTCTTTGTTAAAGGCGACAGCGCTCCGTTCCATTGTGTTGGTGAGGTTGCGCCCGACCACACTGAACTCAAGATCGGGCTGTTGCGTCCAGGGCTTGAAACTGATGCGGGCATCAAGCGACGAGTAACCCTCGGTTGGCGTTTCGCCCGCAGACGTTTTCGTTTGTTTTCCACTATAGCGCCACTGTACGCCTCCGTTGAGAATATCACTGGTCCAGCTTAGGCCTGCCCCGACATGATAGGGCGGAATACGCGGCACGTTTCCTGCTCCAGAAAGTGTGGCCCGCACAACATCGGCCAAGACATCCAGCGAGAGTGCTCCTTCGGGGGCTTTGATCAATGCGAAAGCCGCTTTGCCTTCGAGCCCGCGAAATTTCGCTTTACGTTGCTCGTAAACCAACTCACGCAAATCGTTGCCATCACCAACAATGCAATCACCTTCTTCATCGCACGTCCGCCCTGTCAAACGTCCGTAAATAAAGTTATCGAAGTGCGCTGCCCAAGCTGTGCCCTCAAAAGTGATATGCGGTAGGTTCATGCGCATCGTGCCTTCCACCGAATTGGAACGCTCGATTCGCAAGTTGGGATTGCCCAGTTCAAATGTCTGGGGGCCGTCATGGGGGCCGCGTGCGAATAGTTCGGTTTGTCCCGGTGCGCGCGCCGCGCTTGATAGCGTGATACCAAAGGTCCATTCGTCAGTCGGCGACAGCACCAGCCCCGCCGACCCGCTCACAGGCGTGAACTTGCGTTGCACATCCACGTTACTCAGTGGCGTGCCTTTCGTATCCACATGCTCCACGCGTGCGCCCATTTGCAGTTTCAACAGATCCGAAAGCGGTGCTTCGGCAAAGGTAAACGCGGCCATCGACTGCGTTGTCGTGGGGAGCAGAAAGTCTTCGCCTTCTCCTAATGCGGTGAACTTGCGATGCTGGGCTTGCACGCCAACAGCACCCGCAGAGAGGACGTCGTTCGGGGCGAGCAAGGCTTCAGCGCGGCTATCCCACTCCTTGTCGGTAAAGGTCGATAAAATCGCGTTCGCCGCATCTTTTTCGCTATGGCTATAGTCGGCATAGCCTGCGTCGATATTGAGTGCATTGATCAGGCCGCTTTCGAAGGTGATGGCCGAACGCGCCAATCCCTTCGTCTGTGTCATGTCGATGTATGAGTTTTCAGCCGGTATGCCGTAGCGCGCACTATAGCGTACGATAGCACCCCCCGTTTTGGCCTCCTCGCCGATATAAGCCGTTCCAAACGAAAGGCCCTCACCGCGAAAGAACGAATTGGATTGAGTCCCGCCGGGGATATTGTAATCGCCCGTGTGCCGCCCAAACCCGTCGGCGTGAAACGCGAGTTTGTCGGAACGGGCATCGACCATCGCAGCGCCCTCATACAAATCCGATCCGGTTGCGAAAGTTCCCGACGCCTCACCTGAGATTGGCTTATCAAGCGTCGCAAACGGCACGCGATTGTTGATGGCATTTACCACGCCGCCGATAGCCTGGCTGCCATAGCGCAATGTTGCGGCCCCACGCACGACCTCAATCTCTTGGGTTGAAAGTGGATCAATAGGTGTGCCGTGGTCGGGTCCAACATCGGCGACATCAAAGCTGCCAATGCCATTCTCCATCACCTTGACGCGGCTGGCATCGAAGCCCCGTATGATTGGGCGGCTTGCGCCTGCCGCAAAGCTTGATCCTGTCACACCTGGAATATTGGCCAGTGCTTCGGCCAGGTTGGAGCCGCCGTTACGCAAAATCTCAATTCGGTTGACTTGACCAACAATGGTCGCAAGCTTGTCTGGATTGCTGGAATACGGTGTTGCGGTCACAACAATCTCTTCAATTTTAGCGGGCAGGTCTGTATCGCTCGCATGAGCTGTATGGACGATAAAAATGCATGGCAGCAGGAAGGCGCGCGCCATAGAGGCGCGGCCTATTTTGCGGTATGGCATTGACTTCTCTCCGGACTCGAATGGAATAGGCCGCGACCTCTTGCAAATCAGCATGCAAGAGAAGTCACGGCATCATGATGTTTTTAGGCGGAGAGATGCTGAGGTGGTGCGCGGGCTCGGAAGGCGGCGCATGAGCAAAGCGCGCTAATGTGCTCCACCAATGCGGGGACCGTGTTGGCGAGTATAGACCGCGTTGGGGGCGTAATACTGATGGCGTCTGGTGCTGCCGCCATCGCGGAGGCAAAACTGCAAAGGGCACAGTCATCGCTCTCCGTGGCGACATCAAAGTGGCTGTGATGTTCGAATTGGTGCGCTAATAAAGCAACATGTGCGCCGATCACAAGTGCGACCAGCAGCGGCCAATGCCACAGACGACGTAGTCCGTGACGAATTGTAGCTGTTGGTATGGTGAGGCTTGTTCTGATCATTGTATTTTCAGGAAACTACAAAACATCACGAGATATGGCAAGGGTACAAGCGCTCAGGTTGATTTGCGCAATCTTGCAGCTCGCTAGGCTAGATAAAAGTATCTACCGGCATATCGTGGTTTGTCCGGTGACGCGCTGGCCGTCGATCAACACCACATGTGCGAACTCGCGGCACGGCCGGTTGTTTTGCATCCGGTCGGCCATCACGCGCACTTCGCCCGAGCGCCCCTGGTCATTCCACAAAAAACCCTCGCCCAGCGGCGATGACATGGCGCTGGTTTCGGCTTGGCGGTGCAGGTCTTGTTGGCGCGGGCTCAGCAAAGCCCACGTCTGCGGAGGTAATCCTTGACGGCCGGTTGCGGCGGGTGGCAGTGAGACAATCACAGGGCGGTTCGTGGGCGCACCACTTTCGTCGCGCACAAAGGGCCGGTTGATCTCATCGCGGGGTGCTGGCAAAAACCCCGGCGTCGAGAGAAACGTGCGGCCCCCGGGCGGCGAGCCTGTAGGTGCATCACCAAGATAGTTGGAACTCAGCGGTGTGACGCCGTTGCCCGAGAATGGTGGAATAACGCCCGGCGGGTTTAGGGGTACAGCCGGGTTACCGGCATCGGGTGTGCGTTCATACGCGTTTTGGAGCTGAGCAAAGGCAGGCGGGGCGATGGCCATGCCAAGGACCAAAATCATAATTTTTGTCTCACGCATATCGTTCGCCCCCGTTGATCAGTGGACCTAGTATGTCACAAGTCGCCATGCTTGGCCCCGCCTCAAACAGACGCGGCCATCAGCGGTGCGCTTAAACCAGGGCGTGCGAATAGTCTGCACCACGTCGCGACAAAATGATGAGCCGTAAAATCCTTCATCGATCACGGTAATTTCGCCGCGCAACTGGCGCGACCGCCAGCTTTGTGTGACGCCGATCTCGGACGTCAGGGCCGCAACAAACACGCGTTCATGGGTGGTGCGCACGCCGTAGGAAAGCGAGTCGTAGAGATCGCGGGGAAACAGATCCCAGATCACGGCAGCGGGCACAGGCCCCACCCATGGCCGTGGCGCCTCGTAATAGGGCGGTGCGTAAACTGGCGGCGGCAAATAAACCGGGGGTGGGAAATAGGGGCGAATGATCACGGGAGGAGGACGATAGTGGTGCCGCTTGCGATCACGTTCCACATCATCACGGCGTGGCTGGTCATAACGCGGTTCTCGCGGGTGGCGGTTGATCTCGTCGCGGCGCGGGGATCGGCTGCGGTCTTCGATCTCGGGCCGACGCGAATCATCTGGGCGGGCCCACGGGTTTGTGGCGGTGCTTGATCCTGAGGCGGTGCCGTGAGCGGAACATTTTCGCCGGGCACAATGCCCATATTCGGCGTCAAGCCGGGTGGTGGGTCTCTGCCTCCATTGTTTTGTTCTTCGACACGACGCTCCATGTCGGCACGGGCATCTGCGTTGGGTCGTCCTGGGCCACCGCATCAAACACCGTCATCGCCAACAGGGCAATGACGGTGCTGATTTTGCTCAGGTGGGGCACAAGCGCAGGCATGGCGCGCGGGATGTTGCGGGTTGCGGGCCGGGCGTGACTTAGTTTTGCGGCTGGATGCGCCAAGACCCATCGGGTTCCTGGCACGAAATCCCCCATGCCTCCTGTTGCTGGCCATTAATCCTGATGGTTTGCTGGAACTCGCGGCAGTACTTGTTGCCTGAATAGCCGTCGCGGGTCACCCGGATCGTGCCGTTCGAATTATTGTCATTCCAGATAATGTTCTGGCCCACGGGTGCGCTGAGTGCGCTGGTATAGGCCGTTTCATGACGGCGGCGTTGATTATCACTCAACGCATCAATCACCACCGCACCAAAGAGACCCAGCACAATGGCATCAAATGTACTGATGTGATTGCTGCGATATGAGCCGCCGTAATAGCCGCCATAGTAGCCACCGTAGTACCTTGGTGCTGGCGCCCAAACCACGGCTGGTCCGCCCCAGCCCCAACCGCCGCCGCGCCAATGACGGTCACGATGGTTGTGTCGATCCCAATGGTCGTGGCGATCATGACGATCATAGTTGCGTCCGCCATCGTGTCGGCCGTTGTCAACATCGCCGCGACCACGTCCGCCGCGATAGGATTGTTGCGATTCCATTTGTGCCCGCGCGCTTGCGTTATCGCCACCGCCTTGCTCAACGGCATGCCCAGAACTGGCAAGGCATGCAATGAAAGCGAAACCCAACGACCCAACCCAACCCGACGCTGACATTTGATCCTCCGGGACTTTCGAGCAGGAGAATCCTGTCTCACCGTCCGATCAATAAGATAGAAACAGGCCTTGTCGGAATTAAGGCAAAACCGCCTTAAATTCAGTGCCCTGCATCACTCTTTTGTGAGCGTTCCGGGCTCCGGTGACGCGGCCATGATCCATGCCTGACAGGTTTTTAATCCCGGCGTAAGCCCCTGGTAACGGGTAAGCGCTCAAAACCAGCCGTGCAAATCGACACCAAGGAATTATAATGCAAACTCAACATGTTTCGGGTTCTGATGTCGCTCAGTCCGGGTTTGGGCCGATTGCAACCGCTGACCCTCGGCAAAAGGTAACTGTACTGGCGATGCGCATATTGGTGATTGAAGACGACCGCGAGGCCGCCGAGTACCTCGTCAAGGGCTTGCGCGAAAGCGGCTACACCGTTGACCATGCTGCCAATGGCAAGGATGGCATGTTTTTAGCCCTGTCTGAGCCTTACGACGTCATGATCGTGGATCGGATGTTGCCCGGGCCTGACGGTTTGACAATTGTTGATTCTGTTCGCAAATCCAACATCACAACACCGGTTCTGTTCCTCAGCGCGCTGGGCGAGGTGGAAGATCGCATCGCAGGCTTGAAAGCCGGTGGCGACGATTATCTGGCCAAACCCTATTCATTCTCGGAGTTGTTGGCGCGTGTCGAAGCGCTGCTGCGCCGGGCCGGAACGCAACCTGAGAATACCTTCCTCAAAGTTGGCGACCTCGAAATGGATTTGTTGGCCCGCAAGGTCGTGCGCCAAGGCAAGCGTGTCTATTTGCATCCTCGCGAGTTTCGCTTGCTCGAATATCTCATGCGCCATGCGGGCCAAGTGGTGACGCGCACCATGCTGCTGGAAAACGTGTGGGAATATCACTTTGATCCGCAGACCAATGTGATTGACGTGCATATCAGCCGCTTACGCCAGAAGATCGACAAGCCTTTCGACAAGCCGATCCTTGAGACGGTACGCGGGGCTGGTTATAAGTTGGAAGTATAACGCACGTGGGTTGGCTGAAGCGCCTTGTCCGATCGATTACGTTTCGGTTGGCGTTGTTGTATACCGCGATCTTTGCCGTATCGGTCAGTGGGCTTTTCTATTTCGTTTTTTGGACCACCTCTGGGTTTGCTCAACGCCAGCTTGAAGCAGCCATTCAAGCCGAGATTGCGGGTTTCCAAGACTCCTACGACCGCTCGGGCACAGCGGGCTTGGTCATGGCCATCAACCGCCGTCTCGACCCATCACGGCGAGATGGTGCCATTTATCTTTTGGTCGATCAGGTTGGCACGCCGATTGCTGGAAATCTGGGCAGTTGGCCGCGGCGTGTGGCGGTCGACGATTTGTGGGTCAACTTTAATATTCGCGATATGGAAGGCGCGCCCGAAGAGATCGCCGAAGCTCGGGCGCTGCAATTTTTAACGCGCGATGGCTTCCGGTTGATGGTGGGCCGCGATATTCGCGAATCTCAACAATTCCGGCGGCAACTTTTACAGTCGCTGAATGTCGGACTGGCTGTCACGGTTTTCTTAGGCTTGTTGGGTGGTTTTGTGTTTGGGCGCGGTGTGATGCGCCGTATCGAGGGGATCACGTCGACGTGCCGCTCGATCATGAGTGGCGACCTCACGCGTCGTGTGCCGGTGGGGAACGCCAATGATGAGTTGGGCCGATTGGCACAAAACATCAATTCGATGCTCGATCAGATCGAACGCTTGATGCGCGGCATGCAACAGGTGTCCGACAACGTGGCGCACGATTTACGCACGCCATTAACACGCCTGCGCAGCCGCCTCGAAGCGGCGTTGCGCAAGCTTGAGGACCCGCAGCAAATCGATGTGATCGAAAGCGCCATTGCCGATGCCGATCAACTCCTTGCAACGTTCTCCGCCCTGCTGCGAATAGCGCGTGCCGAAGCTGGGCTTCAGCGTAATTTTATTCCGCTCAATCTGGCCGCGATTGGGGAGGACGTGGCTGAGATGTATGGGCCGCTTGCTGAAGAAAAAGGCTTGTCGTTCACAGCGCAATTCGAACCGGGGCTCTGGGCTAAAGGTGAACGCAATCTGATCGCTCAGGCTTTGGCGAATTTGCTTGATAATGCCATTAAGTACAGCCCCGAGGGCGGGGCGGTGACCGTCGTCTCAGTGTTGCTCAAAGGCAAGCCCGCATTTTTGGTTTCTGATACGGGCCCCGGTATTCCTGACGAATTTAAGTCCAAGGTCTTGGAGCGGCTGTTTCGCATGGAGCAAAGCCGCACCTCGCCCGGCAGCGGGCTGGGTCTCAGTTTGGTGCAGGCCGTGGCCCGCTCGCATAACCTCGAGATCAAACTCGAAGACAATCACCCCGGATTACGTGTGACCCTGACATTTTCCGAGGCATTGCTTGCGCCGGTAAAGATTGAAACGCCGACCTCTCTTCCTGACGCACAAGCGGCGTAATTATATCCTTTAGTTTAAATTTCTCGTCATTCCTGCGCGCGCGGGAATCCAACTTTTTGTTTGCATTGTTGGAAAGATACAAGATTGGAAAGATATAAGGTGGGTCCCCGCGTTCTTAAGGACGGCAACAATCTAAAATAACAAGCTTTGAGGCGGTGGAATTGCGTCGACGCCAATTCCTCTTTATCAATATTCGAACATTATGAACACTTCCACTCCCCCCATCGATCTTCGCAACCCGTACGTACGCGCTATTGCGTTTGGACGCATGGCGGGCGTGTTGGGCCTTCAAATTATCATCGTGGCGGTGGGCTGGCAGCTTTATGAACTGACCAATAGCGCTTGGTCGCTGGGCATTGTCGGGATTATCGAGTTGGTGCCCGTGCTGTTGCTCATGGTCCCCGCCGGCAACCTTGCCGACCGCATGGCCCGGCGTAACATGGCAATCTATGCACAGATCGTGATGTTTGCCGCCGCTGTCGGGTTGATGGTTGCTGCGGCGACGTACGCGCCCACCTGGATGATCTACGTTATGATTGTGCTGGTGGGCGTGTCGCGCGCGTTTTCAGCTCCATCTGTGGGCACGATATTGCCGCAGTTGCTAAAGCCTGATCAGTTTGTCCACGCCAATGCCTGGGTCTCGTCTGGGTCGCAATTCGCAGCCGCGGCGGGCCCAGCCATCGGTGGGTTCTTGATTGCGGCCACGGGAAGCACTGTTACAGCTTACGCGGTCGCGGCGGCCTGTCAGTTGGTTTATATCGCCCTGCTGTTAACCTTGCCGCGTGTCGGCCCACCACCTTCGTCCGTGAAAAGATCAATGGCCGAGGTGTTGGCGGGCTTTACGTTCATTCGCGATAATCCGCTATTCCTTGCTGCCATCACGCTCGATCTTTTCGCGGTGGTGTTGGGTGGTGTGGTGGTGTTGCTGCCGTTGTTTGCCAAGGACATCCTCGATGTCGGGCCTATTGGCCTGGGGTGGTTACGCGCCGCACCTGCTTTGGGGTCGTTGACCATGGCCTTGGTGCAAGCGCGCATATCGCCGTGGCAAAGGCCAGGCGCGGTGATGCTGGGTGCATTTTTTGGCTTTGGCTTGGCGACGATGGGGTTTGGCTTGTCGACCAACTTTGCGCTGTCGATAGCCTGTTTGTTTCTCACCGGCGCATTTGATTCTGTCAGCGTGGTGGTGCGCACCTCGCTGGAGCAAATCATTACCCCCGATCCCTTGCGCGGACGGGTGTCGTCGGTGAATTATATTTTCATCGGCATGTCCAATGAGTTCGGCGCGTTTCGCTCGGGTGCGTCGGCAGCTTTGCTCGGCGCTGTGCCTGCGGTCGTTGGCGGCGGCGTTGCGGTGTTGGCTGTTGTCGGGGCTGTCATGCTAAAGTGGCCGCAGCTCGTCAAGTTAGGGCCGTTGCATACGCTGTTGCCAAAATTGCCAAACGTCGAGAAGACCTAGTGGAGCGATTTAAAGACAAGGTGGTGTGGATTACTGGGGCGTCGTCGGGAATCGGTGAGGGCTTAGCGTATGGCTTTGCGCGCGAGAGCGCGAGATTGGCGCTGTCTGCTCGTCGTGTGAGCGAGCTTGAACGCGTGAAAGCAGCGTGTGTTGGCTCGCCGAATATTTTGGTTGTAGCCTTTGATATGGTCGACGAGGTGGGGCGGGCGCGGGCCGTGGATACGGTTCTAGCGCATTTTGGCCACATCGACATCATGGTTCAAAATGCCGGCGTATCGCAACGCGCGCTCGCCAAAGACACCGCCTTGTCGGTGGATCGCAAGATTATGGAACTCGACTATTTCTCGGTGATCGCGCTGACAAAACTGATTCTGCCCAGCATGATTGCACGCAAGTCGGGCCACTTTGTTGTGACCTCTAGTGTGGCTGGAAAATTCGGTGTGCCCATCCGCAGTGCGTATTGTGCGGCCAAGCACGCGCTGCATGGCTTTTTCGATACGCTGGCGATTGAGTGTTCACCCTACAAAATTTACACCTCTTTGCTGGTGATCGCCGGTGTTCAGACCGACGTGTCCAAGAATGCGCTGAAAGGTGATGGCACCGAATGGGGCAAGATGGACGATACCCAATCACGAGGGATGGATGTTGCTGAATGCACGCAGATCATCCTGGATGGCGTAGCCAAGAAAAAGCGCGAGATCAATGTGCTGGTTCCACCCACGGGCATGTTCATCTGGCTCAAGCGTCTTCTGCCCAACGTGCTTCATAACATGATGGTTAAAAAGACCCTGGAGCGCCTCAAGCAAGGCCAGATGGGGATCGGCCGATAGATGCCCATAGGCCGCTGCACCTTGGCCTCAACTGCCAGGTGATAAAAAGCGCGCAAAAAGGGTTGAAAACATGCGGCGCTTTAGCATCTCATGGCATACAATCAGCGCCAATATGGAACATAACAGCGTGCCGCGCTCAGCGCGCCGCCATCGCCGTTAAGACGGGCGAAGAGGGGAATGTCGTGCGCGTCTTAAACGTGATGCTGAGCCTTGGATTGGGCGGCGTTCAAAAGGCTTACGCGGGATATACGAAACTTCTGTGTCACTTAGGGCACGAGGTGGTGTCGTGTGTCGCCCCCCGCTCGGCTGTCAGCATGTATCTGCCCGCCGACGCGAACCTTGTAACGCTGTCAAATTTTTTCGAACGCGACCCCGTCGCCATTATCCGCGCGGCATTTTTATTAAGATCGCAAAAGCCCGACCTGATTATGGTTCATGGCAAACGGGCGCTGATGTTGTTTTCGCGGGCACGGCATTTGTCAGGACTTCATATTCCGCTGGTCAATGTGTTGCACCGCCACCGCCTCAAACACATCGCGCGGTCAGACTTAAATATTTGTATTAGCGAACCCTTGCGCGATGAAGCCGCCGCCGCGGGCATTGATAAAGCCATGCTGGCGTATATTCCGAATTTTTTGACCGGTGAGCTAGATGCCTCTTCGCCCACACCTTGGAACGACCCTCCTGTGATTGGCTTTCTGGGCCGCATGGTGCCTGAAAAGGGGCTCGATCTTTTCATCGATGCCCTGGCGATTTTGAAAGAGTCTGGGGTTCATTTCGCGGCGCGGATTGGCGGCGACGGCCCCATGCGGCAAACCTGGAAAGCTTATGCGGCTGCGCGCGGGCTTGGGCACGATCTGCAATGGGTAGGTTGGGTGAACGCGGTGGGCGAGTTTCATAAATCCATCGATGTGCTGTGCATCCCCTCGCGTTGGGAGTCGTTTGGTCTGGTGATTCTTGAGGCATATAAAGCTGGTAAGGTTGTCGTGGCGACGCGCACCACCGGCCCGGCCAGCATTATCAATGACAAGGTCAACGGGCTGATGTCCGACATCGACGCCAAAGACTTGGCGGCGAAATTGAAAGTCGTGATCGAAAACCCAGAGTTTGCCGAGCGCATGGCGACTCAGGCGGCCTATGATATTATGCAGTATGAGATCGACGCTGTAGCACCTGCGGTCGACACGCTGCTCAAAAATTTAGTCAAAAATTTTCATCACGCTCCGGGGCTTGGCCTGTCATCCGCCGCCAGCGGCGTTGCAGATCGATAGCTAAGCGCCGTGGTGAACGTTCAATACGTTTCACGTCCAATAAGGTCACCTCACCGCACGCCGACAACGTATGCACACCATCTGTGAAGGCTGTGCTGAATGCGGTGGGTGTGATTGTGCGCACAGCCGAGGCATTCCATTGCGGCGTGAGGTCATCAACCCGCAGCAGTGTCACTGCTCCGCCGTAAGTCTGTGTACAGTCCTGCATGGGCAAGTACAGCTTGCCGTCTGTGAAAAATGGCGCCCCACCCATCCGCGAAGACTCTAAGCTCGACCGAACAGGATTGAGCGCATGGGGCGTCCACGGACCTGTGAGGTGCGGGGCAGAAGCCACATGTAGTTCGCACATCGCTCGATCATCCGGGCCGGGCAGTCCATAGAACATCCACCACATCTCGCCGTGGCGGATCACGCTGGCGTCAATGGCGGGCAGGTCCAAAATATCGCACACGCGTTCCCATGCATTCGGAAATTCACGGGCGCGGTATAGCGTCAGTTTGCCCGAGCGATGCGCCTCGGGCAGCATAAAAACCTCGCCGCCGTCCTCGATGATAAACGGGTAAGACAGATGGTGCTTGGCCTCCAGCGCTGGGCTTTTCTCGCACAATGTGAGTTTGCGGTCATAGGTGTAACGCCGAATGACGCCATGCTTGTCGCGGTAGTCGTAGGCTTCGACAAACACATGCAAATGCTCACCGCGCCAAACCCCGAAGGGGTCGGCTAAAAAGCAGAAATCGCGCTGAGTCGGCAACCACGTTATCGCAATTTCGCCGGGGGATACGGATTCCAACAGCCGCGCGATTGGCGCGTGCAGAATGCCAACTTGCCAAATGTCGGTGTGCGTGCGCCCCCAGCTCATGGCTGCTACATTTCCCCCAACGGCGTCATTTTACGTGGCCCCAAACCATATCTGCACGATATGATGGAACGTCACTCGTTTCGTATGCGGGTGCAAGCCGTAACGCGCATTTTTATCTCTGTTGGACCTTCATCGTGACAGCCTCCGCACCAACGCCACCTCAGCCTGCTGTTGCCGCGATCATGCTGGGCGTGGTGGCGCTGCTGCCGTTGCTGGCCTTGCTCAGCGCCATGGCCATGACGCCCGCCGTGCTCATCTTGGCGCTCCTGTTCGGTCTTGCCGTTGGTCCGTGCTCCGTTTTTCCGCTGGTGGCTGCCGAGGGGCGCGTGTTCTGGCTGGCGGTGTTGGGCGTATGTGCGTGGGCCATGCTCAGCGTGGCGTGGTCCATCGCGCCCGCGTTTTCGGCGGTTGAGGGTTTGCGCTTTGGCGCGTTGATGCTGATTGCGGCGGCAGCATTCGTGTTAAGCCCGCGTGTTGCACTTCCCCCACGGACTATAGGCTGGCTGGTTGTTAGCTTTGTAGTTTGCATCGTAGCGCTAATGATCGAGCTTGTTCCCGGTGGCGGGATCATCCGCTGGGCTCATGGGATGCTAGGCCTCGACTACGCCCGCTTTATTGATAAGAACATCAATCGCGGCCTCTGCGCGCTGGTGGTGTTGTCGTGGCCTGCGGCGATGGCGTTTCACGCGGCGGGATATGCGCGTGCCGCATATGCCCTGCCGCTGTTCTTGGCCGTGCCGGTGTTTGGCTTCGACAGCCTCTCGGCACAACTGGCCCTCGCCCTGGGGCTGATCGCCTTTTATGCCGTGCTGCTGTCGCCGAAGGCGGTGCCGCGTGTGCTGGCGGTGCTGATTCCCGCAGGCTTGCTGGCCTGGCCGCTATTGTTTCTGGTTCTCGACCGCGTGCTGTTTTCCGACCCCACGATTTACGCAGCCCTGCCTAATACCGCCCAGCATCGTGTCGAGATTTGGCGCTTTGTGACCGAACGCATCGCAGATCGCCCATGGCTGGGGTGGGGCATGGAAACCGCGCGCCATATTCCCGGTGGCGATGTGGTGTATTTTGGCGAGCGAAAATATATGCCGCTGCACCCCCACAACAGCGCGCTGCAAGTTTTTCTGGAACTGGGCGTGGTGGGTTTCGCGCTGGCCGTCACGGCACTGACTTTGAGTTTGCGGCGCTGGTCGCGGCTTCAGGGCGTGCCCGCTCCCACCCAAGCCGCCGCAGTGGCAATGATCGTGGCTTATCTCAGCATCGGCTTCACGGCTTTTGGGGTGTGGCAATCCTGGTGGATCGCGGTGGGCTGGATTGGGGCCGTGCTGTGGCGGATGCATATTCGCCCAGTCACGGTCAGTGGATAGTTGTGCTCCGAGGGCCCGTTAGCAGAGCCGGACGTTCCATTTTCCGGCCTTGGTTGAGAATTCTCTCACTCACCTCTTGCCCTTCGCCTAAGCCAGGATCAGACTTTTCTCATCCAGTTTTGTGAGAGGGCCATGCCATGTTCCCACGCCACATCAAGCTCCCACGCCACACATTGATCCGCGCTGCATTGGGTCGCGTAGCATCGCCCAGCTCTTCGGCGGCAGCCACGCGCAGCGCGACATTCTTTCGCTCACTGCGCTGCACGCAGCGTTCAGAGGCGGTATAAGCGAAGCCGCGCAAGCGACGGCGTTCGAACGCACCCAACATAAGCCGACAAGCCCATGGGCCAGGCGGCTCTCACGCCATGCCGCTCAGCTTTCCGCACATCAACGCGAGGCGTAGAGGAGGATTCGCGTTTCAAGGTGTATTTGTGGTTAAAGTAAAAACCCATGGCCTTGAGCCCTTGGTCAAGTCGCGCGGCTGATCGCCTTCGGACTGCGCACAGTTTGTAGCCCGCCCCTCCGGGGGATGTCGTGAACTCGCCAATACGGCTCATGACCTTCAGCCCTGAAGCGTTTGCTCGTATCACTCCATTGTTTCACGTGAGACATTTTTTGCGCGACAATGAGCATCTAGATTATACCGCTACGGTATATACCGCTCAGGTATGCCTGTTAATTTTGAATTATTAGTCCTGTTGACTATACCGCGGCCTTCGGGATGAACGGGCAGGTGTCTTCTTTTTCCACCAGGTCGTAGGCGAAGATCATCTTTGCCATGCCGCACAGCACCGCCATGATGACGCCAAGTTCCACTAACTCGCCATCGCTGAAGTGCTGCTTCGCCCGCGCATACACTGTGGGCGTGATGTGCCCCTTCGGGTTGGTCAGCACCATGACGTCGGCTAATTCCAGCGCGGCCTTCTCTTGCGCGCTGAAGGGGCCGTAGGCGTAGTTGGGCAGGGCGTCGATCTGCGCTTTGGTAATGCCCGCCTTTAGGGCCGCAACCGTGTCGGAGCGATTACAAAAAGCGCAGCCATGAATGTTGGCCAGCCGCAGCCGCACCAGCTCGACGACTTTAATGGGGATGCGCCCGCCGTAGAACACCTTTTTATAGAAGTCGTTGAGATACCAGTCGTAAATGTGGGGCGCGTTGCCGAACACTTCGGTGAAGGTGGTGTCACCATGCATCTTCAGCGCACCGTCCCAGGCGGGCTGCATGTGGGCGGGCAATTGGTCGCGCGGCACACGGGCCAAAGGGGTGTCAGGTTTCATGCGCGGGCTCCTTTTCATCATCCTATTCTAGCCCCATACTACAGACTTCATAGGTCTGGGAGGATGAATCATGAAACGTAGAATGGCACTGGGACTGTTGGGCGCAAGCGCAGTCGCACCGGCGATTATCGGCAAGGCAGCCCAAGCCGCGCCGCTGAATTTGGACCCCGCCAACCCTGACCATGTGAAGCTGATTCATCGCAAACTCTGCTTCAGCATGGATACTACGCCCACCTTCATGTGGCTCCGCGCCACACGTTTTGGCCTGGTCGACAGCCGCTTTATCCCCTTCTGGGAGATGCATGTGGGCCAAGCGTTTAGCACCAAAGATATGCCCAACGGCGACTACGAAGTCACCTCGTGGAGCGCGATTTTTTATACAGATATTGCCTCCAGCAAGTACATCGAGACGTTCAAGAACCCGCTCACGGGCAACACGGTGGCGATTCGTTACGGTGCGCCACGGGTGAGTAAGCGACTGCACACTAAATCCGGCGAGGCGCGCGAGCCCATGAACCGGCCCGAGATGAACATCGACGCCAACACCGATATCGGCCCGGCCTGGATCGAGGGGGGTGCGGTGTGGGTGCGCGGCGACACACGTATTCGTCTCGAGCCGAAGGAAGCCACCAAAGGCCGCATGAGCCAGGTTAATGATTGGAGCACCTTTTATGGCGTAACCAAGGATGTGGCCGACCCCGACAATAAAAACCCGGCCTCGACCTGGATCTTTAATGACATTAATACCTGGGCGGCATGGTTAGAAATGGGCGATCAACCGGGCAATTATGTGTCGCGCGGATTGGGCCAAAAAGAGTTCAAATACGACAGCCTACCCAGTGTTTGGCGCAAGCTGATGACCGAGCGGTTTCCAGACTTCGCCAAGGACCCCATCGGGGCTTTGAAGGGATAGTTGAATGCGCGCTTTTTTGATGTTGGTTGCGATGGTGTGTGCGCTGCCGTTTGTGGCACACGCGCAGTCCTCGAAGCCCAAGATCGAAATTCGCGATGCCTGGGCGCGGCTTCCCGCAGACGGCGGCAAAAGCACCACTGTCTATGCTGATATCGTCAACCTAACCAGTGAGACAGATCGCTTGCTGGGCGCAAGTTCCCCATGGGCTGATCGCATTGTGTTCCAGCACAATAAGATGAAAGGCTACGACATGATCGCCAAAGTCGTGCCGTCTATCAAGATTGGCGCACGTCAACTCGTCAAGCTTGATCCCGGTGAGTACTATTTGAGGCTTGAGGGCTTGACTCAGCAACTTGTGCCGGATCAGAAGATTCCAGTCACCTTGCGGTTCCAGAACGTTGGCCGGGTTGAGATGGAAGCCTCGATCTCAAATCAGAAGCTCGGCAATATGGACATCAGGTAAGCACCATGTCACTGCCCACCCCGTTACCACCGACCTTCGATAAAGCGCAGTTGCATGGCGTGCTGCCATCGGTGGATCACGACGAAGCGGCGCGGATGAACTTTACCGCTAGCATTTCGGCGTTCGTCAATTCTCAACTCTCACCCGGCGTGAAGCTGGCTTACGACAAGCACGTCAAATCTGCCTCACCACCGCTGCAATCGGCCACTGATATTCGTGATGCGATGTTGACGCACCCATTTTATCAAACTTGGGCGGCATTGCGCCGGAATAACCAAGAGGTCGCCAAACAGATCGCGCTGGAGATCGTGGCGCGGCGCATGGATGACATCAACGCGCGCACGGCGGACCTGAATGCGGGCAAGAACACGCTGGCGCTTGATCCTTCGGTCGTTCCACCAGCGTATCTGACTCAGGTCGAAAACCACTGCGCGCCGGGCGGCTATTTTGCTACCTACGGCGAAGATGATGTGACGGTGGCAGCCGCCTACGAAGTGGGTCTGTGGCCAGTGGGCATGGGCTCATTGGGGCCAGCGGCCGAGGGCGGTGGACGGGCGGCGGTGAAATGGGTGCGCGAGCGCTTTCCCCATCTCAAACCTAAACGCATTCTCGATTTGGGTGCGGGCTGCGGCTCGAACACGCTGCCCTTAGCCGAAGGTTTCCCCGAGGCCGAGGTGGTGGCGATGGATGCGTCAGCTCCGCTGATGAGGTACGGGCATGCTCGCGCTCAGGCGATGAATTATGGCAGCGTGCGCTTTGTGCAGGCCACGATTGAATCGCTCGATCCCACCGTTCATGGCACGTTTGATTGGGTTCACACCACGATGGTGTGGCACGAAACCTCAGCCGAAGCTTTGCGCGAGGGCTTGAGGCGCATTCATGCTATTTTGACACCTGGTGGCGTCACCACGCATTTCGAGCAGCCCAACTTCACGCCGGAGACAAAACTGTTTGATCAATTTCTGCGCGACTGGGACGCCTGGTACAACAACGAGCCGTTCTGGACCAAACTGCATCGCATGGACATGACCGAGGAGTTGGTGGCGGCTGGATTCGCGCGCGATCAGGTCGTCGATGGCAGTGCTCCGCCGCTGATTCCGCCCGGCAGCTATCCGGCGTGGTCAGGCCTGACCAGTCGTCACGCGCATGAAACCACCACCGTCACAAAAGCCGCTGGGCCAGGTAGTTACAATGGCAGGGGCTGGTACGTATTTGGCGCGACCAAGTAGTGCGTGAGGCTAGAACCGGAATCTAAACGTCGCCGATAAGGTATGGCCGAGGAAATCGCCGCTTTTTTCAGCGTCGTAGTCGACGCTGAACGCGGTAAAAATATCGCGGACGCCAAGGCTTGCTCCTAAGCCAAAAATATTCTTATCAGGCGTCTGCCCGATGCTGGTGAACTTCGGCCCGCCAACGGTAAACCGCGCGGTGATATTCGCCGGGTCACCAGATAACGCGCGCGCCACGTCGCCGCGCAATTCAGCCTCGATGCCAACATCTTGGAACACCACAAAGCGACGTTGGGCGACCAAGCCTGCGCCCGCGCGCATCGAATCTTGGTTGCGGGCATCGTAAGTCAGGTTGACGCCGTTGCCGCCGTCGCGCTCGGCGTAGCCATTTTCGTGGGTACGGATGTAGGAGCCGCGCACATAAGGCGTCAGTCGGATGTCGTCGAGGCGAATCATTGTGCCCGTGTCGACAGCGCCTCCGAAGTGATAGCCCTTCCAATTGCCGAGTGGCGAGCGCGAAACTGTATCGACGACAACGCGGCGCTCGCTTTTGTAGGTATTATAAGCCCCACCGAAGATGGCTTGCGTGTACGATGGGCCATTCTGGTGGCGACCGTAAAAATCTATCTGCGTTGTCGAAATGCGCGTGGGTCGATCGCTGGTGCCTTTTTCGTCAGGCAAACTCCAGACTTGCGACAAACTCATGCCGCCTTTGATCTGCGGCGTAAATTGCTGATCAAATCCTGTCGCAATTCCGACCGAGTAGATTTTGTAGCCCCGGTTCTCACCGTCTGGGTCGCGCTTGCCAAACGAGCCCAGTTGCTGCAGCCAGAATGATGAATAGTCGGTGCCTGCCGCGCTGCCGCTGGTGCGCGGAATGCCGGCCAGGCGATTACGGATGACGCCATAGGCCAGGTTTTGCGTGCGCAGCGCCGAATACAAAGAGGCGTCGCTCGTGTCTGGCATGAGCTGCTGCACGGCGCCTTCAAAACCGGCTTTGGTTGTCGTCGCAGCGATCACCGAGAATAATTCGTTATCGGCGGCAAGTGCCGTCAATGAATTCTCGTAGACGGTGCCCATGTTCTGGGCCAATCCCAATTGGGTCGCTGTTCGGCGCGTCACATCAAGCAGCACTTGGTTTCTATTCGTTGGCGCAAGGCGGTATTGGAAACCGTAGATATACGATGTCGACGCCGAGGCCAGTTGTGCAACCGGGATCCCCAGTTGTAGGTCACCGGCATTGATGACCGTGATGGTCGAGCTTTGCGTGACAAGACCTGAGAGCCGTGTGGTCAACTTGACGCTTGAATCAATGACCAAACGGCCTGTGGCTTCGATCAGGGGGCGCGTTGCATTTTGGCCATCGATAGAAATATCCAGCGTTGAGGTACCGGTAATGCTGCCGGTGGTTGTTTCAATACGACGTCCGCCTGTAATCGCGACATCTGAATTTTGTATCGTCAAAGTTGTGGTGCCAACTCCACGTGCAATCCCGCCGCTGAATTTCGTACCACCGTCGATGATCACGTTATGATTGCCTGCGCCCAGGTCGACGCCGCCAGTAAAGACGGTATTGCGGATGGTGACGTTGTCGTTGCCTGCACCAAAATTGTAGTTACCAGAGACGACGCCAGCGGTTGATATAAAGCTATCGTTGCCCGCTCCAAAAATCACGTCACCACGGAGCGTTCCGCTATTGCGAAAGTCGATATTGCGCGTTGAACGGCCCAAATCAGCCGCGATGGCCCGACCGTTTGAGTAGGATTTAATCAGGGCTTCGTAGGTGCCGGTGTTCTCGAAAAAGGTGAGTGTGCCTGAGTTGTCGAGCAGGCCTGTCGCGCTGAACGTGCGTCCGCGTGAGTCGACCGTAAACGTGCGTGTGTTGATGAAAGAATTCATCACACTCGAACTCGCAATGGTGATGCCGAACGCTGATCCGCCGCCGCTGCCTGCGGTTGTTCCCAGAGTATTTTCAGTCGAGTCCGTCGCACGAACAACAAAATCACCCGTATTAATAAAGTAAGGCACAGTTGCGAACGCGCCAATCTCGAAACCTGTCGCCTGCGCATCGATACTGACAGCATCAACGTTGCCACCAGCATTGCGTATGCCGCCCGCCAGAATTGTGGCTTGGCTCGTGCTTGCGCCGCTAACGTTCATCGCCTTAACGGCTTTGGCCAGAGTCGATGTTGCAGACTGGATGCGCCCGCGCATGGTCACGCTATCGCCGTCGGCACGGATGCCGATATTCAGATTGCCCGCAGGGCTTGAGGCGTTAGGGCCAATACGAAACGCGCCAAAGTTTGAACCTTCGGTGGCGATGAGTGAATCGGCGGGTGAGCCAGCCGGAACAGTGATTGTTTGCTCCTGAACGGATGTTAATTGGTTGCCGTCCAGCAGTACGCCAGCGCCAACACTGCCCCCGATCCAAAAAGCTGGGCCGCCAATCACGGCATCAACGCGCCGACTATTCGAATCAAAAAACGCCTGTGCGCCAGTGACAACACTAGATGAATGCGTCACTAATCCGCCAACATTTCCAGCAATCAGAACGCCTAACGAATCTGCCCCGGCTGTGGCGACATTGCCGTTGACTGTGAAATTCCCGGTCACTGTTCTGGTGGAGCGAATACCAATGGAGCCGCCGCCCGCCGCACTGATTGACGCCCCTGAAACAAACGACCCATCAATAATGCTATCGATGGATATGCCGAACGACTCGCGCCCGCCGACGGTAATTTGACTGCCAGCGTTACCAGTGAAATTTCCCTTAAACGTACCCGCGCCCGAAAAGCGCACACCGAAATTACTGGACGCCGTGGCTAACGCAGTGGTGGGGCCCGGCAAATTGATCAGCCCACCCAAGATGACGTTGCTGGTGATAGTACGCCCAGAATTGTTCGCATCGTTGGTGTTGATCAGCACGCTGATCGCGTTGTTCTGAGCGTCATTGCGCAGCGTGCCATTGAGGGTGGCGTCATTATCGCTATCGACCGTGACCGCAACGCCGCTGGGAACGGTGATCGATCCTGCCGCATCGACAGTGATATTGCCGGGGCCTTGGCCGTCGCCTGTGGTTGTGCGCAGTGCTGTGGACGTTGATGTTGTCACGGTGACCGGACCCGCATGTGCAACCAAGGGCGCGCACAGGGCTGTGCTGGCAGCCAAGGCTGTCCAAAATGATGAGTAAATGTGGGTTCGACCACGCACAACCGTGCGGTCGAAGGGGCGGAAAAAAGGGCTCAAAACCAAGGAAAATCTCCCATCTACAAGACCTGCGAGCGGCATCCGCTGGGCCGGACAGCGTTGGTGTCCGAACATCGGCCCGCCGTCAAGGGTCGCGTAACCCCAAAGCCGCGCCTAGGGCCAATGACTTAGTGTAATTCATGGAGAAATTAAGGCGAACCAGCCATAACTGGGTCTAAATTTTGAAATAGAAAGCCCATGACCTCCGCCCTTGACCGCCTACTGCCGCGCTATCAGTTCGTCGAACGCCACCGCATTGTGGTGCGGGCTGCGCCAGATGCGGCTTTTGTCGCCATTGAGGCTGTCGATTTATCGGACTCAAAAATAGCACAAGGCTTTATGGCGGTTTGGCGGATTCTGGCGCGACTGTTCATCAAGAACTTACCCGAAAGATCCATGAGGGTCGGTGATTTTATCCCACTGTTGCGCGAGCCGCCGCGCGACCTGGTGCGCGGGTTAATCACCGGGACGGCCCGACGCTCCTGGACCGCCGATGAATTTGCGGCGCACACAGCGCCTGGGTTGAAACTCGCTTGGGGTTTTTCAGTGACCGATCTCGGCGATGGTCATTGCCGTATCGATACGGAAACCCGCGTTCTGTGCTGCGATGCCAAAACCAAACGCTGGTTCAATTTTTACTGGCTGGTCATTCGGTTGCCATCGGGCCTGATCCGTCTCGACATGCTGCGGATTACTAAACAAAGCGTGGAACGCGGGTAGCCTATCCGTGTTTGATCACGACCTTGCCGATGTGTGACGCGCCGTCGAGGTATTCATACGCCTTGGGAATGTCATCGAAGGCAAACACGCGGTCAACCAACGGTTTCATCTTCACCGCTGCGATGCAGGCCAACATATCTTTGAGCATTTTGACGCTGCCGACCGTAATGCCGCCGAGAAGTGCGTTCTTCGACACCAAGGGAAGAACTTGAGGCGGCTGGCTGGCATCGAGCCCGCCAATGAGCCCGATACGCGCGCCAAATGCTGCCGCTTGTAGCGATTTCGTCAGCGAACCTGTGCCGACGGTTTCCAGAATAATGTCAGCGCCGTATCCGTTGGTCGCGCTCATCACTTCCTTTTCCCAATCGGGCGTTTTTTTGTAATTAATCAAAATGTCCGCGCCGAGTTTCTTGGCTTTGGCCAGTTTTTCATCGCTGGAGGAGGTCACAATCACGCGCCCACCGCCCGCCTTGGCCAACTGCAAACCCATGATTGAAACACCACCAGTGCCCAGCACCAGCACCGAATCCCCGGCTTTCATGCGACCCAGGACATGAAGATTATTCCAGGCTGTGACGCCAGCGGATGGAAGTGTAGCGGCTTGTTCCCACGACAAATGCTCGGGTACTTTTGCCAGCGAGATCGCAGGGGCTGAAATGCGCTCGGCCGCCCAACCATCGCGGGTGTTGCCGTAATCGGCGCTGAACAAACCCGGAACCCAAGGCCCATCAATCCAGTTGGCAAACATGTTGGCAACGACGCGGTCGCCGATTTTGACGTTGCTCACGCCTTCGCCAACAGCAATCACTTCGCCCGCGCCATCGCTTAAAGGGATACGGTTCTCGGGCTTCGCGCCGCCATACTTCTTTTCCGTGATCATCAAGTCGCGGTGATTGAGCGCGCTGGCATAAACCTTGATGACGGCATGACCTGCCTGCGTTTCCGGATCGTTGCGTGTGGCGCTGCGCAATGACGAAATACCAGTCTGCGCACCCACTTCCCAAACTTTCATATAACTCTCCAACTCAAAATTACTGCGCGCCCCAGTTAATTGGTTTGCGCGTGAAGGCGCTGTTGAGCATCTCAGCCCACTTGCCGTCTTTGGCTTAAATCTCAGTGCGCCAGCTCATGCTATTTGCATCAATGGGCTTAACGGTGCCGCGTAATTTTATCTCGCCTTCTTCGCCGATATAGCACTCGTCATCGAAGATGATGTTCGCGCCGTCGGTTTTTACTGAGCCAGTCGAATATCCGCCGTCATTGCCCCAATAAATATACTTCACGGCTTTCGCATCTTGATCCCAGTAGTAAGTTGTCTCGCCGCCGTAAGGTGGGTTCGAGCCCTTGAGTTCAAACCGATCGCGTAAGTATCGCCCGCGCATGAACCAGCGCACGCAGTGCGAGGCGACTTGCTTGCCGTCGGGCATGGGGCCTTCCCAACACGCCCCTGCCATGAAGGCCAACGGCTTCAGTTCATCAGGGATGGTGACCGGAATGTCCGTGGTGAGTTGTTCCTGCGCATGGGTCTGTATGCTCACGAAGGTCAGGGCAGACAATATGAAAATGAGACGCTTAATGGATCTCTCCTAGGTGTGTGTGATCACAATCTTGCCGATGAATTCACTGTCCATCATGTATTGATAGGCTTTGTTCGCATCAGTCAGTTTGAACGTCTTGTCGATCACGGGCTTGGTGCCGGTGGCGTCCATGGCTTTGAGCAAGTCCTGGAACATGCGCCAGCTGCCCGAGGTGATACCCTTCATAGTCAGGTTTTTGAGCAGTAACGGCGCGGTGTTAGGCGGGTTCTCGGCCCGGCCGCCCAGCGCGCCGATCACGCCGACACGGCCGTTGGGCGCACATGCTGCAAGCGATTGGCCCAGCGTGGCCTGGCCGCCGGTTTCCAACACAATATCGACGCCGCGATTACCTGTGGCTTTGAGAATCTCTTTCTCCCACTCCGGCGTGGTTTTGTAGTTCACTAGAATGTCCGCGCCGAGTTTTTTGCAGCGTTCCAGTTTGTCATCTTGTGACGAGGTGATGGCAAAGCGCGCACCACTCATTTTGGCGATTTGCAAAGCAAAGATTGACACCCCGCCGGTGCCCAGCGCCAGCACCGTATCGCCCGCTTTGATTTTGGCGAAGGGTTGCATCGCCGACCAGGCCGTGACAGCGGCCACCGAGAGGCACGCGGCTTGCTCGTAGCTCAGCGAAGCGGGGACTGGCAGTAAGCAGCCAGCAGGCACAATCACTTTCTCGCCCAGCCAGCCATCGATGGTGCTGCCAATATCAGCACCAAAGAAACTTGGGTCGAAGTCGCCTTCGAGCCAGGGCGAAAAGTGTGCTGCCGTCACGCGCGCGCCCACTTTGACATTGCTCACGCCGTCGCCAATCGCGATGACATCACCCGCCCCATCCGACAGCGGAATGCGCGTGGGTGGACGTGTGCCTAAGTACTTGCCTTCGGTAATAGCGATATCGCGGCGATTAAGCGCCGAGGCCTTCACCGCGATCAGCGCTTGTCCGGGGCCAGGTTTTGGTTCGGCCCGCTCGACCATGCGCAGTGAGGTAATTCCCTTTTGCTCGCCGAGTTCCCAGACTTTCATGCCGTACTCCATGACTAAAACACGCGGCATCATGGATTGCCCGGGTAAAGCGGGCAATGACAACTTTGGTTGAAGGGCTCTTGGGCCTTAGTGTTTGATGACGATCTTGCTCAGATGCGTTTGACCTTGCATGTGCGTGTAGGCCGCACCGGCCTCTTTGAAGTCCACGACCTTATCGATCACGGGCTTCTGGTTGCTTTTGACCATCGCGGCCAACAGATCCTCCATCATCTTGCGGCTGCCGACAGTGATACCCCGCAGGCTCAGGTTCTTGCCTACCAAGCCCATGGTGTTAATCGGGCCCTTGGCTTGGTCGAAGCCACCGATGAGAGCGATGAATCCGTTGAATGCGGCTGCGGCAAATGAATTCTCTAGGTTTCCGGGGCCAGCAGTTTCGACAATCACGGCCGCGCCTTTGCCGCCTGAGGCCTCAAGAACGGCTTTAGGCCAGGCGGCGTTGGTTTTGTAATTCACGCCCGTATCAGCACCGAGTGTTTTGGCTCGAGCGAGTTTGGCTTCGCTCGACGAAGTGATGATCGATTTCAAACCCATCGCCTTGGCGATCTGAACGCCAAAAATTGAAACGCCGCCGGTTCCGAGCAACAGAACCGTATCGCCAGCTTTGGCTTTGCCAGCTTCGACAATGGCATTCCATGCCGTCACGCCCGCACACGGGAGGCAGGCACCTTCTTCGAACGTCCAGGCATCGGGAAGTTTCACCAACGCATCAGCGGGGAATGCGCCCATCTCGGCTAAGGTGCCGTCAGCACCGCCGCCTAAGTCGCTACCGAAGTATTGCGGGCCCCAGGGGCCATCGACCCAGCGCGAGAAAAAGCTAATGGCGACCCGGTCGCCAGGCTTTACGCGCGTGACGCCATCGCCCACCGCCACCACTTCGCCCGCGCCATCACTCAGCGGGATCAGCGTTTCAGGCCGGGCAGGGCCATACCAGCCGTTGAGCACCATCACGTCGCGATAATTAAGCGAGTTGGCTTTGATGCGCACCAGGGCTTGGCCGGGCCCAGCCGTAGGGGCGGGCCGATCAAGCAACCGCAAACTCTCTAAGCCTTTTTGCGCGCCGACTTCATAGGCTTTCATGGTAGTGTCCCTGATGTGAGTGATGGCGAGGTTGCGCCCTTATCGTCTTTGGCGGCGATTGTGATGGTGGCAGCGCTGGTGCTGCGATTATACAAGCCGAGATAGCCCACACGACTCGAATTATCGGCAGGCTGAAAGAAAAAGATGGTGGCCGCTTAGGCTGCGACACCGATACACCCGAAACCAATTAAGGTGAGGGCGGTTGTCTGGCGAAGGCGGCGCGTGAAGGTCATGGGGCATTCTCCAATTGAGTTGAGACCGCCAATTTAGGCCGAGAGCCCCCATCGTTTTGTATCTATGTGTCGCTTACTTCAGGCCACTTAAAACGGTGTTGGGTAAAATTGCGTCGTCCCAATCGGGGCGGTTTACCGCGCCCGTCCGCACAATAACCAATTGCTTTGATGGCACGATATACACGCGATGCCCACCGCCGCCATCAAAGAACACAATATCATCGGCGAGGTAGGGCTCCGAATGCTTCGCACCGAAGGGTGTGCTTCTATTGTAAATGCGCTGGCCACCCTTGTAGGTCATGGGCGGTGCGCCCAACCACATTTGAAATCCATAGTTTGGATTGGTGGCTGATGGCGTGGTCATATCTGCAATCCAACTTTCGGGCACGATCTGGCGGCCGTTGAACTGACCCTTATTGGCGATCATCACGCCCAGCTTCAGCCAATCGCGTGGACGAGCCTGAAAATACGAGAAGCCTTTGGCCGTGCCATTTGGTCTGTCGAGCCATAGAGTCGCGTCATGGGCGCCAAGTGGCTGCCAAAGTTTTTCAGAAATATAGTCGGCGTATTTTTTGCCTGTGGTGCGTTCTACCGCCGTCAAAAGAATTTGCGAGTTGGCGCTGTTGTAATTGAATTCGGCACCGGGCACGCGCTCGATGTCGTGCGCCAGAACATGCGAAGCAATGTCTGTGCCCAAAAATGTGCGCAAGCCCTCTGAACATGGGCTTTGGCTCAAGGCGTAATTGAAACGGAAGTGCTTTACGCCCGAGGCCATTTGCAGCAATTGGCGGATCGTCAAGGTTTCTTTCGCTGTCCCGCGCCACTCGGCAATGTAATTTGCAGCGGCATCGTCAACCGAAGTAATGCTGCCATCGGCGATGGCCAATCCGACGGTTAGGCCCAGCACAGACTTCGCCATCGAATAAGTTTCTGAAACTGTATCTGGCCCGGCCCCATTCCAATATTGTTCGTGCTCAATTTTCCCATTGCGCGCCACAATCAGCGACAGCGATGTCATCTTTTCGGCGTAGCTCGCGGCATTTGAAATAGCCTCGGGCGAGATTGATTTCTCTGTCTCACCGGCTACAGCAATCTCGGGGCCGTTGCTACCTTTGACGACGGCGCGCGGGTCAATCCACTCGGGCAGGCTCTGGGGCGTTTGACCCTGAATCGAAATCCACCGCGACCAGAAGGTGCGTTCGCCAGCGATCCGGTCTTCCAACGTTGGTGGCGGCGTTGCCAGCGCGGCAATCATGCGCTTCGGCTTTGGCGGTGCACCGACGTCCAACCCGCGCAAAATCATGTTGGGGAGTTTGGCGTTATCCCATTCCGGCTGGCCCGGCGGCGGGCGTAAGCCGGTGCGCACAATCACCAAGTCTTGCGAGGGAATCATATAAACGATTTGCCCGTTCATGCCGTCGAACAAAAACAAATCGTCTGCCAGATAAGGCTCGGACGCAAAGGCACCCGGTCGCGGGTTGGCGTTATTTGGTGAATCTGGACGATGATAGAGACGACGCTGCGTATAAGGTTGGCCCAGCCAGGTCATCAGCCCAAAATGCGGATTGTTGGGCGAGGGCTTGCGCATTTCCGTCGTCCACCATTCGGGCAGAAGTTGTCGATCACCGGCTTTGCCGCCGTTGAGAACCAGCAATCCGACCCGCAGCCACGTCTCGGGCGGCAGCATCAGGCAGCACCCACCATGAGGCTTTCCATCGGGACGGTTGACCCAAATGTTTCCACCGGCCGCACCGATGGGTTTAATGATCGCGTCGCTGAGATAGTCGGCATATCTCTTTTTCGTCGCGCCCTCGATGATCAATGGCATCAGGTCGGCGGTGATGTCGCTGTAGTCATACGCTGAGCCCGGCTCAAATTCTTGCGGGATACTGTTGGCGATGAGTTCATCCCAATGGGGATCAAGATAGCGTCGCGAGGCCAGGCTATAAGGCCCGCCGCCACGAAACCACATCAGCCCGCTCGACATCTGCAAGACGTTACGAATGGTCGCCTTGGCTTTAGGGGTGTTGCGCCACTCGGGGATGTAGTCGGCCACCGAGTCATCAAGCGATTTGATAAAACCGTCTTGTATTGCTGCGCCAATGACAAGCCCGCCCAACATTTTGTGCAGGCTGCGCGAATTCACTAATGTGTCGCGCCGCCCACCCCAGTAAGATGCCAGTTGCAGTTTTCCTTTGTGCCACACGAGCAGGCTGCTGCTGCGGTTTTGCCCCGCGTATGCTCGGGCTTGCTCTAGGACGGCTTCGGGAATGGTGTGTTCGACGGCTGGCGCGGTATCAATGAATTCAAAATGTGCTCCTGCAACGGGCTCGGTCGGTTCATAGACATCGACATCGCCGCTGCCGCCTTTTTCTGCCACCGCGATGAAGCGATCCCAATACACGGGATTGGTCGCATAAAAAGCAGTGGCAAAGATCGCGAGTGCCGCAACCGCGATGATCAACTTACGTTTCACGACGCCCCCGCGCTGTGAGGAATGAAGTTGACAGCGTAACTTTTAACGCGATTGCAGTCGATAGCCGACGCCCGGTTCGGTCAAAAGATGGCGCGGGCTTGCGGGGTCTTTTTCGAGCTTTTGACGCAGTTGCCTGACGTAAACACACAAATACTGCGTCTCCTGCACATATCCTTGTCCCCAGACTTCTTGCAGAAGCTGCTGATGGCTAATGACCTTGCTAGGGTGTAAAGCTAAGATTCGTATTAAATCATATTGCTTGCGTGACAAAGACACCGCTTGCCCGCCGCGCTAACGCACGATCCATGCGGCCTCGCGAATCAAGGCTTCGAGATCAGCATGAATATCGAAGACCACCGTCACGATACGCCGAGGGGCAAGTATGGTTGAGGCGGTGGGTGTGTTTATCGGCACTGATAATTATGACGTTCGTGGCTGAGAGGCGCTGGGACCCATCAATAACGATAGAACGAACAAAAAGGTTGCTACTACAACAATGGCCGGTCCTGAAGGTAAATCCCAGGTCACGGACGAGAAAAGCCCGCCGCCGACCGCAAGCATTCCCAGCAGAATAGTTCCAAGGGCCATGGATTCAGGGCCCTTGGCAAAACGTCGCGCCGCAGCGGTGGGGATGATCAGCAAGGCCGAAATCAACATGACGCCGACAATTTTCATGGCCAAAGCGACGGTGACAGCAATCAAAAGCATAAAGATGATTTTCAAGCGGTTGGCGGCAATGCCTTCGGCCATGGCCAGGTCAGCGTGAACGGTCAGTGCGACGAGGGGGCGCCAAATGATGGCAAGCACCGCAAGCACGGCAATGGCACCGCCATAAATCCAGGCGATGTCTTCGGCTGTCACAGCAAGGATGTCGCCAAACAAATAGCCCATGAGGTCGACACGCACGGTATCCATAAAGCCAATGGCAATCAGACCAAATGACAAGGCCGCATGCGAGAGAATGCCCAGCAACGTATCTGTGGGCACGCGCGCCTGGGATTGAAACCCAAGCAGAAGCGCGCCGACGGCAATACAAGTCAATATGACACCAAGCATGGGGGCCACGCCCAACGCAAAGCCAGCAGCTACGCCTAACAATGCGGCATGAGAAAGCGTGTCGCCAAAATAGGCCATGCGTCGCCAGACGACGAAGCAACCCAGCGGCCCCGCAACCAGTGCGATGCCACAGCCAGCCACAATCGCGCGGAGAATGAAGTCATCCATTAGTGCGGGCCATGCGGATGGTCGTGTTTGTGATCATGTCCATGATCATGCACCACATGGCCGTCGGGGGCGTGCTCGTGATCATGATGATGCGCGTATAGGGCCAGCGTACTCGCGCCGACAGGCCCGAACAGACGCAGGAACTCGGGGTCGCGGCTGACGGCATCGGGGTGGCCCGAACAGCACACATGACTGTTGAGGCAATACACGCGGGTCGTGGCCGCCATGACGATGTTCAAGTCGTGCGAGACCAACAGCACGCCACAGCCTGTGGCGTCACGGAAGCGCTGAATAATCTGATAGCACTCTACAGCGCCGTTGATGTCGAGGTTTTGGGTGGGTTCATCGAGGACGAGAAGATTTGGGCCTCGCAACATGGCGCGTGCCAGCATCACGCGCTGCAATTCGCCACCCGATAAATGATGAACGCTGGCATCAATCAGTCCGCCAACACTGAGTTCTTCAAGTGCGGCACGAAGCTTGCCTTCCGTGGCATCCACCGTCAACTTCATGAGGTGTCGCACCGACATGGGTAATGTGGAATCAAGTTGAAACCGTTGTGGCAAATAGCCGATGCGCAAATCAGATCGCCGCGTGACCTTACCCTGATCGGCATTCTCGAGTCCGAGCGCAACCTTCACCAACGATGACTTGCCCGCGCCGTTGGGTCCAATGAGCGTAACGATCTCGCGCTCGCCCACGGTGAGATCAACGTGGTCCAAAATCCGTTTACCGCTGCGGACAAGGCCTACATTTTTGAGGTCCAGCAATGCGGTCATGACCTAGGTGCCCCGGCAATGTGGGCACAGGCCCATCACTTCAACGATCTCGCCTGACGGCTTAAAGCCACGCGCGGCGGCAGCACGTGCCACTGTCTTTGTGACGGCGTCACTCGTGATCTCGGCAACCAGGTTACACTGACTGCAAATCAAAAATTGACCGCTGTGACTGCGACCTACATGACGGCATCCGATGTAGGCGTTCAAGCTAGATAGGCGATGGACGAGGCCATTCTCGATCAGGAAATCAAGCGCACGATAAACCGCCATGGGCGCGTTGCGCTCGCCGCTGGCATTCAGCTTGGCCAGAATGTCATAGGCCCCCAGCGGGGCGGGGTCTTCCCAAATGGTCTCCAGAACTTTGCGGCGCAAGTCGGTGAGGCGTGCGCCACGCGAGTGACAGATCGCTTCTGCCTCGGCTAACGCATGCGACCCACAGGCCCGATGATCATGGCCATGTTTGGGAAAATCCGACAGAACAGCGCTGGTGCGGGGCATTGAGTTGTACCATTTCGATAATATGTTATAATATAACATTCTGAACCGCTGGTGACCACCATGAAATCGTCTCTTACCTGGACCTGTGTGTGGCTTGGTGCCCTCGTGCCGATGTCAGCCATGGCCGCGCCGAAGGTGGTGGTTTCGATTAAACCCATTGCCTCGCTGGTGGACGGCGTGATGGCGGGCGTGGGAGTACCGACGGTGATCGTTGGCGCAGGGCAGTCCCTGCATACCTTTTCCATGAAACCCTCCGACGCCAAAGCGCTGAACACTGCCGATGTTGTGTTTTGGGTTGGCGAGGGGCTTGAAACATTTTTAGATAAGCCGATCCGCGCTCTCTCCAGCACCGCAACCGTTGTCGCATTAATGGATGCGCCGGGCCTGACGCTGCTGAAGGGTCGGGAAGGGGGCGTGTGGGAAGAACAAGCAGATGAACACGCTGACCATGATCACGATCACAGCCAAGACCACGATGATCATGAAGTCGATGGTCACCTGTGGCTTGATCCAAAAAATGCAAAGGCCGTTGTGAATAAGGTTCATCTTACACTCTCTCAAATCGACACAGTCAATGCAGCCATCTACGCTGCCAATGCCAAGTCGTTGTCACAACGCATAGACGTGCTGGACCTCGAATTAAAACAAAACTTGGCGCCAATTGCGCAGAGACCCTTCATTGTCTTCCATGACGGCTATCAGTATTTTGAGGCGCATTACGGATTGAACGCGGTGGGTTCCATGACCGTCAGCCCAGATCGTATGCCAGGGGCAAAACGCGTGGGTGAAATCAAGGATAAAATCAGAACACTCCAAGCGGCGTGTGTGTTCGCAGAACCGCAGTTCGAACCAAAATTAATTCAAACGCTGATTGGTGGCACGAGCGCGAAGATCGGCACGCTGGACCCCGAAGCCTCGACCTTGCCTGCAGGGCCAAATCTTTATTTCGACTTGATGCGGGGATTAGCCAACAATTTGCGCAATTGCTTGGCGCTTTAATTGATTTCGCGGCCACCGCCCACAACGGGTGCGTCGCGCTGATTATCAAGTTTAAAGCGCTGGCCAAGAAGCTCGATTGACAGCGCATGGTTAGGACCTTCGCCGATGGCGCGGTAGCGGCGATGGAATTCGTCCTCGGCCACATTCGGCGGCAAGCTGAAAAGTGCATTGAAATCGGCGCGCGTTCGGACCGGGCCTGACCATATGTCCGCGCTGTGTGCCAAGGGCGGTGAAATATCGACCAGACGCGGCGCAAGTTTTTCAACAAGCCCGATGAGCGCGCGATAGGTCAAAGTGTCGAGGGCTTCTCGGTTCGCGCCGTCGGGGATCGCAAATCGATCCACCGCAATGATAGGTCCGCTATCAACGGCGGCCGCTATCTCGTGACACGTCACGCCAAAGCTTGCGGCCCACTCAATACAGCGCAAAGACCGATGGAAAGGGTCCGCGGTACTCAGGCGGGCCTGGTTGGAAATTATAAGCTGGCCCATCTATGGCAGCCAAAATATCAGCAGGCACAATCACCCCGCTGCTAAACGAGATCAGGCTTATCGGGGCCTTGTTTTGTGACGGTGTTGCCTTTAGCCCTTCTAATATAGTGGCTATAACTAGGCTGACCGAGGGGTCTGCGGCTAGAAGCCGCGCCTTCAAATCTTGGGAAAAAGCGTTGTCCGTCAGAAGGATAGGGCGCCCTTACATGCATCTGATTTTCCCTCTCTCTAGCAACTGCAGGCTTGAAAGCGTCGCCGGGCAGGCTTATGACATATATTAATACAGACTAAATTGGTCTGATTAATTCTAGTGGTTGGCTTTTAACATTCGCATCCCGGTCCGGATGGCTATTTTGCAAATGTGAAATCCTCTCCACGAACCTCGGGGTAATTTATGCCTCTCGGAGCAAAAGATGTTCAAAGTCAATAAATTAACAGATTACGCCATGGTCGTCCTGATCGACATTGCGTGTGCCGATGGACGCCGCTCGGCTCATCAGGTGTCGGATCATACCGGAATTCCGCTGCCAACGGTGGCGAAGTTGATGAAGAGTTTGAACAAGGCCGGGTTGGTGGCCTCGCAGCGCGGTGCGACGGGCGGTTATGCGCTGGGTCGTCAGCCCCGCGAGATATCAGTCGCCGACGTGATTGAGGCGGTCGAGGGCCCCATCGCGTTAACGGCCTGCGCGGATACCTCCGATGAAACGTGCAGCATGCAAAGCAGCTGCTTGGTCCAAGGCAAATGGAACCGCGTGAATAGGGCCGTGCGTGCCGCACTGACGGATGTCACGCTGGCTGAAATGATTGCCGACATTTGTTCGTTCGGTTTGCTTCCGATCCAACGCCCGCGAGATTTGGCTGCGGTCGGGGGATAGACGTCTCATGGCCGCCACCGCAAAAACCGTTGAAACTGTTCGTGACGTCGAGGCCTACAAATATGGCTTCGTGACGGATATTGAATCTGATCTGGCACCTAAGGGTCTTAGCGAAGAGATCGTTCGCTTTATTTCGGCCAAGAAAAACGAACCAAAGTGGATGCTCGAGTGGAGGCTCAAGGCCTATCGATATTGGTTAACGCTGGCCGATGAGGAGCCAACTTGGGCTAAGCTACATTTTCCAAAAATAGATTATCAAGATTCGTATTACTACGCTGCACCGAAACAAAAAGTCGGACCCAAAAGCTTGGACGAGGTCGATCCGCAATTGCTCGAGACCTACAAGAAACTGGGCATACCTTTATTGGAGCAACAAATCCTCTCGGGCGTAGCGGTGGATGCGGTGTTCGATAGTGTCTCGGTGGCCACGACCTATAAGAAAAAGCTCAATGAACTCGGTGTAATCTTTTGCCCGATTTCCGAAGCCGTGCAGAAACACCCCGAGTTAGTGCAGAAATATCTGTGCTCGGTCGTGCCAGTGGGTGACAATTTTTATGTAGCCCTCAATAGTGCGGTGTTCACAGACGGGTCGTTCGTTTACATCCCCAAGGGCCTGCGTTGCCCGATGGAACTTTCGACGTATTTTCGCATCAACGAAAAAAACACCGGCCAATTCGAGCGCACGCTGATTATCGCCGATGAAGGCTCTTACGTTAGCTATCTCGAAGGCTGCACCGCGCCGCAGCGCGATGAAAACCAGCTGCACGCCGCTGTTGTGGAATTAATCGCGCTCGACAACGCGGAAATTAAATACTCGACAGTTCAGAATTGGTATCCCGGCGACAAGGACGGCAAGGGTGGCATTTATAATTTCGTCACCAAGCGCGGCGCGTGCCGGGGTAAGAACTCGAAGATCATGTGGACCCAGGTTGAGACGGGCTCGGCGATTACCTGGAAATACCCCAGCTGCATTTTGCAGGGCGATGGCTCGGTCGGCGAATTTTACTCGGTGGCGATTACCAACAATCATCAGCAAGCCGACACCGGAACGAAAATGATTCATATTGGCAAGAACACCCGCTCGAAAATTATCTCAAAGGGTATTTCTGCAGGTAAGTCGTCCAATACCTATCGCGGCCTGGTGCGCATCCAGGGCAAAGCCGATGGTGCGCGCAATTATACAAAATGCGACAGCTTGTTGATTGGCTCGACCTGCGGGGCGCATACGGTTCCCTATATCGAGAACCGTAGCCCAACAGCACAGACCGAACACGAAGCCACGACCTCGAAGATTGGCGAAGATCAGCTGTTCTATTGCATGCAGCGCGGCATGACCCAGGAAGAGGCGGTCTCTCTGATCGTCAATGGGTTCTGCAAAGAAGTGCTGCAAACCCTGCCGATGGAATTTGCCGTCGAGGCGCAGAAGCTGGTCGGCGTTAGTCTTGAAGGCGGCGTCGGTTAAATCGGAAAATCACCATGGCCCTGATTGAAATCAAAAATCTCCACGTCTCGGTTCAAGGCAAAGATATCCTGAAAGGGATTTCGCTTACGATCAACGCTGGCGAAGTTCACGCCATCATGGGCCCTAATGGGACGGGCAAAAGCACGTTGTCGAATGTGATCGCCGGTCGTGAGGGTTATGAGGTTACGCAAGGCTCAGTCAGCTTCGACGGCCAAGATTTATTGGCGATGCCGCCCGATGCACGGGCCCGCGCAGGTGTGTTCTTGGCTTTTCAATATCCTGTCGAAATTCCGGGCGTCTCAACCTCGGCATTTCTGAAAACCGCCATCAACGCAAAGCGGCGCACGGAAGGCAAACCCGAGATTGATGCCATGGAATTCTTGAAGCTGGTAAAAGCCAAGAACAAGGCCCTGGGTATTCCTGACGATATGATCAAGCGCCCGCTCAATGTCGGGTTTTCGGGCGGCGAAAAGAAGCGCGCCGAAGTGCTGCAAATGACATTGCTCGAACCGCGCTTTGCGGTGTTGGATGAAACCGACTCAGGCCTCGACATTGACGCGCTCAAGATAGTCTCGGACGGCGTGAATGCCTTGCGCGGTCCGACGCGCGCTTTTTTAGTGATCACGCATTACCAACGTTTGTTGAACTACATTGTGCCTGACTACGTTCACGTGATGGCGGGCGGGCGTATCGTGAAAAGCGGCGGCAAAGAATTAGCCTACGAGCTCGAGGCCGAAGGTTACACCAAGTATTTGGCGGCGGCCTAAGCGAATCAAATGCGCCTCACCAGTTTACTCGATCATCCCTTTCGCGACGCTTACGCGGCCAAGTTCGGCGCGTTGCCTGGCGCGACGCAAGCCTGGATTGATGGTTTGCGCCAAACGGCGCGTGGAATTTTGAATACGTCGGGCCTGCCGGGCCCGCGGGTCGAGGCTTGGAAATTTACGGGCCTTGGCGACGTGGTCAAAATCCCGTTTCTGCCGTCTTCGAGCGCCGAGGACATTGATGTGCGCGAAATTCCCTTGGGCGTGCCGCATATCCCCGGTGCACGGCGCATCGTATTGGTGAACGGTGTCTTGAGTGCAGAATTGTCAGATGCGGTCAATGATCCTCCAGGCCTGCGGATCGGAACCCTCAAGCATTACCTCGCGCGCGAGCCACAAATACTTAAGCCGATTTTGGGTGGGCTTGCTTCGAGTGGATCGTACCCGATGGCGGCCCTCAATACCGCATACATGAGCGACGGCCTTGTGATCCTTGCCGACAAAAACTTTCCCGGCTCAACGTTGCATATCATTTCCATTGGCGCGGCGGGGGCCGACCCTGTCGCGTTTCACCCTCGTCATATCATCACGCTTGCCGCTGGCGCGCAGCTCAACGTCATTGAAACGCACATCGGTCTTCCGGGGCAGAGCTATTTGTCAAACCCCCTGACGGAAATCAGCGTCGGCGAGAATGCGACATTGAAACGTTACGTCATGGTTGCCGAAGATAACGATGCGTTTCATTTGTCGACCGCTGCCGTAGCTTTGGCGGCCCATGGTACCTTCGAGGCGTTTCACTTGGTGGTGGGCGGCGGCAAGGTGCGCCAAGAAGTCGCGGTTGCCATGAACGGGGCGGGCGCGACGTGCCGCATCAATGGCCTCTATGCGTTGACCGGCAAGCAGCACCACGATTTAACTACCGTGATCGACCATGCTGTTGGGCATGGCACGTCTTCGCAGTTGGTGAAGGGTGTGGTGGATGGTCAATCGCACGGTGTATTCCAAGGCCGCATTCATGTTGCCAAAGACGCGCAAAAGACCGACGCGCGGCAGTTGCACAAAGCGCTGTTCCTGTCCAAAGGGCCAGAAGTTGACTGCAAGCCCGAGCTCGAAATTTTCGCCGACGATGTGCAATGCGCCCATGGTGCAGCTACCGGCGAAATGGACCCCAATCATTTATTTTATTTGATGGCGCGCGGCATTGATGCGGACACCGCCCGTGCCATGTTGGTATCGGGCTTCCTAGAAGATGCGATTGCGACCATCAGTGATGAGCTTGTTCGCGCAGCGTTTAGCGATCTCGTTCAGTCTTGGCTGAAGCGCAGGGCCGCATGACCGCGCTCGCCCACAAATCAGCTCCTCCGGCGTTCGATGTGTCGCTCATCCGCAAGGATTTCCCCATTCTGGCCCGCCAGGTTCATGGCAAGCCTTTAGTATTTCTCGATAGCGCAGCCTCGACCCAGAAGCCCCGTGCGGTGCTGGATGCCATGACGTTCGCCTTTGAAAACGAATATGCCAACGTCCATCGCGGGGCCTACTGGCTGAGCGAGAAAGCGACGATCAACTATGAAGCCGCGCGCGAAAAGGTGCGGGCATTCATCAATGCAAAAAGTGCTTCGGAGGTTGTGTTCACGAAGGGTGCGACTGACGCCATCAATTTAGTTGCGGCCAGCTATGGCTGTTTAGCTCTACGGCCTGGCGATGAAATCGTTCTGACCGAGCTAGAGCATCATTCCAATATTGTACCGTGGCAATTGATTCGTGACCTGACCGGCGCGGTGATCAAAGTTGTGCCGATCAATGCCGATGGCAGCATCAGCATTGATGCGTTTGCGAAAATTATCGGGCCCAAGACCAAAATCGTGGCCGTGGCGCATGTGTCCAATGTTTTGGGCACTGTGCTGCCCATCGAAGCGATTGCTGAGCTGACCCACAAATTTGGCGCGAAGTTGCTTGTGGATGGATGCCAGGGCATTGTTCACGAGCACGTCGATGTTCAGGCGATGGGCTGCGACTTCTACGTTTTTTCTGGCCACAAGCTTTATGGCCCCAACGCCATTGGTGTTTTGTGGGCGCGGCTTGAGCTGCTCGATGCCATGCCACCTTATCAGGGTGGCGGGGATATGATCGCCACCGTCACGTTTGAGAAAAGCACCTGGGCCGAGGCGCCTACAAAGTTCGAAGCTGGTACACCGCCGATTGTTCCCGCGATTGGTTTGGGTGCGGCGATTGATTACTTGAACAGCATTGATCGCGTGGCTGCTGCGGCTCACGAGCGTGATGTGTTGCAATACGCCATGGTTGAACTGTCCAAAGTGCCAGGCGTGAAACTGATTGGCACGGCACAAAACAAGGCCTCGGTACAGTCCTTCACCATGGAGGGCGCCCATCCGCATGATCTGGCGACGGTGCTGGATCGTTCAGGTGTTTGTGTGCGTGCCGGTCACCATTGCGCGCAACCGCTGATGGATGTGTTGGGCGTGAGCGCCACAGCCCGGGCCTCGTTTGGGATTTACAGCACGCGTGGCGAAGTCGATGCCCTCGTGGCGGCCTTGCACAAAGCGCGCGAGGTGCTGCTATGAACGCCGTCGCCCATGTTGAAACTGATGATCTGAAGGTGCTTTACCAAGAGCTGATCTTGGATCACGGCAAGAGCCCGCGAAATGCGCGCCTTGTCGAACACGCGACGTGCACAGCCAAAGGCAACAATCCATTGTGCGGCGACCGCCTCACCGTGACGGCCCGCGTGAATGCAGGCGGTATGATCGAGGACGTGGCTGCCGAGGGTAAGGGCTGCGCGATCTCGATCGCGTCAGCCTCGATGATGACCGAGGCTTTGAAGAATGCGTCTGTTGCGACGGCCCGCCAAGTGTTCGAGGCCGTACATCAGCTTTGCACCGGCAAAGCTGATGTGGCCTCTGCTAAGGCCATGTTGCCAACGTCCATGAGCGAGGATGTGGAAAAACTTGCGGCGCTGAGAGGCGTGAGGCAATTTCCTGTGCGTGTGAAATGCGCCACTTTGCCTTGGCACACGCTGATGTCCTGCCTTGATGGCAAGGTCGACGCCACCACCGAGAAAGTTTGAGGATTTAGGTCGATGATGCCGCCATATGAAATGCCCGCCAGTGAAGGTGAGCCGCCCCAAGAGGGCGAGAAGATTATCTCGGGTGCGCCGTTGCCGCCTGGCACGAATGTCGCTAGCGAAGACAGCGTGGTTGAGGCAATGCGAACGGTATTCGACCCTGAAATCCCGGTGAACATTTACGATCTGGGGCTGATTTACGACCTGAAGGTGCAAGACAGCGGCAATGTCGATGTGCTGATGACGTTGACGGCCCCGGCGTGCCCGGTGGCGGGCACGTTGCCCAAGGAAGTGGCCGATAAAGTGGCTGCGGTTCAAGGTGTGGGCGAGGTGGGGGTGACCATCACCTGGGACCCGCCGTGGACCCAGGCCAACATGTCCGAAGTCGCGCGCGTGGCATTGGATATGTTTTAACGCGGATACGTTTTAACGAATCATTTGAGGGACTGGCGTAATCTTAACTCCAGCGCCATATTAGGACTTACGATGACCGAGATTGCAAAACCCAGCGTTGCCCCAAAGCCCCAGCGGATGAAACCGCCTGCGCCCATCACCATGACCACGCGCGCCACCGATCGCGTGCGCGAGCTCATGGCCAAGGCCACAAAACCGGTGCTAGGCTTAAGGGTAGGTGTGAAAGCGCGCGGCTGTTCGGGGATGTCCTACGTTGTGGAATACGCCGAAGAGCAGCGCAAATTCGAAGATGTTCTGGAACAAGATGGGGTTAAATTATTTATCGACCCCACAGCGGTGATGTACTTGCTGGGCAGCGAACTTGATTATCGCGAAGACAAAATGGAAAGCGGGTTCGTCTTTACCAACCCGAACGAAAAAGGTCGTTGTGGCTGCGGCGAAAGCTTTACAATTTAGTGGAGCGGATTTGACATTCGCACCCCCAGCCGTTTCGCAGCATTACTCGAGTGAGCTGCAGTTTAGACGTATGAAGAATCCTGCAACAGTGAGAAGCGGTCGATGATGATCACGATCCTCAATGTATTAGTGGGCGTTGCCCTGTTTTCCGTCTTCGCCGTTTTAATGACCGGTGTTGTCGGGCTTGCCATTGGGGGCGAGTTCAATCGCAAATACGCCAACAAGCTGATGCAGCTGCGCGTGGCCACACAGGCTACGGCGGTCCTCCTGCTCGCGCTTCGTGCTTTCGCGCCGAATTGGCTTTCGTAGGTTTTTAAACGAACCGCGGACGCTCGGGCCGGTAGACGACTTTGTTGGCTTTTTCAAAATTCGCAAGTGCTTCGATCAATTCACGGCGGCGGTTCCGTGTGGCTTGCACCTACGAGGGTGTGATGGCTCAGACGTCGATCATTGCAGCCTTCTAGCGTCTGATGGCGATACTTAACAAGCACTTAGCCCCAGAAATAGCGCCAAGCCATTAAAAAAGCCTAAGGAAGATAGAAATTACACTGCAGCGTTAATGTGTTACAAAAAAATCAGCTAACAGTTGTGACATCTACTCAGCGCTCATGCGTTGATATCTGAGGGATTTTTCTGAGCGACTAACGGCGTCTGCCAACGATGCGACCACTGCCCCTAAGTGTGCCCGCAGTTTGCCGAAGGCAGCCCTGCGCATCAATGTCGCCTCATCCATATACAAAGACCGGTTAATTTCGATTTGCACCGCATGGACGCCATTGGCGGGGTCACCGTAATGTTGGGTGGTGAATCCACCTGCATAAGGGTTATTACGCAAAACCCGGTAGCCCAAGTCGTGCAAGGACTCATCAATCGTGTCGGTGATCAGGGGGTGGCAAGACAGGCCACTGCGATCACCCAATACAACATCCACAAGTTGCGGCGCACTGTCGATGTCGAGCGGCAAGCCAGATGAGGGCATCGAGTGGCAATCCACCAGCACGCAGTATCCAAAATTATCGAGCGTGCGGTTGATCATCATGCGCACCGCACGATGGTAGGGCCGGTAGAACTCGGCCAACCGAAGCTCGACATCTGCGAAGGCCAGCTTGTGGCGGTAAATCTCGCGCCGGGTGGCCACAATGCGCGCCACTGTGCCTAAGCCTGCCGCAACGCGGGCCGACGAACTATTCACAAAGGCGGGCAAAGGGCCGTCGAACATATCGGGGTCAAGTTCATAGGGCTCGCGATTCACATCTAAGTAGGCCCGCGGCAGCAAGGCCTTGACCAAGGGCGCGCCCAACTCTGGGACATCACCAAATAACTCGTCGACGTAACAGTCTTCTGATTTGCGCAAGGCCGCCAAATCAAGGGGGGAGGAGCCGATGAAATGCGCCGGGTAGCTACAGCCTGAGTGCGGCGAGGCAAACACCAACGGAAGGCGCAGCTCATGGGCATCGGCGATCTCGATGGCTTTGCCAAGCGCAGTCTCAAATTCCGTATCGCGGTGATCGCTCGACATAACCAAAATGTGCTCAACGTTCCCAAAGCCTGCGGGCCGTTTGATGCCCCAGGTCGCCCAACTTCCCAAGGGCCAAGTGTAACGCGGAAAGGGCCGCCCGCAAGCACTGCTCATCAAGCCAAATCATGACTTTTTTAGGGGTTGCCTTGGTTTGGGCCAAGGCTTGCCAAGCCCAGCCCAACTGGCTAAACAACCGCCTCTGCTGGCCGGTCACCAAGACCGGCAGACCACACGGATGCGCGGTTAGCTCAGCGGTAGAGCACTACCTTGACATGGTAGGGGCCACAGGTTCGATCCCTGTACCGCGCACCATCTTTAACCAAGCATTATCACCATGATGAGCACTCGCGAGTGATCCGTGGGTACCACATGGGTACCAAGCATACCCGGCTCATTCACAACTGGCGCTAAAAGCGATCAACCAACAAGGCCAATGGATCGAGACGTTGATCAGCAAGCAAGTCGCCGACGTTGAAACAATCGCAACAAGAAGTGTCGATGAACGGTTTGAATTAATTGATATCAAGCAATCACCAAGCGCCTCATAACGTCACCTGCGATTTGCTTTCCCCGACCCCCACCCAGGCACTTCGCCCCAGCGTCCGCATGAAGTTGGCGAGGTTGTAGGCGAGTGCATGAAGCTGAAGCCGGACGGCATTGGCCGCGAACGAGCAGCACGACAGCCGTGCCCACTTTACGGCGTTCTTGCCCTCCTTGATTCATTGTTCGCAGGTGCCGCGCTGATTGTAGAAACTGACCACCCGCTCGGACGGGCGTGACAGGTTGGTGACGATGAATCCGACGCGGGGATAAAGCTCGCCCGGATGCCACTCGACCTTGGCCACGACCCGGCGCGGCGCTTTCCAACTCTGCGCCCGATAGCTGAAGTTGGCGTAATATCGCCGAACCTCGATGAGAGGACGACCGACAGGACGCTTGAGCAGATGAGCGATGCTTTCCTGCAGGATTTTGTTGCCCGGCAGCTGGATCGTATACTTGAAGCCTTCGGCCTCCAGGAACTCGTAGACCTCAGGGTTCACGAAGGCGGCGTCGGCGTGGAAGTGGCGGCGTATCTTGCCGTTCCTGTAACGCGCGACCACGGGTTCGAGCACGTCCTTCCAGCCGTCCGCCGAATGGACATTTCCCGGACGCAATGCGCAGCGTTCGAGATCGCCAAATTGATTGAAGACGAACAGCGGATGATAGCAGGTGCAGGCAAAATGGCCGTTGGCTTTGAACCCCTGGGGGCGCGGCAATCAAAGCTCACACCCGCCAAGGCCCCACCCAAAGGCGGCAAAGCCACACCAAGCCCGCTGCCATCAGCAAAAGTGTCTTCGCCTTTGGGTTTCGGATGGGCTACAGCCGCTTTGCCACCAATCCTAGCCCGCGGCGCGGTTTGGATGAGGTGATGGCAGTCTAGAAACCCCTCACGCTACCCTCTCCCGCAAGCGCGGGAGAGGGTTTGAGCCGTCCAACTGTCGGGCACAGCCAGCATTCTTCTTCCTACCCCATCGTTATCATCTATGGCTGGCACCCATATTTGGGGAGGCTTCCATGACCGACACACCATTCATGACCCGTCGCGATGTTGTCGCGGGCAGCATTGCAGTTGCTGCGGTGACAACCATGAGCAAAAACGCCAACGCGGCCGATGCCATGACCGTGATGATCACCGGTTCCAATCGCGGCATAGGGCTTGAGTTCGTCAAGCAATACGCTGCCAAAGGATGGGTGGTAATTGCCACCACGCGCAGCCCCGACAAAGCTGATGAACTGAAAAAGGTCGCGGCCGCCAACAAAAGCGTGGTCATCGAACAGCTTGATGTGACGAGCAATGCCTCGGTCGACACTCTGGCGGCAAAGTACAAAGGCAAGCCCATCGATCTGCTGATCAACAACGCAGGCATTACGGGCGACTTCCGCAGGCCTAAGCAGGCAAGCTTTGGTACGCTTGATCATGCGGTGCGCGACGACTTCATGCACACCAACGCGCTCGGACCGTTGAAAGTGACTGAGGCGTTTTACGAGAACGTCAAACTGGGCAAGGGCAAAAAAATCACAGCCGTGACCTCACTGGCGGGTTCCTTTGGGGCCAAGTTCGGCGGCGGCATTCCGGGCAATTATTGGTACAAGATCAGCAAGGCGACTCTCAACGCAGCGATGGTCAACGTGTCGATAGATGCCAAGAAGGACGGCGTGATTGTTACGCTGCTCTCGCCAGGCATTGTGCAGGTCGAGAAAATTGGCAACGCCCGAAGGCCCGGGCAGATCGAACCGTTTGAAAGCATCAGCGGCATGATTAAAGTCATCGATGCCCTGACCATGGACGACGCGGGCGTGATTATCCGCTACAATGGCGAACGCCAGCCGGTTTAATCCGACACCAGAGAATACCAATGCCCGTTCGATCCCTGTACCGCGCACCATCTTCTCACCATTGAATAAGGTCTTTGTTTGCCAGGCTCACGACATTTGCCGGTTGGTCCCTGGTCCGCGCGCTATATTTTCCTTCCGCGGTCGATTCCTTAAAAAACGGCTGCAAACTTCAACGCAAATTCGTTCCCTGGCTTCACGATGCCTAAGACCGCCTCCGCAAAGACCACGGCCCAAATCGATAAAACCCAAGGCCGCGCCCCATTGAGTCCCTTGTTCATGAGGAAATTCTGCTCATCGGTGATGGAGCCCTTCGCCAGCGCTTGAAGGCCGACAATAAAGCCCGGCAAGTGTCTGCGGATCATGACGCCGGCAAAAATCAAATAAGCAAACAGGGCCACTTTTGCCGTCAGCCACGGTGTGTCAGGGAGCCGGTCGGTGGCGAGCGTATAGATGACGGAGGCGATGATTCCCGCGATCAAAGCGCGACGCAGCCAATAGTCGACCGTCCCCAAAGTTTTAGAGAGCGCGCTGCCGTGGCTAAAGTGCATGTAAATTACCATGAAACACCACACGGGTGCCAGCAGCCAAAGGACGATCATCTGCCCCGGATAATGATCGATGCCTTGCAGACTGGCCAAGGTTCCGCCAATGGTCAGCATCAGCGTCATGCAAATTCTGGGAATAAGATCGAGATCCATCATAATCTTCGACGCGACCATCCGCGTTTCAGCTGAGTATTTGGGATTGACCACGAAGCCGCTGGAATAAAACACCCCCACGTCGCCGCCGAGCCAATAAACAAAGCCTAAGATATGTAAAATGATAAAAAGCTCGTAAGCGAATTCGGTCATCGATTGTCCCCTTAAGACTGTCCTAGATTGTTCTTTATGAGATTGCCGACGCGCCTTCGTGAGAGGGCGTTGGTGATCGAAAGCCTAGTCTACACGAAAGCACTCGACCCTGGCTAGAAGTTGGCGGACGGAAGTTTTCCAACATGCCTCACCATGCAATCAACTCGCCATTATAAAGCCAGAACTGGCCCGAGCTTTCGGGCGTAAGGTCGGCGATCACGCGCCGTAAACTGGCCATGGCCTGGGGGGCCAGCAGGGTTGCGCCGTCGCCGCCCATGCGGGTGCGGACCCAACCGGGGCAAAAGGCTGCCGTGATCACGCCACGACTTTTGAGATCGAACGAGAGGTTGCGCATCAGCATGTTGGCGGCTGATTTACTTGTACGATAAGCGATGGTGCGGCCTTCCGCGCGCGTGATCGATCCGACCGAGGATGTGATGGTGACGATTTTTTTCTGCGCGCTGGCACTGATGTTGTCGATCAACGCTTCAGCCATTTTCATCGGTGCCATAGCGTTAACGCGAAACAGCCCCGCCCACATGTCGTAATCCATATGGCCGAATTCTTGGCGCGGGTCGTTCTCGGCTTTGGCTTTGGGGCCAAATACGCCTGCGTTATTCAGCAGAATGTCGATGGGCCGCCTCTTCAACTCGCGTGCAAGCCTGTCGATGGCAGCAAAATCAGACACATCAAGCGCATGGACATTGAGGCTGGGGTACTGCTTGTCTAGTTCCTGCAACTCAGCGCTGTCAGCGGGGTTGCGTGCCGTGGCAATCACGTTCCAGCCATCGGCGGCGTACTGGCGCGCAAGTTCTAACCCTAATCCACGGCTTGCCCCTGTAATCAGTGCGGTCGGCATAGCGCTTTCTCCTGATTGATTCGCAACCAACCTACCATAGGATGGCGTCACGCGTAGTTGAGGGAATGGGGTAGATGGCAGAGAAAAATCGTCAGTGGTGTTTGAAACGTCGGGTCGAGGCTAGTGAGCTGATTGGCGCGCAGAATTTTGAGTTTATCGAGACTGACATCCCGGCGCCAGCCGACGGACAAGTGTTGGTGCGCACGCTGGTGCTGGGCACCTCGCCTGCGCAACGCGGCTATGTCTCGGACGGACGCAGTATGCACGAGAAGCTGGCCGTGGGCGCAGTCATGCGCGGGCGCGGCGTGGCTGTGGTGGTCGAGAGTAAACACGCAGCCTTTAAGCCGGGCGACGTGCTGACAGCATCCGTCGGCTGGCAGGATTATTCTGTGCATACGCCGACCGAATCCAACATGAGCATTTTTAATATCGCCAAAATCACGAACGCCACTAAACCGCTGAGCTTGCATATCGGCCTATTGGGCGGGGCAGGGGCCACGGCGTACTTCGGCCTGTTGGATGTAGGCCAAGCCAAAGCCGGTGATACGGTGGTGGTGTCGGCGGCCGCAGGTGGCATTGGCTCGCTCGCAGGCCAAATCGCTAAACTCAACGGCTGCCGAGTCATTGGTATTTGCGGCAGCGACGCCAAAGCACAATGGATCACGCGCGATCTGAAAATGGATGGCGCCATCAACTACAAAACCGAGAATGTCGAGGCGCGACTGAAGGAGCTCTGCCCCCAGGGCGTGAAAGTGTTCTTCGATAATGTGGGCGGCGCTGTGTTAGAAGCTGTGCTGAACAACTTGGCGACCCGCGCACGCATTGCCATTTGCGGGTTCATTTCAACTGACTATGCCATCGGTCAGCAATCGGGACTCGCCAACTACGGAAACTTGGTGCGCAATCGGGCGCGCATTGAAGGCTTTTATATCTTCGATTACATCCCGCGCTTTGCAGAGTCCGAGGCCAAATTGCGCGCGTGGTACGAGGCCGGTCAGATTTCATCATGCGAGGATTTCGACGATGGCCTGGAGCGCATGCCCGACACGCTGGCGAGTTTGTTCAAAGGAACAAATCAGGGCGTGAAGATGAACCGCGTAGCGCCCGATCCATAAGGTCAATCGACGAGTTCAATCGTCTCGTAATTCAGTTTGCCTTTCTGCGGGGCATAGTTCTTCACGCGCTTGGCCACACCTTCGAGCAGCGGAATCTCATGGAGCATGATGGCTGTGGCTTCGTCGTGATAGAAGCGTAAAACCTCGCTGGTAAGTTTAGCGCGTTGTTCTAAATCCGGGGCCGACATCGCGGCCTTGAAGGTCGGCATAATACGCTGGTCGCAATACCAGGGCTTGGGCCACAGGCACGAATGAAGACGCAGCGTGCGTAAGGGCTCGAATGTTGGCCACGACCCAAACACCTGGCTGAAGGCATCGCCCTTCCATTCGCCCTGATTAATGATGCGTATCATTTGTGGGGTGGGGATGGTGATGAGATTGAGCTTCACATTCACCGCAGCCAGATTGTTGGCCACAAACTGATAGATCGGCCCATCGCCCGCGTTGGACGACACAATCACTTCCGCATCCAACGTAAAACCTTTTTCGTAGCCCGCCTCTTTCAGCAGCGATTTGGCTTTGGCTGGGTCGTAGGGGTAGGGTTTGAGGTCGGGGTCGTAACCCAGCAAGCCTTCCACGGCACCTTGCGTGGCCGGGCGGCTGAAGCCCTGCAAAATAACTTTTGTGATCGACACTTTGTCGACGGCGTAGTTCAGCGCTTGCCGCACCCGGACATCGGCAGCAGGTTTGCCGGGTTCGACAACCAGCGACAGCGAGATCACGTCATGAGGTTGGCGCTTATGTAAAAGTCCACCTGCAGCTTCGATCTCGGGCAGTTCGTCTGGTCCCATGCCGATGGCGATGTCAGCCTGGCCCGTCAACAGGGCCTGAAGTCGTCCTGTACTCTCGGCCATTTCGCGAATTTCAAGCGCTTTGACTTTCGGCGCGCGCCACGACAGCGCATTGGGCACATAGTCAATTTTCGCATCTCCCCATTTTGCCAGTTTGAACGGGCCCGTGCCGACGGGATTGCGAGTGAATTCCACTGGCCCCAGTTTGCGCCACGCTTCGGGCTCGAGAATAAAAAGCGCCGAAAGTTCGCGCGGCAAAATGGCATTGGGTTGCGCCGTCTCCACAAGTACTGTGCGGGTATCGAGTGCGCGTGCGGTTGTGATGCTCTCGAGTTGGCGCGCGACAGGTTGCAAAGCCCCGTCGCCTTGCTTCAGGCCCATAATGTTATCGACGATATCTTGAGCGACGAGGGGTTTGCCGTTGGAAAACGTCACGCCTTCACGCAGCTTAAATTCCCAGCTTGTCGGTGAGGCGCGCTCCCACGAGGTCGCCAATTCAGGCATCAGCGTGCCGTCTTCGCCAAAGGTGGTCAGCGCCTCGTAGATGGGCGACCAGGTGTAGGTGGCAAACACGCTGACGGATTTGCGCGGGTCGGCGCCACCTGGCGGGAATGTGACCACCGCCACACGCAGGGTTTGGTCGGCATGAGCTGGTGCAGCCCAAAGACCCGATGCGAGGATACAGAAACCCCATAACCCGAGCGCGAGTAACTGATTGAAACTTTTGAAGACGGCCATAACCTGATCATAAATCCTTTGCGTGGGCGTGCAATCAGCTGAAATACGAATATGAGAGGGGAATAGTTGAATTATGCCTATGCCGCCGCTGCCGATTGGATAAGATAGACATAGAGAATAGGGAGATTCATGGATGCGACTTTTGATTTTGGCAATAATCGATTTTTTAGCAGGAGTATCATTTGCAAGTGCCATGTCCATCGAGAGCCGGTCTGATCGCAATATCGCGTTTGTTCGTAGCACCCCATTTGGCGATATGGCCGACTACTATCAAGATATGATCTCCCCGCAAGGATTTCTATGCACGCCCATGCCGATGCACGAAGGCGGCGTAGCGCCGGAGTCGGTTTACGTGATCGATGATCGCGGTAAATGCAAGGTGGCCACGGGCTGCGATTACGAAAACCGCGACGATCAAATTATTTATGTCGGCGCTGGCACCATGGGCTGTGTGACGTCATTCAACGTCAACACCAGCAAGTCTAAATAATCGTGCGTGGTTTCGTCCAACGCTTGCTGCTGGGCGCCATTGCGCTTGTAACTGGATTCATCTCAAGCGCCAGCATGGCTGCGACGCTGAACGTTGGAATGATTGGGTTTCCGCGTGAGTTCGGCCAACCCTATACCGTTTCTAACCTCCCAGCCATTTATACCTTTACAGCACTCTACGATGCGTTGACGTTCGTGACGCACACGGGCCAGGTTGATTCGTGGCTGGCACTTTCTTGGAAACAAACCAGTGATACGACGTGGGAGTTTAAGCTCCGCCCCCATGTAAAATTCTCCAATGGTGAGTTGCTCACCAGCGCTGCCGTGGTTGAGTCAGTCGCCTATCTTGTCAGCCCCGAGGCGCGGGGCGATACCGTGGCTGCGGAGTTGTCGAGCTTAGCGGGGGCCCGCGCCATTGACGCACTAACCGTCGAGATCACCACCAAGACGCCCAACCCCGTGCTGCATCGTGAAGTTTCGGCCTTGCGAATCATTGCACCCGAGCACTGGAAGAAAGTGGGGCCTGATGGTTACCGCTTGAATCCGGTTGGCACGGGGCCATTTCAGGTGGTCAAGTGGAACCCCGCGCGGTTGGAAATGGTGGCGTTCAAAGAGTCGTGGCGACAAGCCAAAGTCGATGCCATGAATTTTTTTGTCCTGCCCGATATTCCCACACGCGTACAAGGCTTGCTGTCGGGCCAACTTGATATCGCTTTAGCGTTGCGAACCGACGAGCGCAGCATGGTCGAGGGCGCTGGCCATCGCCTTCAAGCTAGCCCGGGCACGGGTGTGTTCGTGATCGCCCTCCATACCATCAAGGATCAGCGCTTGGCTGATGTGCGTGTGCGTAAAGCTTTGAATTTAGGCGTCAACCGCAAGAAAATTTCAGAACTGATGCTCGGTGGCTTGGTGAAGCCCGCCAGCCAATTCACCCCGCCTAATGCTTCGGGCTACGATCCGTCATTGGTGCCTTATGCGTACGATCCTGAACAAGCCAAGCGGCTATTGGCTGAGGCAGGCTACCCGGATGGCTTGTCGTTGCTGTTCGAAGGCGTCATGGGCGGAGCTGTGTCTGATAGCTCATTGTTTCAACAGATCGCATCTGATTTGGCGAATATTGGCGTCAAAATGGAAGTGCGGCCCATGTTGATCAGCCAGCTCTCAACAGCCATGCACAGCGCCAATGGTTTTGAAGGCTCGCTGTTTGCGACCGACTACGGAACCGCGCCCTCGCTGGATAGTTTGCGGTCAATGAAACTGCACTCGTGTCTACATTTATATCCATGGTATTGCGACCAGGAAGGTTTGCCTGTGTTGCAGCAGGCACTTGCAGCCAAAACAGAAGCCGAGCGAACGGCGCTGACTAGGCAAGTGTTCCGCCGCTACTACGACAACTATGCCGCAGTGCTGTTGTGGGACATCGTGTATTTTGACGCTGTACGTAAAAACGTCAGCGACATGCCCTCGGTCGGCAGTTGGATTCGTTGGGAAGGGATCTCGAAGACCGAGTAAGGTCTATAACTTCTCGCCAATCTCTAGTGCCGCTCGCTCGCCCGATTCCATTGCACCTTCCATGCCGCGGTTCGTCACGGCGGTGTGCTCGCCTGCGAAGAACATCCGTCCGCGTGGCTTGCCAAGTTCCTTGGCAAAGCGCGTGATTTGGCCCGGCTTCCAATAGGCATAGGCCCCGCGCCCGCAAATACGTTGCGATTTCACGACCATGTTTTGACATGCTTCAAGGCGCCTTTGGTGGAAGGGCGCATGTCGGCAAGCTCGCGTAAGATAAGTTCCACCGCATCTACCGGTGCGAGGCGGTCTATAAATTTGGCCATGGCACTATTGACGAACGAGAGGCACGTCGTGACTTCTTTGGAGTCTGACGGGTTATTGCGTAGCGCCATAAAGCGGCCTAGCACACGGTCGGTCCACATGCTGTGCGGCAGGCCATCCATCTCCCAGTATTTTTTTTCGGTTGGAAGTGAACCTGGAAAACAGGCGTGTAATCCAACCCCGCCAGCCCCTCGGCTTGCAGTCCGGTGAGACCAGGCTCGATGCGCACCAGCCGCGGCGCTGAAAACGGCAAGGCGCACAGCACGAACTTGGCTTTCCACTTACGCCCATCGCTGGCTTCAACTTCAACACCGTCTATGTTGTCGCGGATTGCAACAACATAGGTTTTCATTTGGATTTCAGATTTAACGCCTTTCACTATGGCCTCGGTGATGCGCTAGTTTCCGCCTTCGCTGGCCTTTGTCCCACCGCCGTCGCCCAGTGACATATTTATTTTGCCAACGCGGTCGATTTGGAAATACATCAGCACCGACATTTCGTATTCGGAATAGCTGTAACTCACGTTTGTTCCCACCCCTAAACGAATGGCCTCGTCAGACACGCCTTTGCGTTTCAAAAACTCGTGGCTGCGAATATCCCGCTGCGCGAAATTCGGATCCTGTCAGGACTCGATGTCGGGCAAGGGGTTGTCTTTGACGTAGTAGTCGAACTGATACAGGTGCGGCAGAATCTTCTTATCCGCCGCCGGAATGGATTGCGCGGGTGTGTGGCCTATTCCTCGGTCTTTATATTCTGGCCATAAAGGTGGAACATTAATTCACCGGCCCGTGGCTCGGTGCGCAGGCGCTGGGGCACCAACTTCACGCCAAACTTATTGGCCGCATCAACCAGACGCGCATAGCCCGCACCAATGCTGCTGCCACCCATTTCTTGGCTGCCAGGAATATCTTTGTCGGACGCGGTGTATAGCCGCCCACCAATGCGGTTTGTGCCTTCTAGCACTGTCACCTTGGCGCCCAACTCTTCCAAAATCAGCGCGGCATTAAGGCTAGACAACCCTGCGCCGATGATAATGACATCGCTTTTTGCCTCGGCACTGACCCGCTTGGTCATCAGCACGGTTGAGGCAGCTGCCGTGACGGCGAGCGCAGTGCGACGTGTGATCGTGGATGGGTTCATGGTCATCTCTCTTGACGGACCATAGTGCACTGGTGGGCTGGGCAGGAAAAGCAAAACCGGTTCTTGGCTTGATGCCTGCAACGGACCAGTGCATGTTCGCGGTCATGGGGAAAACACTTTTAGACCACGCTACTGGATACAGGACCGAAGCGCCTTATCCGATCCGTTTTCATCGCGAACTCAATCCGCGTCGGATGGTATTGGCGTTGGCGGCGCAAGGCCTCAGCGCGCCGTCGTGTGATCAACCTTACACGTATATGGAGCTTGGCTTTGGCCAGGGGGTGTCGCTGGTGATGCTAGCCGCGGCTAATCCACATGCGCAGTTTTATGGCGTTGACCTGATGCCCGAGCATGTTGCCCATGCGCGCGGTTTGGCCGAGGCAGCAGGGTTATCGAACCTGCATGTGCGACAGTTGACCTTTGCCGAACTTGAGCAGCACGATTGGCCAGTATTTGATTTCATCGTGGCGCATGGCGTATGGTCGTGGGTCGCAGCACCCGTGCGCGATAACATCCGCCGGTTCATCGACGCGCGATTGAAACCACGTGGGCTTTTGTATTTGAGTTATAATACAAGGTCTGGATGGGCTTCGATGGAGCCCATCCGTGCGATCATGAAGCGCGTTTTCGATGAAACATCCGGTGCGCTCGAAGAGCGCGTTACGGCCGCCATGGCTCGCGTTCATGGGATCGAGAATGCGAAGGGATTATTCTTCCGCGCCAATCCCACAGTCCCGGTTCGATTGAAACAAATGGAGAGCGAGGGCGCGGCCTACCTGGCGCATGAATTTTTAAACGCCGAGTGGAAAATTTACGATTTTGCAGATGTGGCTGATGATTGGGGCAGCCTCGGGTTGGTCTTCGCGGCGTCAGCCAACCTGCAAGACAATGCGGTTGGGTTGACGATCCGTGATGAAGCGCGTGCGCTTTATAATGCAGCCGGAAGCATTTCAGAGCGTGAAACCCTGAAAGACTACCTGCTGAATAAACAATTTCGGCGGGATATCTTTGTGCGTGACCCTGTGGTTCTCGACGAAGGAGGGCAAAGAGAGATTCAACTGCAAACGCGGTTTATGGCGCTGATGTCTGTGGCGCAGTTACTTGAGGCCAAGCTGACAACAGAAATCATGACAGTGACGTTTACAACGCCGTTGCATCAAGCGTTGGTTGGCGCATTGGCCATTGGGCCGCAGACCATCGGCCAACTTCAAGCCGACCCCACACTCACCTCGCTCAATACCAACGCCGCTTTTGGGACATTGTTTTTGTTGTGCGCGATGAAAGCGCTGGCCCCGGCGGCTCCTGATGTACTGGCAGACGCTGCCGTCGAGACGACCGAGCGACTCAATGCCGAAATTGCACGACGCGTCGGCACGCCCGGGGCGATCCCCGCACGTGCGTTGGCGCTCATAGGCGGCGGGATCGCGGCTTAAATATCCAACTCGCCTGCAAACTGCGCGCGTTCCTGGATGAACTTGAAGCGCTCTTCGGGTTTGCGACCCATCAGTTGCTCCACCAATCTTTCGGTGGCTTTGGCCTCGGCGCGTTCCGTTGGATCCAAGGCATCGGGAATTTGAACGCGCAGCAACACTCGCTTGTTGGGGTCCATGGTGGTTTCTTTCAGTTGTGCGGGCGGCATTTCACCCAAACCTTTAAACCGGCTGACTTCGACCTTGCCACGCGAATCAAATTTGGTTTTCATTAGCAATTCTTTGTCGGCGTCGTCACGCGCGTAAATCGATGTGCCCTTTTGCGTCAGCCGGTACAGCGGTGGCATGGCCAAATATAAATGACCTTTTTCGATCAGCTTGGGCATTTCACGATAAAAGAAGGTCATCAGCAGGCTCGCGATATGGGCGCCGTCCACGTCGGCGTCGGTCATGATGATAATCTTCTCGTAGCGCAGCTTTCCTTCGTCGAATTTATCGCGAATGCCGCAGCCCAAGGCCTCGATCAGATCTTGTAGCTCCTGATTGGCGCGCAGTTTCTCATCGCTGGCCGAGGCCACGTTTAAAATTTTACCTCGCAACGGCAGAATGGCTTGGGTTTCACGAATGCGCGCTTGTTTAGCCGAGCCGCCGGCGGAATCACCCTCAACGATAAACAGCTCTGTACCTGCGGCCTCGGCTTTGCTGCAGTCAGCCAGTTTGCCGGGTAGACGGAGTTTCTTGGTGGCAGTTTTGCGGGTTAAATCTTTGTCCTGCTTTTTGCGCAGGCGGTCTTCGGCGATGTTGATCGCCACTTCCAGAATAATCTCGGCGGTTTCGGGATTGCCAGACAGCCAATGGTCGAAGTGATCTTTGACAACAAGTTCAACGAGCCGCGAAGCGTTCACCGACACCAGCTTTTCTTTGGTTTGACCCTGGAATTGCGGATCGCGAATGAAGATCGACAGCATCATGCAACTACCGCCCCAGATGTCCTCGCCCGTCAGGATGCCGCCCTTTTTGTTACCCGCCATCTCGGCGTAGCCCTTCAAGCCGCGCAGCAATGCGGTTTTAAAACCTTGCTCGTGCGTGCCGCCTTCGGGTGTGGTGACAGTATTGCAGTATGAATTTGAAAACCCGTCGCCGTCTTCGGGCCAACACATGGCCCATTCGACACGGCCATCATCTTCGCTGGATTTTGCATTGCCTGAAAAAATGGCATCGGCGACTTTTTTGCGCCCCGTTGTGGCGTGGGCCAAGTAGTCGGTCAGGCCATTGGGGAAGTGAATTTCTTCCTGCTCGGGGATGCCGTCGAAGCCCTTGAGTAGAGATTTATCGCAGGACCATTTAATCCGCACGCCTTCGAACAGGTAAGCCTTCGAGCGCGCCATTTTGTAAGCGATGCTGGCTTTGTAAGAAGCTTTGTCGCCGAAGATTTGCGGATCGGGATGAAACGTCACGGTTGTACCGCGTCGGTTCGACGGACCAACTTTGACCAGCTTTCCTTTGGGCGCGCCGCGCGAAAATTTCTGCTGCCAGCAGACGCGGTCACGCGAGACTTCGACTGTGAGGTTGTCGGACAGCGCGTTGACCACACTCACCCCCACGCCATGCAAGCCGCCTGAGGTTTTATAAACTTTATCCGAGAATTTTCCGCCCGAATGCAGCGTAGTCATGATGACTTCAAGCGCGGACTTGTTTTTGAACTTCGGGTGCGGGTCGATGGGAATACCGCGCCCATTGTCTTTAATAGTAACCTCGTTGCCTTCACCCAAGTGAACTTCGATGATTGAGGCATGGCCCGCCACAGCTTCGTCCATGGCGTTGTCCAGCACTTCGGCAATCAAATGGTGCATGGCGCGTTCGTCGGTACCGCCGATGTACATTCCGGGGCGGCGCCGGACGGGTTCTAGCCCTTCCAGAACTTCGATGTCTTTAGCGGTATAACCGCCGCTACGTTTGGATGATGATTGGAAAAGGTCGTCCATGGCGTCATGATAGAGATGAGAACGAATCAGGAGCTAAATAAGGTACCTATCTTCCTGATAAACCACAAGATGTAGGGTAGATGGCACATGAGCGAGCAAAATAAGCAATCTGAAACGCCCACCGGCGAGTTGTCGTTGCGGGTTTTAGCCATGCCTGCTGATACCAACCCCGCGGGCTTTATCTTTGGCGGCTGGGCGGTTGGTCAAATGGATATGGCAGGTGCCATGCACGCGGCCTCATATACCGGCACTCGCGTGGTGACGGTGGCGATTGATACGATCAAATTCCACAAGCCCATTCACATCGGCGATGAGGTGTCGTGCTACACGAGCATTGCCCGTGTCGGTCGCACGTCGCTCTCACTGTTGATTCAAATATGGGTACGCCGCGCGCGCAGCGGCCAACCGATTCACGTCACCGAGGGTGTGTTCACCTACGTGGCGCTGGATGACAAAAGCCAGCCGGTGGAAATCAAAAGGGCCTAAGCCTTCTTAACGCCCATGACGTTGGCGCTGGCACCGATGCGGGTTTTTTCGTTGGTCTCCCACGTCAGGCCATTGGCCATAAATACCTTCTGATAGTCAGTGCCGATGTGGTCGAGCATCCACACTTCATAATTCCAACGCGTGTTCCACCAATTAAAGAACTGGCGATAGCCGGTCATTACTCCTTGGGAGTTGCGAATATCGCCGGGAGCAAACACACCGCCGGGTCGCAAAATGCGCGCGGTTTCAGCGATGATCTGCTTATTGGCCGCCCCGCTGACTTCATGGAACAGCAGGAATGACGTGACAATATCGAAATGGTCATCGGGAAAGCCGGTTTGTTCCGCTAACCGCTGCGCGTAGTTTGCTTTGTTGCCCACATCATTGGCGCGCATGTGCGAGAAACGTACCATGGGTCCGCCCGCATCAATGCCCCACACCTCGGCATCGGGGAATCGATTCTGCAACGCCATCGTTAGTCGCCCGTCACCGCAGCCTGCATCGAGAATGCGTTTCACTTTGCCGTCGGCAGGGATGGGTGTTTCGGTTACCAACTTGGCGTGCATTTCGTCTTGGGTATTGTGGCCCATCCAGAAGTTATTGGAGCCGTAATAATAAATGTGACCGGCGAACTCATCGCCCACATAGCCGCCGGGTTGATTATGAATTTCATGCTTGGTGTAATCGGGCAGGATTATACGGCGATCAAGCTCCAACGCGCCGGGCCCAGTTTTATCAGCCGCTTCCATTTCCGACATCAGGGCATCGCCATGGGCATAAACGGCGTCACGCAACTGTCTCCACATCACCTGCTGGCCGCGCACATAGCCATGCATGTTCATGGCCAGCACAGGATCGTTTTCAAACAATGCGACAGCTTGTTTCAGGTCAACCGCAGCGTTGATGTTCAGCTTATTGGCTTGCAGAATTTTGATCGCACGGTCGAGCGCTGCTTTGCGCAATTCACCGTTCACAAAAACGCGATAGGACATGTTGAAGTCGTCGCGCGATTCTAAATCGAGCAATGGCAGGCGTTCAAGCTTGCCCGTACTGCCGCGCGGCTGCCAATCTAAACCCTTGCCCCAGCCCAGTGAGGGCAGAACACTTGCAGCCATGACTGATGAGCCGATGATTTTGCGACGTGAAAGCATAGTGTGCTCCGTTAGGCTTTTTTGGTACCCATAATGTTGGCGGTGCCTGAACCGATGACGTTATTATTGCCAGCGCCATTGTCGCGCGACGCAGCGTTGTCTGTGACCACGAACCCGGCTTTGGTCAGAATGGCAGGGTAATCCGCTACGGCATAGTGCTCGTTCCACACCTCATAATTCCAGCGACGGATCCACCACGAATTGAATACACCAAAGGCCGAGGTGGGCGGTGCCGGGCGGCGCATACGCCCTTCAATCGGATAGAACACTCCACCGGGACGTAAAACTCGGTTCACCTCGGACATGATCTTAGGCTCGGCGTCGGGATGAACTTCGTGGAATAGAATGAACGAGGTGACGATGTCGAAATGATTGTCGGGGAAATGCGTATCCTCGGCCAAACGCTGCGCGAAGTTAGCCCCATTCTTCATGCGGCTGGCGCGCATGTGCGCATAGCGCGCCATGGGCCCGCCTGCGTCGATGCCCCACACTTCGGCATTAGGGAAACGCTCTTTCAAGGCTACAGTCAGTTGGCCGCAACTGCAGCCTAAGTCCAAAATGCGTTTGACCTTGCCGTCTTGCGGCACGGGTGTTTCTTCCGCTAGTCCAATGTGAACGCCGTCTTGATAGTTTTCGCCCATCCAGAAGTTGTTGGTGCCGTAGTGATACATATGGCCCGCAAGTTCATCGCCCACATAGCCACCTGGCATCATGTGAATTTCTTCTTTGGTATAGGCAGGCAGCTCCATTCGCGGGTTGACTTCCAGTGCACCGGGGCCGGCTTTGTCGGCGGATTCCATTTCGCTGAGGTAAAAATCTGCGCGCGAATAAAGCTCAGTGCGCAGAACCTTCCACATCAGTTCCTGATTGCGCAGCCAGGTATTGGCGTGCGTCATGATCAGCGGATCATTTTCCATCAGCGCGATCATGTCGGCGCGTGTCGCCGCCTTAAAGGGGTCCATCCCCTTGGCCTGCATCAGTGCGGTTGCGCGATTGCGGGCGGCTTTGGCTAAATCTGTATTTGCCCAGACGCGAATGGTGGTCAGGAAAGCGTCGTGACTTTCCAGATCAAGTTTAGGCAGGCGCATCAGCCGCCCGTCCATGCCACGCCCGTAATCGGCGGCAAGCACGCTCATGCCCGGCAAAGCTGCTGACGCCAACCCAAGTGATGATGCGATGATGTCACGGCGCGTTGTCATTCCAACCTCTCCGTCGGCTTGAGAACCCCAACAGCCTACTCCTCTCGCAGGGCGGGTAAAGAGATCTGAAATTCAAGCTTCCATGCCGCGAGCGCGCCCTTTAGGGTACCGTTTCCCGAAAGAATAGAAGACTTTACTTGAGGTTCCCATGGCTGAGGCAGCGGTTGAGATTAATACGGCAGCAGCGGATTTTGCACAAATTGTGGGGGCCGAGCACGTCATTACCGACCCGGCCGAATGCCGTGTCTATTCCAACGACATCTTCTTCTGGGACGACGCCTACACCGCTGACGTGGTTGTGCAGCCGGGATCAGCGAGCGAAGTTTCAGAGATCGTCAAGGTTGCCGCGCGCTTGGGCTTAAGCACATACACGCGCGGTGGCGGCATGTCGTACACGAAAGGCTACGTGCCAGCCGTTGGTGGCGCGGTGCTGATTGATATGCGCCGGGTGAACCAAATTTTTGAGATCAACCCCACCGACCGATATGTTGTGGTGGGAACCGGCTGCACCTGGGAGAAGGTGGCCGAAGCGTTGAAGCCCCATGGTTTGAAACTGGTGTTCTTGGCGCCGTTTTCGGGAATCCATTCCACGGTCGGCGGTGCGCTCTCACAAAACGTACCCGCCAGTATGAAGGGTATTTTGGGTCTTGAGGTTGTGCGCGCTGATGGTTCGATAGTGCGCACCGGCGCATGGGGGCGCAAAGCGTCGCACGGCAAAGCTGCACCTTTTTTCCGCGACTATGGCCCTGACATGACGGGCATGTTCCTGGGCGATACGGGGGCCTTTGGAATCAAAACCGCCGCCGTGATGCATTTGTATGCGCGCCCCGAAGGTACGGCGCATGCTTCGTTCGCGTTTGAGACCTATGAAGACATGGCCGCCACCATGATTGATTTGGGCAATTACGATTATCTGTATCGCCGTGTTGGGCTCGACCCGTTCAAAAGCCAGAACTCAGTCAAAGTTGGCTTCAAAGAAGCTTTGAAAACGCTGGGCGATGTCAGCACCTCGGGCACGTCCATGCTGTCAGGCCTGAAAGATACCGTGAAGATGGCCGCGCAGGGTGCGGCGGGCATGGTGGGGGCCACCAGCTTTATGGATGGTGTGAAGTGGTCGATGCATTTATCGACCGAGGCGCTGGACACAGCGGGCGCCGAGACGGGCATGGAGCGTGTGCGCAAGGTGTGCCTGAAGCGTGGGCGCGAAATCGCCAACGTTTTGCCGCGTGCCATGGAAGCCAAAGGGTTTTCGGTGCGTGGGTTCTTAGGTGGGCAGGGGCAACGCTGGGTGCCAACCAATTCGTTGTGGCCACTATCGCGCGCTGTTGAAGTGGCCACCGCCGTGCAGGGCTTTTTCAATGCGCGTCGGCCCGAGATGCAAAAGCACGGCATCTGGGAAAGCTACATGACCAATTGGGGGCAGGGGTATTTTCAGTGCGAGCCCAGTTTTTATTGGGTCGATGAAGTGAGTGAATTGCACCTGCGGCACCTGGGCAAGGAGGAAGCCGACAAATTCCGAGCGCTGCCAGCGAACTTGCCTGCCCGGACATTCGCCAAGCAACTGCGGATGGAACTGCGCGACTTTTTCTATGACCTCGGCGCGGTGCACGTTCAACTGGCGAAGTTCTATCGCTTTGAGGACTCGCTTTCTGCCGAGACATGGCGTTTGCTGAAAGACGTGAAGGGCATGCTCGACCCTGAGCGTCGCCTCAATCCCCACAACCTCGGACTTTGATCTCACACACTATGAAACGCCGTTCATTCATTGGCTCATCGGTGAGCGTCACACTCATGTCTCACGCTGTATCATCCACCGCGCACGCCGCGCAGAACATGTCATTTGACTTCGTGATTATCGGCGCAGGCACAGCAGGTTTGCCTGCAGCGATTTTTGCTTCACGTCGCGGGGCGAAGGTGCTGCTAATCGATGCAGCCCCGGTGGTTGGTGGAACGTTGCATTTGGCCAATGGGCAAGTCAGCGCTGGTGGCACGACGTTGCAGAAGGCCAAGGGCATCGTCGATACGCCCGACAAACATTTCGACGACATTGTTAAAATCACGCGCGGTAAGGCCGATGACAATATCGTTCGGCTGACGGTGGATCACGCGCCCGCAACCATTAACTGGCTTTTGGGTGCGGGCCTGGTTCCGCTGCCCGATCATCCAGTCACGGGCGATAGCCCAGGCCGCCCGGCTTACACCACGCCGCGCTATTTGTGGGGCGAGCAGCAGGGCAAGGCGATTTTAGCCGTCATTGAGCGCGAGCTTGCGCCGGAGTTGGCCAGCGGTCGCGTGACCACACTGCTGAACACGCGCGTGACGCAACTCATCACCGGCGCGGACGGCGCGGTGGTTGGCGTGCGTGCGCGTACCGGCAACGAGGAGCGTGCTTATCATGGGCGTCATGTTCTGCTGACGACGGGCGGGTACGCCATGAATTCCGAGTTGTTTCAAAAACTGATCGGTGCGCCGTCCTACACGGTTGGGTCCTATCCCTATGCGTTGGGCGATGGGCTGAAACTGGTGACTGATATTGGCGGGTCGACGCGCGGGCGCGAATTGCATCGGGCAGGTCCCGGCTCAATCCTCAGCAGCGAGTTATTCCCGGCGAAGTTCTACGCACGCTTCAACCTTACACCCCAAATCCGCCAGCCCTGGGAAATTTGGGTCAATAACTCCGGTCAGCGCTTTGTACGCGAGGATGAGCCACTGACCTACGAGCGCGAGCGTGGTCTCGCGACACAAGAAGATTTCCGTTACGCGGTTGTCTTTGACGATGAGATTTTTGCAAACGCGCCGTTGGGCATGACCAGCTGGACGCGCGAGAAAACGATCGAGCACTTCAATGCGCACCCGATGTTCCATCGCGCCGATACGCTCGATGAACTAGCGCGCAAAGCCCGCATTAATCCTGATGGTTTGAAACAGACGGTCGCAGCCTACAATGCGAACGTCGCCAGCGGGCAAGACGCTTTCGGGCGTAAACATATGCCACGGCCCATCGCCAAGCCGCCGTACTATGCGATCACTCACCTTGGCCATTCAGCGACCTCGGCCATTGGCGTCACGCTCGACAACAAGCTGCGCGTGACCCGGGTCGACGGCACGCCTATCGCGGGCCTCTATGCTGCAGGCGAGGTGATGGGCAGCGGGTCGACCTTGGGCGACGCGTTTGCACCGGGCATGATGCTCACGCCCGCTTTGTCCTTGGGCCGTTGGCTGGGGCAAACCCTACTAATCGGTTAAGGGCGAGGGTTAACCGCGCCGAATTGTGTCGAGGAATTTCGACATCTCGCTGTTCAGCATCTCAGCTTGACTGGAAAGTTCACGAGCTGCTGCCAAAACCTCGCCTGCCGAAGCCTTTTCACTTGCCGTAGCATTTGAGTTGATCGTCCGCACAGCCTCTCGGACATCACTAAAGTGATCCATAATCTCTGCCGGCTGCGCCAGCGGACTGCTCGGTCTTCGTAGACTATTTTTAAACTCGCACGAATGTCCTGCAGTGAATTCAAACCCAGTGCTGTGACACCGCCAATAAATACTAATAGCACCACAACAAGCGCTACAAGGCGGGCGAAAATTCGAGTGTTAGTCAACATGAGTTCAGTCCCTGTTGCTGGTGAGGAAGGCCGGAGGATTTTTTTGAGCGGGGATTACCCCAATTTACGGGATTGCCCCGATTTAGAGTATGTAGATACCAGTCTTGGTGCGGTTACCAAAGTGCTCAGAAGTGCCACGTAAATATTGATCCGCTGATTCATCACTAGGCCCTCACGCCCATTTCCTTGGCAATATGAATGGCTTAGCTCGTCGCTGTAGGCTCAAGCATTGACTGCTGGCCTGCGTTGCCTCACAAGCTGCCCTATGAACCACGTGGCGACCCCACCTGCACAGACTGCCAAGCCATTGTTTTCCTACCGGAAGCATTGGGCGCATCGCCTTGGCACGGCGCCATTTCTTCCCATGTCGCGCGACGAAATGGACGCGTTGGGCTGGGATGCATGCGACATTATACTTGTGACCGGTGATGCCTACATCGACCATCCCAGCTTCGGCATGGCAATTATTGGTCGGTTGTTAGAAGCACAAGGTTTCCGCGTCGGAATTATCTCGCAGCCCGATTGGCAGAACCCCGATGCCTTCAAGGCGCTGGGGCAGCCCGTGCTTTATTTCGGCGTGACTGGCGGAAACATGGATTCCATGGTCAACCGCTACACCTCTGATAAGCGCCTGCGCCATAATGACAGTTACACCCCCGGCGGCGAGGGCGGTAAGCGCCCTGATAGATCCGTGATTGTCTATGCGCAACGCTGCCGCGAAGCTTACAACGACACACCGATTGTGCTGGGTGGCATTGAAGCATCACTTCGCCGGATTGCGCATTTCGATTATTGGTCCGACAAAGTTCGCCGTTCCGTATTAGTTGATTCCAAAGCTGACATTCTGATTTATGGAAACGCCGAACGTGCAGTGGTGGAAGTGTCCCACCGCCTTGCCAAGGGCGCGTCCTTCGCCAGCATGGACGATATTCGCGGCGTCGCATTGGTGAAGTCGGCCGTGCCTGACGGCTGGACCGAATTGCACGGCGACGACATTGAGGCCAGTGACGAAGGCGCACGTGCCTCGGCCAACACACAGTCTGTCATTCGTATGCCGTCGTTTGAGCAGGTTGATAGCGATCCGGAAACCTATGCCCGTGCGTCGCGCATTCTGCATCGCGAGAGCAACCCCGGAAACGCGCGGCCCCTGGTGCAAAAGCATGGCGACCGTGAGTTGTGGGCAACCCCGCCGCCTATCCCGTTAACCACGCCCGAGATGGATGGGGTTTACGATCTGCCTTACGCGCGTGGGCCGCATCCCAGTTACGGTGATGCCAAAATCCCAGCGTGGGAGATGATTCGGTTTTCGATCACGACTATGCGCGGCTGTTTTGGCGGCTGCTCGTTCTGTTCCATCACCGAACACGAAGGGCGCATTATTCAGAACCGTTCGGAAGATTCGATCATTCGCGAAATCGAGACGGTGCGCGACAAGACTAAGGGCTTCACCGGCATTATCTCCGACATCGGCGGGCCGACGGCGAATATGTACCGCCTGGCCTGTAAAGATAAAAAAATAGAAGCGGCCTGTCGCAAGCCCAGCTGCGTGTTCCCCGATGTGTGCCCCAACCTGAACACCGATCACAAACCGCTGATCGAGTTATATCGCCGCGCACGCGCGGTGCCCGGCGTGAAGAAAGTGATGGTCGCCTCGGGTGTGCGCTATGACTTGGCTGTCAAAAGCCCCGACTATATCAAAGAACTCGTGACGCACCATGTGGGTGGATATTTGAAGATCGCGCCCGAGCACACCGAAGCTGGCCCACTGTCGAAAATGATGAAGCCAGGCATTGGTGCTTATGATCGCTTCAAGCAGTTGTTCGACAAGGCCACCAAAGAAGCGGGTAAAAAGTATTTTCTCATTCCGTATTTTATCGCCGCCCACCCAGGCACGACTGATGAAGACATGATGAACTTGGCGGTGTGGCTGAAGAAGAACGGCTACCGCGCCGATCAGGTGCAAACGTTCCTGCCGTCGCCCATGGCGTTGTCCACAGCCATGTATCATTCTGGCAAAAATCCGTTACGCGCCGTTCGCAAGGGCGTTTCGGAAGAAGTGACGACGGTCAAAGGCCTGCGCCAGCGTCGCTTACATAAAGCTTTTTTGCGTTATCACGATGCCGAGAACTGGCCGATGCTGCGCGATGCCTTGAAGAACATGGGGCGCGCTGATCTCATCGGTAACGGCAAACATCACCTGGTGCCCACCTGGCAGCCGAAGGGTACCGGCGACAAGGGCGGCGAAGGAATGCGCATGGGCAAGAAACACAAGGGGCAGAAATTCCTGACCAAAGGCATTCATGCGCCCAAGGCGCTAATGCCGAAGTCGCGGGCACGCTGACCACCTCATATTCGTCATTGCCCGGTCAAGTCCGAGTGTGACAGTAAATATAACAACTCCCGGAGTTACATGATGACCCACGCAATTATCAACCGTCGCAGTCTCATCGGTTCAGCGATGGGTGTTGCTGCAAGCACTATACTATCGCGGTCAGCTATAGCAAAGACCGACCCGGCCGACTTTGCTGACCCAAAAATCAGACTCACCTCGATCATGAAAATGCGTGGTGCGACGGATGACCGGTTGTGCATCGGTTATGTGACGGGCATGCGCTATGCGGTGGTTGATGGTGTGGCGACGCCGTTGTTCGGCATGCTGGCGGCCACGTTCACGCGTTGCAAGAAAGCCGCCGATGATGCGTATGAAAGTCGCTCATTCGAAATTGCATACTTTACCGACTTGGCAACGGGCAAATTAGTTGAGACCTGGACCAATCCTATTACCAACAAAGCCGTCAGCGTGCCGCAAAACGGCAGCCTGATGGGCAAGGTGCTGATGAAGGGTACGGGCCTGCTGCCCATCAACAGCCCGATGATGACGGTCATGGAGTTTGGCCACCAGTTCCGTCCCGCTGTTGTACTCGGCGAGGAAGTTTCGATCACCGAGGAAATCCGCATTCGCAATAAAGCGTCCTCGACTGGTCCGCGCTTTCGCTACAACGAAAACACAACCTACACCGCAGCACGCGACGATCTTGCCAACGCGAAATTGGCCACGGTCCCCACGGCCATCAGCTATCAAAGCCTGATCGGCTTTTCGCCCTGGATGGGCATGGAGGGCATCGATGGTCTCAACATGGGCCGTGGCACCGGCCACCGTGTCGTATCGGCCAAAGATTTACCGCCATACTTTCTCGAGTTGATGGAGAAATATCACGTCGATGTGCTGAACGATCCGATTGCAGCTATTGAGGGCAAGCTTGAGAAGAAGCCGGGTTAGCGCAACGTCTCGCGCACTTTTTCAATCGTCTTCAGAACCAGCGTTGCGGCGCGCACATCAGCCGCGCCTAAATGCTTGGCTTTGATCTCGGCTTCAAAGCCCTTCAGCAACTCAAGTTTCATATCCAAGGGGCGCTTGCCTAAATAGGCGATCAGCCATTGCGATACGCCTTTAGGGTCGGGGCGCTCGCGCGCCATATTCACCATCGTCGTGACAGGATCAGAGGCCATCTGTTTTGTCCTGTTGCTCTTTCTTAAATGGGCCCCAGTCTTCCAGCGCTTCGATACGCCGGGCTACGGCTTCGCGTTCTTCGTCGAGGAACCGAGCGACAGCGTCTTTGAATCTGGGGTCGGCAATCCAGTGGGCAGAGTAGGTGGCGCGTGGCAAGTATCCGCGCTGAATTTTGTGCTGGCCTTGCGCGCCCGCTTCGACCCATTCCAATTTGTGTTCAATGGCGAAGTCGATAGCGCGGTAATAACAGCATTCGAAATGCAAAAACGGGTAATCGACAATGCCGCCCCAGTTGCGCCCGAACAACGTATTTTCTCCGCGCAAGTTAATCGCGCCGCACACGGGCTTGTCTCCCTCGAAACCCATAACCAGCAAAACCGCCTCGGGCATGCGCTGCGACAGCAGATCAAAAAATTCGCGCGTCAGATAGGCTTGGCCCCACTTCTTGTCCGACGTTCCAACATAAAATTGATAGAACGCATCCCAGTGATGGGGTTTGATATCCGCACCCACCAAGGTCTCAATCCGCACGCCAAGACTATTGGCCTTCTCGCGTTCTTTGCGGATGTTCTTTCTTTTTCGAGACGACATCGCGCCCAAAAAATCATCGAAGCTGCCATAGCCTTCATTCTTCCAATGATACTGTTCGCCGATACGGGGCAGAAAGCCTGCGTCCGTCATCAGTTTTTGTTCAGCTTCGGCCGAGAACGTTACATGCACCGACGACACGCGCCGCTGTTTGGCCAACTCGATCATCGTCCCCATAAGCGCGGTTTGCAGCTCGACGCGGATGGTTTCATCCTGGTCGCTGCGCACCATTAATCTAGGTCCAGTGACGGGGGTGAACGGCACAGCGCATTGAAGTTTGGGATAGTAGCGCCCGCCCGCGCGCTGATAGGCATTTGCCCAGCCGTGGTCGAACACATACTCGCCGTAAGAATGGCTTTTCAAGTACATCGCCGTGCAGGCCAGAATTTTACCAGCGGCATCTTCAATAACGATGTGCTGCGGTTGCCACCCGTCCTCGGCGCAGACGGACTTGGAATCTTCTAACGCACTATAAAAATCGTGCCTTACAAAAGGGTTGGCATCCGGGCGGTCTTGCCCGGCGCAGGAATCCCACGCGCGCGCGTCCACTGCATTGATGCTGTTAATGACTTTGGCCGTAAAAGTGTTGGCGCTTTGCCGCTCGTCGTTCATCGTGGGTTTACGCGAGCTCAAATACAGCTTCGACCTCAACCGCAGCATTGCGGGGCAGGGACGGTGCGCCCACGGCGGCTCGGGCATGGCGGCCAGCGTCGCCGAATACTTGCACCATCACATCGGACGCGCCGTTGATGACCTTCGGGTGCTCCCCAAACGCAGGCAAGCAGGCTACAAAGCCCGTCAGTTTTACAACACGCTTAACCTTATTTAAGTCGCCGCCGAGTGCTGTTTTGGCCTGTGCGATAATATTAAGGGCACACAGCTTGGCCGCTTCGACACCCTGCTCAACCGACAGCGTATTTCCCACATGGCCCTCAAAAGCCACTTTGCCATCTTTCAAGGGCAGCTGGCCCGAGATGAACAGCAAATGGCCCGACCGCACGGCTGGCACATAGTTCGCGATGGGGTTGGCGGCGGTGGGCAGCACCAAACCTGCCTCGGTGAGGCGTTTCTCGACTGTTTCCATGGCGATTTCCTTGGCTTGCGCGGGTCTTTCCTCAAGGCGCGACAATGTGCTACCCAGCGCCCTCCTTCAACAGGATTTAAGTGTCCTATGGCCAAAGAAAAGCTTTCGCTGCCCAAGACCCGAATCAAGGTGTTGTTGCTGGAGAACATCAACAAAACCGCACTCGAGCTGTTTAAGCGCCAGGGCTATGGCTCGGTCGAGAATATGGCCGGCGCACTCGACGCCGATGAGCTGAAGGCCAAGCTCAAGCACGTTCACATTCTGGGAATCCGCTCGCGTACAAAGTTGACCAAGGATATCTTGTCGGCTGGTGAAAAATTGCTGGCGGTGGGCTGCTTTTGTATCGGCACCAATCAAGTCGATCTAAGGGCTGCCAAGCGCCTGGGCGTTCCGGTGTTCAATGCGCCATACTCCAATACAAGATCAGTCGCCGAATTGGTGCTGGCCGAGATCATCATGCTCAGCCGCGACATTCCGCGCAAAAGCTGGACCGCGCACGAGGGTGGCTGGGATAAGTCGCACAAAGGCAGCCGCGAAATTCGCGGCAAGGTGCTGGGCATTATCGGTTATGGCCACATTGGCACGCAGTTGTCGATCATGGCCGAGGCCATGGGCATGAAGGTGCACTTCTACGATATCATTGAGCAGTTGGCGCTGGGCAATGCCCAAGTCTGTCGTTCACTTGATGATTTGCTAGCGATGTCGGATTTCGTCACGCTGCATGTGCCCGAGACGCCGCAAACTAAGAACATGATCAACGCCGCCCGCCTGAAGAAAATGAAAAAAGGCGCGCACTTTATCAATGCGTCGCGGGGCACGGTGGTGGAGATTGATGCCCTGGTAGAAGCCCTGAAATCGGGCCATATCGCAGGTGCGGCCATGGACGTGTTCCCGAAAGAACCTGCCGACGGCGACGAGAAATTCAAAAGCCCGCTGCAAGGGTTAAAGAATGTGATTCTGACGCCGCATATCGGCGGCTCGACCGAAGAAGCCCAGGCTAATATCGGTGCCGAAGTGGCCGAGAAGCTGGTGAAGTACTCGGACAACGGTTCAACCCTCGGCGCAGTCAACTTTGTGGAAGTGGCGTTGCCGCCGCAAAACGATGCCACGCGCTTTATGCACATTCACCGCGACGTGCCCGGCGTGTTGAGCAAAATCACCGATGTGTTTGCCCGCCGGAAGATCAATATCGCTGGTCAATATCTGCGTACCGATGGCGATATTGGTTATGTGGTGACGGACGTCATGGGCCGGGTTGAAGTGGGCATGGGCATCCGTAAAGACTTGGCAGCCATTGAGGGTACGGTCCGCACACGCTTTTTATACGAAGCGCCGAAGTAGAGCGCGACTTCACCGAGCGCTTCTTCTGTACACGAGGGTAACTCCCGGCCACCGCAACCCGCTGCTCTAGCGTCGTCCGTAGCTTTAGTGCTTACAAATTAAAAGCTATATGGAGCAACCTTTCCGTTCGCAAAGTAAGCCGTGTGGACGTGCTGAGTGGACTTGTCGATGAAAGTAGCCTTTACAGTTGAAGTGCCGCTTCCAAACCGCTCGCGAACAATATGAAATGAGGCGGCCTCGGTGCATTCGTGCGTTGTTACGAGCTCCTGCTTTTTGATTATCCTGTTTTTGGAAGTAATATCGATCATCCCAGTCCAGGTGCCAATTTGTGTGCACCATAGCTGCATGACTTTTTCCATGTCGTCTGTATGCACAAGTGAATCCGTGCCCATCACTTGAATAAGAACAATGATGATCAATGGAATGCGACGCATGAAGATGTTCTCGTCCTGGAATGATTTGCTCTGGGCGAGGGGGTGATGTTCGTCTCTAAAGCGAGTCGGTGATTTTCAGCTCGAAAAGATTACATAATGGTTTCGTCGAAAAATGAATGACCCTCGTCGGACCTGTCTAATCGTTAACATGGTCGATTTGATGCAATTGAGCCCCACTATTTGTAGCGTTTCAATACGCGAATGATTACCGCCATCAACTGCACCGTGCGCACGTACTTTTTAGATGGGGTGCCGAAGTAAACTTAAGCAGCACTTGCTTTGCGGCGTTGGGCTGGAAATAGCAGCATAGCTGCCGTGTTTTCGCCTAGCACGGGGAACAACCGCCCCAATGTTTGCTTCCACTCCAAACCTGCCTCGATAATTTGGTCTTGCGTGAGGTGATACTCAGCCATGGTGGTGCGCCAATAGGCCGCCTTGGCTTTGCCGTACCAGGCATCGTCAATCACGACTGCCGTCGAAGCGCCCGGTGGCTTGAGTCTCACGGGTGTGCGCTTTCTGGCCGGGCTGCTGGGAATCAAGCGGCGCAAGAATTCAGAAAAAAAGTGATTAAGTTCCAGCGGTGGCTGATGTGTTTTTCCAAAACCCGAGACTTTCATCGGGTCAGAAATGGTGACTTGCGCGAGGGTGGCTGGAAGCGCTGAACTCATGGTCGCGTAGCCCATCCATTACGAGCAGCCTGTGGTGCCGCCGCAGGTTTCGCACTTCAAGCATGTCCCGTTGCGCACTAGCGTGAAATTGCCGCACTCGGGGCAGTTATCGCCCTCGTAGCCTTTGATGCGCGCAGCATGCAGCGATGATGTGCGCGACTGTGTGACTTCCGTTACGCGTACGTGTGTCTCGAATTTCTCGGCGACCGAACCCATGACCGGGCTCATGCCGGCCATGGCCGTGGGGCTGGCTTGTGTCGGGACACTTGAACCAGAACTGCTCACGCCGCCGCTGATGCCATTGGCAAGTCCAGCGCCACTGTTGTTGTTACGAGGGGCTGGCTTGAGGAAGTACAGATTGCTCGAGCGGATGTAACCTGACGAAACGGTTTTCTCGGCAATTTGTAGCAGCTTCTCGGCTTCCTCTCCTTCGCCCATGGCGTCCGGCAGAATGTCGTGCGGCTCGACGTGCGCCAAATCATGACGACCGAGGTAAGACACCGCCAGTTCGCGGAATAGATAATCTAAAATCGACGTGGCCATTTTGATCGACGCATTACCTTCAACCGCGCCCGCAGGCTCGAAGCGCGTAAAGGTAAAGGCGTCCACGTATTCTTCCAACGGCACGCCGTATTGCAGGCCAATGGAAATGGCGATGGCGAAGTTATTCATCAGGCTGCGGAAGGCCGCACCCTCTTTGTGCATGTCGATGAAGATTTCGCCTAAATGCCCGTCTTCGTACTCGCCCGTGCGCACATAAACCTTGTGCCCACCAACGCTGGCCTTTTGCGTATAGCCCTTGCGACGCGGAGGAAGTTTCTGGCGCTCACGCTGAACGACGCGCTCGATGATCCGCTCGGCAATGACCTCGGTGCGGGCTTGGGGTGGTTGCTGAATAATGGTTTCGATGACATCGTCGTCTTCGGCCAATTCAGCGTCTTCAAATAGTGCAGCAAGTGGCTGTGAGAGCTTCGAGCCATCGCGATACAGCGCGTTGGCCTTGAGCCCTAATTTCCACGACATTAAATAGGCGCGCGTGCAGTCTTCAATCGTGGCATTATGCGGCATATTGATCGTCTTCGAGATCGCGCCCGACACGAAAGGCTGAACAGCCGCCAGCATCAAGATATGGCTGTCCACCGACAGCGCGCGCGTGCCTGTGCGCCCGCAAGGGCTAGCGCAATCGAACACGGCAATATGCTCAGGCTTCAGGTGCGGGGCACCTTCCAGCGTCATGGCCCCGCAAATGTAAGCATTGGCTGCGTCAATGTCGGCGCGCTTGAAGCCCAAGGCTTCGAGCATATTAAAGCCCACATTATCTAATTGATCGTCAGAGAAACCCAAGGTGTCTTGGCAAAACTCATCGCCCAGCACATAGCGGTTGAACACGAACTTGATGTCGTAGGCACCTTCCAGTGCATCTTCGATTTTCTGCAGTGCTTCTTCGTCAAAGCCACGGTCGTGCAACGTCTCAGGGTTGATCTTGGGTGCACCATCCATCGACGCGGTGCCGGTGGCGTATTTTTCGATATCAGCGATCTCAGCATCGTTATAACCTAGCGTCTTCAGCGCCAATGGAACCGTGCGGTTGATGATTTTGAAGTAGCCGCCACCCGCCAGCTTCTTGAACTTCACCAGGGCATAGTCGGGCTCAACGCCGGTGGTATCGCAATCCATCACCAAGCCGATGGTGCCCGTCGGTGCAATCACGCTGACTTGGGCATTGCGAAAGCCGCTGGCCGCACCCAGATCCAAGGCCCGGTCCCATGCCAACTTGGCAGCAGTGATCAGCGCCGTGTCGGGGCAGTCGGCAGCATTCAGCGGCGTTGGCTTGGTGCTAAGAGACTCGAAGCCCGAGTGATGGCCATAGGCCGCTCGGCGATGATTGCGCACGACACGCAACATATCGTCGCGATTGGGCGCAAATCCTGGGAACGCACCATGTTTCTCGGCCATCTCGGCAGAGGCGGCATAGGAAGTGCCCGTCATCAGGGATGTGATCGCGCCTGCAATGGCGCGACCTTCGTTGCTGTCATAGCCATGCCCATTGGCCATCAGCAGACCGCCCAGGTTTGCATAGCCCAGTCCCAAGGTGCGGTATTTGTAAGAGAGCTCGGCGATCTCTTTGGATGGGAATTGCGCCATCAAGACCGAGATTTCCAACACGATGGTCCACAGCCGCGTGGCGTGTTCGAAGCCTTCAACATCGAAGCTGCAATCACTTTTGCGGAACGTCAGTAAATTCAGCGAGGCCAGATTGCACGCGGTGTTGTCGAGAAACATGTACTCCGAGCACGGGTTCGACGCATTGATGCGCCCCGACTTCGGGCAGGTATGCCAATCGTTGATCGTGGAATCAAACTGCAAGCCGGGGTCGGCACATTGCCACGCGGCTTCCCCAATACGATCCCACAGGGCTTTGGCTTTGATGATCTTGGCAATCTTGCCATCGTTGCGATTGACCAAGGGCCACGATTCATCACGCTCGACAGCTGCGAGGAACTTGTCAGTCACGCGCACTGTGTTATTCGAGTTCTGGCCCGAGACGGTTGCATAGGCCTCAGAGTCCCAATCGGTGGTCATAACCGGGAAATCCACGGCCGCTTTGCCCTGGCGCGCAAACTGAATGGCGCGGCGGACGGAATTCTCGGGTATCATCGCCACCCGTGCGGCCTTCACTTCGCGCCGCAGCTTGGTGTTGGTCTTGGGATCGAAGCGTTGCTCGTTGTCGACGCCATCCCAATTTTTGCAAGCATTGATGATGGCGTTGAGGTGGCGGTTGGCCAATCGCGAGCCTGCAACCATGGCAGCGACTTTTTGCTCCTCGCGGACTTTCCAATCCACAAAGGCTTCAATATCGGGGTGGTCGGCGTTGAGAATGACCATCTTGGCCGCGCGTCGCGTGGTTCCGCCAGACTTAATGGCGCCCGCCGCTCGGTCGCCAATTTTCAAAAAACTCATGAGGCCCGACGATGTGCCGCCACCAGACAATTTCTCACCTTCGCCGCGTAAAGAAGAGAAGTTGGTGCCTGTCCCCGAGCCGTATTTGAACAGCCGCGCTTCGCGCACCCAAAGGTCCATAATTCCGCCTTCGTTTACCAAGTCGTCGGCGATGGATTGGATAAAGCACGCATGAGGTTGCGGATGCTCGTAGGCACCTTTGGAGGCGGTGAGTTTGCCCGTACGGTAATCGACGTAGTGGTGGCCTTGTGAAGGGCCTTCGATGCCATAGGCCCAATGCAAGCCGGTGTTGAACCATTGCGGCGAGTTGGGCGCGGCCATCTGCATGGCCAGCATGAATCGAAGCTCATCGTAAAACGCGCGTGCATCCGAATCAGAATCGAAGAAGCCTGCGTTCCATCCCCAGTAGGTCCAGGTTCCCGCCATGCGGTCGAAGACCTGGCGGGCATCGTGCTCGCCGGTGGTGCGGTCTGCCTCGGGAAGGGAAGCGAGTTCTTTAAGGTTAGCAGCGTGCCGCCATAGAAAGTCGGGCACGTCGTCTTCGGCAATGGGCATCAGGCGCGCAGGGACGCCCGAGCGGCGAAAGTACTTCTGTGCCAGCACGTCGCTGGCTACTTGCGACCAATGATCGGGAACCGTGACGTTTTCCTGCCTGAAAACTTTGGTGCCGTCGGGATTAGAGATCTCGCTAGCGACGGTACGAAACGTCATTTTATCGTAGGGAGAGCAGCCTTCGATCGTGAACCGCCTGGGGATACGCATGACCAACCTTTCCGAATCCGGTTTGGGTGAGTTGAGGGGCAGAGTCCCAAGCGCCCAGCGCGCCATCTTCGGCTGCGGCTATAAGCGGCTCCCAACTTCTGCCTTCCCCTCGGCCCTCTTTCGTCTGGCCCGATTCTGTTAAAGCCTTGCCCGGACGCAAAAAACTCTATGTAAAGTGCCCCTGCCTTTCAATAGATTTTGTGGGTCTGGGCTGTGCATAACCCAACATATTGGGGGTTGACTGGAAAAGGCGTAAGATATGCCGGCTCAGGCCTCCGCGACCATTGCCTGGACGGTCTGGTCAAAAACCGACATATTGCTGAACCGATTTCAGCCATTTTTCGCGGTTAACGTGGGTTAGCTTAAGGGATTGTTGGATATGAGCTTAGGAACGTGGCTCCACACCAAATTTCGCGGCCAAAAGGTCGGCGAGGATAACTACGGGAATACCTATTACCGTGGAAAACGCATCCGGGCCGGTATCCGCGAAGAGCGCTGGGTGATGTACAAGGGTGAACCTGAAGCCTCCAAAGTTCCGGCGGAGTGGCATGCCTGGCTGCATCACACGACCGATACGCCGATCACGACGCCAACCCACGCGTGGGAAAAGCCTCATCTGCCAAATCTGACGGGCACAGCCCAAGCCTATTTGCCACCTGGCCATGATCAGCGTGGCGGTCAGCGCGCCAAAGCTGGCGGCGATTATGTCGCCTGGACGCCCGATGCATAGGGTCGAGAACCGAGAGAAACTCGTCGGCGTTATTGCTTTGTACGTGGGGGTCTTGGTCTTGACGCTTACGGCGCTTGGCAATCGTCAGGAGAGCCAAGACGAAGTGGCCGCCGCAACCTACACCGCTGAATTTAAGCGCGCGGACGGCTTACATCAGGGGGCGCCCGTGCGTTTGGCGGGCGTCAACATTGGTCGTGTGGGTGATGTGCGTTTGGACCAGCGCTACCAAGCCATTATGACGTTGATCTTGAATCAAAACATACCGTTACCCGATGACACTGCCGCCATTATCGAAACCGATGGCGTATTTGGCTCGAAGTACATCGAGCTCCAGCCCGGCGGCAGTGAAGATTTGCTCGAGTCCGGTGGACGCATCGCCTACACGCAGGACTCGGTGATTATCGAAGAACTGATCAGCAAGATCGTCCAGCAGGCCAAGGCCGCGGCCAAGGCGTCGGATAAAGCCAAGGCCGAGACACAGAACGAGAATCCTTCATGAAACGCAACCCGATTGAAACCATCCTGGGCGCCTTTGTGCTGCTGATCGCCGGGATCTTCCTGGCCTTCGCTTATACCTCTGCCGACATCCAGGCGATCACGGGTTATAAAATCTCGGCCAATTTCCTGAAGGTTGGAGGTCTTGAAACCGGCAGCGACGTGCGCATCAGTGGCGTTCGTGTGGGCACGGTCACCAACCAAACGCTCGATCCGAAAACATTTCAAGCAACTGTGAACATGTCGATCTCGGATGAGGTGAAGTTGCCGCAAGATACCGAGGCGGCCATCGTCAGCGAGGGCCTCTTAGGCGGCAAATATGTCAACCTCATTCCGGGCCGCGCGCAGCAAAGCCTGGCCGATGGCGGCGTGATTCCCAAAACACGTGACTTCCAATCGGTCGAAGATTTGGTCGGCGAGATCATCTTCATTGCGACCAGTAAAGCTGACGATAAAGCGGCGCAAGAGTAGGCTGATAACCCATGCGTGGTTTTTTTATTCCGTCATTGCCCGATTTATTCGGGCGATCCATGTTCTCAAAAGCTTCCATGTTTTTCGATGGATGGATTGCCTGGTCAAGCCAGGCAATGACAGTCACCTTTTTGTCGGGTTTCGCGTTCATTTTCCCGGCAGTGGCCACCGACATCCAAACCGACACCGCCGTTTTGCGCGCGCTTGATAAGGTGACGGCGAAAGTGCAAATCCTGCGGGTTCCTGTCGGCAAACCAACCACGTTTGGTCGATTAGAAATCCTCGCCAAAAGCTGCTTCACACGCCCGCCCGAAGAAACACCAGAAAGTTCGGTGTTGCTGCAAGTTGTCAAAACCGCCGGTCAGACAAAAACTACTGTATTTGACGGTTGGATGTTTGCCTCCAGCCCCGATCTCTCGGCCATGGACGACCCCGTTTACGATATTTGGGTGCGGGCCTGCGAGAACAAAGCCGCATCTAGCGCGCCTTGAGGCAACGGCAGCCCAAAGTGAGCATGCTGAGACAGCGCGGTGCTGAGCTGGGCTAAATAATCTTTCTGCGGAATTTCAATGGCTCCGAACCGCGCCAAATGGTCGGTAATAAACTGCGTATCCAGTAGTGTGAATCCGCCATGTTTCATGATACCCACTAGATGGCAGAGCGCAACCTTCGAGCCGTCATCGACGCGGCTGAACATGCTCTCGCCAAAAAAAGCAGCGCCCATGGCTAGACCATAGAGCCCGCCGACCAGTTCACCCTTGCGCCACACCTCAATGCTATGCGCCAGCCCGGCGTGATGGAGACTCGTAAAAAGTTCAATGATCTTGGCGTTGATCCAAGTTTCAGGCCGCCCCGGTTTTGTTTCGGCGCAATAATCCAAAACCTGTGAGAATGCCGTGTCGATGGTGACGTCTAATATATTTTTCCGTAACGTCTTGCGCAGGGACCGCGAGACTTGGAACTGATCGAGCGGGATGACGCCGCGCAGTTTGGGTTGAACCCAGAACACCTTGTCGTCGGCGCGTGATTTTGCCATGGGGAATACCCCATACGCATAGGCTTTCAGAAGAAGCTCAGGCGTGATGTCCGTCACCGGAACCTAGCTCTTAACGGGTTGCTCCTGCACCCATTGTGCCACAAAATTCTCGAGCCAGCGAATATCGTAATTGCCGTCGATGATCTCTTGTTGGTCGAGCACCGCTTGATGCAGCGGAATGGTGGTTTTGATGCCGTCGATAACGTATTCGTGAAGCGCGCGGCGCATCCGCATAATACATTCGTTGCGCGTTGAGCCCTGAACAATGAGCTTCGAGATTAAACTGTCATAATACGGCGGTATTTTTGAGCCCGCGTACATGGCCGAATCTACGCGCACGCGTCGCCCGCCGGGGGCATGATAGCCGGTAATTTTGCCGGGCGAGGGGGCAAAGGTGCGCGGATCTTCGGCATTGATGCGGCATTCCATGGCGTAGCCTTGGAACTCGACATCTTTCTGGCTGAACCCAAGTTCCAAGCCAGCGGCGACACGGATTTGCTCGCGTACCAAATCAAGGCCCGTGATCATCTCGGTAATTGGGTGTTCCACCTGCAGCCGCGTATTCATTTCGATGAAGTAGAATTTTCCGTTCTCGTACAGGAACTCCACCGTTCCAGCGTTGTGGTAGCCAATTTTCTTCAGCGCCATGGTGACAATGGTGCCGATCTCGTCGCGTTGCTTTGGGTTCAATGCAGGCGAGGGGCACTCTTCAAAAATCTTCTGGTGCTTACGTTGCAATGAGCAGTCGCGTTCACCCAAATGTACCACGTTGCCATGCTGGTCGCCCAACACTTGAATTTCGATATGGCGGGGATGGCCCAGGTATTTTTCCATATACACTTCGCCGTTACCGAAGGCGGCTTCGGCTTCGGAACTGGCGACCTTAAAGGCTTCGCGCAAGTCGGCTTTGGTCTGCGCTACTTTCATGCCGCGCCCACCGCCACCGGCCGTGGCCTTGATCAGCACCGGGTAGCCGATGTCCTCGGCGGCCTTCACGGCATCGTCTTCATTCTTCACCGCGCCGTCCGAGCCGGGCACGACGGGAATGCCGAGTTGTTTGGCCGTCAACTTGGCCTGAACTTTGTCGCCCATAATGCGGATGTGTTCTGCCGACGGGCCAATAAACGTCAGGCCATGGTCTTTGACCATGTCGGCAAACTCAGCGTTCTCCGACAAAAAGCCATAGCCAGGATGGATAGCCTCGGCGTTTGTGATCATGGCGGCGGAAATGATAGCAGCTTTATTGAGGTAGCTGTCGCGACCTGGCGGCGGGCCGATGCATACGGTTTCGTCAGCCAGGCGTACATGCATGGCATCGGAATCTGCTGTGGAATGGACAGCGACGGTTTTGATGCCCATCTCGCGGCAGGCGCGCAAAACTCGAAGCGCAATCTCGCCTCGGTTCGCAATCAGTATTTTTTCGAACATGATATCAGCGTCCCAGTGCTATGCGATCAGCATCATTCAATCAGCATTAAAGGTTCGCCGTATTCCACCGGGTTCTTTTCGGCCACCATAATCTGCACAACCTTGCCGCCCTTGTGGGCCTTCACTTGGTTGAAGGTTTTCATGGCTTCAATGATCAAGACTGTTTGGCCCTCGGCCACCTGATCGCCGACTTTGATAAACGGTGCCGCACCTGGCTCGGGGGCCATATAAACCAAGCCAACCATGGGCGACTTGAGGCAGCCGGGGTTAGCCGCGATGTCTGATGCGGCTGCTGGTGCGGGGGCGCCAAAGGCGGCCACTGGCGCTGCGGCGTATACAGGCGCGGCAACGCCAGCGCGCACAACTTTAATGCGCAGCGTGCCGGTATCATACTCAATTTCAGTCAGCCCTGTTTCCGTCAGGATTGTGGCGAGTTGTTTAACGCTGTCGCCGTCGATGTTCGACATGATCGTGATCCACCCGTTATCGTGTTGGTCTTGTGTTTATTTCTGATTATGTAGCAACCGCGCCACGGCATCCAAGGCCAGTTCGTAGCCATGGGCACCAAAGCCGCAGATAATGCCGGTGGCAGCGCGCGAGACGTAGGAATGATGCCGAAATTCTTCCCGGCGATAGATGTTCGAGAGATGTACTTCAACCACGGGCACGCCACACGCCAGCAACGCATCAAGCACCGCCACCGAGGTATGCGTATAGGCAGCGGCATTAAGCACAATGGCGTTGGCCCCACCACGTGCGGATTGGATCCAGGTCACCAGCTCGCCCTCGTCGTTGGTTTGGCGAAAGTCCACGACCAGCTTGAGATGTGCGGCACGCGCATCGACCGCGCGCTGAATATCCTCCAGCGTCGTATGGCCGTAGATGTCGGGTTCGCGCTGCCCCAGCATGTTGAGGTTGGGGCCGTTAAGAACAAGGACCTTGTGGCTCACGTCAGTTCGGTTCCATCACCAATAAAACGAGCCAGATCAGGGCGTTAACTATTGCCCTGCGCCAAGCCGTATAAGGCTTTATACCATGGGCTCAATGGCTTCAACCATGGCCTTTGATCACAGAAATTGGGCTGGCCCCTTGCGTCTGCCTACCTGCCTGCTATTTCAACGCTCCGCTTTTTTCATCAGAAGACCTCGTCATGAACATCACGATTAACGGTGAGGCCCGCGCCCTCCAAAACCCGGTCACGGTGGCGGGGATGCTGACACAACTTGGCATCGCGTCGGGCAAAGTGGCCGTGGAGCGTAATTTGGAGATTGTGCCGAAATCGGCGTTTGAAACCACCACGCTGACTGATGACGACCGAATCGAAATCGTGCATTTCATTGGCGGCGGTAATGCCGACCCGATCAGCACAGATACATTCACCGTGGCGGGGAAAACGTACAACTCTCGCTTGCTGGTGGGCACGGGCAAATACAAAGACTTCGAGGAAACTGCGCGCGCGATTGAAGCCTCTGGGGCTGAGATTGTCACGGTGGCGGTGCGGCGTGTGAACTTGTCAGATCCCTCGCAGCCCATGCTGGTCGATTTCGTCAGCCCGAAAAAATACACCTACCTGCCCAACACGGCTGGTTGTTTCACCGCCGATGATGCGGTGCGCACCTTGCGCTTGGCACGTGAAGCCGGCGGCTGGAACTTGGTGAAGTTGGAAGTGCTGGGTGATCAGAAGACGCTGTACCCGAACATTCTCGAAACCGTGAAGGCCGCCGAGGTTTTGGTGAAAGAGGGCTTCGAGGTGATGGTCTACACCACCGATGACCCGATCATGGCCAAGCACCTCGAAGACATTGGATGCTGCGCGATCATGCCGTTGGCTGCACCGATTGGATCGGGCCTTGGCATACAGAACCCGGTCAATATTCGCATCATTGTCGAACAGGCCAAGGTGCCGGTGTTGGTGGATGCAGGTGTGGGTACGGCATCGGATGCAGCCATTGCCATGGAACTGGGTTGCGATGGTGTGTTGATGAACACGGCGATTGCGGCAGCCAAAGACCCCATCAAAATGGCACGCGCCATGAAACTTGGGATCGAAGCTGGGCGGCTGGCGTACTTGGCGGGTCGCATGCCGCGCAAAATGTACGCTGACCCTTCGTCGCCACTGGCGGGGCTGATTTAATTTACGGCCTGTGCTTGTTCCGCCTGTTAATGTCAAAATTAACAGGCATACCGGGGCGGTATATACCGCGGAGGTATAAAATCGAGCAGCGCGCATCGGCAATTCCTGCCGGGTCGAAGCGGTCTTGCACCCTCGCTCACTCGCGCAAAGCATTCCTAACCCCTTGATTCACATGCCCTTCGGGGTTGGCGTGGGGTTTGCTTCTTTATAGTCAAATGACACTCGATTTGCGCCCGACCTTTGTGCGGCGCTTTGAGTGAATGATGATGTGGGATTGCAGCGCGGACGATGAGTATCAAAGCCACCATGAATACGGCGACGCAGGCGGTCAAAGCCTAAGCGCATCATTTGTCGAACATCTCGACCAACATCGCCAACGTTGCCACCACCGGCCACAAGCTTCAGAACACGCATTTTCAAACGCTGCTGAACCATGTCACGCTGGGCCCACAAAGTTTCTTCTCGGTCCAAACGCGCGATACCCGTCAGGTCGATAAACAAGGCTTCTTGCAAACCACCAACCGCACACTGGACTTAGCCATTAATGGCCGTGGCTTTATGGTGACTAATACGGCCACCGACGGCAGTGGAATTTGGCAATACACGCGCGATGGCGCGCTTGAAGGCGAATCCACACGCCCAGCAACCGATAGCGATAAAGATGGCAAGTTAGATCAAGCCACGCTACTGACCAACGTATCGGGGGCTTAACTGTATGGCTGGCAGGCCGACGCGAATGGTAACTTCATTGAAGATGATGATCTGACGAAGTTGGTGCCGATCTCGATCAACAGCAACGAAATTTTCCAGCGTGGGCCACGAAAACTATTGAACTTCAGGCCAGCGTATCGGCCGGTGGCTCTAAGCGCCAAACCGTTGTAATGCCCTTCGTCGACGTGGCCGGTGCATCGCGCACTATGACGCTGGGTTTCACGCCCACCGCAACAGATATTGGAATTTTCAGTCTTGATCTCGCTATTTCCAGCGTTACGGGTGCACCGGTGCCCAACATCGTGGCTTTAGCCGACGCCCCTGGTAATCCGATTCCGCCAATCATCGATCCCTTAACGGGCGCACCGATGCCGCTGCAAGTACGCTTCGATGGGCAGGGCAAACTTGTTCAACCCGCCTCGGGAAAGATTGTGCTGTCAATTGCTGCCCCGGCGTGTGACCAACTGATCAGTGTGGACGTCCGGAAAGTTCAGCAGCTCAGCGATAACGGCGATCTGACCGTTCTTAATTTGGAGCAAGATGGATTTCTTCAGGGGCGCTCTTTAAGCTGCCCCTCGCGCAGTTCCAAGCCCAAAATAATCTTGAAGCCAAGCCGGGCAATTTATTCACGCAAACCCGCGAATCAGGCAAACGCAAGCTGGTGGGCCTTGATTCAGTGCAAGGGATTGCTCAGATCATCTCGGGCGTGCTTGAATCTTCCAACGTCGATTTGGCTGATCAATTCTCGAAAATGATTGTCACGCAGCGAGCGTATTCAAGTTCGGCCACCGTGCTGCGCACCGCCGACGAGATGATGCAGCAAACTCGGGATCTCAAACGCTAAGCGCTACGCCGGTTCAGGATTGACCTGAGCGTTTCGAAGCAGAAGCTTCTCGCGGATCACGTCGTTAATCGGCACGCCGGCCGTGGCAGCGATTTCGCGCACGGTCATCTGGGTTTCTTTCAGCAACACGCGAATAAATTCGGCGCGTGGGCGCCAGCGTCGTGATGTTCTTTTGCGCGCCGAAGCTTCCATCGCGGCCATCCGCGCACGTTTGCGAATTTCTTCGGCATCGAGCCCACGACCGATGGCATCTTGCATGGCTTTTTCAAAGCGCTTCTTGTCGGCGATGATGCCGTCCATCTCGGACTCAAACTTAGGGGGCGTTGGCCCATCGTTTTTGTGCCTGGGATGAAGTGCTTCTTGAAATTTCTGCGCGTGAACAGCGCCGGTCCATTCATTGGCTTTGGGCTTGGCCGGGTGGCGCGGTGCGGCAGGCTTTGGTTTGGGCTCGGCCGCTTCAGCCATTCCCGCGGCTTCGCGCAGGGTCATGCCATAGGTATCAGCTAAGCGCGTGGCTGCGCCCAAGGCAGCTTCACGCTCGCCATCGAACGTCGTGGAGTGCGCAACTTCTAACAGGCGCCGGAAGCGCTGACGGTGTTTATCGGTAAACTCGGACATGAGATAATAATTAGCCCTTTTTCCGGGCTGCCGCGACAAGCTCGAGCACGCGATCTTTGCCAACGGCGCCACCGACGAAGGCATCGCCGATGATCAGCGCAGGTGTGCCGGTGATACCAAGCTCTTTGGCCAGATTACGGTTTTTATCGATCAACTTATCGAACTCAGGGTCTTTCATATCTTCTTGAAGCTTCTCGACATTCAGGCCGACGCCCTTGGCGACCGTCATGATGGCGGCTTCGTTTAACGCGCCCTTGTAGTTCATTAGCGCCTGGTGAAACTCGCTGTACTTGCGTTGATTGCGCGAGGCCAGGGCAGCTTTTGTTGCGGTGACCGAGCCAGGGCCTAAAATCGGGAACTCTTTGGTGACGATTTTGATTTTGCCGTCAGCCTTCATCACTTGAAGCAAATCGCTGTACATCGACTTGCAGTAGCCGCAGTTGTAGTCGAAGAATTCGACGATGGTGGCATCGCCCTGCAAATTCCCGATGACAGTCTGTTCTTTCGGGTTGACCAGATCTTGCCGGTACATCGCAATGGTCACGGCGCGTTCCTGATCTTTCTTCGCCTCTTCTTTTTCCTGTAGTTTGCCAATTGCGTCTGCGATGACTTCAGGGTTTTCCAGCAGGTAATCGCGCACAAATGTTTTCAACTGCTCGCGCTGTGCGGCCGTAAAGGCGCTCTTATCCTGCGCGGCGGTCGGGCTCGCCAGCACAGCGGCAAGGCCAAACATCGTGAGAGCTGTCCATGTTCTTTTCATTGAGCATTCCAGGCCGAGTGCCCCAATACGCAAAAGGGCTATCGCCGCCGTCTTTCCATCAGTTCTTGAAGTGAGTTTTGAGCAGACACCTTAATGTCCTGCAGGCGATACCAAGTCGGCGTGCCTTTTTCCAGTAATCTTTCGGATTCCCGGCTATAGCGGACAACATCCCCGAACTCGCCCACCAGTAGCGCTCGCTCTGCGGCGGCATAAGCTGATAGGCCCGGCTGGTCGCTTTGCAGGTAGGACTTTGCCGCCAGGTCCCAGGCAAAAGGGTCCTCTGGGTCGTTCGCCAGCGCCTTTTGCAGGGCTGCTTGGGCTTCTTTGGCATAGGCGGGGTCGGCGGTTTCGACCATAGCGTGGCTCATAGCCACCAGGATGAGCGGGGAATTGGGCAAAAGGGCGTTCGCCTCGCGGTAGGCCGTCACGGCCTCATCCAGTTTGCCGTTTTCGAACAGCATTTGGCCCTTGAGCTCCCAAAAATAGGGGTCTTTGGGAAACTCCTTCAGCAAATCGTCGACCACCGGCAGGGCATCTTTCATTTGTCCCCGACGGTAAAACGCGATGGATTGGGCATAACGCGCCTCGGGGCTTTTGTTGGCCTCGGGATATTTTTGAAACGTGGTCATCTGCGGCTTCAAAAACGAAAACAACTTGGCCGTCATACGCCGAAATTGCGCCTCGGCAACTGGATCATCAGGTTTATCTTTAAAGGGCGAATTCTCGACCGCAAAATTGACCGCGCTCATGCGCTCGCGGGTCAGCGGGTGAGTGCGAACATAAGGATCTTGACGATCACTGATCAGCAGTTCCTGGCCCGACAGACGATTAAAAAAACTATAGAGGCCTTTTGGCGATTGCTGAGTGTCTTGCAGGGCACGGATTGCATATTGGTCAGCAGAGGATTCCTGGCCGCGGCTAAACGTAAACAACATCCGCTGTGCGCTGCCTTGGCCGCCGAGCATCACCGCCATCCCCAAATCTGGGTTGCCCGAGACCGCGCCAGCGGCAACGCCCAGCAGCGTGGCGAGTAAGGCCGTGGTACTTGCCGCAGCAATGCTATCGCCAAACGTCACCGCATGGCCTCCGACAATATGGCCGGTTTCATGCGCCATGACGCCGATGACCTCGTTCGAATTCTTTGCCGCCAGGATCAATCCCGTGTGCATGAACATCGCGTTTCCGCGCGTCACGAAAGCGTTGATACTGTCATCATTGATGAGGCGTATAGTGACAGATTCCGGCACGATTCCACCCGCCACTAACCCAGGCCGCGCCCAATCGGCCAAAATGGCCTCGATCTCGGCATCGCGAATAATGTTCAAGCCTTGCGCGACTAACAGCGTGGGGCTACCAAAGGTAAAAGCGACGGCGGCGCAGGCAAAGATCGCGCGCGGCAGGAACAGCTTGCGCAGCTTCTTGAACATTCGATTTCCGGTGCTCCGGTTCATGTCTTTTTCGTTTCGCTCCAAAGCCATCGCCCCCAAAGGTATCGCATCCCGCCTGTGTGCCGATATAGGTCAAATATGGCGTTTTCCTGACCGTGCCATACATGTAAGTCTTATCATGCTGGGGCTGATGCTTTCAGCCTGCGGTACGGCCGTTGCGCCCGATAGCGTTCCCGCCGGAAATCGCGGCTTTGCGGGCGTTGTGGTTTCGCAAGAACCACACGTCACATTTGTGGGCCGCGATGTGATCCTCTCGGGCGGCAATGCCGCTGATGCGGCGGCGGCGATGGGTTTATCCCTGGCGGTCACGCTCCCCTCGCGCGCGGGATTAGGTGGCGGCGGTGTTTGCATTGTTCACGATACTTCCAGCGTGCGGAGTGAGGTTTTAGAATTCATTGATCCTGGGTCAGATCCAACGCCAATGCTGGCGCGCGGACTTGCGGCGTTGCAAGCCCGGTATGGCACACGGCCCTGGTCGAGGCTGGTGGCACCCGCCGAAGCTTTGGCGCGGTTTGGGTTTAGTGTCACGAAGACACTTGCGTATGATCTGGCCATACACGGTGACGTTTTGATGGCAGATCAAACGGCGCTGGCTTCATTCATGGATCGTCGCCGTCAGATTGTCGTCGCGGGGTCCGAGATCCAATTTCCGCGATTGGCCGAGACCTTGTCGCAGCTACGCACCAAAGGCTCGCTGGCGCTTTTATCTGCGGCACCGCAGTGGCGCGTCGTCAGGGCGACCAATGAGGCAGGCTACGTTCTCATGGGGCGGACGGTTGCGGGCGAAGCACAAGCGGGCAATTCATCTGCTGCCACGGGTTTTGTTGTCGGTGACAAAAATGGCTTAGCCGTGGCTTGTGTGCTGACGATGGGTTCGATGTTCGGCAATGGCCGCATGGCGCCTGAAGCCGGGTACTTTATACCAGCGCCTTCAATCGGGGCCGATCTTACGCCGCTGATTGTGAAAGACGCGCATTTTGATCAGGTGGTGTTGATGGCCGTAGCGTCGGGGGCTTCGGCAGCGGCGCTCACACGGGTCACGTTTGACGATTGGTTGAGCGAGGCCAAAAGCTACGACGATATGCGCTCCCAGGTGCAGCAAGCCTTGGCAAAGGGGCTTGATGGGGCTCTCACGGCGGCCCTTTGCCAGACGGGCCTTGGCGTGAGTGGCAAAGATTGCCGCAGCTTAAGTGACGTGCGTGGTTTTGGCTTAGGGCTCACTTTTGCACCTGGGGATAGTCAATGACACTGAAATCTTCATCACGCGGCGCTGTGCCGCCTTTCATTGTGATGGATGTGATGCGCGATGCGGCGGCCTTAGAGGCGCAAGGCCGGTCCATCATTCATGTCGAAGTGGGGCAGCCATCCACTGGTATGTCCAAAGCGGCTGCGCACAAAATTGCTGCGATGATCGGCCACGATAAACTCGGCTACACGGTCGCAGACGGCATCGTAGCCTTGCGCGAGCGCATCGCGCGCCATTATCACGAAACGTACGCAGTGGATGTGGACCCTGGGCGGATCTTTATTACCACGGGGTCGTCGGCTGCGTTTACGTTGTCATTTCTCTCAGCTTTTGATGCGGGCGATAGGGTTATCGTCGCATCTCCCGGCTATCCATCATACCGCCATATCCTCAGCGCTTTTGGCATCAAGGTGGAACTGGTGTCGGTCGATGCCGCGACGCGGTTCAACATCTCCGTCGATCATCTCAAAAGCATGGCCCAGAAGCCCGCAGGCGTGATTGTGGCCAGCCCGGCCAATCCCACGGGCTCGATGATTGAACCGGGCGTCTTCCGCGAGTTAGTCAATTATTGCCATGACAATCAGATTCGGCTGATCTCAGATGAAATTTATCACGGCATTACGTTTGGTATGGATGCGGTCACGGCGCGGGAATTATCGCTCTCGGCCATCGTCATCAACAGCTTCTCGAAGTACTTCAGTATGACGGGCTGGCGCATCGGCTGGATGATTGTACCTGACGATCTCTATCGCTCGATCGAGTGCCTGGCGCAGAACTTATTTATTTCACCGCCGACATTGGCCCAGCATGGGGCCTTAGCGGCGTTCGATTGCAAAGATGAGCTTGAAGCCAATGTGGCTGTCTATGCGCGCAATCGCGCCACGTTGCTGCGGCGTTTGCCCGAGATTGGTTTGCCGACATTTTCACCGCCCGACGGCGCGTTTTACTTTTACATTAATGTCGCGCACTTAGGCATGGGCTCACCCGAAGTCTGCCGTCGCATTTTAAACGAGGCCGGCGTGGCCGTGACGCCGGGGCTCGACTTCGACCCATTCCATGGCCGCGAATGGATGCGCATCTCAACCGCCGTTTCTGAAGCTGAAATGGCCCATGCGTGTGATCGCATTGGGGCGTGGATGAAAAAATTTACAGCGCCATAACGATCATCGCCGCGCGGAGGTTTTCCAAGCAGCGATGATTTGGTAATTACGCTTTGGGCTGAGCCCACCAGCCTTTTTTGGGTGGCCCTGTTGGTGATTCCTCTGCCGCCGGAGCTGGTGGCGGGGGAGGCGGTGGCGGGGCAGGTTGTGCCACGACTGGCGCAGGCGGGGGAGATTGTGGTTGAACGATGACTGGTGCGGGCTGCGCCATCACAGGGCGTAGCCCGGGCTTCAGCTCTGGCCGTGCATCGCTGATGGGTTCAGGGCGCGGTTCAGCGTCACCCGCATTTTCACTGCGGGTCCACGACAACGCCGTTTCTTTAATGGCGCTGAAGAAGCCGCGCTTGCGCCCAGGTGTTTGGTTTTCATCGCTGGGTGCTGGCGTGGGTGAGCTGTCAGCCAGCGCATCGCCGCCTGCAAACGACTCTGATCCATTGGAGCCTTGGTCTTGATTGGCTTGGTTGCCTTCGCCAGCCTGACCGGGCTCACTGCCATTACGGCGGCGGTGACGTCCGCCCCGACGGCCTCTGCGACGCCGACGCGCACCGCGATCTTGCTCGCTGCCTTCGCCCTGTGGGGGTTGCTCGCCAACGGGTCGTTCATGGGCCTCGACGGCTTCGCCATTGTGTTCGTTGCTCGGATCGACAACGCGAGTGCTGGATGTCGAGGCCTGGTCGAACGACGGCTCGTTGCCTGAGACGGGATCGCGCTGTTCATCGCGTTTGCCCCGCCGTTTGCGGTGACGCCCACGACCGCGACCACCGCGATCTCGACCGCCTTCAGAATCATCGCGACCTGATGGCGAAGATTCGACCGAGGACACTTTGCTGCTGGGTGTTTCTTCCTCTTCGGCCTCAACCTCTATTTCGTCTTCGGGCTCAGGCTCAGGTGCGGGCAGGGCCCGGGGAGCTTGCGCGGTTACGTCTTCTGCGATGGGGCGGGTGGACTTCACGCGGTCAATGCGCAAATTGGGTTGAATCAAGTTGGCATCGCCCAGCACAAAGATGCGCACGCCATAGCGCGCTTCCAAAATCGCCAAGCCTTCGCGCTTGTAGTTCAGCAAATACAACGCCACATCGGGGTGCACAGTGACGGTTAATTCGCTGGACCGACGCCGGATGCCTTCTTCCTCGATCATACGCAGTGCATAGATCGATGATGATTCAATCGAACGGATCAGACCCGTGCCAGCGCAATGGCCGCAGGGTCGGAAGTTGGTCTCGATCAAGCTCGGGCGAAGTCTTTGTCTGGATAGTTCCAGCAAGCCAAAATGGCTGATGCGGCCCACTTGAATGCGGGCGCGGTCGAGTTTCAGCGCTTCCTTTAATCGGCGTTCAACCGCATTGTTGTTGCGGTTTTCCTCCATGTCGATGAAGTCGATGACCACAAGGCCTGCCAGATCGCGCAAGCGTAATTGCCGCGCGATTTCGTCGGCGGCTTCCAGGTTCGTCTTCAGTGCGGTTTCTTCAATGTGGCGTTCCCGCGTGGCGCGGCCCGAGTTCACATCGATGGCCACTAAAGCTTCGGTTTGTCCGAACACGATGGAGCCGCCCGAGCGCAACTGAACCGATGGCGTGTTAATGGCTTCGAGCTGAGTCTCAACCTGATAGCGCTGGAACAGCGAAATGTTGGTCTCGGCGTACCGCTGCACTTTTTTCGAGTGGCTGGGCGTAAGCATCCGCATGAAGTCTTTGGCGGTTTTGTAGCCTTCCTCGCCTTCGACATAGACGTCTTCGATGTCTTTGGAATAGACGTCGCGGATCGCCCGCTTAATCAAATTGCCCTCTTCATGAATTAGGGCCGGGGCGCGTGATTGCAGCGTGTTCTCGCGGATCTGATCCCAGGTCCGCATCAAATATTCATAGTCACGTTTAATTTCGGGCTTGCTACGCTCGGCCCCGGCCGTGCGTAATATCACCGCAGCGGTTTTGGGCGGCTGCAACTCGGCCATGATCGACTTCAGGCGGCGACGATCACCCGCGTTTGTAATCTTGCGCGACACGCCACCGCCCCGTGAGGAGTTGGGCATCAAGACGCAATAGCGACCAGCCAGCGACAAGTACGTGGTCAGCGCCGCGCCCTTATTGCCGCGCTCTTCCTTCACCACCTGCACCAGCATGATTTGGCGGCGCTTGATGACTTCTTGAATTTTGTAATGACGCGAGGCCAAGAAACGGCGGCGACGGCGTGAGTCTTCGTCATCGGCTTCATCATCGCCATCGGCGTCATCGTTGGCTTCGGCACCGCCGACCACGTCGACCGGGCGTTCTTCCACAGGAGCTTCGATGATTTGCGAGGACCGTTCGCCAAAATCCTCGCCCGAGGTATCAGCGTTGGCGGACTGAGTCGCTGGGGTGTCACTGCCAGTTGCGGCAGTTTGTACGTCAGCTTCAAGGCTTGCGGCATCGGCTTCATTCGATGCGGCCAGTTCAATGTCGCCGTGCGGATCATTGTCGGTGACCGGCGCCGAGGCGCCTTTTTCTGGCTCAGGTGTTTCTTCAGGGATCGGCTCGGAGGAGACCGTCGGTGGCGCGAAACTCAACGGAAGAGCGTCGACGGATGCTTCTTGCGCGGCTTGGTCGCGCGGCGCTTCGTCGTGGTGGCCCTCGTCGTGGTGGGGCGTGTCCTCTGACGGTTCGTCGGGGACATCGAATGAGCTGGGCTGCAGGTCTTCGCCCGGCTGCTCGGCTCGATATTGGCCGCCCTCATCTTGATCTGATGGTGACGGCTCGCCACCATGATCACTGCCATGGCGATCGTCCTCTTCGTGGCGTTCGTGCCGCTGCACTTCGGCCAGCAGACGTTCGCGGTCGGCAACGGGGATTTGATAGTAGTCCGGGTGAATTTCGCTGAATGCTAAGAAGCCATGACGGCCGCCACCATAATCGACGAACGCTGCTTGCAGCGATGGCTCGACCCTGACAACTTTCGCGAGATAGATATTACTTTTATTTTGCTTCTTCGTAGACGACTCGACGTCGAATTCCTCAAGCCGTATTCCGTCCAGCACCACCACCCGAGTTTCCTCTGGGTGCGTGGCATCGATTAGCATCCGTTTGACCATAGCGCATAATTCTCCGGCGGCCCCGCTGCGTAGCTACGAGTGATGGCGCGCGTGCGCCCGGGTCCGCATTGTTAGTGTGTTGAAAAGACGAAGGAGATATGGCGACGTCCGCGAAAGATCCGCGGGCGCAAAGTGCAGATGCGTCGGACAGCACATTCGTCGCCGGCGCAAATGCGCCGCCGTGAACTGTCATGTGTTGGACGCAAGGTTGCACAGCGCCTATCCCCCTATGGGTTCTTGCTGCCCGGCTGCTGTTTTTCAAACCGCAAGCGTGGGCAAAAAGTATTGCGACCGGCTAGATTCTCGGGAAGGCGAAAATTCGTCTTTTATTTCAACGATCTCGCACTGCAAGACCGGGTTGCCTTTTTGGTCCCGAAAAGCCGGACATATCCAAAATAGTCGGATGTGGCCTAAGGTACAATTAATTATTACAGGCGAGGCTAAAGGCCCTTTTCCAGGCTCCTGATCTTGTTGACCGTCCCGAACGGCCTGTGGAAGAATGCGCTAACCCATTGAGATTCTTGAAACGACTCGGGAATTTCACTATAGTACCCTCAACGCGGCAATTGCGCGTAATTTTATTGCGCATGCGGCCATAGGGGTTTTACCGGGGAATGTTGTCCTCCAAAAACAATAAAAACAGGAAGAGCACCAATTTAGTGCAGGTCCCGATGGGTCGACGCTCGGTGCTGGGGGCATCGGCGATGCTGCTTCTGCCCAGCATGGCCAGCGCCATGCCCCAAGCTAGTACTATGCGTATTCACGACCACGGCACTTTTACGCGGCTGGTGGTTGAACTGTCTGAAAGTATTGAAGCCTCGGCCTTCGTCCTGCCTGAGCCCCGCCGTCTTGTGGTTGATCTGCCCGAACTTGCCTGGTCAGCCGATGTGAGTGTCTCGAAGACGGCGCTGGTCAGCGCGGTGCGTGCCGGCCTCTTTGAGCCAGGTCGTTCTCGATTGGTGATTGATCTGATCCAAGCCACACAATTATCGCAGGCCTATGTTTTGCCGCCGACGGGGGCGACCCCCTGGCGGTTGATCCTTGATCTCACGCCCACCACCGATGATGCCTTCCAGGCGGCGGCCACCCTCAACCAAATCACGCGCATTATGCCCCAGGGCGGTACTGCAATGGCTGTTGCCAAGCCAGCGGCGGCCGTTGAGAAAACGACGACTGCGGCCAGGCCAACGTCGTCGAAGTCCGGCCCGCGCAAAATCGTCGTGGCCATTGATCCGGGTCATGGCGGCATAGACCCTGGCGCGATTGGTGCTGGTGGTGCGTACGAGAAGACCATCACCCTCATGGCTGCGCAGCAGCTGAAGCAGAAATTAGAAGCGACAGGGCGCTATCGGGCCGTACTCACCCGCACGCGCGACACGTCATTAGTTTTGCGTCAGCGCATCGAGATCGCGCGTCATGCGCCTGCGGACATTTTTATTTCTCTGCATGCGGACTCAATCCGTGACCGCGACATTCGGGGCTTGTCTGTTTACACGCTGTCAGAAAAGGCGTCTGACGCCGAGGCCGAGGCGTTGGCCGAGCGCGAAAACAAAGCCGATCTGATCATCGGCATGGATCTCACCAAAGAATCTCAAGAGGTTCGCAATATTCTGATCGACCTCGCGCAACGCGAAAGTATGAACTTGGCGGCGCGCTTGGCTACAAGCCTGATCGATGAGCTCAAACGTGAAGTAACTCTGTTGCGCAATGCGCATCGCTTTGCTGGGTTCGCGGTGCTGAAGTCGCCTGATATCCCCTCGGTCCTGATCGAAATGGGGTATTTGTCGAACCGCGTGGATCAAAGCTCGCTGTTAAAAGAGGGCTATCGCGGCAAATTAATGAGCGCCGTGGTAAGGGGGCTCGACCGATACTTCAAAGAGGCCCAGCTCGCGCAGAGATACTAAAGGTGTTTTGTTATCTTTAGTGTTGCATGGCGCTGAATCGGCTAGGAAGCGCATACCCGCGGTTATAAGATATCGGTTCGGATTTTCTCTGCTGGGCTTTGTCTTATCAATGGCGGCCACTGACGATCTCTATTCCTAATTGCCTGCCTTCGCCCGGGCAGACGCGAAATGGTGTGTCCGCAGAGTTTTGCTGTCGCTTGCTGTCGTTGCGGTGATTTTTCTCGCCACCATTGGCATCGGCTTGCGCTACCTTGCCGATGAAATTCAAAACAGCGTTGCCATGGCGGGCGTTATTCGTAACGCCATTTTTGTCTCCAATGTCTTGGTCACTGTTGATCTGGTTGAAACATAATTAGAGGGGTTTTCCAGCGCTCAAGCCTCAACCGAGGGCACAGAGGAGTTCAAATCGCTCTGGGCAGAGTTACGGCGCGGTGCGGCTCGTGAATTCCGACGTATCAATGCGAATGGTGTGATTGTCGAGAGTAATCGTCAAGGCGGAGCTGGCGCTCGATGTCAGCGCTTATGTCATGAAGCCCATTAATCAACAGGCGCTGAACAAAGCCATCAATCGGGCGACAAGTAAGTTGTTATTGGCAAAACCGCCTGATGATTATGCCGCGGTAACCTTTTCGTCCGATTAATTCGGGCTGGTAGCTTGCAAAAAAGCCAGCGCATCGGCCGCAGATTGGTCGGGCAATTCTAACATCGGCATATGCCCGGCTTCGGGATAGCGCTTCATGGCAAGGGGCGCATTTTTTAATTGATCGCGCACCAGGTCGCCGACAAAAGGCGGCAGCACGCGTCCACCGTCACCCCATTGCAGCAGTGTCGGCGTGGTGAGTTGCGCGAACAGGGTGGGTACGTCTGTGGTATCCCAAAGTTTGTATTGGGTCTGGATGTAGGCATCGACCCAGGCTTTGGCACCGGCACGATTATTGATGTCAGCGTATTGCGCAATCAACTCATCGGTGGCGCGGTCGGGCTTGGCGAACACATCGCGCAGAAAGGCGCGGTAAAAATATTCAGTTTGATACGGGGCCAGCCAGGTGTTGAATTGTGCACCTTGAAGCAAGTCCGGCGCAGGCGTGCGTTTGGGTGGTCGCCCATTGGGCAGTGTCGAGACCACAAGCTTGCCGACACGGGTGGGGTTGCGAATGGCATAGATCGTGGCCACCAGTGCGCCATTGGACGTGCCGCCAAAGTTCACAACCTGCAAACCCAGATGATCCATGAGTCCACCCAATAACACGACCGCACGATCGGTAGAGTAAACACCGGTCGGGTCAGGGCCTGACAAGCCATAGGGTGGGAAGTCAAAGCGAATCACACGCATGTGGGGCTTGAGGGCCGCGACCCAGCCATCCCATATCCGCAAATTGCCCAGATGCCCATTGAGCAGGATCAACGGCGCAAGCGCGCTGTCTGTGTTGCCTTCATCGCGGACGTGCAGTGGCACGCCATCAATTGTTATAAACTGCGATGGGGCTGGCGCGTACTTTGCTGTCAAGGTTTCAAGTGACGGATTCCAAAGTCCCAGTTTGAAAGAGCAAAAAAACCCCACTGCGACAAGCGCGGCGATTCCCAGAAATTTGATGAGTACCAGCATTTGCCTACGCCGCGATTTCAACCATTCCGATTTGATTCGACGTTAGATACTGAATGCCATCCATCCGAATCACGATGGTGCCTTCCAAGTTTATGGCGTCGCGGCCGTGCATACAATCGGCGTGCCACCGCGCGAGCCCTTGTTTTGGTGCATCACGATCAGCAACGCCACCAATGTCGCGAAAACCAGGCTCATCATGACCGGGTATTGCACGGGCTTAATCCAGACTTCTTCATACAACTCGGCGCGGCTACCCGCCTCGATCCAAATCCAGTTCACGTTCCCCGTTCCTATGGCATAACGCAGGGCAGGGGCCATGTGCTTTTGTTTAGTCAAGCGGTAGATCAGGTAAATCCCCCATACAAAAATTACCAGCCACGGCAATTGCGCGGTCATGGTCATGGGGTTGCCGATGATACGAGGGTCAACCAATAAAATCGTAATAATATAGCAGGCCCAAGTGGTGGCGATGCTTTCCATGGCTGTCACCGCCGCGAAGTTGCGCTCCTTGCCGGTCACAGCCGCCCCGGCTTCCATGCCGAGCTTATTTCGGATCCACATCATCAAATTGCAGCGCGTCTCTTTATTGATGGTCAGGAACGCCATCAACATCAGAAAGGCAACGGTGCTTGCCTCGATGACTTGCAGTTCAGCATTGAGGACGGGCACGCTCTCGAACATCACGGGCTGCGGGTTCAGCGCCCTCGCGAAGACCTTCCAACCCAGTTCGAAAAAACCCACCCAGATTAAAGTGCCCGCGATGAAGCCCGTCCAACTGCCCACGGCTTCGCCCGTGGTGCGAGCGTTCCACACCATGTAAAAACCAAGACTGCCCATGGCCAGACTGACAATGACTTCAGATAAACGAATGGCTTCGTCAGCATCGAGCATGTGTCGCATGAGCACCAAAATGGTGTGTCCCATGGCAATGCCGAACAGCACGGCCACAACAGCACTCAGGCCCACGAAGGGTGGCTGGTACCACGACGCAACGGCGGGCTGAGATTTTTTATCTTGAGACATTGGATGGCTCCCCTGTATGGCAATCATACGCCAAGCCAGGGTCTTGGTTACAAGGCCAAAAAAGCGCCCGGCACCGCCCATTGGACAAGCCACAGATGCCGCCATGAGTGAATTGTTCTCGGACACCAGACCTGCGCTTTGAGGCCATCAGACTCTTTGAGGGGCTCTGCGATATTGTAAATCATGACCAAGCGCTTGGGTCGAGTGACATTCACGGCGAGGGGCAGCGAAAGAACTTCAAGTTTCGTTACAAAATCCTGTCGCGTATAATATATGCAATGACCAAAGCCCCCGCACGGGTTGTCTACAATATCGGTCATGTTTGCCAAGGTTGCTGCGGCGTTGGGAGCAGACTTTCCTGCCAGCCAGCTTTGATTTGTTTGGTCTACGCCCCAGCGCTCAACAAGTCTGGTGTCTTGAAAACGCAAAATCATGTCGCGGCAGGTGCATTCGAAGATGAGGCTAATGGGGACTAAGCGCAGGTCGATGCTATCCAGATAGGCCGCGATATTCGGAATGCCACCGCTTGGACTAAGCGCCTGCCAATGTTTTAGGAACGCGATGGTAATCTCAGATTCCAACACACGGCTGACCACTCAAAATTATCGAAACCAAATGGCGTTGGGGTATTTCGCCGCCATGCGTCGGTCAAGGCCCAGCCAATGTCCTGTCGGCGCAAAGACAAGGACGAGCGCCAGCGCCATAAGCGGTAACAAAGAGGCATCATAGTACCCGCCGATAGCGAAGTTGAACATGAGGAAGAATGCCAAGCCTCCGGCCCAGCGCGAGGTCAAGCCGATAAAGCATGCGATGCCAACATAAAATTCACCTAGGCCGATTATTTGGGCGATAGGCAGATGAAAAGGCACGGCAAAGTTTTGCAGATACAGAAGCCCGAAAGATTCGATAGCATTCATATCCAACTTTTGCAGATCAGCAATGCGCGTTTCAAAAACAATCTTCAACGCGTCGCTCCACATCCAGCCATTGCGAAATTTATTGATACCCGCAAAGAAATGAAATAAGCCGATAAAATAGCGCACAAAAATCGCCGCACTGATTCCGACGTAACGCAGCGGTTTGTCTTTGAGCGAGGCGAGGCCCCATGAGAATGACACGACCATGCTGGCGCTCCTCATTTTGTAGCTCCCGTTTGTGTGGCGACACATGTGCCAAAATCAGTTCCGCTGGCACTGACCCAAGCATTCGTCGTGCGGTTGATGACAGCACTGCCTGCTTCAATCTTGGCTTCTTTCATGCTCAGGCGGGCTTTTTCCGTGCGCGCTGCTTTTGCGCCGTCGGCTTTGATTTCTGTGATACGCACGTCGCGCGTTTCCCAAACCCCACGCCCGAGGCCCGGGACATAATCCAAGACGGTCATCATTTGCCCGAGGAAGCCTTTTTTCTGGAAATCGTAAGTCGTGGTGATGGTGTTGTCTGCGCCAGAGCACGTCAGTGTGGCGACACACATGGTGCAGAGTTCTCCATACTGGTTGGCCAGTAAAAGCGAAGCGGGCGGTTGCGCTTGAGCGCTACTCGCCGCCACACCCATCACAACAAAGATAAATCCCCACTTGGTGGCTGACGTCATGTATGTCCTCACCTCTTTATAGCCAGGGCACTTGCATACGACAGTATTGGCATCCCTCTTTGTTCTGCCATTACCCGATTTAAATCAGGCAATGAAGACTGAGGAGGGTTGGTTTTGTTCATATGAATACACCCTGACCCTTATGAGCAGATCATCATCACCAGCCAAGCGTTTAAAATCAACTACCAGTTCTAAAGTAGTTTCGGCTTCTCTTTGGGAACGCCAAAGCCTAGATCAAGCCGCTCCAAGGTGCGCGCTGCCATGCGTCCACGTGTGTGTTCATCAATATCCAAAGATTCAAGGGTAAACGATCCACTGATCACGCGCGCAGGGCGGCCATCGCGCACCCCAATTGAAAACTGATCGTCTCGAGACTCAGGTTACGCCCATTGTTGGTCACGAATCCACCAAGCGCGCAAGCTCCGCAGGGGTAATCATGAATTGTATTGAAATTCCATATAACATTAGCCGTCTTGAGGTGAGGGTTTTGGCGCAGCCAGCTCTTTCCCGTCATGTCCCCACCCCAACGCTCATCCAGTTGGGTGCCGATGAGGCGCACGATCAGGTCGCTGTCGATACGCTCGAACGCAATCAAGTAAGGGGCGATTGGTGTTGGCACACGATCGAAAAAACTTTCCGTGGTTGGAATTCCGGTGCCTGTCCTCAGGCTTTGCCAATAGTTGAGCATCTCGATCGAGTAGGGTGACTGAAAATCCAACATCAGATACGCGATCCAACAGACCTTAGGCCTAGTCGCACTGCGACCATGTACAGTTCTAGCTTACCAATAAGCGGGCTTAGGTCATTACTTATATAGAGTGAATTCCTGAACTGTGCTGTAGTTACGATTGCTGCGGTGGTTGTGATCGGAATGGGAGTTGAGCATGGAATATCGCAATCTTGGTCGCTCGGGCCTTAAAGTTTCAGCCGTCGGTATCGGCTGCAATAACTTCGGCATGCTGATTGACGCGGCCCAGACTCAGATTGTGGTCGACAAAGCCATCGACCTTGGCATTACACTGTTTGACACCGCCGATATCTATGGCGAGCAAGGAAAATCAGAAGAATTCTTGGGCAAAGCCTTAGGCGCGCGCCGCAAAGATATCGTGCTGGCGACAAAATTCGCCAATGCCATGGGGCAGGGTCCGATGATGAGCGGTGGGTCGCGGCGTTATATTGTGAACGCCGTCGAGGCCAGCTTGAACCGCCTCGGCACTGACTACATCGATCTGTATCAAATGCATGTTCCCGATCCGCACACACCGATTGAGGAGACGATGCGGGCGCTCGATGACTTGGTGCATCAGGGCAAGGTGCGCTACATCGGGCATTCGAATTTCTCGGGCTGGCAAACAGCTGACGCGGCCTGGATGGCCAAGACGCAAAACCTTGCGCCGTTTATCTCGTCGCAGAACCGCTACAGCTTGCTCAGCCGCGAGATTGAAGCTGAACTGGTGCCAGCTTGCGTGGCGCATGGCGTGAGCATTTTGCCGTTCTTCCCGTTGGAAAGCGGATTACTGACAGGCAAATACAAGCGCGGCGAAAAGCCCGCCGAGGGCACGCGTTACGCGGCCTGGGCCAGCCGCGGGCCGATGGCCAGCCGTTTCTTTGGTGATGACAAGTTTGCGAAGTTTGAGCAGTTGCAAGCGCTGTGCGAAGCCCACGGCTATACGATGCTCGAGATGGCCTTCGGCTGGCTATTAGCAAACCCCGTTATCGCCAGTGTGATTGCAGGCGCGACGAAGCCTGAGCAGCTTGAGCAAAATGTTAAAGCAGGGCTGTGGCGTCCGAGCGCTGAGGAAATGCAAAAAATTAATGACATCACTCCGCCGCCGGCTGGTGTTGCCATGCAGCCCACAAAAAGCAGTAAGCACACATGATCACACGCATCATACTGTCTTTAGGTTTTCTCATGGCGATTTCGGCCCAAGCGCAAGACGCGCCTGATCCTGGCAAAGAGTCGCTGATGGATGAAGGCGTTTTTGTCATCGGGGGCCGCACGGCGCGTGCCGAAGAATTCTCAATCTTCAAGCGCCCTGATGGCGGGTATACCTTGCTCAGCACCATTACCGCTGACGATGACTCCTATACCGCCATCGGAACTTGGAATTATGACGCCCAGTGGCGTGGTCTCTCCGTCAACGGCCAAAGCACCGTGAAAGGCGTGAAGCGCAAGATCGACGTGAAGCGCGAGACCTCACCCGAAGGCCCCATCGTTCGAATGACGCGGCGCACGACGCCCGCAGATGGTGCGAACGAGCGTCTTGAGACCTTCACAGCGCAGTGCGACATGGATTGCCTGATTGACATGTCACCGGGCGCGATGCCCATGGCTGTCCTGCCGCGCCGCTTCGATACTGCGAAGGGCGGCGAGCAAGCTTTCATGTGGGTGGGGGTGTCCTTGACCGATGATCAAGTTTTGTTGGGAGGAACCACAACGCTCTGGCTGAATCGTATGCAGAAAGTCGATGGCGATGCGGTATCGCATTGGCGGTTTCGCGAGGACCTCCCTGGCCCTAATGGCCAGACCATTCAAATGAGCACGCACCTGTGGACAGACACGAAGGGCAACTTGCGCAAATTCGGCGTTGGGCGCACGCCTAAGCCCAGCACCATCGGCATTCGCGAAACCGACGAAAAGCGCTCGGACCAAATGCCTGCGGAATAAGACACAACCTCACCTTTGGGAGAGGTCGACCCGAAGGGTCGGGTGAGGGTGAGTTCGTTATTTTTAAGCTCAAGGCAGCCCAGGGAACCAAAACACATCGCCCTCACCCTAACCCTCTCCCAAGGGGAGAGGGTCTTTTGTCTTAAGCGATGCTTATTCACGCTTCGCACCCCTTGGCGGGTCGCGACTGAAGCCCTAAGTTGTGCAATATCCAACGGCATAACGCCATCTGTCTGTTCGAACCCGAGGCCCGCCCCGATGAACGCTATTCTTCGAAATACGTTGCCTGTCCGTAACCCGCGCACGGGCGAGGTGGACTATCACATCACGCCCCCGACAGCCGAGGAAATGTCGGCCAAAGCCAAAGCGATGCGCGCAGCCCAAGTGGAGTGGGCGTTGGCACCCATCGAGCATCGCGTGGCGGTGATGCGCAAATGGGCCGATGAGATCGAGAAGAACAAAGCCGCCATTACCAAAGCTGAGTCCGCAGATACGGGCCGTTATCGTGGTGCTAAGGAAACCCCCGACGCCGTGATTTGGGGCATTCGCGGGTGGGCCGACCGCGCGGGTGACATTATTCAAAAGGCAATGCTGGAAGGAACCTCCAGCATTATGCCGCACATTAAATATCGCTCGCAGTTGAAGCCTTATCCCATGCTGGGCGTCATCAGCCCGTGGAATTTCCCGATGATGCTCTCGGCCATTGATGCCACGCCAGCGCTGCTGGCTGGTTGTGCTGCCATGATTAAGCCTAGCGAAGTGACGCCGCGTTTTGTCGAGCCGTTGATGGAGACCATTCAAAAGGTGCCGGAGTTGGCCAAGGTGCTGACCTATGTTGTCGGCGGCGGCGAGACGGGCCAGCATTTGATCGAGAACGTCGATATCGTTTGCTTTACCGGCAGCGTGCCAACGGGCCGCAAGGTTGCCGAGGCGTGTGCGCGCCGGTTCATTCCGGTGTTCCTGGAATTGGGCGGCAAAGACCCTGTGATTGTAACCGAGAACGCTGATTTAGAGCGCGCCACCGATGCCGTGCTGCGCGGCACGGTTTATGCGACAGGCCAGATCTGTTTTTCTATCGAGCGCGTTTACGTGCAGGAAAAAATCCACGATGCCTTTGTCGATAAGCTGGTGGAAAAAGCCGAGCAGATTGAGTTGAACTACCCCGACATCCACAAAGGCCACATCGGGCCGTTCATTTTCGGCAAGCAGGCGGGCATTGTCGACGAACAGTTGGATGAGGCGGTGAAGCACGGTGCGAAAATCCGCACCGGCGGCAAAAGCCAAAACCTCGGTGGCGGTTTGTATATGCGCCCCACCGTTGTCACCGACGTCAAGCAGGATATGAAAATCATGCAGGACGAAACCTTCGGGCCCGTGATCCCGGTGATGAAATACAAAACCAAAGCCGAGGCAGTGACGCTGGCGAACGATACCATCTTTGGCCTGTCGGGAGCGGTGATCGCGGGCAACGACGAAGAGGCTTACGAGTTAGGCTCGCAAATCGACGCGGGCGGTATCAGCTTGCAAGACACTACATTGACGGGTGCAATTTTGCGCGATGCTGAAAAGACATCGTTCAATTTGTCGGGCATGGGCGGTAGCCGCATGGGCCCGGCGTCGATTTTGCGCTTCTTTCGTAAAAAAGCACTGATGACCAACACGCTGGCCCCGCAGGACATGCGCGAGATCCGCGAACTTCCGTTGGCATAACATTAGGTCATCCGTGTCGAGAACCCATCACGCGTTGAAGGTCCCCGAACTTCTCGGCGCTGTGTTGATGACGGCAATGCTCTCGGCTTGTGCGTCGATCATTCCACCGCGCCCCGAGACCCCATCGGTGTTTTTGCCATGGGGGGCTTTGCGTCAGGATACGTCGCAAACTGTTGCGATCGCTGATGCGCAATTGCCGCCGGGCATTGTCATGGCCGATCACACCGGCGATGGGCAAATCACGGTACTTGCACTTTCGGGCGGTGGCTCCTACGGCCCCCTTCGGTGCGGGCGTGTTGGCAGGCTGGACACAGACCGGGCAGCGCCCCGAGGCTGATGTGGTAACCGGTGTGTCCGCTGGTTCTTTGCTCTCCACCTATGCCTTCTTGGGCCCTGCTTATGATGAAGCTGCGCGCGAGATCTATGCCTCCATCACCACGCAGGGCGTATACAAAAAGCGCGAGCTTATTGAAGTTCCGTTTAGCTCCTCGCTGGTGAAGCAAAAGCCACTGCGGTTGTTGATGGAAGCGATGATGAGCGATGATGTGCTCGACCGCGTGGCCACCCAGCGCCGCGAACGGGGCCGTCGTTTGTTGGCGGCCTCGACTGACCTCGACAATGGCCGCGTCGTGGTGTGGGATCTGACATCGATTGCGGCAAGTAATCGATCTGACCGTCGCGAGTTGTATGTCGATGCATTGATGGCGTAGTCGGCCATTCCAGGCTTCTTTCAACCTGTTTGATTTCACCCGAACCGGACTCGCCCGACAAACGCCTGCAACTCTATGTCGATGGCAGTATGTCGACCTCGATTTTTATGCCCAGCACTGTCGATGCCGACATGAAGTTGCCGCTCAACGTGTACGTCATTATCAATTCGCAAATGATGGAGGTGCGCAACCACAAGCCCGTCGATATTTCCGCCGAGGCCCTTGAGGAGGTGATGCGCACGGTGTTACAGCGCAGTGCCTACGAGATGTTTCTCGGCACGGCATTGGCGGGGGGAAATTTCTACATTCTCGGAATCCCCGAGAATTTGACCATCTCCACGCCGCAGTATGAGTTCACACCTGAGTTGTCGAAATCGCTCTATGACTTGGGTCTGAGCATGGGCCAGCAAAGTGCCTGGCGCAACGAACCTCCGCGCTTTGACTCGCTGACCAATCAACTGCAATTGGATAAAATTCGCACGCTCATCCGGCGCTAACGCCGAATAATGCTGGGCTCGACTTTCTTCAAAAACAGCGGGATAGTGTTGGATTGGACAATCATCAACTTCGCGCCGTCGGCATCGCGCATCCAAAAGCGCGTCATGCGGCTTTTGTCGTCCCGCGCACCTTCCTTCACAATCATATAGCCGCGTTCTTTTGCCGCGGCCTTCACTTTGTTGAAAGCCGCGTCAGCATCGGGCGTGAGAATGAATAATCCCATCGACCCATAAGGCGAGCGGCCCTCGGTTGCTACTGAGGGTGCATCGGGTTTTTTGATGTGTGGCGCAATCAGCGCGAGGTAGCTGGAATTGGCGTTGACATCGGGGCTGTCGATGGCCGGGCGCAGCACTTCGAAATCCATGGCCTCGCCAGGTGAAAATCCCAATGTCCATTCGAGGACAGGGTTTGCAACGTTGCGGATGCTCTCGCTGAGCTGCTTGCCTAGAATGTCACGATACAGCTTCAGCGATTCTTCCACATCACGTACCACAATTGTGGTGCTCCACGCCATGGCACCGGTAAGTTTGGGCTCGGTGGCGGGCCACGGCGGGGCTTACATTTTAATAGGCTGGGCGTGGGCTTTGGTGATGCTGGAAACGATCATTGCCGCGCTGATCAAACGTTTCATGGAATGCTCCGATGATTGAAGAGTCCCAGTCTCACACGATGTTTTGCCCGTTGTCACGCCTTCCTGTCCGGCTCAAGATGTATCCGAAAAATATGCCGGGGAGGGCTGTTATGACATTCATTCAAAAATTACTGTGCGTTGCCGGAGTTACGTTCGCGAGTTTGGGCCATGCGCATGGCGCTGATGCCGTCATCAAGCGCGGCTATGTCGAGAATCGCTATGGCCAGTTGCATTACCAAATGGCTGTGCCCGCCGATGCCAAAGCCAAGCAGCGCACGCCCTTGGTGATGTTTCACCAAACCGCCAACACGTCGCTGGAGTTCGGTAAACTGATCCCCGAGATGGGCCGCGATCGAACGGTGATTGCCATAGACACGCCGGGTTATGGTGGTTCGGATGGGCCCAAAGAGGTGCCGACCATTACCGACTACATGACGGCCGTGAATGAAGGCCTGAAGAACTTAGGCTACGGGACCAACAAACCTGTCGATATCTTGGGCCTGCATACCGGCGCGTTCACAGGCATTGAACTGGCCATTGCTGAACCCAAGATGGTGCGCAAAGCCGTGTTGGTGGGCGTGTGGCTGGTGAGTGAAGAAACGCGATTGCGCGCGATCTCGCGCCTGCCACGTTACAAAACATCAGTGGAATTCTTCGACTGGTTCGCAGCCAATCTGTCGCGCCTGCAGAAAACCCAACTGGCCCAGAATGCGGGCGATACCGATTGGGGCTTGGTGATCGCCGATAGCTTGCGCCCGCTGATCAAACGCGAATATGGCCACGATGCGGCGTTCAGCTATGCGGCCAAATTGCGCGAGCGCGCGCCGATGGTGACACAGCCAGTTTTGTTGCTGGCGCTGAACGATGGCATTCGCCAAAGCACACTCGACAGCAAGCCGTTATTCAAAAAACCCACGCTGGCCGATTTTCCGAACCTCCAAGAAGGCGCGTTCTTCACCGCCGCGCCGGAGTTGGGCGTCAGCTTGCGTAAGTTTTTGGATTGAATTTGGATATTCGCATTACCTCAGCCGTCGACATCCCGGCCCTGCATCGCGTCAGGATGTCGGTGAAGGAGAATGTGCTGTTTGATCCAACCAAAGTTCAGCCATCAGATTATGAACGCATGATTCGGGCAGATGGGCGAGGGTGGGCTTGTCACGTTGACGGTGTCATTCGTGGTTTCTCGTTTGCGAACAAAAACAACAGAAACATCTGGGCGCTGTTTGTCGAGTCCGGTTTTGAAAGTCGTGGCGTGGGCCGACGTTTACTGAATTGCGCATTTGAGTGGCTATTCAATCAAAGCGCAGAGTCGATTTGGCTAACAACAAAGCCGGGAACCCGCGCCGAGAAATTCTATCGCGCCGCCGGTTGGGAATTTCTGCGAATGGAGCCAAGCGGCGAATACCGCTTTGAGTTGGCTCAAAGATTGAGGCATGAGCCAGACTCCTTCATGCGCGGCTTGTAGAAATAACCTACAACGTCATTCCCCGGCTTGACCGCGGCATCTAGGGTTTTCATCACCATTCGTAAAAAACGCTCTGGACCCCGCATCAAATGCGGGGTGACGAGTTGAGTTTTAGGGCGGACGTCTCACACCCTCTAAACCCTCTGCCTATGGGAGAGGGCAGGGTGGGGGCGGGTTGTTTGCGATCCGGTACGCGCGCTGTCACAGACAAAATAACAAATCACCCTCACCCGCCACGTTGTGGCGACCTCTCCCGAGGGAGAGGTTTAAATCGCGCCTTTCGTCCTACCCTTGCCCGCCGGGGTTCAGCCAGCGGCTTTTGCGATCCAGAAAGTCTTTCATGTCTTTGTCGGTCTGCGGCAGTTGATTGTCCGGAACATCCATAATGTTCATCGGCACTTCTTGTTTGTATTGGTCGAACACCGGCTTCACGACTTCTAACGGATAACGCTGGATACGCCGCCCCTCGCGGAATTTCTTGATGGGAATTTCCGCCTCTATCACGTTTTCATTGTTGCTGGGATCTTCGGCCAACACCTTGCCTTTGTTATCGACGATCAGTGATTGACCGCCAAAGGCCGCCGGCACACCCGAATCTGCCGGGAAGGTGATGTTGGACATGGCCGAGTACACGTTGTTGTACAGCGCAATCGCCTGCACATCGGTTTTGGAAAACAATGTCGCCGTGCGCATCATAATTTCCACGCCGCGCATGGTGTAGGCCGCGAACACAAACGGGTCGAGCTGCACCGTGCTGACGGCAATGTTGCCGAATTCGGTTTTCAGCACCGGGAACTCTTCCTCAATGCCGTACTTGGCGCGGAATTTATCGCGCACGCTTTCGATAGTGGTGGTGGGAATTTCCGTATCGTTCAGGCGCGTGACGTTGCGAGTTTTCCAATAGGTCTCTTTTACTTTGCCATCACGCCCGATGACGGGGTTGAGGCTGAGGATATGGCCGGGCCAATCGGGGTCGGTCGCGTAAGACCCGAAAATAATATAGGTGTCGCATTCTTTGGCCAGCTCGCCGATGCGTTTCACCTCGGGGCCATCCATGCGAATGGTGAATTTGATTTTTTCACTGCGCGGGCCAGATGAGTACCCCGTCAGCGGAAACTCGTTGAACAAAATAAAGTCGGGCTTTTTGCCGGTGGTGCAGGCCTTCTTAATCCACCCAGCCATGCGCTCGACGTTGGTGGCCAAGCCCTCTTTGATGCTCGGCGCTTTTTGCAAATTCAGCGGCGCGTTTTGCACCACCTTCAGCACAATCACATCTTTTTCCAACTTTACTGTTGGATAGCTGCCATCGGCGCGCACCAGCTCGGGCACTTTTTGTTGAGCCCCGGCTTGTTGAGCCATCGCCGTAGTACTCATCAGCCCGGCGATGAATACCGCCGTCAGCCCATGTTTGAGTGTTGTGAATGACGTTTTCATAGTGATCCTTCGGTGCTTTTTTCCATGGCTCAGATTGGCGTCAGGTTCGCCATCAAGCAAGTGCCATTATGCGTTCGCGTGCGGTCAAGCGTATGAAGAGTTGGGATTTTGTTTCACATGAAACAATTGAACACGATGAGCGCCCTATACCGCTCCGGTATATCCGACCGTAAATGACCATCGTGTGGCCGGTATAGCCTGTATTTTTTTGTATTAACAGGCCTGTATCGCTACTTCAGCAGCGTCATCAAGCTCGACGTGTCCCAGCGTCCATGGCCCTCGGCCTGTACTTGGGCATAGAACTGGTCGACCAACGCCGCCACGGGCACGCGCGCGCCCGAGCGCCGCGCCTCCTCCAAACAGATGCGCAGGTCCTTGCGCATCCAGTCAGCCGCAAAGCCAAAGTCGAACTTGCCTTCGCACATGGTGCGGCCTCGGTTTTCCATCTGCCAGCTTTGCGCCGCACCCTTCGAGATCACATCCATCACATCGGTCATGTTTAGGCCTGCGCGTTGACCGAAGTTCATGGCTTCGGCCAAGCCTTGCACTAAGCCTGCGATAGACAGTTGGTTGACCATCTTGGTCAGTTGGCCTGCGCCGCTAGAACCCATGAGTTTACAAATTTTGGCGTAGGCGGCGATGATAGGTTCGGCCTTCGCATAATCAGTGGGCTCGCCACCGCACATCACACTCAGTGCGCCGTTCTCGGCACCGGCTTGTCCGCCCGAGACCGGGGCGTCAATAAAGCCAACACCAAGGCCTGCGCATTCTTTGGTCATGTCGCGCGCCAGTGTGGCCGATGTTGTGGTGTGATCGACAATCACCGCGCCTGCGCTCAAGCCCGCCAACATGCCGTCGGGGCCGCTTACCACCGCGCGCACGTCGGGGTCATCGCCGACGCAACACAAGGCCACAGTGGCGTTGCGGCAGGCCTCGCGCGGGGTTTTGGCGGCGTGGCCCCCATGGTTAGTAGCGTGTTTTGCGGCCCAGGCCTCGGCCTTGGCAGCGCTGCGGTTATAAACACTCACGGTGTGGCCTTTGGCCGCTAAATGCCCGGCCATGGGAAAGCCCATAATGCCCAACCCGATGAAAGCGACCGTGGCCATTTTAGTGTCCTTTATGACGAATTCTGGTGGTCAATACTTGGCACAGACGGCAGGCCTGTGTCACGCTTCGTACATCACGGGAGCAGGCATGAGTGGGTTGAGGATATCGGTCTTCGCTACATTCGTCCTGATGATAGGCTTCAGCAGCACTGCGTGGGCATGCGGGCGCACCGACTTCGATGCCGCCCAAGACCCGACCTCCGCCATCCACTGCGTGATTGAACGCCAACTCGATGCCATTAAGCGTGACGATGCCGAACAGGCGTTTGCACTGGCTGCACCCAACATCCGCCGCGCCTTCATAGACCCCAGAACGTTCATGGCGCTGGTGGACAAAGACTACAAACCCATGCGCCGGTGGGAAGCCGTCGCGTTTTTAGACCTGCGCAAGTTTGACGATCACTGCTTGCAGCGCGTGAAGCTGACTGACGCCAAGGGAATAGTGACAGTGGCCAGCTGCGTCATGGTGAAGGCCAACACCGGCGAGTGGTGGGTGGCGGGCGTGGCGATGGAAGACAAAACGAAGGACGCGCCGAAGAAATTCAGTAAGCCTTAAACGTCCAGATGACTTCTGATCTTGGCGTTGATGCGCGTCGGTGCTACATCGAAAATCCCAAACCCATGGTCGGGCCAGCGCTCGAAGGTCCCGTTTTTAATCAGCGGCGCGGCGCGGGTTGAGATCTCCCACAAATCATCTTTCGGCCCGATGGCCATGATGGGCTGCGTCACCTTCGGCAGTTTCTCGGCGAACGGATAGCGCATCGCGGCCCGCGCTCCCCAAAAGGCTTTGTCGCCCGCTTTCAGTTTATCAACAAACCCGCGCGCGATGATGGGCAGTGTCGAGCCTGGCCCCGCCCATTGCACCGAGCGGTTCCACTCGCCGCGTACAAAGCTGTCGTCCATGGTCATGGGCACGGGCCAGGGTGTTTTAAAAAAGGCGTCGATCTCGGGCTGTTGCAAAACCGCCAGACCAATCAACACCATGCGACGAATTTGCGTAGGGCGCGCGAGGGCCAGTTCCGTCGCTGTCAATGCGCCGGTGTGATAACCAAGGATGTCGAATTTTTGATGACCCAGATGATCCATCACCGCAATCATAGCGCGGGCATAGTCGGCGATATCGGGCGGCTCGGGCGGCAGATCAGACTCGCCAAACCCAGGCGTGTCGGGCGCGTAGACACATCGGTCTGTGCCGAGGTCTTTCAGCACTTCGGTAAACACTTGGCTCGATTGCGGGCTTTGATGAAAGCACAACAAGGGTAAATGCGTGGGCGCGCCCACAGGTTTGGCGATGCGCACATGAACTTGACCGAAGGGGCCATCGAAATACGTGCTGCGGATGGTTGGGGGCATGGAGCACTCACCAAAGAAAAGAGCCCCAGTGTCTCCACTGGGGCTCTGTGATCAAGCGTAAAAGTTACTTCGCGGGTTTTTGGTAGAGGTGCGTGAAGCGGTCAGACTCACCAATGGCGGTGTACTTGGCTTTGTCGACATCTTTTTCGCGATAGTTCGGCGGCAAGGTCCACACGCCCTTCTCATAGTCCTTGGTGTCCTTCTGGTTGGCATTTATTTCAGACTTGGAGACCAGCTTAAACCCGGCCTTCTCAGCCAGCGCTTGGGCATAGTCCTCGCGCACATAGCCGCTGACGGCTTTGGGGTCTTGCGGCTTGTCGGTGTTGGCGCGGTGTTCCTTCACGCCCAAATACCCACCGGGCTTCAGCGCGTCAAAGAAAGCCTTGAACATCACGTCTTCTTGGCCTTGTCCCATCCAGTTATGGATGTTGCGGAAGGTCACCACCATATCAATCGAGCCCGCAGGCACAGGCGTGAGTTGATTGGTCGCGGGGTACAACGTGACGATTTGGGGTTTACCGTAAATCGCTTCGTTCTTGACGAGGTCGGCTTTGAATGTCTCGACCATCTTCTTCACGTTTTCGCTACGCGCTGGGTCCCAATGGGCGGCGATGTAGTTGTTCTTCAGCGTTGGGGCCAAGATTTCAGTCCAGTAGCCGCCGCTGGGCCAAATTTCCATGACTTTCATGTCTTTGTTGAGCCCGAAGAATTTTAGCGTCTCAAGCGGATGGCGCGCGGGGTCGCGTAACTTGTTAGCTTCAGCGCGGTGGCTGCCAGCAAGGGCGGCCTTCATGGCGGCTTCGGTGGCGGCGTCGGTTTTGGCCGATACAGGTGTGGCAAACATCGCTGCGGCGACGAAGGCCCCGGTTAATGCGGAAATCAGTTTATGGCTCATATCAATCCTCCCAGGATGCCTCGCCGAAATGCGAGGCCGATTTAAGTGTGCAGTCAAAGCTAGCCCAACCAACCCCCCACCGACGAATGACGATGTTGTGAAGGTGGGCTTGTTTTGGCAAAGCCAAATGACTTTACCCGTACATAAGTGTACAATAAAGGGCATCAAGCATTTGTGCCCATTGTATAACCGATTTCGAGCATGGGCTTTTAGCAATCCAAAGCGCACCGGACCTCGTGCTAATTACACTAAATCAAGGGATTTTCGATTTTGCGGCTGTTCAAAACGCTAGTCAGTTCGGTCCTGTTGGCGGGGTGCTCGGTGGTGGGCGTTCGGGCGGTCACGGACGAACCCAAGTACGCGCTGGTGGGCAGGCTGGATGGCGGGGTTGAGGTGCGCACCTATGACTCGCGGACGGCGGCTGAAACCACGGTGGCGGCCCGCGGCGGCAGCAGCAACGAAGGCAGGGCCTTTAGCCTGCTCGCGGGCTACATTTTTGGCGGCAATAAGTCTAACGATAGCATCGCCATGACCACGCCGGTGGAAGCCGCGTCACGTTCAACCAAGATTGCCATGACCACCCCCGTTCAGGCTGCGTCTGCGACTGGCAGTTACCAAATGCGGTTTTTCCTCCCCCCAGGGTACGATGCCAAAAGTGCGCCCGTTCCCAACAATAGCAGCGTGCGGTTGGTCGATCTGCCGGAAGAAACCATGGCCACGCTGCGCTTTTCGGGGTCGCGCAACGATGACGCTGTCGACCTCTACAAAGCAAAACTTCTAGCGAACCTTGAACGCTCGGAATGGAAAGCTATCGCTGAACCTGTGGCGCTGTTTTATGACCCGCCGTGGACGTTGCCGCCCCTTCGGCGCAATGAAGTGGCAGTGCTCGTTGCGCGGCGGTAAGTCAAAGTCCTTATTTAGCTAGGTCCGGGCCAGCCTTTTCTTGGGTTTCTTGCCACTTTCGGCCTTGCAGATTTAAGCCACAATCATGCTAAGAATGGCGTCGAGATCGCCCTTCAAACGTCAGACATTTCCACCCCATGATGCGTTGGATCGCCATCGGTTTTTCGCTGTTGCTCCTGGGCGTCTTTGGCGCCGGGGCAGGGGCGGTCTACGTCTTTTACGAGTTTGGCCGGGGCTTGCCCGATCATACGCAGCTCGCCAAATACGAGCCAGCGGTGGCCACCCGCATTTATGCCGGTGATGGCCGCCTGGTGCAGGAATATGCGATTGAGAGCCGCATCTTCGTGCCGGTGGCAGAAATCCCCAAGCGCATCATCGATGCGTTCCTGTCAGCCGAGGACAAAACATTTTACGAACACAATGGCATCGATCTGATGGGCATCGTCAGCGCGGTGTTCACAAACGTGGGCCGCAAGATGGAAGGCCGGCGCATGGTTGGCGCCTCGACCATCACGCAACAGGTCGCCAAGAACTTCTTGCTCGGCGATGAGTATAGTTTTGATCGCAAATTCAAAGAAGCCATTTTGGCTGTGCGGTTGGAAAAAGCTTTCACCAAGAACCATATTCTCGAGTTGTACTTGAATGAGAATTATCTCGGCAGCAGTTACGGCGTTGCGGCAGGCGCGCGCAACTATTTCAACAAATCACTCGATGAACTGAGCATTGCCGAGGCTGCCTTTCTGGCCGCCTCAGCCAAAGCACCGGGGCGGTTTGCGCGTGATTTAGTGGTGGCCAAAGATCGCCGCGACTATGTGATCGAGCGGATGCGTGAAGATGGACGCATCACCGCTGCCGAGGCGCAAGCAGCCACGCAAGAGCCCGTCACCCTCAATCGCCCCGAAGAAACCAAAACAGTTTTTGGCGCTGAGTATTTCGCCGAAGAGATCCGCCGTGACCTAGCCGAGCGTTATGGCGGCGACGCTCTGTACAAGGGCGGGCTGGCTGTACGCACCTCGCTGGATCCCGAGTATCAGGCTTTGGCCCAACGCGTCTTGCAGCAAGGTATTGTCAATTACGATATCCGTCATGGCTACCGGGGCCCGGTTGCACAACTTGGCGCCGTCGCATCACTGACAGACGGGTTACGTGCCGTGAAGACCACGGCAGCTCTGCCCGGCGAATGGGCGATGGCAGTGGTTGAAAAGGTGGAGCCTGAGCGAGCGCAACTCTTGTTCGCAGACATGACCAAGGGAGTGATTGCGCTGGCCGACATGGTTTGGGCGCGCGCACTCAAGGTCGACAAAGCCACGGGTGATCGCTCGTTGGGCGAGCGTATTCAGAAGGTGAGCCAAGTTCTGCAAGTGGGCGATGTCGTGCTCGTGGCGCCTGCGCCTGAAGCAGCGGCAGGCAACTATGTCTTGCGCCAAATCCCTGAAGCGGATGGCGCACTCGTGGCCATGGATCCGCACACGGGGCGCGTCTTGGCCATGAGCGGCGGCTTCTCGTTCGCGCGTTCGCAGTTCAATCGGGCCACGCAGGCACTACGGCAACCCGGCTCGGCCTATAAACCCTTCGTGTATCTCTCGGCCATGGAGCAGGGCTTTACGCCTGCGACGTTGGTTCTGGATGCGCCCTTCGTCATGGACCAAGGCCCGGGCCTGCCGAAGTGGAAGCCCAAAAACTACACCGGCGAATACATGGGCCTCACGACTCTTCGCAAGGGCATGGAGAAATCTCAAAACCTCATGACCGTACGCTTGGCGCAAGCTGTGGGCATGGAGAAGGTTGCCGAAACATCCCAGCGCTTAGGCGTTTATGACCACCTGATCGATCCGTTCCTGGCCAATGCGTTGGGCTCGCAGGTCACAACGGTTCTCAGGATGACGGCGGGTTACGCCATGCTGGTGAACGGGGGTCGCAAAATTATGCCCACACTTGTTGATCGCATTCAGGATCGTCATGGCAAAACCATTGCGCGGCGCGACCAACGCCCGTGTATGGATTGTCGCGCGGGTGTTGCCCCCGTCTCAAGCGCATTGCCGGTGTTGATCGACGAGCGCGAACAAGTGGCCGACCCTGGCGCTGTTTATGAGGTCGTGCATTTGCTCGAAGGTGTGGTTGAACGTGGCACGGGGCGGACCGTCGCCGAAGTGGGCAAACCCTTGGCAGGCAAAACCGGCACCAGCAACGATAGCTTCGATACGTGGTTCGTGGGCTTCTCGCCCGATTTGGTCGTGGGTGTGTTTGTGGGCTTCGACGAGCCGCGTACGCTGGGCTCGAAAGAAACCGGGGGCTCGATTGCTGCGCCGGTCTTTCGTGAATTCATGAAAGTGGCCCTGAAAGATAAGGCCGCGACGCCCTTCCGCATTCCCCCTGGCATTAGCTTCGTACGGATTAATTACGAAACCGGCAAGCCTGCGGTGCCGGGTGATAAGAAAGTGATTCTGGAAGCCTTCAAGCAGGGCGCCTCGCCATTCAGCCAGGTGACAATTATTGGCGAGTCCGAAGACGACCCCGAAGCTGCTGCCGCCAATGCCAATCAACCGTCAGCAGGCAGTTTGTATTAAGCTTTGTCTGCACCGCTCTTGAGTAGGTAGGCCTTTTCACTTACAAAGCGCAAAATTTAATCCATCAATATAAGAGCTTCCCATGCGTCCTGACATTGAAACCAAAGCCACCGATATCCGTCGAGCAATCTCTATGCTCCGGAGGCATCTTTGACTGGGATCGCGCTGTTTACCGCCTCGATGAACTAAACGCCAAAGTCGAAGAGCCCGACTTTTGGACCAACGCGGCCAAAGCCCAAACGCTCATGAAAGAGCGCACGCACTTGGCCGGGGCCATTGGGGCAACGCGCAAGCTTGAAGGCGAGCTTGATGACGCCCTGACGCTGGTGGAATTGGCCGACGCAGAGGGCGATGCACCAACACTGGAGGAGGGTCGCACTCAGCTCAACAGATTACAGGCCCGCGCCAAACAGTTGGAGCTTGAAAGCCTGCTGTCGGGCGAAGCCGATGGTAACGATTGCTTCCTGGAAATTCACGCTGGAGCGGGCGGCACCGAGGCGCAAGATTGGGCCGAAATGCTAGCGCGCATGTACACCCGCTGGGCCGAGAGCAAGGGCTACAAGGTCGAATACCTGGAAGAAAGTGCGGGCGATGGGGCTGGCATTAAATCAGCCACCTTCCGCATTAGCGGCAACAACGCTTATGGCTGGATGAAAACGGAATCGGGCGTCCACAGACTCGTACGAATTTCCCCGTTTGATTCCAACGCGCGCCGTCACACCAGTTTTTCATCGGTGTGGATTTATCCGGTGGTGGATGAAAACATTAATATCGTCATCAACGAGAAAGACTGCCGCATCGACACCTACCGTGCCTCAGGGGCGGGCGGACAGCACATCAACAAAACCGACAGCGCCGTGCGCATTACGCACATCCCCACCAACATCGCCGTTGCTTGTCAGAACGAACGCTCGCAGCACCAAAACCGTGCCAAAGCATGGGAGATGCTGAAGGCGCGTCTGTACGAACTGGAATTGAAGAAGCGCGAAGAAAAAGCCAACGCGCAAGAAGCCGCTAAAACCGACATTGGCTGGGGCCATCAAATCCGCAGCTATGTGCTGCAGCCCTACCAAATGGTGAAGGACTTGCGCACCGAGATGGAAACGTCCGACACTGCGGGCGTGCTGGACGGCGACCTCGACAAGTTCATGGCCGCGTCCTTGGCCGCGCGTTTGAAAACGGCAGCGGATGTGACGGCGTAAGTTTAGAAATCGGTGTTTTACTGGCAGGTGTTCCCTACGCTGCTGTCTGGTCTCACCGGATTGCTGTACGGGTTGCGGTCATTGCTGTTGCCAGGATTCATGCCGCCCATACAAATGCCTTCGAGTTTGCCCACTTCCTTCATGCATTTGCTGCCGACGCCACAGTCAGTGTTGAATTGACACGCCAGAACCGGGGCCGCAAACAGCGTGATCAGAGCGGCAAGTAGATCTTGTTTCATGTCATGATCTCCGAATGTTGCGCGGTGTCACTGACAAAAGTTTGAAAAGAATCTAAGCTATTTTCAAGGCAAAGTTTAGATACCCTTGCGCCATCCCCGCCTGATTGCGGGCCTCCATATTGAAGGGGGGCCTGAGGGTGCCGGTGAAACGTTCTTTCAAAACGGCTTCAAAGTGCGCGTGCGGGGCCAGATTGCGCCGAGCACAGTCGAACTCGAACCAGCGCACACCAATGGCGAGGTGCTTAATCTCATCGGTGAAAATGCGGTCGAGAATAAGTGCCGTGGGTTCGTCATTGTTGCCGCACAATTTCGCGCACGTCAGCGGCGTGGTATCAAGCCCGCGCGCTTCCAGCGTCATGGGAATCAGCGCCAGCCGTGCCAGCAAATCATCGGCGGTCAGTTCCGAGGATTCCCACAAACTATCGTGCGCCGGCAGGTCACCGTAGCTGACGCCGAACTCGTTTAGTCGCTGGGCTAGGGCTTCGTAGTGCTCAGCTTCTTCATGGGCCACATCAACCCAGTCATCAAAGAAGGCGCGCGGTAAATCGCGGTTGGCAAAGCGCGCAAGAATGTCCCACGCCAAATCAATCGCGTTCAGTTCGATGTGCGCCAATGCATGGACCAGCGCGACGCGGCCCTTAGGGCCGGTGCTGCGCTTGGGCATGTGGGATGCGGCCATCAAGTCAGGCTTTGCTGGTCGCGCGGGGCGGATAGGCGGCTGTGCGGTTCCGATCTCCAGTCCACCCGCGCGCCAGGCGGCGGCGGCGGCGTAGGTCAGCGCGACTTTCGTGGCCGGGTCAGCGCAGTTCAAAACGCCGCAGGCGAGGGTGGTGAGGGTCGGGGTCATCTCGACTGCGGCGTTTGTTTTTAAAGCCCCTTTACAGCGTCGAGAACCTCATCAGCATGGCCGGGGACTTTCACCTTGCGCCATTCGGCGCGAATGACGCCTTTGCCATCGATCAGAAAAGTCGAGCGTTCAATGCCCATATACTTGCGCCCGTACATGCTTTTTTCCACCCACGTCGCGTAGGCTTCGCAGACTTTTCCATCTTCGTCGGCACCTAATGTCACTTTCAATTTGTGTTTCTTTTTGAACTTCTGGTGGCTGGCGACGCTGTCTTTGGACACGCCAATCACAACTGCATCGGCTTTGGTGAATTTTGGCATGCCATCGGTAAAGTCGCAGGCTTCCTTGGTGCAGCCCGCGGTGTCGTCCTTAGGGTAGAAATAGAGAATCACATTCTGCCCCTTGAAATCGGCCAGCTTGATTTTCGTGCCATCATCGGCGGGCATGGAAAAGGCGGGGGCTTTATCGCCAACTGTGGGCGCTGCTTTTTTGGCCATCGGTCGTTCTCCGGGGTCAGGGGCTTTAATGGGGAATGGTGTCGCCAAACTTTATACGGACTTTTTTTGCTGGGCGATTAATAAGGGTGTCATAAATATCGGCGATTGTGACTGCGGTCTCGGCAATGCGGCGTTCTAGCGCTGTCATATCAGCCAGGTTTGCTGTTTTGGCAAGTTTGGCGGCGAGCCCGGACGGAAATGGCGGTTTGGCAATGTCATCGGGCAGGGTCAGGCGCAACATCACCATCATTCGTGACCACAGGTCGAAAGCCTCCCCAAGCGCCTTGGCGTGGGTTGCATCGAGGATTTTATAAGCCGCAAGCCGCTCAATGGCAGCGCCAATGCCTGGGTTGTCGGCGCTACAGACAGCGGGACGGCGCAGCAATAACCAGAGCACGATGAACTCGACGTCGATCAGCCCGCCGGGCATCCGCTTGATGTTCCATGCGCCGGTCGATTCCTGCGCCAGGCGCATTTTCTTGCGCATCTCGGCGATGGCCACCAATGTAGCGTCGGCATCGCGAGGCTTGGTGAGCCCACCTTGAATCCCCGCATGAATCTCGGCCCTCACTTTCGCCCCACCCAAAATCACCCGGGCACGGGTTAACGCCAAATGTTCCCAGGTCCATGCATCGTTGGCTTGGTACTTCATGAAAGCTTCTGTACTGCACGCCAAAGGGCCTTTGTCGCCATGGGGGCGCAAGCGCAGGTCGACCTCGAACATGCGACCCTGCTGGGTCATCGACGTTAGCGCGCTGATCAGGCGCTGCGTCAAGCGGATGTAATAGGCCGAAGCGGGGAATGATTTATCGCCCCCCACCGACATGGTATCCTCGCTTCCGGTATAAACCACAACGATATCGAGATCGGACGCAGGGGTGAGTTCGCGACTGCCCAATTTTCCATAGGCGATGATGCCCATCTCGCTGTTGGGGATGCGGCCATATTGCGTGGCGAATTCGTTTTGTAGGCGGGGGATGATGGCCGTCAACCCTGCCTCTGCGATGTCGGTGATGGCATGCGAGGCGGCTATGGGGTCCATCAGCCCGCGCAGCACTTGTGCACCAACTTGGAAACGATGCTCGTTGGTCCATTGCTTGCAGACATCGATGGCGACATCGAGATGTAGCCCGGTTCCTGTCGCGCGCGCCGCATCGGCTTGCATCTCTGCGAATGAAGGCAAGGGCCGGAAAAAACTTGGGTCCAGCACGTAGTCCAACAGGGCTGGGTTGCGCGTGATGTTTTCCGCCAATTGTGGCGCGTCGCCCATGATGTCGGCGATAAAGTCTAGCAGCGATGGGTTTGAATAGAAAACCGACAGGAGCTGCACACCTGAATTAATTTGGTTCATGCAATGATCGAAGCGGGTGAATGCTTCGTCAGGCTCAGCAGTTCTACCAAAGGCTTGCAAGAGACGTGGCATCAGCTCGGTGAGCAGCTGCCGTGCGCGCAACGACTTCGTTGCTTTGGCCCGGCCCGTATGCCAAATCCGCACGGCGGCGATCACCATAGCCGCGTTGTGGAACCCAAGTTTACGCAAAGTCTCCAAGGTATCGGGATCATCCTCGGTGCCTGTGAATACCAAGTTACCCTCGATGCCGAGTGTGGGTGAATCTTCAAACAGGGCAGCGTAATGGGTTTCCACCGAGTGCAAGATGCCAATGACCGCGGCTGAAAATGCCTCGGCGCAGTCATAACCCATGAACGTGGCGATGTGGGCGAGCCCTTGGTCATCGGCGGGGAGCTTTTGGGTCTGCTCGTCGTTGATCATCTGCAAGCGATGTTCAAGACGACGGAGGTATTCGTAACACCGTGCGAGGTCCTCGCGCACAGTAGGTGCGACGACGCCCATGTGCATCAAAACCTCAAGCGCTTTGATGGTTTGAGTCGAACGGGCTTCCGGTTTGCGCCCACCCCAAATCAGTTGTTGGGTTTGGGCAAAAAACTCAATCTCGCGAATACCACCACGCCCGAGTTTGATGTTGTGCCCCGGTACGACCACGGTGCCGCCACCCTTGTGGGCGTATATTTGTCGTTTGATCGAGTGAATATCTTGCAGGGCATAGAAATCAAGCGAGCGGCGCCAAATGAATGTCTCGAGGTCTTTCAAAAAACCCGCCGCAGTGATCATGTCGCCCGCAACGGTGCGTGCTTTAATCATCGCAGCACGTTCCCAATTCTGCCCATAATTTTCGTAGTAAATTTCTGCCGCACTGCGCGACACGGCGATGGCGGTTGAGCCGGGGTCGGGGCGCAAGCGTAAGTCAGTGCGAAACACATACCCATCGGCTGTGCGCTCTTGCATGATCTTGACCAGATCACGCGTGAGTTTGACAGCGAATTCCTGGCGCGAACGTTTGCCCACGTATGGCATGGTTTCGTCGTCGAACAACACGAGCAGATCGATATCCGAGGAATAATTCAGCTCACGCCCGCCATGCTTGCCGAGTGCGAAGACGACATAGCCGCAATTTTTTTCAGGATCATCGGCCTCTCTCAGTGTAAAATCACCCTTGACGGCGGCCTCGCGTAGTAGCGCGTGTAACGCGGCGCGGACACAGCCATCAGCCAGATCCGAGAGTGCGCTGGTCACGCGTTCGAGGGGCCAAGCCCCCGCGATATCGGCCACTGCAATTAATAGCGCTGCCCGCCCCTTGATCCGACGTAAGTGCGCCATGAGATCGCCATGATTGCCGGGCGAGATGTTGAGATGACCTGTCGTGAGATCGCCCATGATTTTAGCCCAGGCTACGTCGAGCCCCTCATTCCATGCCGTCATGAGTAGGTCCGGATAACGCAGGGCCAGGCTGGTGAGGTAGGGACTATTGCCAAAGATAGAGGCCAAAAGCCTGGCAAATTCGGGCTGGGAGGGCGCAGCATTCATGAATTGAGCCAATGATGGATCAGCGGCTTTCACGGCTGCTAAGGCCCAGTCCTCCTTGGCCCGTCTTTGGGCCTCAAGGTCATAGGCAAGCGGCAAGGTCGTGGTGGATTGCACAAACACCGAAGAACCCTTAGGAAACGCTCCAACCGGAATACGTTGTTGTCGGGAAAGAGCTACAACACCTTGATGAATCGTGCATTTCCGGTCAAGGCATACTCGGCCTATATCGCAGAACAGGTCTATCAGAGCGCAATAAAGGGCTTAGCTTTGTTTCAATGAAAATTGTGTTGCGCCTTTTTGTACGCGTTCTCGAAGGTTTTGCCATTGTGGCTGTCCTGGCAACAGCCGTGCTCTTTATACAACTCGCCCGTGGCCCCTTACCGCTTGATCCCTTTGTGCCCTATGTCGAAAGCTCGCTGAATCGGTTGGTCCCAGACTATGCATTCAGTATTGCTGATGCCGAATTGAACTGGAAACGCCTGACGCGTCGACCAGAATTAACGATCAAAAATGTCCAAGTTCGCAATACAGACGGCCAAGTCATCGCTGCCTTCAGATCGCTTGATGTCAGTGTCGACATACCCGAACTCATCAGCGGCCGTTTGGTCGTCGAGCACTTAGGGATATCAAGGCCCGTTGTTCGTATTGTGCGCGCGGCAGACGGGAATGTCAGCTTGGGCGTTGAGGCCAGCATATCATCTGAACCGGTTACCGTTCCCCCGGACGCGCAAGTTGGCGATGGCCAGCAGTCAGGCATTGCAGTTTTTCTGATTGATGCGTTGCGCGTGAGCCCCGATGATGCCAAAAGCGGCCCGACACTTGAAAGTGTCGATATTACTCAATCAACCATTGTGATCGTGGATGAGCCCAGTGGCGTGCAATGGCTCATCCCGGACGCTAATCTGCGCTTGTTGGGTCAGCGCGAAACCATCGAGATTGCAGCGAACTTGCCGCTGCTCGGCGGCAGCGAAAAGGTGAACGTGGATGTCGCGGGCCGCTATACTTATGCCGCCGGTCTTTTGTCACTCACGGCGTCTTTCGATGGCCTGCGCCCTGCAGCTTTTGCATCGTTGGCTGCTGCTCTTGATCCGTTGAAGGCGATTGATGCCTCCGTGAAGGGGGTGATCGAAGTCAACTTAGTCCCCGATAATCTGAATTCTGATGCCGCCTGGGGCAGTATATCGCTGAACATCGGTGCGGGAACGCTTGCCTTGCCAGAGCAGTGGGGCGGCATTGTGGCCATGAGTGGCGCCGAGCTGAAAGCTACGACGAGTGGTGGCCTTGACCAAATTGCGCTTGAAAAGCTCGATGTGCGTATTACGCGCAACGATGGGCTATCGCCGGTTATTTCAGCTTCGGGCCGCGCGATCAATTTACGCACCGCGCCTGATGTCGATATGAAGGCCACGATTGATGCCATGACGTTGCAAGCGCTGAAAGATTTATGGCCCAAAGCCATCGCGCTCAATACGCGCAATTGGATTGTTCAAAATCTCAGCGGGGGCACGATTAAAGCGGTGAGCGCCACAGTCAAATTCGCAGGCACAGAAGCCTGGACGCTTGCGCCGCAAAACTTAAAATTGCGCGCCGTTCTTGACGGTGTCGCAGTGACGTATATTAAAGGTATGCCCAAAGTCGAAAAAACTGTGGGCGTTTTGAACGTCGGATTGAATGAAGTCACAATTGATGTGACTGGTGGCGTGGTTCCTGACTTGCTCAGCGGGCAGGGTTTGCGCATTGGCAAATCCAAGCTGCGCATGTTTGACATTGGAAGCAGCTTACCCAAGGCTGACTTCGCGATCAAAGTGACAGGCGACTTAGGCGAAGCCTTGCGCATGATCGACAACGAGCCGTTGAAGTACGCCAGCAAGATGCAGGTCAACCCTGCGACCGCCACGGGCGTGGCCGATATTGATTTGTCATTAAAGTTTCCACTGCTTAACAATCTTTCACTCGACGAGCTTCAAATTGGGGTGAAGGCCAAGGTGACGGAAACACTTATCGAGAATGTTTTATTTGGAATGCCCCTGACCGGCGGTGATCTGGCGCTTGAAGTTATCAATTCGGGCTTGACTGTTTCGGGCACAGCTAATTTAGGGCCAATCCGCACCGGCCTGACGTGGAAGCAAGATTTTACCGGAGCGGAGGTGCAAAGCGAGTATGCGCTGGATGCGCTGGTAACCAATGAAGACCGCCCGCTGGTGCAACTGGGTTTCGCGCCGTTCATTCCACCCAATATCGACGGCAATGTTCGTACGGAAGTGGTTTATCGCACCATGCGTGATGGGCGCGCGGTCTTGATCGCCGAATGTGATTTAACCGATGTCGCGATGGCGATCCCTGAGCTGGGCTGGAGCAAGTCTCCTGGCATCAAAGCTTCGTTCAAGACTGATGTGACTTTACAGAGTGGCGCCTTGGTTGCGGTGCCCAGCTTTGTGGTCACGGCTGAGAACGATTTGAAAGTCGCAGGCTCAGTAACGTTCGGCGCCCAGAATGCACTCAGAACATTCAAAATCACGACAGGTAAAGCGGGCAAAACCGACCTGACGCTCGATGCAACGAAGGAAGATGATGGCCGCTATATTTTGAATGTCACAGGTCCCGTCTTTGATGCGCCCTACTTTTGGAAAGAGTTAAATAAAGACGCGTCCCGCGGGATTGCAACCGAAGCGAAGACTGAGATCGACCCGAATCACAATGCGCAGCCCGATCAAATTCCGGTGATACTCACAGCCAATATTGGCGAGATGTGGCTGGGGAAAGACTCTCCGCTCAAAAACGTAGTGCTGGTGTTTGATCGCAATCAGCACGTGATTCAAAGCGTCGATCTGAAAAGCAAACTTGAGTCGGGGGATTCGTTCGATTTCGCCCTAGTCAGCAAAGATGGTGTGCGCACGTTGTCGGGCAAAAGTGTAGACGGCGGCGGCGTGTTGAAAAGCTTGGGGCTTTTTGATGACATCAAAGGTGGGGCGCTGACGATTGCGGGAACCGTCTCGCCTGCGGGTGTGGTTGAAGGCAAAGCCGAGATCAGTGAGTTTAAACTCGTCCAAGCGCCCATGGTGGCGCGCATCTTGTCGGTCGCCGCGCTCACGGGGATTGCCGACGAGCTACGCGGGCAGGGAATTTCATTCAAAACGTTGCGCATGCCCTTTACATTTTCGTCATCAACCTTGCGCATTACTGATTCTGAAATGTTTGGCAGATCGCTGGGCCTCACAGCGCAAGGTAGTTATCGGTTTACGGATTCCCAGATCGATATGGAAGGCACGGTGATCCCGGCCTATGCGCTCAATACGGCACTGAATTCTATTCCTATTGTTGGAACGTTACTCACCGGCTTGGAAAAGGGTGGGGGTATTTTTGCCGCCAACTTCACATGGCGGGGGCCGTCGGCGACGGCCGAGCCCAGTGTCAATCCATTATCCGTGCTGACGCCGGGCATTACGCGAAAGATATTTTCGATCTTTGGCGGTAGCAGTTCGACGCCTAAGACGGTGTCACCACCGAGTCCGAAACAATAAGTTTGTCGTCCTCGGACTTGATCCGAGGACCCAGGGTAAATTGCACGATTGATGCTTGTAACCCTGGATACTCGTGTCAAGCGCGAGCATGACGGAGTATTTTATGTCTGCTTTATAAGTCCATGGCGTTTTTTGCCCGCTGATATTTTTGCGCTTCCGCCCACGATATCAGCGCTGCGAATCATCGCATTCTCATCTTCGATTTTGGCATCATTCAACTTTGCGCCGCCACCGCGGATCAAGCGCCGGGCTTCGCCTTTGCTTTCAGCCATAGCAAGTTTCACCATGGCGTCCAAAGCCGATACTCCGCCCGCTAATTCTGCGGCGCTGAAGGTGATCGTTGGCAAATCGCCCCCGACTATACCTTCCTCAAAGGTTTTGCGCGCCGTCTCTGCCGCAGTGTTTGCATTCTCAACGCCGTGCAACAATGAAGTCGCTTCAAGCGCCAATTTCTTCTTGCCGTCGTTGATCTCAGCCCCTTGTAAAACTTCGTAGCGTGCAATCTCATCCAAGGGCATGTCGGTGAACAGCTTCATGAAGCGCCCGACGTCGGCATCCTCGGTGTTGCGCCAGAATTGGTAGTAGTCGTAGGGCGATAGCCGGTCCGCATTCAACCACACGGCCCCCGCAACAGATTTGCCCATTTTAGAGCCTGAGGACGTGGTGATCAGGGTGGTCGTAAATCCATAGAGATCGCATTTGGCTAAGCGCCGCCCAAGGTCAACGCCTTGAACAATATTGCCCCACTGGTCTGAACCGCCGAGCTGTAATGTGCAGCCATAGCGGCGAAATAATTCAACAAAATCGTAGCCTTGCAGAATCATGTAGTTGAACTCAAGGAACGACAGCGGTTGCTCCCGATCCAGGCGAAGTTTCACGCTGTCCATGGTCAGCATACGATTGATGGTGAAGTGGCGACCGACATCACGCAGGAACGGGATGTATTCCAGCTTGTCCAGCCATTCGGCGTTGTTCGCTACGAGGGCATCGGTCTTGCCGGTACCGAACTTCAGGAAATGGTCAAACGTTTCCTGAATCATCGCGATGCGCGCATTGATGGTCGTGTTATCCAACAGAACGCGCGTTTCATCTCGGCCCGAGGGATCGCCGATCTTGGTCGTGCCGCCCCCCATCAATGCGATGGGCTTATGTCCCGTCTGCTGTAATCGACGTAGCAACATGATTTGCACCAAGCTGCCGATGTGCAGACTATCGGCGGTGGCGTCAAATCCGATGTAACCCGTGATCACGCTGCTTGCGGCCTTGGCATCAAGACCATCGAGATCGGTGCACTGGTGCAAGTAGCCACGCTGGGAAAGGGTGTTAACTAATTCGGATTTAAAGGTTGCCATGGAAAATATCTTTCAACGCCTTAGAGCAAGCAGCGCATGCTCGAATCATGCTGCTTGCTCTATTTTATTTATGGGCACATCGTTTTGCCGAAAACCGGTTCCCATTTTTCGGCACGATGCTCTAATGTGCGCGCGGTGATTAGCATGGCGCGTCGCTTGCGACAACGGATGGGATGATGGCTGACCTGAAGAAACTCAAGGATTCCGGGACTTTGGCGGTGATTGGCCTCATGAGCGGTACGTCCATGGACGGCATTGATGCCGCCTGGCTTGAGACGGATGGCGAGCAGGTGACGTCCTACGGGCCATCGCTGATGGTACCTTACGAACTGGCTTTTCGCGCTCGGCTTCATCGGTTTATTTCTTCTGTGCCCGAAAAGCTACATCCCCAGGCCGCAGCCATTGAAGCGGAGTTAACCGATCTTCACGCCAAGGTCGTCGAGAAACTGATCGAAAAAGCTGGCCGTGGGCCCAGTCTGATTGGATTTCATGGGCAGACTGTGTGGCATCGTCCTCAACGTCGCCAAACCTGGCAGATCGGCGATGGTGCGCGCTTGGCCAAGAAACTCCAGATCCCAGTTGTATTTGATTTCCGGTCTAACGATGTCGCCAACGCTGGGCAGGGTGCGCCATTGTTGCCTCTGTTTCACGCAAAGTTGGTCGCCGATGTGGCCAAACCCGTGGTGGTTGCCAACATTGGCGGCGTGGCCAACATCACATGGTTGGGTGAGCGGCGATGGGTGCCAGACGCTGGGGCGTTTCCCTACGACGTTCTTGGTTTTGATACTGGGCCAGGCAACGCGATGCTGGATGATTTGATGCTCAAACATAGGGGCACCACTATGGATCGTGATGGAAAGGCCTCGGGCGCAGGGCGTGTGGATGCGCAACGTCTTTCGAAACTTTTGTCAGCGCCGTTCTTTTCTCAACCCCCACCGAAGTCACTTGACCGCTTGGCGTTTGATGCGCGTGTGGTGGCGGGGCTCAGCGTCAATGATGCTGCAGCGACATTGGTTGAATTCACAGCAGAATCCATTTCGCGCGCGATTGCGATGTGCCCGTCACCTCCGCACCAAATACTGGTGACAGGTGGTGGCCGCCATAATCCAACTCTGATGGCGCGACTGGCTGAATTGACAGAGATGAAGACCGACCCCATTGAAGTGTTGGGCTGCAATGGCGACGTGATTGAAGCGCAAGCCTTTGCGTATTTCGCCGCACGTTTTGTGCGAGGACTCCCTCTGACTTACCCAGAAGTCACGGGTGTCACAAAGCCGTTGGTGGGCGGAAAAATCGCAGGCGTGTAGACCTTGCGTTAGCCTGCGGCTTTCTTTTTCACAGGCGCAGCGTGGCCGCCGCCACTGCGTCGCATATCGACATAACCGCCGACCACTTCGTTCATTTGTTCCATGTGGTCCTTGAAGAAGTGGTTCGCACCCTTCACCAGGCTATAGTCGATGATGATGTTCTTCTGCATCTTGAGCTTGTTGACGAACTTTTCGACAGATGGTTCAGGCACCACATCGTCACTCGTGCCCTGAACAATGATGCCCGATGATGGGCAGGGGGCCAGGAAAGTAAAGTCGTACATGTTGGCGGGTGGGGCGACCGAGACGAAGCCTTCGACTTCGGGTCGGCGCATCAATAACTGCATGCCGATCCAAGCGCCAAACGAAAAGCCCGCCACCCAGCACGCCGGGGTGTTGGGATTTACAGATTGCAGCCAATCTAGAGCGGACGCCGCATCGGACAACTCGCCTAAACCGTTGTCGAACTCGCCCTGGCTGCGGCCGACGCCACGAAAGTTAAAGCGCAACACCGAAAAGCCCCGGGCCACGAACGTGTGATAAAGGTTGTAGACCACCTTATTGTTCATGGTCCCGCCGTGCTGCGGGTGCGGGTGAAGAATGATGGCGATGGGTGAGCGTGGCTCGGAGGCGTGATGATAGCGGCCTTCAAGACGCCCTTCCGGGCCCGTAAAGATGACTTCAGGCATTGCCTACTGCTCTTTTTGTTGTCTTTAAAACTTGGGTATTTGGGCGCGCTGGTGATCCGCGGCGTCTAGATTACTTAATTCAATCAAGACCACCCCTATTTAGGGAAAGGGCCCAAGAACTGCAAACTTAATCTGGGGCTTTGTTCGGGGTGTTTGATGAATCTCACTCTTACGATTAATCTGAAAGCCCCCCGGGTGCGTATATAAAACAACCAAACGCCATTAGGGGTGTGTAAGCCCTAAATAAAATGATGACTTATCAAGGAGTTAAAGATGCGTAACTCATCTCGGTCCCGCTACGCAGTCGCAGCCCTGGTAGATCTGACCCTGAGCAAAACTACCCGCCCCGTGGCCCTGGCCGAGATTGCCCAGCGCCAGTCTGTTTCTGTTTCCTACCTAGAGCAAGTTTTCGCGCTTTTGCGCCAAAATTGCTTTGTCAAAAGCGTGCGCGGGCCTGGCGGAGGCTACTTATTGGCCCGCTCATCCGATGATATCCGGGTTTCAGACATTTTCACGGCCTTTGCATCTTCCAAAACCGTTGGCGGAGAGAGTGATGAGTCCGATGGCAGCCGGGCAGGCGCTACCGTTTTTGGCCTTTGGTCTGCCTTGGACCGGGAAAGCATTCGGTTTCTGAGCACCATCACGATCAAAGACGTGGCGGACGGTAACCTTGCCGCCACGAAGATTGGCGCAAAAGTGGTTGCCCAAGCTGCATAATAAGCACGGCCATGTTAGAATTGTCCTTGTTCTCCCGATCCTCGCTTTTCTTCGTTGATCGCTTGCTATAATCGGGTCGAATGACCCAGCCACCATTCATCTACCTAGATTATAATGCCACAGGTCCCGTATGCGCCGAGGCTAAAGCTGGCATGACGGCGGCTTTTGATCCGCCTGGAAACCCATCATCCATCCATCGAGCAGGTCGTGCGGCACGCGCGATCATCGAAGATGCCCGCGAAGCGGTCGCCAGCATGGTGGGCGCGAAACCCACAGACGTTATTTTCACGGGCGGCGGAACTGAAGCCAATGCCTTGGCGCTACTCGGCATTGCGCGTGCGATGGGATGCAAAGCTACTTTGTGCTCAGGCGTTGAACATTCGTCTGTCATCGCCAACATGACCGATGTCGATAGTTTTCTGCCGGTCGACCGCAACGGCATCTTAGATATTGTTGCTCTTGAGCGTCGGCTGAAGGAATTGCCTGCGCCAGTTTTGGTCTCGGTGATGTTGGCCAATAATGAAACCGGCGTACTTCAACCCATTGCCGACATCGCGCGCCTCGTACATGCCGCCAAGGGGTATATCCATTGCGACACGATTCAAGCGCCAGGGCGTATGGCGTTCACGCTCCCAGAATTAGGTGTCGATGCACTAAGTTTATCGGCGCATAAATTTGGTGGCCCGAAGGGTGTGGGTGCGCTGGTGTTGCGGAATGGAGTGCGGGTCGCGCCCTTGTTCGAAGGGGGCGGTCAGGAAAAAAGCCGTCGCTCTGGGACCGAGAATGTGATTGGCATTGCTGGGATGGGTGCGGCAGCCAAAGCTGTGCCCAAGGTCCTCGCAGATACCCATCGTCTCCTCGCATTACGTGACGGCGTCGAAGCGCAGATTGTGCAGTTGGTGCCTGGTGCTGTGATTCACGGCAAAGGCGTTGCGCGGTTACCCAACACAATTTGTATCTCGGTTGCGGGTGTGCCCAGCCAGACGCAAGTGATTGGGCTCGACCTTGCGGGGGTGTGCGTCAGCACCGGTTCGGCCTGTTCATCAGGTAAGGTTTCGCTGTCGCACGTTTTAAAAGCCATGGGCGTGCCCGATGAGCAAACCGCATCGGCCATTCGCGTTAGCCTTGGGCTTGAGACCACGGAACAAGACATGAATACCTTTCTCGCGGCTTACGTACCCATTGTTACGGGCGATTCTGCCACGTCGAAGATGCGGAGCTAATTTGCGATATGGCCGAGACGATCAAAATTATCTTTATTGACCGTGCTGGTGCGCGCCAGGAGTTCACCGGAGCTGTGGGCGCAAGCTTGATGCAAGTGGCAAAAACCAATGGCATTGATATGGAAGGCGCTTGTGAGGGCTGTATGGCCTGCTCAACGTGCCATGTGATCGTCGAGAAGGAATGGTTCACAAAGCTGCCAAAACCTGCCGAGGCCGAAGTCGATATGCTCGATCTCACCTATGGCGTGGGGCCGACATCACGACTGGGATGCCAAATCACGCTGAGTAAGGCGCTAGATGGACTGACTGTGCGTCTGCCTCAAACTACGCGCAACATGATGGATTAAGGGCGTGCTGGCGCCATCTTAAATCGTCAGCGCCACAACCTGTGTTGTCGTCATAAAGCCGATTTGCGTTGTCGAAAAGGCCGCGATTTGCGAAAGTGTGATGGCCTGGATGAAGGTGGACGATAATGCCATGGCCGTCTAAGTCCTCGCCCGGGTGCGTCGTGCAGGTTCGCTTGATGGAACAGCAACGCGCAGCCAGGCAGCATGACGGTTCCACCGCACAATGGTGGCTGGTTGGCTAAAATCCTGCCATGCTAAATAAGGTGCAGACACGCGCAATCTCCATTCTAGAGACGTCTGTCGGTGTTACATGAAGTAGATGACTTTCTTGCCCGCCGTAGCCTGATATTCAGTTAATTTATCAGAAGATGTGCCTAACCTCAACTAATGCGCGATGACGAATAAAAATTTTATATATCAATCATAAAGAGTGTTTCTGACGAATGTGTACCAGACCTAGCTTGACCACTTACCTTGTGGGCGTTAACGACAGCCCACCTGGGACCTCACCGAAATGCCCGATTTTAACTCTTTAGGCCTGCCAAAACCTACCGCCCAAACGCGAGTCGTCGTGGCGATGTCGGGTGGCGTGGACAGTTCGGTCACTGCGGGCATTTTGGCTCAGCAGGGCTATGATGTGGTGGGCTTCACCATGCAACTCTATGACCACGGGTCGGCAACCAGCTCCTCCAAGTCGTGCTGCGCGGGTCAGGACATTTATGACGCCAAGCGCGTGGCCGACACCCTGAAAATTCCGCATTACGTACTGGACTACGAAAGCACCTTCCAAAAGGACGTCATCGAAAAATTCGCCGACTCATATGTGGCTGGCGAAACGCCTATTCCTTGCGTGTTGTGTAATCAGACGGTGAAATTCCGCGACCTGTTGAAGGCCGCGCGCGATATTGGCGGCGATTGTCTGGCCACAGGCCATTATGCGCAGCGCGTGATGGGCGAGGGCGGCGCGCAGTTGCACCGGGCCGCCGACCCTGACCGTGACCAAAGTTATTTTCTATTCGCCACCACCAAAACACAGCTCGACTATTTGCGGTTTCCTTTAGGCGGTATGCTCAAGCCCGAAGCGCGCGCCATTGCGCGCAAGCTTGGCATTGCGGTGGCAGATAAGCCCGACAGCCAAGACATCTGTTTTGTCCCCACCGGCAGCTACACCGACATCGTTCAAAAATTACGCCCCGAGGCCATGCAAAGTGGCGACTTCGTGCATGTCGATGGTCGCGTCCTGGGCCAACATAAGGGCGTGATCAATTACACCGTTGGTCAACGCCGGGGCTTGGGCCTGGGCGGTGAAGTCGAGCCGTTGTATGTGGTGCGCATTGATGCCGCAAACAGACGCGTTGTTGTCGGCTTCAAAGAAGATGTGCTGCGCGATGCGTTCAAGCTAACGGGCATCAACTGGCTGGGCGCAGGCGAAACGATTCCAGCCGATGGCTTTCGCGCTCATGTGAAATTGCGCAATACACAGACACCAATCGCTGCAACGGTTCTGCCTGCTGATGTGCACGGCGCGGCAAACGTTGTGCTCGACACACCTGCCGAAGCCGTAACGCCAGGCCAAGCCTGTGTGTTTTACGAAGGCGAGCGCGTGCTGGGCGGCGGGTGGATTGCGCGCGATGATGCCAAAGCGTTTGTGCCTCACAATATGCGCAAAACCCATGCTAAAGTGGCTGCTGAAGTATAGGAGTGCCTCATGGCTTGCAGCAATTCGTGCTTCGCTCCCTTCTTATGCCTTCCTGCGATTGTTTTTTTTGGATTGTTTGTGAATACGGCCACGGCCCACGCCGAAGGCAACCGTTACAAATATCCGCGCGCGTACAAAGCCGACATCAGCCCGGTGGTAGCGCATCGTGCCATTAGCGAGAATAAGCGTACCGTGTTGATTGATGTGCGAAGCCTCGAAGAATACGTAGGCGGTCATGCGCCAATGGCCGACAACATTCCCTATCCGCGGGTGACGGGCAAAAACAAAGACGACCCAAGTTATAAAGCAATGTCTGAAGCCGATTTCCTGGCAGAGATTGTTGCGCGCTATCCTAAAAAATCCACGCCCATCATCACCATGTGCCAAAGCGGGGGCCGCAGTGTTCTGGCGGCAAATATTTTGGCAAAAGCGGGCTATACTGATGTGCGGAGCGTGTGGAGCGGTTACTTAGGCAAGCCACTGACCGACACCGACAACAACCCCGTCGATGTGAACGCCAATGGCATTATTAGCGGCGTGACATTGGGGGCCGATGGCAAACCCATTGAGGACCCTGGCGATATGGATGGCTGGGCGGGCTACAACGACCTGCCGGTGTCCGATAACATCGAGAAAAGGCGGGTTCTTCTGCAATTTTACCAGCTATATGGCGTCGCGCGTGCGACGAAATAGGGACGAAAAAGGCAACTTTTTCAGAGCTTTAGCGCGCGTTTGACTTTGCCCCCAGCGGCCCGTAAATAAGCGTGCCTCCGTGCGACACCTCAAGCGCGGAGAGGTTGGTATGGCGCGGTAGCTCAGGGGTAGAGCAGCGGGATCATAATCCGTTGGTCGGGGGTTCAAATCCCTCCCGCGCTACCATTTCAACAGCTAACTCATTGAAATAAATCACCATCACTCACGCTCGTGCGAGTGGTCGCGATGGTGTTGCTACAACCGACTGCTACACACGTCTTTAAACGGGAC
>NSIP01000030.1 GCA_002737725.1 Rhodospirillaceae bacterium
TCGCCATGGCAAAACGGTTATGCAGAACGGATCATCGGTTCAATCCGCCGAGAGCGCTTGGATCACACCATCATATTTGGTGAGGCACACTTGCGCCGAACGCTGAGGTCGTATGCCAATTACTACAATCGGGCGCGGCGGCGTGAAGCTGAACACCCAGGGCGGCGTCGCTGGGGCGAAGTGCCTGGGTGGGGGTCGGAGACGGCGACCTCCAGCCGTAAATTCAGTGGCGGCGACGCCAACCGGATTCGTCATGTCAGTTGGGGGTTGGTGGGCGTGAGTACGCTCTGCAGCTTTGAATACTCGGCTGATGATGGTTGCGGCACTTAGCTATGCGCAGGAAGTGGGTTTCTTAAGTTCCTAGGGCGTCGATCTGACGATGCCCCCATATTCCCAACGTTGGCTTAGGGATTACCCAAGAAATCGCGCTTTCCGATCTCGATGCCATTGTGACGTAGGATGTTGTAGGCGGTGGTGACATGAAAATAGAAATTAGGCACTGCATGGCCAAGCAAGAATTGCATACCTTTGTAATGGGTTTCTTTGTCGCCGCGTTTGGTCACAATTTCCTTGTCTTCGGTGCCATCGATCTGCGTTGGCACAACCGCCTGGATGAAGGCGATGGTTTTGGCGATGCGCGCCTTTAGATCAACCAAAGTCTTGTCGTTATCTTCGTCCACCGGGATCTCTATCCCGGCCAGGCGTGCCACCACGCCCTGAGCGGCATCGCAAGCGATGCGCACCTGCGTGGTCATGGGCAACATGTCAGGGAATAAGCGATAGGTCGTCAGCGTCGCAGGGTCGATCTTTTTGGCGTCGACGTGAGCCTGCGTCTTGTCGATGATATTCATCAGATTACTGAGAATGTTGACGAAGCGCGGCACGCTCGCTTGGTACATGGAAATGTTCATGGAAAATCCTACAAGATAAAACGAGACGTCGGCAGGTGGCTCTCAATGCGTATCGTTGTCAACAATGGCGAGGTTAGGAGGCGATCTGATTTAGCTTCCAGCCCCAGCCGAAAACCGCACCGAATTGGAACTGACAGAACTGACAAAAGGGGTTCTGGCGGTTTTGGCAGTTGGGGGTTGGTGCTTATAAGAGCGGCGTTCGTGCCAGGGTGCGTCACCACTGCTCACGCCGAGTGTGGGGTATATTGTGGGGTATGTTTCAGATACTTCTAAAATAATGCTCTTATATCAATGCATTAGAGAAGTAAGTTGGCGTCCCCACGGGGATTCGAACCCCGGTTACCGCCGTGAAAGGGCGATGTCCTAGGCCTCTAGACGATGGGGACCTAGTGCGGCGCACCAATCATGGTTAATCACGCCGAAGAGGCGCGGTCATACCGGCTGGGAGGCATAAAATCAAGCCTTTCGGGCTGGCACAGCCGAGACGCCCGGCGCGCCCCCAAATCCTTGAAAATCCTGAGATTATGATCTTTCAAAGTCGGAATTGCAGGGGGTGGCGCAAACGGCTAAAGCTGGCCTTCGGTGGGCCGCGCCCTCAGGCTAACACGATGCCGCTCACCCACCGAGCATTCAGGCTAGCATGAGCGTCTTATCACCATGTCCTCCTCCACCTCTCATGTGCCCTCAATGAAAGCCAAATTGCGCGTGCGGGTCGCCGATGAAGATGACATTCCAGCGATCCAGGAAATATACGCGCACTATGTTTTGAAAAGCAGTTCCTCGTTTGAAGAGGAAGCCCCGACGGTTGCCGAAATGACGGCGCGCTGGCAAAAAATTCGCTCGCGCAAAATGCCATTCCTGGTGGCTGTCGTGGGCAAGCGGGTTTCGGGTTACGCTTACGGCGGCCCTTACCGCGAACGCTCGGCTTATCGGTATACAATTGAAGATTCGATATACATCGCCCCTGATATGCTGGGACGTGGTATCGGCAACGCCTTGATGGAAGAACTGATTAAGCGCTGCACGGCGCTCGGCTACCGCCAAATGATTGCTGTCATTGGCGACAGTACAAATGCCGCCTCACTGGCCATACACAGCCGTCATGGCTTTCGCGTCATTGGTGCGCTGAGTTCTAGCGGATTTAAATTCGGGCACTGGGCTGACGCAGTGCTGATGCAACGCAGCCTGGGCGATGGCGACAGCACACTGCCGCCCGGCCACAAACGCAAGCGCAAAAGATAAGCAAAAGAAAAACGGGCCCAAATGAATGGGCCCGTTTTGATATGACTCTTTATTATGAATTAGCCGCCAAGCTTGACAGCTTGCGCTACCATTCCGGTAAGCTCGAGGAAGGTTTTGTCGGCCATCTTTGTACAGTTACGTGAGACCGCACCCGTCAACACTGGCTTGTTTTCAATGGTGATCACCATGTCCTTGTCAGCAAAATTCTTGAAGCCTTGAATGAAGGCGAAAGCCCACAAGTCAGACAAGTCAGCGCGCATCATTTCCGAGGCCGAGCCAGCTTTAGCAGCGGTATGATTAGCGCAGGTATAGGCGTTCAGGTCCAAAGAGTCAGATGCCATCTTGGGGATTTTGCGTGGGCTCTCGGCCAGGAATTTCGCAACCGCCCAGATCGATGCTTGCGGTACTTCTTTGCATTTTGTCGCCAGCGCGCTGGCAATGGACTCGCCCGCCTTAGCATCGTCGACAACTTGAAGCGTATTTGATGCTTTATAGAGGCCAGCCAAGTAACCCATCACCCAGGTTTTGGCCAAACCACTTTGCGCTTTGGTCGATGAGTTATCGGCCATGCTGCTGGTGTACTGCAGGCAGGTGAAATTGGTGCCGTCAAACTCGACGCCTTGCGCCTGAGTAGTAGTTGCGCCAAACGCCAATGACGCTACGAGCGCCACTCCAGACAAAATTTTCTTCATCGCGGACATTACATTCCCCCTGTCGGAATACGGTTGCACCAGGCTAAATGACAATCTCAAGCCTCGGCGGAAGCACCGAAAATGACACGCCAGAGCGTGACCCGTCAACGGCAGGAAACGTTGGCAAAATAAGGCATCAAGCAGCGAACATGGCTTGCGCCGTCAGGCGGCAAATATAGCGTCGTCAATAATGAGTTGTGCATTGGCGCGGCCTTGCCAGGTCTCGACACGAATCGTGCCGGTCAGGTGCAAACTGCGGCCCCGCGCATTGAGCAGCCCAACGCCCAAGTCAGAATCTGCACTTCGGAACGCAATGGCCTTCAGCCGCCCGCCCGTGCGCCCGGTCAGAAAGCATCTGACATGGCCCGACCCCACGATATCGGCCTTGCCAACATCGGCATCCACCACCGCAAAGCGCGGCTCGTCATTGCCCGATCCGTAAGGGGCCAACTCGCCCAACATTTGGGCAAACTCCGTGGTCACCGCATTGACTGACAAAACCCCATCTATGGGGTGTGCAATCGACGACACCCCTGCCTTCATCTGCGCGACAACATGCTTTGTCATAAATTCGACAAAGGCTGACAACTTTGCCTCTTCCACCGTAAAGCCCGCCGCCATGGCGTGGCCGCCGCCATTGAACAAAAGGCCGACATCGCGCGCGGCCAAAACAGCCTTGCCCAAATCGACACCTTTGACCGACCTGCCCGAGCCCTTGGCCATGCCACCATCCAGAGCCACGACACACGCGGGCCGCCCATAGCGATCTTTCAAGCGGCTGGCGACAATGCCAATCACACCGGGATGCCATGATGCGCCCATAGCGAATAGAACGGGATCATCGCTGTTGCGCGTTTCAACCTGTTCGATAGCCTCGGCGAGCACGGCTGCTTCGATGTCTTGTCGGGCGCGATTGTAGTCATCCAATCGCACGGCCAAAGCGGCGGCTTCATCGGGGTCATCTGTTGAAAGTATGCGCATGCCTAAGTCGGCCTGGCCCACACGCCCGCCCGCATTCACACGCGGCCCATAAATAAAACCCAAGTGATAGGCACTAGGTTCGACATCAATGGCCGCAACTTTGCGCATGGCCGCAAGGCCCACATTCGCGCCGCGCGCCAGAACCGATAAACCTTGAATCACGAAAGCTCGATTCAGCCCAATCAAAGGCACAACATCGGCCACGGTGCCCAGCGCAACAATATCAAGCAACTGCCGCAAATCAGGCTCGGCTATATTGTTGTCGCGATACCAGCCGGTGACACGCAAGGCACGATTCAATGCGACAAGAAGCAAGAACGTGACACCCACAGCAGCCAGATGCCCCTGCTTGCTGGTGTCATCTAAGCGGTTGGGATTCACAACCGCTGCAGCGACGGGAAGAACGGGATCGGCTTTGTGATGATCGGCGACGATCACATCAAGACCGGCTTCTTTGGCGGCCTTCAGTGGCTCGTAGGCTGAGATACCGCAATCGACTGTAATCACAATCTTCACGCCCTGTTCGGCCAAAGCCAGCAAGGCTGGGGTGTTGGGGCCATACCCCTCTTTCATCCGATCGGGAATGTACATCACCGGGTCAATGCCGATGCTGCGAAAGAAACGCCGCAACACAGCCGATGACGTCGCACCATCGACGTCATAGTCGCCAAACACACCAATTTTTTCTTTGGAATTGATCGCCACAACCAAGCGCTCAACGGCTTGGTCCATACCCGCCAGCGTGCTGGGATCTGGCATCAAGGTTTTCAACGTGGGATGCAAAAAATCATGAACAGTGTCGAGCGTGACGCCGCGCGCAGCCAGAACGCGCGCTAGCACATCGTTGACACCCGCCTGGCGCGACAGGTCTTCAACCAGGCGATTGTCAACGGTATTGAGCACCCACTGCCGACCACAAAGTGATGTGGCTGTTTCAAACAGATTCGGCGCGGGCGCAGGTGCCATATAAGCGTGTGATTATATGATGCCGCCGTCGAGACGATGATGAGCCTCGACATAGCGCACGGTCCCCGACTTCGAACGCATCACCAGCGAATGTGTCACCGCGCCATGGGGCGTGCGGCGCACACCCTTCAACATAGCTCCGTTGGTGACGCCGGTAGCCGCAAACATGACATTGCCTTTGGCCAAATCTAACATTGAGTATTTTCGATTGAGGTCAGTGATACCGAGTTTGCGCGCACGACCCTTCTCGTCATCGTTGCGGAACAACAAGCGACCTTGCATCTGGCCGCCTATGCACCTGAGAGCTGCTGCTGCGAGCACGCCTTCGGGAGCACCGCCTGATCCCATGTAAATATCAACCCCAGAGTCGGGCTGCGCCGTTGCAATCACACCTGAAACGTCGCCATCAGTAATCAACATGATGCGGGCACCCGACGCCCGGACTTTAGCAATCAAGTCGCCATGACGCGGGCGATCAAGAATACACACCAGCAAATCTGACACATTACACGACCTAGCTTTTGCAAGATTGATCAGGTTCTTCTCAGGCGTCTCATCAAGGTCTACAACACCCACCGGCAAGCCAGGGCCAACCGAGATTTTATCCATGTAAACGTCGGGTGCGTTGAGAAAATTACCAGACTCGGCCATGGCGATAACGGCCAGCGCATTGGCACCACCTTTGGCGGTAATCGTGGTGCCTTCCAGTGGATCGAGTGCGATATCAACTTTGGTCCCCTCGCCCGAGCCGACCTTCTCGCCGATATACAACATCGGGGCTTCGTCGCGCTCTCCCTCACCGATCACAACAGTACCATCAATATTGAGACTGTTGAGCGCCTTGCGCATGGCGTCGACTGCGGCTTGGTCAGCAGCTTTCTCGTCGCCACGCCCCATGAGGCGCGACGCTGATAGAGCCGCGGCTTCGGTCACACGCACGGTCTCAAGTGCGAGGTTGCGCTCAAGCACGTTGGCAAAAGTTGAATCGAGTTGTAGCGACATTCACAGATCTCCAATTCGTTACGGTGCCGGGAACCGTTCAATACGGATCATATGCGGCATTTCAACCACGGCCGCATTGGCTTCCAATTTTTTAAGCGCGCGAACCAGTGCGGCTTCTTTCGTTTCGTGCGTGATGATCACAACATTGACGTTGGCTTTATCGTCGCGTCCTCGTTGCAATACAGATTCCATCGACACAGCTTCATCTCGGAATGCCGCAGCAACATCGGCAAAGACGCCGGGCCGATCAACCACCACGAGCCGCACATAATATGCGCCAACACGCTCGGCGACAGGTATCGATGGAAGCTTCGTCAATCCGGCGACCGGCACGCCAAACGTTGGCACATGCCGACCAGATGCAATGTCGACCAAATCAGCAACCACGGCTGAAGCTGTCGGCCCTGCCCCTGCCCCGCGCCCCTCAAGAACCGAACGGCCCATGAAATCGCCTTCGGTGACCACCGCATTAAAAACACCCTCGACAGCAGCCAACGGTGAATCGGGCGCAATCATACACGGATAAACACGCTGAGCGATGCCGCCGTTATCGCGCATCGCCAAACCAATCAACTTCAATCGAAAACCCAGTTGCTCGGCGTAGGTCATATCGAGCGCGCTGATGCGACGAATGCCTTCCACATGTACGTTCTTGAAATCAACTTCGGTTCCAAAGGCAACGCTGGCCAGAATGGCCAATTTATGCGCCGCATCAACGCCATCAATGTCAAAGGCCGGATCGGCTTCAGCATAACCTAATTTCTGCGCTTCGCTAAGCACGTCGCCAAAATCCCGCCCCGTCGCGCGCATCGTGGTGAGGATATAATTGCACGTTCCATTCAAGATGCCATAAACGCGCTGAATCACATTGCCCGCAAAGCCTTCGCGCAAAGCTTTGATGATCGGAATGCCGCCAGCAACGGCCGCCTCATAGGCCAGGCTCACACCTAACTTTTCGGCCTGCACTGCAAGGGTGACACCATGATGGGCCAACAAGGCCTTGTTCGCGGTGACGACATGGCGTTTTTGGGACAACGCCGCTTCTACTACTCTGCGAGCATGACCTTCAGCGCCACCAATCAGTTCAACAATCACATCAGCATCGGACTGCGTGGCCATGACCACCGGATCATCGAACCAGGCGACCGAGGACAAATCGACGCCACGGTCTTTTTTGCGATCACGCGCGCTGACCGCACTGACGACAATCGCCCGCCCGCACTTGGTGGCAATCGCATCGGCATTGGCGCGAAGCAACTTCAGGGTCCCGGCCCCAACGGTTCCAAGGCCAGCGACGGCGATTTTGAGCGGAGCGGTCACGAGTTGGCAGCTCGCTTACTATCATGAAGCTTGGCGTCGAAGTTTTTCAACGCGCCGTCCGCATTGTCGAAGAATGTGCGAATGCTGCGCACGGCTTGGCGAATACGATGTTTATTTTCCACCAGTGCGATGCGCACAAATCCTTCGCCTTGCTCGCCGAAGCCCGTTCCCGGTGCCACGGCAACGTCAGCCTCGGTCAGCAGCAATTTCGAGAACTCCATGCAGCCCATATGCTTGAAAGGTTCGGGGATCGGGGCCCAGGCAAACATCGATGCTTTAGGTGATGGAATCACCCAACCGGCTTGCGCCAATCCTTCGACCAGCACGTCGCGTCGCTCTTTGTAGATTTGGCGGGTTTCTTCGACGCACGTTTGCGGGCCATTCAACGCCAGCGCCGCTGCGGCTTGCACTGGCGTGAAGACGCCGTAATCGAGGTAAGATTTAATTTTGACCAAAGCCGAGATCAGCTTGCGATTGCCCGCGGCAAAGCCCACGCGCCAGCCAGCCATGCTGTAGGTTTTGCTCATGGACGTGAACTCGATGCAGATGTCCTTGGCGCCGGGAATTTGCAGAACAGATGGCGGCGGATTGTCGTCGAAGTAAATCTCGGCATAGGCCAAGTCTGACAAAATATAAATGCCGTGGAAGCGACAGAAGTCGACCACCTGGCCATAGAAATCTAAATCCGCGACGCACGCTGTCGGGTTGGATGGATAATTGAGGATCAGCGCCTTGGGCTTGGGCACGGTCAAACGCACGGCGCGATCAAGGGCCGCCATAAACTCTGGCCCTGGCTCATACGGCAAGAAGCGCACCGAACCATCGGCGATAATAAAACCAAAGGGGTGAATCGGGTAGGCCGGATTGGGCGTCAGGATAATGTCGCCAGGCCCAGTGATGGCCGAGGCCAAATTGGCTAAGCCTTCTTTCGAGCCGATCGTCACGCACACTTCTTTGTCGGCATCGAGCGGCACATTGAAGCGGCGCTGGTAATAATTCACGAACGCTTTGCGCAATCCCTTTATGCCTTGCGATGCCGAGTAACGATGGGCCTTGGGGTCTTGCGCTACTTCACACAGCTTATCGACAATATGCTGCGGCGTGGGCAGGTCAGGGTTGCCCATCCCAAAATCGATGATGTCCTTGCCCGCAGCTCGCGCCTTGGCCTTCAGTGCGTTCACTTCGGCGAACACATAGGGCGGCAGGCGTTTAATGCGGTGAAACTCGGACTCCATCGGGGCTAACCTTTTGTTTGAGGGCCCAATCCGTTGAAAATTCACCGCGATTGAGCGCCATGATTTCGCTGGAAGGGGTGCGCCAGGCGCTTGCCTTCGTCAAGTTGTTTAGTGCGTTTAGTAATCGAGATAAATATCAGCTTTATCGCCCAGCATTGTGCTGTCGGCACCCCCATCATAAAGACGAGAACTGGGCACACCTAAACGACGCAACTCGCTGCTAATCGAGGCGGCACGGGCTGACGCCTGATCGCCCCGCCCGACGATGCGGATCGCGCCATCGACCTGGGCGCGAAATTTGGCGACATCGGCCAGAATGCCTTTCGCCTGCGCCGATAACGCGGCGCTGCCCATAGAGAAAGAAATCGTGCCCACGTCGATTGAGACCGACGCATTACCAGGATCAAACGCGGCCCGGGGCACAGACGCGCTTTGTTGCGGTTTCAGAATACCGCGAACACCGCTGACACCACTGCCATCCACAACAACCATCCCATCTCCATAGCTGGCTATTTTACCTGTGGATGGGATCAAGGGTTGCACGCGTGGCCCCAAGGCCTCCATCGGCGTAGCCGCTGGTGCTGCAGCCATTGGCGCACTTGCAACAACTGGTGTCGTCATGGGTGTGGCTGGCATTGTACTGACAGGTGCTGGTGGCGGCGCAGCGCCAAGACGCTCGGCAAGAGCCGTCGCACGCGGCGCAGCAGCAGGCTCCGTCGCGGGCGTTGCGGCGGCGGGCGACACTTCGGCTAGGCGCGTGACAGGTGCAGTTGGCGCGGCGTCAGGACGCGGTGGACCAACACTTCCTGTCCCAACCGATGCAGGATTATCACTCAACGGGCGTACCGTCACAGGCTCTTGGCGGCCACCCTGTTCAGTGTACTGGGCCTTGGCATGATCGGCGACCAAACCTTCAACAGCCTTTTTGGCGGGCTGCTCTTTTGCCTGTGGCTTTGGCGCTTCAGCGGGAGCCGCTGACAAACTACCCGGCGCTGCAGCACCTGATCGAAATGCGCTTGAAGCGCTTCCAGAGCCCATGAACAAACCGCTGCCGCCAGTGGTCGGGGCAGGTGCCGGTGCTTCTGGCGCCGCGGCCTCAGCGGTCGCTTGATCATCCTGCGGGGGCGGTTCGGCTTTGGAATTTTTACCGCCAAATAACCCTGTGACGGCTCCAGTCGTGCTCTTCCAGCCTTTTTCGACCGTCGAGCAGGCCGACAATGGACCGACCGCGAAAGCCAATCCGAGAATGGCAAGCGGAAGTCTACGACGTAAATTCTGGTGGTGGTTCTTGCTCATGACAGTCCGTCTCGGTTTGACTAAAAACATTTGTTATCAGGTCTTTAGACTTAATATCTCACACGCCTATAGAATAGGCTTCAAGGCCATGGATCAGTTCTCTTCGCAGGTGCAAAACACTTGCTGGACTTTCCATCAACCCGTCACTAATGCATACCCTGAACAACCCTCCAAGACATCAAAAAAACGTCCATTTTATGGCCGATCATAGCAAGACACCCCCTGACGCAAAGGTTGACCCAACGGGCACCTCGTCCGCAGCCTCAGCTGAAGACATGGCCAAGGTGATGGCCGACATCGCCAAGCGCTCGCAGCGGATATTGTCAGAGTTTTTATCGCGTAATCCTACGTCAGGTGGGGTGGGCATGGGTGATCCCATGAACATCGGCCAAGCGTTCATGGATTTGACCACCCAGATGATGGCCAACCCGGCCAAAATGATCGAAGCCCAAACAAACTTGTGGCGCAGCTACATGGACCTGTGGCGCAACACGACCTTGCGTATGATGGGCCATGAGGCCGCCTCGACCATTGAACCCGACAAGGCCGACCGGCGCTTCAAGGACGAGGCGTGGTCCGAGAACGCGGTGTTCGACTACCTCAAGCAGTCCTACTTGCTGACCTCGCAATGGATGCAAAACACCGTCGGCGATGTCGAAGGCCTCGACGCCCAGACCAAGCGCAAGGTTGACTTTTATACCAAACAATTTGCCGATGCGATTGCTCCCACCAACTTCGCCATGACCAACCCAGAGGTTTTGCGACTGACAGCCGAGACTAAGGGCGAGAACTTGGTCAAAGGCCTTCAACACATGCTTGAGGACCTCGAGAAGGGCAAAGGCCGACTGCGGATATCAATGACCGATGAGACTGCCTTCAAGGTCGGTGAGAACGTTGCCTCGACGCCTGGGAAGGTTGTGTTTCAGAACGACCTGATTCAACTCATTCAATATTCGCCAACGACCGAAAAAGTGCACGAACTGCCCATCGTGGTCATGCCGCCGTGGATCAACAAGTATTACATCCTTGATCTGCGCCCGAAGAATTCATTGGTCAAATGGCTGACGGACCAGGGCTACACCACCTTCATCGTCTCTTGGGTAAACCCAGACGAAAAGCTGGCGACCAAAAACTTCGACGATTACATGACCGATGGTGCGATCGCTGCCATCGAAGCGGCCAAAAGAGCCTGCGGTATAAAGCAAATCAATATTGCAGGTTATTGCATCGGCGGCACCTTGCTGGCCATTACGTTGGCTTACCTCAAGGCCAAGAAAGACAACAGCATTGCCTCGGCGACGTTCATCACGGCACTGACCGATTTTAAGGAAGCCGGTGATATCCGCGTGTTCATCGATGACGCGCAGGTGGAAAGCCTGGAAAAGCGCATGGATGAAGCGGGCGGATTCCTTGAGGGCTCCGACATGGCGACCTCGTTCAACATGCTGCGGTCGAATGACCTGATTTGGTCCTTCGTGGTGAATAACTATCTGCTGGGCAAAGACCCCTTCCCCTTCGACCTGCTTTACTGGAATTCAGATTCCACGCGCATGCCGCGCGCGATGCACAGTTTTTATCTGCGCAACATGTACCTCGAAAACAACTTAGCCAAACCTGGCGGCATTACGATTGCTGATGTGCCGATTGATCTCACGACCATTGACTTGCCCGCCTACTTCGTCAGTTGCAAAGAAGATCATATTGCGCCCTGGGCTACGACTTACATCGGAACACAATTGCTGAAAGGCCCCAAGCGATTTGTCCTGTCGGGGTCAGGCCATATTGCAGGCGTCGTAAACCCACCTGTGGCCAACAAATACGGCTATTCAACCAACGAAAAACTTCCACCAACTGCCGAGAAGTGGCTAGCCGGTGCCAAAGAGAATCCCGGCTCGTGGTGGACAGATTGGCACGCGTGGCTGGCCCCAAAATCAGGCGACAAAATCGCCGCCCGCGCACCGGGTGAGGGCAAACTCAAAGTTGTTGAGGATGCCCCTGGCAGCTTCGTCAAAGCCCGGCTGGTCAAGTAACCAAACCCGCGCTTTAGGATTTGAGTAAATAATTTAACTCTATAGGTCATTCTGACCCATAGGCCGCAAGGACGCCGTGGTGCAGGATACACCCGACTTGCTGCTGGTTGATAGCGGACTGCCGTCGGACCATTTCAATAAGATCGGCCGCTGCGCTTTGCTCCCACGCTTTGGTGCCGCGCGGATTGAAGCCGCGATCAATCACTTTCGGCAAAAAAAACGCCAGCCCTTTTACTTGGACACTAGGCCCCTTATCGGGCCGAGGCACCTTGGAAGCAACGTTGATCGATCTCGGTATGGCCGCCAGCGGCCAGACCTGGGGCATGGCTCTCCCGTTGAAGGATTTAAAACTTTCGAGAAATACGGTCGAGGGCCTCGACATCACGTGCGTGTCGAACAAACAAAGCGTAATCGATTTCGCAACCTTGGTGTCAACCGCGTCCAAACCACCGAATGCGCACCTCATCGATTTCTATACCGATTCCAGCATCGCCATTGTCACGCCCAACGCGCCGATGAAGCTTTATGTCGGTTATGCTGGCGGCAAGCCCGTCGCTGCCGCAGAAACATATTAAGCGCATAGTGTCGTCGGCTTATCAAACATTGTGGCCGATTCTTCCGTAGCCGGGAAAGGCTATGCGCCAGCATTGCTGGTCGCTGCTTTACATGATGCAAAACGCACGGGTCAGAATTTTGCTTTTGTTCAGGCCGATTCAGCCAGCAAAGCTATCTACGAACGCATTGGCTTTAAGCCCGCGGGTGAATTCACCGAATACCGGCTATCCAGTCACTAAGTTCGCGCTACGTCACGGCCTTGCGGATGCTCGCCGAGACCCACTCGCTGACGATCACTGTGGCGAAGATGGCCAGCAGAATGACCGAGACGCGGCTCCAGTCTAAATTCCCAATTGAAGAATTGAGTTGAAGGCCGATCCCACCTGCGCCCACCAACCCGAGAATGGTGGACTCGCGAATATTGATGTCCCAGCGAAACACCGCGATGCCCGCAAACACCGGCATGATTTGCGGTACAACACCGTAACTTATGATTTGCCCCGAACTAGCGCCTGTCGATGCAATCGCATCCAGTGGCCGATGGTCTGTTTCCTCAATCGCCTCATAGAGCAGCTTGCCGATGAACCCGACTGAACGAAGCGCAATAGCGACAGTCCCTGCCAAGACGCCGGGTCCCAAGATCATCACCAGCACCAATGCCCAGATCAGCGAATTGATCGAGCGCGAGGCAACAATGCAGAACAATGCGAACGGCCGCGCGAATTCCGCACTTGGAGTCGTGTTTTGGGCTGCCAAAAATGCCAGCGGCACGGCCAAGACAACTGCAATCATGGTCCCCAGCGTTGCCATATTCAACGTGTCCCACAACGGGCGCAGCAACACGCGCGCGTAGCTCCATTCCGGCGGAACCATCCGGCCCAGAATATCCGCGCCTTGCTCGGGGGCATCTAACACAAAGGACCATTCGGTCCCGGCCGAGATTTTCTGCCAGCACCAGACAAACACGGCCGCACCGATGAGCCACAAAACCCAGCGCAGCAAGCCTTGCTTGCCGTCGTAGCGCTGCCATTCGCGCTTGCCATTGACCGACGCGACTGACATCAGCGCACCAAACGGCGGCAGAAGGTGGACAAATACTCAGACCCGAGGACAATCAGAATAATCAAAATCAAGATGGCTGCCGCAGTCGGAAACTCGTAACGATCAAAAGCGGTATTCAGCGTTGCCCCAATGCCGCCCGCACCGACAATGCCAATCACAGCGGACTCGCGAAAATTCATATCCATGCGATAGATCGCAATCCCAATGGCCCGCGGCATCACCAAGGGCTGAACCGCATAGTTGAGACGTTGCAACCAAGACGCCCCGGCTGCGCGCATGGCTTCAAGCGGCGCTTGGTTGGCCGCTTCAATGTCCTCAGCCAACAATTTGCCAAAATAACCAACGGTGGCGAACATCAGCGTCATGAAGCCCGCGAAGGTGCCAAACCCAAACAACTTCACGAATAAGATGGCCACCAAAATTTCCGGCAATGTACGCGACACCGCCATGATCGAGCGGCAAACCATATAAATCGGTTGCGGCACTAAATTACGCGCGCCGCAGACGCCAATGGGAATCGACAAAATGATGCCAACCACTGAGGCGGCAAAGGCCATCCACAAGCTTTCCAGGACGCCCTCAAGAATAGCTTCGCCGCGCGTGACAAAATCGGGCGGTGTGAAGCCACCGAGAAAGCGTTGCCCCCGCTCCCAGCCCTGCGCGATACGTTGCCAATTAAAGTCTAAGGTGCCAAAAGCCGCGATGAGATAAACAACCGTGCCAATCAAAATGATCCAGCGCAGGGTTGCGTTGGCGATCAGTGGCGGCGGTGTCCAAACACGGCCCACAGAAGGCGAAGAATCGGCCATTAGCGCAGGCCTGCCATTCGGTCGTTATCGATGACGGGCACGCCATCACCGACTTGGACGAACTTCATCAACGCACGTTGACCGGCCTCTTCCCAATCTTCTTCGCCATAAATACGCGTGAGCACTTCGCCAGCGAGTTGATCGGGCGGGCCGTCAAACACCAAGGCGCCGTCCTTCAAGCCAATGATACGTTCAGCAAACATTTTGGCCAGTGGAACGTCATGAATGTTGATGATCGCCGTAAGTTTGCGCTCGCGGCAAAGCTCGCCGATCAGGCGCATGATTTGGCGCGACGTCTTGGGGTCTAGGCTAGCTGTGGGTTCGTCAACCAACAACAAATCGGGATCTTGCATGAGCGCGCGTGCAATCCCGACACGTTGACGTTGCCCGCCCGATAACTTGTCAGCCCGTTTGTCGACAAACTCGCTCAACCCGACACGATCAAGCAGGCGGAACGCCTCGTCGATATCTTTTTGTGGGAATCGCCGTGTCAGGCTTTGCCAAAAATTGACGTAGCCCAACCGGCCCGAGAGCACGTTTTCCATCACACTCAGACGATCAACCAATGCAAATTCTTGGAAGATCATACCGATTTTGCGGCGCGCGCGGCGCAACTGACCAGAGTTGAGCGAAACGAGGTCAACATCGCCCCATTGCACCTTGCCCGACGTCGGCTCAACCAACCGATTGATGCAGCGGATGAGCGTGCTCTTGCCCGCCCCCGAAGGACCGATCAACGCAATGATCTGGCCAGGCTCGACTGTGAAGGAAATGCTTTTAAGCGCATCGTAGCCAGTGCGCTCGTAGCGTTTGGTCAATTTTTCAAGATGAAGTGAGGGCATGAACTTTAACAAATGGAGGTGACAAACAGCCATGCTGCCGGTCGGGCCAAGGCATTACAATCCCCGGCTTGAATCAATGTCGCAGAGTTGTCCCCAGGCTGTGGATAATTCGACCTGGCAGAACGTTTGAGTCCCTACTTACAGTCGTACTTTACGCCACTTTCGGTGTCGATGTTCCGGATCATCTCAAACTCACCTTTATAGGTGGTCTCAACAAATCGCGTAACCTCTGGTAATTCACGTTTCAGTTTCGGATCATTCATCCAATCGTAGGATAAAAACGCCTCGCGCACCTTAGCCACAAGTTCTGGCTTCAAGCGATTGGTGATGCCGAACGCCGTACCCGGAAAGGGATCAGATTCATAAATCACGCGCACGCTGTTCAAATCGATCACGTTGCGTTCAGCGATACGTTTAATGAGGTCGCCCGCCACGGCAGCGGCTTCATAGTCATCGTTCGCAACCCCGATGATGGAGGTCTCATGCTTGCCGGTGAAGCGCGAC
>NSIP01000031.1 GCA_002737725.1 Rhodospirillaceae bacterium
GGGAAGCCTTCTACAGCTTCAACCGACCGCACGGCGCCTTCAATGGAAAAACGCCTTACAAGGCTCTCAGAGAAAAGCTATAATCCCAAAACCCAAGCGTCTCGCAAGTTCGTCGACCTTACATTCCCCTCGACCCAGCGCGTCAGGCCCAGTAGAACCAGCGCTACAACTATTACTGGCCTATGTCCGCCCCTATCCCCACCTCTGATGATCGTTTTACGCGGCCCATCGCCGCGATCTTGTTTTTCTCCATTGCAATTATGGTGGTGGGGCAGTCGTGTCTGTTTACAATTTTGCCGCCTATCGGGCGTCAAATTGGCCTCAGCGAATTTCAAATCGGCCTGGTGATGTCGATCCATGGCTTGGTGATGTTGTTCGCCGGGCCGTGGTGGGGGGCGTTGAGTGAAACGGTGGGGCGGCGGCGCGTCATTCTGATTGGCGCGGCGCTGTATACGATTTCAATTCTTTTGTTCGGCCTGGTGATTCAAGCCGCATTGGGAGCGGCCATCACGGGCACGCTTACGATGTGGTTGTTGCTGGCGAGCCGCTCGGTGTTTGCGATAGGTGCGGGCGCGGTGCTCCCCGCGTCAATGGCCATGGCCGCCGATTTGTCCTCGCGTCCGAACCGATTGAAGGCCATGTCACTGCTGGCAACGGCTGTTTCAGCTGGCGCAATATTAGGCCCCGGAAGCTCGGCGGTGTTTGCGGGGCTGGGCTTGGCTGCGCCGTTTTATTTTATTGCTGTCGGCGGTTTGGTGGCGTGGGTGACCTCACGCGCCATGTTGCCTGTCATCCGGCCCACGATGCACAGCACCTCTCCCAGCTTTCGCAATTTGCTTCGCGGGCGCGTGCTTCTGATTGCAGTTGCGTCGTGGTTTTTCATGTGTGGCACCTATGGCATTTTTTCGATCTTAGGCTTTCGGGTGCAAGATCACTTCGCGCTCGAAGCCATTGAAGCCGCCCGCCTCATGGGCCTTGGGCTCATGGGGGCAGCGGGTGTGAACGTGATCATGCAAAGTTTCGTGATCCGTCGCCTCAAAATCGGCACCAAGGCTTTGGTTGCCATTGGAGTTCCGCTGACGATTGCGTCATTTGTTTTCACCTGGACCGCAAACAGTGAACTCGCCTTTGTCGGGTCATTGATGCTCAATGGATTTGCTTCAAGTTTCGTCAATCCGGCGTTCACCACGGCCCTCAGTCTATCGGTCGGTGCATCAGGGCAGGGGCGTTTGGCAGGGCTGTCCACGTCCATGCAGGCGTTGGCGTTTTTATTGGGTCCGGTCTCGGCGGCCACGATGTATGCTGCCGCACCTATGGCGCCGTTCATCGTGGGCAGCACTATGACCACAGTTGCAATGGGGCTAATGTTTGTTTTGTCCAAGCAAAGCGCTGCTGAGGCGGCAGAATCGCACGAATAGCCACATTTTTATCTGGCAATTGTGCTTCATATTTTTTTGATAAAAGAAATCTAAACGCAAAACCCCACCGTAAATAGTCTGCATTTCAACAAAATCGGTGACGCTTCGTGCGCTGATCCGAACAACAGGAGAACGATCATGAAGCGTATTTTTGCAGTTGCCGCCATCCTCAGCGCCTTAACGGCATCAACCGTTATTGCCGCTGAAACCACCCAGAATACCGTCAGCATTGAGAAGCAAATGCTCGACCTAAAGAAAATGGTTGGTTCGGGCGAAATCTCTTCCAAAGAATACAACAAGCGCCTTGCCGCTCTGCGAAACAGACCTTCTCAGCAAACTGCTGAAACCACGAAGAAATAGTTTTGCTGCAAATTTTACTGCGAATATTCTGAATGCAAAACGGGGTGACGAAGGTCACCCCGTTTTTTTTCGTTTAAACGTTGCCCTCTTGCAGGCGGCGGATTTCGGCTAGGTCTTTGGGCGGATTGCGCCACAGGGGCTGCTCTTTTTCGATATAGCTGCGCAAGTCTGCCGCAATATCTTCCCAGCGTTCCACGCGCCACGTCACCAGATGCATAATCGAGTCTGCGCCGTCGGCCCAGGCGCCGAGGGGGCCATGACGAAGCCATGACAATTGATGGGGCTCTTTCGCTCGCCCGTCGGTATTGACGAAAAAATCGTAATTCTCAAAGGCCTGATAGCGCTTCTCGCCACCGGGGATGGGGAAATCCAAATACACCGGCGCAGTAAACACATAGGTGTCGCCAACCTTGCGCGCCGTCATATCGGTGCCGGGGCCAATGCGTTGGACGCGCGGCTTCGTGCCTTGCTCCACCATCGTCTCTACCTTGTCGCCCTTCAGCTCGTAGGTGATGAACTGATACGGGTAGGCGACGGGCTCGACCTTTTTGCCTTTCCACTCGCGCAAAACCTCGCCGGTCTTGGCATCGCGGAAGATGTAGATTTTGCGATTATACTGGTGAACCAGATTGGTTTTTGGGTCGGGCCAATAACTGGTTGCACCATCAAAGCCTTCCATGAAAAACAGTAAGTCGCCAGATGGGTATGCGCGCACCGAGCCTGATGAGTACCACCAGATCGGTTGACCATCGCCAATGCGGGCCGACGCCCACGCTTTGAACGCTGCTGCATCAAACCCGCCCTTGGCCAAAAACGGCGTGGCTGCGAGCGCAGGCAACGTAAGACCAGTACCAAGCGCGCTGGCAGCCAGTAAAGTCTCGCGGCGGGAGAGGGTGGTCATCGTCAGGGTCCTTTAATCATGCACATCGCGGTCCTTGGTTTCAGGCAAGAACGCCAAGCCAATCAGCAGCGAGCCGCCCGCAATCAGCACAGAGTACCAAAGCCCATAATAGATGTCGCCACTCATGGCTAAGAGCGTAAAGCTGACCGAGGGTAAGAACCCGCCAAACCAGCCATTGCTGATGTGATAGGGCAGCGACATGGACGTCTAGCGAATACGCGCGGGGAATAACTCGACCAGCAGCGCTGCAATCGGCCCGTACACCATGGCCTCGTACAGCATCAGCAATGTCAGCAACGCCAGCACAACGGGCACGTTGATTTTATCATGGTCAGCTTTGTCGGGGTAACCGGCTGCTTTGATTGCCGCATTAAACTGTGTGGCGTCGTAGCCCGCCAGATCAGCCGCATCCCTTTCGGGTCGCGACCTTACGAATATTAGAATTATGAGGACCACGAGCAAATATAGGGTTTTCGTGGAGCTTTGGATTTGACATTCGCTTATCAGCCTGACCCCGAATGGGTAGTGAATGTCAAATCCGCTCTACTAGCCCCAAAAGAAAACGGGCCCGAGGTTGCCCCCGGGCCCGCTGGACGAAACGATGGATCGGTTAAAATTACATCGTGTATTTTACGGTCAGCATGTATTCGCGCGGGGGTAGGTACAAGAAGCCACCCAGGAAGCCACGTGAGCCGGTCGAGAGAGTTTTGTCGTTGGCGAGGTTCTTCACCGACGCCTTGATTTCCCACGTGTCGTCCAGCGCAACGCCGACGAACGCACCGATGCGGCTATAGGCATCGAGGATCAGTTCATTGGTGGCCGAACTGATGTAATCATCGCTGTGGAACCAATCGGCACCGAGCAAGAAGGCGCTATCGCCGCTGCCCATGGCCAGGTCATGGCGATAATCAAAGCCCAAAGTTAAAGTGTAATCGGGCAGTGATGGTGGGCCGGCCTTGGCAACGCCGTAGTTGGCCAAAGCGTTGGTGGGCGCGCTGCCTGGGCGCAAGTTACGGAACTTACCGCTGAGCAGGGCTGAGTTGGCGAACAACGTCAGGCCATCCACCGGAACTGCCGAGGCTTCAATTTCCAAACCTTTAATCGTTGCCGCACCGGCATTTTGCACCGGGAACGAAGACGGGCCGCCAGCGACGCCCGCAACTTGGGCGTTCAACGTTAGGTCCGATATGCGGTTGTAGAAGTAGTTGGCATTGAAGCGCAGACGGTTATCAAGCAAGTCGGTCTTCATCCCGGCTTCGTAGGTCCAATTGCTTTCGGGGCCGTAGGGGCTGCGGGCATCGTTCAAATTGCCGATGGCAATGGCGCTATAACCACCCGACTTGAAGCCGCGTCCTATCGACGTATAGAGCAACATGCTGTCGATCGCACCAGAGGTCGGGACTTGATAATCGAGGCCGAATTTCGGCAGCCATTTGTCATAGTTGTTTTTCAAGGTGACCGGGGCTTGGGGGCTGACCACGTTGAGGAATGCGACTGGGCCAACATATTGGAATTGAATGCCGAACTTCTTGATGTCTTTCACATAACGCACGCCAGCCGTCGCCTTTAATTCATCGGTGATGGCAAAATCGTTGTGAGTGAAGAACGAGTAAGAGTGGGTGAAGGCCTGGATCTGGGTGGTTGAGAAGGGGCCAGGAATCGCCCAACCGAAACGCTGATCGCCGCTTTCCTGCAAGAAGAATCCGCCGACCAAGTAATTCAGTTTTCCGCCGGCTGCTTCGCCTTGTACTTTCAATTCCTGGGTGAGCTGATCGGCATTGAGTTTGGTTGCGCCAACGACGCCACCAAGGCTACCGCCATTGGCGGCGCTGACTGTAACCCCCACGCCGCCGGTACCTGTAAAGTCGGTGGAGAAAAAGTCACGTGTGTTGACGAAAGCTGTGATGGACTGCAGCGAGGCATCGCCGAAGTCGTAAGTCATGTTGAGTGAAGAGATCCACTGCTTTGTATTGCCGCGTGGGTTGTTCTCGATCGGTGAGGGGCTCTTGTTTGAGACCGGGCGATTGACGACATAGGGGTTTCCGTACAGTGGCACAACTTGCTTCGAGCGATACTGACGATTGGTTGCAACGCCCGGTGTTGTGCCTGGGGTCAGTTGCAGCGCGTCATTGGTACTGCGGCTGAAAGACGCTGAGACCGTTGCGTCGAACACATCCGAGCCGGTGTAGCGCAGCTTGCCGCGCGCTGCGGTGTTATCTTCATCGCCAACAGGCGTATTCGTGGCCTTGTTGGTCCAGTAACCACCTTTGCCGTTAATCTGTGCCGCGAATGAGCCGGCCACAGTATCCGTCAAGCCGCCGCCCACGCTCACGCTGGCTTTGTAGTTATCGTAGGTGCCGTACATCGCTTCAGCTTTAACCCATTCATCGTCTTGGCTCGGTGTGCGGGTAATGAACTTAATCGCGCCAGCAAGCGTGTTGCGGCCATACAGCGTGCCTTGCGGACCACGCAGCGCTTCAACGCGCTCGATATCGGCCAGTGTCACGTTGTTGCCGTTCAAACGGCCCAAGTAGACGTCGTCCACATACAAACCAAAGGGCGATTCGGCGACGATCAACGAGGCATCTTGCTGAGTCGAGCCGCGCAACGCTGGTGAAATGTTGGTGGGCGAGGTGATGTTGTTGCGCATCTTCAAGCTGGGGACGTAACGCTCAAGGTCGGTCGCTTGCACGATCTGGCGCTTGGCCAGCATCTCGGCCGAGAAGGCGCTGACGGGAATTGGCACATTTTGGATTTGCTCTTCGCGGCGCTGGGCCGTGACGACGATTTCCTCAAGGCCGCTTTGTTGGGCCTGGGCCTGCTGTTGGGCCATGGCGGCGGACGAGAAAGCAACGGCCGCGATGGTCGTGCTGAGCAAATATTTTTTCATCAAAAATCCCCTTTTTTGTATTTGGACGTATGGCTAAGCTTTTGAAATACGAGGAGGTTCTCCGCGTCATCAAAATGGCAAGAAATGATATATTTTGCCCCTTGGTTTGGCTAGGGTGGAGCCCAGCGCAAACGCGAAACATTGGGGGTGTGTCTGAAAGGCAACACCTGACCTGGACACCGAAGCAGGGCTAAAGGCAAATGGCCCCACCTTTTTCAAGGCAGGGCCAAGGATACCGCCTCTGATAAGGCCTGGTTAACGCGCAGGCGTTAGCCCTGTCTCTCCGTCACAATCGACCACAACCGGCCCAGGCGGGCGTAGGGCGATGCGGCGGTAATGCTGGCAAAGGCCTTGCGGGCTTCGCCGCCTTGCTTGGCCGCTATCAGAGCAACGCCCAGACGGAGCTTGGCGCGGTCAGCGTCTTTGGGGCCTTTGGCAATGCCCGCTTTAATTAACTCAACGGCTTTGGCGGCGTTACCATAGGTCAAATAGGCTTCGCCGGTCTTCACCAAAGGCTCGCCGGTGGGTGCTGCATTCGCAGAGGTTTCCGACTGGGCAATCGAGGCCTTGTCCGATGTGGCCTGGGTTTTCGCCATATTGATCAGTCGTGTATCGCGCTCGGTTTTCTTTCCGTCCGCTATCGCTTTGGCCATCACAGTTTCGGCTTCGCCCGGCATCCCGGCTTGGATGGTCAGCTCGGCCATTTCGCGCATCTCGTCGGCTTCAAGTTTGGCGCCTGTGGCTAACCGCAAGCGATAAATCTCGAGATCAAGTTTACCGGTATCGTTGATTTCCTTCGCCAGAAGCGTGATGAGTTGATCCCAATAGCTGGCCTTTGGGTAAATTCTGACGGTTTTTTCCAAAACTTTAATCAAGCCCGGGATGTTGTTCTGCTCGTACTCGGAGCTTTGCAACAGTTGCAGCCAATCTTCCTTCACCGGCTTGTCAGCTTTCTCAGCGCCTTCAATCGCGTTCTTGAGGAACTTTGACGCATTGGGGAAGTCGTTTTGCAGGTAGTAGGCTTGGCCTACCATCATCTGCATTTCGGAATCACCCGAGTTGTCTTTCAGGTACTGTGGGCCGAAGATGGTGGTCTTGTTGTAGGCTTTGACTTGATAAAAAAGCTGAGACACCGCCTTTAGGCGCGCGGGCTTGGCATCGGCAGTCAAGAACTCGCTGTTCAATGTTGCTTCAAAGCTTTTTGCAGCGCCCGCATAATCGTTTGAGTTGACGGCAACGAAACCGCTGAGTTCATTGATCGCATAGGTTTCGTAGGCAGACTTGTCGGGAAACGCGGCGGCTTCGTCGATCTTGGCTTTCGCTTCTTTCCAGTTCTTCGCGGTGATCGCATCTTGCGCGGCTTTGAGGACTTTCCCGAGTTTCGGGCTGACCGATGGGCCTTTGGGGGCGTCTTTCTTCGCCTTGTCTTGGGCGAAGGCAGTACTTGCCACCAAGGGGCTGGCTGCAACAAATCCGAAGGATAAGGCGCAGGCCAGCATCGCGAAGCGAAGCGGTAAGGGGCGGCTTTTAACGTAAATCATTGAAAGGCTCCTGAAGCGCGAATGGATCAAGTTGATTAAACTTACTGCACGTATTGTTCGTTGCCGACGAACCCAATTTTCACCACGCCATTGCGTTGAGCTACGGCCAACACAATCGCGACTTGTGCGTAGTTGGCCAAACGATTGGGCTTCAGGTGCATCTCGGGCTGCGGATCTTGCTTCGACGCTTTGCGCATGAAGCCTTCCAGCGTGGGCGTATCAGGCACGGCGGTTCCGTTCCATGTAATGGTTCCGTCGAAATCGACGTTCAGTTCAATGATCTCGGGCTCAACTTCGACCGGCGGCGGGTTTGCATTCGGGCGCGGCATATCAAGTTTGACCGCATGTGTTTGGATCGGGATGGTGATAATCAACATCACCAACAGCACCAACATCACGTCGATCAACGGCGTGGTGTTGATTTCCATCATCGGAGCTTCGTGATCGCCCGAACCGCTACCTACTGACATACCCATAATCGTAACTCCGTTCGTATACGAGATTAGCGGTTGGACAAATCGGGCTGCGTAATGAACCCAAGCTTGACAATGCCTGCGCGTTGCGCATTGACAATCACCTTGCCGATGCCCTCGAAGCGCGTGAGCGAGTCACCGCGGATATGGATTTCGGGTTGCGGGACTAAAGGTGCGACTTCTTTGAATTTGTTCAGAAGCGCCGCGTAATCAGGCAGCACCGCATCGTTCCAGTACAAACCGCCGTCACGGTCCACGGCAATCACAATATTCTCAGGCTTGGTGACAGTGGCAATATTGTCGGCTGTGGGCAATTCCAACGGCACCGTCTTGATCACGACAGGAACTGTGATCAAAAAGATGATCAACATCACTAACATCACATCCACCAGCGGGGTGGTGTTGATGGTCGCCATCACTTCTTCATCGCCTTCGGAAACGCCGACACTCATGCCCATGGGCTTAACTCCGGTTATTGGCAGCCTGGCCTCCGAGATTCACGAGCTGTGAACCTTGGAGGGAACATAGGCACTATTTGTGGTGAACTTGTGGCTAAAAAAGCAGTGCTTAGCGCTGTGCGACTTTTTTGTTACCGCTCAGAATCACAGCATGCACGTCGGCCGCAAAGTTACGCAGTAACTCAAGCGCAGCTTTGTTGCGGCTGACCAGCCAGTTGTATCCCAACACCGCTGGGATCGCGACAGCCAGACCAATCGCGGTCATGATCAGGGCTTCGCCGACAGGACCGGCCACTTTGTCGATCGAGGCTTGGCCAGAAATGCCGATGGCCACCAGGGCGTGATAGATGCCCCACACCGTGCCGAGCAAGCCCACGAAGGGTGAGGACGAGGCAACGGCGGCCAAGAAGGCCAGGCCTTTTTGCAGGGTTGACGAGACGTCGTTGGTTGAACGCTGCAACGACATTGCAATCCAATCGTTCAGAGCGATTTGGTCTGTCAGTTTGCCTTCATGATGTTCAGCCGACTTCAAACCGTCTTCCACAATGGCGCGAAAAGCACTGTTTGGTTCAAGCTTGGTCAAGCCTTCCTTTAAGTTCGCTGCACTCCAAAAACCGCCGCCTGCAGTCTTGGCTTGCTTGAACAGAACGTTTTGATCCCAAAGGCGGGTCACCAAGATGAACCATGAACCCATCGACATAATGACCAAGGTGACCAGAATGCCTTTTGAAACGAAGTCGCCTTCTACCCAAAGAGCTTGCAACCCATATGGGTTCATCGCTTCCTCTGTTTCTATCGCAGGACCCTCTTCCCCAGCAGCGGTCGCATCGGTCATGGGCGCGGCATTCGGGTCAGTTGCAGCCATATCAGCGGCCGGAGTGGCGTTCGGATCTGTTGGAACTGCCATGGCGCCAGCAGCAGGGGCAGGGGCGGGGGCAGGTGCCGCTGGTGTGGTCTGGGCCGAAGCCTGACCGATGACAAAGCTGCCGAGCAATGCGACGGCCGCAATGCCCTGCCAAAGTGAAGAACGAACTGAACTCATGATGATCTCCTCCGCGGTGAAAGCTGTGTGATTGAAGTAGTGATGTTGAGTGAGCGTATTTTTAGCGTTCGTTTTCGATTTTGAATGTGACCTTAATGGAATACCATGTAGCAACGGGCTTTCCACCGATCGTTGCAGACGTGAATTTCCAATTTCTCAGGGCCTCTTTCATTGCGGCTTCATCAAGCTTGTCAAAACCGCTCGACTTTTCCACTTTGGCCTCTGTTACTTTTCCATCCACGCCGACGTAAACTTGCAGCAAGACAGTGCCTTCTTCGCCGGCCCGCTTGGATGACGGAGGATATTCAGGCTGATAATTGCGACCCCTGATGGTTTTAGGGGCGGTCGGTCCCACGGCGGGCGCAGGTGGGCGCACGACGGACGTGGCTTGCGTGATGGCAGTCGGTGCCGGGGCATCGCTCATAATTGAAATTTCAGGGAGCGGCACAAACGGCGGCGGTGGCTTATCAAATTTCGGCGGCGGCGGCGGTGGCTCGTCCGGCTTATCGATGACTTCTTCGATGATCTTGGTTTCGATGGGGCCTTTCAGCACCTCGACAACCGTGCGGGCCAAGCCCGTGACCAGCCCGTAAACGAGCAAGACATGAAAAAGTGCTGTGGCGACGAAGCCCATCGCACGGCGCGACATGACCCCAGAACTACGGTTGTAGTTTGCATATGCTCCCATATCCGACCTTTTTTTCAAAGTTACGACAGATCACAGAGCGCAACTGTTTCCCCTGCGTTGAGCGTTCACTGCTTCTGCATATAAGTTCGATAATGTTGAGATGTATGTGTCATATGAATTGTGCTGTACTGCACAGCGATAAATATATGAATCTTATATATGCACTTGTGCGCAAAGCGAGTGGTACGCGCTTTATACAATCTAAAAGTTTTTAAACGTGGGCTTAAGCTGTGGATATTCTTAGCGCAGCATGTTGGGGGCCTTACGCCAACATGCTCTATTACACCGAGTCGCCATGACATTTCGTAACCGAGGGCCGGGGTTTTTATCTACAGCCCGGAATTGCGAGGGTTAAAGAGCCATCGCGCAACAATCTTACGTGCATTATTTAGCTGCAACCTTTTTTATTCGTGCATCTGCAAGCGATATCCGACCCCTGATTCAGTGACGATATATTCGGGCCGTTCGGGGTCGCGTTCGATCTTTTGGCGGATCTGGCGGATATAAACTCGCAGGTACTGCACATCGACTGCGGTTTCGCCGCCCCACACTTCGCGCAGCAAGTGGCTGTGAATCAAAACTTTGCCAGCATGAATCACCAGCTCTTTTAAGATGTCGTATTCTTTCGGCGAAAGTTTCACGTCTTCGCCGCGCACGCGGACAAGTCGTTTCACCAAATCCATCTCAAGCTGACCGGTGGAAAAAGCAGGCTGAGTACCTTGCGAGGTGAAGCGATGACGCAACGCCGTTCGAATGCGCGCCATCAATTCATCAACACCAAAGGGCTTGGACATATAATCGTCTGCGCCTGCGTCCAGTACCGCGACTTTGGTTTTTTCGTCAACCCGGCTTGAGAGCACAATAATCGGCACGGCGAGTGCGGCGCGCCAATCGCGAATCAATTCAAGCCCATCGCGGTCGGGCAAGCCTAAGTCGAGAACGATCAGGTCTGGCTTTTCGTGCCGAACCGACCAGGCAGCAGCTTCGGCATTCTCAGCCTCGATAACGCGGTAGTCCTGCACGGCCAATGTATTGCGCAAAAAACGGCGGATCGCCGGCTCGTCGTCGACGATCAGAATGGTGACCTTGTTATCGGGCATAATGAATATGTCAGTCTTTATTATGCTTAACCACTGGCAGCGGCTTTTGGTTCGCGCGTCGGCAGCGGTTCGAGCGGGTTATTGACCACCATGCTCAACATGGGCTGTACCGCAGTTCGGGCGATTGGAAACGTCATGCTGAACACGGCGCCCCCTTTCGGGCGATTGCTGGCCACAAGTTTTCCACCCATGGCTTCGGTGAAGCCCTTCGATACCGCCAAACCCAACCCTGTTCCAGCCCGTTGACGGTCGACTGACTTCACACGGTAGAAGCGGTCAAAGATGCGCACCAAGTATTCGGGCGGAATACCTGGCCCCGTATCCTCAATGGCGATGGTGCAGGTACTCGCGGTCGAAGTGGCCCGAATCACAACATTTCCATAAGATGCATACTTCAAAGCGTTATCCAGAATATTGAACAGTGCCTGTTCGGTGAGCATGAAGTCCAGCGGCACCATCGGCAGATCGGGTGTTATGGCAGTAACGATGCGGACACCTTCGGGCCAGCCTTGAAAGCGTTTGAGCACCGCGCCGACAATATCGCTGATGTCGATAATTTCGCTTTTGGGTTTCAGCGTGCCGGTATCAAGCCGCGTGATGTCGAGCAGATTGCCAAGGTAACGATTCAAGCGCTCGGATTCTTCTTGTGCGGTGCCCAGCATTTCATCTTGGGTTTGGGCGTCGTACCTGCTGCCATAGTGGCGCAAGCTCGAGATCGTGCCCAAGATCGACGCCAGCGGCGTTTTGAAATCATGCGTTAACGATGACAACATCGCGTTGCGAAAATCTTCGGTCTCGCGGATCAAGCGAGCTTCCTCAACGTGTGCACCAAAGGCTGCACGTTCCACCGTCACAGCTGCGTGGTTCGCCAGCGCATCCAGCAGTTTATATTCCTCGGGCGTTAAGTAAGTGCCTTGATTTCCGCGATTGACGCCGAGCACGCCGACGACGCCTTGTCCGGTGCGCAGCGGCACAAACAGGTGCGTTGCATCGGGCCAGACGCGTAAATCGCCACCCGAGGGCTTGGCGTGCTCGACGCACCAGTTGGCGGCGTTGCGGTCGGCAAATGTTAATCGGTCGACGGGCGGTAATGCGATGCGAATATCTAACTCGTTATTCTGACCCGGAATCAAAATCAGCGCATCGACCTGCAACATCGAATGTACTTGCGTCAACGCAGCCAAAATCAATTCATCAGCATTGGCGATGCCCGCAAGCTTTTGACTAAAAGCATACATCTGGTCGGTGATGCGCGCATTAGCTTCGGCGGTGGCGGCTTGGTGGCGGCTTTGCTCGGCCAAGGCCGAGGCGAAGGCAGCGACCAGCGTGAAGATCATGATCGCCCAGAAGTTCGCGGGGTCGGAAACCGCAAAGGGATCGCCGGGCGAGGATAAGAAGTAGGTGCCGGCAACCGCGCTCAGCAAACTCGCCCACAGGCCCGGCCTGAACCCATAAAGGGCCGCGCTAATCAGCACCGAGGGCAGAAAGACCAGCATAATGTTCGATGCTGCCAACCATTGCTTGATGGCCATGCCCGCGATCAGCGAGGCGATGACCACCAAAGTCGATACGCTGTAAGCAACGGCCAGTTGGTTAAATTTCTTGGGGGGCTTAGCCATGGCTGCGCCCAAGGCCAAGCTAATGGGTGCCGTCATGGAATGCGGGGTGGTTTTCGCGTCGGGTGGTGTCTCGGACATGGAGCCACTTTAGCACGATTTTGGGGCGCGAAGGCCAGTTTCAGGTGAGGGGGACCTAGAGCGGAATCATGTCGAAGGCAAAGGAAATGCGTGGCTTGGCCGAGCGCAGGGGCCGCGTTCGGTGCCAGAAATAGGATGCAAACGTGACCAGCGGGCCAGGTTTTGGGAAAATCTGCCGCTGCGGCATGACGGTCTCTGGTCGGTGCCATTTGTCATCGCTTGGGCCGAATTCCAACCACCCATTGTGCTCGGGGTCATTACGGCGAACGTCGCTTGGAACCGCCACGTAATAAACGCCGCTGAGCCACGCCGAAGGATGAATATGCGCGGTTTGATGGCTGCCCTCGTTCATGACAATGGCCCAGGAGTGAATACGAAAACGAGCGGGGCGAAACGCGGTCAAATGGATGATCCAAAGTGGTGTCGAGCAACCTTCGCCGTTCGTCAGCCGCGCGCACGCACACGGCGTTTAATATCATCACGTCACTGTTTTTGGTGTGTGACAAATCACCACTATGAAAGCCGCTCTGGGTGGCGTGAGCGGGCGGGGCATGGACCAAGGATTTCTGGGTCGTCAACGATCGCGCCAAGTATTGATTAAAATTTGCCAGCGATGCAAAGCCATGTGATTGATCAATCTGGTCGGCTGAAATGAGGCGGTCATGGTTGGCCAGCGCGTTCAACTCATCGAGCCGCCCCAGTTCGCCCAAGGCCACGCATATGAAAGCCAGAGCTGATGTGCGGCGCATATTTTTCGAGATCATATGGTCGGCATGACGCAGCGCGCCTGAATAATTAAGCAAGGCTAACAATGTCGGGAGCAAATTGTTTGCTGCACCGAAGTGCTCGGGGGCGTGGGACAGGGTATGGCGGTAGCGGCCTGCGCATATTCACTATGGCGCAAGTAGATGTCGCCGATGATGGCCCACGTCGCATGATGGTGACGGTGCGCGGCGTCAAGCAGCGGCGCTAAAGCCTCGCTGTCGCGCCCCTCGGCCAGAAGCGTTCGGCCCAGACGAAGTTAGTGATCGGTTTGGTTTGGGTCGGGCACGGATGGATTTTGCATGGCCTCTTTCATCTTAGGCGAGGCGCACGAGCCTTTGAAGCCAGTATAGCTTAACCCTTCGTGATTTTGTCGATCTCGGCATCCACCGTAGCCGAGGGGCGCCATGCTGCGGCCTTGACGTTGTTTTCCACCTGTTCGGGCTTGGTCGCACCCGCAATCACGCTGCCGATATAGGCTTTATTTAGCAACCAGCCGAAGGCAAACTGCAATAAAGTGACGCTGTTTTGATCGGCCAGCACTTGCAGCTTTTCCACTTTGGCAAACGCCGTCTCGTTCATGAAGCGGCTCGTTGCGCCCGGCGCGCGTGCGGCCCACGTCGCCATGCGCGTGCCTTCGGCGGGCTTTTCATCACGCTTGTATTTGCCTGTCAGGATGCCGCTTTCCAGCGGGAAGTAGGGCAGGATACCCAAGCCATGGGCCTCAACGGCAGGCACCAAATCTTTCTCGATGCCGCGGGTGAGTAAGCTGTAGTGATTTTGGGCCGAGATAAACGCAGTGATTTTGGCCGACGCTGATAATTTTGCCGCATCGTTGCTCATGTTGCCATCGAAATTGGAATGGCCAATGAAGCGCACTTTGCCCTGGCGCACCAAATCGTCCATGGCACGCAAAGTTTCTTCGACCGGCGTTTTGGCGTCGGGCCGATGGATTTGGTACAGGTCGATATAGTCGGTGCCTAGGCGGCGCAATGATTCCTCGGCGGCATACATAATGTGTGCGCGCGAACCACCGCCTTCGGGGAATTTGCCCGAGCCCATGGGGCTGCCGAACTTGGTAGCGATCACCGCATCTTTGCGTTTGGCGCCTAACGCTTTGCCCAGGAATTCTTCTGATACGCCACGCGCATATACGTCGGCGGTGTCAAAAAATGTTGCGCCGAAATCCATGGCGGCATCGACCACGCGTTTAGTGCCCGCCACATCCAACGCTTGTCCAAAATTATTACAGCCAATGCCGACGGATGAGACTTTCAGCGCACTTTTTCCCAGCGTGCGCAGCGCGCCCGGTGCCGTGGCGGCGGTTGCAAGGCCGGGCAGGGCGCTGATGGCGGCCACACTGGCAGCGACTTTTCCAAACGAACGACGAGACATGCTGGGCATGGGACGGGCTCCTGGGGTGGGACATACGATACTTGATTTTACCTGACTGGCGGTGAGCGGCAACCGCTGTTCAGCTTGTCTTGTCACGGAATAGTTCCGCATCCTTGAATGATTTATCATGCATCAAGGAGTGTTATTATGGGACGCATACATACCGAAGAATTTAGACGAGAAGCTGTGCGGATGGCACTGACAAGTGG
>NSIP01000032.1 GCA_002737725.1 Rhodospirillaceae bacterium
CACCACGGGTAATCCCAAGGGTGCGGTGCTCTCCAACCGCAATCTGTTTGCCTTGCGCAAAAATGCGGCTGAAGAAGAACATGCCTATAGCAAGTGGGATGATGATGAGGTTGTCCTCATCGCTATGCCCTGCGCGCATATTGGCGGGACCGGACTTGGCATTATGGCGCTGGCGTCTGGTCTGCCGGCGCTGGTACAGGCCGAATTTACACCAGATTCGGTCTTTGATGGCATCGAAAAGGGCGGAGCAACGCGATTGTTCATTGTGCCCGCCGCATTGCAGATGATGGTTAACCACCCCAGATGCCGTGATGTAGATTATAGCCGGCTCAGATATATCCTCTATGGCGCTGCGCCCATTCCGCTTGAACTATTGCGCCAGTGCATGGACGTGTTCAGCGCCGAGTTCATTCAAGTCTACGGCATGACGGAAACGACGGGCACCATTTGCATGTTGCAGCCTGAGGATCACGACCCCAATGGCAATAAACGGATGCGCTCGGCTGGCAAGCCACTGCCGGGGGTCGAATTGCGCGTCGTCGATGGGGCGGGGAATGATGTTCCTGTGGGTGATGTCGGCGAGATATGGACGCGGTCATCTAACAACATGCTTGGCTATTGGAACCTGCCTGATGCCACGAAGGGTACTGTCGCCGAGGGTGGTTGGATAAAGACCGGAGATGCCGGATATCTTGATGAAGACGGATACATGTATATCCACGACCGCGTAAAGGACATGATCATAACCGGCGGCGAAAATGTGTATCCTGCGGAAGTGGAAAGTGCGATTTACGGCCATCCCGATATATTGGAGGTCGCCGTCATTGGCGTGCCTGATGACAAATGGGGCGAAGCGGTGAAGGCGGTATGCGTTCCCAAACCCGGTGCTCAGGTGGATCCCGAAAGCGTCATCGCTTGGGCCCGTGCACGCATTGCCGGTTTCAAGGTGCCACGTTCCGTTGACATCATTGCGGCGTTGCCCCGGAATGCGTCGGGCAAAATCTTACGCAAGGATTTACGTGCTCCTTATTGGGCTGGTTACGACCGACAGGTGAATTAAAGCTTATTGGAGGCTTGCGGCTGCAATCGTCCAACTTCTAAAATTGCCTATGTTCCTCAACGCCCGACGCTAACATAATTGAACCCAGCGGCCTGCGCTTCTTCGGTGCGGTATATGTTGCGCAAATCCACAAGAACATCGCCCGCCATCGCGGCGTGCAGTTTCTTGAGGTCAAGCGCACGATATGCGTCCCATTCGGTAATCAAGGCCACCGCATGTGCATTTTTCGCGGCGTCATACGCACTGCTGGCCATGATGACATCGGGAAGGATTTTTGCGGCCTCCTCCATGCCTTCGGGGTCATGCGCATGCACAATTGCGCCGGCATCGAGCAAGGTCTGAACAATCGCAATGGACGGCGCATCGCGCATATCATCTGTATTGGGTTTGAACGTCAGGCCAAGCAGAGCAATTTTCATGCCCCGCACATCACCGCCCAGTGCGGTGATGATCTTGCGGCCCATAGCGCGCTTTCTAAGGTCATTGGCCTGAACGACAGCCTCGACTATACGAACGGGCGTTTCATGGTCCTGAGCGGTCTTGAGAAGCGCTAGCGTATCCTTTGGAAAGCAACTGCCGCCATAGCCTGGACCAGCGTGTAAGAACTTTGACCCGATGCGGTTATCAAGGCCGATACCGCGCGATACGTCTTGCACATTGGCGCCCAGTTTCTCGCACAGATCCGCCATTTCGTTGATAAAGGTGATCTTCGTCGCCAAAAATGCGTTCGCGGCATATTTGATCAGCTCGGACGAACGGCGGCTGGTGAACAATAAAGGCGATTCGTTGAGAAACAAGGGACGGTACACAGCGCGCATGACGTCGCGCGCCCACTCAACATCGCTGCCTACGACGATGCGGTCGGGACGTTTGAAATCACCAATGGCAGCGCCTTCGCGCAAGAATTCGGGGTTTGATACGACTGCAAACTCAAGCTGTGGGTTGGTTTCGCGAATGATGCGTTCAACTTCGTCGCCAGTGCCCACAGGAACGGTAGATTTGGTCACGACAACCGTACGCGGATCAATAATGGCGCTGGCCAGTTCCTCGGCAGCGGCATAGACATAGCTTAGGTCTGCATGACCATCGCCACGGCGCGACGGCGTGCCAACGGCTATGAAAACAGCGTCGCATCCTTTGACCGACCGCAGGACATCCGTTGAAAAGCTGAGCCGTCCAGCGTCTACGTTCGATTTAACCAATGCGTCCAAGCCGGGCTCGTAAATCGGCATGATGTTTGCGTTCAACCGGTCGATCTTTGCCGCATCCTTGTCTACGCAGACAACTTCATGTCCGAAATCCGCAAAGCACGCACCAGACACAAGGCCGACATAGCCCGAACCGATCATTGCAATCTTCATTGGATATCCCTCTTTCAGACGGCTGTCGAATAGCAGCGCCTTATGACGTTATTTGGTCAGGAACAAGTGCTGCAGCAGGGCTCCGCGATACTAAGCAGGCAATAGATGATCTTGTCTACGCGCATTCCAGACAATCTCAGCTATGCGCTCGCTGGCGTGCCCATCTCCAAACGGATTATGTGCCCGCGCCATGGCGGAATAAGCGGCATCATCGTCCAAAAGATTGAAAACTTCCGAAATAATCCTGTGTTTATCAGTGCCGATTAGCTTTGCAGTGCCTGCGGTGATGCCCTCAGGGCGCTCGGTAGTGTCACGCAGTACCAGCGCAGGTTTGCCAAGCGCTGGTGCCTCTTCTTGAACGCCGCCGCTGTCGGTAAGCATGATGTGACTAATCGCCAGCACTTGATCCAGCATCTGTCGATGCTGGGCACTTACCAGAACTTCAGTGCGCATGTCCGGTCCCTGTGTCTTTTGCTCGAGGCAAAGCCGCAGATAGGACTAATATGTTAAGAAGTGACGAAATGTTCTGTGAAGTTTTGGAAATACTTCGCTATGCTTCGCGGCAAGAAAGCCTCAAACTTAGTGCTACTTTTGCGCTTCCATCTCTTGCGCAAGTCGGCGTGACACTGCTTCGGGTGAGCCGGTAAATTTGGCGAGGCGCGCATAAATCAGCGGAATGAGCACAAGAGTGATGAGCGTCGCGAGCGTTACACCGAAGACAATAACTACGCCGATTGCGGACCGCGCCGCGCCGCCGGCACCGCCGGCAATTGCCAAGGGTATCGCGCCAAACACGGTTGCGATGGACGTCATTAAAATTGGACGTAATCGGCGCGCAGCGGCCTGTTGAATCGCGTCGATAATTTCCAGACCTTCGTCACGCAATTGATTGGCGAATTCGACAATCAAAATACCGTTTTTCGCGGCCAGTCCGACGAGCATCACAATACCTATCTGACTATATAGGTTCAGCGTCATCCCAGTGAGGGCAAGCCCAATGATGCCGCCACCGACAGCTAGGGGCACTGTCGTGATAATCGTGATCGGATGCACAAAGCTCTCAAACTGCGCTGCCAGCACCAGATAGACGAGAAGAATGGTCAGGAAGAAGACTATAATAATGGAACCGCCCGTTTCCTTGAACGCCTGACTTTCACCCCGATAGCCAACGGCCAGTACCTCTGGCGATGCGGCAGCTTGTTCTTCCAGAAATGCCAGCGCTTCACCCATGGAGTAGCCGGGTGCCAGACCGCCCGATAGGTTAATGGCGCGCAGTTTGTTGAAGCGGCCCAAATCGCGTGCGCCGGCTGTTTCAGTATATTTGATCACATTGGCCAAAGAAACGAGCGCGCCATCGCGCGTTCGCAATTGAATGGCGGCAAGATTTTCCGCTGTCGCGCGATCTCTCGCGTCCGCCTGAATGATGACGCGATATTCTTCACCACGGTCCACATAAGTTGATACCCTGCGCGACCCCAACAGCGATTGAAGCGCCTGACTGACATCGGCCACCGATACGCCTAAATCGCCAGCGCGCGCGGTATCAACCTGAATCTCCATCTGTGGCTTAGTTTCTTTATAATCTGAATCGAGATTCACGATGCCAGGATTTTGACTTGCTGCTGCCAATATACGGTTGCGTGCAACGGTTAGTGATTCATAGGTCGAACCTCCAATGACGAAATTCAGTGGCTGGCCTCGACCGCGCCCAATGGAGGAACGAACTGAGGCGTTGCCTCGCACCGCAGGCAACTCGGCTAGGATGTTGTTGACCTGTGCGACCACATCTTCGGTTTTTTCGGTACGCTGTTCCCAAGGCTTAAGGAAAATCGTGAAAGTGCCTGAATTGAAATCATCACTTGCTGAAAAGCCGCCAGGCGTCCGCTGGATCACGGAACGAACAGGGCCCTTGTCCAACAATTTGAGCAATGGTTTGGACGCTTGCAGCATATATTTGTCCATGGCCTCGTAACCAGTGCCTTCGGGTGCGGCTATATTGGCGCTCAGGATGCCGACGTCTTCAGCCGGCGCAAGTTCCGACTGAACCGTCGTGAACAAGAGCCCAGCGACCATTAAAAATACAAGCACACCCAGCAGTGCAACCAGTGGCTTTGCAATGGCGCGCGCAAGCAGGTTGGAATAACGATGCTCAATCCGCTGAAACTTGTCATCTATCCATGATGCCAATCGTCCGCGCTTCTCTTGCTTGAGCAATTTCGAACAAAGCATCGGAGCAAGGCTAAGTGCGACAAAACCAGAAAAGGCAACGGCAGCTATCATTGCGCCCGCCAACTCGCGGAACAGCAAGCCTGTTTGACCCGCAAGGAACATCACCGGCACAAACACCGCGCAAACAACGATGGTGGTCGAAATGACCGCAAAAGCGACTTGTCGCGTACCTTTCACCGCAGCGACCAAAGGCGGCTCGCCCTGTTCAATGCGGTGATAGACGTTTTCAAGCACAACAATGGCGTCGTCGACAACCAAACCGATGGCCAAAACGAGCGCTAGAAGGGTGAGTAAGTTGATGGAAAAGCCTAACATCCACAACACAGCAAAGGTCGCAAGAAGGCAGATCGGCACGGTAACCGCCGGAATGATAGTCGCGCGCCAACTGCCCAAAAACAGGAAAATGACCAGAACAACCAATGCTGCTGCTTCAGCCAGAGTTATCCAGACGCCACTGATGGCCTTGCCGATGAACAGCGAATCGTCGGCGCCGACGGAAATCGTCATGCCGCGCGGGAGTGTTGGCTTGATTTTCTCCGCCAGCGCCTTGGCGCTGTCCGCCACGGCCAAGGTGTTCGCCCCTGACTGGCGCACAATGCCTAAGCCTAAGGCTGACTCGCCGTTCAGTCGAAATGCTGCATACGGGTTTTCCGGGCCTGTTTCGACCCGCGCAACGTCGGATAGACGCGTCAGCGACCCGTCAGCGCCCCGGGCGACAACCAACTGCCGAAATTCGGTTTCGTTACCAAAGGGGCGGCTGACCCGAAGCGTGACGTTTTGGTCGTTAGATTCTAAACGCCCGGCAGGCAGTTCGACATTCTGGCTACGCAAGGCATTTTCAACATCGAGCGGCGTCAATCCTAGCGCAGCCAGCCGGTCAGGCTGAAGCCAGATACGCATTGATGGCCGCGCTTCGCCGCTGACAAAAATGCGGGCTACACCGTTGATAGCCGAAAAGCGGTCGACGAGATTGCGGTCTACATAATCGCTTAATTCAAGACGCGACCAGCCCGGTTTGGATACAACGAGGTACAGGATCGGAAATGCATCGGCCTCCACTTTGCGTACCTCGGGTGCCAACACCTCTTCAGGCAAATCATCCGCGACGCCTCCGACGCGGTCGCGCACATCATTGGCGGCGCTATCGACGCGGCGACCGGGCGCAAACTCAATGGTAATTTCGGATTGACCATCGCGTGAACGCGACGTGATTGTCTGGATGCCCTCAATTCCGGCGAGCGCGTTTTCGAGAACTTGAGTGACGCGCGTCTCCACAACACTTGCGGCAGCGCCAGTGTAGGCCGTCCCAACGGAGACAATTGGGGGTTCGGTGTCTGGATATTCCCGGACTGGCAAATTCAAAAAGCCAGCGATACCGACCAGCACCATAAGTATGGCGATAACCCCGGCAAATACCGGTCTGCGGACGGAGATGTCGGAAATGCTCATATCAAAGCTGCGTTAACGTGCTTTGTTCGATGTGTCGCTGCCTTTGGCTTTGCCCGTGCGGACAGTCGCGCCATCAGAAAGCTTCACGACGCCCTCGGTTACAATCCGGTCGCCAACGTTTAGTCCTTTAATGACTTCGACAAGATTGCCATCGCGCGCACCTGTTGTAACGGGCATGCGTTTAACCTTAAAATCCGCCCCCATGATGTAGACAAAACTGGCATCGCCTTCTCGAACCAAAGAGAGTTCGGGAACTGCTGGGGCGATACGCGTTTTTGAGGTGATCGTCACCGAAAGTAGCATGCCGGGTTTCAGCAAAGCATCGCGGTTGGGCAATATTGCACGTAGCGAAGCTGTTCGGGTTTGCGGGTTAATTACCGGATCGATTGCAACAATTTTTCCGGAAGCGACATAGTCCGGATAAGCAGATGCCTTGGCAGTGATTTGCTGCCCAACCTGCACATTTGCGAGCATCGTCTCAGGAACGGTGAAATCCAACTTTATGGAGCTGAGGTCACTTATGGCCGCGATTTCGTCACCCGCGCTAACCACAGCGCCAATAGATATGCGCCGCAGCGACACTTGGCCGGAGAATGGGGCACGGACAACGCGGTCGGCAATCGAGGCGCGTGCCTCATTCGCCATGGCCTTTGCTGCGCTGGCTGACGCTGTTTGGGCGTCCAAACTTGCGTTGGTCGCAAAGCCACGGCGGTGGAGTTCGGTGATACGCGCCAGCTGCTGCTCTGTCTCGCGAACCCGCGCCTGCGCGCTGGCGAGAGAGGCGGTTTCCTGACCTTGTGCGAGCACAGCAAGCATCTGCCCTTTTTGGATATAATCCCCATCGGAAAAGCCAAGCTGTGTTATTCGTTCGGTAACAGGTGCGCGCACGGATACTTGTTCGTTGGCGTTAGCTGTGCCGATGGCGACGTAATTATCCGAGAATTGATTTGAGACTGCTGGTCCGACTGTCACCAATGGCGCAGGGCGTTCACGCTTTTCATCGCTTCCGCCACCACATGCTGCAACACAGAACATCAATGAGAGAAGGATAGGTTGGCGCATTTTTTCACCGAGTGGGGAGAGGACGGAAATGAATTCTCTTTACCTGTTGGCGAAACTAACTGCAATCGACCAGTATTTTTCGACGAATGGAGTTTTTGTTAACGATTTCGCTTGTGACAGCGCGCAAATTGCACTGCGCGCTGGGATTTACAATCGGGTCTCGTATCAACGCCGGATTAGGTGATCGAAAGCCGACAGGCCAGCCTTTGCACCTTCGCCCATGGCAACGATAATATAGACATTTAGTGACTTCCGAGACACCTTTTGCATTATTCCAGTGATGGAAGGAGGTGTTTTCGATGACGAAAAACGACGAGCGCGAGGTGCAGCGCAAGCTTCGGGTGCTGAACCGGGCAAAGGCAAGATGGGCCCGCCCGATCGGGGCGTGCCGGAGGACAGCAAGCGCGTCGGTTCGGCCCCAATGGCGCGCCGATATGCCGCTGCGCGGCGCCGCGACCTCCATGACAGCGGACTGCTGGGCTATTTGCAAACCGCCGACAGGCCAGGCTGGGCGTTGATCGCCTGCCGCATCGCGCCGGAATATCGGGTCGATGATTGCGCAGGGCTCGGTCCGCGCCGCCGCCTGGCAATTCCGCCTGCGCCTGCCGCGGGTGGGCGGCGAATCCAAGCATGAAGGATTGGTGCGCATCAGGAGCGATTAAGGGATCCGCAACAAATAATCGCCAAAGCAGTTTAGACTAACGACTATAATCTGTTATTGAAATTTACAGGCGCTGCTAAGAGGATCGCTGAGACATCTGGTCTGTATCGTTGTTTCGCAGACCAACCTAGACTTGCATCTGAAATTGAAGGAACTTGCTATGACCGCCGACAATACTTGCCCGATGGGCCATGGAGATGCCTCTATCCGCACGCTGCTGGGGCGCCAGAACAAGGATTGGTGGCCGGATGCACTGGCGGTTGACGTGCTTGCTCCTAACGGTGCGGCCAATCCGATGGGCGACGATTTCAGCTATGCCGAAGCGTTCAAGTCGCTCGATTACGCCGCGCTCAAGGCCGATCTCACTGCCTTGATGACCGACAGTCAGCCTTGGTGGCCGGCTGATTATGGCCACTACGGTCCGTTCTTCATCCGCATGTCCTGGCACGCAGCCGGCACCTATCGGACCGGTGACGGGCGTGGGGGTGCCAATTCCGGGCAGCAGCGCTTCGCTCCGCTCAATTCGTGGCCGGACAACGGCAATCTTGACAAGGCCCGGCGCCTACTGTGGCCGATAAAGCAGAAGTATGGTCAATCGATCAGCTGGGCCGACCTGTTCGTCCTCGCCGGCAATGTTGCAATCGAATCGATGGGCGGCCCGGTGTTCGGTTTCGGTGCCGGCCGCGCCGACGTCTACGAACCCGAAAAGGACATTTACTGGGGGGACGAGGACAAGTGGGTCAACGAAGGCGTGCAGACTCGGATCGACCCCGAGCGCGGCCTTGAAGAACTCGACGGACCACTCGCGGCGATACAGATGGGGCTGATCTACGTCAATCCTGAAGGTCCCGGCGGCAATCCCGATCCGCTGCTTTCGGCGCGTGACATGAAGGCGACCTTCCTGCGCATGGCTATGGATTCGGAAGAAACCGTGGCGCTCACCGCTGGCGGGCACACCTTCGGCAAGGCGCACGGCAACGGCGATGCTTCGCTGCTTGGCAAGGCGCCAGCGGCTGGCGATCTCGGCTCGCTTGGCTTCGGCTGGCTCAGCAGCGCAGAACATGGCGGCATCGGCGAGCATACCGTCACCAGCGGCATCGAAGGATCTTGGGTCAACACGCCCACGACGTGGAGTGAGAACTACTTCCGCCTGCTGCTTGACTACGATTACGAGTTGGTTCACTCGCCAGCCGGCGCGCAGCAATGGCAGCCGATAAACCAGAAGCTCGAGGACATGGCCCCTGCGGCGTGGGACCCCGAGGTCAAAGTCCCGACGATGATGACCACCGCTGACATGGCACTCAAGCTGGATCCCGAATTTCGCGCGGTGAGCGAGAAGTTTCGCACCGATCATCAGGCCTTCAAGGATGCCTTCGCGCGCGCTTGGTTCAAGCTGACGCACCGCGATATGGGACCCAAAGTCCGCTACCTCGGCCCCGAAGTTCCGTCCGAAGTGCTGATCTGGCAGGACCCGGTTCCGGCTGGACAGGAACCGTCAGCCGCCGATGTCGCTGCGGTCAAAGCGAAGATCGCCAGTAGCACGTTGACCGTCAGAGATCTGGTCAAGACCGCCTGGGCCTCGGCCAGCACCTATCGCAAGTCGGACCATCGCGGCGGTGCCAACGGTGCGCGGATCGCGCTCGCTCCGCAGAAGGACTGGGACGTTAACGAACCGGCCATGCTGGCCAAGGTTCTCGAAACCTTGAACGGCCTGCGCGGCAGCATGAGTTTGGCCGATGCGATCGTGCTCGGCGGGGTGGTTGGTCTGGAAAAGGCGATTCTGGATGCCGGCTTCACCGTCGAAGTACCTTTCATCGGCGGGCGCGGCGATGCCACGCAGGACCAGACGGATGTCGAAAGCTTCCACTGGCTCGAACCGCAGGCCGACGGTTTTCGCAATTACCTGCCCAAGAAGCTGCGCGTAAAGACCGAAGAAATGCTGCTCGATCGCGCGTCGCTGCTCGGTCTATCTGCACCGGAAATGACCGTGCTGGTCGGCGGCCTGCGCGTGCTCGGTGCCAACTTCGGCGGACGTGGTCATGGCCATTTCACCAAGCGTTCGGGGCATCTGACGAACGACTTCTTCGTCAACTTGCTCGACATGACCAATGCGTGGAGAGCAAGCGACGAGAGCGAAGAAGAATACGTTGCCACCGACCGTTCCAGTGGCGGTGAGAACTGGCGCGCCAGCCGAGCCGATCTGGTGTTCGGTTCCAATTCCGAACTGCGCGCCATTGCCGAAGTCTACGCCGAGAAGGGCCATGAAATGAAGTTTGTGAAGGACTTCGTGGCGGCCTGGACGAAAGTGATGAACGCCGATCGCTTCGATCTGGCTTGAATGCACAGGCCCCATCCAGAAACATGCTGCCGGCGATACCTTTTGCCAAAGCGCGTAATGTGCGAGAGCCGTCCCTCGGGACACGCAGTCCCTTGGACGCAAACTGATCAGAGGGCATTAGATTGGTTGCTCTAGAGAGGAATAGGAAGCCGAGATGAGGCGTCGAACATATTTCGGCAATGAATGTGCGTGAACAATTTACAAGCAAGGTCTGTTAAATTTTGGTTTGGGATGGACAAGTGACTAGTGGGCGCATAGCAATCAGAGATCCTAGGCTTAGTCCGAATGAAGGAATACAATAAGGAATTGGCAAAAAAGCAATCGTTAAAAAGCATCGTGCTTATTCTGGCAGCAGGCGTGTCGGCATGCGGTGATGGAAGTAGTTCCGGAGGCGGAACGGTTGTCGTGCCACCAACAAGTTCAACGCCGCCGCCTTCACCCCCATCGTCGACCACCTGCAGCTTGGTCAACCGGCAGAATTTTGCTGCGTCCGTTCTGAACGAATGGTATCTTTTTCCTGAAACTCTGCCGTCGGCTTTGAGCCCCGCAGCGTATACTTCAGTACAAGCCTATATCGACGCGTTGACCGCTACAGCTCGCGGGCAGGGTCGCGACCGGTACTTCACCTATGTCACTTCAATTCAAGAAGAAAACGCCTATTACGCCTCGGGTGCCACGGCAGGCTTTGGGGTTCGATTTGCTTATCAAGGTAGCCGGATTTTCGTCATCGAGGCGTTTGAAGGGGCGCCTGCGCTTGCAGCAGGTATCGACCGTGGCACCGAAATTCTGGCGATAGGAACGAATGCGTCAAACCTGGTTCCCGTGGCTGACATATTAGCGGCACAAGGTTCAGCAGGCGTCTCGAGCGCCTTGGGTCCAAACACGGCTGGCACAAGCCGAGTTTTGCGTATCAGCGACGCATCGGGTGCACGCAACGTCACCGTTGCCAAGGCAGATTATATTATGGACCCGCTATCATCGCGTTATGGGGTGAAGGTCATTGATAATGGCGGCGGACAGCGCGTCGGGTATATTAATATGCGCACATTCATTTCGACCGCTGATAATCAGTTGCGCACGGCTTTTGCGGATTTCCGCGCGCAGGGCATTACGAACTTTGTGATCGACTTTCGTTACAATGGCGGCGGTTTGGTCTCTACAGCAGAGGTGATGGGTGACTTGCTTGCTGGCAACCGCTTTAGTAGCGATGTTTTCTCTGTGACCCGCTTCCGCGCCTCAAAGTCGTCAAATAATGAAACCAAGAGATTTTCACCACAAACACAATCGGTCTCGCCTGTTAAGATCGCCTTCATAGCCACCAGCGCGACAGCCTCTGCGAGCGAATTGGTGATGAACAGCTTTGTGCCTTATATCGGGGTCAATGCTGCCTTGATCGGCAGTAACAGCTACGGCAAGCCCGTTGGTCAGGTTGCCATAGATCAGACCGCTTGCGATGATCGCATTCGCGTAATTGCTTTTGCCAAAGAAAATGCGGCGGGGCAGGGCGACTATTATTCTGGGCTCGCCGGCACAATGCGGACCACATGCGCCGCGGCAGACGACATAACCCGTCCCCTAGGTGACCCGCAGGAGGCATCGCTGCGGACTGCGTTGGACTTCATTGCCGGTCGCAGCTGTACGGCCATTGCGGTCGGCCAGAGCGCGCAAAGCGCTTCCACGCGCACAGAACGGCGTGTCCTGCCTGTCCCAGAAAATGCCAGCACAGCGCAGCGTGAAGTGCCTGGCTCATTTTAGCAGAAGATCAGCCTAAAGCAGGCAAATGGGTGCAGGCTGAAACCTTTTAACTTGATGAATGGCGAAGCTTTCCCATCGACAAGTTTCGCGTGCAATGTCACGGCTTTATTTTGGAATGAAGGTGTGACAACACCCTAAGCCAAACAAAGGCCGAAATGCTATGGTTCGGGTCGCAGGGAAGAGATCATTATGGATACCGATGTTTTCGAGCAGTTCATTGAGCAACTCCAGCGTTATGTGCGCGAGCGCCTGATTCCGGCCGAAAAAGAGATTCTCGAAACGGAAACTATCCCGGAAGCCATCGTGTCGGAAATGCGTGACATGGGTCTGTTTGGCTTAACTATGCCTGAGGAATATGGCGGTGCGGGGATGAATATCCAGCAGTATATCCGCACCATTCGTGAACTTAGCTACGCCATGCCTTGCTATCGGTCTATCACGTCGATCAACATCGGCATGGTGAGTTCGGCATTCAAGAACGGCGCGACAGACGCGCAAAAGGCTGAATGGTTGCCACGACTTGCAGCAGGTGAGATTGCTTCGTTCGGGCTTACCGAGCCAGGCTCAGGGTCCGATTCTGCCGCCATGCAAACAATCGCCATCAAATCGGGTAACGGTTGGGTTCTTAACGGCACGAAGCGTTATATCACCAATGCACCTTTTGCGAATGTCGCGTTGATTATGGCGCGGACAAGTAAGGAGGCCTTGCCTAAAAACGCCCATGTTTCCGCTTTCATTGTACCTATGGATACACCCGGCATTAGCGTGGGCAAGTCCGACAAGAAAATGGGGCAGTCCGGCAGCCATATCGCCGATATAATTATGGATGATGTGAAACTGCCTGCGGACGCAATTTTGGGGGGTGAAGAGGGTAAGGGCTTCGCTTTCGCAATGAAAAGCCTCGATAATGGGCGTTTGTCCATCGGGGCTGCTGCGACAGGCTATGCACGTCGCGCGCTCGACAGTGCGTTGCGTTATGCCAATGAACGTAAAGCGTTTGGTGAGCCAATTGCCAATTTCCAACTTATCCAGCAAATGCTGGCTGACAGCGACATTGAAATCTATGCGGCGGAAGCCATGCTGGAAGATGCAGCGCGCCGAGCAGACGCCGGAGAAAATGTGCTGCGCAAGGCCGCAGCGGTTAAGGTCTTCGCAAGCGAAATGTGCGGACGCGTGGTTGACCGCGTTGTCCAAATTTATGGTGGCGCGGGATATCTGGCGGAATATGATGCTGAGCGTTTTTACCGCGATGCGCGGATCTACAGGATTTATGAAGGCACAACCCAAATCCTTCAGCTTCAGATTGCCAAACATATGCTGCGCGATTGGGCTGCCCAAAACTGATGTTAGGGGGCTGATGCATGTATAATTTGCTGGATGGTCTCAAGATTATTGAGGCGTCGTCCTTTGTGGCGTCGCCGACAGCTGGTCTGTATTGCGCGCAGTTCGGGGCAGAGGTGATCCGTGTCGATCAGGTTGGTGGCGGCCCAGATTACCATCGTTGGCCAGTGACAGAGGCGAATGACTCGCTGTACTGGGAAAATCTAAACCGCGCCAAAAAATCAGTCGCGCTTGATCTATCCAGCCCGCAAGGCCGCGAATTACTGCAGGAATTGGTGCAGGCAACGGGGCAATTCATCACCAACTTTCCCGCTGAGGGTTTCCTATCGCATGCGAAACTATCGGAAAAGCGACATGACTTGGTCACCGTCCGGGTCATGGGTTGGGCCGACGGAGCGCCTGCACTGGATTATACCGTGAACAATGCAGTGGGTTATCCGATGATGACCGGCGTGGGTCCCGCGCCAGTTAATCATGTCTTGCCTGCATGGGATTTGCTTAGCGGCGCGTATGCTGCCTTTGCTATGCTCGCGGCCATCCGGCGGCGCGAACAGACAGGTGAGGGCAGCGAAGTACGTGTGCCCTTGTCTGACGTTGCTATCGGCACTGTCGCCAATTTGGGCGGAATAGCTGAGGTGCTGCACAACAATGCCAATCGCCCCAGGCTTGGGAACGCGGTCTATGGTTTGTTTGGGCGGGACTTTGTGACCAAAGATAATGTGCAGGCAATGATCGTTGTTGTCACACACCGACAATGGGCGAACCTGCTTAGCGCACTTGGATTAAGCAATGCGGTTGAATCTGTCGAAACGAAACGGGGCGTCAGTTTCGCCACGGATGATGGTCTGCGTTTTGAGCATCGCGATGCGCTTTATCCCTTGTTTGAAACGGCGATTGCTGCGCTTGACCATGTCCGGATGGCGGCGATGCTTGACGACGCAGGTATAGTCCATTCTGTATATCAAACGATGTTGGATGCCGCGCATGACCAGCGTCTGGTCGTTGATAATCCAATGTTTACAGCGTTTAACGCCAACCCATCGGGCTTTAGTTACCCTGCTGCGGGTGCCTTTGGCACCATACCCCAAATGGAGCGTGCTGGCGCCAAGGGAGCCCCGCGCAACGGTCAGCATAGCGAGGAAATATTGAGCGCTTCGCTCGGTCTGTCCTCGGGCGAAATTGCCCGCCTCATCGACTCTGGAATAGTAGGAATTGCCACATGAACAAGCTTCGCCGTGCAGCCATTGTTGCCCCTATCCGAACGCCTGTTGGCAAATTTGGCGGTGCGCTTGCCTCGTTAAATGCAGGGGAATTGGGCGGCATCATCCTGAAGGCACTGATGGAACGGACGAAGATTGATCCCACACGGGTCGATGATGTTGTCTTCGCCCAAGGCTATGGCAGTGGCGAAGCACCCTGTATCGGCCATTGGTCTTGGTTGGCGGCGGGGCTACCGATTGAAGTACCTGGTTATCAGATTGACCGACGTTGTGGTTCCGGCCTGCAAGCAATCGCGAATGCTGCAATGATGGTTCAGACCGGTGTTAGCGACATTGTCGTGGCCGGTGGATGTGAAAGCATGTCCAACGTAGAGCATTACACCACCGATATTCGCAAAGGCGTTCGC
>NSIP01000033.1 GCA_002737725.1 Rhodospirillaceae bacterium
TTCAGATGCGCGAACAAGGTATTAACAGCAGCGGTCGAAGATTACGTCATAATCGCGCTTACATGATCGCTGGTCGGTAAACGCCTTGCCGAGGAAGAGTAACCGCCTTTTTATGTTGTCCTGCATGGTTTTCACCGCGTTCTCTCCTGCGCTGATGATATATAGTAAATACGTTTACCGGAGTATGTATGGAACGTTCTTTTGGTAGAGTAACTTCCGACTGCCGTCAAGGCTATCATGATCCCCGATTGGAGGTATTTTCAGTCTGAATTGGGGTTTGAGTCAATGGCAGCAAGAGTGAATTGACTCGGCCATCTGCGTTTAGTAAATCGATTCATCAAAAGGAAATATGAATGTCCCATACAACATTGTTCATATCCGTCATAAACGAATGGGATCGGCTGGCGCTTTCCAACCCGGGCAAGGGTAATCCGATTAACCCTTTTCTATGGTCTGAAATATGTGAAGCGGCGATAAACGTCTCGGAAAGCTCCCCAGCGCGCTGCGTGTTCCAAATTTCAAAGGGCGTTGGTTAATGTGGCCTTATCCTGAAATCCGAACGCTGGGCGATTATCCTGATTATTGGGCGCGGCACGACCCGGAACGCACCGCATTCAAAATGACGGGGCGGACTGTTAGCTTTGCCGAGTTTGATCAGCTCGCCAACCGCTCCGCCCATTTTCTAATAGGCGAAGGCGCGCAGGCCGATCAACTTGTCGGCTACATGGGAAAAAATAGCCTAGATTTTTATGCCGCATTCTTCGGTTGCACACGCACCCGTGCGGGGCTGGTCGCGCTTAACTGGCGTTTGGCGGCGCCCGAACTGGCCGAGCAAATCGTCGATAGTGAGATAGAATTTGTGATCGTGGAGAGAGAGCAGGAGCCACTCTGGACAGCGGCTTGCGCGCTGATGGCGAACCCACCGCGTGCGATCTGGATTGACGAGAATGATACATATGAGGGACTAGTATCTGGCCAAGCCGAGACGCGACCCGATGTTTCGGTCAGCGAAGACGATACTGCCTTCCAGCTCTACACGTCGGGCACCACGGGGCGGCCAAAGGGCGTGATGCTGTCGCACCGTGGCACCAACATGATGCGGCTATCCGAACATTTTGAACCAGCCTATCATTGGGAGCGCAACGACAGCTTCATCAATGCTCTGCCAAATTTTCATCTGCTTCATTTGGGAATCACGCTGCAATGCCTATATAATGGCGTGTCGATTATCATCGTTCGACAGTTCGATCCGGCTTTAGTGTTAAAAACGCTAACCGCTTTGCAGCCGACTTTGTTGACGCTGACCCCGACTATGCTGCAAATGCTGCTTGATCACCCCGACTCAGCGACGACGGATTTTTCTTCGTTGCGACTTACTCTTTATGCCGGTTCACCTATTTCTTTGGGGCTCATTAAGCGCGCAATTGCAAGCATGCCGGGCAAGTTCATGCAATTCTATGGCTCGACAGAAGCTGGTGGGGCCTCCTCGATTCTGCGGCCAGACGAACATGATTTGAATGACGAAGCAAAACTGCAAAGCTGCGGACGCCCGTTACCCCTGGTTGAGTTTCGTATCGTCAATGCGGAAGGCAACGAGGTTTCGGACGGCGTGCCCGGCGAATTGCTGATCCGCCAACCGGCCATCACCAAAGGCTATTGGCAACAACCCGAAACGACGGCTTCAGCGCTGCAAAATGGCTGGTATCGCAGCGGTGACATTGTACGCCGCGACGCCGAAGGGCTTTATTACATCGTTGATCGCGCGAAGGACATGATCGTGTCAGGCGGGGAAAACATCTATTCCGCCGAGATTGAGAATGTTCTTTCGACGCATCCGGACGTCGCCGGCGTCGCCGTCATAGGGGTACCAGATCTACGATGGGGAGAAGCGGTGAAGGCCATCGTTATCGCCAAAGAAGGCGGCGCGATCCCGGACGACCTTATCGCTTGGTGCCGCGAACGGCTTGCTGCCTATAAGGTACCAAAGAGCGTCGACTTCGTTGATGCTTTTCCCTTGGTCCCATCTGGCAAAGTGTCGAAGAAGGATTTGAGGGCGATCTATTGGGGCAATGAAGGGCGGAACGTTGCATGACCGAACCGCAAAACTTGAATTAGCAATGGATTTGCGCTTGGTGAGGTCCGACGCTTGTCGTGCTGTTTGTGCTGTTTGTGCTGTTCTGGCGATGAATCGGCGGTAATCTGCCACCTGCGACTCCGCCCTTTTACACATACCGCCGAATATGAGCGATCAAGGGTATGGACATATTGAACCGCGACCGCTGACGCCGCCGATATATGGCTTGCTAAAGCCCGCCCGGTCACATGAATAAGCGTCCACCGTCGACGATGGCGACCTGTCCGGTCGTATAAGCCCCGCGCATGAAATAGATATAAGCCTCCGCAACCTCCGCTGGCAGGCCCGGGCGCGGCAAGGGTTGGCCATCAACCATCGCCTGCATCGCGCCGTCTGGCAGGCGCGCCCAAATGTCAGTCGCGACTAGACCGGGGGCGACAAGGTTGACGCGCACTGGTGCCAGATCGACCGCCAGCCCCCGCATCAAATGCTCGGCAGCGCCCGCGATAGCGGTGGAAAGGGCTGAACCCTTTTGCGGGCGATGCGCAAGCACACCCCCTGTCAATGTTACCGATCCGTTCAGCGCGATATGAGGAATGGCGTGTTTCACGGCCAGTATGGCTCCCCAAAAGCGCACGTCGAAGCCAGCCTGTGCGTCGGCAAGGTGAAAATTGGTATTGATGTTGGTCTTGCGCCGCTGCCAATCACCAGCAGTATAGACCAGATGGTCAAACGGGCCGACTTGTTCGAAAAACACCGCAACGCTGGCTTCGTCGGTCAGGTCCAGTATTTGACCGGTCGCCGAAACACCAAGCGTGACGACTGCAGCATTCACCCTTTCGGCGTTGCGCGACCCAACGACTACCGACGCACCATTTGCAACTGCCGCCTGTGCCACCGCAAGGCCAATGCCAGATGTCCCGCCGATGATTGCGACTTTACTACCTTTCAGGCTTACCGAGGTCATATCACTCTCCGTTTCAATAATGGGATGCCCAGGCGGTCATCGCTTCATACTCGTTCACAAAGCTGTGTGCGAAATGCACCGGCTCCTCAAGCACCTCGAACCGCATCCGCCGCGCGGCCATTTCTTCCATGAGGAATCGTACTTGCAACGTTGCCAAACGCGCGCCGAGGCAGCGGAGGACCCCGTAGCTGAAAGATAGAAGTCCTCGCGTATTTTCGCGCTGTATGTCAAGCTGGTCGGTGTTAGCAAACAAGCCCCCTTCAAGGTTGGTAGCGGGAAACTGACCAATATAGAACGTGTTTGCTATCGGGGCAGTAATGCACCGGCGCATTTTTACGCAGCCAGCGAAAGGATTTCTGCCAGCGACGCTCGGCAAAAGCTCGGCGCGGCTGACGTCGAGGTTCATGTAATCTGGCCAGTTTTTGCAAGAGGCCGTTCGCGCATGACGAGATAAAGCGGGAAGGCGAAGTAGGTGCCAAGGAAGGAGCGCGGGAGGAATATCCAGCCATTCTTTGCGCACAATCCAATCGTCGTGGCATCGCCCTCAACCCAGATCATATAGGCAGCCCAGACGACCGCAATGTCGATGGCAAGAAACGCGGCAGCGCTGCCCGAATTATCGCTATCAAGGAAAAAGAACGGCAGGTTTAGCAAGTTGCCGCCGCCCGCCATCCATTGGAAACCCCAAGACCAAGCCCAGGCGACCGAGACAAGCGAAAGCGCAATATAAACCATGTTTCTAATTGATATGTTGCTCGCCCTACTAAAGCTTAATGATCCGCTTACCCTTATTCTCGCCGCGGTACAGCCCCGCCAATGCGTCGGGACAAGTATCCAGCCCGTTTAAGATATCTTCTTGATAGCGGAGCTGGCCCGAGCGAACCCAATCAGCGAGCTGTGCCACCGACGCCTCATATTTGTCCATATGGTCAAAAATGACAAAGCCCTGCATCCGCGCGCGTTTGAGTAGGAGATGACGCTCGACACGCGGTCCATCTGGCCACGGCGACCATGAAGATATTGCTGCCGTTCCGCATATCACTACGCGCGCATTAAGCGATAGATGAGGATAGACTAGGTCACTGATAGCGCCTGCCGTGTTGTCGTAATAGACATTCACGCCATCACTACATGCGGCCGCCAGCGCCTCGGCAAAATTGGCCGCTTTATAATCCAGCGCGGCATCATATCCGAAATGTTCGGTGCACTGCGCGACCTTTTCGGAGCCGCCGGTTATACCAATTGTCCTGCAACCGAAAATCTGTGCAATTTGGCCAACAGCAGATCCGACCGCACCTGCGGCGGTTGATACCAGCACCGTATCCCCAGACGTAGGCTCACCTATCAGCGTCAAAGCAAGATGCGCGCTTACGCCATTAATCCCCAGAATGCCAAGCGCCAGCGACGGCGGCAGATCAACTTCGGTTATCTGGCGCACAATATCGGATTGTTCAACGACCGCTTCGTCTTGCCACCCGAACCAACCGACGAGAAGCTCCCCTGGACGGTATTTCTCTGTCAGACTTTCTACCACCTCACCTACGGCAAGCGCACGCATGACTGCGCCAATCGCTACTGGCGCGGAATAGTTACCGGTGTCGGCGATCCAGCCGCGCATCGCGGGCTCGACCGACAGGTATCTGTTGCGGATACGGATTTGACCGTCGGCCAATGGCAGGGACGATGCATCGACAATCGCGAAGTTTTCAGCTTGCGCCACACCAGTTAGCCGCGACGTCAGGATGACTTGCCGGTTCACGCTTTCATGCCCAACGCGGCCCGCGCCGCTGTATATTCGCCAGCGAGCCGGTCGATATAGGCCGTCGCGGGCTCGGCGTGTTTCACCACACAAATGCCCTGGCCAGCACTCCAGATTTCTTTCCATGCCTTAGCATTTTCGCCGCCGCCATCGATGTTGATGCCTTTGCCTTCAGCGCGTTTGAGGTTGGCGGGGTCAAGACCATTTTCTATAAGTGACTGTCGCAGGAAGTTGGCGTCGACCCCGGTAAAACAATTTGTGGTGACGATGTCAGCCGCCGCACCGTCGACGATCATTTGCTTGAAACCGGCTTGCGTATTTGCCTCGGTTGAAGCCAGAAACGGCGAACCGATATAGGCCAAATCAGCGCCGAGCACTTCGGCTGCCAGCACAGACCGGCCATTGGCGATACAGCCGGAGAGCAAAAGCAATCCGTCCCACCACTCGCGGATTTCTTGTACCAGCGCGAAAGGCGAGAGATCACCAGTATGTCCGCCAGCGCCTGCGGCAACCGCAATGATCCCGTCAACGCCCATTTCCGCACATTTCTGCGCATGGCGGTTTTTGATGACGTCCTGAAACACCAGACTGCCGTTGTCTTGAAGCCGTTTAACCAAATCGGGATTGGCAGCCAGTGCCAGCACGACGATCGGCACCTTGTATTTCAGGACAACCTCGAGGTCGGCTTCCAATCGGGAGTTGCTGGCATGTGCAACCAGATTGATGGCATAAGGCATGTTGGCGACACTTGCGGCTATGCGCTCCACATCTTCACCCAGTGCCTCGGTAGAACGTGGGTTGAGCGCAGGCATTGAGCCTATGATACCCGCATTGCACTGGGCGATGACCAGATCTGCTGTAGAGGCGATGAACATTGGCCCAGCCATGACCGGTATGCGTAGCTTGGAACGAAGATCAGACGCAACGCTCATACAGGATCCCATGTAAAAATGTCTGCCGAACGATCTAGTGGATAGAAGTCTTTGGCGAACTGATCGAACACTCGCTCCGCCACGGTTTCCGGAGTCCAGCCATCTGCTGTGTGCGCCGCGCGGATCGGACGTGGTTGGGAGAAAAGGAAAATCTCGTTGTTACGCACGGCGAAAATCTGGCCGGTAACTTTAGCACCTTGATCGCTGCACAAGGCGACAACAAATGGCGCGATTTTGTTGGCATCGAGTTTTTTGAGCCCATCGACGCGCTTTTGCTGTTCGGGCGTGTCGGTTGGGATCGAGTCGATCATTCGCGTCCATGCAAACGGCGCAACCGCGTTAGACCGCACGCCAAAACGCTGCATATCGAGCGCAATGGATTTAGAGAGGCCCACAATACCAAGCTTTGCGGCTGAATAGTTGGCCTGTCCGAAATTGCCGACAAGGCCCGAGGTCGATGTCATGTGAACATAAGCGCCCGAACCCTGCTCTTTGAAAAATGGCGCGGCCGCGCGGCTGGTGTTGAAGCTTCCTTTTAAGTGGACGGCAATTACCGCATCAAAGTCTTCGGGGCTCATCTTATGGAAATAGACGTCACGCAGGTTGCCAGCATTGTTTACAACAGCATCAATGCGCCCGAAATGGACGACTGCTGCTTTGACCATAGCGCAAGCACCGGCCCAATCGGCAACACTGTCATGATTAGCGATAGCGTTGCCGCCCAATGCCTTGATTTCGGCAACGACCTGTTCGGCAGGCGACCCTTCCGAACCCTCGCCGGTGATCGAAACGCCGAGGTCGTTGACCACGACTGCCGCGCCGGCTTTTGCGAGTTCCAACGCGATGCCGCGGCCAACGCCTCGACCCGCGCCGGTGACCAATACGGCTGTGCCATCCATCATGCCCATAATCTTGTCCTCAATAACTTTTTGGTAAGCCGAGCACTTTTTCAGCGATGAAGCTCATGATCAGCTGCTCGGTAATCGGTGCGAGACGGGTGACGGCAACTTCGCGATACAAACGCTCGACATGATATTCCTTGGCATAGCCAAAGCCACCGTGTGTCGCGATCGACTGCCAGCAACTGTCGTGGCCGGCGCGGGCGCCGAGGAACTTGGCGGCATTGGCTTCTGCCCCGCAAGGCAGGCCCCTGTCGTAAAGCGCAGCGGCCTTCATAGTCATTTCCCAAGCAGCTTCTAGGTACATCCAGCGTTCGGCCAATGGGTGCTGGATCCCCTGGTTCTGGCCGATCGGGCGATCGAAAACGACGCGTTCGCGGGCGTAGTTGGCGGCGCGGCGCAGCGCATCATGGCCAATACCTATGGCTTCGGCGGCGATCAGCACGCGCTCCGGGTTGAGACTGTGAAGGATGTAGGAAAAGCCCTTGCCCTCCTCACCGATGCGATCCTCGTCGGGGATGAACAGGCCATCAATGAAGATAGCGTTCGAATCGACGGCCTTGCGACCCATTTTAGGGATTTTGTGGACGTCGATCTTGCTGCGATCGAGGTCGGTGTAGAAAATGGTAATGCCGTCGGTCGGACGGACGCAATCCTCGAATTTCGTCGTGCGGGTCAGCAGCATGATCTTGTTGGCTACCTGCGCTGTCGAGGTCCAGACCTTCTGGCCATGGACAACATAACCGCCGGGGACTTTCTCGGCGAAGGTCTTGATACGGGTGGTGTTCAGGCCGGCGTCCGGCTCTGTGAAACCGAAGCAACATTGGTCTGTCCCGGCTATCAGCGCCGGCACCCAGCGTTGTTTCTGCTCGTGTGTGCCCTTGACGACAATCGGGTGCGGCCCGAACAGGTTGATATGCACAGCTGAGGCCGCCGCCATGCCGCCGCCATGGCTGGCGACCTCGTTCATCATGATCGTCGCCTCGGTCACGCCAAGGCCCGACCCGCCATATTCTTCGGGCATGGTGATACCGAGCCAGCCACCCTCCGCCATCGCGCGGTGAAATTCGCGGGGGAATTTGCCATCATCATCACGGGCGAGCCAATATTCATCGTCGAAACTGGTGACAACGGCGCGTAGGCCTTCGCGGATGGCGTTGCACTCGTCCTCGGTCGGAAGGGGGCGGGGTGTGGACATGCTCTGCTCCTAAAGAATTGCAGCCAGCGTCTTTTGCGCAGCTTTTAAATGTGGAATATCGACCATCTTGCCATTGATACCAAGCGTTCCCGCACTTGGATTGGCAGCAAAAGCATCGACGATCTCGCGTGCCTCAGCAATTTCAGCATCTGATGGAGTGAAGCACCGGTTGATGACGTCAACCTGATCGGGGTGGATGGCGATACGGCCCAGAAATCCATCACGCCTGGCACGCCTGCAATCGGCCTCAAGCCCTTCTGTATCGCGGAAATTTGCGTAAAGCGTATCGAGCGGCAATACGCCCGCTGCAGCCGATGCGAACAGGCACATATTGCGCGCCATTTGATAGGGCGAAGTCCACTGACCATCATCTTCCTTGTTGCCCGTTGCGCCAATGGCTGCGGCCAAGTCCTCCGCGCCCCAGGTGAGCGCAATCAAGCGCGGATGGGGCGGAGTATAACTTGCCAGATTGAACATCGCGATCGGCGTTTCTGTCGCAACGACTGCAATCCTAACGGTGCCGATAGCCATTCCAGCGGCTGCTTCCAGTCTGTCCAATTCTTCGGCGATACGCGCGATATCGTGCGCTCCATCGGCCTTGGGGATGAGCAGGCCACCAAGCCCAGGTTTCACAACCGCTGCTAGATCCTGATAGGTCAATCCAGTGTCGAACGGATTGGGCCGCACGAAAAAGGACCAGCGCCTCGGGGTGTTATCGTTGAGCAGCGAAGCGACGTGGTCACGCGCAGAGGCTTTTTGTTCAAGTGCAACCGAATCTTCTAGATCAAGGATCAATGCATCTGCCGCCGTCGCGCGCGCCTTGGCAAATTTCTTTTCGCTGTCGCCGGGTACGAACAGCATGGACCTTAACTTCATGCTGGCGCCCTCATCATCAGCGCAGCACGTACAGTGCGGCAGATTACCTCGTCGATCTGGTTAAGACCGACATGTTCGAACGTCACGATACCTTGCGTCGGGCGCGATTTGCTCTCGCGTTTTTCGACAATCTTCGTTTCGGACCGGATCGTATCCCCTGCAAAAACTGGCTTGGGAAATGTCGTATCCGTCATGCCTAGATTGCCGATTGTGGTGCCGAGGGTGGTATCCTGAATCGACAATCCAATGACGAGGCCGAGCGTAAAGATCGAATTCATAAGCGGCTTGCCGAACTCGGTGCCTTTGGCATATTCATGGTCAATATGGATCGCTGCTGGATTGTACGTCAGCGACGAGAACAGCATATTGTCCATGTCGGTGACGGTGCGGCGGATTTCATGTTTGAAAACCTGCCCAATCTCGAATTGGTCGAAGTAAAGTCCAGCCATTGTCTAATTCCCTATTTTAGTCGTCCGAGGATAGAGACAGCCGCCACGCTATTGGCGGGCTGCCCGCCCAGATTATGCGTAAGACCGAAATCTACATTGGCCAACTGTCGGTCGCCCGCGCGGCCCAAAAGCTGGCTATAAACCTCATATGCCATCCGCAGGCCCGAAGCACCAACCGGATGGCCGAAGCATTTCAATCCGCCATCAGTCTGGCACGGCATCGCGCCATCCTTGTCATAGCGACCGTCCAGTATATCAAATATTGCGCGGCCTTTAGCTGATAGTCCCAGATCTTCCATTGTCACAAGTTCGGTGACTGAGAAGCAGTCATGCACTTCTGTCATCGATAGATCATGAGCGGAAATCCCGGCTTCGGCATAAGCGCGCTTGGCGGCTTCTTGGGTGTTGCGCACAGAAGCGCCATCCCATTCATGATAACTTGCTTCCCAGCCGTGACTTGCCGACAATTGAATGGCCTTAACCATCACTGGATTGGCAATGCCAAGCCCCTTGGCAAACTCAGGCGTTGTGACAATCGCGCACGCCGCACCGTCGGACACGCCGCAGCAATCGAACAAACCCAGCGGGTCTGAAATCATCGAAGCGTTCAATATCGTTTCCATATCCACCGCTTTGCGTAAATGCGCTCTGGCATTGAGCGCACCGTTCTGGTGGCTTTTCCAGCTGACATGCGCCATTGCGCGCTTGAGGTCTTCGGACGACACGCCATGGCGCGCGGTATATGCCCCTGCCAATTGCGCGAAGGTTCCCGGCGCGGATCCATAAGGCATCCATAGGTCATTCGCCAGACCTTTGGTGCGAAGCGGCAAGCCGCTATAGCCTGTATCCTTCAGCTTTTCGACGCCCAGCGCAACGGCGAAATCTACCGCTCCTGCGGAAACAGCATAAGTGGCAGCGCGTAATGCTTCAGTGCCGGTCGCGCACATATTTTCAACGCGCGACACGGGGATGGATTTGAGACGCAGCGCGTGGGCAAGTGGTAGGGCGCTGTTGCCGACATTGATGTCGTCCAGGGCATTGCCAACCCACGCTGCTTCGATCTGTCCGCGCGCGATGCCCGCATCAGATAAAGCTTCTTCAAACGCCTCGACGATCAGGTCTTCTGGGCCTTTGCCCCACAATTCACCAAATACTGTGCAACCCATGCCGATAATGGCAACACGGTCTTTGATACCATTGGCCATGTTTACAGCTCCATCTTGGGACGGAGAGCGGGGACGGCTTTCCAGAAATAGGTTCGAAAGCCAAGCTTTTTGTCGTACGATTTAATCCGCAGCCGCATCGACACACTATCCCCCACCTTAAAGCCATCGGCGTCCGCATCGGTGAATTCCATCATCACCCGCGCGCCGTTTTCGAACTGAACTAGACCAAACCAGAAAGGCGGATCGGGGGTGAAGTTCAGCCTGTCAGCCGTTACGGAAACGAGTTTTGCAGGCACATCCGCTAACCGCACATCCTCCATCGGTTCGGGGCCGTCAGCATCAGGACGCACGGGAATTCGCGATTTGGGGAACTGGACATTGCCTTTGGTATCGCGTCCGCCAATGAACCCGATCATGTCGCGGCCATAACGTTCGAGCACGGTTGCCTGGGCCTTTTGTTCGAATTCGGAACGGACGCCCCAGTCCAGATCGATTGTTCCGGTAAGTGACAGAAACCGCACATAGTCTGCGAAAATCAGGCCTTGTGTCAGTGCGGCGCGTGCTTTTTCTGCTCCAGCCACCGATCCGATCATTTTAAATATCAAAGTATCGCAACCACTGCCAAATCCAGCGAGCAGTATTATATCGCCCGGCTGAGCTGCGTCCAAAGCGAGTGCGAGTGCGAACAGCGGATGCGCTGCGCCGAGATCACCAGCGGCGGCACTTAGGTCGCTTGCGTGATTGGGCGCGGTGATGCCAGTTGCCTTGCTGATGTCCCGCCACATACCCGGCAATGGCTCGCATATAGCGGCATGAGTGATGTCCGCTGACGTCACACCCGCATCAGCAAGCGCCGCTTTAATGGTGGGCGCAATAACATCACGCGTCGCAGTTTCTTTTACGAAGCGTTCTTCGTACGCATAGGGCGTCGGATGTTCGCGTGACGAATACAGGTCAACATAATCACGCGCAAGACTGGCATAGCCGATCAGGGCAGCACCGGCATCATCCGTCACGACCGCTGCACTGCCACCATCGCCCCACGCAGTATGAAAAGCACTACCCGCCCTGACTGGCCGCTTTTCACCAGACGCAATCAGCGTATCTCCCTGGCCCAATAACGCATCAAGAAGTGCAGATACGGCGCAGCGCCGGTTGCCCGACACGTCGATAGTGCGGGCAGTAGCAGGTAACGCCAACGCTTCGAGCAACATCGACGCATGGCCGCGTTCAATAAAGGGTGACGAAGTTGACGCAAAGCAAATCCGGGTTGGCGCAACCGTCGAGGTAGCATGTCT
>NSIP01000034.1 GCA_002737725.1 Rhodospirillaceae bacterium
GTTTAATCCAGTGGCACAATTTCTACGGGCAGGTCGCTGGACTTTTCACCGCAATATTGTTCGGGCCAATGCGCAAAGGGACGCACCGCCCCTGCGCTGCGCCAGCGGTGCACCCGCGAAAGATCAACGTCGGCAATCACCCACGCCCCCTGCCCCTCGGTTCCGATCGCCACTATCCCGTCATCAGGGCTATCGCCATCGGGCGGAACGAAAACCCCCGCCGCACCATAATTTTCATCGAGTGCTGGCGACCAAGGGGCCATGCCAACGGTTGGCGCCTGCACCACAAAAATTTGGTTTTCCAGCGCCCGCGCCTGTGCCCCAATCCGAACGCGGTGATAGCCTTGCAGACTGTCTGTGCAGGAAGGGCACAGAATGAACTGCGCGCCTTCGGCGGCCTGCGCCCGTGCGATCATCGGGAATTCGATATCATAGCAGGTAGAGATGCCCAGCATGCCCAAAGGCGTGCGGAAAACACGCAATTCTGTTCCGCCCTTAATGTCCCAGGATTCGCGTTCGAACCGGGTCATCATGATTTTGTCCTGATGTCCGCTTTGCCCATCGGGTAGATATAAGCTTGCCCGGTTGACGACCCGTCCGTCATCCAAAGCATGCGGGCGTGTTCCGCCAAGCACTGTGACCCCAAACTTCCGCGCCAGATCGGTATAATGGGCATCAATCTGCGGCCCCAGCGCCACCACCGCACGCAAGGACGCGTGCAGGTCGCTGGCAGTTGGTTTGTCGATCGCCGCCAGTTCCATCGCCGCATATTCGGGATATACCAAAAGCTGCGCGCGCTTCGCTAACGCATCGGCCGCCCATATCGCGACTTTGCCTTGCCAGTCGGCAAAGCTCGTCGGTTGCCCAATGGGATATTGGGCGGCAGCAATGCGAACGGGCGCGGTCATAGGTCCCGCATCCAGAATTGCATAAGATGCGCGCTTTCAAAATCATCCCCCAGATCCTGCCATGCAAGCGTTCCGGTCAAACCATCGACCGGCGTGTACCCACGGGCGCGCCAGAAAGGGTGCAAATCGCGTGGTGCTTCGGGCCGCATCGGGTGATCTTCGGGACGGATCACCGCACAAAAGGACGTCTGGACCGCCCCTGCCGCGCGGGCAGCAGCTTCGCGGGCATCGAAAAAGCGATGGCCGATGCCCTGCCCCTGAAAGGCGGGCAGCAAGACCGACTCCCTGAAATAGAAGATACGGGCGACATCCAGTCCGTGTCGCCGCAACGGTTCCTGAAACTCAGGCTTTTGCGCCGCCATGGGCGATGCCGTCGCCGCACCGACAATCGCGTCACCATCCTTCGCCACGACAAGCACCGCGCCGGGTTCCCGGAAAAATTCGGCGAGATAGTCCGCCTCATAGTCCGCGGTCCCTTCATAGAGATAGGGCCAGCCCCGAAAGATACGGATACGCAGATCGTACAGCGCCGGAATGGCAGCGCGGCGCTCCTCGGGATCAATCAAGGAACGGACGTCGACAGTCATGAAACTTGGGCAATCCATTCGGTGAGATTATAGTAAACCGACACGCGGGTGATTTTCCCGTCTGCGACCTCAAAGAAACCGCCGGCTGGCAAGTTGTAGCTCTGGCCATGCGCTGCAGGAAAACCTTCTTCTGCAACCTTGTAAATGCCATCCACGATAAATTCCGCCGCCGCGCGCTTGCCATCCGGGCTTGTCATGATGGCGATGTCATGCAGCTGTTCGCTATAGGCATGATCCATTCGGCCGAGAAAGGCGCGAAAAGCCGCCTTGCCGGTTTCACGGCTCCCTTGATTGATATCATGCGCCACGTCGTCATCTAGACAGGCCAAAATAGCTTCAACATCCATGGCGTTGAAAGCAGCATAATATGCGCCAATCAAAGCGGCCGTTTGTTCACGAGTGTCCGGCATGAGCCTTTTGTCCTTTCGCTTGAAGAATTCCAAAATGATTAAGTCAGCGCAGCAACGCTTGTCCAGTAAGATAAATTGTCCAAAGCCACACAAGTTTTCGGTCCGGCAGCGTCCATTTGGCCCATCCCTATGACCCGAACCCATCCCCAAAAAATACTTTCTTACAACCTATATGGTTATTTATAATTTATCTTTTATCCAATAAAGGAAAGAACATGAACAACGAATGGCTACAGATACAAGCGAACAACGGGGTATGCGAGATTGGGGATCAACTGGAATCCGCCCCGGATATGACCGAAATCTGCAACGATTATCGCTGGACCGCCAAATGCCAACGCGCTTTTCTGGAGGCGCTTGCCTTTGGCGGCAGCGTCCTGCGCGCCGCGAAAGAGGTGGGTAAGTCACCGCGGTCGGCGTATAATCTGCGCTTTCGCCGCGACGGCGCGGCTTTCGCTTTGGGCTGGGACGCGGCGATACTGGTGTCGCGTTATGCCTTGCAGGACATGCTGATGGACCGCGCGGTGAACGGCTATGAGGAAATTTCGACCAAGCAGGAGGATGGGACAACATTGCGCCGCCAGTTTGACAACTGGTTGAGCAAGGGCCTGCTCGACCGGCTGGACCGTTTGGCCGACGCGCAGGCGGTGCGGGACAGCCGAAACGCCCACATACAGTGGAACGTGCAGGATTTTGAGGGCTTCCTCGACCTGATCGAAGGCGGCGGCACAGGCGCGCAGGCCGCGTTGTTTTGCGCCGCGTGCGACGATGGCCCTGCCGCCGAAGTTGCGCGCACAGAGAGCCATGCAATTGGGTGTGAACTTGGCAGGATTTCCGCCAGTGACAGGGCCGTACCAGACATTCTCGACGACGAACCAGCGATCGTCGCGGAACGGCTTGGCGTGTGGTTTGACGAGGAGGCCCGTGAATGGCGGACAAATTATCCCAAGCCCGATGGCCATGGCTCAGAAATTGTGACCGCCACGGGCTTTTTTGGCGATGTGGATTATGAACGGACGCTCACGTGGTCTGAAGCGGTAGCGCATCTGGCCGCGTTGCAGCACAAGCGACAGCCATGGATCGACGACGCCGCCAAGGCCCGCGATGCCTGGTTCGGCGAAAGGTCAGCGGCATGATCTTATTAAGGTCACGACCTTGACTCTGCCCCTAACCCTGCTATCTGCGCCTCTGTTCGGTGGAGCGACGGCTTCACCGGCAACCGTCCGAGACAGTTGGTGATGGGAATTTGCCCATCTTAATGTCCAGCCTAGACGGGGATAGAGATTTCAGGATTGGCTTTGGCCATCCTTCGCCATTGCTCCGACACATCGTCGTGTGCGTTCGGCATGAAACTTCCCCACGGACTAAGTCAGCGTTAGTGCCCATCCGGGTGCTTCGCTTTTCGTGTTGGGCTTAACCGGTTCGCCGGGAGGGCCCGAATAAGGAGTAATGCATGAACCGTTCTGAAAAGACCGAAACAGTTGCATCGCTGAACGCCACTTTTAATGAAGCGGCGGTTGTCGTCGTCACCCGGAATCTCGGGCTGACGGTTGCACAATCGACCGACCTTCGTTTGAAGATGCGCGATGCGGGCGCAACTTATAAGGTCGCCAAGAACCGTCTTGCCAAAATCGCCCTTGAGGGAACGTCTTATGGTGCGTTAGCTGAATTGCTAACCGGACCTACGGCGCTCGCCACATCGTCGGACCCGGTCGCCGCTGCAAAGATTGCGGTCGAGTTCGCAAAAACCAATGACAAACTTGAAATTGTCGGCGGTGCGATGGGTGACACATTCCTCGATGTAAATGGTGTTAAGGCGCTGGCTTCATTGCCATCGCTCGATCAACTGCGCGCGACGATTATCGGGCTTGTACAAGCACCGGCAACGAAGATCGCTCAGCTGTCGACAGCACCAGCTGCGAAATTGGCACGCGTTTTTGGTGCCTATGCTGACCAAAAGGCAGCGTAACTTTTTAAATGAAACCGGCTGCGTCCCATGGTTTTTAACCGGCTGGGCGAGCCCTACAGATATGACAGAAAATCGGAGTGTTATTTAAATGGCTGATATTGAAAAGCTTGTAGACCAACTTTCGGCTTTGACCGTTCTTGAAGCGGCTGACCTTGCAAAGGCTTTGGAAGAAAAATGGGGCGTTAGCGCCGCTGCTGCTGTTGCTGTTGCTGCGCCTGCCGCTGCTGCTGCTGCAGTTGAAGAGCAGACTGAATTCGACGTTATCCTGACCGGCGACGGCGGAAACAAGATTGCAGTCATCAAGGAAGTCCGTGCGATCACCCAGCTTGGTCTGACCGAAGCAAAGGCTCTTGTTGAGTCCGCGCCAAAGGCGATCAAGGAAGGCGTGAACAAGGCAGAAGCCGAAGACATCAAGGCGAAGATCCTTGCAGCCGGCGGAACCGTCGAACTGAAGTAATCTTGCTTTGGGGCTTGTCTCCAAATATGATTGTAAAAAGGGCGGCGCCTTTGGCTCCGCCCTTTTTTTGTGCTGAAAACGCACGCGATGGCTTCACCGGATTTCCTTGAAATTATCCGCAGCAACAGGCAGTCATACGATATGAGTGACAATGCAGACCTTGCGGCGCTGATCCGCAACATCCCAGATTACCCAAAGCCGGGGATCATGTTCCGCGACGTGTCCAGCTTGCTTCTGGATGCAGGCGGCTATCGCACCACGATTGACCGGCTGGCGGCCTTAGTTGACCCCGATACTGCGCTTGTCGCTGGTATTGAGGCGCGCGGCTTCATTGTGGCGTCTGGCATCGCCTATGCGCTTGGCCTTGGGCAATTGATGCTCCGCAAACCCGGCAAATTACCGGGGGAGAAAATCGGCATCGATTACACGCTTGAATATGGCACCGACCGGATCGAAATGCATATCGGCCATGTCAGACCGGATCAGAAAGTGCTGCTTGTCGACGATCTGATCGCCACTGGTGGCACGGCATTGGCCGGCGTCGACCTTATCCGGCAAGGCGGAGGCAAAGTCGAGCAGGCTTTGTTTATCGTCGATTTGCCCGACTTGGGCGGCGCAGAAAAATTGCGCGGGCAAAATATACGCGTTGATGCGCTCATCGGCTTCGACGGCGACTGAAACCCGTTAGGATTGCGGGTAGCGGTTTGCGCAGGTCCGGATAGCCGATTGATCGGGTCGCGGGCCGCGCACCTCAAACCGCGCGATGTATCCGCCCAATTTCAATTGCTCGGTGAATCCCGTCAGGCGATATCCGACCGCTTCAAATTCACAAAACAACAGCTTCGGCGGAATGCCATGGCGGTCCGTTGCGCGGTCGCGATCGACGACGATCACGTGTCCGCCCTTTGCCAATGCAGGCCGCATACGCCACAGAAACGCGTATGGCTCTTCGATTTCATGATACATATGGACCATGAAAATCCGGTCGAAGCTGTTCTCGGGAAGACGGGGATCATCTACCGCACCTTCCTTAATCGCAACATTGTCGAGTTGCTCCCGGGTGACGCGCTCCCCCAGACGATCCAGCGCGCCGCGATTAATGTCCTGCGCCAATACGCGGCCCTTGGGGCCAACCCGCTCGGCAAGCCTTATGGTGTAATATCCCTCGCCCGCACCAATATCGGCCACGGTTGTGCCAAGCTGAATACCTGCCCATTCCATAACGAATTCGGACTCGCCGGCTTCGTCACGTGCGGCTTCGGTGGAAAACTGTGTGTCGCCAGCCGCAGATACACGGCGTTCGGCACGCGGGAAGTCTTGTGACGTGGCATTTTTGGTTTCCGACGAACCGCCGGCTGAACAGGCGCCGACGGCCAAACTGCCCAGCGCAAGTGCGGCGAGCCCAATGGTCGCGAAGCAATTACGCATGTAGCGTTGCACTTAGCCTTCGATCAGCTCAAGCGGTGCGGAACCCGCTTGGCTGTCGAATGAAGCGAACACGTCCTTCACCCAATCGGGCAACGGGATAGGCCGGTGAACATCAAGGTCTACATGCACGCTGACCAAATCAACAGTAGCACGCAAATCGTCCGACCCATCTTCGGTAACACCATGAATTTCAACCAACTGGGTCATGCTTGTCCGGCCGGTAGCAATCGTAAGTGCCATAACCTCAATCAACTCATCCGGTTTAGTGGGGGCGAACCAGGTCACTGTGGCCTTTTTAACATGGAACTCCATCGGTGCGCCGTCCGCATATTCGCGAAACTTTACTGCACGCCAATATTCGGTAATCGCGACGTCGGCGTAATCCAGATAGCGGGCGTTAAAGACGACGCCTTGCGCATCGGTTTCGGACCAACGCACGCGGAAACGATAGTGAAAAGCAAAGTCGCTGCGCGCCATGTTAAATCGCGTTCGACTGGCTAGGCGTGTTGACACCCATGGATTGCAGATAGCGTTTCACGTTGCGTGCGGCCTGCCGCAGACGATGCTCGTTTTCGACCATAGCAATGCGGACATAGCCCTCACCATCTTCACCATATCCGACGCCTGGTGCGACAGCGACATTGGCCTCTGTCAGCAACTGTTTGGAAAATTCAAGGCTACCCAAATGCGCCAGTGCAGGCGGCAGCGGTGCCCAGGCAAACATCGATGCACGCGGCGGAGGTATGTCCCAGCCTGCCCGCCCAAATGCCTCCACAAGGATATCGCGGCGTTTGTGGTAAAGCTGACGGTTCTGTTCAACAATATCTTGCGGACCATTGAGCGCGGCGCAGGCGGCGGCCTGAATAGGTGTGAATGCGCCATAATCGAGATAGCTTTTAACTCTGGTCATTGCCGCAATCAGTTCGCGGTTACCAACAGCAAAGCCGACGCGCCAACCCGCCATCGAATAGGTTTTGGACAAGGAAGTAAATTCCACGGCGACGTCTTTGCCACCTTTAACCTGCAAAATTGACGGTGTTGGGTTGCCGTCGAAATACAACTCCGAATACGCCAGGTCGGATAAGATCCAGACCTTATTCTCCTTTGCCCATGCGACAAGCCGTTCGTAGAAAGCGAGATCGACAGTCTCTGCTGTCGGGTTCGACGGGTAGTTTACTACTAATATCGAAGGACGCGGGACGGTGAAGGCCATCGCGCGCTCAAGCGAACGGAAATAATTTTCATCCGGCGTGGTCGGAACGGACCGGATGGTCGCCCCCGCAATGATGAACCCAAATGTATGGATCGGGTAACTTGGGTTTGGCGCAAGCACAACGTCGCCCGGCGCGGTGATGGCCGTGGCAAGGCTCGCCAAGCCCTCTTTGGAACCCATGGTTACGACAACTTCATTTTCAGGGTCGATATCAACCCCAAAACGCCGACCATAATAATTGGCCTGCGCCTTGCGCAGACCGGGAATACCCTTTGATGCTGAATAGCCATGAGAGTCCGGCTTCTGCGCCACTTCGCAGAGTTTTTCTATGACATGCGCTGGCGGAGGCAAATCTGGATTACCCATGCCTAAGTCAATAATGTCCTCACCCGCGCTGCGGGCCGCCGCACGCATCGCGTTGACTTCAGCGATAACATAAGGCGGCAGACGCTTGATGCGGTAGAATTCTTCGGACATTGGCTCCCGTTTCCGGTTGGTTGATTTACGAGCCACCTTCATGGGCGATGTTTCCGCCCATTTCCAGAAAAACTATGTTTGGCATCAATTAACGCGGACGATTGCCCTTTGCCTTATGCTTGACGCCATGCTTTGACGGGGGTGGGCCATCCTTACGGAATGGACGTGCACCATCACGGTTCGATCCACCGCCACGTGGCCCATCACTGCGGAAGTTACCGCTCCGTGGTGGTCCATCGCCGCGCGGATTGACGCCAAGTTGCGAACGCTGCGGACGGTCGCCATCGCGACCCATACGCTTGTTTTCACGCGCCGCTTCACGTGGCGGGCCATTGGCCTGCACGATTTCGACGTCATTGTCTTCTTCGTGCCCCGCTTGCGCGATGCCTTTGGTGAACTTAGCCACTGCAGCAGCCGCAATCCCGACATGGGTTTCATTCGCAGCAATGCGAATGGCACCAATATCATTCTTGGTCACGCCGCCACGGCGGCACAACAATGGCAATATCCATTTGGGATCTGCATTGTTGCGGCGGCCGACATTCAGCTTGAACCACACGGAATCATCAAATCCGGCACGATGGTCGTCGCGTGGACGCTCGCGACTTCCGTCATCCAGCATGTCCTCAGCCTGCGGCATCTTCGAACGGTGCACACGCACAAGTGCTGCAGCAATGTCTTCTGGAGACATCGTCTCGAGCAGCTTTGCGCCCAACGCACGGTCCTCGTCTTCGACCTCCACAGGCGCCAGTAGTGCCTCAAGCAGACGATCATGATCTTTCGCGCGAATGTCGGCAGCGGTTGGGACCTTGATCCAATCCGCCTCAATCTTTGCACCGCGCAGCATGGATTCAACCCGCTTGCGACGCTGATAGGGTACAATAAGAACGGCGGTGCCCTTTCGGCCCGCACGGCCGGTACGCCCGGATCTGTGCTGTAGTCCCTCGGCATCGCGTGGCAATTCAACGTGCACAACCAATGACAGGTTCGGCAAATCGATACCGCGTGCCGCAACATCGGTTGCGACGCAGACACGTGCCCGCTGGTCGCGTAGGGCCTGCAGTGCTTGGTTACGTTCGGACTGCGAATGCTCGCCGGACAAGGCAACGACGTTGAAGCCGCGCTCGGTCAGGCTGGCATGCAAACGGCGAACATTTTCACGTGTCGCGCAAAACAGGATAGCGGTTTCGGCTTCATGTAAACGCAAAAGGTTGACCACTGCGTTTTCAATGTCCGGCGGCGCTACCGTGCAAACCTGATAGCTTATGTCTCCATGGCCGCGGTCTTCACCAACGGTCGAAATGCGTAATGCATCGTGCTGGTAACGCTTTGCCAGCGAAACAATCGGTTTCGGTATAGTCGCCGAGAACAACAATGTCCGCCGGCCTTCTGGCGTTGCATTCAATATTTCTTCGAGCTCTTCGCGAAAGCCCATGTCGAGCATTTCGTCTGCTTCGTCCAAGATCGCGACTTTCAGCACCGATAGGTCCAGCGCGCCGCGCTCAAGGTGATCGCGAAGGCGCCCGGGGGTACCGACAACGATCTGCGCGCCTTGGTTCAAGGTGCGGCGTTCCTTTGATGCATCCATACCACCGACGCAGGTCGCGATACGCACACCAGCTTTGGCATAAAGCCACATCAGTTCACGGCTCACCTGCAAGGCAAGTTCCCGAGTCGGCGCGATGATCAGCGCAGCAGGCTCACGTGCAAGGCTTACAAGGCCTCCATCAAGGATTTGGGGTGCCATGGCGAGGCCGAAAGCTACGGTCTTGCCTGAGCCCGTTTGCGCGGACACGACCAAGTCACGTCCTACGGCTTCTTCTGCGATAACAGCGGTTTGAACGGGGGTTAGCGCAGTATATCCACGGGCGGTAAGCGCTTCGTCAAGAAGCGGGGGTATGTTTTTAAATGTCATTATGGGGCGCCCTTGCGCTCTTTTTTACCCAATGTCCATGCTGCGCCGCACAACAAAACAATCTTCGACAATTCACATAGCTTTGATATGCGTTAAATCATGACCGACTCAACCAATATCCCGCCGTTTATGGACGCGGACCAGTTTATGAAACTGTTTGGGCAGTCAGCTATTGCTAGCACTGACCCCTTAAAGGCCTATCGCGCGGCGTTGGACGCGTGGGGGGCTGTGCTGGAGCCGCTGGCTAAGGCAGGGCGTGACAAGGTCGATACGACAGACCGCCGCTTTACCGCGCCACAATGGGAACACCCAGTTTTCGACCTTGTGCGGCAGAGTTATCAGGTCATGTCTGAATATATGTTAACTGCCGCCGATCAGTTGGTTGGCTTGGCTGCTCATGACAAGGCAAAGATGGACTTTGCCTTGCGCAGCATTATCGAGGCGATGAGCCCGGCCAATTCGCCCTTTACCAATCCAGTGGCGCTTGAGCGAGCGATGGAAACCAACGGCGCAAGTCTGTTATCCGGCATGCAGAACTTGATACAAGACATGCAACGAGGACAAATTAAGCATACCGATCCCACCGCATTCAAACTTGGGGAAAACATCGCGGCGACAAAGGGCAAGGTCGTGCACCAAACCCCACTGTACCAGCTTATTCAATATGATCCGACGACGGAAGATGTGCTGGAAACGCCGCTGATTATCTTTCCGCCATGGATTAACCGTTTTTATATTCTGGATCTGACGGCAGAAAAAAGCTTCATTAAATATTGTGTGGACCAGGGCATCACGGTGTTTGTCGTGTCTTGGAAATCGGCCGACAGCACTATGAAAGACATCGTCTGGGATGATTATATCGCGGCGCAGATCGATGCAATTGATACCGTCCGCTCCGGTCTTGATGTACCAGACGTGCATGCGATCGGCTATTGCGTTGCCGGAACAACCTTAGCGGCAACCCTCTCCATTCTGGCGGCCACTGACGCTGCGGATAAGGTGCGCAGCGCGACATTTTTTACCGCACAGATTGACTTTAGCACTAGCGGTGAACTGCTGCATTTCATCGATGATCAGCAGATTGCCATGATGGAAGCGCTCAGCGCACCGCAAGGCTATATGGACGGACGGTTCCTCGCGCTCACCTTCAATATGTTGCGCGGCAAGGACCTGATCTGGTCGACGGTCGTGAAGAACTATTTGCTGGGTGAGGATTATCCCGCGTTTGACCTCCTCCACTGGAATGGCGATGTCACCAACCTGCCCGCCAAATGGCATCGAAATTATGTTGTCGACCTCTATCGCGACAATCGGCTGGTGAAGCCTGACGATTTGTCGGCTTTGGGCACCCCGATTGACCTGCGCCGCGTAAAAACGGCAACTTACATTCAGGCAGGTCGCGAAGATCATATCGCACCTGCCGAAAGCGTTTGGAA
>NSIP01000035.1 GCA_002737725.1 Rhodospirillaceae bacterium
CGTGCTGATGTTTTTGATTACATCGAAGTCTTTTACAATCGAACTCGACGCCACAGCCATTTGGGTGGCGTTAGTCCCGAGGCATTTGAACGTGCCTCAAATTGAGGCTTGAGTTTGTCTACAGTTGCGTGGGAAGTCCAATCTGTTATCTTTCGACGAGTTGTTAAACAAACGGAGAAAAATCAGTGAGTACACTTTTGAATGACGGCCAAGTCAGTCAGTCACCCCTGAAGCTTGTGTTGGCCGGAGGATATGGAGGGATCGGACGCGCAGTCGCCCAAGAGGCGCAAAGGCTGGGGATGGACGTGTTCATTCTGGATCTTCCGGCTTCCATTGAACGCCACCAAGTTGAAGGTCTGCCCCATTTCGCAATGGATGCCAAAGACCCAGACTCTGTTGACCGTGCAATGGCACAAGCCGCAGCCCGGCTTGGCGGCATTGATGCATGCGTCAATCTGATAGGTTTCATGACGGCCCCGCAAAGCCTGGCGAGTACCTCCATCGACACTTGGCAGGAAGTGATTCATGGCAACCTCGATGCCGCTTTTTATCTTTCTCGAGCAGCCCTGCCATACCTTCACAAGTCGGATCGTGCCGCCCTTGTGCACATTGCCTCGGGACTGGGTGCATGGGCCCGCCCTAACTTTGGTGCGTATGGTCCTGCCAAGGCGGGCATCATCTTGCTGACGCGCCAATTGGCGCTTGAAAACGCACCTGCCGTGCGGGTAAACGCAGTTGCGCCGGGCGCTGTGGACACGGCGTTTTTGCGTGGCGGGACAGGGCGCTCTGATGAACAGGATGCACCGAGCCTGAACCCCGGCAGCTACGGCCAGGTCGTTCCTTTAGGACGGATCGCAATCCCTCAAGACATCGTCGGACCTGTGATGTTCCTGTTGTCTGATGCGGCCGCCTACATGACGGGGCAAACCTTGCACGTCAACGGCGGCACTTACATGCCTTGATGAGCACCTCGACAACTTGACCCGAATGAGTCAGGGGCGATGTGCGCTAATGAGTTTAGTCAACGCGGATGTTGCCTGCCTTGATCACGGGCGTCCAGATACGGATCTCGTTTTGGATGAACTCCACAAACTTGTCTGAGCCAAGCACCATGGGGGACATGCCAACAACAGGGTCGGACAAACGAGCTTGCATTTCAGGTGTGTTCAAAATAGCAAGCAATTCTTTTTCGAGGCGCGTAGTAATGGCGCGGGGCGTATTCACCGGTGCAGAAATCCCAAGCCATGAAACTGCCTGCACGCCAGGGGCAAGTTCGTCCAAGGTAGGCACATCTGGATATGACGGCATGCGCTTTTCGCTGGTCACCGCCAATACTCGGACTTTGCCGGCCTTGACCAACTCAGAAGCGCTGGCTGTCAACACCATGTCAAGACGGCCACCCAACAAATCTGCAATGGCTGGCGACGGGCCTTTGTATGGAATGTGTGTCATGTTCAGACCCAGCGTTTGCTTGAGCAACTCTCCTGCCAAAAAGCCTGAAGTGCCCACACCTGCTGAAGCGTAGTTGACCGTGCCGGGATTGGCCTTGATGATGGCCAGAAGTTCCCGCATCGATTTAGCTGGATGATCGCTTTTGACAATCACGTACTGTGGGTAAACGCCCGCAAGTGCAATGTGATGAAAATCTTTGAGCGGGTCGTAGGGTATTTTGCTGTACATCAACGGCCCGGGGGCAATCGATGAATTGAAAGTGGCCGCAAGGGTATAGCCATCTGGGGTAGCTTTAGCCACCAGATCGGAGCCCAGGGTTGAACCGGCGCCCGGACGGTTTTCAATCACGACGGGCTGTTTGAGTGCCGTACCCAAACGTTCTGCAAGGACGCGCAAGGCAACCTCCGCCCCCGTTCCCGGTGCGAACGGCATGATCAATTTGATGGGTTGTGATGGATAGGTTTGGCCCCAGGCGATAAGGCCTGAAAAAGCGCAAACACCAAAGATCAAAGCATGACGAATGAGCCGCATAGTACTTCTCCATTTTAAAAATTAAGTTTAACGTAAAGCTCATCCAGGGGAAATGACGCCGACATAAGCAAAAGGAGACGCTAAAGCGCCCAAGCCCGCCAGGAGCCCCCTTAAGACGCTACTTCTTCGCTAAGGGGCTGCTTTCGCATCACTCCGACTCGATGGTGGCTGAGGGTTTGCTGCTCACGTCACAAGTAACACGATTGATGCCGCTTACTTCATTGATGATACGGATCAGGTGGCGTTCATTGATGATGATGGCTGGCACTGAGTGAATGCCCTGCGACTGGAAGAACTGCTCACTTTCACGCACCTCGATAGCGCACTCGTCAGAGTTCAAAATCTCGGCCGCCCGCTGGGCATTGAGTCCCGACGATTGCGCCAAGCGCGACCAGTATGCGGCCCCCAGCGGGATAAGCTCTTCGTTGAAGCCGAAGCCGGGGTTGTGAAGCATGCAGGGGCCGCCGAAGTGGCCTATTTCGCGGTGCTACCCGTCACCGCTGGAGATGAAGAAATAAACGCCCGGCATGACTTGCCTAATGTAGGCAAAGTCTTCAGAGGTCATGGTTGCTCGCTGCGGCTGGACCTGAACAGCCCCCACAATGTCCGTCATCACCTGGCGCGTGAAAACCGCCTCGGACGTGCTGTTGATGGCGGGTGGGTATAAGTCCCGTCAAAACCGGCAACGGTATGCATGTGTCGGCCTCTGTGGCTGCGAGGATAACCTTGGAACTGCCCCGTAGTTTGCGACAGACTTCAGTGGTGTTCCATCAGCGAACCGAAGCCGCCTTTTTTGTCTGTAATGCCGCAGGCTCGAAGCGCGTGCCAGTACGTGGCGGTATTGATGGCCACCACCGGTTTACCCAGGAAAAGCTCAGCCGCTGCGGCCAGGCGGATCATTGATAAATTGGTGCCCACTTGAACGATGGCATCCACGTCATCGCCGTCAAGCTCACGGATCGCCTTGCGGCACATCTCGTCTGTGGTGTGCGCAATCAAAACCGGGCTGGTCCTTTGCAGGCAAATATCCCGAACCACCGTGAAGCCGCAGTCCTGGTAGAAGCGGCGAACTTGTGCGTTAGCAACCTCGAAATAGGGCGAGAAAAAGGCAATGCGCTTGACCTTCAACGTGTTCAAAGCCGCTTCGGTGGCGAAAGAGCCGCAGGAAACGTTGACTTCGGCGCGCTCGGACATGTTCTTCAGGTATTTCTCGGCGCCGCTGCGTCCGTTCCAGAAAGTAGCGGCCGACATACCCATGACAAGGTAATCCATCTCGCAGGACTTGAGTACATCTGCCGCATCAAGAGTTGCAGCGTTGATGTTTTCAACCAATTGAAGGAACTGCTCATCATTTTGAACAGGGCTATTGGGAATGATGATGCGGCTGTAATGGTTGGTCACTCCCAACGGCCTGAGATCATCAAAATCTGGTTGAACGATTGTGTTGGTCGAGGGACCGAGTGTGCCAAGTTTTTTGCGGTATGCCAGATGGTCAGTCATGTTATTTTTCTCCTTCGGTCAAGTGCGGTAAAAATTCATCACGCGACATGACATCCGCGTATTTTTGCTGGATGTCAAACAAGTTGGCCTCGTGGGGTTCGATCGCGCGGTCGCCCACGCAGTCGCTGATCACCACGGTCCGGAAGTTGTGCTGCATGGAGTCCACGACACTGGCGCGTATACAGCCGCTGGTGGTGCAACCCACGATCACCGCTGTATCAACACCATGCAAATGCAGCCAGCCAGCAAGCCCAGTATTGAAAAAAGCTGACGCTGTCTGCTTGCGGACGATGTACTCGCCAGCCAAAGGCGTGAGCTGCGGAACGATCTGCGAGCCGTTCGCTGTTTCGGTGAGCGTTTGCAGTGCCTTGACGCGCCGGGTAAAGACGTTGTAATTGGAACCATCGTCATCAAAGACGACCCGGGTGTGCACAATGGGCAGTTGCAGCCGGCGAAACGCCGCCAACAAGGGAACCGTGGCCTGGACAGCCGCCTCAATGTGCGGACCGCCAAACCGATCAATGTCAACAAAGCCATTGACAAAGTCCACCAGGACCAGACCACAACGCCGGCCTATGCCCGATGTGCCGCCCAGCCCCTGATGTTGATAGATTTCATCGCGATTCATTGTGGCGCCTTTGTGTCTGTCGGTTGCGTTCAGTCTTCCTGGACGTGGGACTTGTCGAACTCTGACACCCAGTCAAAACCCATGAGCTGCGAAAATTTCTGAAACTCAAATATGGGCGCCTTCAAGTCAGCGGTAGATTTGTCACGCTTGAGCGTGCCGAAGACCTGCTCGAAAGCAGCGCCCGCAGCTAGAAAGGCAGTGGCCGGAAATATGACCAGTCCGTAGCCCAGCGACTTGAGGTCGTCATAGCTCAGTACCGGCGTGCGGCCACCCTCAACCATGTTGGCGACCAGGGGCAAGTCGAATGCGCGTCCAATCCGCTCCATTTCCTCAATGGATTCCGGGCTTTCCAGAAACAGCAGGTCAGCGCCGGCACGGGCGTACATTTCTGCGCGCCGCATGGCCTCGTCTAGCCCCAGCGTGGTGCGGGCGTCGGTGCGAGCGATTATCAAAAAGTTCGGGTCGCTGCGGGTCTCGACCGCCACCTTGATCTTCTCGACCATGGTTTGGGCTGGTACCACGCGCCGGCCCAACATGTGGCCGCACTTCTTTGGAAACTCCTGGTCTTCAAGCTGAATGGCGCAGGCACCAGCTGCTTCATAGCCCCGAACGGTGTGCATTACGTTGAGATAGCCACCGTAGCCAGTGTCGCCATCGCAGATCATTGGCGTCTGGGTGATGCTGGCGAACTGGGTGACGCGATTGACCATGTCCGTGTAGCTGGCCAGACCCGCATCCGGCAAGCCCATGAAAGAAGCCACTGTGCCGTAACCGGTCATGTAGAGCGCATCAAATCCCATGCGGTCCGCAACCTTGGCCGAGATCATTTCAAAGACACCCGGGGCAACAACCAAATTGCCCTTCTGGACTTTGGCTCTGAGTTGGGCGCGCCGGTCGGCGTTGGAGATGGTAGAAAGTCCTTGGCGCATCATGCTATGGACTCAGCTCTTTCCAGCGCATCCAGCATGGAGGTTTTCCGGAGGTACTCCTTTGCCGTGACAGGGTCAGCGCAAGTTGCTCGAAGCTCATCTTGAGTCTTTTTGCGCAGAACGGGGTCTCGCTCTTCGATTTCTTTTTTGTTGCGCGCTGTGCTGGCGTTGATGTACTCAATGGCTATGGTCCGGCGCTGGCGCTCGTAGCGGTCCAGAAGGTCCTCATTTTGGCCTTCCTGAATGACAGCCAGCAGTTTTTTGCAGAGGTTCATAGCATCGTGGACGCCGCCGTTCATGCCCATTCCGCCCAGCGGATTGTTGATGTGACCAGAGTCACCGACCAAAAAGACACGTCCCTGGCGGAATGTTTTGGCAACGCGCTGGTGAACTTTGTACAAGCTGCGGTGGACGGTGACATAAGGCACAGGCTGGGGCAAAAGTGCCTGCAAGCGCTGCTCCACCAGAACGTCACCCATCACCTCTTCGTCGGTTTCTTCCGCTTTGGTTGGAAAGAGCACTCGCCACAGGGTTGGGACTCGCAACAGCACGCACCATTCCTTGGGGTCTGAGCAGTAATTGACGTAGGACAGTTTGGGCAAGTGATCGGCATATTCAAACTTGGTTGAAATCACCAAAAACCGCTCGGGGTAAGTGAAGCCCTCGAACTCGATGCCCAGGCTACGCCTGACCGAGCTCCAGGCGCCGTCAGCGCCAATCACGTAGTCGCTTTCGATCTGGTGCGGTTCACCTTCAATCGACAGGCGAGTGATTGATTTGTCGCCCGTTTGTTCGACCGACTCGACTTTCGCTTTGAAGTGAACCTGCACATGCGGCATTTTTTCAAGCTTGGCAAGGATCAGTTTTGTCATCTTCCACTGCTCGCACTGCAGACGGAAGGGGTAGTCTGTTTCTCCCTTAAGGAGATGCATATCGAATTCAGCCACAACGCCCTCGTGCCGATCGCGCTGCTGGGTATACCGCGCCACCAGGCCTTGTGACATCAGGTCATTGGTCAGGCCATAAGGCGCCAGCATGTCCAGCGTTGGCGGGTGAAACGTAGAGGCACGGAAGTCCTCATTGAGGGATGGGGACGATTCCGCCACCGTGACACGAACGCCGGCCTCGGCCAACACCAAAGCGCTCACCAGTCCGACGGGCCCAGCCCCGGCAATCATCACATGTGCTTGATTCAATTAACACTCCTTTAGAGACCGAAATTATTCGCTACAAAACATATTTGCCAAGCGCCAATGTACACAAATTTTTCTCAAAATAGGTAGCCTCTTTAGGCGGCATGAAAAATAAATGCTTTTATGTGTGGCGAATCGAGATTTAGTTCGTATTTACCTTGATTTTCGGCTGACTGATAATTTTAGGCCTGCCAACTTATGCACAATATGCAACATTCTCAACTCGGCCCACATCATGACGCGCACCAGCGACATTGCTTACACAACGATCAGATCGCTCATCCTCGATGGCAGTTATGCCCCGGGGCAGCGCATGATTGAAAAAGAGCTTGCTCAGCGAGTGGGCGTGTCCCGAACCTTGGTTAGTGACAGTTTGCAGCGCCTCACCAGAGATTGCCTAGTGCACACTGAACCGAACCGGGGAACTTTTGTCCCCAACCTGACTGCCACAATAATCGATGAGATTTTCCAGCTTCGGTCCATGCTTGAGGGGCACGCCACGGCGCTTGCTGCGCTAAACGCTCAGCCACACGATCTGGACGAGCTCGAGACCATGACGGCCGATATTGAGGATCTGCTTTGCAGGGCGGTTCTGGCTCCAGGCGAGTTGTTTTCTCGATTTCCGGCCAGCAACAACCTGTTTCACGGCATCTTCTTACGCGCCAGCGGTTCACTTCAGCTTCAGGCACTGGCAAAGCCGCTGATCGAGTTGCCCTTGGTGCTGATGAAAAATCACAACTGGCACGGCGAGGTGTCTGTGCATCGCTCAAACCAGCAGCACCTAAAAATCCATCGAGGCTTTGCGGGCCCGGGATCCTCTCCTCGAAAAAATACGCATCCAGTCCCACATTATTTCAACACGGCCGCGAGTAATGGTGGAGAAATCCCCGTTGCCCCTGAACTTGTTGAGCTGACTTGACTGCCGCTTTCAGCGAAAACAGCTCCATCAACCAGCCATTGAGAACCGCATGATCACTACCGCAGCCCAAGAGACTCTGAACATCATCGTCACCGGCGGAGGCCGGGGTCTTGGTTTCGAAATGGCGCAAGCCCTCATGGAGGCCGGTCATCGTGTGCTCATCACGGGAGCACGGGCTGGCGATGAATTGCAATCAGCAGCTAATGATCTTCAACGACTGGCCTGTCCGCAACGATCTGCCCACGGCGTGCAGGCGCTCGCCATGCAGGCCGACGTAGCCAATTGGGATGATTGCCAACGGGTTGCACAAGCATGTATTGACCATTGGGGCCGTATTGACGGCCTCGTCAACAATGCGGGCCGGGGCATGCGTGAAATCAGTGAAATATTCAACGTCGAGCCAGCCCTTTTCTGGCGGGCCGACCCCCGGGGGTTCAAAAACATCATCGATGCCAACGTGATGGGGCCGTTCATGATGGCCAGAGCCTGCGTGCCTGGCATGGTAGCCCAAGGCTTCGGGCGGGTGGTCAACATCTCTACCAGTACCGTTACCATGGTGCGCACCGGATATTCGCCTTACGGTCCCTCTAAGTCGGCCCTAGAGGCCATGAGCGCCGTCTGGGCCAAAGACCTGTATGGCAGCGGCGTGACCTGCAATGTTCTTTTGCCGGGTGGCGCCACCGATACCAAGCTGTTGCCAGGCGATGGAAGCAGTCGCCGCGGCGCCGACGGGCAATTGCTTTCGCCCATTTTAATGCGCCGTCCCATAGTCTGGCTGATGTCCAATCAGGCGCAGATCACCGGCGCTCGCTATATTGCCAAGAATTGGCCTGATGACCTGGAGGGTCAGGCCGCCGCCGAACAGGCTCGCACGCCCGCAAATGCCCTGCCCGGCATCATGTGAGGTAAATTGCTCTGCAACTCTTCACGATCCGAACTTCAACCCTTGAAATCTGAACTGATCCCCCTGGCTGACAATGTGCCCGGCGACCGGACCGGGAAAGTGCGCTGCCAGCAACAGGCTCGAGCTGTCCGCCAGGCTGTGCACCAGGGCTTTGCGCGACTGTTCAGACGCCTGAGCGTCATAGCAAAAGTTGGAAGACCAGCTCAAGTTGATAAGCTGGGCCGGTGTATGCAGGATGTCTCCACTGAATACCGCATGAGCCCCTTGGCTGTGCGCGTGCAAAATGCAATTGCCCGGTGTGTGCCCCCTTGCGGCCCGCAGATAAACGCCCTTTTCAAATTCAAAGTCATCCCCCACCATCATGGCCTGACCAGCATCGACAACCGGCAAAATACTGTCGGCAAAAGAGCCGTGGTTAGGCGCCGGCTGGTTCAAGGCAAGCGCCGATCGATGGGCTTGTTCCCAGTGGTCGTACTCGGTTTTGGCAAAGACGTAGCGGGCCTTGCTAAAAGTGGGAACCCATTGCTGATTGACCAGTTGTGTGTTCCAGCCCACATGGTCGGCATGCAGATGTGTGCAGCAAACAAAATCAATTTCGTCGGGACGAACGCCAATGCGTGCCATCGCCTGCAGGTAATCGTAGTTTTGCAGATGCCAGCTTTCCCGCTGAGGTCTGGGTTTGTTGTTGCCGACACAGGTGTCGATCAAAATGGTGTGTCGCCTGGTCTTGAGCACATAACTGTGAAACGACATGATGGCATTGTTGGCATCGTCCAAAAACAGGGGTTTGAGCCAGTCGGCGTTGGCGTCCACGTCTTCGCTGGTGATCTGTGGAATGATCCTTTGCAAAGCCGCAAAAGGGCCTTCATATTCAACGACCCGATCAATGCTGAACTCACCCAAAATTTGTTTTCTCATGATGACAGTCCTTTCAACCATGTAGTCGCATCCATCGCTCTAGTCCCGGCAGGACAAGAGCGCCGCTAATTTCCCCAACCTTCACTCAGGAGTTTCATCTTGCATTATTCATGGTCCCCCATCATCAACCGCAAACCACTGCGCTTTCCCAACGGAAAAAAGCTGGCACTCATCATGACCATGAACTGCGAGTACTGGGACCTGACCAAGGACACCAGCGAACCCTACTACGCCGGCGGTCCGCCGATGTTGCCCGACTCATTGCCCGGCAACGTGGCAGATTTTCCTAACTTCACCTGGCGTGAATACGGGCAGCGCGTCGGCGTCTGGCGCATGTTCAAACTCTTTAAAGAGATGAATGCGCCATTTTCCATCACCATCAACGCCAAGACTGCACTTGAGCGTCCGGAAATCATAGCCTATGCCAACGAGCGTAAATGGGAAATAGTGGCTCACAATTACGAGCAAGGCGAGCTGCTTACACGTCATACTTTTGACATCGCCAAGGAACGCGAACTCATTGCCGCCACGCTGGCCGTCTATGAAAAATCTGTGGGACGCAAGGCCAAAGGCTGGCTTTCGTCTTCCTTGCGCGGCACTCCCAACACCCCTGATCTGTTGGCCGAACAAGGCCTTCAGTTTTTCTGCGACTACATGAATGACGATCAGCCCTACCTGATCCAGACCCCGTCCGGTCCCATCGTCAACGTGCCCTATAGCATCGAGATCAACGACTTCACGTTCTTTCACCGTCGCGCCATGTCAACCTGGGATGCAGCCCGCATGTTGAAGGACCAATTCGACGAGCTCTACAAGGAAGGCGCTGACAGCGGCAGACTTATGAACATCGGTTTGCATCCCCACGTTTCGGGTCATGCTCACCGCATGCCATGCTTTCGCGAATTTCTGACACACGCCAAAAAACACCCTGATGTGTGGTGGACAACCCGGGAAGAAATTTCATCCTGGTATCTGCAAAACCATGCAGGGCACATCGACTAATTTTTCTGAGCCGGCTTTGCCGGCCCATGAAAAACGGGACCCATGGCCCCATTTTTTTGTCACAGAAACCACCTCAGGCGGAATTCTGTGCTTTGTTTTGTCTTACTTGCAGACGTCGGCCGGGTGCGAATCAAGCAGGGTGCGTTGGCCGCCCTTTATGCGGATGATGTAGGCTGGCAGTTCCGAGTCGTGGTCTTTGCTGAAGCAAATTTTGCCGTTGACTCCGTTGAGATTGGTGGCCATCATGTTGTCGCGAATGGCCGTTCTTTCGGCTTTCACTTTACTGGGCTCACCAGTCACGCTCGCACGGCGCATGGAGTCGGCATACACGTAAACAATGTCATAGGCCGAGGCGTCCACATGGTGGGCCCCTGATTTGTTGATGCCACGTTTCTTGGCTTCATCCAA
>NSIP01000036.1 GCA_002737725.1 Rhodospirillaceae bacterium
CTATTAAAAATCCACGAAACGTCTGCACCGCCAGTCGGCCAGTCGGTTAAATCTGGGAACCAGACAAAGGGCGCTCTGTTTGCGCGGCGAGAACCAGAGTTGGCACGCTTGAAGAGCGCTCTCGAAGACATTCTTGAAGACTATAGGCAGGGGCTTCCCAAGCAAGACCAGGCACACCCCTTGCTCTCGATGCGCGAAGCCACTTGGGGGGTTACAAGCAGTTGGTCAATTCGTCTATGCGGTCGCGGCAAACATACGCCCCATATCCATCCAAAGGGTTTGATTTCGTCTGCCTGCTATTTCGAAGTGCCGGCCGAAGTGTCTCATCACGGCGGACCTGGCTGGCTGGATCTTGGCGTTCCTCCGATCAACCTTGAAACTGGCCTTCCTGCGCTTTTCTCATTCCAACCGAAAGTTGGAAGCTGCATCTTGTTTCCGAGCACCTTGTTTCACGGAACTCGACCTATATCGCATGGGAACCGAATGACTGTCGCCTTTGACGTCACTGTTGCGCGCTAGACGTTGGGTTCTAAGGAACGCGCAACTGTTGCTGCACTAACAAAAAAGGCGGCTGACCTCTCGGTCAACCGCCTCCTTTATTTATGTCAGCCGTTTCTTAGAATTTGAAGCGCGCTGAAACGAAGAAATCACGACCTAAAACATCGTAGAAGCTAGGAAGCGTGTTACCTTGTTCTGCAGCCGATCCGAGGATACGTGGCTGCGTGTCGAAGGCGTTGTTAACGCCCGCATTGATCGAGATGTTCTCATTGACGTCAACGCCAACGCTCAGATCGATATAGTTGACCGCTCCAACATAAGGCTTGGGCAGCAAGGCAGGGTCTGTTCCAATGCGCTGCGTTCCATTGAAAATGTTGTTGATGCGGCTGTCCTGAGTGGCATCCTCATAGCGCCAGCGAACCGAGACTAGGGCTGGGCCTTCACTGTAGGTTACGCGGACATTATGACGGTACTTCGGCTGACCATGGATGCCTTCAACGATATTCTCACGCTCTGGGATCGAAGATATCGGCGTGTTCCGATACGTATCGAGCCAAGTTCCGAGATAGAAGAAGCCGAGCTTCCCGTTCATCACTGGCAGCGAATAGTCAACCTGTACGTCTACGCCGCTGGTTTCCAGGTTGCCGACGTTCGCCGACCGGAACTGCGGGTTCTTACCACCCGAGGTCTGACCGAGAGCGCCGTTCGCAGCATTACGCTTGCCAGTGAAGACCGCACAGATTGGATTGTTCAGGTCCTGAATGGTATTGTAGCACAGCGATAGAGCCGAGCTTAGGCCGCCAGCAAGAACACCGATGGTGTTATCAACCGAGATGTTGAAATAATCTACAGTGACGTTCAGGCGCGGCACAAAGCTGGGGCGAAACACGACGCCAGCGGTGAACGTATCCGACGTTTCTTCTTCAACGGTGGGGCTACCACCGAAGTCGGCCTGAATCTGCGAAGCAGGCTGCACCGCTCGGGTGAAGACTGTCGCCGCTGGAACACCAGCGGCGAGACAGAAGGCACGCAAGGCATCCGTGCGTGAGGCCGCGGTACCGCGGTCAGAGCAAGGATCGGTTGCGGCCGGGAACCCAGTGGAGTTCCCCGCAAAAAGATCCTGCACATTCGGTGCGCGAACAGCGCGCGAATATTGCGCACGGAAAGACACATCCTCAATCGGTGCAATGTCAATACCACCCGAGTAGGTCCAGCTACCGCCAACCGCCGACAGGGAATAGTCCGAATAACGGGCGGCAGCATTCAAGCCCAGACGATGGATGAACTGGTCTTCAAGGACAGGAACGTTCAATTCCCCGAAGATTTCCTTCACATCATAAGAACCGCTGGTAGGCTTGCCGGCGTTGAAGCCAAGAACGTCACCTGACGCTAGGAACTCATCCGGAATGTAGCGTGACGCCATTTTGCGATATTCACCACCAAACGCGAAAGCGACATCATTCGCACCCATGCCGAGGTTAAACAGCGATCCCGAAACCGATGCCACAGCATTGGTCAGTTCAGACTGTTCAAGGTTCGTTGACTGAACGCGGACATACTTGACCGCATCTGCGCTGGCGAGGCCGCTACCGAAGACGTTGATTGGAACGCAGCCGGCAGTCCGTGCAGATGCATCCTTACAACGAAGCTCCGTAGTGCTTCCAGGGACAAATTCGACGGTCAAGGCATTCACGTAACGGCTGCTCGACACGTTGCCCTGCTGGATCTGCGTATTGCTCGTCCGTGCATATGAATAGAACATGTCGAACTTCAGATTTTCGGTGATGTCACCACGGAAACCACCCAGCACGCGGAACGCTTGGCGGGTCTGTTCGGAGTTGCGTGAGCCGGCCGACAGGAAGCGATAAGAAACCGAAGTCTGGGCATAGCCATCACCGCGGGTCCCCGCAGACAGAAGTTCAGCCGCGTCATTGGCTGTCAACAGAGCGCGCGTGCTGGCATCGAAGTAAGGGCTGGCAATCAACAGCGGTGCAGAAACACCGGTTGGTGTTGGGGCGAGCTCTGATGCAACGCGGTTGCTGACGAAGCTTAGTTCGGAGTAGACCTCAAGGCCATCTGCTACCTCATAATTGCCGTAGGCGCCGAGCAGATAACGCTCTTGTGGCAACTGCAGATAGTTGGCTGGCGCAAAGTTGTAGAGATCGCCTGGATCGGTGAACACGCGCGAACCACCGCCAGTGGGGTTAAAGATGTAGGTGCTGGTGCCCGAACCAAAAGTTCCGATAGGGCCAGTTGGAGAACCCTGAGGCACGAAGCCCACTTGACCACCACGAGTGCCGCATGTCGACACCGTAATGCCCGACGGATAAGGCGTGCCAATTTCGGTAACGGCGTTCGTGCTGCCCGGAACAATACAGCCGTCGCCAGCTGCTGTCGCGGAGAAGGAACGAGCACCCTGGAAAATAGGTTTACGGCGCGTATAGTTGGCGAACATAGTCACATTGCCGCGACCATCAGCTAAGCTCGAACCAATTGCGACGTTGGCTGAATAACGCTCTCCATCACCCCTATCTGTTATCGAATAGGTGGTGCCAGCTTCGATACCCTCTAGGTCACGCAAGCGAAAGTTCACCACGCCGGCAACGGCATCGGAACCATAAACAGCAGATGTACCGCCAGTAACGACGTCAACACCGGAGATTAGAAACTGCGGAATCGTGTTGAGGTCAACGATTTGGTTGGTATCATAAAACATCCAGCGGCGGCCGTTGACGAGAACGAGTGTGCGCGTCGAACCCACGCCGCGCAAGTTTAAGGTAACCGCTCCGTTACCTGGATTGTTTGAGAAGCTCGTAGTGCCTGGCAGGACCTGCGGCAGGGTATTAATTACCTGCTCGACGTTGATGGCGCCCGCAAGCTTAAATTCTTCAGCTGAAACCACTGCTACAGGATTGGTGCCAGTCAGGTCCTTGCGCTCAATACGCGAACCCGTCACAACAATGGCTTCTGCTTCTTCTGCAGCGGGCGCTTCGGTTTGCGCGAATGATGGCGTTGAAATTAATGCGAGACCGAGCGCGAGAGGCGCTGCGGCATATTTCAGATTGCTGATACGTGTGTTCTTCACAGTGTAACCCCTTCATTAATGCCTGCGTTTAGCGGCATACCCGCCAACCCATTGGCTGCTATACTCCCCAGCTTTTCCATGAACGCAGCGCGCACAACTGGCACGCGTAAAGCAATGGATCACCTTCGAATTGGGCGCGCCTTGCCAAATGTTTTTGGTCTAGGCAACAAATTGAAACGAAGTTACAAATTTATTTCAACAATGTCACGTTTATGCCACAGTAGGCACGAAGCGTATTCAATGCCGTTTGCCGCTGCACGCGCACGCGACTGAAAATGGTTCATGACAGCGACAGCCTCGTTGGTTAAAGGATGGGCATCCAGTTCTCTGAGGCACGCAATTCATGTCCCTTCGTTCGATATTTTCAAAGCTAACTGCTCTCTTGCTCGGCATCGTTGCTGCGGCGCTGTCTCCGGCCATGGCCCAAACTGCCGCGCCTGTATCAGCGCCAACCGCGCCGGATCTGGAAAATATGCTGGTGCTAGATTTGTCCACCGGCGGCCGCGTAACCATTCAAATGTCTCCCGCGGTTGCCCCGGCGCATGTCAAGCGCATCAAGACATTGACACGGCAAGGCTTTTATAACGGCGTGATTTTTCACCGCGTGATCGATGGCTTCATGGCGCAAACGGGTGATCCCAAGGGTACCGGTCAGGGTGGATCGGAGCTTCCCGACCTTAAGGCAGAATTTAACGACACTCCGCATTTGCGCGGCACCGTATCGATGGCGCGTACAAATGAACCCGACACAGCCAACAGCCAATTCTTCATATGCTTCCAACCCCGCTTCAGCCTTGATAAAAAATACACCGTCTTTGGCCGTGTGACATCGGGCATGCAGTTTGTGGACGCGATTGAGCGCGGTGAGCCGCCAGTGAACCCAAGCACAGTCATTCAAGCATCGATAGCGTCTGACAATGTCGCGGTGCCAGCATTTGCCACGCCGGTCGCTGCCGTGGCGCCTGAGGCGGCGATTACCTTAGACCAACTCAGCGGCACTTAATCGGACATAGCTTTCCATGCGTGTTGATTTATTTGATTTCGAGCTTCCGCCCGAGCGGATTGCGCTGCGCCCCGTTGCGCCCCGGGATTCGGCGCGGATGCTACGCGTTGGCGCTGGGGGCGACCTAAGCGACCAGACCGTAAGTGACCTGCCGGCAATGTTGCACAAAGGCGATTGCCTCATCTTCAACGATACGCGGGTTATTCCGGCGCAGCTTCAGGGGCGGCGCGGGGATGCGACCATCGGTGCAACGCTGCACAAAAGGATCGACTTGCGCCGCTGGCAGGCGTTCATCCGCAATGCCAAACGCTTGCACCCCGGTGACAGCGTTGAGTTTGGTCATGGCGTTGGCGCGACGGCCGAAGAACGCCATGCCGACGGCAGCTTCACGCTGCATTTCGAAGGCGATGAACCTGTCGAAATCTTGCTACACCGTGCAGGGACTATGCCCTTGCCGCCCTATATCGCGGGCAAGCGCCCGACCGACGCACGCGATGCGCAAGATTATCAGACGATGTTCGCGCAAAAGGATGGCGCCGTTGCCGCGCCCACGGCCTCTTTGCACTACACGCCGGAATTGATGCACGCGATCCAGGCGGCAGGTATCGAAACGGCGACGCTGACGCTGCATGTGGGTGCGGGCACATTCCTGCCCGTTAAGGCCGACGATACAACTGAACATCGCATGCACAGCGAGTGGGGCAGTATTGACGCCGAAACGGCCAATCGGTTGAACAATGTACGCGCAGTTGGCGGGCGGTTGATCGCGGTTGGCACAACATCGCTCCGTCTGGTTGAGAGCGCAACGGATGCACAGGGCGTCGTGCACCCGTTCGAAGGCGACACCGACATTTTCATCACACCGGGTTACCGATTCAAGGCGATTGGCGGCCTGATGACGAATTTCCATCTGCCAAAATCAACGCTGTTCATGCTGGTCAGTGCATTAATGGGCCGCGAGACGATGCAAGCGGCTTATGCTTATGCCATCGCTAACGAATATCGGTTCTATAGCTATGGCGACAGCAGCCTTTTGTTGCCTTAGCCAAGTCGCACAGTCTTAATGGTCCTTCAATTCGTCACCTGTCAGGCGCACGATATGCAGCATATTGGTTGATCCCGGCGTCCCGAACGGAACGCCTGCCATGATTATGATACGGCCCCCTGCAACACCCAAATGATAGCGCAACACCATGCGCTTACCCTTGGCGACCATTTCTTCGAATGACCCAATGTCCTTGGTCCGCACGGCGAAGGCACCCCACAGCAAACCCAGGCGCCGCGCGGTCGACTGACTTGCCGTCAGCACCAGAAGCGGCACAGAGGGACGTTCGCGCGATATCCGGCGCGCAGTGGAGCCCGATGAGGTGAAGCAGACGATCGCGCTAGTTTCAACCATGTCGACAATCCGCCCGCTGGCCTCGGCCAGGGCATCGGCAGTGGTGCCATCTGCTGGTGTTTCGGTAAAATGGATGCGCTTGAAGAAATCAGGGTCGCCTTCAACCTCTTGCGCGATGCGGTCCATGATCGACACCGCCTCAATCGGCCATGCCCCGGCCGCAGTTTCCGCAGACAGCATCACGGCATCGGCGCCGTCGTAAATTGCGGTCGCAACGTCCGAAACCTCGGCGCGGGTGGGGGATGGCGAGACGATCATCGATTCCAGCATTTGCGTTGCCACAACCACCGGCTTGCCCATGCGCCGTGCGGTCGACACAATCTTCTTTTGCAAGGGCGGCACTTGTTCAGGGCGCATTTCCACACCAAGGTCGCCCCGCGCGACCATCACGCCGTCGGCCAACTCGATGATTTCTTCCAACCGCCCGATGGCGGCAGGCTTCTCGATCTTGGCCAGCAAAGCCGCCTTATTGCCAATCAGCTTCTTGCCTTCGGCGACATCTTCTGGCCGTTGGACAAAGGACATGGCGATCCAGTCCACCCCCTGCTCTAATGCGAAGGCGAGATCCGAGCGGTCCTTTTCGGTCAGCGCGGCAATGGGGATCACAACGTCCGGGACATTCAGGCCCTTGCGGTTCGACAACGTCCCGCCAACCTCGACCTTCGTTACTATATGGTCCGGACCAATCTCGGTTACCCGCAACACAAGCTTGCCATCGTCGAGCAACAGCCGTGCATGCACTTCCAACGCTGCAAAAATTTCGGGGTGAGGCAAATGTACACGGTGCGCATCCCCCGGCGTCGGGTCCGTATCCAGCCGGAAGCTTTCGCCCGTGTGCAGTTCAACCTTGCCCTCGGCAAAGCTTCCCACACGCAATTTGGGGCCTTGCAGATCAACCAATATGGTTGTCGGCCGGTTATACGCCTTTTCAAGCGCGCGGATATTGGCAATCAACTGCGCTTTATCGGCTTGCTCGCCATGGCTCATATTGATGCGGAAAGCATCTGCGCCTGCACGGAAAAGCTTTTCGATCATTTCAGGCGTGTCACTCGCCGGGCCCAATGTCGCCAATATGCGGACCTTGCGCATGCGTGGCTTGTGATATTGCATGAAATTGGCTCCGCGATCTGGATTTTGACGTTCGCCTTCCCCATAACGCGGCATATCAACAACGGAAAGGGCGCATAGCTATGCAACAGGACACGCACATTTCAGACGCCGCCGCCGCGGCGGCATTTCGCCGCCTCGTCGCACATCTGCAACACCGGCATGATGCGCAGAACATCGATTTGATGGGCCTAGCCGGCTTTTGCCGCAATTGCCTGGCCGACTGGGTGATGGAAGCAGACGGGCAGCTCACCAAGGATGAAGCGCGAACGCTTATCCACGGCATGCCCGCCGCGGAGTGGAAAGCAAAATATCAAAGCGAAGCAACGCCCGCGCAATTGCAGCGCATGCAGGAAAGCGTGGCGAAAAACGCCCCTTCGCATTAAGGCGCTGTCATCTTGATTCGGGGCGTCTGCCCCAACCAACACCACAGGGAGAATATCATGGCCGAAGGCAATATCGCAGCCGATCAACTGCGTCTTTTCATTGAGCGCATCGAGCGTTTGGAAGAAGAGAAAAAGGGCATCGCCGACGACATCCGCGATGTGTATTCCGAAGCCAAGAGCCAAGGCTATGACGCGAAAATCATGCGCCAGATCGTGCGTTTACGCAAAATGACCCAAGACGATCGTCAGGAAATGGAAGCGATCCTCGACACCTATAAATCGGCTCTTGGCCTCGCGTAATGCCGCAGCAGCTCGCCGTCGCCGTCGTGATCAAGGCTTGACGACGGATAAATGACGATGGCAACGTCGTCAGGGACTGCGGTGAAGTTGAGTTAAAGCGCATGGCTTGCCCAATGGCGTGCGCCTGATGTAAGGGCGCGACATCCTATCCTTTAGCCAGAGAAGAGTAGAGCCATGGCAGGCCATAGCAAATTCAAGAATATACAGCATCGTAAAGGTGCGCAGGACAAGAAACGTTCGGCGCAGTTTTCCAAACTTTCGCGCGAAATAACCGTGGCGGCGAAAATGGGCATGCCCGATCCCGACATGAACCCGCGTCTGCGCCTTGCGGTCAACGCAGCCAAGGCGCAATCGATGCCCAAGGATAATATCCAGCGTGCGATCGACAAGGCAGCGGGCGGCGACGCGGAAAGCTACGATGAAATGCGCTATGAAGGCTATGGCCCCGGCGGCGTTGCGGTCATCGTTGAGGCATTGACCGACAACCGCAACCGCACCGCAACCAATGTGCGCACGGCATTTAGCAAAAATGGCGGCAATCTTGGCGCATCGGGCGCGGTGAGCCATGGGTTCGACCGGATGGGCCTAATCACCTATCCGATCAGCGCAGGCGACGCCGACAGCGTGTTTGAAGCCGCGTTGGAAGCCGGCGCGGAAGATGTTGAATCCAGCGAAGACGAACACAGCATCTGGACCGCGATGGATAGCCTGCATGAAGTCGCCAAGGCGCTCGAGGCGACGCTTGGCGAGGCCGAAAGCGCGAAGCTTGCGTGGAAACCGCAAGTTCTGGTCGAGGTGGACGAAGCCAATGCCGCTACCCTGCTCAAAATGATCGACGCTCTGGAAGATGACGATGACGTCCAGACCGTCTGGGGCAATTTCGATGTATCCGACGAGGTGATGGCGAAGCTGGGATGATTATGTCGTCATGATTATTTTGGGTCTCGACCCCGGGCTTGGGACCACTGGCTGGGGTGTCATCCGCAAGGAAGGCAACCGCCTGTCGCATGTCGACAATGGTGAAATTGAAACCGACGCCAAAATGCCATTGGCGAGCCGGCTGGTGATGCTCGACGATAAACTGCGGGGCGTGCTTGACCATTTTCGCCCCGATTATGCCGCGGTCGAAGAAGTGTTCGTCAACAAAAACCCGCAATCGACGCTGAAGCTTGGGCAGGCGCGTGGCGTGGTCCTTTTGGGTGCAGCGCGCAACCACACGCCCGTAACCGAATATGCCGCGCGGTTGGTGAAGAAATCCGTTGTTGGCACGGGCAAGGCTGAGAAAGAACAGGTGCAGGCGATGCTGCGCATCCTGTTGCCGGGGCTGAAACTTGCCGGGCCAGATGCGGCGGACGCGTTGGCCGTTGCGATCACGCACGCGCATCATATCCGGGGTTAATGGGTTCACGCAGAGGCGCAGAGAACACAGAGCATCTGGCCCACGAAGTTACATGTTTTAATCTCTGCATCCTCTGCGCCTCTGCGTGAAATGAAACTTCTTGTTCCCGCGATGTTCTCTTTTGCTTGCCGATTTGGTAACGAACAGCTAACCCGCGATAATGATTGCAAAGCTATATGGCCGCATTGACGAAACGGGCGTTGACCATTTGGTAATCGACGTCAATGGCGTTGGCTATCTGGTGCAGGCCAGCGCGCGGACATTATCGGCATTGGGCAAGACGGATGATTTTGCCACCGTCTTTACCGAAATGCAGGTGTCGGAAAACGACATGCGCCTCATCGGCTTTGCCACGCGCGAAGAGCGCGACTGGTTCCGCTTGCTGACGGGCGTGCAGGGCGTAGGCGGCAAGGTTGGGCTGGCTATCCTCTCCGCAATAGAACCTCAGGACTTGGCCCTCGCGATTGGCAGCGGCGATGCCGCGATGGTCGCGCGCGCCAATGGTGTAGGCCCAAAACTTGCCAGCCGCATCGTTAATGAATTGAAGGATAAGGTCGGCGCACTCGCGGGCATCGGCGGCGGCGCGAAGCTGATGGCCACCGGCGCCGCGAGCGGCAACCACGCACAAGATGCGATGTCCGCGCTCGCCAATCTCGGCTTCAAACCCGGCGAAGCAGGAAGCGCCGTGGCACTGGCGGTAGAAGAGCTTGGCCCAGATGCGACGCTTGATGCGCTCGTGCGGCTGGCGTTGAAGCGGGCTTCGCGGTGAGCGAAGACCGCATCACCACGCCGGACAAACGGCCAGAAGATATCGACGCTGCCTTGCGGCCCAAGACGCTTGATGAGTTTATCGGTCAGGCTGCGGCGCGAGACAATTTGCGGGTGTTTATTGAAGCGGCGAAGGGCCGTGGGCAGCCATTGGACCATGTGTTGTTCTTTGGCCCGCCCGGGCTTGGCAAGACAACATTGGCGCAGATTGTGGCCAAAGAAATGGGCGTCGGTTTCCGCGCGACGTCCGGGCCAGTCATTGCAAAATCCGGCGACTTGGCGGCTTTGTTGACCAATTTGGAGGATGGCGACGTCCTGTTCATTGACGAGATCCACCGCTTAAGCCCCGTGGTCGAGGAAATTCTGTATCCCGCAATGGAGGACCGTGCGCTGGATATCATGATCGGCGA
>NSIP01000037.1 GCA_002737725.1 Rhodospirillaceae bacterium
ATGCTGCATCCGGTGAATATCGAAGATGTCTTCAAACAGGTTATCAAGCCCGCGCGCTGCCAAGACCCGCTCCGCATATGGCGCATCAGCATTAGTAAAAATTAGCTTCCTACCGGGTAGCGATATAATCTGACGGCGCAAATCTGCGTCTGGGCGCAGAAGGTCCATGTCAACATCATGCACGAAATCTAGATAGCCATTCGGATCCACCTTGTGTTCGGCCATCAACCCGCCAAGTGTCGTGCCATATTTCTTCCAATAGGTGTGCCGTATTTTGTGGGCTTCATCCGACCCGATATCGAAATGCTTTTCGACAAACAAAGCTATCCGGTCCCGGACTTGCGCCATAATATTGGCTTCTGGCCCGTACAGGGTTAGGTCTAGATCGAAGACCCAAGTAGCGATATGTGCGAAAGGAGTTTGCATCAACGGCGCCTAACAACATACCCTGCGTTACTCAACGGGCATGTTAAGCCTACCGAAAGAGAATCATATTTACATTGGCCATTCTTTGGATGAAGGTATCTCTCCCATGACTATGTTACGGATATGACTACAGCGCTGGTTGATCGCAAAATAGCAATCGGCACATCGGTTGTTTTTGCACTTGCACTGTCCGCATGCGGCGGTGGCGGCGGCGTGAATTCGACCCCCGTGCCGGTTCCACCCACGGCCGACTTGCCCCCAACCCCACCCCTGCCCCCTCCGCCCCCTCCGTCGACGAATTTCACAACAACAGAATATCTCCGGTCAGATGGGCCGAGCTTTCACCGTGCGATCACTGCATATCAGGCAGGCGCTACCGGGCGAGGCGTAACCGTTGGTGTGATCGATTCAGGGATTGATCCTAATAGCCACGAGTTCACTGGCCGCATTCACGCACAGTCGGGCGACGTGACGGGTGCGGGCAGGCCACTTGGCGATGACGACGGCCACGGCACAGAGGTGACGCGAGTCATTGCAGCCGCCAAAGATGATCGCGATGTACATGGCATCGCCTATAATGCGACAATATTAGCGCTTCGGGCGGATCAGGCGGGAAGCTGTACCACGGCAGCCCCCGACAAAGATGCGGCTTCATGTTCCTTTTTTGACACCTCCATTGCAGCAGGGGTCAACCGGGCGGTCGACAATGGCGCGCGTGTTATAAACATTTCACTCGGCGGTGCGGGCGGTGCGAGTACGACACTACGGGCTGCGATAAATCGCGCGACCTTGGCCGGAATCGTCGTCGTTGTATCCGCTGGTAATGAGGGCAATGACGCTGCGCCTGCCTTTGAACCGAACAACCCAAGCCCCTTTGCTCAAGCCCTATTGGGTAGTGGAAACGGGCTCGTTATCATTTCGACATCCGTCGATGACAATGATGTCATATCCAACTTCAGTAACAAGGCGGGTGCTTCGCAAAATTCAGTGTTGTCCGCATTGGGGCAAGGTATTTGCTGCGAATATCGGAACGACACGATCTATCGTTTCGTCGAAAATGGTCAGACTTTTGTCCGGACTTTCAATGGCACGTCTTTCTCCGCGGCACAGATTTCCGGAGCGGCGACCCTACTCGCGCAAGCCTTCCCCAATCTCACGGGGGCACAGATTGTAAGTCTACTGTTGTCGTCAGCGCGTGATAAAGGTGCTGCCGGCACCGATGCGATTTACGGACGCGGCGTATTGGATATTGGGCGCGCCTTTGCGCCCGCCGGAACGACGTCGCTCGCAGGCACCACTATGGCAGTTCCGCTCAGTGGAAATGGAGGCACAACGTCGGCACCTATGGGGGATGTTGCTTTATCCAATAGGCCGTTACAGGCGGTGGTGCTCGACAGCTATGGCCGCGCCTATGATATCAACATTGCTGAAGGCATACACGCAAGCGCCCCGCGCCTGCGGCTTACGCCTGCTTTGGCCGATCAAGGACGTTCGGTCAGCCTGTCGCGGGGAACAACTGAACTCTCCTTTTCGATTAGCGCGCGCAATGGCGGCAATACCGAGCTTGCGCCGTTGGCTTTGTCCAGCGGGCAGCGGAACCAGGCGCGTATATTGGCCGGCCGCATCAGTACCACCATCGCGCGCGATACGCGGTTTAGCCTTGGCATTCGCCAAGCAGCTGCTGGACAGGTTGCGGCCTTGCAAGGCATGTCTGGCGGCGCTTTCCTGACCGCGACAGATGCACGCATGGAGGGTGGGCTCGAAAGGACGCCAGATCAATCTTTCGCGATGCGCCATCAGCTTGGTCGCTTCGGCCTGACAGGGAATGTCGAAACCGGCGCGACACATATGTTTGAACGCGGCGCCGCCGTGTTTTTCCGCACCACGCAAAAACGCTACCCTTATGCGTCAGTTGGGCTTGGCGTAGATCGCCCGATTGGCCCAGCCAAATTTGCCGTGGGTGCAAATTGGATCCGTGAAGACGAGACCATTCTGGGCGCTCGGTTCGCCAACTTCATCGGCCATAATGGCGCGCGCAGCCTGTTTGTCGATGGCAGGGGTGATGTTAAACTGTTCGGCTCCTGGTCGCTTGGCGCAAGCTGGCGGCAGGGATGGACTTATGCCAATGTTGGCGGGTCGCTGACAGGCCAAAGCGTGCTGCATAGCAACGCCTTCTCAATGGATGTATCGGGCAGCGATATCTTGGCCAGCAATGACCGTATAGCGTTCCGGATTGCGCAACCCTTGCGCGTGATAGCTGGCGGGCTAGCACTTAACGTGCCTGTTGCTTATGATTATGCAACGCTTGGCACAACATTCGGCGTCCGCCAGTTTTCACTTGCACCAAAGGGGCAGGAGATCGCTAGCGAGCTTGCGTGGGGCGTGCCAATGTACGGCGGTTATCTCTCGTCAAACCTATTCTGGCGGAAAGAGCCGGGCCATTTCGACGCTGCGCCAGATGATGTGGGCGTTGCCTTCCGGCTGCAATTCGATTTCTAAACCGTAAAGCTCTCCCCGCAGCCACAACTTCCGGTGGCATTCGGGTTCGTAAACACAAAGCCAGCGGCAAATTCATCCTCGACCCAATCCATGATCGAGCCGACGAGATAAAGTACTGAACCGCCGTCGATGTATAGCACGCCGCCGGGCGTCTCGATCTTCTCGTCGAACGCCACTGCCGCAGTTACATAATCGACCGAGTAAGCGAGCCCCGAACAGCCACGGCGCGGGGTGGAGAGTTTTACGCCAATCGCGCCTTCGGGTGCCTTTGACATTAGTTCCGCAATCCGCGCTTCAGAGGCAGGCGTCAGAACAACGGCTGCAGGGCGTGCGCGTGTTTTCACATCGGTCATAGCATTCCAAGCTCCAGACGGGCTTCATCGGTCATATTGGCCGGGCTCCATGCGGGCTCCCACACCAAATTCACTTCAGCATCGCCTATGCCGGGAACCGCGCCAACGCGCAGTTCAACTTCGCCCGGCATCGATTCTGCAACCGGGCAATTCGGCGTCGTCAACGTCATTGACACCACGGCGTGGCCATCATTGATCTCGACATTGTAAATCAGACCAAGGTCGTAAATATTCACCGGAATTTCCGGATCATAGATTTCCTTCAGCGCGGCGATTACCGCTTCGTACAGATCGCCATCTGGCTCGCTTTGCGCAGGCGTAGCCGGCTTTTGCGCCAGGAAGCCCTCAAGATAGTCCTTCTTACGTTCGAAGGTTTCCGTTGCGCTGTCAACCCGCGCTTTCGGCGGCTTTTCCACGCTATCAACTTCTTCGATGCGGATGTTCTCGTTCATCCAAAAATCCTCTTCACCCGTTCGAGGCCGCGCACCAGCGCCGCGACATCATCTTCATCATTGTAAATCCCAAAGCTTGCCCGCGCAGTGGCGGGCACGCCCAAATGGTCCATCAGCGGCTGCGCGCAATGGTGGCCAGCGCGAATGGCGACATCTTCTTCGTCCAATATCGTGCCGATGTCATGCGGATGCACGCCCTCCATCGAGAAGGAGACAATCCCAGCCGATTGTTCGGGGCCGTATAAAGTGATCGCGTTAATCGCACGCAAGGCGTCCCGCGCCTGCGCGGCAAGCGCGCTTTCATGTGCAAAAATCGCGTCCGGGCCGAAGCTGTCGATAAAGTCGATTGCGGCATGTAGGCCGATCACCTCAATGATCATCGGCGTTCCCGCCTCAAACCGCGAAGGCGCAGGGGCGTAGGTGGTCTTTTCAAATGTCACCTGGTCAATCATCGCGCCGCCGCCTTGATATGGAGGCATCGCTTCAAGCATATCGGCCTGCGCCCACAGCACGCCAATACCGGTCGGGCCATACAGCTTGTGACCCGACATCACATAGAAATCACATCCCAGCGCAGCCATATCCAAATGCATCCGCGGTGCGGCCTGACAGCCGTCGAGCAAGAATTTCGCACCAACCTCATGCGCGGCATCTGCTGCGCGCCTAGCGTCCAGCACTGATCCAAGCACGTTTGAAACATGCGCCAACGCGACCATCTTATGCGCTGGCGTCAAATGCGCCTGAAGCCAGTTGAGGTCGATTTGCCCATCGTCTGTTAGCGGACACACATCGATATGCGCGCCAACCTTTTCGGCTAGCATCTGCCATGGCACGATATTGCTGTGATGCTCCAACTGGCTCAGCATGATGCGGTCGCCCGCCTTTACGTGCGCTGTGCCCCAGCTTTGCGCAACCAAATTAATGCCCTCGGTGGCACCACGCACAAAAACTATTTCATTGGACGAAGCTGCACCCATGAAGCGGGCTACGCGATCCCGCGCCGCTTCGAACGCCACAGTCATATTTGCCGACCGCGCATACACACCGCGATGCACGGTTGCGTAATCAACGCCGCCAGCCCGCATCATCGCATCAAGCACGACCTGCGGCTTTTGCGCTGTCGCCGCGGTGTCAAGATAATGCCAGTTGTTGGCCAGACCCGGGAATTGGTCACGAATATTCCCGGCCTGCGCGAGGGGAGATAGGGCGATAACTGCGCTCACACCAACTCCCCTAATTTTTTCAATGCGGCTTCAATGAGAATATCCTCATCCGCAGCGCCTTCAAAAACGCCAGCGACAAAGGCCTGCAACATCAGCTTCTTTGCATCCGCAGGCGCAATGCCACGTGCTTGCAGATAAAACAGCCCCATCGCATCCAGCTCACCAATCGCGCAGCCATGTGCACATTTGACGTCGTCGGCGTAAATTTCGAGCTCGGGTTTGGCGTTGGCGGTCGCGCTGCGGTCAAGCAGCATGGCCTTCACCGACTGCACGCTGTCGGTCAGCTGTGCATCGCGCGCGACGGCGACCTTGCCCAGATAGGTTCCGGTCGCGGTGCCAGCGAGGACCGAGCGCACGATCTGCGACGACGTCGCTTTGGGCTCGGCATGGGTAACGGTGGTAATGATTTCGAGATTTTGGGTGCCGCCGCCAATTTGCACTGCGCCCAGTTTGAAATCCGCACCCTCATGCAACGTCACATTCAATTCAACGCGGCCATAATCGCCGCCGATGTTGAGCACATGGATTGCGGTGGTTGCACCTTTGCCGACGGCAATATCAAGTTGGTGGATGGATCCAGTGTCCTGCAAGATTGTACGCGCGAAGTTGCCGCCTGCAGGCACGATGATGCTTTCAGGCGCAGCCAATGGCCACGCGGCCTCCACAGCGGAAATGTCGCTGTAGCGCCATGCCTCGTCGTGCCTTGTGGGCGCAGACCGATTCAAGCCGCCAGTTCCTTATACCCGTCACGCTCCAGTTCCAGCGCCAGTTCCGCGCCGCCGGTCCGCGTGATGCGGCCATCGGCAAGGACGTGGACGAAGTCGGGCTTCACATAATCAAGTAACCGCTGATAATGCGTTATCAGCAACACGGCTTTGTCAGGCTTGCGCATTATGCGGTTTATGCCGTCGCCAACGGTCCGAAGCGCGTCAATGTCGAGGCCGCTGTCGGTCTCATCAAGAATCGCGAGCGCGGGGTTGATGATGCCCATTTGCACCATCTCGTTGCGCTTCTTCTCCCCGCCTGAAAAGCCAACATTTACCGGGCGCTTGAGCATATCCATATCCATGCCAAGTGCGCCCGCCTGTTCGCGCGCAACCTTTAGGAACTCGGCGCCGGATAAAGGCGCTTCGCTTCGGTTCTTGCGCTGTGCGTTCAATGCTTCGCGCAGAAACTGGACGTTTGACACGCCGGGGATTTCGACTGGATATTGAAAACCCAAAAACAAGCCAGCGGCGGCGCGCTCATGCGGTTCGAGTGCGAGGAGGTCGTTCCCGTTGAAGGTCACTGAACCCTCGGTCACTTCATAGCCGGGCCGACCAGAGAGCACATATCCCAGCGTCGATTTTCCAGCGCCATTGGGTCCCATAATCGCATGGATCTCGCCCGCGTTAAGGGAGAGCGTGAGGCCCTTGAGAATAGGCTTGTCGCCAACATTGGCGTGGAGGTTCGTTATTTGAAGCATGATCAATTAATTCCGTAAAGACTGTGTGCGGACGTCGCGGAATAAAGGGTTCATCCGACGGACCCTTCAAGCGAAATGCCCAACAATTTCTGCGCCTCAACCGCGAATTCCATCGGCAGTTGCTGGAGCACTTCCTTGGCAAAGCCGTTGACAATCAATGCGACGGCTTCTTCGGCGTTCAGGCCACGGGCCATCGCGTAGAACATTTGGTCATCGCTAATCTTGCTGGTCGTTGCCTCGTGTTCAATCTGCGCGCTTGGGTTGCGCACTTCGATATAGGGCACAGTGTGGGCACCGCTTAAGGACCCGAGCAGCAGCGAATCGCACTGGGTGAAGTTGCGGACGCCTTCGGCATTGGGTGCGACGCGTACCAACCCGCGATAGGTGTTGTTGCTGTTTCCCGCGCTGATGCCCTTGCTGACGATGGTCGAGCGGCTGCCCCTGCCATTGTGGATCATCTTTGTGCCGGTATCGGCTTGCTGATAATTGTTGGTGACGGCAACCGAGTAAAACTCTCCAACGCTGTTTTCGCCGTTGAGGACGCAGCTTGGATATTTCCATGTCACTGCGCTGCCCGTTTCGACTTGCGTCCAGCTCACCTTGCTGTTCTGGCCCTGACACAAAGCGCGCTTGGTCACGAAGTTATAGATGCCACCTTTGCCTTCGGCGTCGCCAGGGTACCAGTTTTGCACGGTCGAATATTTGATTTCGGCATCGTCAAGCACAACAAGTTCAACGACAGCGGCGTGCAATTGGTTTTCGTCGCGCATCGGCGCGGTGCAGCCTTCGAGGTAGCTGACATAGCTGCCCTTATCGGCGATAATTAACGTGCGTTCAAACTGGCCGGTATTCTCGGCATTGATGCGGAAATAGGTGGAAAGCTCCATCGGGCAACGCACGCCTTCGGGGATATAAACAAATGTCCCGTCGGAGAAGACCGCGCAGTTCAACGTTGCAAAATAATTGTCATGCATCGGCACAATCTTGCCGAGCCATTTCTTCACCAGCTCCGGATATTCCTTAATCGCTTCAGAGATGCTGCGGAAAATCACGCCAGCACGTTCCAGTTCGGCGCGGAAGGTGGTAGCGACCGAAACGCTATCGAATACAGCGTCCACAGCAACGCGCCGCGCGCCCTCGACGCCAGCGAGCACTTCTTGCTCTGCAATCGGGATGCCCAGCTTCTCATAAATGCGCAGAATCTCGGGGTCTACCTCATCCAGCGAGCCAAGCTTTGGCTTGGCCTTTGGTTCGGCGTAATAATATGCATCCTGGTAATCGATGGGCGGTACGTTGAGCTTCGCCCAATCGGGCGGCGTCATCGTTTTCCACAATGCAAACGCCTTCAACCGCCATTCGAGCATCCATTCAGGTTCGTTTTTCTTGGCGGAAATGAAGCGAACGGTATCTTCGGTCAGCCCCTTGGGCGCGAAGTCGGTTTCAATGTCCGATGACCAGCCGTGCTCGTAATCGGCGACCTTTTCAGCGGCGTCCCAAGCTGCCTTATCTCTCATATCCAACTCATCGCTCATCGCGTTAATCCCGCCAAATTGATTTGTGCCAGCGCGCCGCGCACCGCAGTGTTGACGACTGGCCAGTGCGCCTGAACACTACAATTGCCCTCTTTTACGCAATGCTGCCCCAAAGATTGCTTGTGGGCATCGCAGCATATCGTAAGGGCAATTGGACCTTCGACCGCCTCAATAATGTCGGCGACGCTAATAGCGGCAGCGGGACGGGCAAGCCTGATTCCACCGCCTGTACCGCGCGCCGAACGCAGCAGGCCGGCCTTCGTAAGAATGCTGACAAGCTTTTGTGCGGTAGGAAGGGCCAGACCGGTTTCGGCGGCAAGGTCGGTTGCCGATACGCGCGCGGAGCCGCAATGGCGCGAAGCTGCGCTCATGATCACCACTGCATAATCGGCCATATTCGACAAACGCATCTTGCGTATCCTAATCAGATAAATTCACTCCGATTAGGGGTAGATGGTCCTTTTGACCGCTTAAATCAAGCCATAAAGGATTCAATATCGCGGAAGCTGCCTTTGTTATACCATTGACGGCAGCTTTCGCCACAAGATGAATGCGCAGTCCGTAAATCCTCGGATATTTTTGAAAGTGGGCCGGGTTGCATAAGAACGCCTTCCGCCTAGGTGTGGCGGCGCTGCAATCTCACTTTCACATATTTTTCAAGCTTTTGCGTCGCGGCAATAGAGAAGCGCAGGCCGAGCTTGCTGCGGCGCCATAAAATATCGTCTGCGGCTTGCGCCCATTCATGATCGATCAAATAGTCAACCTCGGCCGCATATAAATCATGTCCGAAGTCCGTGCCCAAATCCGAAAGCAATGTGGCATTTGATAATATCGTTCGTGTTCTGGTCCCATAGCTGCGCACCCATCGGTGCACGAGTGATGGCGGTAAAAATCCGAAATCGCGCTCAAGTGTGGCTGCGAGGTTTGCCGCGCCATTGATTGGAAAATCCCCCCCGGGCAGTGGCTCACGCAGTGTCCAACTTTGACCTTTTAGGACAGGTAAATGCGCCGCGAGTTTATCCACCGCGCTCTCTGCCAGGTGACGGTACGTGGTGATTTTGCCACCAAAGACGGACAATATCGGGGCGGTATCCCCTTCACCAACATCCAGTTCGAAATGATAACCGCGTGAGGCAGTTTCGGGCTTGCCAGAGCCGTCATCTACCAAGGGCCGGACGCCAGCAAAGCTATAAATGACGTCAGCGGCGGTTATAGGCTGCCTGAAATACACCCCCGCCGATTGGCAGATATAATCGATTTCCTCTGGCGTCGCGTGAATGTCGTCGAGCGAACCTTTATGGTCGGCATCAGTGGTGCCAATTAGGGTGAAGTCATCTTCATAAGGAATGGCGAAAAAAATGCGACCATCAGGATTTTGGCAGAAATAAGCCTGCGGGGTATCAAACATCTTGCGCACAACGATGTGCGATCCTCTCACCAGACGGATGGTTTCGCCGGTTTTGCGATCATGCCCTGTCGTGCGCGCGAGCAAGTCTAGTACCGCTGGCCCCGCTGCGTTCGCGACCGCGCGGGCCAGCACGGGTGCTTGTCCGGAAATTTCTATATGCCAAAGCCCATCGCGCCGTTCCAGATGGGTTACTTCGGATAGGGTGCGGATGTCTGCTCCGTGCTCGCCAGCATCCATCGCATTCAGAAAGACGAGCCGCGCATCGTCGACCCAGCAGTCCGAATATTCAAACGCCTTTGCAAATTCTGGGCGAAGTGGCTTGCCTGCTGGCGCGCTTTTCAAATTGACGGTGCGCGTTGCCGGCAGCAGCTTGCGGCCACCGATGTGGTCGTAAAGGAACAGGCCAAGACGCACGAGCCACGCAGGACGAATACCTTTTTGATGCGGCAGGATGAACCGAAGCGGCCAGATAATATGTGGCGCAATGGCCCAAAGCCGCTCGCGCTCAATCAACGATTCCCGCACCAGTGCAAATTCATAATGCTCAAGATAGCGAAGCCCGCCATGGATAAGTTTCGTTGATGCCGATGAAGTGCCCCGCGCAAGGTCTCCGCGCTCAAGCAGGATAACGTGAGCGCCCCTGCCAGCGGCGTCACGTGCGATACCGGCGCCATTAATGCCGCCGCCAATTACCGCCAGGTCATAAATCTGTTCGCTCATAAAAAGGCCCATGCGAATGCTGCTGACGCCAAAAAGGCCGTTAATGTGGCCAGTATGACGGGAA
>NSIP01000004.1 GCA_002737725.1 Rhodospirillaceae bacterium
CATCAACGGCTTTTACAACACCCGACGAAGACATTCGGCAACAGGAGGCGTATCACCCATGACATTCGAACGAAAAACAGCTTAAATGAGAACAGGATGCGGAGCTAATCCGTGACAAGACCAATGTGACATTGTCACATAACAATGCCGTAATGAGTTCGGAATGGAACTTATTGCCCATGACCCACTTCAAATCCCGCACCTACGAATTTTCGTGCTCCGTTTTAACGCCGTGGAAGATAGTGATCGGGCAGTGATTGCGCTACGCATGGCCATGGAATCGGGCTCAGCCAAGCCACAGCAACCCGCGCCCGTGAGACAGCGCTCGTCAGTCTAATTTCGCTACGCGGCAATTTTCGCAATTTGTGTCAGCAGAGACTGCAATCCCTTGATGCGTTCCTGGGGCGTTTCCCACGGACGGATAAATACGATCTTCTGATCGGGACGCAACTTTGCAGTGCCGGAACTGCGCGCAATGAAATCAACCAATCCACCGGGATTGGGGAAGATGTTATTGCGTAATGAGACTGTGGCACCCTTGGGCCCCGCGTCAACTTTCTCGATGTTCGAAATCCGGCAGAGCACTTTGATACTGACGACATCAAGTAAGTTTTCAACTTCAGCCGGCAGTTCGCCAAAGCGATCAATCAGTTCGGCGGCAAAGGCATCAATTTCAGCGCGATCAGACAACGTGGCGATGCGTCGATACAACGACATGCGCGCGCCGAGATCTTTCACATAGGTGTCGGGGATCAGAACAGCTGCGCCGGTATTGATCTGCGGCGACCACTCCTGACTCTGCTCTGCGGTCTTTTCGTTTGCAGCCCCTGCCCGCGCGGCAGTAACCGCTTCTTCCAACAAATTTTGATAAAGCTCAACACCGACCTCTTTAATATGGCCCGACTGTTCATCGCCTAGTAAATTTCCTGCCCCGCGAATATCTAGATCGTGACTGGCCAACGAGAAGCCTGCGCCTAAACTGTCGAGCGTCTGCATCACGTCAAGCCGTTTCATAGCTGCGGCGGTAGGTTTATTTTCAGATGGTAGCGTCAGGTACGCATAGCCACGTTGCTTGGCGCGGCCTACGCGTCCACGCAATTGATAAAGCTGCGAAAGCCCGAACATATCAGCACGATGAATCACAATGGTATTCACGCGCGGCATATCGAGGCCAGATTCGATGATGTTGGTCGATAGCAGCACGTCATACTTACCATCAGCAAACGCGTTCATCACGTCTTCCAAAGCCGTCGGCGACATTTGGCCGTGGGCGACGGCGGTGGTGATCTCGGGGATCAGCGATTTAAGGCGTTCAATCAAGCCGTCAATATCAGCCAATCGCGGCACCACATAGAACGTCTGGCCACCTCGGAAACGTTCGCGCAAAATGGCTTCACGAATCACGACGCCGTCGAAGGGCAGTACGAAGGTGCGTACTGCCAGGCGGTCTACAGGGGGTGTGGCGATAATCGACATATCGCGCACGCCCGTTAGCGCCATTTGAAGTGTGCGTGGGATGGGTGTGGCCGAGAGCGTCAGCACATGCACTTCAGCCCGCATTTGTTTCAGGCGCTCTTTGTGTACCACGCCAAAATGTTGTTCTTCATCAACGATCAGAAGCCCGAGGTTCTTAATGTTGATCCCTTGCGCCAGCAGCGCGTGGGTTCCAACTACAATATCAACCGTGCCATCGGCCAAGCCTACTTTGATTCTCTCAGCATCTTTTGGCGGCACCAGACGCGAGAGTTGCTCCACACGAACGGGAAAGCCGGCAAAGCGTTCGGTGAAGGATTTGAAGTGCTGGCGGGCCAGCAGCGTCGTGGGCACTATAACGGCAACTTGCATACCCGTGAGCGCGGCCGTGAATGTCGCACGCAACGCCACTTCGGTTTTGCCAAAGCCGACATCGCCGCAGATAAGGCGATCCATGGGCTTGCCTTTGCCCAAATCCTCAATGCAGTCGGAGATTGCACGCAACTGATCATCGGTTTCCGCATAAGGAAAGCGCGCACAAAACTCGTCGTAAAGACCTTCGGCGGGGATAAATGCTGGGGCCTCTTTCAACAAACGCTGGGCAGCGATATTGATTAGCTGCTCTGCCATATCGCGGATACGTTCTTTGAGTTTGGCCTTGCGCGCCTGCCACGCTGCACCACCCAGGCGATCAAGCTGCACGCCCGCGGTTTCCGAGCCAAAGCGCGACAGCACCTCGATGTTTTCTACCGGCACAAACAGCTTGTCGTTGCTATGGTAGATGATCCGCAAGCAGTCATGACGCGCTCCGCCGACCATGAGTGTTTCCAGGCTCTCGTATCGCCCGATGCCGTGCTCGATATGAACGACCAAATCCATTTCGCTGAGCTGCGAGGCTTCAGCGATGAAGGCATCAGCCTTGCGGCGCTTGCGGCCCGAGCGGATCAAGCGATCACCCAGCAAATCTTGCTCGGTGATCAGTGCCAAACTTTTTGTGATAAAACCGCGCTCTAGCACCACGCAAACAGCCGCGATGGCTCCTTGCGGTGCCTTTTGCGCGTCCGCCCAAGTGTCGGCATCAACAAAAGACGTTAAGTGATGTTCTTTAAACACGCCCCTTAAGCGAGAACGGCTGCCAGCACTGGTGCACGCCAACACCACGCTCCGCCCGGCGAGTTGTTCGGCGCGTACATGAGCCACAAAGGCCTCGTAAACATTCTCATTAGGTCGCGCGCGAACGTCGGCGAAGTCGTGCCCTAGGCGGCCACCCGCATCATCCTCGGTGCCAAGATCTGTTGGCGCAAAGGCTCGGAAAGCACTAACCGCGCGCCCTGACATCAACTTCAGCCATTCATCAGCTTCGATGTACAGGGAACCGGGTGGGATCGGGTTGTAAACCATGCCGCCGTCGTGATCGGCCCCCTTGGCTTGTGCGGCCGTCACGGCGCGACGGGCTTGGTAGTAATCACGGATCATCTCGAAGCGTGAGCCCACGGATTCTTCAATGTCATGATCGAGTGAGATACTTGAAGTGGGTAAATAATCGAGAAGCGTTGATAGACCATCGTGGAACAAAGGCAGCCAATGCTCCATTCCCAAAAAGCGGCGTCCTGCCCCAATCGATTCATACAGCGTGTCATTGGTGCTGACGGCGCCAAACATTTCCCGATAGCGGCTACGGAACCGGGTGATGGATTCAGCCGACAGCACAATTTCACTCATGGGCCGCAGCGATGTTCGCTCGCAGGTATTTGTCGTGCGCTGGCTCACGGGATCAAAATTCCGCAAGCCTTCTACTTCGTCACCAAACAAATCCACACGCACAGGCTCGGGCAAACCTGGCGGGAAAATGTCGATCAGGCCACCACGGATGGCAAACTCACCCGGCTCCATCACTTGCTCGGCGCGTACATAGCCGTTGGCCGCCAAGTATTCGGTGGTCTCATCGATCTTCAGGCGTGTGCCTTTTTTGATCTCCAATGTAGTGCCTAATAACTTCTCAGCTTTAGGTACGCGCTGCAAAATAGCGCTTACAGTGGTGAGGATCAGTCGGGTTTTCCCGCTGGCGATGGGTTCGGTCAACTGGCACAGCGCATCAATCCGTCGCGCCACGACGCTTGCATTGGGCGAAACGCGGTCATAGGGCAAGCAATCCCAGGCCGGAACGGTGACAATCTCGATGTCAGGGGCAAAGTAGGCCACAGCCTCGGCCAGTGTCGTCAGCCGCCCCTCGTCGCGTGCCACATGCAACGCGCCATCACGTAACGCGGCGCGCGCGCGCTCGGCCAACACCAGCGCATCGTAACCATCCGGGACGCCCGCCAAGGTTCGGGCACGGGCCTGTGCAAGAAAGTGTTGCATGGTGCGCTAGCCCTTCGCCCGGCCGAAGGCGACAATCTCGTCTAAAAGAGCCGAGCGCAGATCCTCGGGCACGGGTACTATTTTGATCACCCAGTCCATCAGGTCGGCATCCAGCAAGTCCAACACACGGTCGGCATCGTCTAATTCAGCCGCTGTAAGCGCTGGGGTGCGGACGTCGAAAAACCCACCGACAATCAGGTCAGATTCCTTGGTGCCCCGATGGTGGGCCCGGTAGAGAATGCGCTTTTTGCGTATTTCGATGTCCATAACCCAAACCGCGAACGGACTCCTCCCCGGATCGGCCCGCATGGCCGCCAGGAACGCGGCGGTGTATATAGGCCCCAGCACCCGCTGTCATTAGGTTTGCGCAAGGTTATGGCTGCTCCCAAAGGCTCACTCCGCCCTGAGGTTTTGAACCCGCTGTTTGCCAAGGTCACAGCGCTGAAGGGCATTGGCCCGCGCTTGGCCAAGTTGGTGGAAAAGTTGTTGGGCGACAAAGTCGTTGGCCTGCTGTGGCACCTGCCCGCCGGGCTGATCGACCGACGCTTTTCGCCCAAAGTCAGTGATGCGCCGCCGGGTGAAGTTGTGACACTGACGGTCGAGGTGTTAGCCCACAGCCCGCCGCCGCCCGGCAATCGCCGCGTGCCCTACCGCGTGACGTGTGGCGATGAAACGGGGCGCGTGGTGTTGGTGTTCTTCCACGCCAAAGACGATTACCTGGAAAATGCACTACCCATTGGTGAAACGCGCGTGATTTCGGGCAAGCTGGAACTGTTCGATGGTCGCCGCCAAATGACCCATCCGGATCATATTGTGTCGATCACCGACATCGCCTTGGTGAAACGCGTTGAGCCGGTTTATCCACTAACGGCGGGTTTATCGGCCAAGGTATTGGACAAAGCCATTCATGGCGCGCTTGAACGCGCCCCTGCGCTACCCGAGTGGCTGGATGCCGAATTCAAAAAACAGCGCGGATGGCCCGACTGGCGTAGCGCACTGACCACGGCGCACGCCCCTGCCGATCAAGAGGCGTTATCGCCACTAAATATAGATCGCTCACGCTTGGCATATGACGAGTTGTTGTCGAACCAATTGGCATTGTCATTGGTGCGTATGAAAACCCGCAAGCGGCGGGGGCGTGTATTCACCGGCAATGGAAAATTGCGCGCCCAAGTCATGGCTGCCCTGCCCTATAAACTCACCGCTGCACAAGCCCGCACGCTGGCCGAGATTGCCGCCGACATGGGTAGCGAAAATAGAATGCTCCGCTTGTTGCAGGGCGATGTGGGAAGCGGCAAAACAGTGGTGGCATTGCTAGCCATGCTGATTGCGGTGGAGGCCGGCAGTCAAGCCGCGCTAATGGCGCCGACGGAACTGCTAGCCCATCAGCATTTTGAGAACTTAAAACCCTTTGCTACCATGGCTGGCGTGCGACTGGAGATTCTGACGGGGCGCGTCAAAGGTGCGGTGCGCGCTGAAATTATGGAAGGCCTGGCGACGGGCAAGATTCCATTAGTGGTTGGCACGCACGCGCTTGTGCAAAAAGACGTCGAGTTCGCCGACCTTGCGTTTGCAGTGATCGATGAGCAGCATCGTTTTGGCGTCGAGCAGCGTTTGGAATTAGCCAACAAAGGTCGTGACACCGACATGCTGGTGATGACGGCCACGCCTATTCCACGCACGTTGGCGTTGACGGCGTATGGAGATATGGACTCCTCACGCCTGGATGAAAAACCGCCAGGCCGCAAGCCGGTTGATACACGCACGGTGAATCTCGAACGCCTGCACGAGACCATGGACGCCATGGGCCGCGCGATTCAAAAGGGCGCCAAGGTGTATTGGGTTTGCCCCTTGATCGAAGAGTCCGAACTCATTGATTTGGCCGCTGCGGAAGATCGCTACGCCATGCTGAAAGTGCGCTACGGCAGTGATGTCGGCTTAATTCATGGGCGCATGAAACCCGCTGAACGCGACAGCGTTATGGAGGCTTTTGCCTCCAACACCATCGGTGGGCCAAAATTACTTGTCGCTACTACCGTAATTGAAGTGGGCGTTGATGTGCCTGATGCCACGATTATGGTTGTGGAACACGCCGAGCGCTTTGGCCTGTCGCAGCTTCATCAGTTGCGCGGTCGTGTCGGGCGCGGCGGCAAGGAAGGCACATGCTTGTTGCTATACGCGCCGCCTTTGGGTGAAACCGCCAAGGCGCGGCTATCCATTCTGCGCCAAACCGAAGATGGATTCTTGATCGCCGAGGAAGATTTGCGCTTGCGAGGTGGCGGCGAAATGTTGGGCACACGCCAAAGCGGGTTGCCCGAATTTAAGCTGGCCAACCTCAGCCTACACGCCGATCTTGTGGCTATCGCCAGCGACGATGCGCAACTGATTATTGCGCGCGACTCAGAATTACAAACCCCGCGCGGCCAAGCCCTTCGCACGCTTCTGTATTTATTCGAGCAAGATGATGCGATCAGGATGCTGCGGTCGGGCTAAGGTGGCCCCTCCTCCACTGGCACTATGATAGCGGCAGGTAGGCTAGCTTTATACGGTGGCGTGACAATCCCGCCCGAGACAATCATCTTCATGCAGTCCTCGACCGACATATCCAGATGAATCATCTGTTCGCGTGGTAAGAACACTAAATAACCCGAGGTCGGATTAGGCGTTGTTGGCAGATAGACATTGAAAAGTTTCTGTCCGGTCTTTTCGCGCACTTCACCGTAAGTTTCGCCAATGACCAAGCCCAACGTCCACATCTCTCGGCGCGGATACTCCACTAGCACCACTTCGTGAAACGACGTGGACGAACTGCCCAGCACAGACTCGAGAATTTGTTTAACCGCCGCGTAGATGCTGCGCACGACGGGCATGCGTTCAACAATATTTTCGCCCCAACGCACCAACACCCTGCCAAGGAAGTTGGCGGTGAGAAATCCAATCAGCGTCATGGACGCCACCAGCATGATCAGGCCCACACCCGGCACGTCGACGGGCAGATACGTATTGGGGTTGTAATCTTGCGGTAGCAGGCCTGCGACGGTTTCATCGACCCAGGTGATCACCGACCACGCCAAGTAAATCGTGATCCCGATGGGCGCGGTGACAAGAACCCCAGCAAAAAAGTAATTGCGCAGCCGCGCAGCAAGCGACCGGCGGAAGGAAAATTTAGCTTTGGGAGGCGCTGATACAGTCATGCCCGATTCTATAGCGCAAACTTTCTTACTCGTCGAATTTGGCCATGTCGGGGATGCGCGTAAACGCAATTTTTGCACCTACGTATTTGGCGATCTGGCCCGGCAAGACCCCTAAGCCAGCGGTGTCTTGGCCGTACTATTTATTGATGCGGTCCACCGCGTTGAACAAGTTCAGCCCGTCGCTAGGGCCGTCGACCTGCGGAGCCGCGAATAAATCGGGCATGATGGTTGCGACGGGGCAGATATTGAAAAGCAATACGCCGACAGCTTTTATGCGGCACCCATTGTGATCGCGCACCAACCTTGCCCACAGTTTTTCCAACGCGGCTAACAATACGACTGTGTCTCGGGTGGGGGTAAAGCGCACATCGTTCGCCCACCCTGTCTCGCTTTCCCATGACCGCCGCGAGCCCCACATGGCGTTTGGGCTGACCCCTCAAAACGTGCATGAAGCACGAGCGAGGCCGCTGCGTAGTCCATTCGTCGCAGTCGTGTGGTGGCGTTCAGCAATAAGCGCCGCGCCACCAATCGCGCGGCTGGCAGTGTGCGCATGACAGCGGCCGGCACGTGACTATGACCTATGCTGCTGCGTTTGGTTTCTCACTCGGGTAGATCAAGCCCATGCAACGCGTACCACATGCGCTCGCCTTCTATGCTGCCCCACACGGCCTTGGCTTGCTTGGGCTATAAGTTCCATAATGCCGCGATGTCGTGGACATTGGCACTTTCCAGGCGGCGCAACATATTACGGCCAATGCCCGGCAGGTCGGTGAGTAACAGTACTAGCAGTTTGCCAGGTAAATCGCGGCCTTCGAGGATTGTCAAACCATCGGGCTTCATCATGTCACTGCCGATTTTAGCCAGCAGCTTTGTTGGTGCGACGCCGATGGATGAGGTCATGCACTCGCCCACATTGTCGCGAATGCCAAGTTTAATGCGCCGGGAGAAGTCGGTGGCATATTCGGGTGTGCGCTCGCTCCCCATCAACTGGCACGCCACCTCGTCGATGGAGCACACCGTAGTCACCGGTATATGGTTCCACACCTCGGCGACAACGCGGTGATGGAATTTCACATACTCGTCGTGCCGCGCGTTCACCACGATCAGCCCCGGACATTTTTCGCGCGCCTCGGCAATCATAGTTCCGGTTTTGATGCTGAATTTCTTGGCCTCATAACTTATTGCAATGGCGCAGGTGTATTCGCTGTCAGCGGGTGAGACGACAATAGGCTTGCCGCGTAAGCGCGGATTGAGCTGCTGTTCGACACTGGCGAAGTAGCTGTTGAGGTCGAGGAATAGCCAACGTAGCGGCACGTCACAAATGGGTGTTTGGTCTATAAGAACAGAAATAGAACATTTATAGCCCCAAGCTCAAGGGAAAGCTAAAAACATATACTGATCAATCTGTTATCCGGAGTAAAGTCGGTCCATGAGCAAGCTCTCTGCGCCCCCTACTCAACCTACCGTCGGCGTCGGCGTGGTGATTATCAAGGGCTGCGAGGTGTTAATGATCAAGCGTGGTCACCCGCCGCGTCAAGGCGAATGGAGTATTCCAGGCGGCACCCAGGAGTTGGGCGAAACCGTGCGCGAAACCGCTGTTCGGGAAATCATAGAGGAAACCGGACTGAGCATTGCCAATTTACGCCTGATCGACGTGGTGGACGCCATTGGCAAGCACCTGGACGGCTCCATGCGCACGCATTGGGTGTTGGTAGACTTCCGCGCCGACTGGGCTGCAGGCGAGCCCCAAGCAGGCAGCGATGCGGCGCATGCCGAATGGATGACATTGGAGCGCATCGCCACACTTGAATTATGGCCCGAGACCTTACGCATCATCGAATCTGCACTTAAAATGAGCTAAGGTCAGACATGTTTGAAGTTGATTACGTTCCAGCGGTCGTGCCGCTGTTCTACCTGAGGGTGTGCATTAATCGGCGCCTCAATACCGACAACCTGCCCAACTGTGCAGGCCGTGGATCGCGGGAGCTTGCGGACCGCTTAGAAAAACAGATGATCGCCGAAAGCCTGCCGACCAAAGTTCTGCGAGGGCCATGCATGAACAACTGCCAAATCGGCCCCAACATCAAAATTCAAGCCGGCGAAATGCTGAACTTGAATTGCGATGTGAGCGATGCGTCATTTGAGGCCGTGATGGCGTCGATCCGCGCCGAGGTGCAGAAGCGCAAAGACGCAGCAGTGGCAGCCGAACCTCTATGATCAGCGTCCTCGTGGTTGTCGGCGGGCTTGTTGTCGCGATTGCATCTATCGCGCTGATCTTGCCGTGCCAGGCGTGCCGTTTACGCCGCGAGCGTATGAAGCAAGCTTACGCGCTGTGACAGGCTAATCGTGCGGGCAAAGAATGATTTAGAGCAAGCTGCTATAAGTTAGAATCAGCTGCTTGCTCTAAGATATTTTTTGATTGCGTCGTTTTTGCGAAAAACCGGGGCCCACTTTTCCGCACGACGCTCTAATTGATGAGGTTTGTCACAAAGCTGATGACGTGTGCCAAGCTTTACAGTGCTGTGGTTTTGATATCGAGCCACTTGGCATAGGGCCAGATGAAGGCAATGACCATCGCATTCCCCATCGGAACTTTTGCAATAAGTCTTTTACAAAAAAAGGTTCCAGCGATGCAGTACATCGCCTGAATCTAAGAAAACTTCCCCACATCATCCCCCGTTAATTTATAAGCGCGCAGATTAGTGACTTTGCAGCGTAATCTTCGTATAACCCAGCCCTCGATATCATGACCAGAAGTTGAGAGAGCCAGAATCAGACTATCGTGTTACGACTTGGCTTCGGGTTTCTTGGTGATATCGGCCATTCTCTTTTTCAGCGGCGCCACTTCGTAGGCTGGCACTTCAAACACCCAGCCATCCGCCCGTGACGTCAACTCGGCCATGGCTTTCACCCAGTCGGTCGCGCCCTCGGCGAGTGGCGCACTGGGGGCAGTGGCTTCGCCGCGCAATTTAATCCAGCTCTTGCCGTCAACTTCTGCGTAATCAACCAGAACTTTAAATCCATCGAAACCCTCAAACTCGGCCTTGATGGTCTTATTCGGAGGAATAGCCAGGTCAGCGGCTTTCGCAACATCGTCGAGCAACAGAATGGCCAGAACGCGGCCAAACTCATCCGCGACAAAGTCGGTCGAAGGCTCACGCCCCGATGGGATACCTTGAATCTTGAAGCTTTCGTCTGCGGGTTTATCTTTCGACACGACGACCTTCTCGCCGTCGGGCTGGCGAATGGTGACGCGCTTAATTTGCTTATCTTTAATGTCAGCCACGTCACGTTTTAGCCAATCGCGCGCTTTATCGCCAGGGGTCAACTCACCCAACGCCAGCCAGGTCTGCGGCTCGCCGGGAATGCGGATGTATGTGCCACCCTCTTTGCTGCCGAGTGTGAACTTGCGCTTGCCGATAATAATATCAGCGATGGGCTTACCATCTTTATCCAGTAATGTGACTTGCTTGGCCCTGCTGTCTTTGGCATCTGGTGCATTCAAATCAAGCCGTTCATAACGCGCTTCCAAGTTCGTCTTCGCTTCGAGCTTGGCCATGCGGGCCATCCGCAGAACCAACTCGTTCACTTTTTTATCATCGGCGAGATAATTCCCGCGCTCGCGGAATCGCCAGACTTGGCCGTCCCAATCCATCGTGTATTTGCTGTCTTTGCTGGTGACCACGACGGTCTTCAGGCGATTGATGTCTGTCACAAGCTTCGGGAATAGCAGTTCCCCACCAGCATCAGCACTTTCATAAGAAGGCTGCGAGCCGACGGCGACAACCGCGAGAATCACGGCGAGCACAGCGGCACCGCACAGGGCGAGGAACGATTTCATGGTCATGGTTCTGTTCTCCGCTTATGGCTCGACGGCGCGCACTTTGCGCTTATTGCGACGCACGACAGCCAACACAATCAAGATAATACCGAAGACAATGGGCACCCCAGCGGTGTTGATGAATTTCACGACGCCTTCCAGCGCTTCGATATCTTGGCGCAGGGCGCGCTGCACCTCGCGTAATTCACCGCGTGTTGAGATGATCTCGCCACGATAGTTCTCAATCGTCTTGGTATCTTCTTCGCTCAGCATGGTCTCAGCCGCACCTTGGACTTGCTGCTTAATCTGCACGTCGCCGATTTTCTTCTGCAAGTCTTCAAGGCGCGCCATCAGTGCTTGCTCTTTGTTGCGGAATTGCAATTCAGCTTCTTGGCGAATATCGTCGATCAGCAGGAACGGACGGCTTTGCGCGCCACGCCCTCGCAAGCTTGATAAGGCGGGTGAGCCCGTCAAGTTTTCGAGCGTGTTGATCACAAAGCTGGCATTGTCTGCGCTCGGGACGAGGACGCGCTGACCCATGAAGTTACTCTCTTGGGCCCAAAATCTTTCCGACAGCATGTCAGAATCCGCAACCACCACGACCTGGATCGGCTGCGTAGATTGTTTCAGATTCTCTCTCGCGGGCGCCTGCTTGGCTGCGGGGTCGGGACTTTTCGGCGGGCCGTCTGGGAATGCTGACTTGGCCGTCCCCGAAATCCGCACCGCCAGATTTTCAGCTTTGTCCGATGACTTAAAATCGCGGAATAACGCAACAACGTCAGGCAAGCCCATCACTTTATCCGAGGCCAAGCGCATCGATTTCTGGCCCGTTTTGATCAACGGGGTGACAGTGGTCCCCGCGCCTTCGACCGCGTCGATCACGCCTGATGTGGCCATAGTAATTTGCGACAGATCACCCGTGATGGCGTCGGTTGGGTCTAAATTGTCCTTAGGCAAGTTCATCCATGCTACGTAATCAGACACAATCGGGCGGCCGCTCGACGACGTGTTGACGCGCGTGGCAGCGTCCAAATCTCCGGCGATCACGCCATCGGGAATTTTCACGCCCCAAGCTGCCAGAAGTTTCTTAGCCCCCTCCAGCGAACCACCACCTTGCATACCGCCCATGGAGTTTGCGCTTTCAGCGTTGGGGTCAACGAAAAACAACGCTTTGCCGCCGCGCATCACAAATTGGTCGATGGCATACTGCGCGCTATCCGATAGGTTCTCGGGTTGCGCCAGCATCAAAATTCCAATCTCCTTGGGGATCTCCTCAAGGTTTGCATCAAGGTTTATAACCTCGAACAAATCTTTTATTCCTTCCATGATGGCCCAAGGCGGTGTCTGCTGACCGCCCATGCCAAACTGGCCTTGGGTCATGCCGCCCTCTAAGGGCAACGACGTCAGCATGCCGATTTTTGGCTGATTGGGCCGCGACAGTGAGTAGATGAGTTTGGTCAGGTCGTACTCAAGGAAGTTTTCGCGCTCCAAGTTGAAGAACGGAATGGTTTTCTGATCATCGGTGGAATTCGTCGCGGCTAATCCAAAATAGCCCACTTCACCACCCTGGCTCAGGGGTACGGCTTGTAAGCCAAAGCCAACCGCGCGGTCTTCGGTGTCCGAGAACGGCTCGGGGTTGAAGTACTCAACCTTCAGCTTACCCTCGGCGAGAACCGCATACTGCTGCAGCAAATCGCGAACGCGCTGATAATAGCCTGAGTGCCGAGGACTGGCCTCGCCTAGCACCGATGAGAAGTAAATCCTTACCGTGATGGGTTCTTCAATTCCGGTAAACACCGGCTTGACCTGATCGGACAAGGAATACGCAGCACCTTGGGTGGCGTCGTAGCGCAAACCCAGCAGAGAAGTATTAGCGATCAAGTTGACGGCCACCAATAAAATGGCAGCGACCGCGACGCCAACAATGGCTAATTTGGAACGATCTTGCATCATGGGGTGATTCCTTACGCCGCTTTCTTGGTTTCGACGGCGATCACGGTCGCGAACAGCCAGAAACTGATCAGCGAGAGAAAATAAATCAAATCGCGAATATCAATAATCCCCCGACTCAATGCCTCAAAGCGGGTGAGAAAACTAAATGACGCGATGGTCGTGACCACTGCATCAGGCGCCCACAGGCGGAAGAAATTCAATACCAAGTCGAGCCCGCTCATGGTGAACAAAAAGCAAACCACCGAGCCCGCGATGAAGGCGATGATCTGGTTGCGCGTCAGCGCCGACATGCACATGCCAATGGCCAAGAACGCGCCAGCCATGAGGAAGCTACCGATATAGCTGACAAAAACCACCGCATTGTCGGGCGCGCCCAGCACATTGACCGTTAGCCACATGGGGAAAGTCAGTAGCAAGGCGATGCCACAAAAAAGCCATGCCGCTAAGAACTTTCCCAGTACCGCCTCGAACGTAGTGATGGGTAGCGTCAGCAATTGCTCAATCGTGCCTGATTTGCGTTCTTCCGCCCATAACCGCATCGCGACCGCGGGAACCAGAAGTAAGTAAAGCCAGGGGTGAAAGCTGAAAAATGTTTCCAGGCTGGCCTGATTGCGGTCAAAGAACCTCCCAATGTAAAATGTGAAGGCGCCGGTCATGGCCACGAAAATGGCGATGAACACAAAGGCCATGGGGGTGGCGAAGTACGCGTACAACTCGCGCTTGGTGATGATCCAGGCTTGACGCATGAGAACGTATCCTTGGGTTGACTGAAGTGATTAGGCCGCAGACTTGACCGCGCCTGTTGTAATGAGGCGGAAGACATCGTCGAGATCGCCGCGATCTTGGAAAATTTCAGCGACATTAATGCCGGCATTTCGCATCGCCGAGGCGACATCGCTTAAGATCGGCGCATTAATTTTTGGGATTGCCCGCACGCGAGCCGTTCCTGCATCAATCGTCTCTGATTGCGTATAGGCCACATTTGGAACCCCGCGCATTGCTGCAACTGCGGCGTCGACTTGCGCAACAGGAACCACCACCGCAACCGCATGATAATCAGGCAGCTTGGCCAAAAGTTGATCGGAGGTGCCGTCGGCGAGAAGTTTGCCGTTCCCGATAATGACTGCGCGCGTACAAACCGCCGTCACCTCTTCCAAGATGTGTGTGGAGATGATGATGGCTTTCTCCGACGCCATTTCTTTAATAAGTGAGCGCACGTGATGCTTTTGGTTAGGATCAAGCCCATCGGTGGGTTCATCCAAAATCAAAACCGGCGGATCGTGTAAAATCGCCTGGGCAAGCCCAACGCGCCGTTTATAGCCCTTCGAGAGAACATCAATGGGCCTATCAATCATTTCATCCAGAACCACGCGCTCAACAGCGCGGTCGATGTGCCTTTGGGCATCCGCTCCCTCGAAACCGCGCACAGCAGCGATGAACGTTAAGAACGCACGCACGGTCATGTCATCATAGGAGGGCGAGCCTTCGGGCATGTAGCCCATAGCGCGCTTCACGGCGATCGGGTCGTTAGCGACTTCATGTCCGCACACGCTTGCCTGACCGCTCGTGGGTGTCAGAAAGCCTGCAATCATACGCATGGTCGTGGTTTTACCAGCTCCGTTGGGGCCGAGGAAACCCAGCACCTCGCCCTTCGCCACCGTTAAACTGATGCCGTCGACCGCGACGAAATTTCCGAAGGTTTTGACCAGGCGGTCAACTACAACCATCGCCGTCATACACAAACCTCACCGTCACGTTAGGATTAATTCACATTATATTGAACATCCAGCCCAGGACACAACTGGGAGACTGGGCTAGCGCCAAGACGCTACTTTGCCCAAGCAGGCCACGCAAGCCCCGTAACCCTTTTCGGTTGCAGCAGAAAATTACAATAACTTCATGTAGTTATGGGTTTGGAGGTGATTGCGCTGGGGCCACCGCTTCAATCTCTTTTGAGGTTGGTTTCGCCGAGAGCCGCGGATCGCTCAGGCCTGAGTGTTGGATAATGACGCTTACATCTCTCACGAGGTCCTCCAGCTTTCCCAATAGACGCCAGCCACCTGTATTCCCAAGGGCCTCTCCGCACATTTTTTTAAGACGTTCATAGACTTTGTAAAGTGCCAGAGGCTGGGCTTGTCTAACGAACAAGAGTTTTGCTTGATTGTCGCTTGAAACATTACCAAGGTTGCTCGCCGCAAAAACGTACAAACAGGGAGCGACATGTGACGGTAGACCGGCGTTCAGTGATTGTGTCGAGTGCAGCAGTGATCGTCTCGACTGGACTCACTACTCAAACTGCAATTTCAGCGGAAAGACCAGCAGCCTTTAAAGTCAGCGCCGGCCCATTTGGTGTAAAATCGGTCAACACTCTCTCTTTCCGTATTGAGAACCAAACCAATGATCTTCAACTCAGGGTCACATGGCCCGATGCGCCTGGTCCCTTCCCCGTCATTATCTTTTCGCATGGCGCGGCTTCATCGAAAGATCTCTACACGCGGGTGATCAATCATTGGGCATCTCACGGATATGCCGCGATTCAGCCCACACATGTTGATTCTGAATCTCTCGGTTTCAAAATGGGCAGCATTACGCCGACCCAGCTTTTGATGGGCCGCATTGGCGATATGCAATTTATCCTCAACAATATGAATGCGATTGCTGACAAAGCGGGAATTCCTGGAAAATTGAACCAGGATCAAATCGCGGTTGCGGGGCACTCGTTCGGCGGTCAAATCGCCCTCATCATGGCGGGCTTACCCTTGATGACGCCAGAAGGCCCCAAAAGTTATGGCGATCAACGCATCAAAGCGCTCGTGTCTTATAATGGAACTGGCCCCATGGACCGTATCGCCAATGACAAGTGGGGGGAGGTTACCGTACCGGTGCTTGCCGCCTCAGGAACGAACGATCCAGGTGCTACCGGCGACGGACTGTTGCGCTCGTGGCGGTGGCGCATCGGGGCTTATGACTTGGTGGGCAGCAAAGAAAAGTACGCGGTATCCATTGCCATGGGCGATCACTACTTTGGCGGGCTGATCTGCCGCGAGGGAGCGGGTGGAAAGCCCGACCCAGAAGGGTTGTCTTATGTGAATGGCGCCTCAACGGCATTTTTGGATGCGTACTTAAATGGCAACGCAGCAGCAAAGAATTTCTTGCACACCGCCGATCTGCCAGCTTTCACCAACAATCGTGCATTCTTGGAACGCAATTTAGGGGCAAAACCATGACCATTCTCATGCGGCGCGACATTTTAGACGGCCTTGGTGCTGTTGCGGCAAGTTCGTTCTTGCCTGTATCTGCCATCGCAGATGACTCCGACAAGTACACAAAAGATAAAGTACGCATTTACGGTCGCGCGCGTGGCGCGCCCAAAGGTCAATTGGGCTTGCAGTGGTACACCGGCAGGCTGTGGGGCAAGCGCACGCTCGACGCTGCGGTGCATTTCTTCACGGTGCATGGCTTCAGTTTCAACCGCATGGAACTCAACGCCGACGGCACATTATTTCAAAACATGATCGAGGTCGGCTTCTGGTGTGAGCCGGGCACGTTCAAACCCGCCGACGAATGGGTGAACCCCATCAACTATCTGGCGTGCAAACCGCAGCACTACAAATCATCACAAAAACTTACGTTCACCGCCGACGGTATCGTGACGCGCCCCGACGGTGCGCCACCGGTGGAGTTGTTCAAAGGCAAGATCACCGACCCCGTTGTCCAGGGCGACACCATGTGGATTGGCGAAGATCTGCTTGTGAAGGCCGCAATTCCCGCCCCCGCAACGCCACCAGCCGATCCCTTAACACAACGCATTCCGGTGCAAACAAGCACCTCGTTATTGAATTACACGCTAAACCGTAAAGATGTCGCTACGCCCGACAGTCAATGGATGCCCGCCACCATGAACTACCAAACTAATGGGGGATGGTACCCGTGGATGCGCATGGGAATGGAGATGGGGGGTATCATGTTCCAACTCACTGGTAAAAAACTGCGCCGCAAAGATGAAATGCCTTTGGCGTTACAAGTGCTGATCAACGAACGGCACCCGGGCTGGCTCGACAACCCAGGCGTATAATGCGCCGTTATTCAATCCGTTTGACGAACCAAAGGCACGTCACATCCCGTTGAATGCCAACATCATCAATGCAGCCAAGCTCTGTGTAACCAAATTTGGTATAAAACTTCGGCGCTTGGAACGAGAACGTATCCAAATACGCTGTGTGGCAGCCCCGCTTCAGGCCTTCGGCCTCGGCCATTAGTTTTTTGCCCCAGCCACCTAGCCAAGCTCGTCGTCGTGGACCCAGAGCAACCAGATATAAATAATCCCTTACCTTGAGTTTCCGGCAATTCCGGCGCGGATCACCCCTTAGTCGTCGCGTACGAAAAACGCGAAGCCTTTCCACTCGGTCGTGTGGCCCAAACCAGCCATATGGGCACTGAGGCCATCACTGAGCGCTTTGACGTCGTTTGGCTCTATTTTTTCGGCTTGTGTGACCACCAGATTCGTCAAAATCCTCATCCTCTGAGAACGAAAGGCTAAAAAGGTTCAAAACCTTGGTTTTCTTCGCTTCGCAACGCTTGACCGGCCCTGCCCTCGTCCATATGTTGACGCGCTTTTCTGCCACGTCCTTGGCGTGGCTTAAAGGGCCCGTAGCTCAGCGGTAGAGCATCGCACTTTTAATGCGGTTGTCGATGGTTCGATTCCATCCGGGCTCACCAATTCTTACGCCTCAAACGGTTGCCTTGGCAGGATAGCGCCCCAGCAACAGCAACAACGCCGAACTGCCAACAAAGCTGCCCGCCGAGAGCATCAAGATAATGTTGTATGAACCGGTTTCATCGAACGTAAAACCAAACAGCGGTGCACCAACACCCGCCGAGATTTTGAAGGTGGCGTATAAGCAGGCATAAATAATGCCATAGCTTCGTTGCCCGAAGTATTGACTGACCAGGAACGACATCAGATCAAATTCTGCGCCAGCAGCAAGTCCGATAAGGACGGCGGCCGTCAGTGCGATTGGCACGCTTCCTGCGCCACCCGTGGCCAAGATCAAACATGAGAAGACGGGCAGACTGAGGACAATAAACCCAACACCTGGTGCCCAGAAACGATCAATCAAGTATCCGGTTGCGATGCGTCCGACAATCACCGCTGCGCCGATCGCGCCTGCAATTTGCGCCGCGGTGGCCGGAGTATGCCCTTGATCAGTCAACATCGGGACAAGATGCGCGATGAGGCCCGCAATGCAAGCGCCGACGAAAAAGAAAATAAAATTCAATGCCCAAAACCGATAACCCTTCGTAACCTCTTTAAAACTCATCCCTTTATCTTCACGGCGAACAACATTGATTTCGGAAACATCTTTTTTGATATGCGCGCCCGTGCGGTCGTGGAGCCAAAAAAGCACAGCCGGCAGCGCCAGAAAGGCGGGCAGTGCGGCGAGCCCTACAAAGCCCGCGCGCCATCCCAGTTGGGAAATAATCCATGTGACATAAACCGGAATCACCATGGCGCTGATACCTGTCCCCGCGAGAGCCAGTCCGAGGGCGCGGCCACGGCCCACATCGAACCAATCGATCACCACGCGCGTCCAGGTGATGGGCACCGTACCAACACCAAAAATCGCCGTCATGAAGGCGAGAAGGTAAAAACTCCACAGCGGGCCTGAGAACAATCCCAACGCCACGTAACCCAATGCTGTACCGATGACCGAGGCAATTGCAACTTTGCGCACGCCTTGGCGGTCGATGAGTAGACCTAAAATTGGCGCTGCGACCAAATTACCGATCGTCATCCATGTGTAGATGCCCTGGACTTCCGCCCGCGACCAGCCATAAGCCTCGGTCAGCGGTTTAGTGAAGGTTCCAATGCTGTATATGGGGAGCGCTGATAAGCCGCAGGCCATGCCAATGGCTGCGACAACAATGATCGTCCAGCCACGTTTAAATTCGACAGCAAGAGTGCCCGATTGAGTGTCGCTCATTAAATGCCTTCCCCCACTAAAGAGGCAGCATCATAGAGTTCGCTGCCAGATCATCAAGCGCCCGCGCCCGCCGCACAACGGGCCATTCATCATAATGTACCATGTGATGCTCAGCGAAGAAAGGCCACGCCCGGCTGCGGCACGACCTTTCAGATTGTGTTTGGAAGGGTGACTATTTTTTCTTGGCTTCTATTTTCGTAGCATCCGATGCCACTAGCATGCGCACCATGCGATCAGGATAAGGTACCTTACCGTTGGCCGCAGGGTTGCCTTTGCGAATTTGATCGATGAATTCCATGCCGCTGACCACTTCACCCCAATACGTGTACTGCCCGTTCAGGTGCGCGCTATCCGCCAGCACGATAAAGAACTGGCTGTCGGCTGAATTGATGTTTGACGCACGCGCCATGGAAAGTGCGCCGCGTGTATGCTGACCAGCATTGAACTCGGCTGGGATATTCGTGCCCGACCCGCCCGTGCCATCGCCTTTTGGGTCGCCGGTCTGCGCCATAAAGCCCTCGATGACGCGATGAAAAATCAAACCATCGTAAAAGCCCTGGCGGGTGAGTTCTTTGATCCGCGCGACGTGCTTGGGGGCCAAATCGGGGCGCATCTTGATGACGACGCGACCGTACTCAAGGTCGAGATAAAGCGTGTTTTCCATGTCGAGTTTTTCCTGGGGTTGGGCAGTGACGACGCCGCCCACAGCCGCTAGTGCAATCAAGGCCAGCATGCCAGTCTTGAGAACGCTAAAGAGACCACGAACAACTTTCATAAGATCCGCTCCTGCGGGAAACTTGGGTTAATGAGATGAGGCTGTTCTAGCGGTTTGGCCGTGCGGGCTCAAGAGGATGCAAACCAAGCACTCATATTAATGCAATCCTGTCACTTTGTTGAGTTTGCTTTGAAATCAGCACCAAAGGTTCCTAAGTAACGCTCAACTAGATTTGAGGCACCTCAAACTAGAAACAGGCACGGATAGGCACCCCCACCAAACTGTTCGAAGAGCGCGCCATGATACTGACCACCACAAGTTCTATGGAAGGCAAACGCATTGTCTGCTACCTCGGGATCGTCAGTGGTGAGTCGATTATAGGGACCAACATTTTTAAGGATCTCTTCGCAGGCGTGCGACATCGTGAGTGGAAGGTCGGCGGCTTACGAAGAGGAAATTGCTAAAGCGCGGGACCCGGCGTTGATAGAAATGCGAGCCCGCGCTAAGGCCGCCGGGGGGGGATGCCATTGTCGGCGTATATTTGGATGGGGAATCGATTGGCGGTGACTCGCGCACACTCTTAATTGTGAGCGTCAGTGGCACGGCCGTAAAGTTGGGGTAGCGCTCGCCCTACTTTGAAACAGCGGCCGCAAATGCAGCCAACTCTTTGTTAAAACGCTCGGGGGCTTCATAAAATGGCGAATGTCCTGCGCCGTCGTAGATCGACATTTTTGCGCCGTTAATCGCCTTGCTGAGTTCCTCGGCCTGGGCTTGGGTGATCACGCCATCGACGCTGCCGCGCGTGATTACTGTCGGCACATTGATTTTTGGCAAGACTGCGCGGTTGTCGAGGTTGCGCCCCATTAGTGCGGTGCGAACGTAAGGCAGAAGCAGCAAATTGCCTGCGTAAGCCAAGTCTTGCCATGACGCGTTACCGGGTTGAGCCGTAAGAAAGCCGCCCCCTGCTTTAGCAGCTTTGATGTTCTCATAAATGCTTCCTGAAACTTGACGCGTGCGGTTATCGGCCATCGCTTTGGCAGCCTCAGCATTGGCAGGGGGCGCGAAGTTCGCCTCGAGCAAGCCAGCAGCCGAGCCCACCAGATTGATCCCACGAATGCGCGCGGTGCCATAGTGTTCGACCAGATTGGCCACAACAAAGCCGCCAAAAGACCACCCCACGACCACAGCCTTTTGAAGGCCAGTCGCATCCATGACAGCGACCACATCATCAGCCCAAATTTTAGAATTCTTGTAGTCTTCGGGCTTCCACGGCTTGCCTGAGTTGCCGTGCCCGCGCAGATCGAAAGCCACCAAATGGAAATCACGCGTGAGCTCAACAGATTCTAGTTGCGCTTGGAAGCTATTCTGGCTTTGTCCAAAGCCGTGAATCAGAAGAATGCCAGGCTTGGTTTTGTCGCCCGCCTCAACGGTGTTGAGCGGTACACCACCCGCCCCTAGAACCATTTTGTAATCGAGGTCTTGCGTCATTCCCGAAAAGCTCATGCCAATAAAGAAGGTCGCCAAACAAAGTGTACGTGACATGATGCAAACCTTACTTCTTAAACTTCGCCTTGATTTTTTTGTTCACGCCGCGCGGCACGAAGGAGGAGACATCGCCGCCAAGTTTGGCGATTTCCTTCACAAACCGCGAGGCAATGAACTGATTGCGCTCGGAAGCCATCAGAAACATCGTCTCGACATTGGAATTAAGGCGCGCGTTCATGCCTGCCATCTGAAATTCGTACTCAAAGTCCGACACGGCGCGCAGGCCACGAATAATGAATGTGCCCTTCATTTGCTGCACAAAATGCATCAGTAAATTATTAAATGGCACAACCTCAATCGGCACGTTCACTGGCAATTTGAGTTTTGAAATTTCGGCGCGGCACATATCAACGCGCTCTTTGGTTGTGAACATCGGGCCCTTGCCCATGTTCACCGCCACCGCGACGATCAGCTTATCGATCACCTTCACCGCACGGCCTATAATGTCGATATGGCCATTGGTAATGGGATCAAACGTGCCGGGATAAATACCAACGCGATAGAGGCCGTTGGCTGACGTGATCTTACTGATGGCTTTGTTGGCGCCTTTGGCCATAGCGACTAAGCCTCACCATCTGGCGCAGCATCCGCCTCGCCGTTTGGTTCGCTGGCCTGCCCATTGGCCTGCTCGCTGCTGTCATCGCCCGGCAAGTGTGCCACCGAGGTCACTTTTTCTTCTTCTCCAGTCGAGAACAGCGTCACGCCCTGCGTCGAGCGCCCAGCAATTCGAATGTCGGTAATGCCCATACGGATCAAGCGACCGGCATCGGTGATCATCATAATCTGGTCGGTGGCGCGCACCGGGAAGCTGGCCACAACCTCGCCATTGCGCTTGCTGGTGGCAATGGATGTGATACCCGAGCCGCCACGTCCACTGACGCGGTATTCATAGGCCGAGGTGCGCTTGCCAAAGCCGTTGAGTGTGGCTGTTAAAATGTATTCTTCCTGTGCGGCGAAGCGCTGAAATTCGTCGTCGGTTAGCACCCTAGATAAATCTGCGCTCTCGCCCGTATCGTCGTCCTTGCTAGGCACTTCTTCAAGGTCTTCGCCACCGCGCAGTTTTTTGGCCATGCGCAAGTAGGCATTGCGGCTGTCCGTGTCGAAATCCACGTGTTTGAGAATCGACATGGAAATCACTTCGTCGCCATCCGCCAGCTTGATGCCGCGCACGCCCACGGAATTGCGACCCGTGAACACGCGCACATCGGCGACCTGGAAGCGGATGCACTTGCCCTGCCGCGTATTCAGCAGCACGTCGTTGCCCTCGTCGCAGGTTCCTACACCAACCAGGCGATCTCCACCGTCGAGCTTCATGGCAATCTTGCCGTTGCGGTAGATACTTACGAAATCAGATAAATCATTACGCCGCACGGTGCCGGTGGTTGTGGCAAACATCACGTTAAGCTGGCACCAGGTGGTTTCGTCCTCGGGCAACGGCATAACGGTCGAGATCGTCTCGCCTTCTTTCAGCGGGAGCAAATTCACCATGGCTTTGCCACGGCTTTGCGGCGTACCCACCGGCAACTTATAGACCTTCAACTTGTAAACCATACCCGCTGTCGAGAAGAACAACACGGGCGTATGCGTGTTCACCACGTACAGCGATGTGACAAAATCCTCTTCCTTGGTGGCCATGCCCGCGCGGCCCTTGCCGCCGCGACGCTGCGCGCGATAAGTGGACAGCGGAACGCGTTTGATCCAGCCAGAATTGGTAACTGTCACCACCATGTCTTCGCGTTGGATCAGGTCTTCAATGTCGGTTTCAAATTCCAAATCTTCAATCGTGGTGCGGCGGGGCGTTGCATACTCGGTTTTCATCGCCACCAATTCGTCGCGCATGATCGAGTACAGCTTTTCGCGCGAGCGCAGAATTTCGAGGAAGTTGACGATGGCCGCGCCGATCTCTTTCAGTTCCTCGTGAATTTTGTCGCGCTCTAGGCCCGTGAGGCGATGCAAGCGCAGATCCAAAATGGCTTTGGCTTGAATTTCTGAGAGCTTGTAGATGCCACCCACAACCTTACGGTCGGGCTCGTCGATCAGTTGAACCAAGGGTTCGACATCGTTGGCAGACCAATCACGCGCCATAAGTTGCTCACGTGCTGTATTGGGATCGGGCGCCTTGCGGATCAGCGCGATGACAGCATCAAGGTTGGTGACCGCGATCGCCAAGCCCACCAACGTGTGGGCGCGGTTGCGCGCCTGACCCAGTTCGTACACCGTACGGCGACGAATGACCTCTTCGCGGAAGTTGATGAAGGCCACCAACATCTCGCGCAGCGTCATGAGCAGCGGTCGACCGGCGTTGATCGCCAGCATGTTGACGCCAAAGCTGGACTGCAGCGGCGTGAACTTAAATAGTTGATTCAGTACAACTTCGGCCACCGCATCACGCTTGATTTCAACAACTACGCGCACACCGTGCCGATCAGACTCATCACGTAGTTCTGAGATGCCTTCGATTTTTTTGTCACGCACCAGCTCAGCGATCTTTTCGATCATCGAAGCTTTGTTCACTTGATAAGGAATCTCGGTGACAATGATGGCCTGGCGCTCTTTGGCCAGTTCCTCAATCTCGGTACGCCCGCGCATGACGACCGAGCCACGCCCGGTCATGTAGCCCGCGCGACAGCCTGCATGGCCCAGGATAATGCCTCCCGTTGGGAAGTCGGGGCCGGGCACAATGTCCATTAACTTTTCATTGGTCGTGGTCGGGTCGTCGATCAGCGCACAGCAGGCATCAATCACTTCGCCCAAATTGTGTGGCGGGATGTTGGTGGCCATGCCGACTGCAATGCCGCCCGCGCCGTTAACCAGCAAGTTCGGAAAACGTGCTGGCAGAACTAGCGGCTCATGTTCGCTTTCGTCGTAGTTGGGCTGGAAGTCGACAGTGTCTTTGTCGATATCATCGATCAGCGAATGCGCGGGTTTTGCTAACCGCGATTCCGTATACCGCATGGCTGCGGGTGGATCGCCGTCCATGGAGCCAAAGTTACCCTGCCCGTCGATCAACGGCAGACGCATCGAGAAATCTTGCGCCATGCGTACCATGGCATCGTAGATCGATTGGTCGCCGTGCGGATGGTATTTACCCATCACGTCGCCGACGATGCGCGCCGATTTACGGAACGGCTTGTTGTATTCGTAGCCGCTTTCTTTCATCGAATACAAAATGCGCCGATGCACGGGCTTCAAGCCGTCGCGCACATCAGGCAGAGCGCGGCTCACGATCACGCTCATGGCGTAATCAAGATAGCTGCGCTTCATTTCCGCTTCGATAGTGATGGGTAAAATATCGAAGTCCGACGGTCCTGCGGCTCCGGTGCCGGGCGGAACTACGGGCGGCAGTTTTTTACCGTTGCTATCGTCGGGTGATACATCGGCGGTGTCGGTCAACGGAACAAACCCTTAACTGGGGACAAAAAGGTGGCGACTTATTGCGCTGACAAAGTCCCGTTCTGGTCCCCCGGCGCAGAGTAGAAAGTGTATCAGATGACGCTTGCATGGAACACAAAGGATTGACTGGCGATGGCCCCTGCGATGTGAACCTTCATAAGCCCGTCCTGTGGAATTTTTACATATATAAATCAGTTACTTAAGTGAATTACTTGAAGCATTCTGGAATGCGTAATTGAGGATTGCACTCAACAGATAGCGGCCACAAATTGTAGTGTGCGTTGACTTTGACGGAATCGTTGAGAATCGGGTAAAAAATCAAAATGGAATATCGTCGTCCATGTCGTCGCTGCCTTTGCGACTAGCGCCCTTATTGCCCCCGCCAGCGCCTGAATCCCAGCCGCCGCTGGCACCGCCACGGTCCATGACGGGTTCATCCATGCCCCCGCCTCCGCCGCCCATACCGCCGCCGCCACCGCCCTTGCCATCAAGCATGGTCAGTTCACCGCCAAAGCCTTGCAGCACCACTTCGGTGGAGTACTGGTCTTGACCTTCCTTATTTTGCCACTTGCGGGTTTGCAGCGAGCCCGAGACGTAAACCTTCGAACCCTTCTTCAGGTATTTCTCGGCTATATCGGCAAGACTTCCGAAAATCACGACGCGGTGCCATTCTGTCTTTTCTTTACGCTCGCCGGTGGATTTATCTTTCCAAGACTCTGAAGTGGCCAGCGACAAATTGGCAACCTTGTTGCCGTTCTGCATGGTGCGCACCTCGGGGTCTTTGCCCAAGTTGCCAATGAGAATCACTTTATTGACGCTGCCAGCCATGTCTATCACTCCTGAAATGAGTGCTGAGCATAGCGGGAACGGCTACGGCAAATAAAGCGTCAAGTTATCCACAGATTAGTGACTGAAATGACCAGCTTAGAATCGGTACTTCGCGAGGATACTTAATTGCCGATTATCAGGCATGGCCCTGCCCCGGTCTTGAAGAAGTTGTTATATTTGCTGTGGATATACGAGTAGGCCAGATTGAGATTGATCTCAGTCGTCGGGGCGTAGCCCAATTCAAACTCAGCGCCATAAACCCGCGCACCACTCGCGTTGACCGCGCGGGTTCCCAACGAACCATTGGATCGCACGATTTGGGTTGAGACTTGTTTGTTTGAGAAGTCTTGGCAGTAACCGTCGAGGTTGATTTTGCCGCGACCATCATCGAACGTTGATTTCTGGCCTATTGCATAGACCCACATGGACTCAGACCAAAATCGGAACAACTCGGTGTCAAAGCCGCATAAAGATGCGCCAACGGTCGAGACGCCGCTGGGCTTACCGCCCTTGGCGACAAAGCCGAAAATTAACGTATCCTCACTGAGCTTGTATTCAATGGTGAACTGAGCTGGTCCAGGTTGTTGGGACGGCTTGGCAGCTAAGTTAAGATATATCCCAGTTGCTGATTATGCTTCCATGTTTCCAATCATTGTGAAGCCTTTTTGTTGCTGTTGGGCCTGCCCGAAGCGGCGGGCGATCCCCTGGGGAGATGTGGTCAAGGCGCAAGCCTCCGGCCGGGGTCGCGCCGCCGAGAGCGGAGTGTGGCCGCTCGGTATTGTAGAATGCGATCCATGCGCCGATGACGCGCACAACTACAAATCCATCGACCGCTTGGCGCTTCCACGTACTCAACTGATTCTGATGAACTTGATGCCGCGCCGCGATCTCTTGCACCGTCTTGTCGCCCCGCGGGGCCTCCAGCGCTACCCGCGCCTTGAACTCCCCGTAAACCGTCTCCGCGTCCTCATAGCCAATCCTTCCGTTACACGAAGGAATAAACCTTAACACCCTGTCCCATTTTCTAGGACCAGATCACGAATACGCCCAGACGGGGCAAGTGAAAGTGACAGAGGGTCAGGCGATCTTGTTGGAACGCGAATGCATCAAACGAGAAACTATCGAACATCGACGCTTGCTTCACCGCAAGCTCGCCGCTTAAGATCAATAAACTAGGTGAGGCCAACACTCCGCTAAATCACCCACCATCGGTCCCAAATGTTCTGACCAAATACAAACAGCGATCCGATCAACATAAATAAAAGTTTGAGATAGGCCCCCATTCTTGGTCGCAGTACCCTTGATTCCATCCAGAATGAAGCTGGATGGAGTTCTCGGAAGGCACAACCCTCACCTCGCAGGCCTCCATCAAGAATGCGCGCCTACAGGCTAAGTGGAAGAGACGGGGTGAAACTTGGGGTTAAGCCAGGGAAACGTATCATATGCGCATCTTGAAACTCATCTGGAAGGCCTTTTTGGTACTGCTGGCACTTATTTTCGTCGGCATAGGCACTCTTTATTGGAATGATCCAGCTTTTGGCCGCCGTCTCATTCTAGCTGCCATTGTCGACGTCGTGAGGGATGTAGAGTTTTACCAGCCCCTGGAGGTTGTCAAAGGTAGCCCAGCAGCACACCTGCCCCGCGCGCCAGATACTTCAAAGTCAATCAACTCCAAGGCTTGGGCAGATGCACTACGTTATGCCCAAAAAATGGAATCGCTCGCTCTCATTGTTTGGCATCGCGGCGCCATACAATACGAATATTACCTGCCTGGGTTTAAACCCGAGGACCGCACTGATCCAGCATCGATGCATAAATCTGTTGTCGCATTGGTAGTGGGGCAAGCGATTGCTGATGGCTTCATCAAATCTGTCGATGATCCTGTCGCAGATTATGTCGCAGGGTGGGCAGATGATGATCGAAAGAAAATTACTATTCGCCACCTTCTGCAAATGGCTAGCGGGCTTGCGCGCCCAGCCTTTAGCATTAATCTAAATTCTGGTGCTCTCAAACTTAATCTTGGTTCTGAGGTTCGTGAATTGACACTCTCAACCCAAGCTGGCTACGCGCCAGGAACTGCGTTCTCATATTATAACATCAACCCACAAATACTTGGCATTGTGATCGAGCGCGCAACAGGCAAACGGTATGCTCAATACTTATCAGAAAGCCTTTGGAGCAAGCTTGGCACGCGAGATGCCTACGTCAGTCTAGACCACGAGGGCGGACTAGCGCGAACGTTTTGCTGCCTTCAGGCTTCCGCAGAGGATTGGGTACACCTTGGGTTACTTCATTTGAACAGAGGCAAAGTAGGCGACGCTCAAGTCGTCTCACAAAATTGGATGGACCAAGTTACAATGCCGTCTCCTCTCAATCCGAATTACGGATTTTTGACCTGGCTTGGTACGATTTATGAGGAAAAGCGAAGCTACGGCAAAGATGCCCGCCTGCAAAAGGTACCCCATAGCGAACCCTTTGCTGCATCCGGAATCATCTATTTCGATGGCCGTGGCGGGCAGCGAGTTTATGTCATACCGTCAGAAGAGATGATCATTGTTCGCACCGGCGCAGGCGGCATCGACATCAGTAAAAATGAGTTTCTCTGGGACGACGCCATTATTCCGAATGCTTTGATCCGCGGCGTCATCCCAAAGACCGAAAATCCAGCTACAAACTAAAGCCGGCGCTTAATCCTTCGGGATCGCAGCAATTTCCATGCGCCAGCCATCGATTGCACCGGCCTGGTCCTTCACGACCGAGATGGTCTTTCCCAGGTAATCTTTGTTTCCCATCGCTGCAATCATGACTAAACCAGCATCAGCACGACACACCCGCCCTTGAGCCGTGCCATCGAGGTGCCCGATCTTCAAACCTGTTTTACCTGCATCGCAATCTTCAAGTCCTCCAGGGCGAACAATGGTCCATGCCATGCCAGATCTCCGTATGTAGTCCTCACCCTTGCCCTTCCACATCAAGACCATATTAAACATTTTATTGAGTCGAGCATTGGGATCTTCGCTCCCGGAACCTAACGCGGTCATGTGAACGAACTGTTTGACGCCTGCCGATTTTGCAGCATCAGTCAAAGCTGAGACACCCTTAAAATCGATTACCTCAGGTACGTCTTTACCCATGGGGACCGCACCGATCAACGACAGTACATAGTCCGCCCCCTTCACCGCGCCCTTCAGCGAATCTGGTTTCGTGACATCAGCGACAACCATTTGCACGCCGGGGCCCATATCGCCTGCTTTGGCAACATCGCGAACCATTGCTCGAACTTTGTAGCCTTGATCCAGTAGCGATTTTACAATCGCTCGACCACTCAGGCTGGTTGCGCCTGCGACAAGGACTATTTCTTTTGCCATCACAGTCCACGACATCGTCATTGCTGCGGCGAGCAATAAAGTTGATTTCAAAATTCTCATTGTGGTCCTCTCTGAGTACGCCACGAGATACGCGAGTCTCTTAAGCTTGCAGAATGGATCAACGTCCAAACAAAGGGCTTGTTCTGCCTCAACGCGCAAAAACGAAAAGTTTGGTAGTTGAATTAATTCGTATCTTATTTGGGCTGAGCCGCCATTTCTTTACGGGCTTTGGCCAGTGTTTGCATATCAACGCCAAGCTGAGGACGATCTGGTTTGACGACCACAGCAAAAGGTGCCGGTTTTTCTTTCAACCACACACGCCAATACTCCGCGTCATTATCGTAGGTATCGACCCACCTCTCTTCGATATTTTGACATTTTAGGATTGTCTTAAAATAAACCACCTTGCCGATGTCGAGTGGCATCCCAACCATGAAGCGGAACAAACCGAGTTCTTCAGTTTGTAGCGAATTACCTTTCCAAACTATCTCATCAACGACCTCGGTGATGGGCCTCCCTTCGCGCATTACAGGCTTTTCTGATTTTCTTTTGATTGACTCAACCTGCCAGCCAGCGGCTTTTTCAGGAACAATCAACGTAATTTCTGGCGGCACCTTCATGCGAAGTTCAGTTGTCGCCGCCGCCCCACAGCCATGTGGCACCACGAGCGTCAGCAGCTCATTGTAGCCTGCGCGTCCTTGCATATTTTCAATAATGATGTGGGCTTTTGCTGGCATTGTGGCAAGCGCCGCAACGGCGCAACCGACAGAAATAAGCACTCTTGAAATTAACATGAAGTCCCCCTGTGATTGACCAAAAGATATCTTCTAATGTAACGCCTAAATTATCAAGTTTCATTTTTAATTCTAACCCGCTCAATGTTCTCATCAGAACGCCTGACCAGTGCCTTACTCGATCAACTGCCCCACCACGTTCACATCCTCGAGATGAGCGGCGGTAGCTACAGGCTCAAGCCGATTGAGAATCTCGAAATGCGCACGATGAATATGCAGTATCGCTCAAATTAGAATTTATAAGTCCCCGTCACGCCGAATTGACGGCGTGGAGCGTAGTTGGCCGTAAGCGTTTGCGTCTGGATGTTGAGATTTGTCCCGAAAGTGCCGCCATAAGTGGCGGTATCATCATCAAGTAGGTTATTAATCCAGAAGGTAAAATCCATATTCGCGGTCTCAAATCCGGTACGCACGTTAAAGATCGAACGTCCCTTGATGAAGATGAGATTCAACTGATCCGAATATAGTTTTGACTTGAACGACCAATCAGCCTGGGCAAAGTACTTCCAGTCGCCTGAAACTGGCACCGTATAGCGCGCTAAAGCGTTGGCGGTATGACGTGAAGAATTTGTTAGGCGATTGCCACCAATATTTGTCGAGCACTTAAATCCAACTTCAGTAATCGCAGCGCAGGTACTGGCAAGCGACGCATTAACCGCATTGTTTTTGAACTTCGCATCGTTGTATCCGTAACCAGCGGCCAGCAGCAGAGCGTCGGTCGGGGCCGCTTCGAGTTCAAGTTCTATTCCTTTCGATTTTACGCCACTGACGTTGCCGGTAAACGTCCCAAGTGTGCCAGGGAGGTTGGTGCGGATCTGCATATCGGTCCAATCAATATAAAAGGCCGATGCGTTCAGCGTAATCTTACCGTTTGCCAGAGACGATTTAGACCCAACTTCGTATGTCCAGTTTTGCTCAGGATCATAAATTTTGGGCTGGAGTGCGGCAACCGCTTGATTTATTCCGCCCGATTTTGAACCACGCGCGGCGGTCGCATACAGCAGAACTTCCGGATTGACCCGGTAATCCAAAGTAAATCTTGGGTCAAAGAGGTTCCACGTTCCAGCCACCAAGCCATCGCCTGGCCCCGTTTTCTCATTGCAGACAGGTGTTCCGATGTTGCCAACCAGCGTGGTCGTAAAACAATTAATAACACCTGTGTTCGTGCGCTTCTCATGCGTATAGCGCGCTTCAACGGTACCTCGCAGTGCATCGGTAAACGAGTATCCAACTTGGCTAAAGAAGGCGATGCTCTTGTCACCCTCAAGGTCGCGAGTGAGCGTATTACGCAGAGACCCATCGGTCGAAAGTAAAAACACGTTGGGGACGTTAGTCGCGAAGAACGATGGGCCAAAAAACACCGGCGGTGGTTTCGGTGAGAATGCAAAAGGAATCGTGACCAGGGTCGCGCCGGCGGGAATCTTGCGCGAGCCTGCCAATGTTCCGCTGCCGTCAGCTACGGCACCGGATACGTTGGTGTTTTTGAAGCGGAAATAATAGGCACCTACCAACCACCTCAAAGGTCCGTTATCGGCTGACTGAACTCTAAACTCTTGGGTCCAGTTCTTCGAATCTGTATCGTTTGAATTGAAGAAGGTCGGTAAGGTCAAGCCGGCTGGAAAACCAGTGACAACTGATGCTGGCCAGCCTTGCAATACAGTCGGGTTCAGACCCGGAGCCGTCGCAGGGCCGGTCGCATATAAGAAACCAGCATCACCGCCCGGCTTACGATCAAGGTCGGTTTGACCAAACGTGAGAGATGTATTGTAAGCGGTTTGCGATGTGAATGTCAGAACATCGGGGACGGTGTAGTTCATCTCCAAACTATAGCGTCCGATATTCCGGTCCAAGGTATAGGCACGCGGATCGAGACCCAAATCATTACGCCCAACTCCGAGAACTTCTCCGCAATAGTATTGTGGACCTAGCGGGCGAGTGGCTGTACCGCCGCCACGGCCGCAATTAGGCAGAACTAAGCCAATTGGCAAACTATCGACCATATCGTCGCTGTGATAGGCACGCACTAAAGCTTCAAGGTTCTCGGCTGGCGTGAACCGCAGCGAACCTGTGATTGTTTTGTATTCGTGGCCGCCCAAGCCGCCTTTAATCCGCGTTCCGCCCGGCCCGCCCAGACGCGGCCCAACGGCGGTGTTATTCGAATAAGTACCATTGGTATTATCGTAAGCGACTGCAGCACGGAAACCAACTTTGTCCTCAACCAAGGGGCCAGAGAGTGACCCCACAATTTTTTCTGTGTTATGGTCGGCAATCGTTGTCGAGAGTTTGCCCTCGAAGGTGTCCGACGGCTTTTTTGTGATGTAATTGATTGCGCCAGAGAACGTGTTGCGACCATAGAGGGCGCTTTGTGGTCCCTTGACGACCTCAACACGGGCAATATCGAACATCTCGACACTAACTGCAGTTCGGCCAGACACATAGAATCCATCGATGAAAAGACCGGTCGCGTTGTCGAAGGCACGTGTATCAACTGACGAAAGGCCGCGCATGACTGGAACGTTCAGCGTTCCTGAAGAATCCTGCGTAAAAGTTAAATTGGGAGTCGCGGCTGCCAGAGAGGCCAGGCTTGTGATATTGCGCTGCTCAAGCGTCTTTTCCGTAAATGCAGTAATTGCCAGTGGCACATCGCGCAAAGTTTCGGAGCGTTTTCGCGCTGTAACAATTATTTCCTCAATCTGGGCATAGGCAGAACCCACATTGATCAGTGCTGTAGTGGCAGCCAAGATGGCCAAAAAGATGCCCGAACGCTTTGTAGGTAATTTCATGGTATCCCCCCCAAAAATTAACGTTACAATATTATTACAAGTATAAGAACAAGTAACCCTAAAATATAAGCTGATAAATCCATCCCTATATATATCATTTCTGCAAGCTCGAAATACGAGCTATCACAGCCGTGACTTTGACCCCGGTGGATGCCGAGATGATTCGAATGGCGTCTTATTCTTTCCCAACATCCCAGTTCACTCGCCCGAAGGCTTCATGACGTCCACTCGAGTCGCAGCCCTTTTCACACTCGCCCTTCTGTCATCGACAGCTGTATCGGCCCACATCGTCATGTCAACATGGATGCCCCCGCCGGATACGAAACAACGCTGCGTCTTTTCTTCAAGACCGTAAACAAGTGCGAGCAAGGCGAAAAGCGCTGGGTTGACACAGTTGCTGACTCAGATGAAGTCTATCGCATGTGGCTGTTGGAGAAGCCCTCGCCTTTCGTTGTGATGCAAAAGCTAGCGCGCCACCAACTGGGTATCGAATTTGAAGTTTTTCATAAAGTGCGCCAAGAAATGAAAGCAAAGGATGGCAAATGAGGATGGAACGGCGGCTATTCATCAGTGGGTTCGCAAGCACGCTCGCAGCCTGCGCTTCAGGAGCAAAGTCTCAATCCGATGGCGTGTTGATTTTCGGCGCGTCACGAGCCACCGGATTAGAAACGGCCAAAGTACTGACCGCGCGCGGCGAGAAAGTGACTGCGTTTGTGCGCGCCAGCTCTGATAGATCAGGGCTTGAGCCACTTAAAGTTTCTTATGCCGTCGGGGACGCCCTAAACGCGCAAGACGTCCGTGCGGCCTTCGCAGGCAAGAAATTCAATGCTGTTATTTCTACGCTAGGTGGAAAACAGGGCGAGCCGATGCCCGACTTTGAAGGCACCAAGAACCTTGTCGATGCCGCTAAAGCCGCTGGCGTGAAACGGGTGGTGATTGTCACGGTGCTCGGACCCGGCGACAGTATGGCTGTTGTGCCAGAGCAGCAGCGCAAGGCGCTGGGTCGAGTCATCGCGGTCAAGGAAGACGCTGAGAACTATCTGATCCAAAGCGGGCTTCAGTACACAATTTTGCGTCCCGGCCAACTGACAAACCTGTCTGCCAATGGAAAGCTGCTAATGAGTGAGAAGGCGCTCTCAGCGAAGCCGATCACGCGCGCAGACTTAGGTCAGAAGGTTGTCGACTGCCTGAACGACCCCAAGACGATTGGGAAAATCCTCTATCCGAGCAGTACCGAGTAACCGGTCAGGCGTGGGCAAACTCCTGGTCCACAATTGCCAGAACGCGGTCCATGTAGGCCATGTAGGCCTGGCGCCAGCGCTCGCGTTCTTCCAAGGCTTTAGCGTCAGGCGCGAAGTTCTCAAACTCGGCGGTCAGCACGACGTCCTTTTTATCGGCAATGCGCTTCACGTTGTCGACGCGCTTGTGCAGCACGGTTAGCTCGGTGATCAGCGCCGAGACAGTGGCGAGGAGCCGTTCGGCTGCCGGTTCATCGAGGTAAAACTTCGGGCGCTTACCTTTGGCAATGCGATTGATCTTCAGTCCTTGCGGGGCATTCATGCTCACACTCCCTTTTTCGCCGCCAAGATGGTGAACATCAGTTGGCCCGGCACCAGGGGTTCTTCTGCATCGGGGAACGAGGTTTTCTCGGATTTCATCTGTGTGAAGTTAACTTTGTTTCCAAAAGCCGCCGCGCGTGCCGCCCCATAACGTAAACACGGCGCACCCACATCAATGGCTGTCAACTCTGCAGTGGGAAATGCATTAGAAAACGCCACGGTCGCGTGGCCGACCGAGCAGACCATATTTTGTCGTCGCTTCATGGTTGCCCTTTTGGACTGTTCCGTCTATGAGTGTACCTGTTTTGTTCTCGATACTCTAGTCCCCTGAAATCTACAGAAATGCTCACGGACATTAAGATTCGCGGCGCGCGCGAACACAACCTCAAAAACATCAACGTCGACCTGCCCCGCAATAAGCTTGTGGTCATCACAGGTTTATCCGGCTCGGGCAAAAGCTCGCTGGCGTTCGATACGGTCTATGCCGAGGGCCAACGGCGCTATGTGGAATCACTCTCTGCCTACGCCCGACAGTTTTTAGAACTGATGCAAAAGCCCGATGTGGACAGCATCGAGGGGCTCTCGCCTGCCATTTCCATCGAGCAAAAAACCACCAGTCGTAACCCGCGCTCCACTGTTGGCACCGTCACCGAGATCAACGATTACATGCGCCTGCTGTGGGCGCGTGTGGGTGTGCCCTACTCGCCCGCCACGGGTTTACCCATCGAGGCGCAGACCGTCAGCCAAATGGTCGATCGCATTATGGCCATGGGCGAAGGCACGCGGTTGTACTTGCTGGCGCCCATCGTGCGCGGCCGCAAAGGCGAATACAAAAAAGAACTGCAAGACTTGCAGAAAAAAGGCTTTCAGCGCGTGAAGGTCGACGGCACGTTGCACGAAATCGACGCCGTGCCGACGCTGAACAAAAAAATCAAACATGACATCGAAGTGGTAGTAGACCGCATTGTTGTCCGCGATGGCTTGCAGTCGCGCTTGGCGGACTCGCTTGAAACCGCGTTGGGTTTGGCTGATGGTATTGCGTTTGCTGAAAACGCCGATGGCAAAGGCGATGTCGCACGCACAGTATTCTCGGCCAAGTTCGCCTGCCCCGTCTCGGGTTTCACGATTGATGAAATTGAGCCGCGCCTGTTTAGCTTCAACAACCCCTTCGGCGCCTGCCCGACGTGCGATGGCTTGGGCGTGACGCTGCATTTTGATGCCGACCAAGTGGTGCCTGATGGGAACGCCAGCATCGACGATGGTGCGGTGGCCCCCTGGAGCAGTTCGTACCCGCCCTCGCCCTACTATTTGCAGGCGCTACGCGGCGTATGTGCGCACTTCAAGGCCGACCCCAAAACGCCGTGGAAGAAACTACCCATTAAAGTGCGCGATGCCATTTTGAATGGCACGGGCGAAGACGCGGTGACAATTAAGTTCGATGACGGCACCCGAAAATATGAGACCAAAAAGTCTTTTGAGGGCGTACTGAACAATTTGCAACGCCGCTGGCGCGAGACCGACAGCGCCTGGGTGCGCGAGGAACTCGAGAAATACCAAACCTCGCACCCGTGCGAGGTTTGCAAGGGTTATCGCCTGAAGCCCGAATGCTTGGCGGTGAAGATCAACAAAAAGCACATCGGAGAAGTGTCGGAACTGAGCATCTCTGATTCCGCCGCCTGGTTCGCGAGCCTCAGCAAGGTTCTCACGCCGAAGCAAATGGAGATCGGGCGGCGCATTTTGCGCGAAATCGACGACCGCCTCCACTTCCTCAATAACGTCGGGCTGGAATATCTTACCCTCGCGCGCAACTCTGGCACCCTGTCGGGCGGTGAAAGCCAGAGAATCAGATTGGCCTCACAAATTGGTTCGGGCCTGACGGGTGTGTTGTATGTGCTCGATGAACCCAGCATCGGCCTTCATCAGCGCGACAACAGCCGGCTGCTGGAAACGCTACGCCGGCTTCGTGACATCGGCAATTCAGTGTTGGTCGTGGAACACGACGAAGATGCCATTCGCTCGGCTGACTACCTCATCGACATGGGCCCCGGTGCTGGCATTCATGGCGGCACCATTGTGGCCGAGGGCACGCCCGCCCAGGTGATGAAAAGCAAAGACAGCGTTACGGCAGCGTACTTGACGGGACGCAAATTTATTCCCGTTCCCAAAGTGCGCCGCAAAGGAAACGGCAAGTCCATCGTTGTCAAGGGTGCCCGCGCCAACAACCTGAAGAATGTGGATGTCAGCTTTCCCATGGGCACGTTGACGTGCGTGACTGGCGTGTCGGGCGGCGGCAAATCATCGCTGGTGCTCGAGACCCTATATAAAAGCCTCGCCAAAACTTTGTACGGATCGCGCGACCTGCCCGGCCCCCACGATAAAATTGAGGGCGTCAATTACCTCGACAAAGTCATCGACATCGACCAGTCGCCCATAGGCCGCACGCCACGCAGCAACCCGGTCACCTACACCGGCTGTTTCACGCCCATTCGCGAATGGTTTGCCGAATTGCCCGAAGCCAAAACGCGCGGCTACAAGCCGGGGCGGTTCAGCTTCAACGTCAAGGGCGGGCGCTGCGAAGCCTGCCAGGGCGACGGCGTACTAAAAATTGAAATGCACTTTTTGCCCGACGTGTACGTGACCTGCGATGTGTGCAAAGGCAAACGCTATAACCGCGAAACACTGGAAGTGTACTTCAAAGGCAAATCCATCGCCGATGTGCTCGACATGACGGTGGAAGAAGGCGTGGAGTTTTTCAAGGCCATGCCCAGCATTCGTGAAAAACTAGATCTGCTCAATCAAGTGGGCTTGGGCTACGTGCACTTGGGCCAACAGGCAACCACGTTATCAGGCGGTGAAGCGCAACGCGTGAAACTGGCCAAGGAACTCAGCAAGCGCGCCACGGGCCGCACGGTTTATATTTTGGACGAGCCCACAACGGGCCTGCATTTTGAAGACGTGCGCAAATTATTGGAAGTGCTGCAAACACTGGTAGACCAAGGCAACACCATCATCGTCATCGAGCATAACTTGGAAGTGATCAAAACTGCCGACTGGATCATCGACATCGGCCCCGAAGGCGGCGCCAAAGGCGGAAAGATTGTTGCCGTCGGCACACCGGAACAAGTGGCCAAGGCTAAGGGAAGTTACACTGGCGAGTATTTGAAGGAGCGCTTGGATCATTGAAGAAAACAGATCCACCCCTACTGTCTTTCGTTATCAAGAACTAAGCGCCGATCAATCTCGGCCAGCGGAACGCTGTGCGGCTTGATCGCTAAGGCTTCACTCTGCGGCCTGAGTTCAACTGAGGGCTTCCAATATATGGGTCAGCCACTAGGCTGGGCTCGGTCACACTCAATTTTGGGGCACACACATCATGCAGCGTCGCACGTTCATCTCGCAGGCTTCAGTTGTCACCGCTGCGGCATCATTCGTTACCAAAAGTGCCACGGCACAACATACCGCACCACCCTCGCCCGCGCCCTATCGTGTTGCTGTTATGCGCGTTCCGGTGATTGTGCCCCCTACGCTCGACACGGTGGATGCCACGCGCACAAAAAATGCAGAGGCTATGGTAGCGGGTATTGAGAGCGTAATGAAGGGCCCCGGCCCCAAGCCGCGCTTGGTTGTATTTCCGGTGCTGCAATACACATCAGCGCGCCGCGCGGTGTCGGGCACGCCCATGTCGATGGTCGCCGTCGATTTGATTTCCGAGCCCTTGGACAAAGGTATTTTCAAACCCGTCATCGAGGCGTGCCGTCGGCATAATTGCTATGTGTCCACCAGCACTCAGGAGAAGGTGCCGCAACTGCCGGGCAAGTTTTTCCACACCGGCTTTATCATGGGGCCCGAGGGGTTGGTGCTGCGCTCGCCCAAGTCGCAAGCCCAAAGTGCGCCAGAAGTGAGCTACCTGCGCGACGTGGCCGATGAGTACACCAGAATTTTCGGGCCCGATTCCATTCTGCCTGTGGTGCAAACCCCCATCGGCAACCTGGGTTGTTATGTAGAAGGCGAAGCCGAGGTCCTGGAAGTCTCGCGCCTGCTGGCATCAAAGGGGGCCGAGGTGATTGTGCACACCAGCATGGAAGGCGACGACACGCCCTGGCAGGCCATCAAGCAAGCCATCGGTTACCAGTGTCATGTGTATTTAGTCACGGGCACCACATCGCGCATTTATATGCCAAAGTCACCCGACGGCGAATGGATGGGCGGCAGTTCCACCATCGTCAATCCCGAAGGCAAGGTGCTGGCGCAAATGGGCGGCAAAGACGAAGGCTTTGTGGTGGCCGACATCGACTTGTCGGTCAACGCGGCGGCGAAGAAAAAGCACGGCCGCAACACAGTGCCCGCCTGGAACCTTTATACCAAGCTATATAAGGGATAACGCAGAGCTGGATTGATCCCTGTCACAGTCAACTCTGCTTCAATGTCATGACGTGCCTCCATACCCGACGCCACTTTAACGGAGGCAGTGACCATGATATTGCAGGAATACACAGTGTGTGATCGCACCACACGGCTGTTTCACTGGATCAGTGTACTCTGCATTATCGCGCTAATCGCGCTGGGTTCAGTGCCATGCACAAATTTTGGGGCCGCATAGCGATGATTTTGATGTGGGAACTGGCGTGACATCACTGCTCGTCTATATTTACGGCTTCGCCCTCTATGAGAGATCCCCATGAGTAACCCCCTCTCGCGCCGTGCGGTTTTAGGGACGGCCGCCGCCATCAGTGCTCTTGGCAGCGCACACGCGGCCAACACCATCCGGGTTTACGAGAGTGGCGATTCCGGTGGCGGCACCGTCACGCTGCGTATGGTCAAACGCCCCGCTCCTGTTGCCGGTCCTGGCCAGGTGGTTATGAAGGTTCATGCCACGGGCCTCAACGCTCGCGATCGGAGCCTCCTGCGAGGCGTGCGTATTTATGGCGGTGCGGGCAAAGACCTCGCGCGCATCCCCTTCGACGACAACGCGGGCGTGGTGCTCTCGGTTGGTGCAGGTGTGACGCGCGTAAAGCCCGGTGACCATGTGATCTGCACGCATTTTCCCTTGTGGACCGATGGCGCGTGGGACGACGCCACCATGTCGAAAATAGATTTCGGCGTGAATGTCGATGGCTTTTGTGCCGAGCAAGCGGTTGTGCCCGCCGATGGCTTAGTCAAAATCCCCGACAGTCTCTCGTTCGAACAGGCCAGCACCCTTCCCAATGCTGGTCTGACAGCATGGAATGCTGTGGTGGTCGAAGCGCAACCTCGCCCCGGTGAAACCGTTCTGACGTTAGGCACCGGTGGCGTGTCAGTCTTCTGCATGCAGTGGGCCAAAATGCTGGGCGCTCGGGTAGGCATCACCTCGTCCAGTGATAACAAACTGGCGCGCATGAAACAGCTGGGCGCAGATTTTACGATCAACTACCGCACCACACCCAACTGGAATGAAGCCGCGCTCGCGCAAACCGGCGGCAAAGGCCTTGACGTGGTGTTCAACACCGTGGGCATCGGCGAGATGGAACGTGCGATCAAAGCCAGTGCGTCCAACGGACGGATCATGTTGATTGGCGCAAACTCCGTCACACTCAGTGGCGACAATGCTCAACCCGTGGGCCTCAAAGATTTCCCACGCAACATGATTATGCGACGTTTGAGGGTGCAAGGCGTTCTGGTGGGGAGCCGCAAAATGCTGGAAGATGCCGTAGCTGCCATTGCTGAAAAGAATATCAAGCCAATCATCGACAAAACATACTCGTTCGATCAAGTGATTGATGCGCTGAACTATATGGAAATCGGCGGCAAGGTCGGCAAAATCGTGATCAAAGTTGCATAACTGAGGAGCGCACGATGTCTGTCGAAATCAATGGTCTGTTTGGTTTGCTGATACTGATTGCCGACATATTTGCGATTGTGAATGTATTGCGCAGCGGCACTCCGGCTGATGCGGCCGCGTGACTGATCAAGTAGGTTAAAATCAAGACTTATGGCGCGCAATAATCCACATTGGCCATAGTAAAGCCGTGAATAGAGCTAGCCCGAGTGCGGGCCAGGTGCCGATAAGTTCAGGTGTAAGCGACAAGACGGCAAATCCGCAAGCAATTCCGATCATCGGCTTGATGGCGCCGCCCAAAGCAGCGGCGGCACCGGCAACTCCGAACCCGCGATTGATCAAAAATGCGAGACTGGTCAGCGCGATGGGAAACACCGCAGCTATGCCTGTCGCCGAGGGTCCTATCGCGTTGCTAAGCATAACCACTGTTGCCACAAACACGCCAACAAGGAGCGCGCGCAGTGGCAACTCAAACCATGACCGCGCAGCCGAAATTTGCTTGGTGATAGGGCCCGATTGAGGAATGCCCCAACTCACAGCAGCAACAAAGGCAATAAAATTAGCACCAAGCGCAAGCGGCCACGACCACGGCACGGCGCGTATCACAAGCGCGGTGCAAATCCATATCAGGAGCGCACTTGGAAGGCTGATCCACAGTTTTCGGCGATCAGAAAAGCGCACAAACGCTATCAGAAAAATCCAAGTGGCTGCGCCACTGGCAAAACTAGTCAAAGCGCTGTTGGCAATGAATGCTGCATCGTGCTGAAATGCGAGCAAGACGTAAGCTGGTCCTGCAGAAACAGGAATACTGGCTACCAAGCCACCCCACTTGGGCCCTGCCCGCTCGGCCACAACCGAGGCAATTACTACCACAAGCGTAGTCGCCAACGCCTTCATCCCTAAGGCTAGCCAAAACGATTCCACGATTTACCCTAGTTACTGAAGGAAACGTCGGTGACCAAGCGACTCAATAGCCCCGCTTCACATTAACCACCGAGAGCATCTTGTCGCCGGCCACATAGCGTCGCAGGTTCTCGCGCAACACCACCCAAAAACGCTCCATGCGTAAATCAGAGAAACTTGACGTATGTGGCGTAATGATAAGGTTGGGAGCTCTCCAAAGTGGATGATCTTTCGGCAGCGGCTCGGGGTCGGCAACATCGATCGCCGCGCCTGCAATAACTTTTTTTTCCAGCGCTTCAATCAAATCGGGCTGATTCACCTGCTGCCCTCGTCCGACGTTGATGAAGAAGGCCGTCGATTTCATTTTAGCAAACATTGCGGCATTAAAAAGATTCTCGGTCTCAGGTGTCAGCGGCGTCGCGTTCACCACCACATCTGCACGGGTCACAAGTTCCGGCAATTCATTCGACAGGCCCACATAGGATATATAAGACGGGCCCTCGCGTCTCGAGTTGCGCACAGCAATCACCTTCATCCCCAAGGCATTGGCGCGTTTGGAAACCTCGGTCCCAATACCGCCCAAGCCCACAATTAAAATCGTTTTACCTTGCAACTCCATATAGTTCTCAAAGGGCAAAATTGTTTGATTCCACTCGCCCTGACGCTGCAACTCATTGTACATTGGAAAATGACGCGCAAGCGCGAAAGTCAGCGCGATGACGTGCTCGGCCATCGGTGGGCCGTACACACGTTGCATATTGGTCACTAATACCTCACCGGTCGCGATACGCGGACTATCAATACAATCGTTCACACCCGCCGACCCTATATGCACCCATTTAGCTTTTGGTGCGGCGGCAACGGCCCCGCGGTTACAAACGCCGACAAAGGCATCGACATCAGCCGTGACCAGTTTCGTGGCATCCATTGGCCGCAGAATGGGAATGACATCGACGCCAGGCGCCACTTCACGCAGCCAAGCCGTGCGTTCCGGGCCATCAGTAAACAAGGCGATTTTTTTAGGCTTACTCCAGCCTTTCATTTCGCGCACTGGTTTGTCGCCTTCCCGTAAATCAAGTTCAGCGAGTACGCGTGCCGTATCAAGTTGCGCGACTGCGGGCCAGGCCAACAAAATGAAGGCAAAAATAGAGAACAAATGCATCATTTCACTCCGGTTTATACTTTAGCTCTTAAATTTCGCCACAGGCCGCTCGAGCGACCAATTCGGAGGCTGCGAAACCACCGATGGCTGTTTTCAGCCCCGACGTATCATGGTCATTTTTAACCTCTCCACTCAGGCTTAAGCTTAGCTTGCAAAGCGTGCCATAAGGCATATCGTTCCTCCGCTATGTTACCGCACTTTTATCGTACATTGATTATATCCGTGTTCGGGTAATAATTCGTTCATTCTAAATAATGGGGAGTGGTTCATGAGCTTTTCAATGAAATTAATGTCGAGCGTCGCCGCGATCACCTTAGCCGCATCGACCACAGCCGCCTTTGCTCAAAATCAGCAAAACGCCCAAATACAATCTGGCGGACTTGAGGAAATTATCGTTACCGCCCAGCGTCGGTCGGAGGATCTTCAGCGCGTCCCGATTGCCATTTCGGCATTCTCATCCGTTGAATTGGAACGACGCCAAGTCACCAAGACGCTCGATTTGGTGAACTTCGTTCCAAATATGACTGGGTCGAACAACACCAGCTTGGGAACTGCGAACACATATTCGCTGCGCTCGCTCAATAACACGGAGTCGATCCCAACCTTCGACCCGCCCGTTGGCACTTATGTCGACGATGTTTACATCAGCCGCCAGAACGCCAACAACTTCAGCTTCTTTGATGTCGAGAGGGTGGAAATTTTACGCGGACCACAGGGCACGCTGTTCGGGCGAAACACGACAGGCGGCGCCATCAACGTGATTATGCGAAAACCCCAAGAAGACTTCGGCGGTTTCGGCGAGGTTGGCTACGGCCGGTATAATCGCATTGAGATCCGTGGCTCGGTCGACGCCCCGATCAACGACAAAGTGCTTACCAAGTTCTCAGCGTACTACAATAAAGATGATGGTTACACGAAAAACTTGACGACCAACGAACGCATCAATGACGAGAGCTCAAAGGGCTATCGTGCTGCCCTTCGCTTGATGATGACGGACGATCTTATTTGGGATTCATCACTTGAGTACCTCGACACCTCGCTGACTAATATTGCCAACCAATACGACCCCACCACTGGCGATCGCATCACGCGCTCGGGGATGCGCAAAGGCAAGACTGGAACGGCATTCCTCAGTCTGTTGACCGGCGAGAAAGCCACCTGGGGCTTGCACAATACGGCCAAAATGTTGTCAGCCATCTCCAACCTGCAAGCCAGCGCTGGTGAAAGCTTCAATGTGAACTTCATCACTGGCTTCCGCGCGCTTGGCCAAGAGTTCTTAACCGACCGTTTGCTTGTCAACACATTCCCAACGGGTGGCGTTGCCAACGCGACGGACGGTGATTACGACCAGTTCACGCAAGAAATAAAGGCCAATGGTGCCTTTATGGACGGCAGCCTGAAATACGTTGCAGGGGTATTCTACCTCTACGAAGACAACATCACGGACTTCGCCGACAACAATGCGACCAACGCGACCACCGGCATTACGACGGTTGCGATTGACCGAACACTGCGCAACAAAACTGAATCAGCCGCCGGATACGCGCAATTTGACTTCAAGCTAGTCGATGAACTGACCATGACCGCCGGTATTCGCTACACCGACGAAAAGAAAGAGGTCGACTTCCAGTCCAATGTAACCGCGCCGAACCGCATGCTGCCTAAGGGAGGCATCGTCGTGCCGTGTACGGCACCAGCCGGTCAGCCGTTGTTTAACCCGACGACGGGCCTGGCGACAAACCCTGGGACCTGCAACATCTTCTCGACACGTGATCTCAAGGCGTTAAATATTCCGACCTCACGGAAAACCAAGATTTGGACACCTCGGTTCGCGGTTGACTATCAAGTCATGCCCGATGTCATGCTGTTCGCCTCAGCCACGAAAGGATTCAAGTCAGGCGGCTGGAATGCGCGCGGTACGAATGCGGGCACAATTCAACCTTTCGATCCCGAGATTGTGTGGACGTACGAAACCGGGTTGCGCTCTGACTGGTTGGATAACCGCCTGCGCGTGAATACTACTGGTTACTACATGGATGTCTCTGCTGTTCAAGTGCCAGCTGCATCATTCAATCCCGCAACAGGTCAGCAAGTTTTCATCACCGGCAATTTTGCTGATATTCGTAACTATGGCGTGGAAGTCGAAGCCACATTGATTCCAACCGACGGCCTGAACTTAACCCTAGGCCTGGGCACGCAGCATTCCCGCTATGTCAACCCGGCAGCTTCAATCGCAGCTCAACAGGCGACATGTAGGGCTTCGCGCGCGGCTGGCGGTGTAGGAGCAGGCAGTTGCAACGTTGCCATTGTCACGCCCACCGGCGATCTCGCGATTCCAACCCGGGCCCCAGCCACGACCATCGCCCTGGGGGCGAACTACGCCATTCCAGTGGGTGGCGATTTGCAAATCGTCCCCTCGGTGAATGCGCGTTACACCAAGGGCTTTTGGCTCTCGGGCTCAAACCAGGGCCCAAACCAAGCCAATGGCTTCCAACCTAGCTATTGGCGCGTGAATGCAGGTGTTGCGTTTGAGAATTCTGACAAAGTTTGGTCAGTCTCGGCGGGATGCGAGAACTGTTTTGGCGAAACCGTGATCACGGCGTTCTTGGCACCGGTGGCATTCTTGGATGAACCATCGCGGTGGTCCATACGCGCAAAGTATAAGTTCTAAATCTACTTACACCTCTATAAACCGGGGCGCGGCGGGAAACCTCCGCGCCCTTTCTTTTTATCGATCCCCCAAGCGGACGCAGTCTTGGCCGTGCGATCATCATCGCGTCGATGTTTATAATGATTGCGTCGGTGTTCTCAGCCGTTACAGAACTGCATTATATTCTGGAATCGGTTCACCCCAAAGAAAACACTTTCATCTACCGGCTCGATCAACGCACAGGGGTGGTTAATTTCTGCACCACCCAGCAATACATCGAGTTGTCGATTAAAGGCGAATAAAAGGCGTCATTTCTTTGGCTTTGCCGTGTCGCGTGATGCTCCCACGCTTGGATTCAGAATGCGCTCGCGCATCATGTGGATATAGGATTCTGGCCCTTGCAGGCATTAAGCATAAAGAATGTGCCGCCACTTTCCTTTGGCGCGACGTAAAACCGTTAAGCAGTGATCTTGCCTGGTCATCGGTGGATGGCATTCGCGCCCTGCAGTTCATAATCATAGGCGTGATCAAAGATCGCCAAAGCCAAATTGCTATCAATCATTTTGACGCGCAGATTTGATAACCGCCACCGAATAATTCAATGACCCTACCCGTCTGCCCGAATCCAGTATCCATCAAGCTCGTCCCAGGGAAAAAACGGCTCGATGATTTCCTCGGTGATGTACAAGGGTACGGGGTCTTCGGTATCCCACACCTCGTTCAGTTTGGGGGCTGCTGGCTATTCCAAATCTCTTGCGTCTCCTTCAAGACCTCTTCGATCTCGCGATAGAGCAAGATATCGCTGCTGCGCCCGCGGGGGCCTTATCGATCGGGTTGCGATTGAACCTTATTCTTGATATTGGGTTACGCCAGCGCAGGGCTGGCAGTGATCGACTCTACAATCGCGCCAGCCAGTGCCAAAGCCGCGCGGCGATCAAGAACTGACTTACTCACCACCATGAACGCTGCGCTATTTTGTGGTCAGAGTCGATTTAAATTTATTCAACGCACCCTCAAGCTCGCCAATCAAGACCACAGCTTCCGCCATGCTGAGCGGTTCCGGACGGGTGAGTTGCACCGATGCCGCGCGCCCACCCGAGAGCTTGATCTCGATAGTGCGCGTCACAGGCCCGCTGGTTTTACCCATGGGCTGAGCGCCATTGTCGGCGTCATAGTTTTTGCGAATGTCATAACGCACCATGGCGTCATCAACCGAGCGCGATGTGAGTGCGCGCCAGAAGCCCAAAGCTTCCCATTTTTCGAAGGGACCAAACACTTCAAGCTGTTTGCCCGAGGCCAATTTGGTGAAACTCGAATCGGCGTATTCGCCCCCAACCACACAGTGAATTTTCTGGTTCTGCTCCTCCGCCGCTTTCAAGAAATAGCGCACAAGGGCGTTATCTACAGTCTTTCCTGTCAGATCGCGCCAAACCGCCTTGGCTTCGCGCTCGCCAAAAGGCCCGCGACGCTCAAGCTCGGTCCCGGAGGCGGGCTCGGTGAATGATGTATCGGCATACTCGCCGCCAACGACAAAAAATTTCTGATCAGACATTTCGATGAAGCCATCCCAGAAACAACGAATTACCAAGTGACACCATAGCCGAACTGAATTTTTTTTCCAAAGCCTTGAGGCGTTTCTTTTGTACGACAAAGGGCTTATGTATGACCCATGAATTCCATCACCCCCTTACCCATTCATGTTATCGGCGGCGGTCTGGCCGGTTGCGAAGCCGCTTGGCAGATCGCGCGGGCTGGCGTACCTATCGTTATCCACGAAATGCGCCCCACCCGCATGACGGAAGCCCACCACACCCAAGGGTTGGCTGAATTGGTGTGCTCTAATTCATTCCGGTCTGACGATGTTGATTACAACGCTGTTGGGCTGCTGCACGAGGAAATGCGCCGGGCGGGCTCACTCATTCTGCAAAGCGGCGATGCCCATCGTGTGCCTGCCGGCGCTGCCCTGGCAGTAGATCGCGATGGTTTCTCCAAGGCCGTCGAAGACGCTATCTCTCAGAACCCATTCATCACCATTGATCGCGCTGAAGTTGCCGGTCTGCCGCCCGAAGACTGGGATTCGGTCATTGTTGCCACAGGCCCGCTGACCTCGCCCGACTTTGCCAACGCGCTCAAGGGCGTCACGGGCGAAGAGTCGTTGGCGTTTTTCGATGCCATCGCGCCCATTGTGCATCGTGAATCCATAAACATGGACATCGCCTGGTTTCAATCGCGCTATGATAAAGGGGCCGAGGTGCCTGGTGGCGGGGCCGATTATATCAACTGCCCCATGACCAAAGAGCAATACGAGCACTTCGTTGTGTCGCTTCAGGCTGGCGAAAAGACCGAGTTCAAAGAATGGGAAAAAAACACCCCCTACTTTGAAGGCTGCTTGCCCATTGAAGTCATGGCCGAGCGCGGCATGGACACGCTGGCCTACGGACCCATGAAGCCTGTCGGCCTGACGGACCCACGCACCGGACGGCGCTCGCACGCCGTGGTGCAGTTGCGGCAAGACAATGCGCTCGGGACCTTATTCAACCTCGTCGGCTTTCAGACCAAACTGAAGCATAGCGAGCAGATGCGTATTTTTCGCCAAATCCCAGGCCTTGAGAATGCCGATTTTGCACGCCTGGGTGGTATTCATCGCAACACATTCATCAACTCGCCGAAGTTGTTGGATGCCAGCTTGCGGTTGAAGGCGATGCCGCGCATTCGGTTTGCAGGCCAAATTACCGGCTGCGAAGGCTATGTTGAAAGTGCAGCGGTCGGCTTGATGGCCGGGCGGTTCGCCGCCGCCGAACGATTAGGTAAAGCGTTCTCGATGCCACCGAAAACGACCGCGCTTGGCGCAATTCTGGGGCACATTACCGGTGGAGCCAAAGCCGAAACATTCCAACCCATGAATGTGAACTTCGGGCTGTTTCCCGAGATAGATGCGCGCGACCCGCGCGGTCGACCGATCCGAGGCCGCGACCGTAAGAAAGCGCTTTCAGGTCGGGCACTTACCGACATCGACGGATGGCTGGGGACTCTGCGCGCCGCTGCCGAGTAGCCTAAAACGTTCCACGCCACGCATTCCATATTAGCCTTGGTACGCTCGCGCGCATCCGCCCAATTCGTGGGTTAGTAAGATCATAGTTCGCCACGCGGAGTTCCTTCAGGTATTGAGCGGCTATAGTTGCTCCCAACAACGCAGGCACAGCAATCCGCGGAACATGACAGGCCCACGCTTTTTTTAAATGCGCCTCGGCGGTCATCGCAAACGCTGCAATTGTTCTCGCGATTGACTTGGCATTCTGCGCCACGCGCAAATCTTGCACACCTGTCAGCCCCGTTTCTGCCAACATCTCCTTGGGCAACAAAAGTTGATTCTCGCCTGCATGAAACAGCACGGCGCGCAAAATACCGGTCAGCGCGTAACCGATGCCCACATGGCGCGCGGCGACTTTGGTGTCATCTGTTGACGCGTCTAACACCTCGATCACGAGATTAATCAGCCGCACAGCGGTTCCTTCGGCGTAGGCCTCGAGGTCGAGGACACTGGCAAACGTAAATCCGTCTTCATCGGACTCCATTTCGCGCTCGCGTGTAGCGATCATCTCATCGAAATGCAAACGGCTTAGTTTACGGCTTGAAATAGCGTGCGCCAAAGCCTCGGTGACGGGGTTGCCCTGGGGGCCACCCTTGCCATTGTAAATCCCCTCGACCACATCGCGCCACCATTGCAGCTTCATGCGCCCGATCAGGGTTTCTGACACATTAGCGCGAATCCGGCCCAATTCGATATTAAAAGCGTAAAGCGCCTGCACATCGGCACGGCGATCTGCAGGCGCAAAGAGCGCCGTCAGATACCGATCACGATCCTCGCGCCGAACCATATCAGCAATTAAATTGTCACGGTCTTGCATTGTCCTTGCCGCTTCCTGGGGCCATATGCTTTAGAATAGTCTGTCCACTCATTTCAACCAACTCCTGTTCATACGTGACGCCCGCCCCCGAGATATTAGACTTCAACGCTCGCGCCGAGAACTTCCCGGTGGCCGGTTGGTTTATTGCGAAACACCTGCGCCCCGCGGTTCGGGCCTACTACGCCTTCGCACGCCTAGCCGATGATATTGCTGATGCCACAGACTTAAGCATTATTAAGAAGCTGAGTGCCCTTGATGATGTTGAGAAGGCGTTGCTCAACGGCACGGGCAGTGGAAACTCGGCTGATGATCAAGTGCATCAAGTCGCCCGCAGCTTGGGCGCTATCATGCGCGAGCGGGACTTGCCCATGGCGCTTGCCACAAACTTGCTGACTGCGTTTCGGGCCGATGCCCGTAATACCATCATATTTCGACTGGATGACTTGCGCCAGTACTGTACGCATTCAGCCGCACCTGTGGGCCGGTTTCTTTTGGCGATCCACCATGCATCAGATGGCTATGCTGCCTCTGATGCGTTGTGCGCAGCACTGCAAATCCTCAACCATGTGCAAGATGCGCACGAGGACGCACGATTGCTCAAACGTTGCTATATTCCCCTGGACTGGTTGAACGCCCAAGGCATCGACCTAATCGACCTTCAAAATTTGATGGGCCAGAATGTCTTCCGCCCTGGCTATGTTGCGATTCGTGATGACTATGCGGAGCACGTCGCAGAGGATGGCGGCGAAAGAACGACGGCCATCAAACCAAAAAAAATCGATGCCATAAAACTGCGAACGTGCTTGAACATGCTGCTGGATGAAGTTGAGGTGCTTTTGGTGACGGCTCAGCCCCTGCCTCGCCTGTTAATGAATCGTGGGCTAGCCGCACAAAGCGCTGCAATTCTTTGCTTGGCACGGAGACTCTTACAGCGCCTCCGCGCTGTTGATCCATGGCACCATCGTGTTGACTTACGCGCATTCGATTGGATGGTCGCTGGCGTTATGGGCGCAAGAGTGCGGTTGTTCAGATCATGAGCAGCGGACGCAGTTCATTCTACTGGCCCATGCGGATCGCGCCCGAACCCCATCGCTCTGGGCTTTTCGCGATTTACGCCTGGTGCCGCCACATGGACGATATTATCGATGGGCCCCTACCACCAGAAGACAAAGCCGCCGTACTGGCACTGTGGCGGGGCTATTTTTTGAACGAACGATCAGCGACCACGATGGACAGCGAGTCCGTGATGATCGCCATGACGCTAAGTGCGGCGATTACTGCGCATGATCTTCCAAGTGGATTATTCTTGCGCGTGATAAACGGAATGGAGATGGATCTCGCCGGAGTAATGCGCGCACCAAGTTTGGCAATGCTCCAGGCCTATGCGCATGCGGTGGCCAGCGCTCCGGGCGAGCTTTGCTTGAATGTTCTCGGGTGGCGCGGCAAAGGTGCCGCCGAGTTTAGCCACGCGCTGGGTGAAGCGGTGCAGTACACAAATATACTCCGCGATATGGATGAGGACGCAACGCAAGGCCGACTCTACTTACCCCGCGAAGCTTTAGACTCAGCAGGTATTGACGCGCAAGACCCGAAGATTGTTATGGCTGATAAGCGTTTGGGCGATGCGTGGCTGGCGTTGGCGCTGATGGCAGAAGAAAAATTTTATCTATCCGATTCACTTTTGCCCGATGCCCAGACGCGCACTAAAATCCGTACTGCGCTTGCCATGATGGCGGTTTATCGGGGGCTTTTGCGCACACTGCGTCAGAAGGGCTGGAAGCCCGGAGCGGCTAAAGTCACTCTTCCCCCCTGGCGCGTCATGCTCACGGCTGGGCGCGTGGCGTGGTTCGGATATCCTTAACAGCATGAGTGTTTACATCATTGGTGGCGGTGTGGCCGGATTGGCAGCCGCAATTGGCTGCATTAAGCGCGGGCTCGCCGTGACCCTTTATGAATCTGCGCCACAGCTCGGCGGGCGTTGCCGCAGCTATCGTCATGACTCTTTTGATGCTGTGCTCGATAATGGTTCCCATGCAGTGCTGGCTAACAATGAGGCAGTCAACCGCTATCTCGGCATTATTGGCGCGTCGGATCGACTGCAAACGAATAGTCGCGACGGCCTAAACTTTGTCGATCTTCGCGACGGCAAGACATGGCGGTTCAAATTGCCACGCGCTTTGTGGGACTCATCATCACGCCCGCCAGAAACATCAACACTTGATGTGTTGAATGGATCGCGACTGATGTGGGGAAATCCAAATGCGTCATCAGTTCAAATACTCAAGGCAACGCCCAGTGCCATCGATAAGCTGTGGGAGCCACTCTGCACATCGGCGCTAAATACACCCTTAGCCGAGGCCGATGGCAGGATTTTATCAGCGGTTGTTCGTGGGATGCTAGGCTTCAGCGGATTGCGCCTGGGGCTGAAACTGCCACGCCACTCCTTGACGCACACCTACATTGATCCGGCAGCCCAGTGGCTTCAGCGAAAAGGTGCCAATGTCCGGCTTCAGTCTCCACTTCGCGAAATCATAATCAAGGGCGGGCACGTTGAGCGGCTGAACTTCGATCACGACACAATCTCGATTGGAACTGAGGATCGCGTGGTGCTGGCCGTGCCGCCGTGGTCACAGTTGATGACCCAGACCGGAATCATGACCGAGCACCTCAAACCGTCACCGATCGTGAATGCGCATTTTCAGGTTGTAACAACGCAAGCATCGAATTTCATCGGCATCGTGGGCGGCATGAGTCAGTGGTTATGGCTTCGCGATGGACTGGCAACCGTCACAATCAGCGCGGCTGAGGCACATCTAAACACCGATAGCGATGTGATCGCAGGAAAGATATGGGCGGAAATTGCTCCGATCTTCGGTGTCCCCAACGCGCCACTGCCACCGGCACATGTGGTTAAAGAGCGCCGCGCAACGCTACGTCATGTTCTTGGTATCAATGACTTGCGAGCGACTACAAAATCACATCTGGCGAATCTAATTTTAGCAGGCGACTGGGTGAAGTCGGGCATGCCCTGTACACTGGAAAGCGCGATTCAGTCAGGTTTTAAGGCCGCTGCACTTGCCGTAAGACCCCTAAGGCGATTCTAAGCACCTGATTTTGCGCCCTTTTTCCAGCTTCCAGGCCCTCACCATGGGTTGCCTCACGCGCAGTTTTAGGTAACATGCCCGATGCTTTGAAGGCAGGTCGATGTGTGGCCGGCTTGGACAACGAAGGGGTAACGAGATGATCAATCTGATTCTTCCAAACTTACGCAACGCCGTGATCACGTCCGTTGTACTAACGCTGGCTGTTTTTTGGTTCACCACGCAGGGCCAAATCGGTGGACAAGAGATCGTGATTACAAAATATCTCCATGTGCTGAGCAGTGTCATGTGGGTGGGCTTGCTGTGGTATTTCAACTTTGTGCAAATCCCCAGCATGCCGAAAATTCCCGATGAACAAAAACCGGCCATCAGCAAAGTGATTGCACCTACAGCGCTGTTCTGGTTCCGTTGGGCCGCCATGGCCACGATTCTCACCGGCTTATTCTTGGCTTATATCTCCGGCTACTTGATCGACTCCATTACGCTGGCCGAAGGCTCACGTACGATTGGTATTGGCATGTGGCTGGGCGCCATCATGGCGTTCAACGTGTGGTTTGTAATTTGGCCCAATCAAAAACGCGCGCTTGGCATTGTGGAAACAACGCCTGAGTTGAAAGCCAAGTCGGCGCGCACCGCGATGCTGTTCAGCCGCACCAACATGATCCTCTCGGTCCCCATGCTGTTCTGCATGGTCGGCCAACAGAATGGGGTTGTTTGGTAAACAGACGAGCCGAAGACCGGAATATCAAACGGGGGCCCAAAAAGGTCCCCGTTTTCTTTTGCTATATGGCGATTAAGGCCGCCGCGACCGCTCGGCCTTCAGACATCAACACATTGTAAGTTCGGCACGCTGATCCCGTATCCATGACATCGGCACGAAAGCCCGCAGCCTTGAAGCGCGTGCGAAGTGTAGCGGGGATCGGCAGAGTTTTGGGGCCGCATCCCAACAAGCACACATCGATCTCAGATGTGTGAGCTAACAAAAGGTCGATGGCTTCATCGCTGAGGGAGGCTAGATCGGTTGCAGGCCATGAGAGTGCTTGGTGGGGTAACACGAAAACACCACTCGTATAAACCTGACCCGAAATGGTAAATCGCCCTGCCCCGTACTTTTGAATCTTGGGGCGATCAGCAACAGCGGGCAATGGCGAACGCTTGATATCCATCAGGGCAAAACACCCAAACTGGCCGCATCACTTCAATTGGCGTTCATACTCAGGGACCTGAGCAACGCCAGGCTGCGTGTTGGTAAAGTCTTCACGGCGCATTTCAAAGTACACCAAAACGGGCAGCGCAATGTAGACCGTCGAATATGACCCTACAAACATGCCCCACATCATCGCTAACGAGAACCCTTGCAACGTCGGGCCACCGATGGTGACCAAGGCAAGCACGGCAAGCGTGGTGGTTAAATTTGTCACCAGCGTACGGGACAAGACTTTGTTCAACGACAGATTCAGCAGATCAGGCGTGTTCATCTTCTTGTATTTACGCAGCATCTCGCGAACGCGGTCGTAAACGACCACTGTATCGTTAATCGAGAAACCCGCGATGGTCAAAACCGCAGCGACGGTATTGAGGTCAAACTGCGCTTGGGTGATCGAGAACAACCCGATGGTCGAAATCACGTCATGGGTCAGTGACAAGCACGCGCCCAGTGCGAACTGCCACTCGAAGCGGAACCACACGTAAACGCCAATACCGATTAGTGCCAAGGCAATCGCAAGGGCTCCATTGATGATCAGCTCACTGCCAACTTTCGGACCAACCACTTCGGTACGGCGAATCTCGAAGCGCTCGCCGATGGCCGTTTGCAGCGTTTTGAGTGCCGCGACCTGGGCGGTTTCGCCCCCTGGCTGCTGCTGAACACGAATCATCAAATCGCGATCTTCATCACCAAAAGTGGTAATTGAAACATCACCAAGCCCGATCTCATTTAACGCACTGCGCGTAGCGCTTAAATCAAATGCTTCTTTCGAGCGCGCCTCGATCAAGATCCCGCCAGCGAAATCGATGCCGAAATTCAAGCCTTGCGTCGCCAATGACACCAAGGACCCCACAACCAAGATCATAGAGAAGGTAAACGCGTAGACACGGACGCGAATGAAATCATAAAAAAATTCTTTTGGCAGATACGCCATTATGGGTTTCATGGGTCGATCCTACAGCGGCAATACGGTACGCTTGGCCGAGCGAAACCAAAGCCAGATAAGAAGGCGCGTAATCATGACCGCCGAGAACATGGACGTCATGAGCCCTAAGACCAACGTCACGGCAAAGCCCTTGACCGGGCCGGTGCCGAGAAAATAAAGCAGCAATCCTGCGATGACGGTCGTTACGTTAGAATCCAAGATCGTCATAAACGCTTGGCTGAATCCCGAGCTCAGCGAATTGAGCAAAGTTCTCCCGTTGTTATATTCCTCGCGCATCCGCTCGTAGATCAGCACGTTTGCATCAACCGCCATGCCAAGCGTCAGCACAACGCCAGCAATACCAGGCAAGGTTAAAGTTGCGCCAATAATGCTCATCAGTGCGAACAGTAAAACGATATTCACTGTGAGCGCGGCGACGGCGAATAGGCCAAAGGTGAAATACGCCAACACCATGAAGCCCGCGACCAAGATCACGCCGATGACGCTGGCCGTTTCCCCCGCAGCGATCGAGTCAGCACCCAGCCCTGGCCCAACTGAACGCTCTTCAAGTATAATCAAAGGTGCGGGCAGCGCGCCTGCACGAAGCAAGAGCGCTAAGTCTTGTGCGTTCTGAACTGTGAATGATCCTTCAATGTATCCGCTGCCACCCGTGATGGGGCTTTTAATGTTGGGGGCACTAATCACCGTGTTATCCAGGACAATGGCTAAACGCTGATTGACGTTGGCAGCCGTGACACCGCCGAACCGACGTCCACCTTGGGTGTCAAAGCGGAAGGTAACAACGGGTCGACCTTCCTGAAATGTTGCTTGGGCATCTACCAAGCGCTCGCCACTCACTTCAACACGGCGGCGCACGGCATAACGCTCGGGGTCGTCTTTTCCACCTGGAACCATCATGACCCCTGGCGGAACGTTGCGTGGGTCGGTCATGGCTGTGACGCCCGGTTCGAGAAGATGAAAATTCAACTTCGCGGTTTGCCCGATCAGCGCCTTAATACGCTCGGGGTTATCGACACCGGGCAATTCAACGATAATGCGGTCTGAGCCCGAGCGCTGAATCGAAGGTTCGCTGGTTCCGAACTCATCCACACGACGGCGAACAATTTCGATGCTCTGGCTCATCGCCGCAATCTCGCGCTCTTTCTTGACCTTGTCAGGGATTGTAATGTGGAGACGCCCCTCGTCGAGTGACTCGACATTCAAATCGACAGCAGCCTTTACAATCAGATCTCGCGCCTGCTTGAATTGCTCTGGGTCTGTAATGGAAACGAAGACGCCATCTTCGGCCGCACGGAGATTGCGAAACCCAATGCGTGGCTCACGCAAAGTGGCGCGAACTGTTTCTTCCAAATTAACAATTTGCTCTTTCGTAACCGCATCAAGATCGACTTCGAGCAGCAGATAAGAGCCGCCCTGTAAATCAAGCCCGAGTTGAATCGGCTTGAGCACATTTGTCATCCATGACGGTAGAGAATCTCGGAAGCCTTTGGTCATGAGGTTTGGTGATGCAAACACAAAGCCCAGAAAGCTAATAGCCAAAACCAGGGCTACTTTTGATGCGGAGTAATGTAACATCTGTGGGGTCTAGACGCGACGCGTGCGTCCTATTCCTTTTTATCTTTGTCGGCGTCTTTTTTGTCAGAGTCGTTAGCAGCAACGGGCTCCGTCTTATTAAGCACGCTAGAGATCATGTCGCGCAACACCCGCACCCGGACGCCATCGGCGATTTCTACCTGCAACTCGCGCTCGGTTTCCATCACTTTGGTAACCAGGCCGATAATGCCGCCATTGGTCACAACACGGTCACCACGACGCACCGCTTCAAGCATCGCTTTGTGTTCTTTCATCTTCTTTTGCTGAGGGCGGATGAGCAGAAAGTAGAAGACGACAAAGATCAGGATGAGCGGAATGAATGCGGTGAAGGCGCTGGCAGGGTCGCCAGCAGCAGCCTGGGCGTAGGCCGGGGAGACGAACATCCGAGACTCCTATTAATGGTCATGCGCACGCAGCGCGCAATTAATACTGTGGCAGCCGAGACGCCGCCTAAAGCGGGCGGACTATACTCAGGCAGGGGGGCATTGCAAACACTATCAGTTGCGGTTTAGGGAAACGCCGTAGCCCGTAATTTTATGCTTTTTTCCTATATCCCACAATCTGTTAACCTGACTGTTATGACCCGGAAGAAAGCCCCTCCTGTGCGTCGCAAGACCTCTCGCCCGTAAACCGTCTACGCGTCCTCATAGCCAATCCCTCCGTTACCCGAAGGAATACACCTTAACACCCTGCACCATTTTCTAGGACCAGCTCAGTTCAGCGTCCGGGAATAACGACAGCCTGCATCGAAGCTTCTATCAGCGGTGAAATGTCGGACGGCATGGTTGCCGCATTTGGGTACAGAGGTCTGCTGGGTGCCAAGGACCAAAGTACCCACGCGTTAGAAGCGCAGATGACGTTCAGGTTTAAATTCATAGCTCACTGCGGTGGGTGATCACCCCCACCGCAGCAGCGCTTGGCTCAAAGGCTGTTTAGCCCTGTGCGTCGAGATGCTTCATCGGGTCAACCGACTGCGTGCCTTGACGAATTTCAAAATGCAGTTGCGGCTGATCCACATTCCCGGTGCGCCCGACCGTTGAGATGACTTGGCCTTGCTGCACTTCATCGCCGCGCTTGACCAAAAGCTTGTCGTTGTGGGCGTAAGCCGTGATCCAGCCATCGGAATGCTTGATCAGCAGCAAATTGCCAAAACCTTTCAGTTCGTTGCCAGCATAGGCCACCACGCCGTTATCGGCGGCTTTCACTTGTGCGCCGGCAGCCACAGAGATGTTGATGCCGTCATTATGAAGTCCTTTGGCCGCGGGGCCAAAGCCCGAGAGGACCTTGCCTTTTAGTGGCCATATAAAGCGCGCCGCGGCCCGGGGTGGCGGAGCTGTTAATGGTTTTGGCTCAGGTGGCAGCGAGGCTGACTGAATCGGGGCCGCCGAGGTCGAGGTCGGGGCTGGCTCTGCCAATGGCATCGGCGTTGTTGCAGGCTCGGGGCTAACCTCGCGCGGCAGCAACTGTATCGGCGGTTGAGGCTGAGCTAGCGGCTCAGTCATGGGCTGCGGTTGACCCGGCGGTGATGCAAGTCTCTCGCGGGCAATTGCAGTTGAGCGTGGCGTGCTTCCCGGTGGCACAGCTACATTGACCGGCGGCAGATCGGCGTTGACCGGAGCGGCAGCGATACTGAAAGGATCAGGGATCCACAGCATCTGCCCCACAAAAATGGTGTAGGGCGGCGTAAGATCATTGGATGATGCGATGAGCCGCATCTCAACTTCATATTGCCGGGCAAGCTTCGAGAGTGTGTCGCCCGCTTCGACCTTATGTGAGCGTGCGGGATCAAGAATGAGTTGCTGCCCCATGCTGAGTTGATAAGGCGATTGCAAACCATTGCGCTCGATGATGGCACGCGTTGGCACGTTATAGCGCCGCGAGACGGTATAAAGTGTATCGCCTTGTTGCACCGTCACGGTGCGGCTTTGGCCCGCATCCCACAGAAAGCCACCCGTGAAACCCGGAGGCGGTTCAAACTTCGGCGCGCAGGCGGCAAGAACTGCGACAGCAATAATCAGCAGGGCGTGACGGATGGCGTTCATCTATCCACTATACCTTTGTTTGTGACCTAAAGCATCTAGATGCCTGGTTATTCTCGCCGCCGCGTCGCACTTTTATACTCTGGCAGGCCTTGGACTAAAGGCACGAATCGCACTGGGAACATGCGTTCGCTGTGATACGTCGTGCCATCTTTACGGACACGGATGACTTCTTGATTCACGTCACCAGATTCGCCAACCGGTAAAACCATAATGCCACCCTGGTCCGACAATTGGGCCACTAACTCTGGCGGTACGATACGAGCTGCGGCCGTGACCAGGATACGATCGAAGGGGGCCTGTGCTGGCCAGCCTTTGTATCCGTCGCCCGCCATGCTGGTGATATTGCGGATATTGAGTTTGGTGAATCGCTTCTCGGCCTGCGCTAACAAATCACGGTGGCGTTCGATGGTGTACACACGCCGCGCCAGCTTGGATAAAATTGCGGCCTGATAGCCGCTGCCGGTGCCAACTTCGAGCACCTTGTGCCGATTACCAACTTGAAGCCCTTGGGTCATCAAGCCGACAATCAGGGGCTGACTAATGGTTTGGCCACAGTTAATCGGCAAAGCTTGGTTGGCATAGGCCTGATCCAGGAATGCTTCCTCAACAAAAACCTCACGTGGCATTTTCTCGATGGCAGAAAGTACAGCCGTGTCTGTCACACCCTGATTGCGCAGGTCCATGATAAGTCTGATTTTTCGGCTATCTTGGCTCATGACCCGATCTTACATCAGCAAGGTCTTAAGGAGCAGCGAACGCGCGGCCCAAGGTTTTCATTGATTCATCGTGCGTGAGGTCAACGTTCAGCGGGGTCACCGAGATATAGCCATCAGCAACCGCTTTCAAATCTGTCCCTTCCACATTGGCATTGGCAAGGCGTCGCCCAGCAATCCAAATATACGGTTTTCCGCGCGGGTCATTGCGGTGCATCAGGTCATCGCCAATTTTATGCTTGCCCTGGCGTGACACCTTCAAGCCCTTAATGTCATCGGGGTCGCGGTTGGGGAAATTGACATTGATCAGCACCTGCTTCGACCACCCCACGGCGCAAGCCTGACGAATCAGATCGGGCGCAAACCGCAAACCCGCCGTCCAAAAAATATTCTCGGCATCCTCGAAATCCTGGCTCATGGCAATTGCGCGATAGCCCAGCAGCGCGCCTTCCATGGCAGCAGCCACGGTACCGGAATAATGCACATCTTCGCCGAGATTGACGCCCATATTGATACCCGACAGCACCAAATCAGGCGGATGGTCTCTCATCAAATTGTTGATCGCCACCAGCACGCAGTCCGTGGGCGTTCCGTTGATGGTATAGCGCCGATCTGAAACTTTCACCGGGCGCAAGGGGAAGTGCAGCGTCAGCGAATGCCCAGCCCCGCTTTGCTCAGAGGCTGGTGCCACAACCCAAACGTCATCGGAAAGCGCACGGGCGATTTTCTCCAGCACCACTAACCCATGGGCCGAGATGCCGTCATCGTTCGATAAAAGAATACGTTTGCCTTTGAGGTCGGGCAGTGGTGCGTAATGTTCGGTCACGACTAAAGTCCTAAACACGCCGGATAAGATCGACGCCGCCCATGTACGGCAGCAATACTTTGGGTACACGGATGGAGCCATCGGCCTCTTGATAGTTTTCCATCACCGCGACCAGTGTCCGCCCGACCGCGAGGCCCGAGCCATTCAAGGTGTGGACAAAATGCGTGCCCTTGGTTTCCCCCTCGGCGCGATAGCGTGCGTTCATGCGCCGGGCCTGGAACTCGTGCCCATTGGAGCAGCTTGAAATTTCGCGGTAAGCGCTTTGCCCCGGCAGCCAAACTTCCAAGTCGAACGTGCGCGCCATGGTGAAGCCCACATCGCCTGCGCATAATGCTACGACGCGATAAGGCAATTCCAGGCGCTGCAAAATTACCTCGGCGCACTTCACAATGCGCTCGTGCTCGGCGGCTGATGTTTCGGGCGTGCAGATTGTCACCAACTCAACTTTTTCAAACTGATGCTGACGAATAATGCCCTTGGTATCTTTGCCCGCAGCACCCGCTTCCGAACGGAAACAGGGCGTGAACGCAGTAAGGCGGATGGGCAGCTCAGCTTTGTTGAGAATTTTTTGCGCCACCATATTGACCAAAGAGACTTCCGACGTGGGAATCAGCCAGTGACCCGCAGTGGTAACATACAAATCATCCACAAACTTCGGCAATTGGCCCGAGCCTTGCAATGCTTCGGCTTTCACTAACAGCGGCGGATTAACCTCGGTAAAGCCATGCTCGGTGGTGTGCGTATCAAGCATGAATTGCGCCAGTGCCCGTTCCAGGCGCGCCAAGGCCCCCTTGAGGTACGAAAAGCGTGCACCTGAAACAACAGCGGCCTGGTCGAAATCCAAAAGCCCCAGCCCTTGGCCTAAATCAGCGTGGTCTTTGACGGGATAGTTAAAGCTGCGCGGCGCCCCCCAAGTACGAACTTCCACATTGGCAGTTTCGTCTTTGCCCTCGGGCACTGCGGCATCGAGCACATTGGGCACCGTCATCAGAACGTCGAGCAAGTACTGGCCCACTATTTGCTCTTTAGCTTCCAGCGCCGCCATACGGTCTTTAATCGTGGCCACTTCGGTCATGAGCGCGGAGGCATCGCCGCCTTTGGATTTCACCTGGCCGATTTGTTTGGAGGCTTCGTTACGGCGCGATTGCAAGCTTTGTAATTCGGTAATCACGCCACGGTGGCTGGCGTCTAATTCCAGAATTTCTTTGGACCGCGGGGCAGCCGCACGCCTTGCCAGGGCGGCATCGAATGCCGCCGGGTTGTCCCTGATCCACTTCATATCGAGCATGACCGCACCCGCAAAACTGCCGCCAAATATGGCGCGGTTATACGGCGGGCGGCAGGGGGCGGCAAGGCGGCTGGAATAGGCCTTCGCCCTATCGTTTGAGCTGCACAGGGCCAGGGCGGCCCGGCGGTTCCAAGACTCAAACGAAGCAGCGGCGACATTGCTGTCGCCGCTGCTTGGTGTTTTATGAGGCTGTTTAGAAATCATAACAGGCGCGCACACCGAATTGCTATCCACGCGATGGGATGAGCGAGACCGTTTGGAGCAATCCACCCGCCGGGAAGCGACTGAAATCCGTCGCGATCCCAATACGTTGCGGAGTTTTGTCGTCGAAGATATTCTTGCCGAACACTTCCACATTCCAATTTTCTGCCTGGAGGCCTGTGCGCAGGTTCACCTGCATCAAGTTGCCAGCCTAATTGAGATTGGTTTCGTCCCCGAAGATTTTAGAACGATAGACCAAATCACCGCGCGTAAACCATTCGCAATCGCCATTAATTGGCGTGCTGTAGGTACCGCTGAACGTACCCGTATACTTGGGCGTTGAGCGGGTGGTCTTGCCCTTGGCATTACCGTTGCCCAGAATATCAGCCTCATGCGTTCTGGGGGCCTGACTAAAGGCTAAACGAATTACGCCTGATTAAAATCCGTATCTTCGATGCCCCCGGGGGTCTCGTCAGCCCAGGCTTGCTCGCGCTGTTTCTCGGCGAACTTAGCACCGATAATGGCGACTTCGTAAAGCAGCATCAAGGGCACAGCCAGGCCGATTTGGCTGATGACATCAGGGGGCGTCACGATGCCCGCAAAAATGAAAATAGCCACAATCGCGTACCTTCGCTTTTCGGCTAGCCCTGCCGCCGACACGATGCCCACGCGCGCCAGCAAAACCAGCAGCACTGGCATTTGGAAGCTGATACCGAAGGCGAAAATCAAAGTGGTCACCAACGAGAGGTAATCAGCAACACGAGGTTCAAGCTGTATCGGGAGAATGGTTTCGGTTGCTGTGGTTTGAAAGCCCAGCAGAAATTTCCAGGCCATTGGCATAATCAAGCTGTAGACCAACAACCCACCGAGGAAGAATAAAATAGGGCTGGCCATCAAGAACGGCAAAATCGCCGAGCGTTCATGCTTATAAAGTCCGGGTGCGACAAACATCCACATTTGATTTGCAAAAATCGGAAACGTGCAAAATGCAGCCGCGAAGAACGCCACTTTCATTTGGGTGAAAAAATTCTCGGCCAAATGTGTGTAGATCATGCGGTTGGTGCTGCCACCAACCTCAGCCATCGCTTTCGCCAGCGGCTGCATCAGGAAATTAAAAATGTGCTCGGAAAAATAGAACGACGCCATGAACGCCACGATCAGCGACAAGCTGGCGTAGAGAAGCCGTGAGCGAAGCTCGACCAAGTGTTCGAGCAGCGGCATGGTGTGTGAGTCAGGATTCTCGGCCATGGATCAATGACGGCGCGGCTACACCGGCGCTCCAACTTGCGGGGGCAGTGCGCTGACCGCAGGGCTTGCCGCCGGTGGAGTTGGAGTATTGACCGCAGGCGAATCAATCCGCGCTGCGCTTTCAATCTCATTGCGTGCCGTGCTTATGGTCTCGTCCAATTCACGCTTAAACTCACCCGACGGGTCGATCAGTTTTTCAACTTCCGAGCCGACGTTGGTGCTAGTGACGCGCGTGACAGCGTTTTTCACTTCGTCCAGCTCGCTCTCGCGTACAATTTCATTCAAATGGCCCTGAAACTCGCCTGCCATCTTGCGGGCCTTGCGCATGAACTGCGCCATGGTGCTCATGGCTTTGGGCAACTCTTTTGGCCCCAGCACCATGACCGCGACCAAAATGACCACCGCAATTTCGGACCACGAGAAATCAATCATGCGTAAAAGCGCCTATAGTGCCAGCGCGCCCACAACATTATGACGTGGTGGTCGCGTCTTTTTCCTTGGCGGCGTCGATGGACTTGGCGTTGGCTTGCGCATCATCGCCACTGACTTCTTCCTTCAAGCCCTTCTTGAAGGCATTGATGCCTTTGGCGACGTCGCCCATGAGACGCGGAATTTTACCAGCGCCAAACAGCAACAAGACAACCACCAGAACGATGACCCAATGCCAGATACTAAAAGAACCCATTTTTCAATCTCCCTGTCGGGACAGAGCCGCAGGCTCCGCCATGGCACAACATTTATATAGGCACATTCGCAGAAACGCAGCATCACGGCAACTTAAAGCCGCAATTATTTAGTTATTTCAAGATGATGACGGGGTATCAGCAGGCTCGTCAGCCGCCTCTTGGTTGCCCGCTATGGGCTCCAAAGCCTCGTCCGATTCATCCGTATCGAAGGGTGCTGCGCCCAGATCGTCGGCGCGGGTCGCATAAGCCCCCACACCACGACGGCTATCGAGCAGTCCTGCGGCTTTCAGCTCGTCCAAACCGGGCAGGTCTTGGATCGACTCAAGGCCGAAGTGATCGAGGAAAGCCGAGGTGCTTCCCCACATGACGGGCCGCCCGGGCGCGTTCTTATGGCCTTTGGGCTTAATCCAGCCCTCTTCCAACAAAATATCAAGCGTGCCAGTCGATACAATCACGCCGCGAATCTCTTCAATTTCAGCCCGGGTCACCGGCTGGTGATAAGCGATGATCGCGAGCGTCTCGATGGCGGCGCGCGACAGCTTGCGCGGCACCAACTTTTCCAGGTGCAAGCGCTCGCCCAACGAGGGGTCGGTGCGGAAATACCAACGCCCACCCGCCTGGACTAAATGCACACCACCGTATGCATATTGGGCGCGCAAATCTTCCAGCACGCTCGTGACGTCGGCCCCCTCGCCCAAGCGCTCGCCAATGGACCGCTCGGTCATCGGCTCTTTGGTCGCGAATAACAGGGCTTCCACAAGACGGATATCCTCGGCCCGGCGATGCTTAATCTCGTCCTCACGACCCGCCGCAATTTCGGCGACGGCCTCATGCAACGCGGCTGGCTCGGGCAGTTCCGTCGCCGCAATTTCGTCATCTGGGCGCGTGGTATCAGGATCAGGATTAGTCATTGGTAATTTCAGTTCTATTGGCAGGTTTCAAGAAAATCGGAGCGAAGGCTGCATCTTGGCGGATATCAGCCTTGCCCTGACGAACAAGTTCGAGTGCGGCGATGAGTGTCGTACTGATGGCCGAGCGGCGCATCAAGGGCTGACGTATGCCGCGCGGCAGAAAATCCATCATCGTCGTCCAATCGGGCACGCCTGGCAGAATAGTCCGCAACCGCTCAATCGCCTCATCAATCGAGAACAAATCGAAGGGTTCGATTTCAAGGGCCTTCACAGCCTTGTCACGGTGCTGTGCGGCGTAAGCCTTCAAAAGGTCATACAGCGATACATCGTAAACCGGGCGGTAGGTGACCGGCAGATCTTCTTCCATGCCACGGCGGAAGAAATTGATGCCGTCGATGGGCAGCGAGAACAGATTGCGCCCTGCCACCTGCATGGCCTCGAGGCGAAGCAACTGGAACTTCAGGGCCTCGGCCATTTCCTCGGCGGAAGGTTGATCGCCGTTGTCTTCTGCCGGTAGCAGCATTTTTGACTTCAGATAGGCCAGCCAAGCCGCCATGACCAAGTAATCAGCCGCGATTTCAAGCTGTAATTCCTGCGCGCTTTCGATGAAGCGCACGTACTGCTCGGCCAAGGCCAAAATCGAGATGTGCTTAAGATCAACCTTCTGATCGCGCGCCAGCGTCAACAGAATGTCGATGGGGCCTTCATAGGCCCCTAAGGACAAGACGAAATTCACCATCGAGCCTAATTGCAAGGCGGGCGCGGCGTCTTCTTCAAAAGCGGGAATCTCGGTGCTGGGCGTATCGGACATAGGCAGCGTTCGCGTTCTTTTTATAAGCCAGAGAGCCGGGCGATGAGTTGAACAACCTCATCGGCAATGTTCAACACGACCCAGCCGATAGGATTGAGATTGACCCCAATGGTGTTGCCTAACAACGGCAACCCCACCATGAGCAAAAGGAGCGGCAACATGCCGTATTTCTCTAGCTGGGCCAAGCGCATTGCCAGGCCTGTGGGTAGTATTCCAAGCAGCACCTTTCCGCCATCGAGAGGCGGGATAGGTAACATATTAAGAACCATCAATAATATATTGATAATCAGTCCATTTTTGAAGGTATCAATCGCGATTTTTTGATACTCCGGCGGGAACGAATCGACCATCACAAACAGCCGCGCCGAGACCATCGCCAGAAACAGATTCATCAATGGCCCCGCCAAGGCCACCCACATCATATCGCGGCGTGGATTCTTGAAACGGCGGTCATCGACCGGAACGGGTTTGGCCCAGCCAAAAAGAAACGGCGAGCCCGATAATTTTAGCAGCAGCGGTAGCGCAATGGTCCCGATAGGGTCGATATGGCGAATCGGATTAAGAGACATGCGCCCCAAATCCTTCGCGGTTGTGTCGCCGAGCATGTTGGCAGCGTAAGCGTGGGCAGCTTCGTGCAGTGTGATGGCAAGCAGCGTTGGAACGCCAAATGCGATCACGCTCTCGACTATAGATAGTTCACTATCCATTTTGAATCTGGCTTAGCACATGAGCAGCGACACCTGCAACCTGATCCACCGTCAAAGGCCTGCGGGGGTTCAGTCGAACAGCTTCAGAATCCCGAAGTGCTTTAAGCCCCCTCGACCCAAGTGGACCGGTGCCGCGCGCAACAGCTTCCATCTCGGCCATATTGCCATTGCAATGCAGCACCACATCGCAACCCGCGTCCAGCGATTTGGCCGCGCGCTCATCGTAAGGCCCGGTCAACGCGGCCATCGACAGATCATCGCTCATGACCAGGCCATCAAATGCCAACTCGCCGCGAATGAATTCGTCGAACATCCTTTTGGACTGCGTGGCTGGAAGATGCGCATCAATGGCCGTGTAGACCACATGCGCCGTCATAGCAAAGGCAAATGGCCTGGGCATGAGCCGCGCCCAAGCCTGATAAGGTTTGAAATCTGTCGCGCGCAATGTGGCTAAATCCGCATCAACCACCGGCAACACTTTATGGCTATCAGATGTCGCCCGACCATGACCTGGGATGTGCTTGATGACCGGCACAACGCCTGAATCAATCAGACCCTCGGCTGCAATCGGCGCCAAGACTGCCACAACATCGGGATCTGTGCTGTAGGCCCGATCTCCAATCACATCGTGCGCGCCCGCAACAGGCACGTCCAGCAACGGCGCGCAGTCCACATCGATCCCCAGATCAACAAGCTCTTTGCCAATGAGTCGCATGTTCATGCGTAAAGCCTGCGCTGCCTCTGTGGGGTCTTTTGAATAGAGCTTACCAAATTCCACGCCGGGTGGCGCTGCGCGCCAAAAGGGCGACTTGAGGCGCTGCACCCGCCCACCTTCCTGATCAATCAACACCACAGGATTATGACCAGGGGTTAGGGAGCGAAGATCGTCGACCAATGCTTTGACCTGGTCGGAACGCTCGACGTTACGCGCAAACAGAATATAGCCGACCGGGCGTTGTGATGCGAAAAACGCACGCTCAACTTCGGTGAGTGTCAGGCCAGAAAGGCCAAAGATCGCCGCCTTGGGCAGCAAAGATGATTGAGTCATGGTTCAGCTGTTAAGGCTTTACCACAAGGCATGCGTTGCCCTCGGCCGTTAGCGCCGCGCACAACTCATCGGCAGCTGCTTTATCGGGCAATGTGCCAGCCCGCAGGCGGAAGAAAATCCCGCGTTCGCCTAAATCGGCACGAACCACCGATGGTGAAAGCGCGCCGACAAGGCCCGCGTGCTTATTTTTAATCCGGTTCCATTCAGTCATGGCGCCTTCTTCCGACTTCGCCGCCGCCAATTGCACCAGCAAGCCGGGGCCTGTCGGCGCGGCGGCTTCAGACGCGGGCGCTGGAACAATCACTGGAATAACAGAAGACGGAGAAGTGATCTCAGGTGCCGGGGCAGCTTGTTCGGCTGCAGGATCGCGCAGCGGCATGAGCACTGGCGGTTTAGGTGGCGAAGCTGGCACCGCATTTGATTGCTTTGCTTCGGGCAACTTTGGCTCCTCAATCACGGTTTTTTCTGCCTCCGCGCCCTTCTTATCAAGACTAGCGATCATCGCCGCCAGTTCATCACGCTTTTCGTCCAGCGGAGATTTTACTTCAAGCGGCGGATCGGCCGGTTTAGCCGCAGGCTTTGGTTCTGCTTTGGGTGGCGCTTTGGGCTGCTCAGGTGGCGGCAAAAGATTTTCAACCCGATTGGGCGCGTCGGTTTTAGCAACCCGGTCATAAACCGTCTTATCCTGGTTCTCGACCCGCATCCCGCCTGGGGTCTCAGGTTTAATTTTGTACGCTGACGCATCAGCTTTGACCATGGGCACGCCGCCATCAGCGCCACTCATCCCATTGACGTCCTGGTCTTTGAGAAAAAACCACGCCGCACTGCCCGCAATAATAGCGCCAAACACAACGCCAATAATCAATCCCAACGACGTACCGACATGGCTACGACCCCGGATGCGATAATACTCGTCGTCGAATACATCATCGGTAAAGCGCGTGGCGCGCAAGGCCGCAATATCATCAGCTTTGGTCTCGGCCTTGCGAAGCATCGGGCCTTCGCCTTCGCGGTCAATCGCCATCAGCGCATTTCCTCCACCGGCTCAACGCCATAGACGTCGAGGCCAGACGCTATCACCAGCCCCACGCCGCGCACAAGCGCAAGGCGCGCCAGCGAGATGGCTTGGTTATCAGCCTGGAGGAAGCGCAACTCGGTTGCATCGTTGCCCTTATTCCATAGCCCATGGAACTGCGACGCCAGATCATTGAGGTAGAAGGCCACCCGATGTGGCTCGTGCGTCAACGCCGCCTGCTCGACAATGCGTGGCCAAGCCGCCATCAACCGCAGCGCACCGATTTCGTCGGGGTCTTGGAGCAAATCGAGCTGCGCCTGGGCTAAGCCTGCATCTGAAAAATCAGCCGATGGCCACATGTCCTTGGCATGGCGAAACACCGAGCGCCCACGAGCATGGGCGTATTGAACGTAAAACACCGGATTGTCGCGAGTCTTTTCCGTCACCTTGGCGTAGTCAAAGTCGAGCCCGGCGTCGGATTTACGCGTCAACATAATGAAGCGCACGACGTCCTTGCCCACTGCGTCGATCAAATCGCGCATGGTGACAAAATTGCCCGCGCGTTTGGACATTTTCACGGGCTCGCCGTTGTTCAGTACCTTCACCATTTGGCACAGCACAACATCAAGTTCACCCTTGCCAGCCGTCAGCGCCTTCAATGCGGCTTGAACGCGTTTCACATAACCGCCGTGATCGGCACCCCAGACGTTGATGAGCTGGAAAAACCCACGATCAACCTTGTCCTTGTGATAGGCGATGTCGCCAGCAAAGTACGTCCAACTGCCGTCGGATTTTTGCAAGGGTCGGTCAATTTCATCGCCAAATTCCGTGGCCTTGAACAGCCGCTGTGGGCGCGCTTCCCAATCATCGGGCGTCTTGCCTTTGGGTGGCTCAAGAATGCCGGTGTACATCAGCCCTGCGTTCTCGAGGAACTTCACAGCGCTGTTCACTTTTCCGGAATCCACCAGCGCTTTTTCGGAGGTGAACAGGTCATGCTGCACGCCAAGCGCGGCCAGATCGTCTTTGATCATGACCATCATCTCGGCCACGACGAAGGCCTTGATGGGCGCGAGCCAAGCGGACTCATCACCAGCAGCCCACTTGTCGCCATCACGTTTGGCCAGCGTTTCAGCAATCGGGATCAGGTAAGCGCCGCCGTATTCGATTTCTTTGCGCGCGAGTGCGGCCTGGAATTCGTCTTCACTCAGGCGACCCAGAACTTGCAAATAGCGCATACGCACCGCACGCGCTGCAGAGTTCACCTGCCCGCCCGCGTCGTTGATGTAATATTCTTTGGTGACCTTGAAACCTGCTTTGGCCAAAAGCCGCGCAAGCGCATCGCCCACGACCGCGCCGCGCGCATGGCCCACGTGCATGGGCCCAGTCGGGTTAGCCGAGACGTACTCGACATTAACGGCAGCACCCTGCCCCACATCGCCATCGCCAAACTTCGTGCCTATGGTCAGCACATGTCGCAACGTATTGGCCCAGGTTGAGCCGACAAGACGCAAATTGATGAACCCCGGGCCCGCGATTGAAACCTCGGTCACGCCCTGAAGTTTTTTAAGCGGCTCGGTCAGTAAGGCCGCGATTTCGCGTGGGTTTTTGCCCACAGGCTTGCTCAGCACCATAGCCACGTTGGTGGCGATATCGCCGTGTGCTGCATCACGCGGCGGCTCGGCGGCGACCTTGGATAAATCCAAGCCTTGGGGCAAAGCGCTTGCCTTCACCAAGTCATTCACAATGCCGAGTATGCGGTCTTTATAGAGATTAAAAATGTTCATAAGTTTCGCGGTCTACTTTCTCGGCACAAATAAGCGGGTATGCTCGTCTTGGGCGAAGCGGTCTGTCATCCCGGCGATGTAGTCAGCCATCCGTCGCGCGGTTTTCATTTTATCAGAGCCATTCAGGCCCTTGCGCCAAGCTTCCGGCAAGAGTCCCGGATCACCCAGCAGCGCGCCGAAGAGATCTTGCACGACCCGCTGGGCGTGCACGGTCATGCGGTTCACTTCGGCGTGGCGGTACATATTCGCCCACAAGAATTCCTTCAAGGCCTTATCTTTTGCCGCCATATCCACCGAGAATCCGCACAGCTGCGTGCCCAGGGCTCGTACGTCGTTGGTGGTTTTGGGCTTCAGCGCCACAAACCGCCGATGGGATTCGGTGATCACATCATTCACCATCGCCCCGATAATTCGCCGTATGGATTCGTGAATCCACACCCCCGTATCTAAGCCCGGATTGGCATCGGCGATGTCATTGAACACCTGACCAACAAAAGGCACGCCCAGAAGGTCGTCGATGGTGAACAACTTCGCCCGCAGCCCATCCTCGATATCATGGGTGTTATAGGCAATGTCATCGGAGATCGCGGCGACTTGCGCCTCTGCGCTGGGCCAGGTCGCCAATTCCAAATCATGGGTGGCGTTATATTCGGCTGTGGCGAGTGGCAACGGCTTGGAGTTCGCCTGCCCCAACAGCGGCCCGTTATGTTTCACCAGCCCTTCCAAGGTATCCCAGGTGAGGTTCAGGCCATCGAAGGCGAAGTAGCGTTTCTCCAGTTTGGTCACCAGGCGTAGCGACTGCGCGTTATGATCAAAGCCGTTGTAGTTGACCATGCACTCTTTCAGCGCATCTTCACCGGCATGACCAAAGCAGGTGTGGCCCATGTCATGTGCCAAAGCCAATGCCTCGGCCATGTCTTCGTTGAGGCCTAAGAACCGACTGATGGAGCGCGCAATCTGCGCAACTTCTAGGCTGTGCGTGAGTCGTGTGCGGTGATGATCGCCGCCTTCATAGTCGTACACAAAGACCTGGGTCTTATGCTTCAACCGGCGAAAAGCGCCGCAATGAATGATCCGGTCGCGGTCGCGCTGGTAGGCCGTGCGGGTGGCCGCTTCGGGTTCGGCATGCAAACGCCCGCGCGTCATGGCCGGGTCGCAGGCGATGCTTGCCATAGAACCCGCCAACGCGCTGATACCTTGATTTTCACCCTTGCTCATGGGGCAAACTAGCGGACGCCGTGCCCCGGGGCAAATGGCGGAATCGCAGGGGAACGGCACAAAACCTGGGGTCCTTGAAGGTTTGGGGGTGAACCACTACATTAGGCCCATGAACCACATCGCTACAGACGCCCCATCTGTTTCCATGACCGCCTCGGCTGCCGCCAAGGTGGCCAAACTGGTGGCTGGTGAAGGCAACCCGAGCCTGATGCTGCGCCTGGCAGTTTCGGGTGGCGGCTGTTCGGGGTACTCCTACGGCTTCAGCCTGGACGACGCTACGACGGCCGACGACAAAGTGCTGGAATTCCATGGCGCGAAACTAGTGATCGACGATGTCTCGCTCGATCTGCTGAAGGGCTCGGAAATTGACTACACCGAGGACCTACTGGCTTCATCCTTCCGCATCACAAACCCCAACGCCAAATCCACCTGCGGGTGTGGGACTTCGTTCGCGGTTTAGAAAAATCTCGTCATATTCGCGCTTGTCGCGTGCATCCAGGCTAAATTGCTCACTTTGCAATCCAGCGACTCTGGATCGTCGGGTCGAGCCCGACGATAGCAACAATATTTTCAAAAAAACTTGCCCTACTCCACCCACTCCACGCCTTTGCTTTTGATAAACTCTTTGCCGCCGCGAATTTGAAACAGCGTGCCTTGGGTGGCGATCAGATTTTTTCGCCGTTCCAGCAGTTGCTTTGTCTTTTCTTCGCATGGAATGATGATTTTTTCTACGTCGGCCCTTGGCACGACAATCACGCCGTCCAAGTCGCCCAAAATGATGTCGCCGGGGTTGACGATAACGCCACCCGCTGAGACCGGCACATTGACCGAGCCGGGTTTTTCCCACGTGCCGTGAGCTGGGTAGCTGCCCCGACACCACACCGGCACTTCGCGCGCTAAGATGGCGCGGGTATCCATTACGGCACCGTCGACGATCACCGCTTCGACGCCCAAGTGTTTCGCCGACAGTGTCAGGCCGCCGCCCCAAACGGCTGAGTTCAAATGGCCGTTGGCAGCAATCACAATCACATCGCCGGGCTGAACCACGCCGAGCGCAGCAATGGACATGAGGTGGTCAAACGTTTCAATTTTCACGGTGACAGCTGGGCCAACGATGGACCAATCGCGATTGGCGAGCGGTTTGATGGCCGGGTCCATGAGTTGTGAGCGCGGGAGGTTTTCGGTGACCACCTCGCGCATCGCAGCTTTATAGCGCGCGATGAGGTCTGGCGAAGGACGATCAATGGTGGCGATAACTTGATGCATGGGGGCTCTCTCCGGAAATGTGAGTTCAGCGTTTAGCCGCAGGAACGGTGGGCCAGACGTTGCCCTGATCCCAATTCTTGCACAGTTCTGAGATCGCCGAGTAATTATAAGTTGTGTCGATGGCCGCATTGCGCGAAGCCATCACCCGCTCCATCTCGTCCATGGCTGAGGCGGCGCTGTCACTTAAGCCACTCAGTTTCTCATCGCCGCCTAGTTGTGCATCGCGGCTAAAGCGCGGCGGAATCGTTTGAAGCGAAATTTCTATGGCTTGGCGCACACGCGGGGCGTAGTCACGCACGGCCGCGCGGTTAATGGCGACATGCTGGTTTTCGTGATCCAGCACTGCTTTATATTCGTAACTGGCCGGGCGAAACTCGCTGGCCACCAACACGTCGATGCGATTAAAGCTAAAATCTGCATCAACGCTGCGCAGATAAATGCAAAACCAACCTTTGATAGGCGCTGCATAGGTTTGGCCCGTCATCGACAGGCCCACTTGGCTGGACGTTAAGCCTAATGCGCGCTGATGAAGCCCCGCAATGACCGAACCACTCTGTCGAATGGTGTTCTGAATGCCGGTGACGTTGAGATTGTTATTGTAAATGGTCGGCGCATTATTGGTGGTGAAGTTCAACTTCACAGGCCTGGTGTAAAGCGGGCAATTATTTCGTGCTGCCGTTTGGGCCGTTGCCAAACCTGCACATCCCAGTAGCCCGATCATTGCCAGAAAAAACCACATGGTAATCTACCATAGCCGTGAATATTCTCCACAACGGCGGTGCGAAGTGAATTATTTCTTCGCCTTCGCCACCAGGCTCTCGACCGAGAAGCCCTGCATCCAGGCGCCGCCCACCACTTTTTCCACCAACCCGTCGCGTTCGCGGACAAGTTCTTTGGCAAGCTCGCCTGTGGGCACAAAGTCATCGAGCGCCTTGCGGCTAATCGTGCCCTTCTCTTGCAGCATGTGCTCCAGAATCGTCACGCGGTCGCGCAACACCCACAGTTCCGACATCAACTCGGTATTCATGCGGATGAGATTGTCCATCATCTCATCGCCCGTGTAGGGCTGCTTGGGGGCGTCAACCATGTGAATTAAACCGGCTTCGAACCACGCACGACGTAGGGGTAACCTTGCGCGCCCAACGTATAGGCCTCAACGTTCACGAAGCCCAAATCTTTCATCACGTCGGCCCACTCCACTTCGCGCGTAACGGTAAAGAATGGCTCGCCGCGATGTTCGGTATCCCAATCCAGCACCACAGCCTGCAACGGGTGTACGGCGGCGAAGGGCGGCGGATCTGACATCACCAAATCACCACCCGGTTTGAGGATGCGCAGCGCTTCTTTCAGCGTATCGATGTTCACATCAATCGGCATTTCGTGCTGCAACGCATACATGATCACACCATCAACCGAGCTCGTGGGCTCTTTGGTGTCGCGCGCATCGCGTTGCTTGAATGCAACTTTGATACCCATGCGTTCAGCCGCCATGTGCCCTTGACGCAGCAAATGCTGCGATAAATCGCTGCCAATTAACTCGGCATCTGGAAACACCTGATACACAGCGGCCAGCGTGCCGAAGCCACCGCAGCCGGGTTCGTAAATCCGGCCATAGCTTTTCTTGGGAAACTGTTTGACCACATCGGGTCGCTGCCGGCGTAAATCATCACCCGCTTCCACTGCGGCAAACCCGCCGCGCACGAACACCAGTGGCCCAACGCCCGAGCCCATGGTGATTCCATAAAGGTCGTAACCGTCCCAGCCGCCGGGCATCAGGTGCCACTCAGTTTCGCTGTGGTACTTCGGGATAGGAATGCTCGCATCCAACTCCAAAGACCCACCGATGGGTTTGATCGGCAGCGCATAAAACGCTTCGGCCTCAGCGCGGCGCGCTTCGGTGGCAGGAATTCCCTTGGTGTAGACTTCCTCGGCGACATAGCGCTGCATCAAGCGGTCGTAGCGATAGGTGATTGAACGCTCAGCCACAGCCTTGGCCTTTGCGATGCGTTCAGGCCAGGGTTCGTTGCGCTGTGCCCAATTTTGCGCAAGCGCTGCACCTTCGGGGTCGGCATTGAAGTCGGCGCGTGCACGCTGGCGCACGGTGCCTGCGACATAATTTTGTAGCGAGCCCAAAAACTCCATACCTGCACGGCCACGTTGGGCCAATGAGACCGTCTTAAAGGGCGTGATGGGTGATTCAGGTAATGATGCGTTTGTCATAGGGCACCTCCGTTGAAGTCGATTATATCACCATTTCATCGCACGAAGCGCCTTCGTGAAAATAGTCCGCAGTGCGAACCTGTGCTAAAGGCCACAAAAAGTAAGGGCCGATCCTTACGGACCGGCCCCCCGGAGCTCCCCCTCCAGTAAAGCTTGAGAATTAGAAGGTATAGTTGACGCGCAGGCCAAAGGTACGCTTGTCTTGCGGAACAACGTTGATCGACTGGGCCGAGAAGCTAAAGCCGCCCGCAACCGCGAAGTCAGTTAGTGCGAAGTCAGAGGTCGAGTTGGCAGCCGCCCACTTATCTTGATCAAAGAGATTGCGAACATACAGCTCAACTCGAAGGTTGTCTTTCTCAACACCCGCCCGTGTATGAACCAACCAATAGGAGGCTGTCGTGGCAAGGTTCCAAAGATCGACGTAAGCTTTGCCGGAATAGGTAGCATCGGCACGCGCAAACCAACTCCAATCACCAACCAACGTATTCGTATACGTTCCAGACAAATTGCCCATCCACTTCGGATAGCGGGTTGGGCTTTTGCCGTTCAAATTGCCTTGCGCACTAATAGTTGTCGCATCGGTCGTCGACCCCACCCTAAAGCCCGTGATCGGGCTGATCCCACCGAAATTGAATACTTCGTTGCTGAACAAGCCAACGTTCACGAATTCGGTAAACGTGCTTTTGTTGTAGCTCATATTAGCGTTGAAGTTCCAGTTATCGTTCAAGGCTAGAGCAGCTTCCAACTCAGCGCCTTTAAACTTGGCGCTGCCCGAGGTATTGATCCCCAGTGTATTCGCCGAGGCCTTCGGAATACGGTCGCGTTGGGACGGATCGTCGGCATCACGAACATAAATAATTGAAATCGGCGTCGGGAAGTTTTTCCATTTATAGTAATAACCGGTCAGATTGACCTTGCCCCTGCCGTCCGCAAAGCTCTGCTTAATGCCACCTTCGAGCGCGTCGAGGTACTGCGGGGGCGTTGAAGCAATCAATTTTCCACCAGGTGATTGCTCAGAGATCTGGGCGCACTCTGATGCTGTCGAGGGCTGCCCTGTGCGGGGATTGATGAAGGGCGCAGTGAAAGCCTCAGGGCTGCAAATCGCTACCAGACCATTGATCACACCCGGCAAAGCCCCACGAGAGGCTTGACCATATATCGTCGTTTCATCGCTAGGCTTATAGCTCAGGATGATACGCGGGGTTTTCTGCTTGTTTACTTGCTCAAGATTTCTGACCGACGTGCCAAACGTTTGGGTGTTGACACGCGTGTCTTGCATGTAACGGAATTCAAGGTCCAAGGTGAGTTGCTCGGAAATATCGTAAGACGCGGTCCCGTAACCCGCCCAAACCTTTGCGCGATCACCACTCGTTGCTGGAAGAGCCGCATTGACCGGACCGATGGAGCAACTCTGATTGAAACATGAGGTAACCAACAAGCCGCCGCCACCGTTAGTAATGAAGGTTTGCTTGTAATACGTTGCACCGGCGATCCAACGGAAACGTTCTTCGCCTGGGGACGCAACGCGCAATTCTGCGCTTTTGTCTTTTCCGGTTTGCGGGTCGGCAGAGTACCAGATTTCGGCATCCGAGACGTCGAAATCACGAAGCCAGTTCGAGCCCATGTCATTATAACCGGCCGTCAAAGTCGCCTTATAACCTTCAGCGAATTCCCAATCAGCATTCAATGATCCACGGAAAGTATTTCGACGAAGACCAAAGCCATCGATGGTGGGGACGCCCTTAACAAATTTTCGTTTAATCAGGTTGTCGACCAAGAAGTTCGGACGCGCGATCACGGCAGGAACTGGCACGCTGAGTTCGAAATCAAACCCGGGGCGAACGCGAGCAAATTGTGTAGGGAAAAGGCTGGTATTTGACGTTATTTTTGGAGCACCGGCCTCACCGGGCTGCGGGATCGCGCCGCAGAGATAATTGCGTGGACGCAAGGTTACCGACTCTCCGCCCCGCGCGCCAACCAGCGCACCGGCAACCGAAGTCGCGGTGTAGGTCTTTCCATTGCAGGTATCAAATGTTCGGCCAGCGATCTTACCTTCAGAGGCCGGACCGTCGTCGTCCTCTTGATAGAAAGCACGCAATTTAACACTTAAGCTGTCGGTTGGTTTCGCCAATAACGACAACGATGCCGACTTGGAACCCTGTTCGCCAAGCTTGCCACCGTCAGTCGCCGTGAACATTGAGCCCTTATTATAGAGCCGAACATTCGCCAAATAGCCAAGTTTGCCTGGCACAAGCGGGCCAGTGTGCTGTGCGCTGACGTCAAACTGATTGTAGGTGCCACCTGAGATATCAAGATTGCCTTCATAGTTTTCGAGATCAGGCTTCTTGGTGATGTAATTGATGGCCCCGGCAAACGTATTGCGCCCGAAGAAGGCCGATTGTGGGCCTTTGATAATTTCAACGCGTTCCAAATCTTGGATCGGCAACACTTGCGCGCCGCCCAACGAGTAAACGCCATCGACAAACAATGAAGTGGCCTGCAAATGCGGCAACTGGCTCAACACCGAAACGCCGCGCATGCGGATGACGGAATTAAAGCGGCCAGCAGTCACACCAGAAATGTTCGGGTTAAATTGAATGCCAGAACTTTGTAGCGCAATGTCGCCGAGGTTCTGGAAACCAGCCTTTTTAATGTCCTCTGACGTGAACGCAGCAATGGCGAGGGGAATTTCTTGCAATGACTCATTACGTTGGCGCGCGGTGACGACAATCTCTTCGATGCCGCTGACTTGCGCTTGCGCCTGCTGCTGCGCCCAAGCGTTAGAGCCAAACGTGGTTGCAGCGACGGTGGCCAAAAGTGCCGTTCGAATGGAATTCAAGCGCATATTGAAAGCCCCCAATTGTGGCGTATTAGCTCCGTCAAAAACCTCAAGCCCACATCCCCGAGGGCCTGACCTTCAATAACCATAACAGAATAATAACTATCGCCAAATGCCAAATGCCGCCTCTATGATTTTGTTCAACCTGTATCAGAAATGCCTCACCAGCCTTTATATTGGGCTATAAGTGATGGGGCTCACCTACCCCACGCGCCCGCATGAGCTTCCATAAAGTGAGCCTATGAGCACCCCACAAGCCAAGCCCCAGTCCATTAAAATCGCCACGTTTAACGTTAATTCTATCAAGGCGCGGCTGCCCAATTTTCTGGCCTGGCTGAAAGATTTTGGCCCCGATGTCGCCTTACTCCAGGAGCTGAAATGCATCGACGAGAACTTCCCTCGCCTGGAAATCGAGGATGCGGGCTACAACCTCGTGACCCATGGCCAGAAAGCCTACAATGGCGTGGCAATATTAGCGAAATCACAAATTGAGGATGTGTGGAAGGGTCTGCCCGGCGACCCGGCAGACGAACAAGCGCGCTACATCGAGGCCACCGTGTATGGCTCTGTGCGCGTGGCTTCGATCTACTTGCCTAATGGCAACCCGCTAGGCACCGAGAAGTTTAGCTACAAACTTGGCTGGATGGATCGCCTGAAAGCGCACATTCAACTGCGACTTGCCGACGAAGAGATTGCTGTATGGGGCGGTGACTACAATGTGATTCCCACTGACACTGATGTGTGGGACCCGCGCGCCATGAAAGACGACGCCCTGACCCAACCGGAAAGCCGCGCGAAGTTTCGCGCCCTTCATCACCTGGGGCTGACGGATGCACTCAGGTCATTTCATCCCGAGCCGCACTTGTATTCGTATTGGGATTACCAAGCCGGGGCATGGCAGAAAGATCATGGCCTGCTCATCGACCACCTTCTATTATCGCCGCAAGCCGCCGACCGATTAGTGGCGTCGGGCATCGACAAAACGCCGCGCGGCCAAGAAAAAGCCTCCGACCACACGCCGGTGTGGTGCGAACTAAAGCTGTGAAGTATCAACCGCACGCGTCGGCTCGATTTTTCAGTCCAACAGAGCGGCGATCGGCCCAACGCCATTGCGGCGAGTTGTTCGGTGCCGAAAGTTACTTTGACCACATCGAGAGTTGCGCGCTACTCTCAAGTTTGGCTTAGGCTACATCTCTGCGTAAGGATGAACTGAAATGAATCACAGACGCATCCGTGGCAAAATTCTATATGTCGGCGACAAATCTGGCGAACGCGGACGCGAGTGGTTCACCTATACTGTCGAGGCCGACGGGGCGCGGACAGTTCGCGCAATGTGCGAAATGGACGACAGTGGCGTCCTGCGTGATGTCACCTATGTCATGGATACCAAATTTCGGCCGGTCGAGGCATACAACCGCGTCAGCATCAAAGGCGTCGCCCAAGGTGCTGCCTGGTTCACGTTTCAGGATGAGAGCGCCGTTTGTGAGGCTCAATCGCGGAGCATGGGCCGCTTCACCCAACACATGTCGGCACCGGGTGGGGTTGGCTCCTTCGTCACACATCCGATCGTCTGCGACGGACTGCAGTGCGCAGGCGTCGATACCTCAAGCCCCGGCGCACGGATAGTGATCAAGAACAGCGGATCAAGTTCCCTCCGCCCAGATGGCAGCGAAGCACCCGGTTTGACTTTACACGACCGAACCCTTGAATTTGTCGGCTTTGAAAAAGTCACCGTGCCTGCCGGAACTTTCGACACAATTCACTTCCGTGTGTTGCCGAGCCGTGCCGAGATGCAGCGCAACCCGCCCCTGGACGTGTGGTCAACGCCCGGCGATTTCGTATTCGTTAAGATGCGTTGGGACCTGCTCAATTGTTCCTACTACCTCTCCGAGATCGACGGGTTGTAACCAAGGCTGTCGGGCCGGAAGTAAGCGCGCTGACTGCGGAACAAGGTCGGTCGGACGCAACGATCGCCAAAAAATGTCGAACGTCGTGGCCGCGTCGGAGAGTGGGCCGCGTCGGAGAGTGGTTGTGTTACAACAGGCGCGCTCGACATCTGCCCTGGCTCTATAATCTCACAATAGCGGGCCAGGCTGTCGGCGGATACATCAATCAACTGAGATGTTCTGGGTTAGCGCTTCTCCTTCCTGACCATCAATTTCAGGCCTGACCATACCTCATACACCGCGAACACTTTCACATCCACCAGACCGATGGGCAGGGCATGTTTGCGGATGGTGTCTTCGGTGATGTCGGTGGGCACTTTCGATGCCTTCTTTGGCCGACTGACCCAAATCATTCCATCGCGAACTATTTTATCCATCATCACCGGGAGGGCCGCAGCAAGGTTTGCCGCACTGCTGGTAAAAATGTCACTGCAGCGACCGGATACTTAATGGCCTTGGCGGTTTTTGCCACTTTCGCAATCGCGCTTGCTTCTTGGACAACGCCTGTCATGAACGCTGGTGCGCCAATGAACAAGACCGTCGACTCAGGCTTGAACCCGAGTTTCTTGGAGAGTGGAGTACCAGAGTAACCGGTGGCCGCTGGCTTAATCATGGGACCGCCACCTGGGGTTTTTTAGTCTGAGTCTGAGTCTGAGTCTGAGTCTGAGTCTGTCTCCACGCCAGCAACAGTGCGACAAACAAAAAGATGGCAGCCAAGGCATATGGTAATCCGACCGCGCCGGGAATCGAGGTCATCGCAATTCCGAGTGCGAACGTTTGCGTAAACAGCAGCGGGGCGATGATAGTCGCGATGGACGTTAAACTGGCCAACGCGCCTTGCAACTGCCCTTGATTGTTATCCCCCACCGCACGCGTAGCGATGCCTTGCATCGCCGGTCCTACAAATCCAAAAAGCGCGCCAAAGGGAATGCCCGCGAGGAATATCCACCCTTCGGGCGCCAGGGCGTAGATCACAAACGAAAGCGTACCGAACGACAGTCCCAACACAAGTGCGCCGCGATCACCTAACCTTTTGACCACAGGCCCGATCAACAAAGCCTGCACGATCATTGAACTTACGCCCACAGTCGCCAGCATCAGGCCGACCTGTTGCTCGTTCCACGCGTAACGGAACTGCGCATAAATTACGGCGATGGCAGGGTGGGCGTCGTGACCCAAGCGTACAAAAAACATGGCCAGCGCAATGCCGAGCAACGCAGGCGCAGAACGCAGAAGTTTGAGTGAGCCAAAAAAATTCGCGTTACGCCACTTGAACGAACTGCGTCGTTCTTTGGGGAGTGATTCCGGCAGAATAAAAAAGCCATAAGCCGCGTTCAGCATGCACAGCCCTGCCGCTACCCAGAAAGGCGCGCGCAAATCGATCCCAGCCAGCAAGCCGCCGAAGGCAGGGCCAACAATAAAACCAAAGCCCCATGCTGCGCCGACCAGGCCGAAGCGCTTAGTCCGCAGCTCAGGCGCGGTGGTGTCGGCGATGTAGGCCATGGCCGTGGGAAAACCCGACGTGGTAATACCCGACAGCACACGACCAATAAAAAGCCAGGCAACGGTGGGTGCCAACGCCATCAGCACATAATCCACCGACAACCCGGCCATCGAAATCAGAATCACAGGTCGGCGGCCAAAGCGATCAGACAACGAGCCCAAAATTGGTGAAGCGATAAATTGCATCACGGCCCACACCGTGCCGAAGATGCCCAAGATGGTCGCGGCCCCGGCGATGTCACCGCCCTGCAAGGTCACCAACAGTTTTGGCAAAACTGGAATCATGACTCCGAAGGCCAAGGTGTCTAGCATAACCGTAACAAGAATAAACCCGAAGGCCGCGCGGGTGGGTTTGGCTGCTACAGTCATGGGCTGATACAACTCACTCATGTGCGGGGCATTCGCAACGTTAGCAAAAGGGCAATCATAAAAAACCCGACTGACAATGCATACGGCATCCCAATCGCCCCAGGAATTGTCGTCATCGCGTTCCCCAGTGTGAACGCTTGCGTAAACATGAATGGCGCGATGATCGCTGCAATCGACGCCAGGCTCGCCAAAGCACCTTGGAGCTGCCCCTGATTTTTGTCCCCAACCGCGCGCGTGGCGATAGCCTGCATGGCCGGATTAGAAATGGTAAATAAAGCGCCGATCGGAAGGCCAATCAAGAAGACCCAGCCGTATGGGGCAGAAGCGTAGAATGAAAACGCAATTGCACCGCAAGCCAGTCCAAAAATCATTGCCGCGCGCTCACCCAAATACTTCAGGACAGGGCCGATGAGCAAAGCCTGCACAAGTATCGAAAGTGCACCATAGGTTGCAAGCATTAAGCCCACATCTTGCGCGTCCCACGCATAACGGGTTTGGGTATAAATCACGATCACTGCGGGGTTCACGTCGAGCGCTAAGCGCACAAAAAACATCGTCAACCCAATCGTCAAAAGGACAGGCGTCGCACGCAACAAGTTCCAAGAACCAAAGAAATTTGCGTTTCGCCATTTGAAAGAGCTGCGTCGTTCTTTCGGTAGCGATTCCTGCAAAATGAAGAACCCAAAGGTAGCATTGAGCAAACACAGCACGGCCGCACACCAAAATGGTGCGCGCACGTCAAAGCCCGCCAAAAAACCACCAACCGCTGGCCCAATGATAAAGCCGAACCCAAACGCTGCCCCCAGAAGCCCAAAACGCTTGGTGCGCGCATCACCGGTTGTGGTGTCGCTCACGTAGGCCGTCGCCGTCGCGTAACCCGCAGTCGTCACGCCAGACAACACGCGCCCGACAAACAGCCAGATAACACTGGGGGCCAGCGCCATGAGAATGTAATCAAGCCCCAGGCCCGCCATAGAAATCAGCAGTACAGGGCGACGACCATAGCGATCTGACAGTGAACCAAGAATTGGTGAGGCAATGAACTGCATCACCGCCCAGGCCGTTCCGAAAAGACCCAACAGCCCCGCAGTATCGGCGATGCTACCGCCTTCAAGCTCAACCAAAAGCGTTGGCAGTACGGGTGCCGTGAGCCCAAACGTCAGGCTATCAAGCACCAACGTGATCATCAGAAAACTGAAGGCCCCGCGCGATGGTTGTGGCGCTTCGGCCATACGTAATGTTCGGCGCTGCTATATGTCGGCGTACATGTGGGTTTCTGCGCCACCGCCTGGGTGCGTGACTGCGCCTTCGCGGGCGTCGCCCACAAGCTGCGCATATTTCCACAACGCGCCTGATTGATAGTCGGTCTTGCGCGGTTTCCATTTTTTACGGCGCTTGGCCATCTCGGCTTTGGACACCTCAAGTTCCATGGTGCCCTTCACAGCATCGATAGTAATAATGTCGCCATTCTTCACCAGCGCGATGGGGCCACCAACTGCAGCTTCGGGGCCAACGTGCCCAACACAGAAGCCGCGCGTGGCACCTGAAAATCGCCCATCTGTAATCAGCGCCATCTTGTCGCCCATGCCTTGGCCGTAAAGGGCTGCGGTGGTCGATAACATTTCGCGCATCCCCGGCCCGCCACGCGGACCTTCGTAGCGAATCACTAGCACTTCGCCTTCTTTGTATTTTTTCTTTTGCACAGCAGCGAAGGCATCTTCTTCGCAATCGAAGCAGCGCGCGGGGCCAGAGAATTTCAAATTGGTCATGCCCGCCACCTTTACAATGGCGCCTTGCGGTGCCAGCGAGCCCTTCAGGCCGACAACGCCGCCGGTTTTGCTTAAGGGTCTGGTGGTGGGGTAAATGACAGTTTGGTTGGTGGGGAATTTCACATCACGCAAATTTTGTTCCAGCGTTTTTCCAGTCACGGTCATGCAATCGCCATGCAGATAGCCGCCTTCAAGCAGCGCCTTCAGAAGCACCGAGACACCGCCGATTTTGTACATATCGAGTGCCAAATATTTGCCGCCTGGTTGCAGGTCGGCGATGTAGGGCGTGCGCTTGAAGAAGCGGCAGACATCATCCAGATTCATTTTAATGCCCGCTTCGTGTGCAATAGCAGGCAAGTGCAGGCCAGCGTTGGTCGAGCCGCCCGAGGCAGCCACCACAACGGCTGCGTTCTCCAAAGATTTTTTAGTCACGACATCGCGGGGCCGAATGCCCGACGCCAGCAGTTCCATCACCGCGCGGCCCGAAGCGGCGGCGTATTGATCGCGGCTGACGTAGGGCGCTGGCGCACCGGCTGAATTTGGCAAGGCCAAGCCCATGGCTTCCGACACGCAGGCCATGGTGTTGGCGGTGAACTGCCCACCGCAACTGCCCGCCGACGGGCACGCAATGCATTCAAGGGCCGTGAGATCTTTTTCCGACATGTTGCCAGCGCTGTATTTGCCAACGGCCTCGAACACATCCTTCACGCTGACATCTTTGCCTTTAAACTTGCCAGGCAAAATGGTGCCGCCGTACATAAACACCGCGGGCACGTTCAATCGCACCATGGCCATCATCATGCCGGGCAAGCTTTTGTCGCAACCCGCCAAGCCCACCAGCGCGTCATAGCTATGCCCACGCATAGTCAGCTCTACCGTGTCGGCAATGGCATCACGCGAGGCCAGCGAACTTTTCATTCCCTGGTGACCCATCGCAATGCCGTCTGTCACTGTAATGGTGGTGAACTCGCGCGGTGAACCACCGCCCTCTTTCACGCCGATTTTGACAGCTTGGGCCTGACGGCTGAGCGAAATATTACAGGGCGCGGCTTCGTTCCAGCAGGTCGCCACGCCGACCAAGGGCTGGTGAATTTCTTTCTCGGTCATGCCCATGGCGTAATAGTAGCTGCGATGCGGCGCGCGCTCGGGCCCCTCGGTCACATGCCGACTGGGCAGCTTTGCTTTATCGAATTTAGCTTTGGACGGCTTTGGATGAACGAGGGGCATGGTGTTGGCCTTCAATGGTCGCGGAGTGATGCGCATTCATAGGAAATTGAGGGAAGAAACGCTAGACGCCTTAATTTGAAATCGTACTGACCAGAGCACCAGAAGCTCTTTCAACCACATCACCCCAATGGCGGCATTTGGTTTGCCAAATGTGGCGTACACTGGGGTACCAGGGAGATGTGTCGTGGCCTGCGAACCAATACCAGGGGCGGCCTTCGACCAACGGCGTGAAGCATAATGTTGGTATGTCCAGTGCGCCAGCTATATGAATAGTGGTATTGCTCGTCGAGATCACCATGTCCATGGCTGCCGCTTGGGCGGCGAAGACGTCCACGTCGGCAACAGGGTCAATCGCGTGGTCGACGAAAGTGCTTGCGCCACTGGCAGCAATGTCTTGGCCACATCGCCGTATTGCAATGACACAAAGCGCACACCGGGTGTTTTAAGAATCGGCTCCCATTGATCGAGCGCCACCGACTTACTTCTGCGCGCCGACTCATTGCAGCTTTGCCACGACACACCGATCAAAGGCACCTGCCCGGGTAGCGCGGCGTAGCGCGCTTTTAGTTCTGCGACCTTCGCAGTGTCAGCTTTCAGGTAGCCACTGTGTTGCAGAAAGTGCGCCATGTTGGGGCGAAATGCCGGGCCCAATTCCGAGATCGAGGCCTGCACATCGGTTTGGGAATGCCCACATGCCAGCCTTTGTGAACCGGGTTGGTAAAAAGCGCGCACGATAGTCGGCCCACCCCATCACAAGATGGCCTTGCGATAGCCGCACGACAGCGCGCTTTTGAATCACGGCCGGATCATCGGATTGCATGCGAGCCAATTGATCGGCGACTTCCAGCTACTTCAAACCGTTGCCTTTAAACTCGCAGACAAGACCCAAATTGCTCAGCACGTGCCGGTCATCAGGCCTCAAGCGGGCTGCCGGTCTCAAAACTATGTTGCGTAGCCGGGAGATCGCCCAACTCCAACTGCATCGCCTCGAGGTCGTTCCGAACGTCAGCTTTCTTCTGCTCTAATGCCGTGGCGCGAGTAAACGTAGCCGCCGCCTCGGCGAATTGCTTGCTGTTGCTGAAAGCGTGGCCAAGCTCGGCTTCTTGCACAGCCGTTGGTGGGCGCAAGTGATGGGATGTTTGAAATGCAGCAATGGCCTGGGGTCACTACTTCTGAAATTGATGCGCGCGGGCCAGCTCGATCCATACCTCGGGCTCGGCAGTCGACGACAGGCCCAGCGCCAAGTGCATGGCCGCGCGCGGGTAATTATTTTTATAAAATAGCGCACGACCAATGATGACGTTGGCCTCGGCATTGGTGGCATCCAGTGCCAACAATTCGCAGCCCAAGCCCTCGGCCAGATCAAACGACCAGCTCCAAGGGCTCAAGCCCGCCCCGCAGTATCATCGCAAGGGCTGTTTTTAAATCGGGTGGTGGCGGTGGAACAGAAATGGATCAAGACTGTTGGGCTTGGGAAAGAATGGCAAGCCTTACAAAATAAACCATGTGACCCTCTCCCTTCGGGAGAGGGTAAGCCTAGCTCAGGTGTCTACGACCCAATTCTTGCCAAAGCTTCTGACAATTTTGTTTTGGCCTCCATGGCCACGCGACGGCGTTCGGTGTTTTCGGCAATAATCTCGGGCGGGGCTTTGGACACAAACGCCTCGTTGCTGATTTTTTTATCGACTGCAAGAATATCACTTTCGGCTTTGGCGATTTCCTTTTTCAGGCGGTCGCGTTCCTTGGCGATGTCGATCACGCCTTCCAACGGCAACATGATGGTGGTATCACCGACAATCACCTGCGCCGAGCCACCCGGCGTGGGCGTATCCACCGCAACAATTTCCGATAGCCGCGCGTTGGCGCAGATCAGCGTGGCATGAGATGCCATGCGGGCTTTGGTGACGGCGCTGGCCCCCTTTACTTCGCCTTTGAGTAAAGGGCCGGGAGGAATGTTCATTTCCGAGCGCACCGAGCGAATGGCCGAGATCACATCGACCACCCAATCCATTTCGGCTTCGGCGTCTGCGTTCGAAAGGCCGTAGTATTTTGGCCATTTCGCTTTGATGAGGCGATATGGGCGAATGATTTTTTGTTCTTCCGCCAGCTTGTCCCACAGTTCTTGGGTTACATAGGGAATCATCGGCTGGCCGATGTGCAAGATTTGCTCGATCACCCAGGCCGCCGTAGCACGGGTTTCAGATTTGGCGGCTTCGTCGGTGCCCGCAAACACCGGCTTGGCGAATTCCAAAAACCAATCGCAGAACGCGCCCCAGGTATACTTATAGTATACGTTGGCCGCATCGTTGAACCGATAGGCTTCGATGGCTTGGCTCACGGTCGCGGCAGCCTCGGCGGTTTTGCCCACAATCCACTTATTCAGCGTGGTCTTGACGGCGCGTGGATCGAACGCAGCATCAGGCGCGCACTCGTTCATTTGGCAAAAACGCGCCGCGTTCCAAATTTTAGTGATGAAGTTGCGATACCCTGCGATACGATTTTCCGCTAGCTTGATATCGCGACCTTGCGCCGCCATAGCGGTCAGCGTGAAGCGTACCGCATCGGTGCCGTATTTGTTGCACAGGTCCAAGGGGTCCATGACGTTGCCCTTGGACTTCGACATCTTCTGGCCCTTCTCATCGCGAACCAAGGCATGGATGTACACATCGCGGAACGGCACTTGGGGCTTGCCGTCAGCATCTTTCATAAAGTGCATGCCCATCATCATCATGCGGGCGACCCAGAAGAAAATAATGTCAAACCCCGTGACCAGCACATCGCCCGGATAGTAACGCTCAAGCTCGGGCGTTTTGTCGGGCCAGCCCAACGTCGAGAACGGCCACAGCGCTGACGAGAACCAGGTATCCAGCACGTCTTCGTCACGCTTCAATTCAACATCTTTGCTGTATTTTGCTTTGGCAAGTGTGAGGGCCTCCGCTTCGTCCTCGGCCACGAACACTTCACCGTCGGGCGCGTACCACGCCGGAATCTGGTGCCCCCACCACAACTGGCGCGAGATGCACCAGGGCTGAATGTTTCGCATCCATTCAAAGAATGTATTTTCCCATGTCTTGGGCACAAAGCGCGTGGCACCGGTCTCAACTGCCTCGATGCACGGCTTAGCCAACGTAGCCGCGTCGCAATACCATTGGTCCGTCAGCCACGGCTCGATCACCACACCAGACCTGTCGCCATAAGGCACCGTCATGGCGTTGTCTTCGACCTTCTCAAGCAGGCCCAACTCTTCCATGGCTTTCAGAATTTTCTCACGCGCCTTGAAGCGATCCATGCCCTGGTAATCTGCCGGTGCGTTTTCGTTCAACTTGGCGTTCAAATCAAAAATATTGATCATCTCTAAGTTGTTGCGCTTGCCCACCGCGAAGTCGTTGAAGTCGTGTGCAGGTGTAATCTTCACCGCGCCCGAGCCCTTATCGGGGTCGGCATATTCATCAGCCACAATCGGAATCCGCCGCCCAACGATAGGCAGAATGCAATTCTTGCCGACCAAATGTTTGTAATGCTCGTCATCGGGATGAACCGCCACGCCGGTATCGCCCAACATGGTCTCAGGCCGCGTGGTCCCGACCGTAATATATTTATCGGGCAAACCTTCGACGGGATACTTGAAGTACCACATCTTGCCCTTCTGCTCGCGGTTCTCAACCTCAAGGTCCGAGATGGCGGTGTGCAGCTTCGGGTCCCAGTTCACCAACCGCTTATCGCGGTAAATCAACTTCTGGCGATGCAGTTCCACGAACACTTTACGAACGGCGACAGATAGGCCCTCGTCCATGGTGAAGCGTTCACGCTTCCAATCGGGCGAAGCGCCCAGGCGGCGCAATTGGTGCGTGATGGTACCGCCCGACTGTTCTTTCCAACCCCAGACGCGATTCAAAAATGCCTCGCGGCCCAATTCGTGGCGCGAGGTGGCTGATTGCTCGAGCTGTCGCTCCACCACCATTTGCGTGGCTATGCCCGCATGGTCGGTGCCCGGCTGCCACAGCGCATCCTTACCGATCATGCGGTTGTAGCGGATCAGAATGTCTTGCAGCGTGAAGGTGAGCGCATGGCCGATGTGCAAACTTCCCGTCACATTGGGAGGCGGCATCATAATGACGTAGGGCTTCGCGCCTGACTTTACATCGGCAGCAAACTCCCCCGCCTTTTCCCAACGGTCATAAAGGCCCTCTTCCACGGCACCGGGTTCATAGGTTTTTTCAAGCATGGTCTAACGCCGCCACATTTTATATGTCACTTCCACTTGCGAAGGCGTTTTATCCACAATCCGCGCCCCATACTCAACTGTCATCACCCGACTGCGCTGAATTGCCCTAAAAAGCTCCCGACTCAAAACGATTTACACCTTTGATTGAACAAATAGTATTTTTACACTTTTATAGAGACAAAAAACATACGTAGGTACGCGTAATACGTGTTCATTCAAATGCCATATGTCTTGCTGACCTAAAAATATAGTCCGCATGTCAGGTGACAGACAAAATTAATCCATAGAGATCATGCTCTCTGCGGTGCTTGAAATGACTACGTTGATCACACCGCGTGCGGCCGCGGAATGGTTTCTGTTGGACATGGCGGAAGTGTCAGGCTTCATGCGAACCAGCTTTGAAACCGCAATGAGCCCGCTGTCAGTCTATGGCACTTACCGGCCCATTTGACCAAGCCTGCCCCCTGGTATTTTGCGGGTTTTGTCGCACTGGAAGCCAGCGCTATTAACGACATTTTTTAAAGCCGAAGGGGCCGATGATATTTTGCGCGTAATCTTTGCGTAAATGGATCATGTCGTTGGCCGAGATGATGACGTAGCCTCCGGTTTGACGATGATGTTGCTGCTGATCGGCAGCGACCGCGCCATGAAGCGTGTGATGCCTCATGCGGGTGCGGTAGCACAACTGCGCACAGCATTAAAGTCCGGCCCTCCGATTTGGTGGAAAATGTTTGCGCAGCGTTACCGCCTCACCACCGTCCCAGATTCCGCAATCGCATCACGCATTGCTATGGCACCCGGTGCGGGTCCGCAATTGCCAGAGTCTTTGGGCGAAGGTCAGTCAGAAGATCCCGCGATGCGGCTCGATGCGCTGCGTGTTGCCCCGGAAAAAGCCGATATCAGCGTTCCTGCGGCGGCAAACGACGCCAAAGGTGACAAAGATATGACCGACCCAGCGCTGGCTGACCAGGACCTGCAAGACCATGATGCCATTCCTGAAGACGACTTGCCCATCGATGAGCCGCCAGATGATGGCGTGATTAAATTAGAAGAAAAGCACCTCGTCGATTGAACGCAATCCGTTGCCCTACTTTACGGGGCTTGGCGATGTGCTTTAGTGTATGCCCTCTCGCGTTTCCTCCACCACACAATCCAGAAGGTTTTCCATGACGCTGTCGATGTATGACATCTCCGTTCCCTCGTTTAATCGGTCCCTGAAGGGCTTGAGGAACGTTCTCGATAAAGCCGAGGCCCATGTGACGGCCAAAAAGCTCGACCCCAATGCCCTGCTTCTGGCGCGGCTTTATCCCGATATGTTCCACACCATCCGCCAGGTTCAAACGGCAACCTCCATGATCCATTGGGGCTGCGCGCTGGTGGTGGGCCTTGAGCGCCCAGATTTGCCCGCCACCGAAGCCACGTTTGCTGACTTGCAAACGCGTATCGCCTCGACGGTTGAGTATGTCAAAGGCTTCGGCCCCGATCGCCTCAACGGCACTGAAACAAATAAGGTTGAGTTAAAGTTCCCAGGACGGACGATGGAATTCACCGGCCATTCGTTCATGTTGGAATTCATCATTCCCAACCTGTATTTCCATACTGCCATGACCTACGCGATCATGCGTCACAGCGGCGTTGAAGTCGGCAAACAAGACTTCCTCGGTCGCGGCTAAAACTCGATAACAACGAAGCGCGCCAACGTTGTTTGACCCGACGTCGGCAGCTTTGTTTGAGGCCACACTCAGGTAATAAAACCTTGGACTTGCTCGAAGCAAATTTATAGCTGAAGTAAAAAGAAAAGAAAAACCCCGGTGGAGAAATCCACCGGGGTTAAGTTTTGTTGCAACGATAGTAAAAGAAAAAATTCTTGGGTTGGTCGCTTACATGTGCTCGGAACGATTGACGATGCGTTCGATCTCTTGCTTGACCACGCGATCGACAATGTGAGGTAAATTCGTATCCAGCCATTCCTTCAAAATCGGTGTGCAAATTTCGCGCACCAATTGTTCCAGCGTAATGCCAGTGTTGCCCAGCACGACGGCCCGTTCGCGCGAAACTGCATTGGCCAACTGCGCAATCGATGCACCGGCTGCCTGCACAGCCGGGTCACCCACTAAGTATTTCTGCGGCTGGTAATCTTGCGGCTGATACTGTTGGGGTTGGTATTGTTGCTGAGGCTGATACTGTTGTTGCGGTTCTTCGTAAGCCCCTTGCGGAGCAACTTGCTGCTCGGTCGAGAGTTCCAAAGGCTCAGGCTCAGGTTCCACGGCAACGATGTCTGGGCCAGGCCCTTCAGGCATCTCATCGAAAATGGATGGATCAGGCTCGGGCTCGGATTCTGGCTGCGCAGGCTTTGCAGCCTCACCGTCATCTTCCGAAAGGATCTTTCGAATGGAGGCAAGAATGTCCTCCATCGATGGCTCTTGTTGTCCGTCAGCGCTCATAAGCCGACCACTCCCCGCCACGGCCTTATGCCGTTTGTTTTCTCGGTTTCTAGGCCATAGGGCTTAATAATTCTCTAACAGACGCAGGGCATTAACGCGATGGGAGATTGCGAGATGACTCTTTCGCCCGGAAATCCGAGGTAACTAAGTTGTTTTAGACCTAAGAAATAGGCCCAAAATACCCCCTACTTCGTCCCCTTGGCGTCTTTATCTGCTTCTGTTGTCGACCCTATCACCTTGAACCGCACGTCATCATAATGCGCTGTCGGGTCATAGGCAGCTACTTTCAAGCCCAAGGTTTCCGCTGTTAGCTTGCCCATGGTCGATAACAGCTGGTACGAGGCGACCAACTGTGTGCGTTGCGCACGCACCAGATTAACGCGCGCATTCAGAAGTTCCTGCTCGGCGTCCAGCACATCAAGAACAGTGCGAGACCCAACCTCGGCTTCACGTTGCACGCCTTCCAAAGCGATACTTGAGGCTTCGATCTGCGACTTCAGAGAGACAATGCTGGCGGTCGTGGCTTCGTAAGCTTTGTAGGCAGCGGTAGAATTTTCGCGCGCATCAAGGCGCGCTTGGTCGGCCTCAAGACGGCGCTGTCCGGCGGTGTGTTTTGATTGCCGTAGTCGGGCATACTCAGCACCCGCCTGATAAATCGGCACAGTCAATATGGCACGCGCTTGCTTGGTTTCTGCACGTGATTTATCGGCGACGGTATCCCAGCCCTTTTGGTATTGAGCCTCAAGATCAATCGTGGGCAAAAGATCCGCGCGAGTCACATCGATTCCATCTTGCGCCGCTTGCGCACTGAAATCAGCAGCGACAAATGCCGGGTTAGACTTAATGGCAGTATCCACGGCTTCACTCACCCCAGTCGGCAAGCCCTTCGCCACATCAGGCGAGGTCAATGCTTCTGGAGGTTTACCGACTGAATTTTCATAGGCTGCGCGCGAACGCGCCAGATCGCTTTCGGCTTGAATCAATGACGCCTTTGATCCTTCAAGACGGGCTTGAGCTTGGGCGACATCGGTTTTGGTGATTTCGCCAACGTTAAAGCGATCATTGGTCGCTTCAAATTGGCGCGTCAGCACCTGGACGTTATTGCGTTGCAATTCAACCACGGCCTGATCTCGGATGACATCGATGTAGGCCGACGCCGCATCGAGCAGCACTTGGGCTTCGCTGGACTGCAAGCGCGCGCGCTGTGCCAGCACCTGGGCTCTGGCTTGGCTGGTGCCAGCAACCGTCTCAAAGCCACGGAATAAGGGCTGACGAACTTGGGCCACAACAGTTTGAGAGGTCCGCAAGGTCGTCCCGCCACCAAATACCGCACCGGCAGTGGGAACCCCGCTCAGGATTTGGGTTTCCGAACGCGTGCGCGAGACGTTCCCGTTCAAGCTTAAGGTGGGACGCCAGCCCGACAACGCGATGGGCACACTCTCATCAACGGCACGCAGGGCAGCGCGCGCCGCCAGCAAAGTGGGGTTGTTCTGGTAGGCAAGGCCCAGCGCCTCGTCCAAGGTCTCGGCCTGAGGCGTACCGCAGAAAGCAACGGCCGCAACGGTTGAAATCAAAAAGGTTTTAAAAGTTTGAGACATCATCTTTGGCATCCTCGCGCGGCCCCAAATTGAGGCGCCGGTTTAAAATTTTAATGGTGGGAATACTTAACCGAAGGTTGGCCCGCCATCCACCCTAATCACGTAACCAATTGTGACGCCAATTGCGCAAAAAGGTCCTGATTTAGTTCAAGTTCTCTGGCGCTACTCACCGATAAAAGTAATCGAGACATGCAAGGCCTTCAGCCTCACCTTACCAATCTTAATTAATCTCACAAAGTGAATGAGGAAATATATTTATCCAATTGTATTTATTATATTAAAACACAAAAACTGACTGTTTCTCAAACCCTGGCAGCACCTGGGTGGCGGCGTCGAATTCTTGGCGTTGGCTATAGGCTGAACCATTGCGCGTCACCAATGTCGCGCGCCCGATGGGGCCTTCGCGTACGACGCAAACCAACCGCCCGCAGTCGGCTAATTGGTGCTTCAGCGCATCTGGGATCAGGTCGACCGCGCCGTTGATAAAGATTACATCAAAAGGCCCCTGCTCGGGCTTTCCGCGCAGCAGATCGCCGGTCACGACGGCGGCATTATCCACACTGAGTTCGGTCAACGTTTTGGCCGCGCGCGCGGCAAGGGTTGTGTCACTTTCCACCGCGACAACAGAACTGGCCATGCGCGCCAACACCGCCGTGGAATAGCCTGCACCTGCGCCAATCACCATCGCGGTGTCGCTGGTTTGGATGTCGGCTAATTGCAACATCCGCGCCAACACCATGGGCTCCATAATCACGCGGCCTTGGCCAATGGAGAGGTCTTCATCGACATAAGCGAATTGGCGCTGCTCGAGAGGCAAGAACCGTTCGCGGGGCACATTACCCATGGCCTCGATCACCAAGGGGTCGGCGACCCGGTTAGTCTTGATCTGACTGGCAACCATGTTACGGCGAGCGGCGGCAAAATCCATCAGCGCGGTTCCCTAAATACAGCGGCTAAGCCTCGCGGTTATAAGCGCCAAGGCGTTGAAAAACAACGCGGGCCGTAACGTCCAACCCTGCGACCGAGCGCTTGACCCCCCCTTGGCCCGCCTCTATAAACCCCTGCCTTTTGGACCGGGCCTTAACATCCTGGGCCAGCGGGCAAAGCTGAGGGCGGCCATCGACATCTGCTTCAATGGCCACTTACGGCCGAGTGGTAGAGTGGTCATGCAGCGGACTGCAAATCCGCGTACGTCGGTTCGATTCCGGCCTCGGCCTCCAACTTCCGCAAGGGCGTTGACGATACTTTGATACCGTGGTCCGGCGTAGCTCAGCGGTAGAGCAATCGGCTGTTAACCGATCGGTCGTAGGTTCGAGTCCTACCGCCGGAGCCATCTCGCTTTTCTTTAGCGCTTAGCGCTTTCGAAAAGCTGATGTCCCCGAACTTGGCCCGAGGGCCCAGAGCCTGAAACTCCAATATATTCCATGATATTATGTATCGCCCCTAGACTCCGGCTTTCGCCGGAGTGACGATTTGTGATGACTTATGTCCCTGCCCCAATGACATCGGCAAGTGTAACTACGGGCAAGCGCATCGCGTTTCTCTACAATCACGAGGCTGCGCACCAAGTGGCCCACAGCGCCAGCGTGATCACAGCGCTGTTGGACGAGCACCCAGATCTCGAGATCAGTTTGCTCGCCACATCAGATGTCTTGATCGAAGCCGTGAGATTGATCTGTGGCCCCGACATCGGCACGCGCTGCCAGATCATCAAGCTTGAGGTGACTGCCTGGCATCGGCCATTTTTGAAGGCCATTGATCTCTTCGCACCCATCAGTCGCATCGATTATTTACGCGCCAATACCGCACTACTGGCTACATTCGACGCCATCATTGTAACCGAGCGCACAAGCTTGCTGCTGCAAAACATCGCGAGCTGCCGACATGTGAAGCTGATTTACCTCAGTCACGGCAGCGGTGATCGCTCGATTGGTTTTGTGCCCGAACTCGGACGTTTCGATTTAATTTTGCAATCCGGCGAAAAACTGCGCCAACGATTCCTCGACACCGGTGCCGTCGGCCCCGAGCAAATCAAAGTGGTTGGCGCGCTGAAACTCGACGCCGTTGCCCGCACGCCTGTGGCGCGCGATCGGTATTTCGCCGACGACAAACCTATCGTGCTTTACAACCCACACTTAGAACCGCGCCTTTCATCGTGGTACACGATGGGCCTGCAGGTCTTCGATGTGTTTCTCGATAACCCCGATTACAATTTGATCTTCGCGCCCCATGTCATGCTGTTCCAGCGCCGCGTACAGGTATCGCTGGAATCCTTCACTATCAGGCTGCGCCGCGACCTACCGCAAAAATACGCCGCCGCGCGCAACATTCACATCGACACCGGCAGTGCGGCCAGCGCGGATATGACCTACACAAGATTAGCCGATATTTATCTGGGCGATGCCAGCAGCCAGGTATACGAATTCTTGGCCACCAAATTGCGTCCGTGCATTCACATCAATTCACACCAAGCATCGTGGCGCGATAACCCGGACTATCGCTTCTGGACTTTTGGCCAAGTCATTTCGGCAGCGCATGAACTGCCCGCGGCATTGGCCAAGGCGCAGACGGGCCACGCGACGTACCGCGATGTGCAAGCTCAGGCCATCGACGAGACATATTCGCAAACAGCCCAACGGCCCAGCATACGCGCCGCCGAGGCCATTGAAGAGTTTTTGAAAAAACCACAGAGATCGGAAAATTGACTTTAGGCTGGCGTCAAAATCATCTGCTCGTGTACTACCACCGTGCCAGCCCACATCTCGCGGGCGTCTATTTCAACCTGGCGCACGAAGCCAACGTTATAGTCGGGGTCGCGATGGAATACCGCCAGTTGCTTCACACCGGCTGCTTTGCACAGACGCACGCCTTCTTGCCAGGCCGAGTGGCCCCACACCAGGGTCAACGACGGCAAGAACAACATCGCCTGCTTGAGCTTGCTGACTATAGGCGGGCAGCAGATACGAAGCAGATACGGGATCGAAAGCTGGCAAATCAGAAAAATCTCAATCGCGGGAACGATGAGCGCGTTGCGTGCCAGCACGGCCATCACTTGCCCCACATAAGGGCCATCGCTGCCAAAATCTGTGAACAAGAAAATCATCACCGCTCCTCAAACTCGCGGCAGAGTGGTAGCTTAATCCAACCTTGAGATGGAGTTTCCGATGCCTGGCTCACCTTTAGTCGCCGTGACACGACGCTTGCCCAAACTGTGCGAGGAGCGCTTAACGCGCAGCTATGCCGTACGCTGGGGCAATGACGCCATCACTTATACCCCTGACACTTTGGCTGCACATGCAGCCGGAGCGGTTGGCTTGATCGTCAGCCCTGCTGATACGCTTGATGCCAAAGCCATCGCCAAACTCCCCGCATCGATCAAAGCCCTGCCGACCTTCTCCGTCGGCACAGATCATATCGACCTTCATTCTGCCAAGGCGCGCGGGATTATGGTTACCAATACGCCCGGCGTGTTGACCGATGCCACCGCCGACATTGCAATGCTGCTTATGCTGGGGGCCATGCGTCGCGGCGGTGAAGGCGAACGCCTGGTGCGTTCGGGGGCATGGACCGGATGGCGCCCAACGCAACTCATAGGCAGCCAACTGGGCGGAAAAACACTCGGCATCATTGGCGTGGGCCGCATTGGCTTGGCTGTGGCCACACGTGCCAAAGCGTTTGGGATGAACATCATCTATCATAACCGCAGGCCATCGCCTGAAGCACAGACCATGGGCGCAACTTATTATGCCTCGGTCGATGCCATGCTACCGTCTTGCCACGTTCTATCGCTACACTGTCCGATGTCACCTGAAACCAAGAACCTGCTGGATGCGCGCAGACTGTCGTTATTGCCTGCCGGCGCTTTTGTCATCAACACCGCGCGAGGCGGGCATGTGGTGGATGACGCACTGATTGCCGCGTTGCAATCAGGCCATATCGCTGCGGCGGGGCTTGATGTTTATACGGGTGAACCCCATCTCGACCCACGATATCGTGACCTAGAAAACGTCATGCTGCTACCGCACTTGGGCAGCGCCACTCTCGAAACACGAATCGCCATGGGCATGATGGTGCTCGATAACTTGGATTCAATGCTCAACGGTCGCGCGCCAGCAAACCCCGTATTTTAATTCTGTCTCGAAGATTCCCATATCAGTATGACCTCACCACTAAAGTATTGGGTACCTGAATAAGCTTGCCAATTAGCAGGATTAAGGCAAGCTAACATTTAACGGTTGCCCCGACGTTGGGGCGACGACTTTTAGCAGGCGCGCTTCATGTCTGGCTTCACAGCGCTGGTACTCGCGGGCAAACGCAAAAATACGGGCGACGGTCTCAATACCGGCGACACGTTGAAAGCCTCCATGTCGATGTGCGGAATTTCGATGATTGATCGCGTGATCGCAGCCCTGACCAACAGCAAAAATATCTCACGCATTATTGTCTGTGGCCCACCCGAGTTGGGATCGTGGCCGGGGGTGACTTTCTGTCCCATGAGCACTTCACCCGCCCGTAGTCTTTCAAGTTTTCTTGAAAGCCAAGTGGACTGTTTTCCTCTGCTTGTAACCGCCGCCGATCATGCCCTTCTCACGCCGGAAATGATCGATCATTTTTGTGAGAAGACCCTCGCGCAAGGCACTGACTTCACGATTGGCATGGCCAATAAAGCCATGGTGCTTGCAGCTTATCCTAAGACCACGCGCACGGGCTTCCCATTTCGTGACGGAACATGGTCGAGCTGCAATTTATTTGGCGCGACATCGGACAAGGTCGCAGGCGCAGTTCAGTTTTGGCACTTCGTCGAGCAAAATCGCAAAAAGCCATGGAAAGTGATTGGCGCATTTGGGTGGCTGACACTGTTGGGTGTGCTGTTGCGCGTATGGACCGTCAAGACCGCGCTTAAACACGGTGGCGAGCACTTTGGAATTACCGTTTCACCAGTGATTATGCCGTGGGCACAGGCTGCCATTGATGTTGACACGCTGAGCGACAAATCATTGGCGGAAGAAATTTTGGGTGCGCGCGCGCTGCCCGCAGAATAAAGTTTGCCTTCATCTCCAATCACAAATCCTCATCCCTTGAGCACTGGCGCATTGCCGGAGCTTACCATTGGGATTGACCGCCACCCCCTCGCCCGCCCACACCATCAGTGGCCAGTCACTATGGTGATCGGAATAGACGATCGCTTTTCCTTCGATAGGCCCCAACGCCGCTTGCACCATCGCCAGCTTATCGGGGCCGTAACAGTTTGAGCCTAAAATCCGTCCCGTCAGACGACCATCGTTGCCAATCTCAACCCGCGTGGCCAAAACCTTTTCAATCCCCAAAGCGCGCGCAATGGGAACAGCGTAGATATCGTTGCTGGCGGTGGCCAAAACAACCATATCCCCCTGACGCTGATGTTGGGCAATGGCGGCCAATGCGCCTGGTCGGCATCGGCGCGGAACCCATAAAGCAATAAACGCAGCATTTACTTCGGCAACCAATTCGGCAGATTGCCCCGCCACCACGCACCACAACATCACTTGCTTCAGTTGCTTGCGGGTGTGGAGGTTGAGTATGTATGCCAGCACTGCGATGAGAATAACCGGCAGCGCCATCACCCGCCACGGCTGACGGCGCACAAATCCAAAAAGCCAGGGCGTAAACGTGCCCTGCGTTGTAACGGTGCGGTCCAGATCAAAAATCGCTATCATGGGCTTTATCCCTGAACTCCTTAATCTCTTTAATCTCGGCCTCCGTCGGGATAACAGCTTGGTATGGGAGCCAACGACGTTGCGCCACCATCAACTCGCAACCCCGCACTTGATGAAGGGTCCATCATTATATTGCGCCTCTATGGCGCGTTCCCGCCGCCTGCAAGCGCGCGAGGGACGCTTGATAAGGGTTTCCTATTGCAGCGCAATAGCCCAAAGCAGGCACCTTAACGAGGTGCAACTGCTGCTGTGGCCGCAGGAACAGCATCCGCAGCCGCTTCTCCATTGCGGGGCTTATTGGAACCAACATACGCCTGGGCGCAATGATCGAGGCAATAGGGCTTGCCTGGGTAAATGGACTTACCACAGAAGTGGAAATCCTCGTGCTTCGGATCGCCGATGGGCCAACGGCAGGTGTTATGCGTCAGATCCGTCAAGGTGAATATCTTGGCTGGCTGCTTCTTGGGAGGTGCGGGTGCAGCTGCAACACCGCCAGCAGCCGCAATCGCGGCAGCATTAGGGCGTTTGATGGGCGATGGGCGGCCCTTCAAACCCAAACGGTGGGCTTTGCCGACAACAGCGTTCTTCGACACGCCCAAGCGCTTGCCGATTTCGCCGGTGGTCAGGCCTTCTGACCACAGCTTCCTCAGCTTGCCGATCTTCTCGTCATTCCACATCGACGTGGGATCCGGGCTTGTGTTCATGGGCCGTCGGGCTTTCTGGCTAAAGTGAATCAGGTTGATAGGAGCTTGATTGCGCGGAACTTAACCCCGCGCACAGCCTGAGTCTACTGTTCGCAACAACATGAGAGATTGTAGTTAGCCTTTCAGGATAGGCTCTTCGAGGGCAAACAATCCTTTGGGGTCTTCGATCTCTAAAACCCATAGATCGGGGTCGTATTTGGCCTGTCGTTGCAAATAGGCATCGGCTTCGGGTTCTTTGACCGCGCCGTTCGGGAATGCGCTCATCCAGACGGAGGCACCGTTCGGGTCAGCCACCGGGCTGAAGACCTCGCAGCCAGCACCATGTCGGTTGATCTTGAGGATCACGGTGCCCGATTCAGCCTCGCCTTTGCGCACGACCGCGGTCATGAGCCCAAGGCCGTTTGCACGGCGCAGCCAGGCTTGCACCCGCAGTTCAGATTTCAAGCGAACCAAGCCCACCTCCAGAAATCGGCCTCATTATCGATCATAAGGCCTGCTATTAGCCAATTTGTTTATTATGCAAGTTAGGCGCAGTTAAAGATTGGGGTTTAACATGACCACCCAACGCTTGGTTCGCAAGGGCAAGGCGGGAGGTCAGTGCAAGATTGGGGGCGGGGGAAATCATATGATTGGAATTATTGGCATCGCGGTCGTGTTTGTCATGGTGTTCGGCGGCTACGCGCTGTACGGCGGCCATATCATGGTCATCGTTGAAGCCCTGCCGACAGAAATGATGGACATCTTCGGTGGTGCCTGCGGAGCCATGATTTAGGGCAACAGTGTCGAGGTTCTAAAGGGCATGGGCCCCAACATTAAGAAGGTTTTCACTGGCACCAAGTAGATCGAGCAAGACTTTAAAGACATCCTGAGTTTGCTGTTTACGATCACGAAAATGATCAAGTCTAATGGCATTTAGGTGATCGAAAGTCACATCGAAAAGCCCGAAGAAAGCCTCATCTTCCAGAAGTATCTTCGCATTCTGGCCGATCACTTCGCGGTCGATTTCATCTGCGATAGGCTGCGCATGTTGTCGATGAACCTCGATGATCCACACCAAGTTTACGACGCGATGGAAACCCAGCTAGAAAAACACCATCACGAAGCGCTTGGCCCGTAACATGCAAACCATGGTAGATGGATTGCCTGCCATAGGCATTATTGCCGCCGTGCTGGGTGTTATTCACACCATGGGCTCAGTCACCGAACCGCCTGAGGTTTTGGGCGGGATGATCAGAAGCGCGCTGGTCGGGACGTTCTTGGGCGTGTTTCTGGCTTACGATCTGGTTGGCCCAACGGCCTCGCGCGTCAAACAAGTCTGCGTGAAGAACATCAATTTTACCTGATCATCCGTAACGTTCTGATGGCCCACCTCAGTGGCAACGCACCGCAGGTCTCGGGTGAGATTGGTCGTGGCAGTGTTCCATCGAAAGTTCAGCCAACCTTCTTCGAGCTGGAAGAGACCCTAAATGCGACTGCGGAATAAGCAACCAGAGACGAGTTGCCAAACGCGTCGAGCGTCGATACGCTAAATCTATGATTGAGTTAAATTGGCGCAAATTTCTCACGCTCGCGGTTGCTCTGGCGCTTGTTCTTCCCCCGATTTCGGGAACGGTGAACAAGGCACTGGGCGGAGATGGTACTCACGTGCATTTTGAGCATGTGTGGCATGCCGCAGGTGTTGACGATGTCGCAGACCACCACCACGGTGACCGTGTCAGCGCTGATCAGGGCGAGGTCCCCTGTGATTCCCACTGTGATCATGTTCACATCGCGACGATGCTTGGCATGACAACCTATGGTCTCAATGATGTTGCGATTGTTCGCACTTATCAACCACAACCCATTTTCCAGCAACCGGGCTTGAGCCTGTCGCCGCCCGGTCACCCTCCGCAAGCGCTCTCCTAAACGACGGCTATTTCTTGTTGGCGACAGCCGTTTCCGATCGGTTGAGCCGATAGTCACGTTCAGAGTAGCGGACGCTGGGTTGGGAGATACTTCATGTTTCGTGCTGTTTGGTTTGGGCGCGTGATTTCGGTTTTTTTGGGTGTCGCCGGTTTTGCTGCGGGCTTATCCGAAGCTGCTGCGCAAACACCTTCCGCAGAAAGTCTGCGGCTTCAAGACGTCCTCGCAAAAGTGATGCAAACAAACCCGAAACTTCAGGGACAGCGTTATGCCATCGCAGGCGCTGATGCACGCAAAGACCAAGCTGCCTTGCGCCCTGCCCTCGAACTGGGTCTGGATGTCGAAAACGTGCTTGGCACGGGTCGGGTGCGAACGTTCAACAACGCCGAGGCTACGCTGCGACTGGGAACGGTGCTCGAGCTTGGCGGCAAACGCGAAAAACGTGTGGCGCTGGCCGACAGCGAGCGAGACCTCATCACCATAGAGAAAGACGCGGAACGTCTTGACATTTTGGCCGAAGCTACCCGTCGATTTATTCTTGTTCTGGCTGAACAGGAGCGCTTGCAATTAGCACGACAGAATCTCGAACTGACTGAGCGCACCGTGAACCTGGTGAAGCAGCGTGTTGCACAAGGCCGCGCATCTCTGGTCGAAGGTCACAATGCGAAGTTGGCCTTTATTCAGTCTGAAATTGCTGTGCAGGAACAGCAATCCTCGCTTCGCAATACATGGGCGTCGCTTTCGGCGAGTTGGGGTGGAAAACCGGAACGTCAGGGTGAGAGCGTCGGCGATATTTTTGAATTGCCGGTGCTGGCGGCTTTTTCTCAACTGACGGATGCGGTTGAACGCAACGCCGACATCATCCGGTTTGCAACCGAGCGACGCGTCAACGAGGCCAAATTAAGGTTGTCTGAGGCGGGCCGAACCCCGGATGTATCTGCAAACCTTGGTATCCGCCGCCTCCAAACCACCAAGGACCAAGCCATCGTGTTCTCGGTTGCGGTGCCGCTGGGAACTAGCAGTCGTAGCGCTCCGTTTGAACGTGAAGCGCAAAGCCGCATTGAATCGGGGCGTTTTGAAGAAGCTACTGCACGAAACAACCTGACGGCAACGCTGTATGGCCTGCATGGGAAAGTTGAAAGCGCGCGCAACGTTTTTGCCCAACTGCAAGAAGCAGCCCTACCAGAGGCCACGCAAGCCGAGCGGCTGACCGAAGAGGGCTACCAAACAGGTCGACTCTCGCTTTTGGAATTGACCGTTGCACGTCAAAGCCGACTAGCCGTTCGACAACAGGCCGTCACTACGGCGGCCACATACCATCAACTTTTTCTCGAAATCGAGCGGCTCACCGGTCAGTCTATGGCGGTCAAAGCCGAAGCACAAAATAACGCGCGTTAGGAATCTCGACATGAAGAACAAAAATTTCATCACGTTCGCAATTGCCGCCGTTGGCATCGGTCTCGGCGCACTCATCATGTTCGTCAGGCCACTGGATTCTGATCACGACCACGAAGGCCATGATCATGGTGCCGAGGAAGAAGAATTCGCACGTGGACCTCATAATGGCCGCCTCTTGCGTGATGGTGATCTCGCCCTTGAAATGACCATTTTTGAAGACGGCGTACCGCCTGAATTTCGTGTTTATGCTTACAGGTCGGATAAGCCGATTGAACCCGCTAAAGTCGCCCTTGCCGTCGACCTCGTGCGCTTAGGTGGTGTTACCGATAAGTTCACATTCAAGGTGGAAGGCGATTACCTGCGTGGTCAAGGGACAGTCGTTGAGCCCCACTCATTTGATGTAAAGATCGGCGCACGCATCGACAATAAAGTCCACAACTGGGCCTATCAGTCTTATGAGGGGCGCGTCGAAATTGCGCCCGAGGCCGCCGCAGCCGGTGGCATCAAGATAGAAACCGCAGGCCCCGCCAGCATCCGTTCAAGTGCCGTCGTCACGGGGCGCATCATCGTCGATCCATCACGTTCAGCCCAAATCACGGCCCGGTTTCCTGGCGTTTTGCGGGAACTGCGTAAATCTTTAGGCGAGGCCGTGGCCAAAGGCGAAGTCATCGCGATGGTCGAAAGCAACGATAGCCTTCAAGTCTATGCGATCAAGTCGCCGGTCGACGGCATCATCTACAGCCAGAACGCGCGTGTTGGCGAAATCGTCGGCTCGATGCCGATTGTTGAGGTCGGAGACATGAGGCGTGTGGTCGCTGAACTTCAGGTTTTTCCGCAAGATGCTGCCAAACTCAAAGTGGGCCAGCCGGTTCGCGTCAGCGCGATTGACGGCGATATGAGCAGCGATAGCTGGTTGTCGATGATTTCGCCGACCACGGAAGTTGGGTCGCAATCCGTTCCGGTTCGTGTTGTTTTGGATAACACCAACAACGCGTGGCGACCAGGAATGCTGATTGAGGCTGACATCACGATTGGAACGACTGAGGTGCCACTCGCCGTAAGCACCAATGCTCTGCAGCGGTTCCGTGACTTCGACGTCGTGTTCGCCAAGGTTGGTGACACATACGAAGTTCGCATGCTCGAACTTGGAGCGAAAGATAACGACTTCATCGAAGTCATCGGCGGTCTTGTGCCGGGGACGGTCTATGTGACCGATAACAGCTTCCTCATCAAAGCTGACATCGAGAAATCCGGCGCAAGCCACGATCATTGAGGATGGCCCCATGTTAGAGCGTATTATTTCTACTGCTATCCAGCAACGTTGGATTGTTTTTATCGTCGTGCTGAGTCTCTCGGCGTTGGGAATCTATAACTTTCAACGCCTGCCCATCGACGCCGTGCCTGACATCACCAATGTTCAGGTTCAAATCAACACTGAAGCGCCAGGGTTTTCACCGCTGGAAGCCGAACAGCGCGTGACGTTCCCGATTGAGACTACCCTCGCCGGCATTCCCAACCTCGACTACACCTGGTCGATCTCGCGCTATGGCCTGTCGCAGGTGACGGTCGTTTTTCAAGACGCAACCGATATCTACTTTGCCCGCCAACTCATCAACGAACGACTGCAAGAGGTGAAAAGCAAGCTTCCGCCTGGCTTAGAGCCATCGATGGGCCCCATCGCGACTGGGCTTGGCGAAATTTTCATGTTCACCGTCGAGTCTGAAAAGGGGGCGAAGAAACCTGACGGTAGCGAATGGACGCCAACCGAATTGAGAACGTTGCAGGATTGGGTTGTTCTGCCCCAGCTTCGGAACCTTCAGGGCGTGACCGAGGTCAACACCGTCGGCGGGTATGTCAAACAATTCCACGTCACGCCTTACCCAAACAAACTCCTAGCTTACGGCCTGACCTTACGCGACCTCATGGAGGCGTTGGCTGATAACAACAGCAACGTCGGCGCTGGGTATATCGAACGCAATGGCGAGCAATATTTGATTCGCTCGCCCGGCCAAATCACCGACATCGCAGAGATCGCCAGCCTTGTTGTGGCAACGCGAGGCGCATCGGTTGTGCGCGTTTCGGATGTAGCCGATGTACAGATCGGCTCAGAACTGCGCACCGGAGCGGCCACCGAAAATGGCCGCGAGGTGGTGCTGGGCACGGTCTTCATGCTGATCGGCGAAAACAGCCGCGAAGTGTCCCAGCGTGTCGCCACGCGCATGGAAGAGGTCAATCGAAGCTTGCCCGATGGCGTCGTCGCAAACACTGTCTATGACCGCACCACCTTAGTTGATCGCACAATCGCAACCGTCGAGAAGAACCTCGTCGAAGGCGCAATTCTGGTGATTGTCATTTTATTTGCCCTGCTGGGTAATTTTCGCGCCGCACTCATCACCGCTGCGATTATTCCATTTTCCATGCTGATGACGATCACGGGAATGGTTCAGAACAAAGTGTCGGGCAACCTCATGAGCCTTGGCGCATTGGATTTCGGTATTATCGTAGATGGCGCGGTCATCATTGTCGAAAATTGCTTGCGGCGTTTCGGCGAAAAGCAAGAACACCTGGGTCGTGTGATGATTAGGGAGGAACGGTTTGCAACAGCAGCACAGGCCACCGCTGAGGTGATCCGCCCCAGCCTCTTTGGTGTTCTCATCATCACCATCGTGTACATCCCGATCTTCACGCTCACGGGCGTTGAAGGAAAGATGTTCCACCCTATGGCGTTTACCGTCGTCGCCGCTTTGCTGAGCGCGCTGGTGCTATCGATTACCTTTATTCCGGCAGCCGTAGCGACCTTTGTCACAGGCCGCGTTGCTGAAAAAGAAAACGTCGGTCTGCGAAAAGCGCGCACATTTTATGAGCCAATCTTGCGGGGCGCTCTAGCAAATCGCCTTCCCGTGGCCGTTGGTGCGTTAGTTTTGGTTGTGCTCAGCGGGTTGTTGGCAACGCGGCTGGGTTCTGAATTCATTCCAAGCCTCGACGAAGGCGATATCGCACTTCATGCGCTGCGCATCCCGGGAACAAGTTTGACCCAGGCCCTGCAGATGCAGGCGGCGCTGGAATCGAAGCTCAAGGAATTCCCCGAGGTCGACAAAGTCTTCGCTAAAATTGGCACTGCTAAAATTGCCACCGACCCCATGCCGCCCAGTGTGGCTGATACCTTTGTGATTATGAAAAATCGCGAATTGTGGCCCGACACCAGCAAGACAAAGGCCGAGTTAGTGGAGGAGCTTGAATTAGCTGCACGGAAAATACCGGGCAATAACTATGAGTTTACACAACCGATTCAGATGCGCTTCAACGAGCTGATCTCGGGCGTACGAACGGATGTCGCGGTCAAGATTTATGGTGACGATCTTGATGTTCTCAACGAAACGGCTGAGCAAGTTGAGACAGTTCTGAAAGGCGTTTCTGGGGCTGCTGATGCCCGTGTGGAACAAACAACAGGCTTACCGCTTCTCACCATATTGCCCAAACGCGAAGTCTTAGCGCGCTACGGTATTAAGATATCTGAATTCCAGGAAGTTGTGGAAATCGCGCTTGGCGGAAAGGCCGTGGGGCAAGTCTTCGAGGGCGATCGGCGGTTTGATCTGGTCGTCCGATTACCTGAGAAACTACGGAGCGACCTCTCAGCACTCAGCCGTCTTCCCATCCCCCTGCCCGCGCTCGTGCAACGTGAATCGGGCTTAGTCAAAGCAAGCCTGATGAACGAGGCTGGGCGTTTCGTGCCCTTGGGCGAAGTCGCCACCATCGACATCGCGCTCGGGCCAAACCAGATTAGCCGCGAGAACGGCAAACGCCGGGTCGTGGTGACGGCCAATGTGCGTGGCCGAGACTTGGGATCGTTTGTCGACGAATTACAGCAAGCCATGCGCACACGTGTCGATTTGCCCGCAGGATATTGGCTCGATTACGGCGGAACGTTCAAACAACTCATCTCTGCAAGCGAGCGTCTACGAATCGTGGTGCCGGTCGCGTTGCTGCTGATCTTGATGCTGCTGTACACGGCGTTTGGGTCCACGAAGGACGCGCTGATTGTGTTTAGCGGTGTGCCGTTAGCGCTCACGGGCGGGATTGTAGCTATCTGGCTGCGAGATATTCCCTTGTCGATCTCGGCTGGTGTCGGCTTTATCGCCCTCTCGGGCGTGGCCGTGCTGAATGGCGTGGTGATGGTGTCGTTTATCCGACGATTGCGTGATGATGGTGCTCTTTTGGATGCCGCGATCATCAATGGGGCAATCTCACGCCTCAGACCCGTTTTAATGACCGCGCTGGTGGCAAGCCTGGGGTTTGTTCCCATGGCGTTGAATGTCGGGACGGGCAGTGAAGTTCAGCGGCCACTAGCAACCGTCGTCATCGGAGGGATCATTTCATCGACGATCTTAACCCTCGTTGTCCTCCCAGCCCTCTACCGAATGTTCCATCGGCCTGAAGCAGAAGATCGCGACATAAACGCATCCTGAGATCACCCCTCGCATAAAGGGATGGTGAAGGCATTGTCACATTGAAGAAGAATCAGCGGTTATGGAGCCGATCCATCGTGTCAGAGAGCGCCTTAATCCATTGTTAAATCTTCAGGAAGTTGGCCCGCGCTCAGCGGCATAATCAAGTAAAACTAGCTAACGTGACAATGCCATCCACACACCTCCCCAATCCAAAAACTGGAAAATTTTTGCCGCACATCGGAGCGAGTGGGTAACAGGAATTAGCCTGGGCGGGGTCTGCGAATAAAGTGCCTGGGTGGGGGGCGGAGACACTGCACCAATTGTGGTGAGTGCTGCCAAGCGGCTTTGATGCCGCTTTTGGGTTAGGCCGCTTCGGCCTTTGGTTGGTTGAGATTTGCCGGGGTTGTCCGGTGGAAATTGAGCCACCTGTTTAGAAGGGATTCGAGCAACACCAGACACCCCTTAAGCAGAAGGGCGGGAGTTGCCCCCGCCCTTCGCTGCAAACAATGCCGAGCGTGTTAGAACTTGTACTTGGCTTCGATGCCCCATTGGCGACCCGGGGCCGGATAGCCCAGCGCATTCCCAATCGAGAACGGATCGGTGACAGGCACGCCTGCGCCTGGCAAGGCCGCTGCGGGCGGTGTCAGAGACGCCGAGGTGAACTGCACAATGTTATGGAAGTAGTCTTTGTCGCCCAGGTTTTTGCCAAACAACGAAATCTCAAATGCTTCGCTTTCCGGTGCCCAGGTGATGCGGCCATCCAGTAGTGTGTAGCTTTTTTGGCTGGCGTTGGGGTCGTTGGCGGCGTTGAAGAAGATCTTGTCGGTGTAGCTGACCTGGCCGAAGAACGTCAGGCTGCCGCTGTTGCCCATATCATGTGCGTATCCCATGAAGGCATTGCCTTTGATCTCGGGGGCGTTGTTGAGGCGATTGCCATTGGCGTTGATCAAGCGCACCTGACCGGCGGTACGACCAGCGCAGGTTGGGGTAGCCAAAACCAATGGCGAGCAAACGCCATAAGGCGCTGTGAAGGTATCGTATGACGCGTCAAGCAAGCTGACCGCAACGCCCAGGGTGACGGCCTTTTTCGGCTGGGCCACCATTTCCAGATCAAGCCCCTTCACTTTCGCCTGTGCGGCGTTGGCCACCAAGGTCAAGGAGTTGAGGAAGGTCGTGACCTGCAAATCGCTGTATTCGTAATAGAACGCTGCGGCGTTCAAACGCAGCTTGCCATCGGCCAGGTCCGACTTCACGCCCGCTTCGTAGCTCCAGATGTACTCGGGGTTAAATGACGGATTAGTGGGCTGATAATCGTTGTAACCGCCCGACTTGAAGCCACGCGTGGCCGAGGCATAGGCCAGCACATCTTCGTTCACTTTCCAGTCGATGCCAAACTTAGGCGTCCAGGCATTGAATTTCTTGCTATCGGAGCGACGTGAGGCGGCCGGGAAGTTGGCCACATTCAAACCGCCGAACAACCCATTGGCGACTTGATCCGTTGTCACCGCACCACCAACAAAAATGTTGTACTGCGCGTTGGTGTCGACTTTCTTTTCATCCGAGAAGCGAATGCCTGCTGTGAACTTCACATCTGCGGTGATGGCGTAGGATCCTTGCGCGAAGGCTGCCGAGGCTTTGGTGTCGTTGGTCGCAGGAATAATAAATACGCCCAAGGCCAGCGGTGCGCCAGTCACGGCATTGCGCAAATTCTCACGCACCAAACCCAGCGCGCCTTTCTTTTCTTCTTTCAGGTAGTAACCACCGACAATCCATTGCAGTGGCGCATCGCCTTGCGAGGCTAAGCGCAGCTCTTGGCTGAATTGCTTGGTGTCAAAGGTTTCGGTGGTGCGGGTGACCGGAATTTCTGTGCCATCCGTATTGAAATAGAAGTCCATGTCGAAAGTTTTGTAGGATGTGATCGACTTCAACAAGACCGTATCCGACAATTCCACATCCACATCCAGCGTCGGGCCGCCGGTCTTCCAATTCATGAACGTCGGCAGGTTGTTGAATTCCTGCAAGAGGCTGGTGGTTTGCTTCGCACCGGCCAATTTTGCAGCACCAAGGTTATCGATAGGGCGAATGGCCGTGTTGCCATTATTAAAATCGCTCCAATCCATGATTGCGGTGGCGGTGATGGCATCATTGGGTTTGAAACGCAGTGAGGCGCGACCGGCCCACAAATCAGAGTTGTCGAGCTTGTTGGTGCCTGCCGGGTCCAAGTCTTCCACATAGCCGTCGTTATTTTCATGACGACCGGCAATGCGATAACTGAGTTTGTCGGAAATCGGCCCGCCCACAGCGGCTTTGAGATCAATCGCATTGTCACTGCCGTAGCTGGCGGTAGCATAGCCATTGAACTCGTCGCTGGGCATTTTTGATATGATGTTGATGGACCCGCCGGTGGCGTTACGTCCGTACAGCGTGCCTTGAGGACCGCGCAAAACTTCGACGCGCTCCACATCAAGGAACTGGTTGAGGCCCATGTTGGGGCGACCCAAATACACGCCGTCGAGGTTGATGGCGACGGACGGATCAGCGCCCACCGCCAGCAAGTTCGAGCCGACGCCGCGGATATAGATTTGCGCTTCGCCGCCCGCTGAACTGAATTGCAACGACGGTGTGCGCCCAGCAACTCCTAATATGTCGGTGAGACCCGCGCGATCTAACTGAGCGGCGGAAATCGCGACAATAGAGATAGGCACCGACTGCACAGACTCTTCACGCTTTTGCGCAGTGACAACAATTTCCTCGATGAACGCGTTGTCTTGAGCCACGGCCGAAAGTGTGGTTGACGCGGCCAGCGCGGCTGAGAGCACAGCTAAGCGTGCGGAGAAATTGCTTGTCATCGAAGGTCCCTCGTCTGGATTGATTTGCAAAGCTTTAGAGCCGGGGCGCATATGACGGTATCATTACTGCGCCTCAATTTTGCATACTATTTGAGCAAAAAAACCCTGTAGCCGTTAAGCCACAGGGTTTTGTTCTCTATTATCGGCATTGTCACATTGAAGAAGAATCAGCGGTTATGGAGCCGATCCATCGTGTCAGAGAGCGCCTTGTTCCATTGTTAAATCTTCAGGAAGTTGGCCCGCGCTCAGCGGCATAATCAAGTAAAACTAGCTAACGTGACAATGCCCTCGCCCCCGCAAACTCTACGCGGCGAGCTTGCGCCAGCCCGCAACCGTCCGGTTGGTGGAATTGATTAGACTCGTTCCACAGGCCTGACATGCGTAGGCAGTATCGCCTGCGCCCTGTGCCGGACGAAGTTGTGTTCCACCATCCTCGGCACTAACCTGAAGGCCAGAATGTGGCGGCTCTTCACGGCCCTTACATAGCTGAAGCTGGCAAGCGCGGCAGCGAGTAGTATTTTGGGTCATAGGTCACCATACATCATTCGCGCAGAAATGCGCGGCAAATTCGCGCATGATTATGCCTACAGAAGGGATAAAAATCAGGCGTGTGCCTACTCCGCCGCCGATGGACGTGAGCCGCCGATAGGCATTAGCGCGACTTCGCCATTGATAGTGCGGCGCGCAAGTATAAAAGCAAGCATGGCCACCAAGGCCGATGCCGTCGCCATACCCATAAACACACCTTTGACGCCATACAACGTCGCCCCCATATAGGCACACGGCAGTTGCACGAGCATGGACTTCGAAACCCCGATGAGCATGGCCGGCATTGGCTTGGCCATGGAGTTCAGGCTGCCCGAAGAAATATTGATGATTCCCATACATCCGTAGCTGAGGGGAACGATCAGTAAGTAATACCCCGCCAAGGCAATGACCGCAGGATCTTCGCTGAATTCATGCGCTAAGAACGATCCAAAGACGGCAAGCAACCCGGCGACGATGACCCCGTAAATCAGCACAGCTTTGTAGGCAAAGGTCATGGCCTCTTTCACGCGGTCCATGCGCCCGGCGCCTGCGTTTTGGCCCACAAAAGGTCCCATCGCGATGGACAGCGACATCACGAAAATTAGCGAGAACATCTCAATGCGCGTCGCCACCCCATAAGCCGCAATCGCGCTGGCGCCGAATGAGGCGATTAGGGTGGTGAGAATCGCAGCCGAGACCGGCTGGATGAGTTGAGTCGCGGTGGCTGGCAAAGCGATGTGCAACAACTGGCGCCACGAGTCCAACATACGCGTTATGGTCGGTAAGGTGTAAACCATGCCATGCACCCGGGAGTGCAGCACAAACAACGACAAGGTGAACGTGACAAAGCGCGAGATCAGCAACGCATACGCCGCACCCGCGAGGCCGAAGCCCGGAATAAACCACGCACCAAAGATGAAAATGGGATCGAGGAAGATATTCAAAACCGCCGATCCCGCCATGATCAAGCTTGGGGATTTGGCATCGCCATAAGCGCGGATCACCGAGTTGGCAATCAGCGGCACGATCATCACCGGCATGCCAAAAAACCAGACGTAAATATAGTCTTTGATTTGAACCAAGACATCGGGCTGAGCGCCCATCGCCTTGAAAAGAGGATCGACGGCGAAATAACCGCCAATCGCAAACACCAGCGCAATCGCAAAGGCCAGAAAGAGGCTGTCGGTCGTCAGGACACGCGCCCTCGCGATCTCCCCCTCGCCCACGGCGCGCGAGACAACCGACGTGACGCCGGTTCCGAGCCCGAGCGCAATGGCATGCAAAATCATCACCATGGGGAAGGTAAACGCCAACGCCGCCAGTTCGCGGGTTCCCAATTGCGCGACAAAATAAGCGTCGGCTAATTGGAAGGACATCGTCGCGATGGTGCCCATCAATAAGTAGCGCGTGAGACCCAAGATTTGCTTTCGCACGGGGCCTTCGGTGAGTTTGACTCCGCCACGCGCGCCACCATGCCCGCGTTTGGGCTTGGCCGGGGGCTCAATCGGTGGCTGCGGGAGATCTGCGACGTCGTCGGACATTGCTGGTTTTATTCTGCGACCACAGCCTGCGGCACCGCATCGGCCGACATTTCGCGCTCCTTACGATAGATCGTGCGATACAGCCACCACCACGCCGCACCCCCGACTAAAAATGCGGCAAGACTGTTGGCAACGATAATGCCTTCCATGCCACCCAGCCACGAGCCGAGGAAAACCAAAGGCACAGTCACCACCATCGAGCGCGCCAGCCCGATGGATGATGCAGCCAAAGGCATGGCCAGCGAATTCCAGACGGACATGCCAAGACCCACGATACCACTGAGCGCATAACTGATCGGAACAATGTATAAATACAGCGTGGCGAGGCGAATGACTTCGGGGTCGGTGGCAAACTTACTCACCAGCCAGTGCCCAACAAGAGCAAGAATAACGGCTTCAATTACGCCGCCGATAAAACAAAACTTGATCGAAAAATTTACCGCCTCACGGATGCGATCAAATCTTTTTGCACCTGCGTTTTGGCCCGTGAACGGTGCCACAGCGATAGAGATCGCCATGATATAAATAAAGGCAAAGATTTCCACCCGCGTAGCGATGCCGAAAGCGGCCACTGCAGCAGTTCCATATGACGCCACAATGGCGGTAATGATGCCGCTCGCCACAGGGGCGACCATCTGCGTGGCTGTCGATGGCAACGCGATGTGCAGCAAACTCAGCCAAGATTTCTTCAGGCGTTCGGCACTAAAACTGATGGGTGCCAAAGCATGCATGCCGCGATGAATGACAATTGCGAAGAGAACAATCAGCACTAGTCGGGCAACATTTCCAGCCCACGCTGCGCCAGCAATGCCCATGGCAGGAATGGGCCCCCAACCAAAGATAAAGATAGGATCCAAAACTGCGTTAACCACCGCCGCCAATGCCATCAAGGCGCTGGGCGTGCGCGCGTCACCATGGGCGCGTATCACGCTGGAGCCGACTTGCGGAATAATTTGGAAAAGCGTGCCCAAATACCACACCTGCATGTAGTCGTGGATGAGTGGTAGCACCGCCTCTTCTGCGCCCAACAACCGGAACAGAGGGTCAATGGTTTGAAACCCGATAAACGAGATTATCGCCGTGATTATGGTGGCAAGGACGATGCTATCGGTGCCCAATGCGCGCACCGAGGCCTGATCGCCCAAACCGACGTTACGTGAAATGACTGAGACGACACCTGTGCCAAAGCCAATCGACAATGAAATAATGAGCATCACTACCGGAAAGCTGAAGGTGAGCGCGGCCAGCTCGTGTGTTCCAAGTTTTGCGATGAAGTAAGCGTCGGCCAGCGTGCTGATCAACGAGGCAGTAATGCCAAAAGCCATAAACCCAGCCAGCTTCGTCAGGTGGCCACGAACAGGCCCCTCCGTGAGCGAGGCTCCGCCGAAAGACTTGGCTGGGGATGGAACGTCTGGGGCAGGCATATCGGACATTTAGGGAGGGGCTTTCGCAGCGCGGACAAGGGTACGCCAGATCGAGTTTAAAACACATCATATTGAACAGCGGTGTTGATAGTTCGTAACAGGCCGAAAAGATACCCTTTGGCCTGCTACTGACTGCAAAACGGTCAATAACTTCTTTAAAATTTTAGGCCCTGTAGATTTCAGGGTCTTCAATGGCTAAGTCCTCATGCAAGCTATTCACGAATGGTAGTTGCGATAGCCCGCTCCTCACTCGATCATGTTGTCACAATGGCTGCGAAGCGTCGCAACGATCTCAATGCCTCGCGCGCGGCTATGGCCCCGGCACCAAGATCGACTACATCCCCGTTCGCGCGCCTGTGAATGGCCGCTTATTTCGGCGGATGCAGCAAAGCGAAGCCATTTTAGCCGCAGGCACGCCGCTGTTGGAAATCGACGACCCGGCCACGATGGAGAATGTCACCGATTTGCTCTCTACCGACGCCGTCAAGGTGAAAGAACACCAAGAGGTCATCATCGAAGATTGGGGCGGGCCGCAAGCATTGAAAGGTATCGTGCGCAGGGTCGAACCCTTCGGCTTTTATAAAATTTCAGCGCTGGGCATCGAAGAACAGCGGGTGAATGTGATTATCGACTTTGTGTCTCCGCACGAGGAATGGGCCAGCCTGGGTCATGGCTACCGTGTGGAAACACGCGTTATGATTGAACTTCGCGACAACGTGCTGAAGGTCCCCGAGAGCGCGCTGTTTCGTGTTGGTTCGGATTGGGATGTGTTCCGCGTGGCTGACGACGCCGATGGCGGCACGGTATAGAGCGTTAAAGTGAAGACCGTTAAAGTGAAGATCGGCAGCCGCAATACGCTCAACGCCGAAATCGTTGAAGGCCTTAAGGCTGGAGATGTCGTTATCCTTCAATCAGCGACGCGATTGCTGAAAGCGTGAATGTGGCGACGCGAGAATAACCTTACGCTAACGGCTCGTAGAGCCCGGTGATGTCTTGAGTGAGCTTCAGCACCAGCGCTTGACGCGCGGCGCACAGCTTGGCGTCTAGCGCCAGGTCCGGTTGATACAGCGAAATCTCTTCGCTAATATCAATACCGTGTTTGGCCAGCACGGCCTCAGTCACCATTTGCCGGTCTTTGACCACCCACAGCTCTTGCGCAAGCGTCATGAGGGCCTGAGCAACCTTGTCGATGTCATCGGGTTTCAGGGCTTTGCGTTTGCGCGGTTGGGCTTGGGATGGAAAAAGCTTCGTCACGGTTTACGCCCGTATGTGACCCAGGGATAGTTAATGGGCGCGACGCCGTAGTATTTTACATCCACAAAGCCGATACTTTTCATCAAGCCAACCATGTCCATGGTGGATGATCCACGCCAGAAAGGCTCGCCGCCAAATTTCGCGATGTAGTCGGTACGCCAGGCGTTGAGTTTGTTCATGGCGCTATAAGGTGCCACATCGCCGAACATCAAATCGCCGCCGGGTGTCAGCAACCGGAAGCTTTCGCGCAGAATATCGCCAATTACGTCAACCGGCAGTTCGTGCAGAACAATAAACGAGGTGACAAGGTCATAACTGGCAGCAGGTAGTTTTGTATCTCGCGCGTCAGCCTGAAACAGCTTCCAGGCGTGGCCCATATTATTGCCGTTGCGTTGGGCTTGCTCCAACTGCGCGACTGAAATATCGAGCGCATGAATCTCGGCGTTGGGAAACACTTCGGCCAGTTTTAATGTGAATGGACCGGACGAGCAGCCGATTTCCAGAATCTTTTTATAATCGCGACGCGGTGCTTGCTCGGCGAATTGTTTGCGTTGCGTGTAAATGTCAGCCGAAGAACTGCCTGCCGCCGGTGGGCGGGTGGATTTTCCGACCACATAACGGTGAATTAACTCGCCATGAATAAAGCCCATGTGCGGATGGCCATCCCACCCGCCAGTAGTACGATGAATCGGGTAGAGCCAGTATTTGTCTGGCGTGAGGTCGGGGTTGACGCTCAGCGTCGTCTTGCCCTGCTTTAAACGCTCAAACGTGGATTGTATGTCGGCTTCAATTTCGGTAAACGCCTCTGCTGCCAAACGCGCATGATGCTCCGCATGCCATTCGCCCATCATGTTGCTGGTACGGAAGGCCGGTTCATTGGCGAGCATCGATTCAATTTGTTCAGAGCGCTCGTCCATATCATCGGCCAACTTGGCGTCGTCTGTTAATCCAGCTTTCGTGAGGGCAACTTGCTGATGCTTTTGCATCGACGCGATGGCCGGGCCAAACGCCGAGAGGAAGTCGAGCGAGGCGCGGCCCGTTTGGCGGAGTTTGTAGTCGATCATATAAGGCACTCCTGAAATTCGATGACGCCAAGATAGCACTGTGCCTCCCTATGCCAAGCCCCGCCGTGCGCAAGGACCCATGCAAATCAGGTGATAGCCGGGGGGAGCGGACACCGTTGGATTGGCTAAGTACGATCGGGCTTCGCAAAGGCAAAGGGCGGCGCGGGGTCGTATTCCATCATTCTCACGACGGTCTTGGCCATGTCGTCGTCATGCAATTGCGCCACCAGCCAAATCGCCATGTCGATGCCCGCCGAAACGCCCGCCGAGGTGACAACATTGCCATCCACCACCCAGCGCTGGCCCGACACCACCTCGCCGGCATCGCCGCGATTTCGCACTTCGCCGATGGCAGCCCAATGCGTCGTGATGCGTTTGCCGCGCGCCGGGCCTGCAGCCGCCAGCACCATCGAACCCGTGCAAACACTGGTGACCCAGGTACAATGCGCGGCTTGATCGGCGATCCACTTCAATGTGGCAGAATTTGTCACCTCGCGCCGTGTGCCCTGCCCGCCCGGCACCAAAATCACATCGGCCTGGGGCGCGGTGGCATAACTGAAATCTGCCTCTACGCGCATCCCATTCGCGCACGTGACCTTGGCCCCAGTTTCAGATACCAGGTAAACTTTGTCGTGACCCTCAATTTTTTTGAACGCCCGCACCGTGTTGACCATAGTCAAGACTTCCCACGGACCTTGAAAATCTAACTCCTCCGCTCCGTCGAAAATGAGGATGGCGATGTTGAGAGATTTGGTCATCAGGTTGAACTCCTTAAAACGGGTCCTTGCTCACGCGCACCAGTTGCTTGCCACGGTTTTCGCCATTATACAGGCGGATCAGCGCTTCGGGCATACGCTCGAACCCATCCAGCACGTCTTCTTGATACGATAGCTTGCCCTCTTTCACCCACTGGGCCATGGCGACCTCGGCCTCGGGGAAGCGCGGCTCGTAATCGTAAATCAAGAATCCCTGTAGCAACGCATTCAGCCGCCCGATCTTGTAAGCATTCTTCAACGGATAGGGTTCGGTTGAACCCGCGATGTATTGCGAAATGCCGCCGCACGAAATAACGCGGGCGTATTTGTTGATTCGCGCCAAGCCTACATCGAGAATCGGCCCGCCGACGTTATCAAAAAATACGTCGATGCCTTTGGGGCACAGTTCGTCCATCTTCGCGCCGACGTCATCCATTTTATAATTGATGGCCGCATCATAGCTAAGCTTTTCGGTCAACATTGTGCACTTCTCGTCCGAGCCCGCGATGCCAACGACGCGACATCCCACTGTCTTGGCCAACTGCGCCACTGATGAGCCCACGCCGCCTGCAGCACCCGAGACTAATACAATGTCTGTGGGCTTGGGCTTGCCGATGTCGAACAACCCAAAGTACGCAGTGAAGCCAGTCATGCCCAGAATACCTAACGCCGTGGACACCGGCACGACGCGCTGATGGACTTTGTACATCATCCAGTAGGGCGAACCGTCGCTGATGGCGTATTCTTGCCAGCCCATTTTCCCCTGAACGATTTCACCGACTTTGAAATTCAGATGGCGCGACGCCACAACTTGCCCCACGCCTCTCCCCCGCATGACATCACCGATCTCCAGCGGCTTTTCGATGCCCGCGCCATCAAGCATGTAAAAGCGCATGACCGGTGCCAGCGACGAATAGATGACGCGAATCACAAACTCGCCTTCCTTTGGCTCGGGGATCCGGGCTTCGCCCAGTTTGAAATCTGTCGCCCTGACCGGGCGATCAATGGGCCGTTCCGCGAGTAGCCATTGCCGATTTTTGCCAATCGTCATTCTCTCAACCTCGTTACTCATAATAAGTGAATCACCCTACGGCGGGATGGGACTGTGCTCAATCCCCAATACCCCTGATCTTGACCAGACTTAATCTCGTAAATGTCATCAAATTTTATTGATCTGACTTCAAAGCACCCGCGTAGGAAGTAATGTTCACTAATCAATGTGAAAGTATGGACATGAGGTCCATACACACCCCTATTATTAAAAGGATATGCCCCATGATTCGTAATGTGACCAATGGAATTGCGCTCGCCGCAGCTTTGTTTGTTGCTGGCGCCGCGCAAGCAAAGAACATTGTCGAGACTGCTGTTGGCGCCGGCACGTTCAACACGCTCGTAGCTGCTGTGAAGGCCGCTGGCCTTGCTGAAACCCTTTCAGGCCCGGGCCCTTTCACTGTCTTCGCGCCAACCGACGCCGCGTTTGCCAAGCTGCCCAAGGGCACGGTTGAAGACCTGTTGAAGCCCGAAAACAAAGCCAAGCTTGCTGGCATCCTCACCTACCACGTTGTGTCAGGTAAAGTGATGGCTGCTGACATCGCCGGCAAAAAGACCGATGCGAAAACAGTCAATGGTCAAAACCTAATGATCGACGCCACCAAGGGCGTGATGGTCAACAATGCAAAAGTCACAACCGCTGATGTGGTTGCCGACAACGGAGTGATTCACGTCATCGATACCGTCGTGATGCCGAAATAATTACGGCTGATACAAACGAACAACCGGCGGGCATAAATGTCCGCCGGTTTTTTGTTGCCTTGAATCTTAAACCTGATCGCTTGTCCTGTATCGATCCGAGCCGAGCTTGGTTGCCGGCGCGACGTATATCCCCTTCTCCAGATACTGTGCGATGATCTCTCGCAATTTTCCTGCGCCTAGGTATGGGTTGATATATGGGTCGCCCGCCCACAGGTTGCTGGGGAAGCCCATGCCCGCATGATAGTGCTGCGCGTATACGCTGGCATCGTTCCACAGGGCAAAGTTCACACGCGGGTTGGCGCGCGCGCGACGCAAAGCCGCCAAATCAATATGTCCGCGAAACACCACCGGTCCCGGCCCGTCTACTGTGCCTTGCAACGTGCCGTCAAAGTTGACTAAGCGTGTGTGGCCACGCCGGAAGAACGTCATAATTTCAGACTCGACGGATTTATATTCGCCGCCATCAATCGCCGAGAGCATGTAGCAGGTGTTCTCGAAGGCGCGCATACGCCGGGCGTTATCCCACGCCCGCCGACCATCGCCGCCATGGGGCTCGGACGAGGAGTGCATGATCACCTCGGCCCCGGCATGGCGCAAGCCATGGGCGACTTCGGGGTGCATGTTATCGAAGCAAATCATGTTGGCCAAACGCCCGATGGGTGTATCGGCCACGGGGAACAGCGCGTCATACCCAAACGTATCGAGGTATTTGTCGAGAATGCTGCCGGGTGTGGTGTCGGGCAAGAAGCCCCACACATCGGCGCATTGATTCTTGCGATAGGTGTGAACCAACTTGCCCACGTCATCAATCAGGAACGCCGAGTTAAAAACGCGACCCGGCAACTTCGGGTGAACTTCGAAATTCTGGAACGCGACGTACACTTTGTTGTCTTGCGCAAACTTGCCGATCTTATCGAACACTTCGTCAGGATAACTGATGGCCACACGCTCCATGTCGCGCACAGTGCGCTGCACACCGCCAATACCGCCGGGGCCCGTCAGCCAGAACTCAGGGAACACAACCAAGCGCACCGATGGAATGTTGGCGCGGCTGGCGGCCAGCGCCAAACTTTCCGTCAAATTCATATTGATAATTTCGCGCGCATTATTCACGCCCAGCGGAATTAAATGCGGCACCGACTGGATAATGCACACATCGTACTGTTCTTCGTATGCCGCACGCTGCGGGCCGGTGGCCTTGGCCTCGGCTTTGAGGCGCGTCTCAGCTTCCCTTAGCCATCCCTCGCGGGTTTTCGGTGCGGGCTTTGGCTTCGTCGCCCATTTCGTATAGCCGCGCCCGTAAACATCGGCGCGCAAAATGGCGATGAAGCTCCTCTCGGGGGTGGCGCGGATGCGCCGTAGCCATTCCATATCGAGGTCGGGAACCACAAACGTCTCGGAACTTTGGGCGCGCGTCTCAGGTCGCTCCCAATGATAAAACGCCGTGGCGTTGGGCAGCTTCACCAGCTGCTTGCCGTCCATCATTTCGATGGGGCTGGTGGTCGCAATGTAGGCGGTATTCTCACCGGCACGCGCAAACCGCGAGAGGCTGCGCACCTCAAAGTGGCGGTCACTGCGCTCGATGCTGGGGTTGAGAATAATTTCGGCCCCGTGGAACGCGAGCGAGCGGGCATAATGCGCAATGTGGATGTCCTCGCCACATAACATGCCGACTTGCGCGAATGGCAGCTTCACCACCGCAAAGTCATTGGGCTGGCCCAGTGAGCTGGTCGTGTCGGTGAAGCCTTCGATGATGTCTGGCATAATCTTGGCTGCGCGCAGCAACAGCTTGCCCTTGGGCGAGAACACAAAGCCGATGGTTTGTGGCGCGGACTTAGCGTTGGGCTTCACCACTGCCGATCCGGCAAGATAAACGTCACTTGACTTCGCTGCGGCGGCGAGAATTGCAAAGGCCTTCTTCTCGGCGGGGGCTTTTGTGCCTGCGGGACTATGAGGCAAGAGCAGTAACACATCAGGCTTCGATGCGGTTGATTGCCGCTGGGCTTCATTGCGGGCCGCAACCGCCAAACCACTGAGGGCTTTGCGATTATTTACGCTCCATGCCGCTTGGCTAAGAATCATCATCGCTAACACCTTCTCAAACCTAAAGATGACCTATCCTAAAGTGCTGCGACTGTGGATGGATCGGGATGCTATGTCGTTGATCATCTGCCGAGCGAATCAAAGTACCAGAAGCGTCCGGATTTTGATCTCACCCGAAAGCGTTTTGTGGACAGGGCATTTGTTGGCAATCTCGATCAGGCGTTGGCGCTGCTCGTCGGTCAGATCGCCCTCGAGAGCTACATCACGTGTCATTTCTGTCACCCCGCCCTCTTTGGTGGTGCAATCTGGGTAATCGGCGGCCTTCATTTTCCTGTAGCTCATCCGAACTGAAACGTGTTTCAGCGGAATACCTTTGCGTTCTGCGTACATCTACGCGGTCATGGATGTGCAGGCCCCAAGCGCTGCCAGGACAAAATCATGAGGCATGGGCCCGGCGTCATCACCGCCGACATCAGAAGGTTCATCGGCAAGCAAACGGTGGCTGCCCACCCTCACCTCGTTTGAGAATCGACCCGTTAGCGTTTCAGATACGTCCACCATGCCGGGCGGCAAAACTGTAACATCGCTCATGATTGACTCCGGTTACTGGATATTGGCCCAGCACAACTCTAAAGTAGTGAAAGCTTAAGTCATGCCCACTGGAGCACACCATGGCCGACCCCGGCCCACACGATATCGAGATCATCGCCAAACGCAGCGCGTTCCAAGGCTATTTTCGGATCGATGAATATACCGTCCGCCATGGCCGCTTTGATGGTGGGTGGCACAAGCCTCTCACGCGAGAGGTTTTCGAACGTGGCCATGCCTCTGCCGTATTACCTTATGATCCACTCGAGGGTGTGTTCGTCTTATGCGAGCAGTTCCGAATTGGCGCTTACGCAGCACACATGACACCATTCCAGATTGAATTGGTTGCAGGTATCATCGAGCCCGGCGAAACACCCGAAGCGGTGGCACGACGTGAAGTGCAAGAAGAAGCAGGGTTAGAGATTTTAGACCTACTGCCCGTGGCGCATTACCTAGCCAGCCCTGGCGGGGCCACGGAAACCACAGCGCTGTATTTGGGTCGTGTGGTAGCGCCTGAGAGCGGCGGCATTTTTGGGCTAGATGGCGAAGGCGAGCACATCCGCGTGCATATCTTGCCAGAGGCTAACCTGCGCCGCATGCTCGACGAAGGCCGACTTGAGAATGCCCAAACCATTATCGCCGCCCAGTGGTTTTTCTTGAACCGGGACAAAGTTATAAAAACATGGACCTAAGCAAAACATGACCGACGCACTTGTTTCCACCCAATGGTTGGCGGTACGGCTGAACGACCCCAGCATTCTCATCGTTGACGCAAGCTATTTTGTGCCAGGTGGTATTGCGCCAGCCAAAGCCCAGTTCGCGGAAGGCCATCTGCCAGGTGCGTACTTCTTTGACATCAACGACGTAGCCGACCCCAATGGGAGAAAAGATCACACGTTCCCCACCGCCGCCATTTTTGCTGCCAAGGTAGGCGCGCTGGGAATAACAAATGCGCATCACATCATTGCCTACGACTACATGGGCGGGGCCTGCGCCGCGGCGCGCGTGTGGTGGATGTTCCGTCACTTTGGTCACGCGAAGGTATCGGTGCTGGACGGTGGATTGAAAAAGTGGAAAGCCGAGAACCGCGCTTTGTCGACCGAAGATCCAAAAATTTTACCCGCATACTTTGACACTGTGGCCACGCGCAGCATTGTGCGCAGCTGCACTGACATGCAGGCCAACATTGTCGCCAAGACCTGGCAGACGGTCGACGCTCGGGGTGCTGGACGGTTTGAGGGAACCGAGCCCGAGCCGCGACCGGGTCTACGCTCGGGCCATATCCCCAGCGCTCGCAATGTGCCCTTCGCAACCCTGCTTGAGAGTTCAACCCAAACCTTCAAAGATAAAGCTGCGATTAAAAAAGCTTTTATCTCTGCTGGCGTTGATTTGTCCAAACCCATCACGACCACATGCGGCTCGGGCGTGACCGCGTGCACGGTGGCGCTTGGTGCTTACCTTGTGGGCAAGACCGATGTGAATATCTACGATGGTAGTTGGCTGGAATGGGGTGCCGATAGCACCCTTCCACTTGAAGCTGGCCCAGCAAAATAAAGGAGGGCACGATGACCGAGTTGAAAACTGAACTTGCACGCCGCACCCTGCTGAGCACTGCTGCTGTTGTGGGAACGTTCATCGCAACCACACCTTTCGCCCAAGACAAATCATCTAAAACCGAGACTATTGCGATCATCGGTACCGGCAATGTTGGTACAACATTGGGCAAAGCTTGGGCCGCGAAGGGTCATCGAATTATTTATGGCTCGCGCAGTCCTAACACCGAGAAGGCCAAGGACGTGATCAAGAATACAGGCAACGGCGCGAGCGTCGTCGCCCAGGCGGACGCCGCAAAGGGCGCAAGTATTGTGCTGCTAGCCGCGCCATCGCAAGTGGCCTTAGATGTCGTCGCAACGCTGGGTGATTTGTCCGGCAAAGTCGTCATTGACGCGATGAACGCAATATCCTTCAAGGACGGCAAAATGATCGAGCCCGATGACCAAGTGGGTTTGGGCGCGCAGATTCAGGCAAAAGCACCCACGGCCTTCGTCGTCAAAGCCTTCAACGCCACAAACTCACGTGTGATGAGCGGGCCAAAAGAAATCACGGGTGGTTCAGTAACCGTTCCCATCGCCGGGGGCGATGACAAAGCCCGTGCAAAGGTCGCAACACTTGCAACCGAGATCGGTTTTGATGTTCTCGATATGGGCGGAGCCGAAGCTCTGAAACAAGTGGAGCATCTGGGCCGTATTTATGTGGCTTATGCTGTGACACACCGCCCGCAACGCTTGGAATTTAACTTCCGCACCTGGAAGACCTAAGCCCCATGCGCATTCTATGACCGTCGCCCCTTTCGACTCAAATCGTCGGCAAGTGTTGCTAATCCGCAACATGTAAACTTAGCCCTCATCTCGCCAATTAATTTCGGCTTACCCTGCCCAAAGAAGACCTCACCGGGCGCATCCAGGTCCCGGTTGTGTTGAGCTACGGCAGCAAGGGCCAAGCCATCGATACCCTAGTAATTCCGGGCCATAGTGAGCGTTTTCGCATTGGCAAACGTCGATTTGTGACGGCCTTGAGCACTGCATTTTTAGTAGGAATCTGAGCGTTCTAACCACGAGCTGACAGATTTTATTTGAGCTGTAACCGCCTATTCGCCGAAGCCTACCATCTGGTCATGTCACACTCATGTCATTGGATCCTAGTGAGCAACCCATGCTAGAGTTAAAGCGTTAGTTTGATATAGACGTTTGAGTTAAGGACCAGTGGTCGTTGTGACCGCATATTTAAAATTTATCGTTTTAGGCATGCTGTTACTGGAAGCCAATTCAACGCTGGCAAAGGCTCAGTCCTCGTCGGTCCAAACAGCGCAAGCGCAATCAACCCGCGAACTGCAAGCCTCATTAGAAGCTGCCAAGCGCCAAGCAGCGCAAGGCAACGGGCTTGATGCAGCTTATGAGTTGGTTGGCATCATTGATGCGGCGCAAACTGGGAAGTTGCCCGACGTCAGCCAGGATGCAGTGAGAACGCTCAACGGCGTTCTCCAGCGCAGCGCTCAAACGGCTCTGCTTTCAAACCTTGAGGATGCACAAGACATTCTCGATCAATTCATCGACCTCTCATTCTTTGCGCGAACCAGCAATGTCAGCAGCGCTGACGCTTCGCTACAATCATCACTTCGAACTGTTTTTCCAAAAATGACCGGCGACCTTCGCCTCGCGCTCGTTAAACCCATCGCAAACCCTGGGCAGTGGATCATAACCTTAACCAACCTGAGCATGCTGGCCGAATTGGAAGCCGCCGCTAGCCTCGTCATGCTTGATGATATTGCAGCAAGCATCCGTCAGTCCTACGATTTCGAAGCCGTGCGTTTAGAAAACCTTGCGCAAACGCTGACCGATGAGGCTCAGCGAACAAAAACCCTAGCCGATCTATCCGAGGCTAAGAAAATACGCGCCGAGCAAGTCAACGATGCCCTTAAAAACAACGTGACCAATGTTGCCGCCGAGATGGCAAAGCCTGGCCAGAGCCCGCCCAAAGATGAAGTAAGCACCGAGGCCGACTCTGATATGAGTGATGTTTCATTGGCCTGTGTCGAAATCGGAATGATCGCGCCACCCAGCATGACGAGCAATTGGGACGGACTGCAAGACGTGTTGTCGAAGTTAGAAGATGAGTGCGCACTCTCGGGTCGCGTACCAACAGAAAGCCGCTGCGTGGCAAAGGACGTCAGCTTTGTGTATCGAGAAGCCACGAATGATAAGATGGAGCGCCTCTCATTTGTGTATCAAGGCACACCTGAGGAACGCACCATGCTTGAGAATTGCAAAAGTGATTGCCTTTCACCAACACAGTTGGCAAGCACACCGGTTCTTTTCAAGAACACGGCCATGCGCCGCATTCTCACATGCTCGCCAGCGCCTGGCTCTGCGCGCGCGCAAGATTAGCTTTTCTTTTTAAGCTTTTTCTTCGCCGCTTTTCTCTTGCTTACTTTGGGCTTTCGCGACGCTATATATTCAGCGGCGTCATCGTAAAGACTCGAACGGAGACACCCGCGGAACCAAACTGTCAACTCTCTTTCCGTCATCTTGCTTGCAGAAATTTTCATGATCGTTAAAACGACGTCGACCTCCTTAAAGTCTGGAAATGCAGAGTTGTCGATCAGGAATGTGATTGCTGCAACGAACGCAGTTCTTTTGTTTCCATCGACGAACGAATGATTGCGCGCAATGCCATAGGCATAAGCTGCTGCAAGTTCGACGACATCCGCTGACTCATAAGCCTCAAATTTTTGGGGCCATGCGAGCGCGGACTCCAGTAGCGTTATATCTCTAACCCCGGATAAGCCCCCATGCCCCGACAACTGGCGATCATGAATTGCAAGAACTGTCGCCTTCAGGAGCCAACGCCAACAGAATTACCAACAGCCGTGAGTTTCATCTCAAACATGGCGACCTCGATAACGTAGTTACATGTTTAATAACGTTACATAGCCCCAGGGTTCAGGCTGTAAGTCTGGCTAAAGTACCTTGCCGGGATTGAGGATGCCCTTGGGGTCCAAGGCGCGCTTCAGCGTGCGCATGAGCGCGATTTCCTCGGGCGTGCGCGACCACGAAAGATAGTCCTTTTTTTCGGTTCCAATTCCATGCTCGGCGGAAACCGAGCCCCCCAAATCGCGGATCACGCCGTAAACGATATCATTGACCTGCTTACGCGCAGCAGGCGTGCCTAAACCAACGGCTGCGACGACGTGCAGGTTACCGTCGCCCATATGACCTAAGACCAGCGTCGTCGCGCCTGGGTATGCGGTTGAGATCGACTGCGTTATATGCTCGCCGAACTGTCCCATAGAGCGGATCGGCATCGAGACATCGTAGCTGCATATAGGCCCCAGCGTGCGGAACCCCTCACCGGCATTCTCGCGGATGGCCCAGAAGGCCGCGCGCTGTTGTTCAGATTGCGCTACGGCGGCATCGGCTACCAGCCCCTTCTCCATCGACTCCGCCAATATACTTTCTAGTTTCGCGACATCGGCTGAGGGGTCATTGCCAAGCGTTTCCACCAGCACATAAAACCCACGACCAGCGTTGAGTGGTGGACGAAGCGAGGGACATCGTTCGCGCACAAACTGGTCATAGCTGCTCCACATCACTTCGAAGCTGCCGAGTTCGCCACCAAGTGTGGATTCCAGATGCCCAAGGAAAGCCACGACATCATCGAACTTGTCGATCCCTGCAAACGCTGTATTTACGCTTTTCGGCTTGGCGCGCAGACGACAGACGGCGCGGGTCACAAGGCCAAGCGTACCCTCGCTGCCGATGAACATATGCTTGAGATCATAGCCCGCGTTGTTCTTCAGCATCTTATTCATCGATGAGATAATCGTTCCATCTGCGAGCACAACTTCCAGTCCCAGCACACTCTCACGCATCATGCCGTAACGAATGACCCGCACACCACCCGCATTCGTCGAAATCACACCACCCATTGTGGCCGAGCCACGTGCGCCCAAGTCGAGCGGCAGCATAAAGCCCCGCGCTTCGCAGTATTCATGAGCGGTTTGCAAAATCACACCCGCCTGTACAGTCAAGGTCCGCCCATCGGCGTCAAACTCTTCGATTTTGATCATGCGCTCAAGCGAGAGCACCACCTCGCCGCCCAAAGGCACGCCGCCGCCCACCAGCCCGCTCATTCCCCCTTGCGGGACAATCGCCTGACCTCTCGCATGGCAAAGTTTCAGAATTTCTGAAACTTCAGCCGTGGACTTTGGCCGCAGCACACACAGCGGCGTTCCAGCCACGCCATGCCCTCGTGCATTGAGATAGCGCGGACCAATATCAGTACCGGTCAGAAGTCCGGCCACATCAACTATTCGCTCCAGAGCGTCGATCATTTTTTAAACTCGGCCAAATCGTTCCAAACTTCCTGGTCTACGATTTTGCCGCCCATGATGTCGAAGCGATCGAGGAACCTGACATTTGCAATCGGTGAACCGTCAAGCGCCTCGCCATTAAGCATACCCAAGCAGTAGACTGTAATTACGCCACTGCGCTCGGTTTCATCAAAGTTGTGATAGGTTTTGCGAATAAATTTATAACGCCCCTTCGACCAAGCCACCACCTCCTCCAGGCTTTTGAATTTGGCATTCCCCGGAAACGTCATGATGGTTCCCGGCGCCAAGAATGCCGAGGCCTTGGCTAAATCGCGCTGCTCCATCGTTGTGAGGAACGAAACGACTAAGTCCTTGCCTGACATGCGCCCTACTCCGCCGCCTGCAATTTTGCCGACGCCCTTAATTCTGGCGAAATGGTAATCGTACCTTGCGTGTTATCCACCACGCACGGCGCGTCAAAATATTCGACACGTAAGTCAGAGCCGTAGGTATCGGTCATGAATTTTTCCCACTCAGCCGTAAAGTGCACCTTCGCATCGCCCATGGTCTCAAACTCGTATGCACCGCCCGCCCGTTTACCTGGCTCGCCAATGCAATACTTACGCAAGAGGTCTGGGATTTACTGATAGTTCGGCGCGGTGCCTTCATACAACTCTAAGCGAGCAACGGCTGGCATCGCCTCTTTGAGATAGGGGGTAAAAGTCACAAGCGCGAAAATCATGTTCGATTCCCCTTACAATATTCCGTCAAGCTTCATACGCTCGATTGCAGCTTGTTGGCGTTGCAAAAAGAACGCGCGATCTGGCACTTTCACTTTTCCATTTTCGACAAAAGTATTGGGGGCACTAAAGGTTTTCCCTGCGTAACTTGCGGCGTACAGTTCGAGCGGCTGGCGCGACAACAGGTTGGTCATTCCTGGCGATGCGCGATATTTGCGCATCGAACTCATGTCAAGAATGGCATTGGCGCAGAACGTTTCACCCGTATAGGCCTCGCCCAAGACATTGCCCTTGTAATCGACAACCTTCGACATGCCACCGGTTGATTCAGGTGGGAGCGGCGTTCCAACAATACGCGCCGTATTGGCAGACACCACAAAGCACACGTTTTCGATAGCGCGGGCACGTCGACCAATTTCCTTTGGCGTTAAGCCAGGCGCGGCAACTTCCGACGTGGAGTGGCAAATGATCTCGGCACCGCGCAGCGCCATGGCACGGGCGATTTCGGGGTAAAGAATCTCCTCGGATGCAACACACGCGAGATTGCCGATTTCAGTGCGCGCCACGGGGAATACGCCGTCAAGACCATAAGCTTCCAAGTATTGATCCCACACATCAAAGGGCGTGGGCGCAAATAATGAAATCAGCCGGCGGTAACGCAAAACCACGTTCCCATTCGGACCAATAATAAAACAGCACTGGAAGTAAAGATCGGGAAACTTCGGGTCGTTTTCGTAGACGTTGCCGGAGATGTAGCACTTTAGCGCCTGAGCGACGGCACCCAAGGCCTCGTACTCTTTCCCATCGATATCGATGCACCCGATTTCTTTCCATTTCGGAATAGGCTCGCCCATCGGAAAGCTCGAGAGAAAGTATTCAGGCAATACGACAAGTTTTGTGTCGGTCCCGTTAAAACCCTTGGTAAAATTATTGGCACTGGCGATATTGCCTTTCAACTTGGCAACGGTTGCCAGCATTTGAGCGTGTGCGTCCTCTTTGCTTTTACCATTGACGGCGACGCATTCCACTTGCAACGCCAGCGCTGTAAATGTCGTAATCGGGGTTGCATCTGTCGATATTAACTTTGAAGACTCCGCCGCATGGGCACTATTCATCAGGAAAACCTGCCAAAAATAAGCCCGCATCAAACTCGTGCGGACAACAAGCATTCGGTGTAACAATATGCCGAGAAAGCAGCAATGGCCTAGGGTGGTTCACCTATGGAAAAACGCATAGAAATATCGGCGGGATTTAACCGGCCCGGACAGTCTGCCCCCCGGACTGGCAGTAAAATACGCATGATCACGGCCATTTTTGGATTATTCGTTGCCATCATCGCCGCGACCCAACTCATTGCCCGTAAAGACGATGAAAGTGTTCGGGCCGCACGCGTCACAGACTGCGATAGGCTTGCTGCTCACCCCTCTGATACGCAAAAGCTTGCCCCCGGAGTTGTTCAAGCTGAGGTCGACATACCGACGGCTAGAAAAGCTTGCCAGAATGCCCACGACCAGAGCCCCAATGATGGAAGGATTTTATATCAACTGGGGCGAACCTATTTTTACAACAAGGATTTTGAAAAGGGCATCGCCTACTTTCGACTCTCCGATGCCGCTGAGTATGCCCAGGGCCAGTTCGTGCTTGGCCTCATCTTGGTGCAAGGTAACGGGGCTGAGCCCGATACCTGTACAGGCGGCGCGCTGTGGATCAAGGCCGCACGCCAGAGGCACATATACTCTAAAATCTTCCTCGCCAATAACTGGCTTGATGGCATGTTCGCCGAGTGCAAGTTCAACATCACCGAGCAGGAAATTGAAGGCATGGTTTCAGCAGCAGAAGAACTAGCCGACACGTCCACACAGCATGAAGATGTGGACACCATGCGCAAAAACTGGGAAAGCCGGAAGCGATAAGAATTCGTCGTCAATACCCCAGAAACATAAAATCGAGCGTATGAGTGGAACGACAATGCGCGTCTTGAGTCTGTTATTCAAACGTTCCGCTTGAACGTCAAGAAGCTGTGACTACATTATCGCTTACGCCGTCCGCGTTGCGCCAACGACACAGACCATAATCAGGCAAGACAACGCACCCCGGTTTTCCCACGCATGCATGTTGCCGGTCTGCACCACACTATCGCCGGGCTTCAGCAAGAGTTCGGTGGTCTCCAGGCCAAGGGTGAGTTGGCCTTTGATGACGGCGATATAGTCGACCGTGTCGCCTTTATGCAATGGGATCTTGATGCCCGGAGGAAGCTCAGCTGTATAAAACCGTGTTCCATTAAACTGCTGGGGTATACGGCCCAGCCCTGGCTCGGTCACGTCGGATTTTGCTGGCACCGTCGTTGGAACGTCATCGGTTTGCCACAAGCGCACCATGCGACAGCCATTGAGAATGAGCACATCTGACGGTTCGTTGTCGGCCATGACAAAGGACTTGCCGTCTTTGTTAACCGACGTGAGCACACGGCGAACTTTTTCGGTGAAGGGTTTTTGCATGTCGACCATGACTATCTCCTGATCATTCGTTGGGGAGGCTAATTTATCCGTGTCGCTGCCACAACCGCACACCAATATAAGCGGCAAGAACGGCAACAAATTGGTAGATCGGCAAAATGGCAAATGCCAACCCTGTTTGTGGGTCTGTATCGACCTCAATGAGAAACGCGTACCCATAGATTCCCAGAACCGGTAGCCCAGCGAGGATTTGGACCACCACGAACACCCAAGCGACTTGCCCCTCAGCCTCGTGTGCAAAACGGTTTGCAACAGCGTATGGCCCCACCGCCCAAGCCGCGAGCACCGGCAAGAGAAGCAGCGAGGCCAGCAGATCGCTGCTTTGACGGTGATTGCCAAAAGGCCCTGCTGCCCAAAGCACGATGGCTATAGTCAGCGCAATGGCGACTAAGCAAACGAGACTTGAAACGCGCGCTGGCATCATGGTGGCGTGGATAACTAAATTTCCTGCAGCACTTCCTGCGTAGCGCGTTCGGCCGATTCCATTGCGCCCTCCATGCCACGGTTTGATAATCCGGTATGTTCACCCGCAAAGTGAATGCGGCCATGGGCCTTACCGACCTCAAGCACAAAGTTCTTCACTTGGCCTGGCCCCCAAATGGCGTAGTCGCCACCCGCGAACGGATCGCGCACCCACGACTTAATGTAAGCCGCTTCCAGCTTACCCTTGGCAGCCGGACGGATGCGCTCAATCTCCGAGATCACCAGTTTCTTGCCGTCTTCGGGCGATAACTGATCGACGCGCGTCGCATTGAACCCACGGCACCACGCCGTTAGGGACGTGATCACGTTGGGGTCATCATCGAAGCGATTGACCATCACCCAGCCAGCAGCCGTGTCGGTCCACATGCTGGGCCCCTGCCCGTCGGCCTCCCAGAACTTGGCTTTGGGAACAATGTGCACCTGAGTCATGGGGAAGTAAGGCACGGTTTTAATGGCTGCGGTTTGCACTTCTGGCAAAACCGGGTCGAAGCGAATATAGCGCATCACTGGCATGGGCAGCGTGCACACCACATGCTTGCCTTTGTAGACAGTGCCATCTGCACAAACGACTTCCGCGCCTGATTTATCGCTGCGAATACCGATGACTTTGCAATTGAGATGCACCTCATTCTTCAAAGCTTTGGCCATTGCATCAGTCAGCAAGGCATTACCGCCAACCACGGCCTTCAGCACGGGCGCAACCGCGCTCATAGTCTCAAACCATTTTTCTTGGAACATCATCATCAGCAATGACACATCATGTGACGATGTGCCGTAAGCAATGTTGGTATTGAAAAACAGATCGATCTGCGCGTCGGTGAACCCCAACTCTTTAAAAAAACCGTGGACTGGCAAGTCATGCTTGAAGAAGGCCGGGTCATACCAGTCGTCGGGATTTTTAAGCACTTGATGCTCGTGATACAACGCATCGGCCAATCCGAACGGCGGTGATTTTTTATACTTCTCGGGAAAAATATTCAGCGGTGAAGCGGCCCAATCTTTCATCGCGATGTGCTTGTCTTGCATATACAAGCCGGTGACGTTGAGCTTCGAACGCGGAATATAGTCGCGCAATTCAAGCTTCATGCGCTCGCACATATCAAAAATGCGGCCATAGCCGCCGCCAAATGTATTACCGCCCGCCTCTGGTTTGCCGGGCAAATCTTTGAGCGTGTACACGCGCCCGCCCACGCGATCACGGCCCTCAATGACTTGCACTGAGACGCCAGAGTCCTGCAAATCGATGGCGGCCTTGAGGCCCGAGAGCCCTGCCCCAATCACAATCACATCGGCGCTATTAGCTGCGCGCGCAGATTTGGCCACAACGCTACTTGCGGCAGCGACAGCGGCAGTGGTTTGTAAAAACGAACGGCGATCCATCGGACAAAGCCCCCCAGGGCGAAACAAGTGATTGCCGATTGTCAGTCGCTCCGACTCTGGAATCCAGGGTTTTTTCGCCTACCCGGCGTGAAGGATGCGGTATTTAGACAGCAGGCGCTCAAATCCCGCGCTCAATGTGGATTCTAACTCAGGCTTGTTTTCCAGCTTCCCGAGCAGCAACCCTACAGCCTCAATCGTTGCCAAGCCGTCCTTGCGGGGTTCCTTGCGCAGTTTGCCATACCGTGATGGCCGTTTGGGCCCTAAAATGATACGTCGGCATTTCAGCAGCCACGCATTGCGCCACCAAATGGCCTTAGCTTGGCTCCAGGTCCCGTCCAGCACAATGATGCCCTCAATGCCTCGCAGCATGGATTGTTGGTCGCTGAGCGCCTTGCCCTTTTTGTCCACCAGCACCACGTCTTGGCCCGGCGCTTCGGTGGCCGCACTCGCTGAGCCTAAATACAATACGGCCCATTTTTTGGGGTCGGCATCCCGCCCCAATGCCTTGGCTAAATTGGGCCACGAGAGCCCCACCTTCATCACAGCATTCTTAAGGTACAGGGCTGTCAACCGCGCTGTACCCAGGTCAACATCCTGCTCCTGCGGGTGCTGCAAAATCAGCACCCCCACCTTATTGGCCATCGGAACCAGCCCCTCGCACATGCACAAAGCCAAAGGCTTTTGGCAATTGGGGCAAACAACGACTTCTTCAGGAATTTCGGGTGCGGTGGGGTTGGCTTTGGTCATGGCCTCGGCTTAAGGGATTTGGCCAAGCGCGGCAACCCATGCCTTCGCCGCGAAGGACAATTTGCGACAAACTGCGACAAATGGGAGCCGCCCACGCGGGTATCGTCAAACCATCAACACATGATGGGGAACGCCATGTCTCAGAACGAACTGCAAAAACTACTTTACGCCGCGCTAGCGTCTGATTCAGAGAACGCGCGGCACAATGCACGGGACCAAGATTCACAGGCCGAGAACGCACCCACCGACCTCAGCTATTGCACTCCCGCCGAGATCATCGCCCACTATGATTTTAGGGCGCGGGCATCGAGTCAGCCGAGATAAGCAAACCGCGGCAACCAGCTAAAGCGCCTGCAGCACTTCCTGCGCAGCGCGTTCGCCCGATTCCATCGCGCCTTCCATGCCACGGTTCGACAGCGCGGTATGCTCGCCGCAGAAGTGGACGTTGCCATGGGGTTTTGCGACGTGCTGGATGAAATCGCGCACTTGGCCCGGTTGCCAAATTGCCCAATCACCGCAGCTAAACGGATCGGTCTGCCAGCTTTTGAACCCACGCACTTCCAGCTTGCCTTTCGCTGAGGGGCGAATCGCTTCGACGCCCGCGATGATGGCCTTTTTGGCTTCGGCTTCGGGCATACGGTCGATTTGATCGGCCATCCAGCCGCGATGCCAAAGGGTAAAACTGGTGATCTCGTCAGGCTTTTGCCCGAATGGTTGGGCCATCATGTTGCCGACAATGCCGTCAGTCCATAGCCCCGGTTTCAAGCCGTCCTCAGTCCAGAATGGCTTTTTGGCTACGATGTGCGATTGCGTGAGTTTCTGCACACCCATGGTTTTGATCGCGCGGCCCTGCGCACCAGGCACCACCGGATCCATTTTCACATTGCGAAGTGCGGCAAAAGGAATCGAGCAGATGATTTTCTTAGCGCGATACACACTGCCATCCGCACAAGTGGCCTCGGCCATGTTGCCGTCGGAACGAATTCCAACAACCGCTTTCTTATAATGCACCTTGTCGCCCAGCGCCTTGGCCATGGCATTGGGAATGGATTGGTTGCCCCCCTTACCCGCATAGGTCGCGCGCGGCAAAATATCGCGCTGCATGTTGCCCCACGAGTAGGTGAACGCCACCATCAAGGACGACACATCGTGCGCCGAGGCGCCGTGCTCGCAGTTGATGTTGTAGGCCAACTCAATCGAGGCTTCGTCGAGGCCTTGGCTGAGGAACCAATCATGCATGGAAACATCGAGGCCGAAGCTTTTGGGGTCATACCAATCTTCGTAGTTTTTCCCCAAGGGGTTTTTGGTTGACATCAAAAGCGGCATAGGTTGCCAAGGCATCATCTTTTTCATGGGACCTTTGAAGGCATTACGCGGGTGGTCAGCCCATTCACTTTCTTTGATAACCTTACCATCAAGAACCAACTCGCGTTGGAAAATCAGCGGCGCGCGTTCGGCGATGTTCATCAGCTCAACACCGAAACGTTGCGCGCTATCAATCATGCGGCCGTAACCAGCGCCGATACCGTTGCCGCCCGCTTCCGGGTTTCCAGGAATGTCAGTGAGCGACAGCACACGGCCACCTGCCCGGTTACGGCCTTCAATCACCTGCACCTTGGCCCCACCATCTTGTGCGTCATGTGCTGCGCGCAAACCTGACAGCCCCGCGCCAATGATCAACACGTCGGACTCGGTGGCGGCACGCAATGGCTTGCTGATGAAACTCGATGCTGCGCCTGCGGCAGCAGCGGTTTGCAATAATCCACGGCGACTGATGAAACGTGTACGCATTGAAAGCTCCCCTATCGCAGAAATCGAATTTCCAGGCCCCGATTTATTCGGGGTATCCATCTGCCATCACGCACAATTTGCGTATACGGCATGATGGATGCCCCGGATGAACCGGGCAATGACGAAATGAAAATGTAACGCAGATTTTATTCTCACTCACTCCCGATTGCACCCTGACCACGCTGCGGTATGGTGGGCACCCTTGATTCTTGGAGCCTGCAATGACCCATAAACCCCGCGCCATTGGCGGCCTGCATGAAGTTTGTATCGGGGTGCCCAGCTTCGAGGTCCCGCTGGTCTATTGGCAGGCCTTTGGCTTCAAGGAAGGAGCAAGCGGGGCATTGTCGGCCGCAGATGCAAATGCGCTGTATGGTGTGAATAGCGGCCTTAATTCCATGCGTTTGCAGCACCAAGACGCCGACCACGGCCTCATCCGCCTGATGAAATGGGACACGCCTACAAATGATGGCGTCTCGGTTGCACCCTTTCGCGGGCATGGATCACGCTGGTCGGGCCAATTCGCGCGCGACATTCTCGACATCGCAAACCATGCGGCCATCGCCCGCAAGCAGGGCTATCCGGTGTACGATGTGCCGCCCAGTTTTATTGACCTGTCGAGCTACAACCCCGCCATGTTCGGCGGCAAGCCGGTGCTGCCCTTTACTGATAAAATTGTCGCGGTTCGTGAGTACAGCATGATCCAACCCTTAAGCCGTCAAGCTGTGTTGGAGCGATTTGGTTACGACAGCAAGTTGCTGGGCAAGATCAGTGAGGCTTCGTTGCTGCGCACATCACAAATCGCCCATGGCGGTATGATGTTCACCGCCGACACCGACGCTCCAACGGATTTTTATGACAAGGTGTTGGGACTGAAGCGCGTAATGGTGCAGGAAACCACCTGGGATAAAGCCATGGCTAGCCGCGCGGCGTTCGATTTAGTCGAGGGTGAAACGCACTGGTCGTACACATTTGAGGAGCCGCGCTCAGGCACCGATAACGATACGCGCCGCAGCGGCCGACTGCTGATGTTCCGCTTTAAGCCTGACAGCAAACTGGCCGACCGGCGTGCGAAATCCAGTCCCGGCGCCTTAGGCTATTGCCTGTTCACCTGGCGCGTACGCGACGTGACCGAGATGCACAAGGCCTGTGCCGCGCATGGCTGCACGTCTTTGACAGATATCCGCGCTGATGAATTTGGCACGCATACATTCACGTGCATTACACCCGATCGATTCGTGTGGCTCTTCGAACAGGCCAGTGAAACTGAAATTGCGACCATGAGCGTGTAAGCTACTTCGGGCTGATCAGCACTTTCTCCACCCAGCCTTCGCCATCGCCGCTGGGGACTTTAACGAACGAGCACGAGTCCTCTTCCAAATACACAAAACTCGGTAGCGGTTGCGGTTACAACCTTCGAGGCTTTGTCGGCGGCTGCGTAAATTTTCACGCACTTGATTTTAGCATCAGCACATCGCCGGTTTGAAAGCCCTAGCCCGCTTGCGGGGCTGCGACGGCTGCACTGGCCGGTGTGAGCTTGCCGCGCACCGAGCGCACGATGTTGTTCTAGTTATCAACATAGCTGGAGGCGATCAGTTTGCCTTCAGCGGTGTTACTGTACCCACCCAGGCCACCAACCCACTCCGCCGCCACCGAGAATCGCGCCGAGTGCGAAGTGCGTAGCTTTGGCCGAGCCTTCGGCAGCAGCCACTTGCATGGTCGTGCGCGTATTAGACAGCACCATGCTCGTCTGAGCGACCTTGGACTTCATGCTGCCACCCGACAGCCCGCCGATGGTCCCGGCTGTGCCAGGCAACAACCCGAGTGCCGCCCCCGCAACGCATGCTTTGTTCTCGGAGAAAGCCACATAGGGCGTGAGAACATATTCAGCGGTCATCATTTAGCCGCCGCCCATGTTGGAATTTCGTTGCAACTCCCCACCGCTGGAAAGGTTGCGCTCTTAGTTAATATTTTGCATAGCCATGCCGCGCTCAATCAACGTGAAGCACCCCTACTGCAAAATGATAAGTCGAATGAGGCCCGTGGGGCTGGGCAAGCCCAAACGATTGATGGCCTGAGAGGCGTAATCTTGCGGCCCAACCAACGCAAGCGTGCCCATGGAAGCCTCACACTTTTCGATATCTTTTGTACCGCCAGAACTGCCGCCCTGAACTTCGCTACCGCCCTTACCCTTTTTTATGCTTTGCGCATGAGTGCTGGAAACCACTGCAACCGATGCTGCAACTGACAAGCAAGAGTGTGGTGAGAAGTGTTTTGCGAATCATGATAGCCTCCTATCGGTTGCCTCGCCCAAACAATGATGGTTTGGGAGAAATTTGAAAACAAGAAACGCGCTAGACCGCAATGCGTTGCGTCAGGTTGACCAAAACGCCGTCGGGATCGCGCACGAACATTTCCAGCACCGCCATGGGTCTCCCTGGGACGCCAATTTTTGCGGGCGCATTGATGACCGTGTAACCAGCTTTCGCAATTTTATTGTGCAGGTCGAGTATGTTCTGTGTGCTAATAACCAGAGCCACTTCACCGTAGCGAATACGCTTGGGAGCTGGAATATTTTCCATGGGCGGTGCGGCGTCTTTCACTTCCATCAACCCGACATTGCCAAATTGCGAGCCGTGCGCGTTCAACACCATCATTTTGACTCCGGTGCAGGGCATCCCCATAAGTTGGGCCACCCCTTCGCTATCGACGTCGCCCTCATAAAAAACATCCCACCCCAGAATGTCGCGATAAAACGCCAGCGACTTTTGCATGTCACGCACTAAGATCGTCGTGCGCTTAACGGCTTCTGTAAGTGCGGGCATTAATGAAATCTCACCAGGGGTTTTGAAACGGATAGGGCGTGGAATAATCAGCAAGTTCTGGTGGCAGGGCCGGTTTGTGGTCCGGCGTGTAGGTGAATGGTGATGGTTCTTTCGAGAACGAATTCACCAATGGCCCACCGTGAATACGGATCAGCAAGTTGTAGCCCGTCTCGCTGCCTGCTGGGCCGTGATATTCGTTTTCGCGCCACCAGCTGTAACCGCCTGGCCCCATCTTGCCCACGTCGCCGAATACATACTCGCCAGAAAGCACAAAAATTTCCTCGATGACGGGGTGCGCAAACTTACCCAGCATAATCTTGGACGGTGCATGCTGCGGCAAAGCGCTGTACAGAAACGTTTGTTCGAATGTCACAGGATCAACACGCAATTTTTTGGTGAAAATGGATGGTGATAGCGGCTTGCCTGTCACCGAGCCCTCAGCGCCTGTTTTCCACTCCATCGCAAAAGCATCGAGATGAACAACGGTCTTGGCGGGGTCGCACATGCCCACGGGCGATGGGCCGTGCGTCGGGCGGGGCGTGGCTGAAAACATCGCCAACAGCACCGCGCCTACGTCCGAGCGCATTTCCGACCATGTGTAGCCCGCAGGCAAATAGGCGTAAGAGTCTTTTTTGTAGACTTGCGTGCCCACAGTGAACGATCCATCGAGCACGTAAAATTCAAACACGCACGGGAAGTACATGGGGCCAGGCAGTTTCATTCCGGGCGACAACCGCATAATTTCGGTCACCGCACCTGCGTCTGTATCGCGGCTCAGTGCCTTCACGTCGACTTGAATGCCGAGCTCGGCAAAGCCGCTGGCGCTCCAGGGGATGGCTTGGGCTTGAACGAAACAAATATGCGGACGCGACATGATACCAGCCCTCTAATTCTTTGGCCTGAATTCAGCCATATCGCTATAGACGTTCATGTCGGCGATTTTGCCGTTCACAACTTCAAAGCGATCTATGTATCGCACGCCAGAATATGTGGTTCCGTTATTCCATTCTCCGGCCATGCTACCAATGGAATAAACAATCATGCCATTCGCTGTGGGAATTTCATCATAACGGTCGGTGGTTTTAATGGCCGATTTCTGGCGGCCCTTCGACTGAGCGGCGAATTCGCGCGGGTGGGTGAATACCGAACCACCCGTGACCGTCATTTTGAAATTTGGGGCTATCACCGTCTCCATGGTCGCGAAATCGCGTTTGCCCATGGCGTCCAGGAATTTTTTCACAACTTCAATGGCTGAGGGCATGGCTTAACTTTCAATACCACGAAATGCGGCGCGGTGGTTTAGCGTATGCCTTCATGTGCTCGGGCACTTGAGGTTGATAGGGCGCATCGTAATCGACCTCGACAATCTCCGGCGGAATGATATTCGACAATGGCCCGCCGTCAGTGCGAATAAACATCATGAAGCCGGTCAACGAGCCATAGGGGCCATGCATTACCTGTTCGCGCCACCAGGCATAACTGCCAGGGCACATCACGCCGACATCGTTCACTGCATACTCACCGGCCAGCACGAACATTTCCTGGACAATCGGATGCGACCAGCGTTTCGACATATAGCGAAAGGGTAACGCCGAATAAAGAATACTAATCTCGCCAGTGTAAGGGTCTTGCCGCAAGGGCCGAACGCCCGTTCCTTTAATATAACGGGTGTACGGGTTTTCCGTCCAGGTCTCCAAACCCTCGCGCGAGACGTCTTGGCGTGGCACATAAAGTTTTTCGTCATAGAAGCCCGCGGGTGGCGCACCGGTTTTTTCTTCCGGTGCACCAGACAACATGGTCAGCACCACAGCCCCTTGGGGTGCGCGAATACGATCACGCATCCAGCCTTTCGGAAAATTGGCATAGCACCGGCGTGTAAATGACTCACCGTTAATCTCGAGTGCGCCATCGAGGACTAAAATTTCCTCGTGGCAGGTGAGATAGCGATCGCCTGCAAAATCCCAGCCTGCCGGATAACGCACAATCGTCGAGCACGCGCCGTTGCTTACATCAAGGCTGAGAACTTTGACATCCAACTCGGGCCACGCGCCGCTGGCGAACCCCTTTTGCCAGGGCACATCTTGGGCTTGAACAAACATGCAATGCGGCCGCGCCATCGTGTCCCCTGCCCCCAAACCAATGGCTATCTTGGCTGCGAATGTCCACAATTTCTAGCGGCAGATTGGTCTTGGAATCCCGTGATGCCTCGCCCATAGTCGACCCGATTTGGGGATTGAAACAATACGGGAGAGCCACCATGGCCCGGCCACATATAATGTTCGTTATGGCGCAAGATTTACCTTGGCAGAAAGGGATCTACGGCCCCGGGCGCGAGGATGTTGAGATGAAAATGCTCTCCATCGATGAAAAAGGCACCGACGCCACCACCATCATTCGCTTCCCGGCGGGATGGGAGCGTACCGCGCCGGAATATTGCACCGCGCATGAAGAATTCATGGTGCTGGATGGGGCCATTACCATCGACGGCCACACCTACGACACGCACTGTTATGGGTTTTTCCCCGCAGGCTATACCCGCGAAAAAGCATCTTCGCCCAAAGGCGCAGTCCTGCTGACCATGTTTTATGACAAGCCTATGGTCATCAATGGTAAGGGCAAAGGCTTCGACGAGAAGTTATTGGTGAAATTTATCGATCCAAAACTTTTGGATTGGGACCCCGGCCTTGTGGACCCGCAACTGGCCAAGGGAGTTGCGATCAAGCACTTCCGCACCGATCCCTATACCGGCGAAACCTCATTCCTGTATTGCTCGCCCCCGCACCGCGTTCCGCCAGGCATGTCCAAGCCCAAGTGGACCCATCCGATGGTTGAAGAACTTTATGTCATCGAGGGTGACTATGTTTGGGGCGACTGTGGCCGCATGGGACCTGGGGGTTATGCTTGGTGGCGGGAAGACGTCTATCACGGGCCGTCTGGCACGGACTCTGGTTACCACTTGTTTGTGCGCACCATCGGCGGGCCGTTGGTAAATACCTTTGACACCGAGAAATTGCCCTTCACATGGGACGCGCCTTACAACCCGCAGCTTCCGCCCGAACTCATGAAATTTGCAAAGCCATACGTGAAGCCGAAGAACTATTAGTCATAGGCACTAAAAAAACGGCGCCCATTGCAGGGCGCCGTTTTGATTTTTTCGCGAGTGTAGAGAAATTATTTGGTCTGCACTTTGAGATAGGCGATCAGCGCCTTGCGGTCTGGTTCCTTGGGAACGCCCGCAAAGGCCATTTTGTTTCCCGGTAAAAAGTCCTTCGGTTTCACAAGCCATTCGTTGATCGTCTCTTCGGACCAGATGATTCCTGATTTAGCGACCGCATCAGAATACTTAAAATCGGCCTTCGCTCCGGCTTTTGCGCCAAAGAGGCCATTCAGGTTTGGGCCAACCTTGTGACGCCCATCATTCTCGGTGGAGTGACATGACCGGCACATCAAGAAGACGCGCTGGCCAAGCTTCATGGTCGCTTCATCAGGTGTTTGCGCCATTGCTGGAGCGGTAACCGTTAGCGACATCGCCAATCCGGCAAAAGCAAAAGAAACGGAAAGAAGTTTTTTCATTGGCACGTCACCTCAGGTTCACTTTAATAGCGCCGTTGAGCGCGCATCACCTCAAAAATCGAGCGAAAAGTAGTAGGTTTAACTTCAAAGTAAAGCCAGATTTTAGAGGCTGTTACAATGCGCGCCAAACAACCACATCTTACACCTTGGATTATTGTATGTATGATTGAGTGTAAAGTGAGGCGTGACAAGGCCATGATCTGGCCGCGTCTTGGGAGCGTAATACATAAGACCTTGCCAAGATTTGGCAAACACGCGACTGAGATTGTGAGCGATCTCACCTTGGTGGGCTTGGCCCTAGATGAATAAGGCGCTACGTAGGTAAAATGATAAATAATTTGATAGCTATGGATAAGGCAAAAGTCGTCGCGCTTGGTATTCTCGCCGCCGTCGTGCTCTGGATTGGCTCAGGTATGCTGTTCCGCGGCGAGAAGCCCGCAGCAGGGTCACCTGCCGCCAGTACCACGGGGCAAGCCGAAACTGCCACAACTGTACGCATCGTGCGTTCAATAGCAGAGCCGTTTCAAAGCGGTGTGATCTTGCAGGGGCGCACTGTTGCTTCACGCTCTGTCGAATTGCGTGCGGAAGTCTCGGGTCGTATCGAAAAAATTCTCATCGAGCGAGGGCAGCCCGTCAAGCAAGGGCAGGAAATTTTGCTGATCGCGGTGAATGATCGCGCGGCGCGCCTGGCCCAGGCCAAAGCATCGCTGACCCAACGAGATATGCAAGCCGAAGGCGCGCGCCAGTTGGCAAAGCAGAGCTTTCAAAGCCAAGTCAAGTTAGCCGAGGCCGAAGCCCAGTTAGCGCAAGCCAAAGCCGACGTTTCGCGCTTCGAACTTGACCTGGCCAACACCCGGATCAAAGCCCCGTTCGACGGCGTGATGGACTCGCGATTGGTCGATGAAGGCGCGCTTTTGAATAGCGGCGACCGGATTGGCACCGTGGTTGATCTCGACCCTATCAAGATCAGCGCACAATTATCAGAACGTAATGTCGGTGACGCCAAGACAGGGCTTACGGCCAAAGTTGTGCTGACAGACGGCAGCACGCTTGACGGTCGAGTTAACTACATCGCTTCGGTCTCGGACCCCAACACACGCACCTTTACAATCGAAGTGCTGGTACCAAATCCAAATGGCAAGGTGCTCTCGGGCCTTGCCGCACAGCTTCGCTTGCCCTTCGGCCAAAATACCGCGCACCGCATTTCGCCGTCAGTGATGACATTGTCTGATGAAGGCAAGATTGGTGTGAAAAGCGTCGACGACGAGAACAAAGTGAAGTTTTGGCCCGTGGAAATTCTCGACGACGGCCCCGATGGCGCGTGGGTATCGGGCCTGCCCGATCAACTCAACCTCATCGTCGTGGGGCAAGAGTACGTGGCACTTGGCCAAAAGGTCGCCCCCGTCATGGCTGAGAAGACGAATTAGGCAATATTCTTTGCTGCCAACATCCCGACTGTTGCCGCCAGTGCCGTTAAGGCGCTGCCCCAAATGATATCAACCAGCGCAACTTGCGCCGGGAAGTCTTTCAACGTCGCCCAGTTGGTGAGGTCGTAAGTCGCGTAGGCGACAAAGCCGAATAACGCGCCGCGCAAGGCCGCATCGCGCCACTCGCCTGAGTCCAAACTGCTTGAGGCTGCGAAGTAAACCACGCCGAGCGGATATACCGCGTAGAACAAAACGGCGGCGAGAAAGTTGACTTTCTCGGCCATGAGGTGCCCCAAATGTTCCTTATAAAAACCCTTCGCGACAAGACCCAGCCATATCCCGTCGACCACCAACATCGTGAGCAACGTCACGCAATAGCAAACCACATATTTTGTCACGCCAAGTCCCCTACTTCTTCAAACTGATTAAATATATGCAGACCCAAACATTAGCTTACAGCGTCAGCGCATAATTTCGAGCCCTTTCGGCAGCCTACCCTCTGGCCTTAGAAGCATCAGTGGTCAATGGTGCCCTGCACCAACTGAGTACGGAGAGACGAGATGATGGATCTGGTGTGGAAACCACGTAGCTTGCTGTGCTCGCGTTTTTTGGCCCAGTGTGGGGTGACAGATCTTCAACGCGCAATATACCGGCAAACGTAATCTCCGCAGAAAATGAGGAGTATAGTTGCCCTTTTCTCCGCGGGGGCCACCCGCCACCCATACAGACTTGCCCCTAAATTATTTGTGGTTACCGCCCTGTGATGTTTGTTACGCTTAGTTACTCTATTCCTGATGGTGATCAAGGCATCAAGGTTTACATTGGTGTCCGCTACCTGGGCCTGGAGCGAGAGTTGCAATGAACGCCATTATTGATGCCGCATTTCACCACACACGTATGGTGGTCGTGTCGTTGGTGGTGCTTTTTCTGGCAGGCACCATTGCTTATGTCTCGATCCCCAAAGAAGCAGAGCCCGAGATCAAGATTCCACTGATTTTTGTATCCTTGCGCCTCGACGGCGTCTCGCCGGGTGATGCCGAGCGTTTGCTAATCCGTCCCGTCGAAGAAGAAATGCAAGCCCTGCAAGGGATCAAAGAAATTCGTGCCACCGGGTTTCAAAGCGGCGCATCGGTGGTTTTGGAATTCGTCGCCGACACCAAAATGGACCGCGCGCTGGATGACGTGCGCGAGGCCATGGGGCGCGCGCGGCCAAAAATCCCAGTCGATGCCGACGAGCCGGTGGTGCGCGAGTTTAATCAAGGCGGCTTCCCTATTCTGACGGCCAGCATTGCTGGTGATGTCCCTGAACGCACCCTGCTGCATATGGCGCAGGATTTACGCGACCGCGTCGCACAACTGCCTAACGTGCTTGAGGCCAATGTGTCGGGTGTGCGCGAAGAGCAAGTGGAGATTATCATCGATCCACTGCGGCTTGAGCACTACGGCATCAGCAACCAAGAACTGTTCCAAATCATCAGCCGCTCAAATCGCCTCGTGGCAGCGGGCAACCTAGATACCGGACGGGGCAAATTCTCGGTCAAAGTGCCGGGGCTGTTTGAGGATGTCGGCGATATTTGGGAACTGCCCATCAAAGCCGACCGTAATGGAACAGTGAACTTATCGGACGTAGCCGAAATCGGCCGCACGTTCAAAGACGCCAGCACTTTTGTGCGGGTCGACGGCCAGCGCGCTGTCACGCTCGATGTGGTGAACCGCCGCGGCACCAACGTGATTCAAAGTGTCGAGGCCATCAAGCAAGTGATTGCCCGAGAAACCAAAGCCTGGCCTGCAAGCATTCACGTGCAAATCATCAATGACCGTTCCATCAATGTGAAGGCGCAGCTCGGCACCATCGAGAACGGCGTGATTTTCGCGATCTTCCTGGTCATGGCCGCCTGCATGGGGCTGTTAGGCTTGCGCAATGGCCTGCTGGTGGGCTTGGCGATCCCCGGATCGTTCCTCACAGGCATTCTGGTGATGTATTCCTTGGGCATGTCGATCAACTTCGTCGCGGTGTTCGGGCTGATCCTTGTCACCGGCATGTTGGTGGATGATGCCATCATCGTGGTGGAGAATGCCGACCGCCGCATCATGGCCGGGCAAATTCCAAAATTCGCCTACGCCGATTCCGCCAAGCGGCTGGCTGTGCCCGTCATCACCTCGACGCTCACCACCATCGCGGCCTTCGTGCCATTGATGTTCTGGCCCGGCTTCATCGGCCAATTCATGGGGCTACTACCCTTCACAGTGATTATCGTGCTGGTCGCATCGCTGATCATGGGTTTGATTTTTGTGCCAGCCGTCGGCGGCATGCTGAAAGCCCCGTCGGGCGTGACCTGCAACTTAATAACAGTCGAAGACAAATCAATTGTTCACCCACAGCAAGCGTCGGGTTGGGTTAAGGCCTACATTGACCTGCTTGAAAAAGCATTGAACCACCCCGGCCGCGTGCTCAGCATTTCATTGGGCTTGCTCGTCGTTGTGCCTGCGCTGTTCTTCGCTGTCGGCAAAGGCTTTACGCTCAATCCAGCAGAAGAACCGCGCTCGGCGGCTTTGCGTATTCATGCCTTGGGCAACATGTCGCTCGATGAGCAAGATGGCTTGGTGAAAGAGGTTGAGCGGCGCATCCGCGATATCCCCGACTTTGACCACGTCTACACCCGCACAGGGCGACCCGCGGGGGCGACAGGCGAAGACGAAGATGTGATTGGAGAAATTCGCCTGCTGTTCAAAGAGTGGGGCGAGCGCCGCACGGCCGATGTCGTGCTGAGCGAGGCGCAAGCTCGCATCCGTGATCTACCGGGAATTATTGTCGAGTCGAAAAAAACGCTGCATTTGTCGAACGACACCAGTATCGAGATTCTGGTGGCTTCGAAGTTTCCTGAACTACTGATGGATGCGACTGCTAAAATTCGCCATGGCATGGATAAAATCGAGGGCTTGCGCAATCTGGATGACACCCTGCCCCTGCCCGGCATCGAGTGGGAACTGGATGTGGACCGTTCTGAAGCGGCGAAATACGGCGCTGATCTCACAACCGTGGGCGATTCCATCCGCCTCATCACCAATGGGCTGCGGCTGGGGCGCTATCGCCCGGACGATAGCGTCGAGGAAATCGATATTGTCGTGCGCTACCCGTCAGAGTACCGCAACTTACGTCAGCTCGACTCCATCCGTATTGAGACCCGCGATGGCCAAGTGCCGATTTCGAATTTCGTGAAGCGCAAACCGGTGCAAGAGGTGTCGGAAGTTCAACGCGTCGATGGCAAACGCATCTTGAAACTGACGTCAGGAACCATGCCCGGCGTGTTCGCCATCGATAAGGTGAAAGAGACAAAAGAGATGATTGCTAAGCTGAATCTCGACAGCCGCGTCGAGATTCATTTCAAGGGTGAAGAAGAACTGCAGCAGGAAAACACCAATTTCCTGATCTTCGCATTTGGGTCGGCAGTATTCCTCATTGCCATGATCTTGCTGGCCGAGTTCAACAGCTTCTTCTCGGTGATGTTGATTTTGTCAGCCGTGCTGCTTTCGACCATTGGTGTCTTTGCGGGGCTGATTATCGCGCAAACGCCATTCGTCATGACCATGACCGGCGTGGGCGTGATTGCCTGCGCAGGCGTGATTGTGAAAAATAACATCGTGCTGCTCGATACTTACAACATCTTCAAGCACGAGATTGCCGACACGCGCGAGGCCATCATGAAAACGTGCGTGCAGCGCCTGCGCCCGATTTTGCTGACCAACCTCACGGCGATCTTGGGCTTGGGGCCCATCGCATTGCAACTGCACGTCGACTTCTTTGCCCGCACGGTGGAGTACGGCACGCCTGCCCTGCAATTCTGGAAACACTTGGCGATTGCGATGATTTACGGCCTGGGCTTTGCCACCGCATTAACACTAGTGGTCACACCCTCGGTGCTGATGCTGCAGCATAACTTAGCCAAAAAGGCGCGTGGGCTGCTTCATCTCGACGACAACGACAGTGCTGACAAACCCGTTGAAATGCCCGCCATGGCCTCGGCCGAAATTCGCACGCTGCATCGGCCTGCAGCGGAGTAGCCCATACATATCAAAAAAAGGGGGCGGAGCTTTGCGGCCCCGCCCCTTTCACTTTCAAGACCACTTATTTCTTCTCAGGGCTCGCGCCGGGCGCGGGCGGCAACTGCAACCCGAGCTGCCACAACTGGCCAACGTTGTCGGCATTGCCCCAGCGCTCAACGACCTTACCATCTTTAAACTTGTAAATGTCAGTCGCCGAAATACGGGCGGTTTTGCCCGTGGCGGCTTGTGCACCCATAGCCCCTGTCATTTTGCTGGTCAACACCACGCGGGCAATCAAGTAGTCGCCTTGGCAAATGACCAACTCATTCTCGTATTTACGCTCACCAAATGTCTTGAACGACTCATCATACATCGTGGCCATTCTTTCGACTTTCATGGGCGTTTTGGTGCCGCCGCCCCGGTCTTGATTATGGCTGATGAACTCGGGCGCATAGAATTTCGGGGCAACCGCGCTGTTGCGCGGGATGAACATCTCGTTGGTCATGCCCATATAGGCGATGTAGTTAGGGTTTTTGGCATCGCAGCCCACGAAGGTGCCGCCCTCAGCCATAGCAGGACCTGTCAGCAAAATAGCTGATGCAGCTAACAAAAGATTCTTCATTGTTGTCTCCTCATATTGATGAATTACTATTTCAAAAACAGGCCGTCTTTGAGCCAAACTTCGCCGTTCAGCGTGATGGTGCAGTCGGTGAATAAATCCCGCCAGCGGTTGTAGCCACCGCCCGCAACTGCCCCACCAATTTCAGTGTTATTCCCCAAACCGATCCGCACAACGCCCGCGCCATAGCCATAATAGGGAATCCAGGGGTCGCGTTCGGGCACGGTGAGCAGCGGATTAAACCCCAGGCCCAGTTCGCGAAAAAACCTCACGGCTTCGGGCTGCGCATCGAGTTCAGCGCGCATAAACTCCACACCCTTTTTGGCCGTCACGGATGCAATCTTGCCCTTCTTGATGGTGACCTTCGCACCTTCCACCGAGCGCGCACTCCAACGCGAAGGCCCATAGGCGATCACACCGTTCACGGTGCTCTCGATGGGTGCCACGCGAATCACACCGGGCGGAATCTCGATTTCGCGCTCTACCAATGTTTTCAAAGGTCGTACGCGTTCGGCAGACGCCACGCCGTCTTGACGAATCACAGGACGGTCACCGATTTCAAAACTAAGATCAGTTCCGAGTGGCGTGATCATGCGCACCTTGCCGCGCTTCATGGCCGTCACAAACCGGGCTTGATGATCGGCCAACGCCGCATAATCGGTGTTTAAAATCGCGTTCTGGTACGTGACGTCGATGGTTTGCATGGCCGGTGCCGGATGGCCGGGCATGATGGTCACGCCCGTCAGGCCCAGGTCACTTCCCAGCGGGCCATACGCATCCGTCCAATGGAAATGGATGGTGCGGCGCGGCCCGCCCTTTTCCACCAACAGCCGCTGCATGGCTTTGTAGGCTGGGTGGGCAGGATTTGTGCCCGGCAGCATGATGGCGGCATCGACATCCACCAGCATATTCACATACGCTTCGATAGACGCATCCAACCCAGCGCGAAGTGTTTTAGCATCCCACTCTGCTGGGTACGGCGTTTTCAACGCATCGATCACACCCAAATCAACGCCACCGGCTTTCATGACGGCGTAGCGAATATGAGGTTGAAATTCGTTCATGTAGCCTGGCATAGCGACCGAGATCACACGCTCACCCGGTTGAAGCTGCAATTGCGTGACAATGCGCTCGGCGATGGCTTGGTATTGAATGGTGCGTTGTGGCAGAACCTGATTTTGGGCAAGCGCTGCGCCACTGAGGAACAGTGATAACGTCAGTGTTCGGATTAACATGGCCCCTACCCATTCGCATTTGTTGCACACCACATTAGTATGCGCAGATGCGGCCGAAACCGAAAGAACGTAAACAGTCCACGTCATGAACGAATTCCACGATCATTGGCAGCGTGTCTACGGCAAAAAGGCTGAAACCAGCGTCAGTTGGTATCAAGCCACGCCTGCGCGCGCGTTGGCCTCTGTCCGCGAAATCGCGCCCAGCTTAGAGGCGAGTATCATCGACATCGGCGGTGGCGCTTCAACGCTGGTCGATGGATTGCTTGAGGTTGGATATACCGACATCACGGTGCTCGACATTGCCGCCGCCGCACTTGAAAAATCCAAGGCGCGGCTTGGAGCGCGCGCGGCACACATCAACTGGATGGCGGCTGACATCACATCCTGGTCACCGTCACGGACCTGGGATGTGTGGCACGACCGCGCGGCGTTTCATTTCCTGACAACGCCCGAGAACCAAACGCGTTATCTCAATGCTTTAGAACGCGGCACGAAGGCCGGGTCCCACGTGATCATGTCAACTTTCGCGCTCGATGGGCCAGATCGCTGCAGTGGGTTACCTGTGCAGCGCTATAGCGCGCAAACATTGGCACAAAAAGTTAGCCCGCTATTTAAGCTCATGGAAGAGAGCCAAGAGCAGCACCTCACCCCATGGGGTGCGACACAAAGCTTCACATTCGCCGTCTTTGTGCGCAGCTAAGCGGTTTTTGACACGGCGTTGTATTTCACCGAGCGGCTTTGAATTTCGCCTTCAAGGTTTTTTTGCTGGCCCAGCGCAAACAACATTTCAGCAATCAGAAAAGGCGGTGCCATGAACACTTGCGTTGCATTGCTGAACACGGCCGGGCGACGTCCTTCAAAATAGTGGCCGACGAATTGGATAATCCAGCCACCCACGAAACAAATTCCAAAGATAGTCCACACAGTCGCTGGCGCGCGGCTGCCAACGCTCTCGGCTAAGGCGTACAACACGCCATAGATTAGCGCGGCAATCAGGCCAATGACGAAAACATTGCTGAGGTGAAAGGCAACCAGGGCGACAAAAATAAAACTGCCCAGCGAGAACACCAACGGCCCATCAGGGCCGGGCAAAGTGACGAGATGAGCCTGCGAGGCTGCGAGCAACAACGAATACACGATCATCGGCACGCCAATGTGATGCGTTGCCTGATTTCGCCCATCACGGTGATAGGCTGCATACATTGCCAGTTGCTCTATGAACCACTCGCGCATGTTTCACCTTGGAGCGTTTCGGGGCTTAGAGTTTAGCCCATTCGGTGAGGAACGAAACGGCTGGTATTTTGGGTAATCAGCGAAGTGTCTTCACGCAGGCCAATCCCACAGCTTTGATCGCCGATCACCCAACTGCCAATCACGGCATGGTGGGTGCAGCTTTGGCCACTGAGTGTGCGGCCCTCTGCACGCGCCATGGGCGCAGCAGCTTGATATATATAGCCTTCGCGTCCGTAAGGACCATCGACCGAGGCATGGGGCGCGCCGACCACTTGCCCCTTGGCCCCAAGCGTAGCCAACGAGATGTTGGCCCCTTCTCGACCCAACTTGGGCTTGGCAAAGACATCCGAGCCCGACTTGAACTGTGCCGTCTCAAAATGACTTTCCAGCAAATACGGATGATCTGGGAACAGTTTCCATAAAACAGGAAGAATGCCTTTGCTAGACAGCACCAACTTCCAAGCCGGTTCAATCACGCGCAAAGATCCGCCCATCACAGCTTTGGCCATTTGGTCGCCAAACGGATCGGACAGCACCCAATCCCAGGGCAGAAGTTTATACAGCGAAGAAATCTTCTCCCCGGCCAAATCAACAAAATAACTCTCACCCGCCGCATCATCTTCTGGGCTCGACCACCCAATATCGGCCGCAGCAATCATCTTGGTAGCAAAGCCCGCCTCGATGGCCACGTCTTGCATATAACGCACCGTGCCCTCGTCTTCGGGATGAGGTGCGAAACTGGTGAGGTGCAGCACATAAGGGCCCGCGCTCGCCTTGGCCAAGTCCGACCAAGCAGCCACCAACGCTTCGTGGATGGAATTAAATTGATCGCCGTCGGGGTGGCAATCTTGCAGCCAATGCCATTGTACGACGGACGCTTCGAATAAGCCTGTGGGCGTGTCGGCGTTATATTCCAAAAGCTTTGGCGTCACCTCGCCATCGTTTAAGCCTGGAAAAGCAAAGTCAAAGCGACCGTAAATAGGCTTCTCATCAGCCTGATGCCTGCGCCACGAATTTTCAACGAGGTCAGCGACACTGTCGGGATAGCCAATGGCTTCATACAGGCCTTTGGTGACAACGTAATCCACCGCCTGAAGGCACATCTGGTGCACGTCGTTGGTCGCAGCCTCAATCAGGTCCACTTCATCGGGCGACAGCACCCAACACGCATTCTCATCCCAATACTCGAGCTTCTCACCTTTGTCGGTCAGTGAGGTGTGCCAGTCGAATCCAATCTTTTCTACTTTGGCCTGCCAATGCTCGCGTGGCGCAAGGACGTCGCGATGCACGGCCTTAAGAACCAGCGCTCATGCCGCGCCCTGTGGAGCCAAAACCGCTGCGCGCAACCGTGCGCGTGCCCGCCAAAGCCCCCGTTGGTGACATTCGCGTGCGAACAGTGGTGGCTGCATTGGGGTTGAGCGCCTGACCGGGGGCCAGCCGCGAGACTGCGCGGTCGCCTGAATACAGAAAACCACTGCGGTCGGCATACACGGGACGAGGCTGCTGCATGGGCTGTTGCCCCACGCTGCTCATTCCACCGCCCAATGTACGACCCATCATGTAGCCCATGACCATGGGCATAAACATGCCAGACCCGCCCGATGCGCTTTGCGTGGAAGCAGCCGTTGTTGGCGCTGCTTCGCAGTTATCAAAGCCCGCCGCGAGGCATTCTTCGCGCGTGGCAAACTTCGGGGCTGATTGCGCATGTTGGGTTTTTGCCTCAGCAAAACCCTGGTCGCAGGCCTCGGGGGTGTAATCTTGTCGGCAGGCTTCCGACGATTGGTAAATATTTACGTCTGTATCCTGCGCGTTATCACATGAGGCCAAGGCGCCAGCAGCGACGCCCACAAGCAATGTGGTCACGTAGCGCGAGCGGCGGCGTTTGGTTGTCGACTGAGGAATGGCGGAATTGGACATTGTTTACCCCTTAACTACTGATGGCGCCGGCGTTCAGCACGCCCATGGCGAGCGACAATCCGCCCAGCAAAATACCATAACCTGTTTTGTCTTTGGTGATGCCGTCGTGAAGGCCGGGGATGAGCATCGTCACAATGAAAAGAGCGACCAATTGCCCGACCAAGCCAATGCCGCCCCAAACGATCATTTCCGTAATCTCGAAGGTGCTGGAAGCCGTACTGTGCAGCACCAATGCCATACCAATCGCCGTACCACTAAAGCTGATGGCAGCAGCGCTGTTGCCGTTGCGAATGAGTTCGATTTCTTTGAAGGGCGTGACGAGCATATAAATGCCAAGCGCCACGGCGAGCAAACCGAGCGAGCTGCCAAGAAACATGGCGTATTGAGGCAAGCTATCAATCATGGAGTCAAATTCCTTAAACAAAGCGATCGACTCAGAAACTCTAACAGGGTGCTCTACCCTCCACATAGGTATTTCATGGCTAGAACACAACATTGGTTTGTTGTATTAAAAATATGATCATTAACGGCCCAGCCAGTTCATTGCCCTTCCCGCCGTTCCGCCAGCGCTTCCCGTGGATCGGTGCTGACTTACAAACCTTGCGCAATACTATCCGTGGAACCGGCGTTGATTTGTCGGGCTATACGACCGAGCGTATTCGCTTTCCCTGTATGGACGGGTCGCGCGACGTTCTTTTGGCTGCCTTGAATCGACCCACAAGCCCGATGGAAAAGCCCTTGGTTCTGCTGATACACGGCTTGAGCGGCAGCGAGGACAGCACGCACATCATCATGGCCGCGCATTACTTCCTTTCGTGTGGGTATGCCGTTTTGCGGTTGAACCAGCGCGGGGCCGGCCCATCGCGCGAGACTTGCAAAGGCTATTACCATGCCGGTCGCAGCGACGATTTGGGCGGGGTTATTTCGCAGCTCTCAGACGGCCTGACCCGCCACGGCGTTTGCCTCATGGGTATATCGCTGGGCGGCAATGTGCTGCTCAAATGTTTGGCCGAACACCCTCGGTTTGCCCACGTGAAAGCTGCCGTTGCAGTATCACCCCCGATTGATCTCAAGGCCGCCCAACTGCGCATCATGGAGCCGCGGAACGGCAAGTATCAAAGCTACCTATTAAAGCGCATGAAAGAAGGTATACAATCATCTGATTTAATGGATGATATTTGTATTGAATCTCTTGCAAAGATCGATACGGTTTATGCCTTCGACGACCAGATTGTAGCCCCCGCGAATGGCTTTGCCGATGCGCCCGATTACTACCGCAGTAGCTCAGCCTTGGAGTTGCTAGATGCCATCGATACGCCGACCCTGATCATTCACCCCGCCGACGACCCCTGGGTTCCGGTCGACCCCTTGCTGAAGCGCGTTGTCCAGCCCAAAGCCACGTCGAAGCACATGAGCGTCCTATGCCCTGAGCATGGCGGACATATTGGAGGCCATGGGCGAGGATCATCGGTGCCCTGGCACAACCTGTGCGCGGAGATTTTCTTCCAAGCTTCCTAGTGTGCGACAGAAATTTGACGGGAATTCTTTGGAAACAGCTACCCCAGAGAGCGCGTGGTAACTCTGCAACACCCTTCGCATACACAATGGGTTGACCAGCAGGCGGCCATGCAAAGCTTGGCCTCTTCAAAGCCATCACCTAGGATAGAGCCTTCGTGGTCAAATGATTGCGATTGGTACATTTTTCTGGGGGTCTAAATGAAAATCAGCACTTTCCGCGGCTTTGCCACAGCATGTCTGGCCACAACGGCTTTGGTTGCATCAGTTGCGCCTGCCTTTGCGCAGATTGAAGAAATCGTTGTCACCACACGTAAACGCGCGGAAAATTTGCAAGAGATTCCGATTATCGTGACGGCCTTCACCGCCGAAAACATCGAACGTAAAGGCATCGGTACGATTACTGACGTGTTGAAATACACCGCCGGTGTACAAATCAACGAAGCCTTTATTCCCCAAGATCAGCGCATTATTATTCGCGGCTTGTCCCCCACACGCGGCCGCCCCAACGTCGCTGTGCTGCAAGACGATATTGATATCTCATCTGAGTCATTGCAATCGGGGGGTGGCTCGCTGCTGATCAATCCACGCTTGTTTGATATTGAGCGCGTTGAAATCGTCAAAGGCCCGCACTCGGCGCTCTATGGCCGTTCAGCATTTGCAGGTGCCATTAACTACATCACCAAGAAGCCCAGCAATGAGTTCGAAGGCCGCGGACAAGTCGAAGTCGGTGGATACGGCAAGTATGACGTTAAAGGCAGCATCAGCGGGCCAATGATTGCCGACAAACTGTCGGTCGGCGTAAATGCAGCCTATTGGCAGTTTGATGGCTTTCACAGAAGCACTGTAAGCGGCGAACGTCTCGGCGGATACGAAGGCAAAGGCGTTGGCGGCTCGGCGATCTATCGCGCCACCGACACGTTCAAAGTCACGCTACGCGGTGAATACACCAACGACAGTGCCGAACCCTTGGCTCGTGGCGTCGTCGCATCAAACCTACGCGAAGCCGTTCCTGTCAGCGCGCGCACCGATGTCCCGGTGGCTGTTGGCGGAATAGCCGGTCGTGGCTTTGTTGTTAGCCCGCTGTTGACGACCTTACCCATCATCACCGGAGCGATCCCTGATCGCAAGGCTGGAAATCTGATTGCCCGTGTCAGCACGAACCCACGCACACCAGGCAAAGATTATCCTGGTGTTGATCGTAAGGTTTTCCGCACGACATTGCGGGTCGATGAAGAATTCTCAGTTGCCGACTTCACCTCACTCACGCACTACGGCCATGCCAAAGCCAAACAGTTTCTTGAACTGGCCAACATTGGCGACATGAATGCAACGAAAGTTGCACAAGAGCTTAATTACGAAACTGATACAAAGCTCGTCAGCCAAGAACTTCGTTTGCAGTCAAACCAAGATGGCGCGCTGAAGTGGGCAGTTGGTGGCTTATACTGGAACGAAGAAGCCGATCAATTAAGCCGTGCACTCACGTGCTTCACATCTTTCAATACGACACTACAAGCTGGACCAGCAGTCATTACGGTACCCAGTGGCAATCCTGCTTTGAATTGCGGTCCTCTTGTGGCCGCTGTCGGAACAACGCTGCCCAGCAACCCAGAAAACTGGGGCCGCAATACGTTCCACTCATCTTTGTATGCAAGTGCGGATTACGACATTACTGAGCAATTCATTCTTAATCTTGAAATCCGCCAAACCTGGGAACGTGAACATACAAAGGGGCCTGTCTTTACACGTGGTATCGATCCGTTTGGCCTTATTGCGCCAGGACCCGCTCCCACCGGCTGCTCGCCGCCGCCAGCTCCTCCAGGCCCCCCGGGCCCGGCTGTCATCGTGCCACGTTGCTTGACGCGTGATTCAGGAGTGATCTTGCCCAACGGAACACGTGATCCACGCGGATCGCTTGCCACGATCGGCGAAGTGAAAGTTGACGATTACTACACACCACGCATCGGCGTGTCTTACAAAGCCAATGAAGATCTGTTGTTTTACGCCTCAGCGGCCGAAGGCATCAAACCGGGCGGCATCTCGACGCTCGGAGGCGGTAACGGTGGTTACAATCGTGACCTTCTGGAATACGCACCCGAGAAGATGTGGGTTTACGAAGGTGGGTGGAAATCAACCTTTGCTGATGGCAAAGCGTTGTTCAACGCCGCTGTCTATTACCAAGATTTCACGGATAAACAGGCCACCACTCAGATCGTTCTTCCCAACGGTATCTTGGGAACACGTGTCACGAACGCTGCAGCAGCGCGTATTTGGGGCACTGATATCGAGTTGGCGTTCCAACCAACTGAAGAGTTGAACTTTAACATCGGCTATACTTGGTTGGATGCGAAGTACAAAAGCTTTATCGTTCGTACCGGCGGTTCCAACCCCATCACGCGCTCAGGAAACTGCACACCAGTCGTGACATATACGCTGAACGGCGTCGCGAAGACGGTTGTCAATCCGACGGCAGCGCCACCAGCAGGCTCCGTAATCACAGCCCGCACCTGCGACGTTGATAAATCTGGCCACAAGCTTGAGTTTGCGCCAACCCATGCCTTGAATATCAATATGCTTTACAAGGCCGACCTTGGTAACGACATGAGCTGGATCTCTGAAGTCAGCGTCCAGGCCCAAAGCAAGCGCTATGCTGACGACGATCAACGTAGCTACTTGCAAGGCTTCTGGTCTGCCGATTTCCGCACCGGAATTGAAACCGAGACGTATTCGATCACAGCGTATGTTGATAACGCCTTCAACGACGACACGATTAAGGCGGGTCTGGCCAATACAGACTTCCCGAACCTCGCATTTATCGCCTCGCCCGCGCCGGGCACTTTGATCCTGCCGAGCAACTTCACCGCCAACTTGCCCGATAAGCGGCAGTTCGGCGTTCGCGCCAGCTACAAGTTCTAAATTCGATAATACGTATGAGATTTGGCCCCTCCTGGGAAACCGGGAGGGGCTTTTTCTTTGTCTGCACGACAGAATTCGCTGCTTATTGCGCAATAGCAAAACCCGCCAGATTGTATGCGGTTGACCGCAAGATGGTCTCTACAACCCCTTGGCGAAACATCGCCGCTCTATTATCATCACTCCGGATAGGGAAATTGCTCGTTTAACATTTGAGGGGGATATTTTTCATGGCGCATTCGTTCGCGCGCGGCTTTGCGGCCGCTTGCCTAGCGACCACCTGCATTGTCGGCTCAGTGACTGAGGCCTCGGCTCAGATCGAAGAAATCATTGTCACAACGCGTAAGCGCGCGGAAAACCTGCAGGAAGTCCCCATCGTTGTCACGGCTTTCACGGCTGAAAGCTTGCAGCGCAAGGGCCTGACCGAACTGAAGGACGTCATCCGCTATACAGCGGGCGTGCAGTTCGACGAAGGCTTCTCGGCGCAAGATACGCGCATCGTCATTCGCGGCCTATCGCCCACGCGCGGCCGCCCCAACGTCGCCTTTTTGCAAGACGACGTGGATATTTCGTCGGAAGCCATCAACACAGCCGGATCAAGCTTCCTGATCAACCCCCGCCTGTTTGACGTCCAGCGCATTGAAATCGTCAAAGGCCCACACTCGGCCTTGTTTGGTCGATCAGCATTTGCGGGTGCCATCAACTACATCACCAAAAAACCCGGCGATACGTTCGAGGGTACGGCCAATTTTGAATTGGCAAGCTACGGCAAGGTCGAAGCGCGCGCAGGGGTTTCAGGCCCCGTCGTAGAAGGCGTACTCAACATGGGAATCAATGTTGCAGGCTGGAGCAACGACGGCTTCTATGACAACTCGATCACCAATTCCAGCATCGGCGGTGGTAAAGGTGCAGGCGTTGCAGCTTCAGCCGTGTTCACGCCCAACGACGCTCTGAAAGCAACACTGCGCAGCGAATACTCGGCCGATCAATTTGAGGTACAAGCGCGCGCACACCTCGATGCCAATACACTGGCCCCGATTCCGACTGCCGCCACACAGGCTATCTGGGGTACGGGCGCAAACCCCGCGCCTCTCGCCAATCCTCGCCTCAACGGTGTGCTCCCCATCCTGACGGGCAGTGCCGGTAGCGTGAGCGATCGCGCACTCGTGCCGCGCCTCAGCCCTGATCCGCGCACAGGCCTGGATTATTCGGGCAACGACCGTAAGATTTTCCGCACGACACTCCGGATTGATTACGAATTCGAAGCTGCGACGTTCGCGTCAATCTCGCACTACGGGACCGGCCGGACGACTCAGTTCGAGGACGCGCAGCGCCAAGGCGACGTCAATTCGAATCTCACCGCCGCGGAAACCAACTTCACGACGCGCGTTACGCTCATGAGTGAGGAATTGCGCTTGCAATCCAACACCGACGGGCCCTTTACTTGGACCGCCGGGGCGTTGTACTGGGCCGAGCGTGCCAAACAGAACAACAGATCGTTCACGTGCTTCACACCCACTGGCGCAACCTGCGGACCCTTGATGCGCCAGGTCGGCACAACCCGCCAGTTTATAGACGAGCCCTATAGTCGCGCGACTCAGCACCATTCGCTTTATGCCTTGGCCGAATATGACATCACTGAACAGTTGGGAATTTCGCTGGAAGTCCGCAACACATGGGAAGACGAAGACCTGACCGCGCCCAACATCGTCGACAAGGGTGCTGGCTGCGCCTTGCCCTTCCGCTCATTGGCGCTGAACGGTGTGACGCTGACATGCGCGGCGACCTTCGGCCCGTTCGTGCCGGTGTTCCGTGAGACAGTTAAGACGATCCTTGGTTTCCAGACCCGTTCCGAATTCTTCGTCCCGCGCCTTGGGTTCGACTACAAAATTAACGATGACGTCTTGATCTACGCTTCAGGCTCGAAAGGTGTGAAACCGGGCGGTGTGTCAACCATCTCAGGCGGCGCGGCCGGCATTGATGAAGAAGCCAACAGATATCTTCCTGAAAAGCTGAAGGTCTATGAAATCGGTATGAAATCCAACTGGGTGAACGATACGTTGCAGCTCAACATCGCAGGTTACTATCAAGACTTTGCCGATAAGCAGACATCGACCCAGATTTTGCTGCCAAACGGCTCCTTGGGAACACGCATCATCAACGCATCTTCAGCAGAAGTCTACGGTGTGGACTTCGAGTCAGGGATCGCAGTCAACGAAAATCTGACACTGTCGATTGGCTATACGTGGCTTGATGCAAAATACAGTAAGTTTCTAACCACTGGCGCCAGTATTGGCTCTATCACCAACGCTGCCAACTGCACTCCGTTGAGAGTCACGCTTCAGCCCTTCACGGGGCCAGCGTCTGTGGGGACGGCGACGAACCGCGCCACGACGTGCAGCCAGGATCGCACAGGAAACAAGCTAGAAGATACGCCCACGCACTCGTTGCAGTTAGCGCCGTCGTGGACTGCGCCGATCAACGGCGATCTGTCGTACTTTGTTGAAACGAACGTGCAATACACCTCGAAGCGCTTCGACACAGAAGATAATAACTTCTTCTTCCCTTCCTATTGGAACGTGGATTTGCGCGCGGGCCTCGTCGCCGAGGAAGCCGGTTGGGAAGTCACAGCATTCATCAACAACCTGTTTGATGATGATAAAATCAAAACTGGCTTCGCTTCGCCCGACTTCAAACGCTCGTATTGCCTGGGTGGCGCACCTTGCAATGTTCCACCGATCCCACCATTGGGTTCAGGTCCGTTTAACTTCGTGTTGCCGAATCATTTCACGGCGTCACTGCCCGATAAGCGCCAGTTCGGCATCCGGGCCAAATACGACTTCTAATATCGCCACAACCTAAACGCGAAAAAGCCCCTCCCGGGTTCACCGGGAGGGGCTTTTTCTTTGTGGGACACGCAACTGTATAATCGCGGTTATCGTTACTGGACCCCTGACATGCGAACATGTTAGATTTTTAAGATTGGTTCCAATGTTGTCAAGATTAACCCGAGGGGAGGATTTCGATGTTTAAAAGAACACTCATCTCTACAGCAGCTTTAACGGGGCTTGCCTTAGCGTCACCCGCATTCGCACACAATGGGCTCGATTTAAAAGAAGCTTACGCTGGTTATTCAACGCCGATGACGTTGTCCGTCAACCACGGTTGCAAAGCCAGCCCGGTCACGGGTCTTCGTATCAAAGTGCCAGAAGGCGTTGACGACGCAAAGGCTGCCTTCGATGCCAATTGGACCATCGAATATAAGATGCGCAAACTGGCCAAACCGATTGAGTCTCATGGCCGTCAGAAAACTGAAGTCGTCGATGAGATCGTGTGGAAAGATTCGGTCAAGAAATTATCAGTTGATGGCTGGTATCCGTTCCAATTCAGAATGACGATGCCAGAGACGCCCAACAAAGTTCTTCATATTAAGGCAATTACGGTCTGCGCCGAGGGCACAGACGCGTATGTCGATATGCCCAAGGAAGAACTGAAGGTCGACGACCCTGCGTTCGCCAAGAAAGCGTGGGAGTTTATGATCGCCAGCCCAACCCCTGCGCCGTTCCTGGTGATCCGCGCGCCCGACAAGAAACAATACCCCTGGGAGTGGACGGCTGAACAAGCACGCGGCGCATCACCTAAGCAGGAAGCTATGGCGAAATAGCGCCAGAAAGTTTTTACGAACACATTAAAGGGGCGGCCAATGGCCGCCCCTTTTTCTTTTCCTGGACGAAACCGACTTCAGACAGACCTATTTGCGAATATGCTGTATTAATCCTTTGGAATGGCTGCGATCTCTATGCGCCATCTATCAAAGGCTGCGCTTGATCTTTGACGACGGAAATCGTCTTGCTCTGGCACTCTTTATTGCCCATCTCTGCGATCATGACCAAACCTGCATCAGACCTGCACACACGACCGGATTTCTGTGTCATCTTCGCTCCTCCTTCGGGGGCTACGATGAAACAGAAATCCTCCGTTAACAATTCATGCCGCTTTGTCTATCGAATGCTGATGGCGGATAGACTAACATTACGAGTGGTGCAGAAAATCGGCCAGTTCAATCTCGCAATGAAGCCAGCAATGAATGTGTCTCCGCTTATTTTGGCTACCGCCGCGCTTCTTCTTTTCGCGCCAAGTTCGCATGCGGCCGAAGTGCCACCCGGTATCGCCGACCCCGACACGGCGCTATCGGACCCGATCTATCACGACCCGGTATTCTGGTGGCGCATGAGTTCGCTGCCAAAGGATGTCTTCGAGCCCGATCCCTATTTTTATTGGCCGCCAGCCGTGATTAAAGGCGCGCCAGGACCGTTCTTGCCAGCGGCCACGACAGGCAAGGAAACAGTTACCCCGAAAGCTTTGGAAGCCGCTAGCGCATGGGCGCAAAGCCATGAAAGTTCTGCTTTGGTCGTAATTCATCGCGGCAAAGTACAATTGGAGCAGTATTGGAAAACGGTGTCGGCCAATCAGTTGACCAATGGTCGGGCAATTACGCGAAGCGTCACGCCCATGCTGCTGGGCTTCGCGGTTGCTGATGGCAACCTGAAGCTTGATGATCCGATAAGTCAATACATCACCGAGTGGCGAAACGATCAGCGCGGCCAGATCACCGTGCGTCAACTGGCGCAGAATGTTTCGGGGCTAGAGGTCACTGAGCCGTTGCCGGTGACACAGGTCTACGGCAACAAAGACCTCTGCTTGGCGTATTGCGGTGATGTGGTGCGGGCCGCACTGAACTACGACCATACAAACCCACCGGGTACCCGGTTTGAGGTTGCACAGGAAAATACCCAGTTGCTCGCACTCGTGATCGAGCGCGCAATGGATGTACCTGTGCAGCAACTGTTGTCAGAGCGGGTCTGGAAAAAAATCGGCGCAAGTGACGCGGCTTTCCAGTTCGACCGACCCAATGGCACAGCGCGCGTGATGTGCTGCATGCGCGCGACACCGCGTGACTGGGCTCGCTTCGGCGTGCTGGTGATGCAGAATGGACGCTGGAACGGCCAGCAGGTTTTGCCCAAAGGCTGGGTGGAAACCATGGCAACGCCATCGGCGCGCAATCCGAGTTTCGGTCTCGGCCTGTGGCTGGGCAGTCCCTACGTGGCAAGCCGCAGTTACTTCGAAGGAAAGCCCGGTGGCATGCCGCAATCTGAGCCATTCTTGGCCGATGACGTGCGTATGATGGAGGGGGGCGGTTTCCGCACTGTCTATATGGTGCCGTCGCGTGACTTGATGATCTTGCGTCTGGGCCAACAAGTTAGTGATTGGGACCATGCGGCGCTGGTCAATACCGTCATCCGCGGTATGAAACGCTAGTGCCGCATGTGTGAATCTGATCGATCGATCCGACTCAAGAGCTGTTTATCTTGAAAAGCAAACAGCGCACCAATTCTTTGAAAGGGCTTCCAATGTTTTCTAGACGTAGTTTTGTGGCATCAACTGCGGTAGCGGCGACCGCGCTGACGGGTGCGCACTCAGTCGCGGGGAAAGACCAAGTTTTACCGTTGTCCCCAATACACCAGGTGCGATCCGAGTTTCTGTATTTCGATGATCCGGTGGAGGCATTTCGGGCGCATATGCGCATCGAACGCGACCTTGCTGAGAGCGAAGGGTCAACGATAACCTGGTATCATTGGATGGTTTTTGTGATTCCAGGCGGCCGCCGACCGGAACCGTTGATGCGCTATGAGGGGATTGAGTACAGCTATTTCCGTAATCTCGGAAACAACAACTACCGCATTCATGCGCATAACGTCTCTTTTCCACGTGATCTGAAAACTAATAAATTCACAGACACTGTCGTCAACCCGATCACTGGCGAGCGCGTAAGGGCGCCAGTCTCTTTACTGCTACACGATACCGGGACAATCGCCAGTCCGATTGGGTTTCGCAATGTCAACGGTGATGGAACTCCGCAAGAGGTTTATCGCCAATTCCGTATCGAGGACGATCTCATCAAACTTGATAGTGTACGCAGCGCCCCCCCGGAATGGCCTGCAACTCATATCGAAAATTCATGCCAATGGGTGGGCAAGGACCTTTTTGATAACAAGGCGATCACCTCTCTTCCTGTCCATTTCTGCGGACACTATGCCTTCGAATACTACCCGTGGCTCAAGATGCCGAAAGGCAACGGCCACCTATCTGGATTCTGGGACGGCAAGAAATTGAACTCACCGCAAGATATTCCACAAGAAATGCTCAGTCGGCTCGAGCGGGAGTACCCAGAGCTACTTGCGCCCCGTTGGGGAGAATTCGATAAACCAGTTGCTTTCAAGATCTGACATCCGTCCCTCCCGCTTACCCCATCCGGGCATACGCGTGATGGAGACCGGACAGGTGAGTGCGCGCGATGATGTTTCCTTGGCGCTGAACTGGTCGATAAATCGGTGAACCTCCGGCCATCGAAAGAAAATTTAGCAACGGAACATGCGTGAACGCTCTGTTGCCAGTCAGTAGGCTTGCTCCCTGATCAGCAGCGGCTCTGCTTTAAGCTTTAAGGCCGATGACCTGGGGTGAAAAGCGATCTCGGCCATTCTGCGAGTTTGTAGTCTTCAATCCTGACGCACGCATTTCACCGGCAAAGTCGACCGAGTGCCAATCGGCATACCAGTCTTCATGGTTCCAACGATAGTTGTACCAAAGTGTATATTTCGCCTTCACTGTTTGTGGTGGCGTATTCATGTCGGTTGGCGAGAACACCCCGCCCGGGCGAAGGATGCGGGCAACTTCTTTGATAATGTTCTTAGCCCCTTGCTCGCTGACTTCGTGGAAAAGCAAATTAGACACGACCAAGTCAAAATGATTTGCTGGAAATTTGGTGTCCTCCGCCAAACGCTGCGCAAAATTCACGGCCACGCCCATATCAGCCGCCTTCATATGAGCGTAGCGAACCATCGGCCCACCAACATCAATGCCCCAGACTTCCGCGTCCGGAAAGCGCCGCTTCATGGACGTCGCGAGTTGTCCGATGGACGTTCCAATCTCGAGAATACGCCGCACCTTCCCATCTTTCGGAATCTGCGCTGCTTTCGCCATGGCCATATGTGCGCCGTCTTGGGAATTGTAATCGACGTAAGCGCCCCAGTCCGTACCGGAATGATACATATGGCCGGCGAAAGCATCGCCCACATAACCGCCAGGCATCGAATGAATCTCGTGCGTGGTGTATTCAGGGAGAAACATTCTCGGATTGAGCTCGAGCGAACCCGGGCCCATTTTATCGGCGCGTTCCATTTCCGCTAAAAATTCATCTGCCCGTTCGTGATAGGCCTTCTGAAGCAACTGGTACTTCAGCTTTTGTTGGCTGCTGCGGGTACGGCAGGTCATGGCAATCAACGGATCGCTCTCCAGAAGGGCCACTGCTTCTGCCCATGACATATCGGATTTTGGGTCAATGCCCTTTGCTTTCAAAAGTTCTAGCGCCCGCTGTTCGGCTGCATACTCCAAATGAGCTGCCCGCCAGACATACTGTCCAGCATAGAAATCCCCTTTGCTCTCAAGCGCCAGTGTTGGCAGGCGCGCGTAAATGCCGTCGTGACCGCGAGCAGCCAATGTTCGCACGATCTCTTTACCCTCGGCAGACTGCATACTCAGCGCCGTTGCGGACGCTGTTGCAGCGGCGACAGACAAGAACACATCGCGACGCTTCATGGTCAGTAAACGACTGTCGGTCATAGATGATCTCCTGTGTTCAAACTTCAACGGGCTTTCTTGACGGATGGATCGGGGACATCGATGGATGCCGCATAAGGAAGGTCGCCGATTTCCTTGAATGGGTCATTGATCTCTGCAACAAAGCTATCGCGCTGTTTGCGCCATTCCGCCGCCTCTTCCCGTGTTGGCTGGTACTGCTCAATCATATCTCGTGTGACCGCGCCATTTTTCTCCAGTAGCACTTCAACAATCATCATGCGCCGTTGAATCGCCCAAACGTTAGCGCTAAGTGCCGTCAGCGATGTGATCAGGCTGTCGACATAAGGATTGTTGGTAAACACGGCACGGTCATAGTCAGCTTTAACGAAATTCGCAGCGTACGTTTCGCGGCTTGTCTTCAACGGTGATTGTGCCATGGCGCAGCCTCCCCAGCCTACAAATGCGATCTTACAGAGTTTCTAATCTCTGCAATTTCTTCACTTTGGACCTCGGAACTGGGGAGTCAACAGCAATGATTTGGGCCGTTCTCACGCTGATGAGCGGTAATCCGCCCATCGGATCGACTTGCATCAATGCAACCGAATCAACGGGTTGGCGAGCTTACATCGATTTGACATCGCTCACTTCTGGGTCTTCGAGCTTCGGCATTGAACATCTGTGCCTTCAAATACGTCATTCCGCTTGAAACGCGACTGGATCAAAGTTATTTTAAGTAGTCAATTTTGGCCAAACTCGAGCAATACTGCGGGCTGCGTCATATTGATGTGCGCCATAAGTGCAAGATTTTACAAAAATTCATTGTAAATACCCTGACAAACAGGGATTTCATCCACTTACGTAGATAGCATTGCACGCCGTTGACTGCGGCCCCAGCCAACTTCAACATATCCATACCGATCAGAGAGATAGCTCACCGCTGACTGATCGAAAACGTAGCAGTCCCTTAGCATTGGGTCGTAAACGATCAACCAATATTGCTTCGTATCCGATGAGTTCTCACGTCTTGATCAACTCTAGTATGGGGCCCGCTTTTAACCCGACATGTGACAATGTTCGATAGGACGCACGAGTGATCAAGCTCAACACAACCCCTCTCGTCAGAGCGGCTGCCATCGCCGGTGCCTGCGCAGCACTGGTCTTGCTTATACTTGTCAGTATCATCAGCTCAGCAACGTCCAGCGGCCAAGCCTTCGCGATAGCCTCGATCATGACCTACGTGTTGGCCATCCCCATCGTCATCCTAAAAATAAGAGCATATCACCCTTTCTCACGATTGGGGGCTGCCAATATGGTTACCCTCGCACGCCTTGTTATCACGTGCCTGTTGGCGGGACTTGCTGCGGAACTTCTACTCTCTGGCGCAAAGTTACAAAATTCCCTCACTTGGTTTTTCTTTGGTATCGCTGCATTGGGCACAGCGCTTGATGGTTTAGACGGATTTCTTGCGCGCCGCTTCAGCACCGAGTCAGCCTTTGGCGCTCGATTTGACATGGAAGTTGATGCGTTCCAAATTTTCTGCCTCGCCGTGATCACTGCATTGTTGCTGAAGGCCGGATGGTGGGTTTTGCTCAGTGGGCTGCTTCGGTATGCGTTTGTGGCCGCTGCGCTTGTGTACACTCCGCTCAGCCGCCCCCTATTCCCATCCTGGCGGCGCAAGTTTGCAGCAGTAGTACAAAACAGCGTATTGGTCATGGTGATGATACCAAGTGTGACCCAACCAGAAAGCGGGTATGTTGCCGCCCTGGCGCTTGCACTATTAGTTTATTCATTTTCTGTTGATGTCTTATGGCTCACTCTGAAATCTCCGCTACGACCGGCGCGTTTGTCATGAGCGCGCCGAAGCCATGGTGGCAGCTTGTGATTTCCATCAGCGTTCTATTTATCGTTTTGGGACTGCCGCATTGGCCCGGCAACCTTTCCCTTCTCTGGTTTGCGCGACTGCCGCTCGAGCTGCCTGTTCTTTTCCTGGCGCTTGTCATCACGCATGGCACCACTCAAAGAGGCTTGGGAGTAGTCATTGCCGTCACTCTTGGCGCATTGACCTTTCTCAAGATCGCCAACCTCGTGACTTACACCGGATTTGCAAGGCCGTTTAACATTCTGGTCGACCCCGCATTGGTTTGGGTTGCTCTGAGTACAGCCAGCCAAAGTCAGGGCGCTATGTTCGGCGCAGGCCTTGTCGTCGCAGTTCTCGCCACGATTACGATTACCTTTTCATCCCTTTGGTGGGCGACGCTCACCCTTGCTTCGCGCTGCACACCTGTCTTCAAAGGCCGCGGCATCACCCTGGCCACGCTCATGTTGATTTGCGCGTTCGCCCTCCAAGACGTAAAGCTCACTTCCGCGTGGTGGCCAGTGACTAGTTTTGAGACATCGAAATTTGCAGTCGAACGCGTTGCTTCAGTTGCCGAGGGTTTACGCAATGATCGCCGTTTCCGAGAAGAGATGGCAACAAGCGACGTTATGGCAATTCCAACGGACCAGCGCCTAGCCCGGTTAAAAAATATTGATGTGCTCCTGGTCTTCGCGGAGTCATACGGCCGCGTAGCTTTAGATGACCCATCCCAGTTCACCACGCTGCGGGCGACCCTGCAACAGTTTGAGATCGAGCTTTCTAAAAAGGGGTTTGCATCGCGCAGCGCTTGGCTTACCTCGCCAACGTTCGGGGGCCAAAGCTGGCTGGCGCATGGGACATTTCTATCTGGATTGTGGCTGGATGATCAGGGTCGTTACGACAGCTTGTTTATTAGCAACCGCGATACTGTAATCGGGGATTTTGGCAAAAATGGGTGGCGCACGGTTGCGGTGATGCCTCAAATTACGTTGGACTGGCCAGAGGCAGATTTTTTTGGCTATGACAAAATCTACGCCGCACAAGACTTGAACTATCAAGGTCAATCTTTTGACTACATGACCATGCCCGACCAATATACCCTTGCTGTGCTTGATAAGCGTGAGCTTTCGCCCAAAGATCGCCGCCCCATTATGGCCGAGATTGGGCTGGTGTCTGGTCATATCCCTTGGGCCCCACTGCCGCTGCTGATCGCCTGGGATGAAGTTGGAAACGGCAGCGTATTTGACATTGCACGGACACCAACCGTTGATGTCGATTGGCTCAACCAAGCACAACTCAAGCAAGACTACACGCGCTCTATGGACTATGTTTTGCGAACCTTACTGTCATTTCTTTTGATCGAAGGTCGAGAAAACATCGTGATGATAATCGTGGGGGACCACCAACCTGCACCGATTGTGAGCGGACAGTCCGCAACTCATGACGTGCCAATTCATATCATTGCGAGCAATCCGGCCCTGTTAACCGCTATCGACGATTGGCACTGGACCGTCGGGATGATGCCCACAGACTCAAGTCCAATTTGGCGGATGGATGTGATGCGTGAAAAAATACTCAGTGCCTTTACACCGCCGACAGATGTGCGCATGGCTCAAGACAGCGCGCAGTGATTGGGTAGATCATGTTTCACCATTACGCTCAACTCACGCAAGAGATGGTTTCCAATCCACAGGCAATTACGGTGATACCGCTTGCAGCTATGGAAGCGCACGGGCCGCACCTACCACTCGGAACAGATGGGATAATTGTCGATGGTATCCTCGACCACGCAGCTGCATTGGACCAATCGGCGCATGCGGTATATCGACTGCCAACCCTTTGGCTGGGCGCATCGGAGGAGCACGTTGACCACCCCGGAACGCTGTCTTTAAATGCCGAACAAATGATCAGCCAGATTGTGGCGATTGGTGAAGGACTCGCCCATTGCGGTCTTCGGCGTGTGATGTTGTTCAATGCACATGGGGGCAATGTTGCGGCAGCGGCAATCGCCGCTTTGAAGCTCAGGACGCGTTTTGGCATGTTAGTCGCAAGCGCCCATTGGCTCGACTTCGGTCTCCCAGATGGCTTCACCGCCCCCGGCTCTGTGATGGCCGATGTTCATGGTGGCTGGGTTGAGACATCAATTCTGCTTCATGTGAACCCTCAGCTTGTATCGAAAGAGTTACCACCGCCCGCGCCACCAGCAACACCCACGCCAAGTTTATTTCCCAACGGCAATATCCAATGGGGGTGGAAAACCTCTGACCTTGCGCAGGGCGGGTACATTGGCTGGCCAGATCTCGCCACGGCGGCCATAGGTCGCGCTTTGACGGCCCATGCAGCGGAAAGACTAGTGCAAACTTTGTGCGAATTAGCCGATGCGAAATGGGCGCCACAGCCTTAATGACAATGGCGCTAATTACAACGGTCGCAGTTTTTGCCGTATGATCTCACCCAGCATATGTCCAGCATTTTTGGCTTTTGTCGTGAGGTAACTTAAATTGTGCGGATTGACGCTGCCCAACAGGCGTCGATGCCCCGTCACAGAGATACCGAAACTTTCAAGCGCTTTGAGCTTTTCGGGATTATTGGTCATGAGAATAACTTGTGGGAATTTAAGCAGCGACAGCATGGCGCTGGCAACCGCATAACGCCGTTCATCGGGCCCGTATCCGAGTACAGCGTCGGCCTCAAGCGTATCGTGCCCAAGTTGCTGTAGCCCGTAGGCGCGCATTTTATTGACAAATCCAATCCCGCGCCCTTCTTGATCGAGATAGAGCAGCACACCGCCACCAGTTTCTGCAATTTCGGAAATGGCTATCCGAAGCTGATCACCGCAATCACATTTCAAGCTGGCAAAGAGGTCGCCTGTGAGGCAAGCCGAGTGCAACCGCGTGAGGACGGGGCGGCTTGGATCAGGCTGACCAACAATCACTGCAATTTGGTCGCGCAAACCATCTCCGCCGCGAAAGACGATAAATTCTGCTTGATCAGCTTCAGCCAGGGGGACGAAAGCGCGCGCCGCAATCGACAACTCCTTTGCTGAGTGATCATGAAAGTTTTCCACCGATTTTGCGTCGACAACGACCAGAGATGAATCATGAGAAGAGGTGTCGGGTAGAATCACTGCAGCGGGCAACATATATGCCAACTTAACCAACTCAAGTGCTATCGACTCATGCACATCTGCTGCGCGTTGCGGGATGGTGGGCAATGTGGGTGATACAGCAAAGAGCATGGCATCAATATCTGCAGCCGACAGACCCGCCAACGAAAGGTGCGAGGCGTTTGTGGCCACAAACCCAAGGTGACGCAGGCGGGGGGCTGGAAGCACGAGTGCAGGTTTGGCATTGAATTTTTCTTGCCATTCGGCGAGGCGTTCGCCTCCCATTGTCTCGGCTGCCGCGACAATTTGGCTTTTGCCGCCACCTGCCTGGAGTCTGACCGGACGCCCGGCGCGGAGTTCGCCGATGGCGCGTTGCACCGAAAGCCGGCCTGGATCGCCTAACCAGCTTGCCAATCCTTCCTCGGCTAGGCCACTCTGGGAAATGTCTCTCAACACGGGTCACCTGAGCTTAAAATCATTATGAATCGATCCGACATATTGGACTGGACCAGAGACTCACCGCAATGGTCGGCATTGCTCGCAAGCGCTCGTGATTCCAGGGCGGCAAAGGATATGACGCTCAATCCCTTATGGCCAGTATATGGCTGCCTGACTGGACATCGAGCTCAGTATAGACCTTTTGTCATCGGGCAGATTGGCCAAACCTTGGACGGTCGAATCGCCACCGCAACGGGCCAATCGCACTATATCAATGGCGAAAGTGCCATTACCCATCTCCACCGGATTCGCGCCTTGGTGGATGCGGTGGTTATCGGCGTTGGTACAGCCATCGCTGACGACCCCCAGCTGACGGTTCGTCATGTGGCTGGCTCACATCCGGCTCGGGTTGTCATTGATCCTCATGGCCGGCTGCCGCTCAGCGCGAAGTGTTTAGCTGCGGATGGCGTGCGTCGAATCATCGTTCAGGCGAGCAATAAATCCTGGCCAGCGGGGATTGAAGTTCTGAACTTACCAGAAAAGAACGTTAGCCTTGAACCTCAAGCGATCATCTCAGCTCTGCATGCGGTAGGTTTTCGGCGCATTCTGATTGAGGGCGGGTCAAACACATTGTCACGCTTTCTAAACGCCGCGTGCCTTGACCGGTTACATGTCATGGTTGCGCCAATGATTATTGGATCGGGCCCCATCGGCGTTGAACTCCCCGCGATCTCGTCCCTCGCCGATGCGCTGCGGCCAGCCGTATCAGTTTTTAAGCTTCCAGAGGGTGACGTTCTTTTCGACTGCGCGTTTCAGCCCTGATCTTTGCCCAGGCGCGCAAAAAAGTCGCGGTGCCCGACAGTGAGTGACTTGATTTCACCGGTGTGAGAGCGCCGCCATTGCGTGATCTCGCTGGGTTCTAGCAGTCCTGTTTCGAAGACGGCGTTCGCGATCCCATTCAGTGTTTCATCCAAAAGCTGAGAGCTTGATTGGCGGTCGAGAAACCAAGCGCTATCGCCCGCAGTCAGATCATAGCCGAGTTTGGTCATTTCTTGCTCTATTGCATGTGCTGCGCTGGCCCCTGCTGCGGGGCCGAATCCTTTATCGCGATTTTGATGCAGATTGAATGATTCCCGTACCGCCCGGTCATGGTCATGATGAGGCTCGCACTGGATGAGTCCGTCAAATGTGAGCGTCGCGAGCAAAGGCAAGCCACGAGATCGCAAAGCCATCGCAAGGTCTTTCATCCAGCGCCCTGATGTGAGATCAAGCAGTGCCGAGGCCGTTACCAATTCCGTGGAATCCGGCCAACACTTTGGATGCGCCGAGAGATCAAGCTGTAAGGTTTGCACCTGAATATACTTATTGCCACGACGCAACTCGATACCGGCCGCACACAAGGCCGCGGTATCCGACCATTCTGCCAACACGACCAGCGCTGATGCCAAATTTTCGGCGTCATGATCAACCAGTGTCCAGCTTTGCTTTGCGGGCAGTAGCTCTGCGAATGCCTGCACCGAAGCCCCAGTCCCCGAACCGAGATCGCAGATGGCCAAGCTCTCGCGCCCCTCGAATGCACTGGCGCAAGCCGCAAGGACAGATTTATTTCGAGACGCCACGTCAGTCGGCTCGCGCAATTGGAGCCAATCTTGCGAAAACTTGTTCATCGCGTTACCGCGCTCAGAGCCGTCGCGACAGATGTCCCAGTGTTAGCCCAACTTGGCAAGCCTTGCGCGTGTTCCCAAGCTGCATTGGAAAGAGAATCGCTTAAATTTGAGTCACAGAGAAGACGTCTGAGCGCGAGAGAAAGAGCCTCCACATTATCCACAGGAACAAGCAAACTTGCGTTTTTTGGCACAGTCAAAGGCACCGCTCCTGAAGCGCACGCAACAACGGGAAGCCCATGCGCCAGGGCCTCTGCGAACGCCATGCCATAGCCTTCGTAGCGTGATGGAAGCACAAAAATGCTGGCGCGATTGTATTCAGCCTCTAGGGTTTCAGCACTCACCTCTCCGCGAAATTCAATCCGCGCAGCGATATGACTGTTTTGCGCAAAGATTTTCAACTTAGCCACTGTATCGGGCTCGCGCGCTAGACTTCCAATGCTGATCGCCGTCCACGCAAGGTCAGCGAGTTGTGCCAACGCCCCAACCAAAACATCATAGCCTTTGCGATGGGTCACGGTTGCCACTGTCAAAAGTTGCGGAGGGGATTTATTGCGCTCTGCGCGTTGTTTTTGATCGGTGCCTGGCAAAGCTACATCAAGCTTGGATCGGGGAACACCATAACTCTCGACAAGTGTATCGGCCGTAAACGGGCTGGTCACAATTACACGACAAGCCGCGTTGAGTGCGACGCGCTCAGACTCCTTCAACCTCTGCCGCTCTGCATCTGTGAGCCCTGTTTCTAGCGCCAGCGGATGGTGCACAAGGGCAACAAAGTTGAGTTGCAAGCCATCGAAAACAACGCGCGGGGTTGCTCCGAAAGCAAGGCCATCGACCAAAACGAGCGAGCCGGGCGGCAAGGCTTCAAATAAACGTCGTGTTTGGTGAATCTCTTCATCGGTTGGGCGCGGGAAACCAACTGGCAAAGACAACACTTCAACGCGCCAGCCGGTGGCCTGGAGATTTTCAATGAGATGCCGGGCATAGACATAACCGCCCGTCATAGTTTCGAGGTCGCCAGGGATTGCAAACCAAAGTTTAGGTCGCGACAAGATCTGCCTCGTAGGCGGCGCTGGCCACATGCGATTCGTGCAACGTGATCTTGAGGTGAGCGATGCCCTTGGCTGATGGCCCCAGCTTACCGCAACGAATAGCATCAGCTATGCGGGAAAAGATCCACTTGGCAACAGCTTCCGTGGTCGAGCGGCGGCCACGAAACTCTGGGTGTTCGTCAAGATTACTGAAGTTAATTATGCCGAGCGTTTCTTTCACAACATCAGTCGCAAGCCCTATATCGACGACGATGTCGTTTTCGTCCAACTCAGGTCTGACAAAACAGACATCAACAACATACGTTGCGCCGTGCAGTTTTTGAGCGGGGCCGAAGGCTTCGCCCTTAATACTATGAGCAATCATCACATGTTCGCGAACGGTTACGCTATACATAGCTTTTCGATCCTTACGGAATTCAAGTGTAGGTCAGAACAGTCGTCAAACCGGAACTGTCTGCAGCAAGTGCTTGCGCGAGCTGAGCGGGCGCGTCATCGAAGGCGATGTCTTGTGTCAGCAGAGCATCGAAAACACTATTGCACAACAATTCAAGGGCAACCTTCAGCCGTCGAGATGTTGGCCAACGAGCCCGTTGATGCGCGGGAACTGTCCCGACCTGAGATGATAAGAGCTTCAAGCGTCGCGAGTGGAAAGCCTCACCAAGATTAAGCTTTATGTCCTTATCGCCGTACCAGCTGGCCTCAATCACGCGCGCTTCTATTCCTGCACAGCTGAGCGCAAGCCTCAGCCCCTCCTCACTCGCACTTGTGTGTATGACCACATCTTGTTCAGCTGGCGCTGTATAGGGCAAAGCAAACTGTGCTCCTACTTTCTCAGCAAGGCCCGCGCGGCTTGGGTCAATGTCAACAATTGTGACGCGCGTTCCAGCTGATCGGGCGGCAAGCGCGGCTGTTAAAATGCCGACCGTTCCGCCACCAATAATGAGAACATGATCCCCCGGCGCGATGCCAGCATCCCACACGATATTCAGGGCTGTTTCCATATTCGCCGCCAGGGTAGCCCGCCGAAATGGCAGCCCCTCTGGTATAATGTGCGCCTGTTCGCTGGGAATACAGAACTGCCGTTGATGCGGATGTAACGCGAAAACGGCTTGCCCAATGCGATCAGCTGGACCTGCCAGTATCTTTCCGACCACGGCGTAACCATATTTTACTGGAAATGGAAACGAGCCTTCCTGGTGTGGACAGCGCATCCGGTCATGCTCGGTGCTTGGAATATGGCCACGTAAGACAAGTCGCTCGGTTCCGCGGCTGATGGCAGAATATCGCGCACCGATGAGAACATCGCCGTCTCGTAAAGTATCAACTATGCCCGGGCGCATCTCTACTTGCCCGCTCGATACATACCAAAGCGCATCGCTTTGCTGCATCATCTTTGCCCTATCTCTCCCAAAAACCTCGCGCCGCTGCATCCGCTTTTTCAGCTGAGATCGGTCCGGCTCAGCTGAAACCTCAGCCTATCAAGAGAAGGCCTTTTTGTAGTCAGAGAGGAATGTGTCTAATCCGATGGGGCTGCGCCCAAGCAGCTCCTGAAACGTATCGGTGATGGCTTCAATTTCGCGTTGCCCCTTGGCCGTTGTTGCAAAGATTTCGCAAACAGCTTCGACGCGCCACGGGTCTGGCAGCGCCTTCAATAAATTCTCACGGTAGGCGGCTAATGGTGGGTCAACAAACTTGACAGGTTTGTCGATAATCCGACTCAGTCGCGTGGCAATCTCGACGAATGTGACGCTCTCAGAACCTGTGAGTTTGTAACTCTGCCCCTCATGGCCTGGCTCTAACAAGACCTTCGCGATGACGGCGCCTGCATCGCGGCAATCGACCATGCTGATGCGTGCGCCGCCAACAGGCATCGTGAGCTCGCCGCGCGCCTTTACGCCGTTAGCTGCCGCCAGCAACGTTTGCATGAAGAAATTAGGTTTTACCATGGTCCACTCGAGGCCCGAAGCTTTGACATAAGCTTCAGAGGCTGCATGCATTTCTGGCACGCGTGCACCAATCCCGGCATGAGCCTCGATCGAAGAAATCTTGACGAGGTGCCGCACGCCCGAGGCCTTCGCGGTATCCGTAAAGCGCGCTTCCATATTTCCTTGCTGCTCTGTGTTTGGGAGCAAGAGAAAAGCCCGATCAATGCCGCGCATGGCGTCTTTTAGAAATTGGAGATCACTCAGATCACCAACCGCAATTTCATGGCCGAGCGCTGCCAATTGAGACGCCTTTGCGGCATCCCTGGTCACAACACGAGCTTTGTGGCCAGCCACAGCAATGGCGGTTGCTGCCGCCATTGCTGTTTTGCCTGTCGCACCAGTTAATAAAATCATCCCACTTCCCTTTTTCAACTCGACAGAGACCCGGAGCCTTCGGCTGTCTCGAACGAGATCAACGCGAACCACGCTTGACCCATCGTATCTTTAAAAGATTCCATACTCTTATGACCAGAGAATTTTCGATGGCGAGGCTGCCGCGTGGTTAAGTGGGATCTTTTCTGACTTTCTTTTTATGCAATCCCGCCCAGGGTTTTGGCCCAAACTTCTTCTTATGCACGGGCCTTGCATCACTCGTGTTCGGTCTGGCTGGTCCGCGATCTTTGCGCTTTGCTTGCCAGTGACTCTTATCAACCCGAGGCGCAGCGCTCGCTTTTTCAGACTGATTGGGCTCAGTCTGAATGGGCTTCGTGACGTGCGGTTTGGCTTCGTAGGGTTTTGACTGATGTGACTCGTGAGGCTTGGGGGCGACCTGGCCATCACTGGGCATTTCAGCGCGTTCGATGCGAATTTTACCCTTGGTCCGCCCCACGAGATCAGCGAATTTCGCAGCCGCCTCTGAATCAACTTCAAATCTGGTCTCATGATCCATTATCCGGATAACGCCGATATGTCGTTTCGTAATATCACCCTGGCGGCAAATTTCAGGAATGAGGTACTTCGGATCGGCTTTGTCCTGGCGTCCGAGATTCAAGCGAAACCAAACGGTGCTGCTCGGCGCTGTGAAATTTTGTGAGCGCTGGTCTCTGGGCCGTTCTTGACCTCGGTCTTGCTTTCGCACATAACCGGCATCAGGCGTGCTATATCCAATCCCGGCATCCGTTACGTCTTCGGCGGCAGGTAGTTTCGAACGATAGACCCGCACTAAAGCTGCGGCGATATCCTCAGAAGATCGCTGCGCTAAAAGCTCTTTTGCCATGGCTACGTCTTCGTCGTGATCTGCGTCAACCTGCGACAGACTCTGCAACATACTTTCAAGCAATCGCTCGTGATCGAGCTTACGGATCACCTCAACGGTGGGCACCCCACACCAAACAGCCTTGATTCCTGCGCTGCCAAGCAGTCGTTCAGCGTGGCGGCGGCGCGACGGGGGAATCAACATAACGCTCACGCCCTTGCGTCCCGCACGACCTGTGCGGCCACTACGGTGTTGCAAGCTTTCAGAATCGTTAGGAAGATCAGCATGTATGACAAGCCCCAGCGTCGGCAAGTCAATGCCGCGGGCGGCAACGTCGGTTGCAACACACACACGCGCCTTGCCATCGCGAAGCGCCTGGAGGGCCGCGTTGCGCTCGGACTGACTAAATTCTCCCGAGAGTGACACCACCGAAAACCCGCGCTCGAGCAAGATTGCATTAAGATGCCGCACCGTCTCGCGTTTGTTGCAGAAGACTAATGTGCTGGGCGATTCAAAGAACCGCAGCACGTTCACAACAGCATGTTCGGTGTCGTGAGCCGTAATACGCATGGCGCGATACTCAATATCAGCATGGCCCCGCTCCCCCGCCGAGGCTTCAATACGAAAGGCATTGCGCTGATAGCTCTTGGCCAGCGCAACAATGCCCCGAGGCAATGTCGCAGAGAAAAGCAACGTGCGACGCTCTTTGGGTGTGGCTTCAAGGAGGAATTCAAGATCTTCGCGAAAGCCGAGATCCAGCATTTCATCGGCTTCGTCCAGAACAACCGCTTTTAAGCCGGAGATCTTAAGGCTATGGCGCTCAAGGTGGTCGCGAAGGCGCCCAGGTGTACCGACAACAATATGGCAGCCCTCGATCAGTTGGCGCTTTTCTTGGCGTGGATCCATGCCGCCGACGCACGCGACAATACGCGTACCGGCATGTTGATATAGCCAACTCAGTTCACGGTGAACCTGCAGCGCCAACTCACGTGTGGGCGCGACAACAAGCGCAAGGGGGGCTCCGGCGCGGGGTAAAACTTCCGCATCTCCGAGCAAGTTCGACGCGATAGCCAAGCCAAAAGCGATGGTTTTGCCAGATCCTGTCTGTGCCGAGACCAGAAGGTCGCGGGTCGCGGCATCTGGGGCAAGCACAGCCATTTGCACGGCCGTAGGATCATTGTAATCGCGTTCTGTCAGGGCGCGCGCGAGAGGGGGGCTCGTCGGAGGAAAGGCCACGGGGAAGGATTTATCCTATAATAAGGTCGATGATCATAAGTGAGATGCCATCCACCCGAATTCACCCAAAGCAGATGATCTGACACCTCTTACAACGTCACCGGCGGCAACATCAAAATAACCGACTAAGCTATTGATATTTAGTTCTTTAGTTGGCTTAATTGTGACCGACAGCAACCACAGACCAAAGATCACTTATCGTCAGTATCAAAGCTAGGGCTTGCGGAAGGTGCGTTATTGGCTGCCCAGATACAAGCGGCAATTTTCAAGTCCGTTGCGAGAGGCCGTGATTGTCGAGAATTTTGGCTATCGCCAAATGAACAACCTTTGGCGCGTGCAGGGGTAGTGGCAATTTATACGCGGTCGCACCGATTGGGCAATGGTGGCGCGCAAAGGCTTTAAGAAAAAGCGCTAAACGACGGCTGTTACGGCTTTTCGACTCAACGCCCGCCCGACCACCAAAATACCCCAGGTGATAAAGGCCAGCAGGAACGCCAGCGCATACAACACTACGGGAACCCGGAACACCTCGTTGACCTGGCCCCACCCGCGGAAGAACTGAAATGTGATCACAATGCCGCCGATATAAGCCACCCAGAATGCCCACCGCAGCCAGTTGGGCAAGCGCAGGCCATACATTTGGGTGATCACGAACATCGCCAAAAACCCAAAGCCGAATTGAGCCCAGCTATCGCCGTCGCCGAGAAAGACCGCAACGATGAAGCCGTGGATCAGCACCATGACTTCCATCATCACCATCCAGTATTTGTTCGTGTGGAGACGCGTAAAAAACAGACTCCCCTGAACCATGATGAGTGTGGTGTAGAGCGTTCCCAACAAATGCCCCACGTTGGCTTCCATCGGGTGGTACCAAAACGTGTACGTAATGGCCCAGGCAAAAATGTAGCCATGGTACTTACGCATGGCACGTCCAGCTTCCTGCATCATCGGCGCACGCGCGCCCATGGCCAAACCGCGCCGCTGATTCTCCATCACCAAGACCATGGCCAACATAATGATGACCGAGCCTTGCGAGGTCATGATGTGAGTGTCTTGCGCGGTACCGTCGTAAAACAGATGCGTTTGCAGCAGATGAAGTAAAATGAAGACGGCGTTGACGCCCAAGGCGATGATATTGGCCGGGTGCAATTTATCGGAATATTTCAGCCCCTTCTCCTGGGCGTAGTAGATCAGGCCCCAAATCGACAGCTGATGCAGAATATAGCCACCCCAGGCTGTCGTGCGGCTCCAGAGCGTGGGATCGGTTAGCTTCCAGTAATAGTGGGCAAAGCCCGTATCGGGCGCTAAAGTGATGGGTGGCAAATAAGGTGCCAATGCCCGAATGAGGGCGACATAGCCAATACAGAAGAGAATCCCCGCAGTTAAGCCTGTAGAGGCAGGGATATTCGCCCAAAAAGGCGCTTGGCGAGGCTGGTCGGCTTCTCTTCCGACCGAGCCGTTGGCTGTAGCGTCCGTCATTGGGGTCCCCTTTATCCACGGCAATGCTGGGTCAAGACTAGTGATCCCATGCCCTGAGGCAAGCCCTACAAATGCCTTGTCTCCCTGGCAGAACGAAGAATTCTGGCGCAAGTGTTTCAACCACACAAGCAGAAGGGAGAGTCTTGGCTGGAAGCACGGTTACAGACCGATACCAAACTGGTCTTGTCACGGATTAGTTCCGCATCCTTAATGCATGATAAATCATTCAAGGATGCGGAACTAATCCGTGACAAGACTATTCTTAGCATCGCAGATCAAAAGATGGCCCGCGCCGTCTTCTATGCTAAGAAGGATATTCAGCCAGCTTTTTCCAAAGGGTGCCCTCAGGCGGATTTTACTTTGGTGATTGCCCTCGTATTTGAAGAAATCTGACTGTTATGAGGAAAGGGGTCTAACCCCTTGATAAGTAGTGGTGCGCCCGGCAGGACTCGAACCTGCGACCTGCCGCTTAGAAGGCGGCTGCTCTATCCAGCTGAGCTACGGGCGCCCGAGTCAAACGAGGTCCGTGAGATTACGAAATTTTTCTGAATGAAAAATTATCGGCATAGGCGCGCAGGCGCTGAGGTCGGGATTGAGGATCGACAATCCGGTACTCAAACCCCTTTTTCTTGGCAAAAGTGATCGCCTCATCCTTGGTGTTAAACCACATCCGGAGTTGGCGATTGGTGTCATGGCTGCCCGCCCAGCCCATCAGCGGATCGGCAACTGGGGCATCGCCCGCCTCAAAATCCACCAGCCATTTTTGCGTATTACGCAAACCCGACTGCATGGCGGTTTTGGTGGGGCGATAAATGCGGACACTATTTGACATGTCGACCTCCTCAACGGCCCTGAGTGTACCGCTGAACGCATTGAAAAAAATAAGAAATATGGTCGGAGCGAGAGGATTCGAACCCCCGACATCTAGCTCCCAAAGCTAGCGCTCTACCAGGCTGAGCTACGCTCCGACACCCCGAAAGGCCCGCAGTTTCTAAGGCTTCCGGGGCCGAACCGCAACACCTACCCTTAAGGCCCCAAAACCGGAATTCTAGCCCTCCTGCCCCCGCAACCCACCCTGCCCTTGAGCAATCCGCAGGCCTACTATGGATTTTCTGGGATCAATTTTGAGGGGAAGTTCAAATGATCATGTCCATGAAAGCCCTGGCGTTCGGGATGTTGTGCGCCGCAAGCCTTTCGGCCTGCGGGCTATTCTGGGTTTCCCGTAGTTGATCAGCTTACCACTTGTAGGTGGTGCGCGCGTAGTAGAAGCCGCCGTTAAACCCGGCTGGTGAGAAGTTGGAGTACTGCGTGAAGCCGCTCGCGTTCGGACCAGCAATGGTGCCACCCGGAATTGCAACCGTGGTCGGGACGAGGTCGGAGTAGGAGTCGAAAATGTTGTTCGCCCCAATAGCGATTTTCCAGCTCTCGGTGAAATCATAGCCCACTTCGGCATCGGCTACCCATTGCGAGCCGAATGTCTGATCAAGCCTGAGATCGGCGTTGCGTGAGGTGAACTCCCCGTAGCGGTTGGCGCGCAGGTTCAGGTCAATGCCATTGATGGAATAGTTCACGCCCAGGTTCAGCTTGTTCTTGGGCTGAGCTACGGTGAACCGCCCAGCTTCAACACGCGCGAAGCGGTTGAGTTGCAAGCTTAACGCTGTCAGCGTTGAGGGATTGCCTTTGACGCTGCGCACGTTGGAATCGTTAAAATTGATGCCCGCTGTGAGGCCCAAGTCACCATCGCCTGCTGTCGTGTTGTAGCTGGCAATAATGTCGATGCCCTTGGTCCGGGTATCGATGGCATTTGTGAAGAAGCGCCCGCCCGTCACGCCGGGAAAGCCGCGAGCAGTAAGGAAGTTCTGCACCGCAGTTCCAGTCAGGTTCTCAGACAGGGCAATGCGATCATCGATGTCGATTTGATAGGCATCGATGGTCAGGTTGAGGCCATCGACGGGTTGGGTCGTGATGCCAAGGCTGAAGTTTTTGGACTTCTCGGCTTTCAGACCTTCAGCACCCAGCAATTTGGCTTCGGGGCTGTTGACGCGGAAAGTGCGAACTTCGAACGGAATGCCGCCGATAAAGTTGGTGGCCGTCGACGAGAAGTAGGTTTGCTGTAACGATGGGGCACGGAAGCCGTTAGAGACAGCACCACGAATACCGAAGTTATCGACCACGTTGAACTTGAAGGCGAACTTGCCCGAGGCGGTTGAGCCAAAGTCTGAGTAATCCTCAACGCGGCCCGCTACCGAGACCAACAAGGCATCGGACAGATTAGTTTCCATATCGATATAGGCTGATTTTGAATTACGTCCCGCATCGACCGCATCATTGGGGCGGAAACCTGGGAAGCCTTGGGCGCCGGGCGCGCTGAGCCCCGTGGTGTCTTGACGGCCGGGGTCGAGGAAGAGTGTCCGGCCACCATCGGCATATGATGCTGGCTCACCTGCCCCTAAGTTGTAGCTTTCATGACGCCATTCGGCACCGAAGGCGATGCTGAGTGACTGCGGCGTGCCAATTTCAGCTTCAGTCGCGAAATCCGCGTTGGCAACAACCTGTTGGTACAACAGATCACCGGCATAGAACTTGGTCGGTGTCGATGCGCCATAAGTTGCATTCAGCGTATTTTCGACGCCAAATGGGAAGTGGTTGTAGCCGTACACAACACTGGTATCCCAGCGGAAGTCATCGCCGCCCTTTGCGCCACCGGCCACTGAGGCGTCGGTGATCTCGGAGGTGATGAAGGGCAAGAAGCCATTCGGGTAAATGGTGCGAATATTGTTGTTATCGCGCGGACGGCGCCAAGTTGCGCCGCTTTTGCCATCGCGTTTGCCGTAGTTGCCGAAGGAGTAAACTTCAACAGAGTCATTCAACGGCACGGACAAATTGTAAATCACGTTGATGTCTTTAACGCGGCTATCGCCGTACTTGAAATTGTTGGTGCGGTCGATGGTGGCTTCGCGGGGGTCTGGCGTAGTGCCAATGTTATTGTATTGCTGGCGGATATCGGGGCCTTGGCGATTTGTAAAGCCGCGCTGGCGATACTCAGCAGTCAGGTTCAAGTAACCTTCTTCGCCCAACCCAATGCCCATGTTGGCTTGGGTTTGGTAAAGATCGCCATCGCCTTCATAATGCGAGCCCACGTTGGCTGTGACAGACCCGCCATCGCCTTCGTTTTTCAGAATGATGTTTATCACGCCTGCAATGGCGTCTGACCCATACTGAGCAGCCGCGCCATCACGCAGAATCTCAACACGTTGAATGGCCGATGTGGGAATGGCGTTCAAGTCGGCGGCGGTCGAGCCACGGCCAATCGAACCGTTCAAATTTAACAGCGCCGTTTGGTGACGGCGCTTTCCGTTGATCAAGATCAAGGTTTGGTCGGGCGACAAGCCGCGCAAAGTGGCCGGGCGAACGTGGTCGGTGCCGTCGGTAATGCTAGGCTGTGGGAAGTTGTATGATGGAACAAGCGCGTTGAGCATTTTATTGATTTCGCCCAGGCCCGATTTCTCAAGGGCCGCGAATGACACCACGTCGATGGGAACGGGCGAATCAGAAATGGTGCGGTCGATACGGCGCGTACCGGTGACAATAATTTCGTCTAAGCCGGCAGCAGCGGATTGGTCTTGCGCAAACACTGGTGCGCTAATTCCTGCGCCCAGCGTGGCGGTGATGGCGGTTGCCGCCAGCAATGAGGACTTACGTAAAACTCTATATAAGGTACGGTTCGTGTCAGGCGTTGTGGCCATTGTTTTTCAAGCCTTCTTGATGTTAAGGAATTTTGACGTGTGCCAAGTCTATGCAGCCACACCCTCACCATCAACGCAGAAGAACGTTGGATTTAATTCACTTTTAAAGTGTGTCTCGTGTGCAACAGATGCAAATGGCCATTTTTATTCTGTGGTCGCCAAGCGGGGTGAAAATTCCTCCTCATCTGCGTGCAGAAAGCTGCGATTTGTAACGTAAAGCTGGACTGGACATAGCCCGCGCTGCAGGCCGAATCCATTTGTATCTGGAATGGCATAGCCCTATCTGTTGAGGTGAATAACTGAGTAAAAAGGGAGTTCTAGATGAAACGGCGTTTGGCTTTAGCAATTTGGGCTTTGGTGGCAATGATGGGCGGCGGGCATTTGGCAAATGCAGCCGAGGGCTCGGCCCTGGTTTTTGGCGCCAACGGCAAACTTGGCTCAGAAATGGTGAAGGCCTTGTTGGCCAAGAACATGGAGGTGACCGCCTTCGTCCGCCCAACGTCTGACCGCTCACTCCTGGCCGGCTTAAAAATCAATTTTGTCGAGGGCGATGCGCGTAACAAAGCCGACGTCGACAAAGCTTTCGCCTCAAGCAAATTCACGCTTGCTGTCAACACCATCGCACGGCGCAGCCGCCAAGAGTTCGGCCTTTATGATTTGAGTCAGAACAACATCACGTCTGCGGCCAAAGCCACCGGCGTGAAGCAGATGATCTTCTTCAGTTCCGTGGGTGTTGGCAGCAGCCGATCACTTTACACCGACAAAGCCTATGCAAATTTCAAAGAAACCATGCAAGAGCGAGAAGCCGCAGAGAAAACGCTGATTGCCAGCGGCGTGAACTACACAATTGTGCGCACCGGAGGCGTGCTGAATGACAACAACGCGACCGGCAAAGCCTACCTGAGCGAAAAGCCGATTTTGGGGGCAACCACGCGCATCGACCTCGCCGAAATCACGGTTGCTTGCGTAGGCGCAGATTTCTGCAAAAACAAAATCTTCCACGCCGCCGACGTCACGCAAAAAGTGCCAGGGGAGTGAGGCGCTGCCTTTATTGAGCAATGCCATCAAAACTTGCGGCGAAAGAACCACACGGCGTGGTAACCAGCCCAATATATAACGAGCGCTGTTTGTAATAGCAGCAACACAACTCCTGTGCCCATGGCAAGATCAAAGAATGCCATGGGCTTCAGGCGGCGGGGCTGTCCATCAACAAACCAGTTCGGTGGCCCTGCTTTGCGTTTGAATGGATAAATGACGGCACAGGACACCCCCATTGAATTGTGGTCAGTGGAGCACCAGAAAACGTGTCCACCAAATATTAGAGCCGCCACGAGAGTATTTCGAAACGCCACAACATCTGAGGCCGATAAGGAAGGGCTGCGTTAACAGATTCTTTGGTACACGTTTCAGGAAGTGATTTGGCCCAATCGACAGAACGCGTAAGGATCCAAGGCATACAGCCGCCGTGGAGAGGTATCGCTAAAAAAACAACTGGTCCAACAGGGATACTTGCGAAGTCATATCTACAGCCATTACAAGTAAGACCGTAAAGAACGTGATTAAGGTAACAAAAGATCGCCACGTCTTCATCTAGCGTCACCGCACGACATGAAAACGTAAGAACAAAAATTCACCGTCCGCGGCAACCTGAACGGCGCACGTCCTCAAAAAAGTCCTTTTCCCATGGCCGTTCGTCATATACGCGCTGCCCATACGCTCCATAGTCGCTCACCTTATCTTTGCCGAGTCCTTGATAGAGGGTCGCCAATTTAGCAATCGTCGGATCTACGAGGCGGTCCCACGTCCTGCCTATCAATTTTGTTGCGGCTCTGATGTTCGTTTCGGGGTCATAGGCCGACTTTTTGTCAATTCCAAGGCCACCCATATCTCGGGATTAATATATATAGGGCGGACAGGTTTAAGATTCTTGAATGTGCCCACCCTCATCCCCGTAGGGATGTGACCAACCGGAGCATCCTGATGACATCGACGCTGGCCCAAACCAAAACTGAGCTTTTGTCCCTATCGGCCACCACCGATGCGGGGTTTGAGTCGGGCAAGGATGCCGACATTATAGCGCGCATCAAAACGTTAGCCGCCGACGTGGAAGCGCAAACACCCACACCTGACCCATCGGCCCATCTGGCCAAAATGAATGGCCGGTGGAAATTGCTGTATTCGAGTTTTGGTCTCGAACGCGACACCAACTTACGGCGCATCTCGTTCGGCACCTTACCACGCGATGCGAAAATCCGTCTCAGTGGCGTATTCCAAGTGGTCGACGCCGCCACTGGCCAATACGACAACCACGTGGAATTTACAGCTGGCGATGTGCCCGGTGTTCACATCACGCAAGGCAAATTCATACCTGAAGCCAGCGACAAAAAGCGCCTGACCATTACCTTCACGGCCAACGCGGCCGTGCCGCGCGGAACAGAGATCACCGATGCTGCTTTGCGCGCTGCCCTGGATGTGAGTGGTGACCAGCGCCTGGACGCGCCGCTCAAATTCACCGGCTGGTCCGATGTGACCTACCTCGACGCCGACACCCGTTTGATGCGCGGCAATGCTGGAAACTTGTATGTGCTGGTTCGCAGTTAAACCGCGCGATTGTCGGCCCCAGTCATAACGGTAACCATGAATGGCACAATTTTATCATGGATTTAGCGAGCTGTTATTTTTGCTCCCCTGGGGTCTAAAAAACCGTTTATGATTTGTGGTTGCGACTCGATATTATTCGGCAACTCAATGATGATAAGCACAAGCGTAACGCTCGACCAACAGAGGCAACACGAGGGATGACCAAGTGACTCTGTGCGATCAGTTCTTCGATCATTGGAAGTCTGTCCCCAAGAAAAGGTCTTTTGCCTAAGTTGCGTGATTACCTGGACTACAGCCCAACACCGCAACACAAACCTGGACCTTGATTTTTGATCTGGAGGACACGCGCCTGCCTTTACGCTTGGTCGGAACGCAATTGACCAACATCATGGGCAAGGAACTGACGGGCACAGACAACTTGCTGGTGTACCCTAAGCCCCAACGCGCTGACTTCATGAGACGCCATCGCCTTCTCGCGCGTCAACCTTGCGGTATGCGCTCGTCCTCGTTTGCAAGCTCGATCAAGGGCCCCGTGATTGAGATGACCGGAATTGCCTCGCCACTCATTCGCGATGACGGCGCGCTGTCGGTGGTGCGCGTGATTGAAGTGATTCAAGCTGTGGCAACCGGCAACCAACTTTCGTAAGTCAGCACGGCGCCCAAACCCTCGATCTGGATAGACATCGGCGCTGGCGTGCCGGACAAGCCAAAAAGTGATATTTTACTTCTTGCCGCGTTTGATGCCACGCGCTTTACGCGCCGCATACCGGGCATCGCGGGCGGCTTTGGCCTCGGCTTCAGCCAACACAGCACGGTCGGCTTCCTCGCGAGACGCAATTTCAGCAGTGACAAGGGCTTCTTGTTCGGCGATTTTGCGCGCGGCTTCCTCAGCGGCTTTGCGCACCGCCTCTTCGGCTGCAAGCTTGGCCTTCAAGGCTGCGCGTTCGGCTTCGCGCTCAGCGCGGGCCGCAGCCAGCTTCACGCGTTCGGCTTGGCGGGCAGCAAAGTTGGGATCGTTTGCGCCGAATTTAGCGCGGAATTGTTCCATCTGAGCGCGTTTGGCTTCAGAAGCAGTGGTCTGCCGCTCGGCGTGACCTTGGGGTTTAAAGCTCAATCAGTATCTCCGGATCGGTGAGGATATATAGCGCGCGACAGCGCGTGGGAAAGTGCATACACGTTCCCGCCGCCCCTGAACAGAGGCGCAAAACACTCCAAATCTTGGCTTGCTTTATAGTTTCGAGTAACTACTATAGATAGAATACAACGCCCTATCATTCTATCTGAGATATTAATGTCCCACCCGACGACCACAGCAAAAGATGCCCGTGGCGCGCACGAGTTGCTCACGGCGGGCCTGGCCAAAACTGTTGTATATTTGCTCGAGGGCAACGGGGATATGGCCGTGGGCCTGAGGCTGGCGCTGCGACAAGTGGGGCTGACCAACACGCGCTCGTCTCGGCCACCACCGAACTGATGAGCCAGTTGAACCAAAACCCCGCCGATGTCGTGATTTTGTCCGAGAGTCCCGATCACGACGCTTTTGACTTGGCCAAGAAGATGCGGCAAGTTTACTCGAGAATAGCTTGCGACGCGCAGCCTCGGGCAGAAATAGGGCATAATCTTGCCCGGTCGTGTCCGTTCCCATCAGCGACACCATACCGGTGCCAAAAAACCTTACGCGCAATGTGGTGGGCGCAATGTCGGTGATGATCGTCCAGGGTGCGATCGCAGGCTCGAACTGGTCGAGAAAATCAGGCAGCGTCGGCACCAGGCCATTTACAATGCGAGACTGCTGATACCTTTGAAACGTCCCAATCATTTCTGATCGTGGCAGTTCAACTTCAATCACCACGCGATATCCCCCTGCACTCCATCGCCACAATCGCAATCTTGACCCGTGTCAAAGTTTTACGCCCAAAGAGCGCATACAATGCCTGCACCCTAGGCTATGATTCCCCGACACTGCCCGAAACCATCAGGAGATCCACCATGTCGATACGCTATAAGTGCTTGGTGTCACGAAGTCTTCATATAAGTTGGGATGGTATTTGCCCAAAGTAACCTTGCGCGAACCTTTTTGCGCGCAGGACTGGAGCCGTGATCATGACCACCAAAGACAGCGACGAAATTTTACGACGCGCGCGACGCATTGCCGCCGAAATGCGCGACAGCATCGACGAAGAGTTAGAGATGGAGTTGGACGATGGTCGGCTAGCCGCGCTGCTGACCGCGACCGAACAGGAGTCGCGCCCTGATGATGCCGTTGGCGAAACGCTAGACCGGCCCACCTATTTCAAAGAGCTCTTCCACCTGCAACGCGAACTTGTGCGCCTGCAAGATTGGGTTGTGGCCAACAAGCTAAAAGTGGTGGTGATTTTTGAAGGCCGCGATGCGGCTGGCAAAGGTGGCGTGATTAAACGCATCACGCAACGCCTGAACCCGCGTGTGTGCCGCGTCGCAGCCCTGCCCGCGCCCAATGAGCGCGAGCGCACGCAATGGTATTTTCAACGCTATGTCGAACACTTGCCTGCTGCGGGCGAGATCGTGCTGTTTGACCGCAGTTGGTACAACCGCGCGGGCGTCGAGCGCGTGATGGGCTTTTGCACCGACGGCGATTTGGAGGAATTTTACCGCACTGTGCCTGCATTTGAAAACATGCTGGTGGGCTCGGGAATTGTTTTGCTGAAATATTGGTTCTCGATCACCGACGAAGAGCAGTACATGCGGTTTCAAATGCGCATTCGCGACCCCATTAAACAATGGAAGCTGTCACCGATGGATTTGGAATCCCGCCGCCGGTGGGAGCAATACACCAAAGCCAAAGAGATGATGCTTGAGCGCACCCACATTCCCGAAGCGCCGTGGTGGGTGGTCGAAGCGGTCGACAGAAAGCGCGCGCGACTGAATTGCATTACGCACCTGCTCAGCTCCATTCCCTATGGCGATGTGCAGCACAAGCCCGTGAAACTGCCCAAGCGCGTGCGCCACCTTAACTACATACGCGGGCCTGTGCCCCGCGACATGTACGTGCCCGCGATTTATTAGCGCCAGACTCGGGCACAAAATATACGAGCGCCGGTCTCGGGCGCAAAGAAAAAAGCCGGTCTCGGGCGCGCTAAACTTTACAGGTTGAGAAGCCCAAGAACCCATAGGCGAAGCAGTGACCCTTCGCTGCCGACCAAATCAGCGATGCCCCTACCAGCACGGCGGCCACCGATGCTGCGTAATAGCTCACACCCGGTGGAAGGGTCATGATGATGGGCAGCGATAGAAATGCGATGCCTATCAGCCCGCGTGCAAAACGGTCGACATCACCAACATTCTTTTTCATGCTCAACGCTCCTAGTTTGATAAGGAGAACATTCTAGCAGCTTTCGCGCGCAAGCGTGAGTGGAAATCGGCAACGGTGCGGCCAAGCGCCGCAGGAAGGCTTATGGTCCTTGAGAGCGTGGGCTACCAGGCCCTGCATAACATGCACCGCCTGGGCCGTTGTATCCTTTGCAATTGCAGACATCCGCCGCTGCGGCCGACGACACACCCAGTTACGCTTGGTATATATTCCTGATCGGGAATATAAATCCAAAAGCTATGACTGGCGTTAAGCAATATCAGGCCGTCAAAACCCCAGCTGACTTAGGCCAAATCTGCTGCCTGAGGCGCAAGGAATTGGGCCTCAGGATACAAGATGCAGCCATGATTGCGGGCGTGAATTACCGTTTTGCATCGAACTTAGAGAACGGCAAGCCCATGGCCGAAAATGTTGCGGGCAACATCGACCCCGTCATGAATAAATATCGCGATGAAACGCCGATTTCAGCGCGTGCCTTATCCAACATTGGCGATGTGATCAGGCGGCGCGCGAACAGAGTGATCGCGAACCTCGAGACTTAAGCGTTAAGTCGCCACAATATCTTCGTAGAAGGGCTCGACCGCGCCTTTGATTTTAACGGTCATGGGGTTGCCGAAGCGGTCGCGCGATTTACCCGCGGCAATGCGGATCCAGCCTTCGCTGACCGAGTATTCCAAAACGTCGGTCCGCCCAGCCCCATTGAAACGAATGCCAATGCCGCGTCGCAAAGCCTCGACATTATACTTTGTGCTTTTGGGGTCGATACTGAGTTGATCGGGCGGAGTGTCGGACATGGTTCGGAGCCTGAAGAAAGGGGTGCTTGAGATCATGAAAAAGCAGCTACAGCAATTGAGGGTTCAATATAGATAAAACGACCCTGGGGCTAGAACATCTATGGTGGGGCGAGGGAAAAAACCACGAGGTATCGCGCCAGTTTTCCCACCGTTACGACCGCCAGGAATGGCACCAAAGGTGCACGCAGCGCGCCTGCCGCTGCAGTCAGCGGATCACCGATGATCGGCACCCAGGCCAACAACAACGACAAAAGGCCATAACGCCCATACCACGCGACCGCTTGGTCATAACGGCGCGGCGAGACGGGAAACCACGCCCGATCTTTGAACCGCGCGAGAAACCGCCCGCAGGCCCAATTGGCGGTCGAGCCCAGCACATTGCCAACGGTGGCCACCGCCAAAAGTACCCAGGGCTCGCCGCGCCCGCCGATCAACAGGCTGACAAGTACGGCTTCCGACGAGCCCGGAATAAGGGTTGCCGCCAGGAAGGCGCTGAAGAACAGCCCGGTGTAAATGGCAAAATCAGTCATGATGAAAAGACGGGGCAACCTCTGGCGCGCTCAAGATAAATCGGGCCGACCACGTTGCGTTTGAGGATGCGGGTGACACCAGCATCGGAGATTTTGATGTCGTGATGTCTCGCGAGTCCGTACGGTCCTACAATAACCATGATGTGGTTTGGTGTGCCTTGCGAATCTTTCGAAGTTACTAACAAAACGTGTCGGAAGTAAGTTTGAGATGGCTCAATGTTTGCGAACCAAAAATAATATGCGCTTGGAATCAAATGCTCGTGTTTATGAAATTCCAACCTGAGGCTGTGCAAATATATGTTTCGTGCTCGGTATGCGAAAATTTCCCTCCGGCTGCGAAATCAAAAGTTAATACGCCTCGCTATCATGAAATCTGTGTTACGTCCGAGATGTGAGCACAAAAAGAAAAAGGCCCCAATCGCTCGGGGCCTTTTTTGCAGCGTGATGGATGTTGGCTTTAGAATTTGGTCTTCAGCTTGACCGACCACGTTCCCGGCGGGCTGAGGAACGAGTAACCGGAAATACCAGCCACGTTGTAGACCTCACCCAAGCAGTTGGTGCAATCAACGGTTAGACGGGTCATCTCGTCCATGGTTTCAATGCCAATGCTAGCATTAACCGTCCAGGCGCTGTTGGTCTGTGCACCTGAGACAAATGGGCCGTCAGCACGGTTAATGGTGATGGCACCGGTGCTTGAACGATAGAAGCTCACGTTCGCAGCGGCCGATTCCATGTAGCCGCTGTACTGAGCACTGGCCGCAGGCACAACTTTCACGTTCCAAGAATCGACTGGAATTTCATAGTTGCCACCAATCGAACCCGTCCATTTTGGCGCGCGTGCTGGCTGAGCAAGGTTGCCGAAGGGATCGACAATGCCTTGGCCGCAACCACCTTGGCCTGGGACAACAATACCGACACCACCAAAGCGCACAGCAGCAGTGGCGTTGGCGGCAACGGCAGCTTTACATGCAACCAATTGCGCAGCCGTAGACTTGCCAAGATCGGTGTAGTTCGGGTCTTGGTAGCCCATCGATCCCGTTAACGTCAGGCCCTCGCCCACTTTGGCTTGGCCTTCGATTTCGACGCCTTTGTTACGCAACGTACTGTCGTTTTGAATGATGAACGCCGGAGCAGTCGCACCCACGGGAATGAACGACACGGGGGCTTGGAACTGTTTGGCTTCCATCCAGAAAACGTTAGCGTTGATGCGCAAGCGATCATCAAAAGCTTGCGTTTTTGCGCCGGCTTCATAGCTCCACACTTTCTCAGGCTTGAAGTCTAGGAACCCGTTGGCACCGCCTGGTGTGGCCGACCACCCGCCTGAACGGAAGCCACGCGTGGCAGACGCATAAATCAACACGTCATTGGTAGCCTGATAGTTCAAGGCAAATCGTGGTGTCCACAGCTTCGCATTTAATTCGGTTGGAATGCCAAAGGCTTTCAAGTTGGCGGTATCGATACGGTTGCTCCTCACAACGCCGTTCACAGTTACCGTCGGAGCCACAAGCGGGCTGCGGTTGTCTGTCGTGGCGACAGTCTTTTTCTCGTCAGTGTAACGAATACCCACCGTTGCCGTCAGCTGTTCAGTCACATGGGCGTCTAACTGAACGTAGCCGGCCAATGCCTTTGTACGATTGTCAGTTTGTTGATCGCGGCCGATGGTGCCCTGGTTAGTGCCGGAGATGGGGAAGATATCGCCATAAGCCGCGTCGGTATTTTCATTGTAGTAATAAGCACCGGCCACATAATCCAACGCGTCATCCATCACGCTGCCGCTGGCTTTTACTTCTTGTGTGAACTGCTTGGTCCTGTATTGGCGGACCAGCGTAAAGGCCGAGCCCAACGGATGGCCCGTTGTGCCGCCCACAGGGCCCAACGTAAATGGCACTGCGGGGCCTAAATTGGCGGGCGAGCGCCCATTACGACCCGATTGGAAGTCGATTGCCAAATCAAGGTCGGTTTTCACATAGCCGGTGATGAAGTTGATGGTCCCGATGCCGGTTTCCAGCGCCAAGTTTGAACTTGCAATCCACGCGGCCGTATCATTGGACTGCGCCGGAACACTCGATTTCGTTCCTGACAGTTTGCCCGCTGCGCTACCCGCGCCGCCAATCAGTAAGTTGGGGTAACCTGTGGCGCCTTTTTTCAGGCCCGTGAACACCCAACGGCCTTTACAATTGGCGGGTACGCCTGGATTCAAAGTATCGCAAGTATCGTTCAGCAAGGCTGTGCCTTCGGTGTGCATATATGCCAGAGCGCCGTCCCAGGTCAGGGTGTCGGTGAACAAGCCGCGCACAGCACCACGGACACCATAGCTGCCCGCGTCATTTAAACGGTCGCCGGTGGCGAAGTTTTTCACATACCCTTTGTCATCGGTGTAGTAGGCGCCGATTTTTGTCAGCACTTTGTCGCTGACGGGCAGATCGATGCTGCCGCGTGCTTCCATATACCCAAAGCGGCCATAGCCAAATTGCGCCGAGCCACCGACTTCTTCAGCGGGCTTTTTCAGATAAACTGCAAGGGCGCCGCCGGTGACATTTCGGCCGAACAGCGTGCCTTGTGGCCCGCGCAGCACTTCGATGCGGTCCAAGTCGAAGAACGACAACTGGTTGGCACCCTGACGGCTGAGAACAATGTCATCAACGTAAGTCGCCACCGGCAGGTCAACCGTAGGGGCGATGTCGGTGTTGCCCAAGGCGCGCATGAAGTAGGTGTTGGCGGTACCAACGCCCGTGTTGAAATGGCCGTGCATGTTGGGAATAAAGCGGATCAGGTCTTGTGTGGTATCGATGTTGCGGCGCTCTAACTCAGCGGGCGTGAAGGCCGTGATGGCAATGGGAACCGTCTGCACGTTTTCTTGACGGCGCTGGGCAGTGACAACGATTTCTTCCAGGCCCGACTGAACTTGGGCTTGCTGCTGCTGGGCCATTGCCAACGTGGGGGCAAAGCTGGTCAGCGCGAGGGTCGCCGCTGCCGACATAAGCGCGCGTTTCGAAAATTTCATTAGCGAGATTCCTTATTTTAGGTCTAAAGACGAAGACGTACGATTGAAAAGAATAGAAGCGAATGATTGATATCAAATATTCACGACACGTATCTTATAGATCTAAACAAATCGCAAAATACAAGAAATCAAGACTATTCAGTAGGCTGCAGAAAAGTGTTGCGTTATTGCCACATTGTGAATTCCAACGCTGTGTTCACGCACCAAAGGCTACTCTTCTTAATTGCGATATTTGTGCTGGGCTTTCCTTCGGTTGCTAAAGCGGAAGTCCTGGTGCAAAAAATATGGGTGCGCTCGACGCCCGGCGTGGCCAGGTCCAGTGCGGCTTATGCCGTGATCGTCAATACAGCGGCCAAGCCCGACCGCTTGATGGAAGTGTCCTCGCCCGACGTTGCAAAGGTGGAACTTCACGCGAGCAAGCAAGAAGGCGCCATCATGACGATGACGCCCATCGAGACCCTCAGCATTCCGGCGCGCGGCACAGTGGAGCTGAAGCCAGGCGCAAACCATGTCATGATCTCGGGGCTGACGCGGCCCTTGCGCGCGGGCGAAACATTAGATCTCACCTTCAGCTTTGAATTTTATGGCGATGTGGATGTGAAGGCCATGGTCGGGCCGCTGGCCGCCATGGGTTACCCCGGCCCTGCGATCGTGGAAACGCCTTAAGCTTCAGCCCATTCGCCGCAACACTGGCAGCACCAAAATCATTGTCGTGAATTGGGCGATGACAAATCCCAAAACATTTGATGGAGCGATGCCTGCAAAGGTGTCGGTAAGGCTGCGCGCCAGCGTCACAGCTGGGTTGGCAAACGATGTCGAAGCGGTGAACCAATACGCGCCCGTAATAAAAAGCGCCACGCTGGCTGCTGTGGTTTGCAGGCCGTGGCTGCGCGTTCCCCACACCACACCCAGCAAACCGATGGTGGCCACGGCTTCCGCCAGCAATTGCGCGTTGCCGGTGCGCACATGTTGGCTGGCTTGCAAGACGGGCAACTCGAACATCAGATGTGCGATCATGATACCAGTAACAGCGCCGACCACTTGCGCAGCGATATAAACCGGCACTGCTTTTGCTTCTGTCTCGCTCAACAGCGCCGAGGCGATTGTCACGACAGGGTTCATGTGCGCACCTGACAGTGGCGCGAACACCACAACCAGAACGAACAGTGCGCAGCCAGTCGCAATCGCATTGGCCAATAACGCCAGGCCCATGTTTCCGCCACTCAAGCGCTCAGCGGCGATGCCCGAGCCCACCACGGCGATCAGCAAAAACGCGGTGGCGATAAACTCAGAGGTGGCGATTTTTCTCATGGAACGATCTCACCAATACGGGTGAGTTCGCGCTTCAATTCGTTGGGGCTTAAATTCTCAAGCGCTAGCGCCATGAAGGCCGCAATGCGTACGTCTAAAATATGAAACGTCGTACGGAAAGATTGCATCTGCTGGTCGGGCGTTCCGGTGTCGGCAGCCGGGTCATCCAAACCCCAATGGGCTGTGGCCGGATGGCCTGGCCATACGGGGCACACTTCGCCTGCTGCGTTATCACACACTGTAAAAATGAAATCCAAGTGCGGCGCATCGGGGGCCGCAAATACGCCCCAGCTTTTGCTGCGCAAATTGTCTGTGGGCAGTTTCATTTGGCGCAGCAGTTCCAATGCCATCGGGTGCGGCGTTGCTTTGGGTTGACTGCCCGCGCTGTAACCACAAAAGCGCCCCTGCCCGCGATGATTGATCATCGCCTCGGCCAAAATGCTGCGCGCCGAATTACCAGTGCAAAGAATCAGGATGTTTTTGGGGGCCATGATCATGCGCGTTTTTTTCGCACGGGTTGAACAACGGGCGCACACGCCATCGCATCGCCGCCGCAGCAGTTCTCGGTCAGGTAACCAACCAGTGCGTTCATGTTTGTAAAGTCAGCGGTTTGAATCAGCTCGCGCCCCTGCCGTTCGGCGCGTACCAGCCCGGCGTGTTTCAAAGCTGACAGATGAAACGACAAGGTTGCCCCCGGCATCTCGGTTTTTTTGGCGATACGCCCCACCGCCAGGCCCGCAGGCCCCGCCTGAACCAGCATGCGGTAAATCGCCAAGCGCCCATCATGGGCCAGCGCGGAGAGTGCTGAAATAGCAGCTTTTATTTTCATATTTCTAGAATAATAGTAATTTTTGTGAAATCAATAGGGCCCACATCGTGTCGCGATTCCGAAGTTCGCCAAAGTACTTGCGCGGCGAAATCCGAGGGACTTCAAATCCACCACACGAGAGTGCCCTATGACTGAATGCGATGTCGCAATAGTTTAGTAAATCAGTTCGCCGTCTTCTTCGCCTTCGGCCAAGGCAATCTGGCCCGAGTTGGCGAGTTCCTTGGTGATGGTGACCAGCGCGGTTTGCGCTTCTTCCAAGTCTTTCAAGCGAACTGGCCCTAAGGCTTCCATGTCTTCCTTCAGCATCTTGGCCGCACGGCCCGACATAATCTGCGAGACTTCCTTAATCTCCTCGTTCTCCATCATATTCAGCAGCTTAGCTGTCTGGTCTTGGCCCAGCGACAACAGCGGGATGGACGCCTTTTGGGAACCCGTAAGACAGCGACAGTCTTCTTTAACGCGAGCCATGAGGATCACGCTTAATATATAGGCCCGCCCGAGATTGTGGGATTACGACCACAGAGCGATACGTTGGGTAGGCAATTTTTGCTATGTGGTGGTGAATAACTGCTTAAAGAGCGGTTAATATTGAGAAAAATGACGGAAAATCTGGTATTTAGAAATCAAATCCGAGCGATCAGGCGAACAGATGAGTTGCAATTTGATCCGAATGGTCTAGGAATAACAAGTCGAGTTCTATGCTTGCCTTGTTCCCTGCCCTATACGTTCGGCACTCCAAGACATCGCTGGTTCTGACAACGGCTGCACGATGGTCGCGCATGCCGGCACTTTCGATCTCACTCTCTCTAGGAGGCCAGCATGGCCAGCGGAACAGTAAAGTGGTTTAACTCCCAAAAGGGCTTCGGTTTCATTCAGCCCGGCGACGGCGGCAAAGATGTGTTCGTGCACATCAGCGCAGTTGAGCGCGCAGGCTTGAGCGGGCTGAACGAAGGCCAAAAAATCAGCTATGACGTCGTCAGCGAGCGCGGCAAGTCGGCTGCTGCAAATCTGAAGGTCTAAAACCTTACTTCGTTTGCGACTTAAAAAGCCCGGCATCAAAATGCCGGGCTTTTTTGCTTCCTCAGGAAATATAATGTCAGATCGTTTTAAAACCGGCGCAACTGTCTATGCCAAAGACGGCAAGTCCTACGTTGTGGAAACCGTCGATGGCGGTACTGTGTATTGTTCATCAGCCAGCGGAACCGAGATGGAGTTCCCGGCCGCCATCCTCTTCACCGAGGCCGAATGGGCCGCGCGGGCCGATGGTCGCCGCGATGCGGTCTATGTCAAACTGCGCCAATCGCGCGCCTACTCCAACACCCCACATAAACTTGATGCCGCAATGGCTGTCGAATTGTTAGCTAAGTCTGAACGCCTCATGGCGGGGCTAATTGACTTTGTGGCTTACCGCATTGCCACGCGCGTGATGACTGAAAACAATGACCAAGATTTGGCCCCGCATTTATCCATCGTCAAAGCGCGCAATACCTTTGAGACCGCCAAGCCTGACGTGCGCGCCAGTTTACTGGCCGAGATTTTGTTCACCGAACCGGCGATGCTGATAAACGCCGTGAAGCTGGGCGACAATGTACTGCGCAGCCTAATCGATAAAGGCTTGGCGGCGCACGGCGAGGCCTTCGAAGAATTTTGCGATCGGCCCCGGAAGTAAATAAGAGGGCGCAAAAAAGCTAAGGGAGAGGGTGAAGAATTTCTAAGCCTCAATCGAGTTGATTTCGCTCTCGTGGACGGCGCGTTCTTGGCCGGTCAGCGCATTCTTAATGCGATACTGCACGCCATCGCCTTCGGTCGGCATAATACGTGTGACTTGGAAGGGGCTGTCGTGGCGGGCGTCCTTGCTAGACGAGCGCACAATCGCCGGCGCAACACGGCGCGAAAGCAAATTGACCATCTGGCCGACGTGGTATTTGTAATCGCTCTCAGGCATGACTAACGCCTTTTGTTGAAGTGGCGCTGTGGCGTCGAACGACGACCCGGCGCACCGCCGCTCTCGGCTCCGTCTTTGTGACGAAACACCATGCGGCCTTTATTCAAATCGTAGGGCGAAACTTCCACGGTCACGCGGTCGCCGACCATGGTTCTGATGCGGTTTTTCTTCATACGACCAGCGGTATAAACGATGATCTCGTGATCGTTGACCAGCTTCACGCGGTAGCGTGCCTCGGGCAGCACCTCGGTAATGATGCCTTCGAACTCCAATAATTCTTCTTTGGCCAAACGGCGCTCCAAAAATAAGCCAGCCACAGAGGCCGACGTGGGCGTGAAATGAAATGGCTTCCGCCACGCAAACTCTGCGCACAGCGAAAGCCGAGACCCATTATAGCGAGACAGCGGCATTTTTGCACGTCTTTTTCGGTCAGCGAGCCCTTAAAAGCCTGCTCATATGGCCGTTTTGCAAGGCTTTGAGCAACCAAGCCCCCCAAAGTAGAAGGGCGGGAGTTGCCCCCCGCCCTTCGCTGCATACAATTGCGAGCTTGTTAGAGCTTGTAATTGGCCCCGATCCCCCATTGGCGGCCTGGAGCCGGATAACCCAAAGCATTCCCAATCGAGAACAGATCGGTCACAGGGCTTTATTCTCTCTTATGAGTTGAATAAGGCGTTACGCGCCTTGGTTATGGGGGCGGCGCATGGGGCGCTCGCCCGATTGATGAGTGCGCTCGCCATCGGCACCTACCTTACGCGGCTTGTCGCTCCGATGCTGATCACCATGGGCTTGGCCATGGGGCTTGCCGTGCGGTTTGGCAAACGGTTTTCCGCCGTGCTTTTTCGCACCTTGGGGACGATCACCTTTTGTACGATCACCATGGGCTTTATGTTCACGGTGCTCGCGGGGCTGATCACCTTCGGCACGAAAGCCGTCGTGACGTTTGGCACCATCGCGGGTCGGGCTGCGACCACCACCAAAATAACGCTCGGCATGCGACAGGTTGGCTTCGCTGCGATTGAGCGGCTCGTCGGTTTCCTGACGCGCGGGGCGCTCAACGATTTTGCGCTCGCCTTGCATCCGCACACTTTCATTACGCTCGCTGATTGGGGCGTGATCGCGACGCGGGGTGTCTTCATTATTGTGCGGACGACGTGGCTCGTTATTGAACTTGCGTTCGCCTTGGCCGCGTCCGCCGCGATCACCATGACCGTGGCCATGACCGCCACGATCACTACGGGGCCGTTCGTTACGACCACCGCGACCACCTGGGCCACGGCTATTGCGCTCAGGGCGTTCGCCACGATCATTATCACCAGACCCACCAGCAGATGAGCCAGTGAAGGCGTGATCAGAAACGGTCAATGTGGTTTTAGCAAAGCGTTCGATGTCGCGCAGGTAGCTGCGCTCAGACCGATCACAGAACGAGAAGGCAATGCCCTCGGCCCCGGCGCGCGCGGTGCGGCCAATGCGGTGGACATAGCTTTCGGGGATGTTCGGCAATTCGTAGTTGATGACGTGGCTGATGTCAGACACGTGAATGCCACGGGCCGCAATGTCGGTCGCCACGAGCACGCGCACATGACCTTTTTTGAAGTTATCGAGCGCTTTCTGGCGGGCGTTCTGCGATTTGTTACCGTGAATGGCATCGGTTGAAATGCCAGAGGCGGCCAAATGGTCAGAGACACGGTTGGCAACGTGCTTGGTGCGGGTGAACACCACCACGCGTGACAAGCTTGGGTCTTGCAACAGCGACACCAACAAGGCGCGCTTTTGGTTGCCTTCCACAAAAAACACTTTTTGCGCAATGCGGTCGACCGTCACAACTTGCGGGGTCACTTCAACGCGCACAGGGTCACGCAATAACTTCGCGGCCAAGTGTGCAATTTCTTTCGGCATGGTGGCCGAGAACAACAAAGACTGACGCTCGGTCGGGATCATGGCGACGATTTTGTTAATATCGCGGATGAAGCCCATGTCCAACATACGATCAGCTTCGTCGAGCACGAAGGTTTGCACGCCGGCGAGCGAGATATGACGGCGTTGCACCAGGTCGAGCAAGCGGCCAGGTGTGGCCACCAACACATCAACGCCACCCAGCATGGCTTTGATTTGGTGCATTTCGCTGACGCCACCGAACACGGCGCATGACTTCATGCGAACGAACTTGCCGTAGGTGCGGAAGCTTTCAGCGATTTGGACAACCAGTTCGCGGGTCGGTGCCAAAATCAGCGCGCGGGTGCCTTTGGGTGTCAGTTGATAGGGTGTTGTGGCCAAGCGATGCAAAATCGGCAACGCAAAGGCAGCCGTTTTGCCGGTGCCGGTTTGGGCAATGCCCAGCATGTCGCGGTTTTGCAGCAGGGCCGGAATGGCACCCACTTGGATCGGCGTGGCATCTACATAGCCAGCAGCATCAAGTGCGCGCTGTAATTGCGGGGCCAAGCCGAAGCTGGCAAACGCACCTTGTGATTCCGCCTGCTCATCAGAAGCGTTGGTGTTAGCGACTTTGGCTGTGGGATGCTGGGGAAGAACAGCCGAAACAACGGTGACGGTGGTGTCGTGCGCGTCAACAACGGCGGTTTCGGTAGCTTCAGGGGTAACGTGGTTCAAGTTTTTAGTCCTTAAAAAAATAGCCGCACGCCCTGACGCATGCAAAAGGGGCTCGCGCTTGGGGTACATCCGCCCAAGCAGCGTGGCCCAATCGCATGCATCAGCTCAGACCGGACCCACACAGGGGCTCACAGTCCGAAGGCTTGCGGTTGACGGCTTCCTCGCGCTGGGAAGCTGGCAAATTGTATGGATTATCTCGGGATGAAAGCGTTCGGCGCGGGAGAGGTAAACTTCCGAAGGAACGCAAGCGCGCGATCGCGAGAGAATATGTGCGGTCGTTATATCTGCGCTATTGGGCGGAATGTCAAGGGCTGCGGGTAACGGGCCGAGATTGCAGCCCAACGGCAACCGCGCGTAAGATTACCACATACCAGGGGAAATAACACCATGACCCGCACCATATCCACCGCTCGCCGCAGCATTTTGTTAGGCACCGCCGCCATAACATTGATGGCCGCCAACATGTCTGCTGCGCGCGCCACAGACAGCAATGTGAAAATCAAATGCTGGCGGCACTATGCGGATTGTCGCTATGGCCAAATTCACATGGTCTCGGCTGAACCTGCCGATGGTTCGGGCAAAGGTAAAACACCGCTGGTGTGTTTGCATCAAAGCCCCACGTCGGGCGACTACTACCGCGAATTTCAAATGCTGATGGCGCGTGATCGATTGGTGATTTGCCCCGACACGTCGGGCTATGGCGGATCAGACCATCCCACATCTGTGCCCACCATGGCCGATCTGGGCGGGGCCATGGTCGAGGCCTTCGTCAACATGGGCTACGGCAAGAATGCGCCAGGGACGAAAAGCATGGGCCCACTCGACTGGTTGGGTTTTCACACTGGCAATTATGTCATCACGGAAGTTGTGGCCCAGCGGCCCGATTTGGTGCGCCGCCTGATCATGCCGAGCATTCCTTATTATGCGGCGAGCGAACGCGAAGCTAAGCGCGTGCAGTTTGCCCAACCCCGCCCCTACTTCACCGACCCCGATTACGTTGGCAAATCATTCAAAGACGCTGTGATTGATTCCAAAAGCCCGCTGCCAAAAGAACGCCTGCTGGATTTCTTCGTCGAGCGTTTGCGCGCTGGCCCCGAAAGCTGGTGGGGGTTTGGCGCCGTGTTTCGCTACGACGCCGATGCGGCATTGGCGAAAATCAAACAAGACGTGCTGTTGCCCATCATGAGCCTTGAAACCTTGGCCGAGCCCACGCGTGTGGCGGCCAAGCTCATGAAGAATGCAAAGAGTGTGACGATGATCGACATGCCGGGCCTGAACGGCAACAACTGGCAAACCAGCCCTGAGAAAATTCTCGACGCCATCAAGCCGTGGTTGGATAAAGCGTAAAACGAAAGCAGCAACCCATGTTCGTCTCATTCTTCCCGCGCCCAAGACTGTTTCTGTGGTCGATTTTGGTGTGGGTGTTTGCCACGGTTGCGTTTTGGTATACGCTCGGCGCTGACTTAGGGGCGTACATTGGGCTTCAGCCTGCCGCTGACGATGCGCCACCGATCATTGGTGTTTCCAATTTTTGGTCAGCGCCATTTCTGTGGTTTTATATTTACTACGCTCTGGCTGTTGCGATTTTTGCAGGTGCCTGGCGCATCATTGACCCGCACCCCTGGAGCACGTGGTCAATTTTGGGAACAGCGTTGATTCTGTTCACCAGTTATTTTCAGGTTCAGGTCAGCGTCGCAATCAACACTTGGTACGGGCCATTTTATGACTTGATCCAAGCCGCCTTATCGAAATCAAAGCAGGTGGAAATTTCTGAATTTTACAGCGAGCTTCTCGGCTTTGCCGGAATTGCTTTCATCGCCGTTACTGTCGGTGTGATTACACGCTTTTTCGTGAGTCACTGGATCTTCCGGTGGCGCACAGCCATGAACGATTATTACATGACGCATTGGGCCAGCCTGCGTAAAATTGAAGGGGCCGCCCAACGCGTGCAAGAAGATACCATGAGGTTCTCTAGCACCATGGAAGGCCTGGGCGTCAACCTGGTCGAAGCCATACTCACCCTCATCGCGTTCTTGCCAGTGCTGTTGGTCCTGTCTGCCAACATCACCGAATTACCTTTCGTAGGCGAAGTGCCCTATGTACTCGTTGTGGTCGCCGTTTTGTGGTCGATCTTCGGAACCACTTTGCTCGCCCTCGTGGGTATCAAATTACCGGGGCTAGAGTTTCGCAATCAACGTGTGGAAGCGGCCTATCGCAAAGAGCTTGTGTATGGCGAAGATGACGCATCACGCGCGCAGCCCCCGACGACGCAGGAATTTTTTTCCGCTGTCAGGCGCAACTATTTCAGGCTCTATTTCCACTACACATATTTTAATGTGGCCCGCATTTTGTATCTTCAGACTGACAATATTTTCCCCTTCATTGTGCTGGCACCAACCATTGTCGCTGGCAAAATAACTCTGGGTGCGATGAACCAAATCCTCAACGCATTTGGGCAGGTGCGCGCGTCCTTCCAGTACCTCGTCACGTCCTGGACAACGATTGTTGAGCTGCTGTCGATCTATAACCGCCTGCGCGCGTTTGAGGCCACCATTCATGGCGAGGCCTTGCCTGCCATTGATCAGATAGCAGACCCTGCGTGACTGGCGCGATCAAAAAGTGGAAGCACTATGCCCAAGGCCGCTACGGCCAAGTGCATTTTGTCTCGGCCAAACCTGCTAACCCCGGCGCCATCATTCGCCCTCCTTTAATTTGCTTTCACCCCAGCCCCACCTCGGGTGAGATGTTTCGCGACTTGCAAGCATTGTTGGCCACTAACCGCATTGTGCATTGCCCCGACACGCCGGGTTTTGGAAATTCTGACGGGCCCACCACTCAACCCACCATGGCCGACTACGGCGGTGGCTTAGCCGACGCGCTGGCCGACTTAGGCTTCGGCGACAATAACAAAGTCGACATTTTCGGCTTTCACACTGGGTCGTTGTGCGCCGTCGAAGTGGCCGTGCAGCGCCCCGACATGATGCGCCGTGTCGCACTTTCAGGTGTGCCCCACTACACGGCCGAAGATCGCGCCAAACAACGCCAAGGCATTGCCGGTGGCTACCCCATGTTCACCGACCCCGAATACGTGGGCCGCATGTACAAGCGACTGGTGCTGGAAGGCAAAGATGCGGGTGAGTTGGAGCAGCGGTATTACAGGTTTGTGAATCGCCTCAAAGCCGGACCCAATGGCTGGTGGGGGCCCGATGCGGTCTTCAGCATGGACACCGGCTTTCAATTGCCACGCCTGAAAATGCCGGTTCTGTTGCTGGCCTTCAACGAAATGATGCTGCAACCCACCCGCGATGCTGCCAAAATTATTCCCCATGCGCGGCTAGTTGAAATGCTCGAACTGCCAATGTTTGGATTCATCACCGCGCCCGAAAAAGTCGCGAACGAACTGAGGAGTTTTTTGGATGTCACGTGAAACGCTGGGCATGCCGTCTGAGCTTCTGGCTTACATTCGCCGCGTGGGTGCGCGCGAAGATGCGGACTTGAAAGCGCTGCGTGAGGAAACTGCGGCGCACCCGCTGGCTATGATGCAAATCTCGGCCGAGCAAGGCCAGCTGATGATGCTGTTGATCGAGCTGATTGGCGCGCGCAAAACATTAGAAGTAGGCACCTTCACCGGCTACAGCGCCATGTGCGTAGCCAAGGCCATGGGCCCCGGCGGCAAAGTGGTGGCCCTTGATGTGAGTGAAGCGTTCACATCCATCGGGCGGCGGCACTGGGCCAAAGCAGGCATTTCAGACCGCATTGATTTGCGCATCGCACCAGCCACCGAAAGCCTGAAGGCGATGATAGCTGCCGGCGAAAGCAACACCTATGACTTCGCGTTTATCGACGCCAACAAGCCCGACTACGACGCCTACTACGAAGGCGCGCTGACCTTGCTGCGAAAAGGCGGATTGATTGGCATTGATAACGTGTTGTGGAGCGGCAACGTGATTGATCCCACCAACACCACACCCGACACCAAAGCCATTCGTGCGCTCAATGAAAAAATTGCCACCGACCCGCGCGTCTCGATTTCATTGGTGCCCATTGGCGATGGCCTGACGTTGGCCAGGAAGCGCTAAGCCGTCACATCCACTGCCGGCAGCATGATCGTCGCGCGAAGGCCGCCCTCTTTGCGGTTGGTCAGCGTAATCTCGCCGCCGTAGCCATGCACAATCGATTGCGCGATGCTGAGGCCTAAGCCAAACCCGCCAGTGTCTTTGCTGCGCGATTCTTCCTGCCGTACAAAAGGCTGAAACATGCGCTTGATTTCGCTAGGCGGAATGCCCGCCCCCGCGTCGTCGATGTGAATCGAAATTTCAGTGGGCGTTTGGTCCTCGTGCTTGACACGAGGACCAAGGGTAAAAAGCACTGCCAAAGCATGAAGCCCTGGACCCTCGGGTCGGTGCCCGAGGGTGACGGTATTAAAGTAACCTATTTCACCCGATTAAAAATCGCGTGGGTGACTTTATCGCCGGGATTGATCCCAAGCTTGGCTGACGCCCCGGCTTGTAGTTCCAAAACACCCGTCACGGCCACGCGCGAAGACACGCCCTTGTCGTTATGCGGGATGGTGTTTTCAGCAATGGTCCTGATTGTGCCGTCAGCCGCAATAAAAATCATGTCTAGCGGAATGAAAGTATTGCGCATCCAAAAACTCACGACGCGCGGCGTTTCAAAATCAAACACCATACCGCGATCCAGTGCCAATTCCGTGCGATGCATCAAGCCGGTGGAGCGTTCCTGGTCGTCATCGGCCACCTCGACTTGGAATTTCTCTTTGCCTTTGGCCGTTTGAATTGTCAGCGGCGTGAGCGGCAGCGATTGGGCTTTCGCCGGGTTCAGCGGTTCATGCGGACGCAGAAACTGCGCATGGACCGGAAGTGCGGCAAACAAAAACAGCGCAAGCGCGCCACTGAGAAATTTCAGCCGGGTCAACATGGTCATCACAATAAATACAGCACTGCAAAGTAACCGGTGGTCGACATCGTGATTGTATAGGGCAACGCCATCCACATCATTCGCCCATAGCCAAGGCGAATCAATGGCGCAAGCGAGGATGTCAGCAGAAACAAAAAGGCGGCTTGCCCATTGGGCGTCGCCACGCTGGGAATGTTGGTGCCGGCATTAATCGCAACGGCTAGCAGATCGAATTGTTCACGCCCAATCTGCCCGGCCTCGAAGGCTTCTTTGGTGGCAGAAATATAAACCGTAGCCACAAACACGTTATCGCTGATGGATGAGAGCAACCCATTGGCCAGGTACATGAACGCCAACTGCTGTTGACCCTCTTGCTGCAACACAAAGTCAATCACCGGCCTAAACAAGTGCTGCTCTTGAATCACGGCCACGATGGCAAAGAACACCACCAACAACGCCGTGAAGGGCAAGGCCTCCTCGAACGCGGGACCGATGCGCTTTTCCTCAATCACACCATTCATGGCCGTGGTGAACACAATGATGGTCAGGCCAATCAAGCCCACCTCGGCAATATGAAAAGCAAGGCCAGCCACCAACGCGATGGCTGAAATGGTTTGAATAGCCAGGCGTACCGTTGTTGCCGCGTCATGCGCAGCATTTTGCTCGGCGTCATGTTGAGCAATCACCGCACGAACAGATGCAGGCATTGTTGCGCCAAACCCAAATGTTTTGGTCAACTCGACCAGCACGCACGTCGTCAGCCCCACCGCCAACACCGGCATCGAGACCGGGGCCACACGCACCATAAAGTCGGTGAAATTCCAGCCCATCACTTTGCCAATCAGCAAATTCTGTGGCTCGCCCACCAACGTACATACACCACCCAGCGCAGTGCCGACGGCGGCATGCATCACCAGCGAACGCAAGAAAGCGCGGAATTGATCAAAGTCTTGTCGCCGCGCTTCCACAACATCGGGTGCGTCGTTGGCTGACTCAACCTTCGAAACTGCGCGATGGTAGACACCGTACAAGCCCGTGGCCACGGCAATCACTACGGCAACCACCGTCAGCGCATCGAGAAACGCCGAGAGCAACGCGCCGAGAAGGGAAAACAACAACGCCAGTGCCAGCTTATTATGAATGCGCACAAACAACTTAGAGAACACGAACGTCAGTAGTTCGCGCATGAAGTAGATGCCCGCCACCATGAACATCAGCAGCAGCAGCACCGGGAAGTTCAGTTCAACTTCGTGGTAAACGGCCGCAGGGTTGGCCATGCCCAGCAAAATGGCTTCTAACGCCAGCAACCCGCCCGGCTGTAGCGGATAACATTTCAGGGCCATGGCCAGCGTGAAGATGAACTGCGCCAGCACCAACCAGCCGGTGACAAAGGGGCCAACCGTATATAACGCCACCGGATTGAGAATCAGAAAGGCCAGAATGGTTTGCTTGTACCACGTGGGTGCGGCGCCTAAGAACCCGGCGATAAACGCCTGCCCCAACTCGCCTTTGGGCAGTTCAGCAGATTGTTGGGGGCCTGAAGTCATGCGCGTTCCAGATATAAATGTCGTGGGTGAGTTTTCGTACCAAGCCCACCTCATCGGCGCAATCAAAAGCAATGGTTTGGCTGACACATCAGGCCCGAAATGCGCTATAATCCCACCTTCATATAAAAAGGGCTCGGCCATGGAACGCAGGGAATTCATGTCGACAGCGGCAATCGGCAGTGCAGCAGCAACCATGACCATGTCACAGCGCGCCGAAGCCCTTGAGCAACAAATGAGCGCAGCGCTGGATAAAGCCGTCGCTGACAACGGCCTCAATGGAAAAGGTGTGGGCTTGCCTTGGATGTGCCAGGTGGCCGAAGCCGCCGAACGCATTCGCAATAACGGCCCCGATGAAATGCCAGGCGCGGGCCAAATGTTGATGGGTGATGATCCGCGCCTGCCCAAAATGCCCGCCGCACCGACGCTGATGGATTTTTTCAAGCTGCGGTTTGCGCCGGCTTCTCACCTGTTGCAAAGCGCCAACCTGGCGCTAAAAAACGGCCATTCGGAAAAGATCGTGATGGCGTGCCTGCTTCACGATGTGGGCATTGCCAGTTTGCTGCGCACCGACCACGGCTATTGGGGGGCACAATTAACCCAGCCCTATGTCGACGAGGAAATCAGCTGGTCGATCCGCGCGCATCAATCACTGCGCTTTTTTGCCGACCCCTCGGTGGGCTACGAATATCCGAAGTCTTATGTTCGTAGATTTGGCGCCGACTTTAAGCCCGAGCCTTATGTGGTCGCCGACTACGAGCGCGCGCGCAAACATAAGTGGTACATGACCGCACGGCTGATCACGCTGAATGACCTTTATGCGTTCGATCCGACCGTAAAAGTTCAGCTCGAGACGTTCACGGACATCATCGGGCGCAACTTCCGCCAACCGAAAGAAGGGTTAGGTTTTGACGGCTCGCCCGTGGCGCACATGTGGCGCAGCATCATTTGGCCAAATAATTTTTTGTGAGGGAGCAATCGTTTCCCTTGTCGTCGTCCTCGGACTTGACCTGCGGGTGACGAGATTAGGACTTGGCGAGAGCGGAAATCACAGCCCCCACCTACCGCACGCGTTTGGGCATCCAGGTTTTGACGGCCACGGGTTTGCCGTCGTTGTTCATGGCCATCTTCGGCGGCCACAAAAATGCCCAGCATCAACTTGGCACCGGCATGGGCCACACCGAAATAAGCCTGGGCCAGGAACAGTAGGCGCTGCAACTTTTGCGGCTGCAGGGCCTCGCCATCGTTCAGCGCACGCTCTAAAAACCAGAACGCTGCTTCAAAACCCGATTCTACTGCTGTAGGCCTCATCGCCTGCTTGCCTTAAGGTCCGTCTCGACCCAAAATCACAATTGGTCTTTAGACTGTGTGCAACCCGACCAAGCCCTAAATCATTCTTATCCCATCGTCGCATACTGCAGATGTGTTGCCAAAACCTTGAAGCCTGCCTTTTACCACCCCTGACCCAGACCATTCGCGCTAAACCCCATGCGCTATAGATCCAGCCGCCACATGCTTCGACGCCGCGAGTCCTTGTATGGCCAAGTGGCGCGTGGGCTGATGTGGACGCTGGCCGCCGTGCTGGCATTGGTCGGGCTCGTGCTGCTGTTTTCAGCCCCGTTGGCAGAACTCGTGGCGGGCCGAATGCTGGCCGCGCGTGGCCTGGGGCCTGTCAGCATCGACATCACCAGGCTTGATCCCAGCGGCGTCAGTATTAGCAAACTCAGCGTTTTGGGCGGTGCGGCTAAAGTTTCTGAAATCGACGTCAGCTATAACTGGCGCGAGGTAATGCAAGGCCGGCTCGATGCCATCCGCATCGATGGGCTGGATGCCAAAATCGACTGGGCGGCTGATAGCGCGGTCAGTCTTGGCACCTTCAAGATTTTCCCAAGGCCCGCGCCCAGTGAAACACCGCCAAGCCCCGAAACCAAACCCGAGCCTGCAACGACCGCCGAGCCAAGCCCACCGCCTGCTGACACAATCCCTGCGCCCACCGACAAAGGCCCGCCGATTAATTCGTTGATCATCGCCAACTCCCGCTTAGTCGTGGCTTTGCCGAGCGGTGAGATTGTGCTGCCCTTGGCGGTAACCGCCGCCCAAGACACCAATGGTCGGGCCATGGATGTCAGCGTGACGGGAAACGGAAAGGGCGTTGAGCTCAGCGCCTCGTTCAGCGCGGTGGTGTCTGCGGGCAAACCAGCCCAAGGCGCGGCTACATTTACCTATAAAATCTCTGCCCTCACGTTGCCCGGCCTGGCCGAAGCCATCAGCGGCGAAAGTGCCGTGAAGGTCAGCTTCGATGCTAAAGGGGCCAGGGCCGAAAATAGCCAAGCTGAGATGATATTCACGCTGCCCAAAGCAGCTCAGAGCAACCCGCTGGGGTTTGATTCATCGCGACCCATTAAGCTGACATTGGGCGGTATAAATAGCCGACTATTTGATTTTAGTATTGATCGCACCTTGCGAATCCCCCGGGCCAAGGTGGACGCCGCCTTCACGGTCGCCAGCGGGGGCTCAGAACTACGCGCGATCTTCAAGGGTTGGGTCGATGTGCCCCTGGCCAACGCGGCTGGAGAACGAAGCGACCCAGAAGATTTTAACTTCGAGCGTATCGGCATAACCGCGCGCCAATTGCCCATATCCGGCGGTGCGGTCGATGGCTCGTTGATGTTGCTCGATCTCAAAGGCCCCGTTGCGGTGGCCGAGGGCCGCGTGGCGGGGAACCTCAAGGGCCTAGGGATGGCCGAGATTGCCGACCGAATTGAGAGCAACTTAGCCGCTGGGTTTCGGCTCGATGGACTGTCGATGTCCTTCGATGTGAAGGACCTTTGGCTGGAAGCCGAGAACCTGAAACTGGGGACAAGCTTTGCCCAGGGCATCAACCGTGCGCAGCTCGATACTGCCGCCAAGTCAGCGCAGCAAATCAATGTGGTCTTCAGCAGTGCGGGCGGAACCACACTGACCACCGACTTAGCGCTTTCTGGCAGCTTACCTAAAATCATCACCGATGCGGCGCAGCCTCCAACCATCGCCACACTCGCCCTGCCCAAGCTGACGTTAGCGGGCTACCTCACGCAGGCTGGTGATGACCTCAGGGGCAGCATCAAGCTTGCCCTGGCCGAGGGGAAACTGACGCATCCATTTGTCGGTTTGGCCGACATCGCCGCTGAATTGGGCTTCAATGGTAAGTCACTGTCGGGGCCCCTTTCGGCCCTGCTGCTCGAATCGGCCGATCCTAACCGGCCCAAGTCCCTAGATCGGCGTGGCGCATCGTTAAACTCGAATATAATTGTAAGTTCAGAATCTATTGATATTAAAGGAAATATTACATCAGGTTCAGGCGTAAATATTGGCACCTTCAGCTATGCGCAGAAAGGCCAAACACCCGGCACGGCCAGCCTCAAAATTCCGCCGCGCACATGGGAGGCGGCACCCTCGTTTCTTGATGCCTTTGGGCCGTTGGTGGCGCTGACCAGCACCACGGGCACATTCGGGTTGGAGATGAGTGCCACACCCACGGCGAAGGACTCGATCAGCGGTGCCATCAAACTCAACCTGGCCGACTTCGGTTTCAGCTCCGGCGAGCTGTCGATGAAAGGCCTCAACACCGACATCGAGCTTGATCAGATCCGACCGCTTCGGGCGAAGTCCCCGCAGCGAATATCTTTTGGTCAATTGCTGGCGGGCATCCCTTTTGACGATGGCGATTTCACCATTGCCCTTCCCGGCGATAATACGGCGGTCGTGTCCAAAGCCGATATGATGCTGGCTGGCGGCACCTTAACCGGGCGTGATTTAATTTTGCACATCGATGATAAAGACCAAGCCTTTATTATCGATGTCGCCAACGTCGATTTGGGTACATTGGTGCCAGCCTTTGCCACCGATGGTCTGGTCGCCTCGGGCAAGATGTCGGGGCGCCTTCCCCTGCGGTTAAATAATAGCCGACTATTTATTGAACGGGGGCGGCTGAGCGGACGCAACGGCGATATCCGCTATTCGCCCACTACAACCCCTGCCGCCTTGGCCCAAGGTGGGGGGACTATTTTGCTACAGGCGTTGGCAGACTTTAAGTACGACGAGATCACGGCCAACCTGAATGGCGATGTCACCAAGGACTTAGAGGTGGGGCTGACCTTGAAGGGCCGCAACCCCAGCCTTTATGGCGGCTACCCCATTGAGTTTAACCTCAGCCTCGATGGCCCACTTAATCGTCTCGTGCGCGACGGACTATCAGGCTATCGTATTGCTGACTACATCAAACAGCGGTTAGAGCAACAAGGGCTCAACCCCGACAGCCCAAACTAGCAGAACCCGCCATGCGCATTGCAGATGCTTCACTTCCCCGCAAACCCGCAACTGGGGACGACGTAACTAAAATGGTTTTAGCCGGTCGCGCCACTGGCTTGCCTGGCATCGAAAAAAGCCTGTGGTTTAATCGGCAGACCCTAAAGGTGCGCGGTAAGTGGTTGGTGTGTGCGCGCCAAAGCGGCATTTACGTCATGCTCTGCCCGCTGCCGGAAAAAGAAGCGCTGATTGAAGCCGCGCCCGACATCTACTTTGATACCGACCATCATACGGGGCGCCACGCCGTGCTGGCCTTCGCTGACAAGATCTCGCCCGAGGACTTAGCCCGGCGCATCGCGCGGGCCTGGTACATTCAAGCGCCCAAAGATATGCATCCGGTTGTGCCCAAGGCCAAAAAACCGAAAGCCGCACCCAAAGCAAAAAGTGCAACGGCCAAGCCCATAAAAGCCAAACTCCGAAAGACAAAAAAAAGTTAGACGGGTTCGAGGGGGAGTTTCTGATGATGTTGTCCCCACGCGCCATGCAGTTCTGCTGGCTGGCTTGCTCTGTAGTGATACTATCGGCCTGCGCGCCGCCCCCTTGGGGCCGCGCACCATCAGCCTCAGCCGCCTGCTTTACAAAGAAGCGGTCCAACAAAAAGAAGCCCAACAACTGCTGCTGAACATTGTTCGTCAGCGCTATAAGGATCCGGTGCTGTTCTTGGATGTCACCAGCATCTCCAGCGGGGCCAATCGCAGCGTCAATTCCAGTCTGTTGGCCAAAATTTTACCATCAGGGCGCGATGAGTTGTCCGAGGGGGTGTGGGGGGCGCAAGTTTCAGCGAAAGCCCCGGCGCAAGCCACGCCGACACAACGCCCGGCCATATAACTGCCGTCCTCGAAAATTGAAGGCGTTACTTCTTCTTCCCAAAGCCGCCGGACTCGACGAGGCGCTTGGCGTAATCGGATTTCGGCGCGCTATCTTTCGGCTTCTCTTGTTTTTGCTTTTTCTTTTCGCGGCCGCTTTTGCTATCGCCTCTGGCCATGGTGGCTCCTGGGTTTGATGTGGTGGGCGCTGGGCTTCTTCGCCGCACTCAGGCTAGCGCGTTTATTGCGCAGCGTCACCCGGTCTCTGTCGCTCAGTCGTTGTTTAGGTTTGCGGCTGCGTCAGCTTTGGGTCGTTGAGCAGGGCATCGATCTCTTTCAACGAGCTGGCGATCAAATCCTGACGGCGCGGATGCTTGGCTTCTGCCGTGGAGGCAAAGAGCTGAAGCAGGTATTTGGCCTTGGCTGCTATTTCCAGCAACGTCGTGGCCGGGCTGGCATGCAGGTGCATTTCAAGATCGTCTTGCCGAATGCGAATGGCAGCTTGATCGGCTTTCACTTCTTGCAAACGACGGCGCACAACAGTGTGGCGCTGGGCATTCATACCTCGATGAGAATCCAGTTCTACAGGCTCATCGGTCATGAACGCACGCTCTTGATCAGACGGCTTTCTCAGCCTGCTGGTCTTGGGTTATTTTGTCTTGGACTGTGCGGCGCTTACGTTTGGGCTGTGCTGCTTTTTCAGCAGCAACGCGCAGCGCCACTTCGCGCTCGGCCGCTTCTTTCGCCATGCGCAAGTCGCGCAGGCGGGTGGTTTTTTCGATGGCTAATACGCGCTCACGCTCGCGCTCACGGAAAAAAATGACGTCGCGTTGCGTGCTGTCAGCATGAAGTTTTTGGTCGCGTCGCAATGGCTTGCTCATATGGCTGCCCTCGTGATGTGAAGCGATTCAAAACTGCACTAAGAAGAAGAGATGTAGAAAGCGTGCGCACGAAACTCGCGCGCACGCTAAAAGGGACTACATGCCTTTGAGGTTGGTGGCGGCGGTCTTGCCGCGCTCATCCATCAGGTCGTAGCTGAGCTTCTGGCCTTCGGCGAGATTGCCAATGCCCGAACGTTCGACAGCCGTAATGTGAACGAACACATCTTTGCCGCCGTCATCTGGCTGAATGAAGCCGAAGCCTTTTTGCGCGTTGAACCACTTAACCGTACCCGTAGACATATTGCCGCACTCCATTGTCATTAAGAAAAATAAAACGCCGCCCGGCGGATGCGGGGCGGACCTCACGTCAGAATTAGAAAAGTTAATCAGTCCCGTCAAAATGAGATCGAAAGGAAGGGTGAGCACCCATGGGAACTGGTGTACTCACCCATTAATAGGCCTCATTGGTCCCTTTGGCAAGCCATCAATAGAAATGGCGGTTTAAGGGCGTTTTTCGATGCCGCCGAATTGACCTTGGTGGTCAATCTCGATGGCGACAATGCGCCCGAACTGAATAGCCGTTCCGCGCCGCACCCAGCCACGGCCTAGCACCAGCCGACCAATCCCATAAAAGCCATGAGATTCGGCGATGTGGAGTGCCGCGTCCTCGTCGTAGGGTGAGGCAACAGCAGGCTTTGGCAGGGCCTTGGCTACAGCAGACGCAGGCTTTTCCGGTGCCGCCTGAACAGCCAATGGAGCCAGCGCAACCAGCAACAGCAACGCGACCATCAGCAATGGCCAGCGGTGATCTGACATCAGAAGCATAGGGGTTAGTGCAAGCACCCTCTACATAAGGGCTTTAATTGCGGCGCGCACAACCCCGCGTGCGAGCGACTTCAAGCTTTTGCCACCGCGCGCGGGGCCACGCCATCGATAAACTGTTCCAGTGCCTGCCAATCGGTGAGTTCCAAGTCTTGACCGGCAACGACCCGAACGTTCTTTCGCCAGACGATATATTTCGTCGCCCAGGTTTTGAAGAAGTCGCACTGAGCAAATCGGAACGCACCCTCAGCGTGATTAACATGCTTAGGATTCCAACCCGTCTCACGGGCAAAGGCCTCGACACACCGCGCGATGCCTTGCACATCATCGTCATCTTGCCCCGCTGCGGCCAGCGAGACTGAAATAAATGCGCTCGGCATTGCATGCAGTGCCGCGTGATGTTTGCGCGTCGCTCGGCGAATGTCTTTCAGAACCCGCTCTGCGGGCACATCTGAAACTCATGAGTTTTGGTCTCATTTTCGTTCCTCCGTCACTGCGATGAGACCAAAACCCTCCCTTACTCACCACCCCAATTCTGTATCATAGGCGCTGACGGCGCACACTCAAACATGCAAAGCGCTCCGGGCGCAGTGGAAAGCATTGGGGCCAGCCTCAATGAAATCGTAGCCGCCACAGCGGAAGCCGAGCAGTCTGCCAGGCGAGTGCGTGATGCCTCGTTGGCTATCGCTGCGTAATATTTGAAATCCTCTGATCATGAGCGAGAGACCGGGCCAGATTAAATCTCTGGCCCGTTTTCATTTTGGCCCAGTTTGATTTACGATTGCTCTCACGACATCACATCAGCCCACAGAGTAAGCCCCTTGCCCGCCCCGAACCTTCAGCGTCTGAGCATTGGCCCCGAAGACCTGCCGCCCACTTCGCCCTTAGACCTGCGCCGCGCCTGGCGTGCCTCCCACATGGGGGCTGAAGTTGGTTTGGTCATGGAGCCCGGCGACGTGGAAGGGATTTGCTTTCGTTCCAAAACTAGCGCTGAAACCAAATTCATGTTTGCCGATCTCGATGCAGCGTGTTGGGCAGCCGCCGTGGACCGGGCCTATGGCCTGGAAACCACCAACGGCGTATCGTTGTTATTCCGATTACTGGCACTGATTGAGATGATGTCCGAGGCGCGCTGGTTGCAGCCGTTTTTCTCGCTGAGTGGAAAAGACGGTGCGACGCTTCATCCCACCTTGCTTTCCGTTGCCGCCACGGAGCGATTATCAAAGACCGCAGCGTTCGATCCGCAGAGTTTCAAAGTGGCGATGGGATTAGGCAGCGAGGGAAATGTTCGCTTAGGCGCGATTGAAACCGCGTCAGCGAAACGACCGGTAACGCCAAAGCGTAAAGCACCGAAGAAGCAAAAGAAAAAAGCCAAAGCGCGGTAAATTGAGTGAAGCTAATCCCGGGTCCGATTGCACCTAGCAGAGGGGCAGCCTCGGGGAACGCTAGGGGGGCAGCAAGCCGAGCCCGGGGATTTCGCTTATCGGTTAATTCTTTTTTGTCTCAACTCGCTTGTTAAAGCGGGTGCCCAAGCTTGGCAGGCTTTGGCGTCGGGGAACGGGGCCACCCGCTGTCCTCTCCAGGATTTTATTCAGGGCAAAGAACTCAGACTTGCAGGGCCATGGCCACCAGTGACCACAGGTAAACAATCAACAGCAACCCCAGCAGTGCCGAGGCTTCTTTGAGGTAGGTCATCGCGTCGATCTGATTCATGGCATGCACTCTCTTGTCGTCTATGTTTGAGTCGTATGTTCTTAATTTGTTCTCGTTGAGCCAATATAGAACATAACAGGAACATCGTGTCAAGCAGATCAAATTACAACAGCAAGGTGTGGCTGATTTGAGCCAATTTCAGGGCTTTTGCGGATTTTTGCGTCAAAATCGCGGTTGCAAATGCAGGCCTGGCCTGTAAGTCCATGGCCCATGCAAGCTTACCAAAATAAGCCCCCTGCCCTGAGCACCAGTACACTCTCCGTCGCGCCGATGATGGAATGCACCGACCGGCACTTTCGGTTTCTGTTGAGGCTCATCAGTCGACGCACGCGGCTCTACACCGAAATGGTGACAGCCAACGCATTGGTGCATAGCGCGCGCGCAGGGCGCGACCCCATGCGTTTTCTAGCCCACCACGCCGATGAACATCCGGTGGCTTTGCAACTGGGTGGCTCGGATCCAACGCTTATGGCTGAAGCTGCTGTGATGGGGGCCAAGGCCGGGTTCGACGAGATTAACCTGAACATCGGCTGCCCCAGCGACCGGGTAACCACCGGCAAGTTCGGGGCGTACTTGATGGCCGAGCCCGACTTGGTGGCCACCTGTGTGCGCGCTATTCGTGAGGCGTTGTCCAAGGTGGGCAGTGCCATACCCGTTACGGTCAAAACCCGCATCGGAATTGATGACCAAGATAGCGATGCATTTTTGGATGACTTTGTCGGCCGCGTCACGCATGCGGGCTGCGATACTTTTATCATCCATGCGCGCAAGGCGATTTTGGCAGGCCTGAGCCCCAAGGAAAACCGCGAAATCCCGCCGCTGAAATACGCGCGCGCCTACAAACTCAAACGCGATTTCCCAAAACTCACCGTTATCCTGAATGGTGGCGTGAAAACGCTGGCCGAGGTGCCGCAGCATCTTGCGCATCTCGATGGCCTGATGATTGGCCGCGCCGCGTACGATGCGCCTTATGCTTTTTTCGCCGATGCCGACCGTGTCATCTTTGGCGAAACTCACGACACGCCGAGCGAAAACGAGATCGCGCTGGCCTATCTGGATTATGCCGAACGTGAACTGGCCACCGGCACCCGCCTTCACCTCATCACCCGCCACGCCATGGGGCTATTCACCGGCCGCCCAGGTGCGCGGGCCTGGCGCCGGGCATTGTCAGAGGTCAATGGGGCGGGGTCGCCGCACGCGGCGCTTAACAATTTGCACACACTTATTGCGCTCAATAATTCGTCCCCCGTGATAGATAAGAGCGATACACTTGCGGCGTAAGCGTTTGCGCCTCGTCGGGCGGTGGTTGCGCTGCCGACATTCGCGCCTCCACCGCATTTGGTGGCGGGAACTTCGTGCCGCGTAGCATCACCAAATGCGAGACCCACCACTGGTCCACCTACGCCAGCTTAGATTACGCCATCTCTGATCGCATCAAAGTGTAGGGCGAGGCGCGGTTCACATCAGAAAAGGAAGACACCACCAGCCCCTTCAGCTCATCACCAAACATTATCTGCTGCGCGGGAACCGGCGCGCCCGGCGGGCGTACCATCAGCACAATAACGGGCTTGGTAGTGTGCGGACCCTTCGGCCCCAATACCGTTGGGCCGTTGGTGCTGGTCAGCGCCACACCGGCGCAGATTGCTTTAAATCCGGGTTTCCTTTCGGCGGCCAAACCGTTCTTTGGTGGCTCAGGTGAGATCGGGCTTCTGGACGCCTCGCTTAGCCATCGACTTTAAGGCCAGCGACGATGCGCTGCTGTTTGCCTCGGTCGCTCAGGCCAAGAAGCCCGGCGGCTATGCCAGCATCGGCGGCGGCACCTTGGCCGACAAAGTGTTCGATGAAGAGTCCATGAAGATCTATGAAGCCCGCGCCAAGACCGAATGGATGTACAACCGCCTGCAAGTGAACGTAGCCGCCCACTTCCAGGACTTTGCCAAGAAGCAGGTTCAGGTGGTTGTAATCAACGAGTTGACAGGCTTGCCCACCACCAAAACCGTCAATGCCACCAAAACCGAAGTGAAGGGTTTTGAGATCGACGCCATTGCCGCGCCGAATGACAATTTTTCACTGACCCTTGGTTACACCTTCAACTACGCCAAGTACAAAAACTTCAAAGATATTACGAATCCTGTCAGCACCGTCACACGTGCAGGCAACTGCACCGTGACAACACTCGTTACTCGAGCTACGACACCCACTCTCCCTGCTTTAGAGCAAAATAGTTGCATCATTGATTACTCGGGCCGTCGTTTGGAAGGCGCGCCCAAGCATAACGTGCAACTAGGCGGCGAGGTGCGCGGCGACTTAGGCGGTGGGACGTAATGGTTTGTCGACGCTTAAGGCCGTTACCAGTCCAGCCGCTTCACCACCTTTGAGAACGTCCTTAAAGTTCTGGCATACTGGAATGTCGACATGCGCATTGGCGTGCGCACCGATGGCTGGAGCGTCACCAGCTATGTGAACAAATTGTTCAACGACGATCACTTGAAGGCTAACGCGGTCTACATCCCGAACTGGAATCTCTCGTTCATCCCGCCGCGTAATACGGTCATCAGCAGTGCGTAAGCGCTGCTGCCCGACAAGCGCGCATTTGGTGTTCACGCCAACATGAACTTCTAAACGATCAGCTTGCGCGACCAGGTAGCGCACTTGCGACAGCCTCATCCGGGATATAGAATTCCCGGATGAGGCAACGTAACATCGGTAAGTCCACATGACTGATCAAGCAAACTCAAGCCAACCGACCACAAACGTAGCGCCGCCTTGGCTGCCGGGCCTGAATTACGTCGCAAGCTTTGTCCTAGGCGCGTTCATCGACATCATCCGCCATTCGTGGGATCGGATCGCGCCTCCATCCAAGCTGACCAAATCGATAGCCCAATTATTCAACGCGGAGCGATCGCACTTGTCCTGATCGGCATTGTGGTTGGCGGCGTTTACTGGGGTTCACGTTGAAGCGGCCAGCGGCTGGGAACGGCGCATCGAACCGGGCTGCAAGTGGTGTTCGTTGCAACGCCGATCATTATTTATATCCTCGAGCATTAGCCCGCGGTGCGCATAGCTGTTGGGTTAGTACAAGCCCAACAGCTTGAAGCCCGCAATAATCAGCACTACGCCGAGCGCCTTCAAAATTCCCTGCACCGGCAGCTTGCGGATACCTAAGAATGTTCCGATCACTGCGCCCGACAGCACCGCCACGGCAAAGATCGGTAGCTCAGATGGTAGCGCGCTGACCGATGACGCATTGCCCGCCAAGCTCGAGAGCGAATTGCAAAGAATGAACACCGACGCCACGCCTGATGCGCGTCGCGGCTCGCACCAGCCCATGAACATCAGGATGGGCGAGAGAAAAATACCACCGCCGGTGCCTGTCAGGCCCGACAACAGGCCAATCACCGCACCAATCAGAATGCCCGCAACAACAGGCGGAGGACGCACCTCGCGCGTAGCGCTCATGGCGTTGGGCCACAACAACTTAATGGCCGCGACGAACAACACGATGGCCACCAACGGTTTGTAGAAGTGCCCCGGCAGTTGAATCGCGCCGCCGATAAAAGCGATTGGGATGGCACCCAGCAAGAACGGCCACAGCACGCGCCACTCAAAAAAACCCACACGGAAATAGCGAAACGACGTGAAGCTGGAGACGATGATATTCAGAATCAAACCCGTGGGTCGCATCACCTCGGCAGGGACACCGAACAAACCCATGAACGCCAGGTACGCCGATGCACCACCGTGACCAACCGAGGTGTACAAAATTGCGCCCACAAACATGAGGGCTGCCAGCACCAGCGTCAGTTCAAATGAGAGTTCCATATTTCAACTCGGCTTACTTTTAATGCACATCGAGATGTCACAACCGGATGACGGGGCGCTGGTCTAGTCACGATACAAAAACCCACTCAATCAATAACAATCAAATCTCGAATGAGGACTTTGCCAAATTTAGAATTAGGATTGTCGGCGTAATTATTTGGCAAATGGTGAATCAGGCAATCGGAGTCAATTCGCATGTCATCGGCCTGATACCCCACCACGTTTCGCGATACGCTGGTCTTGTCACAGATTAGCTCCGCATCCTGTTCTCATTTAAGCTGTTTTTCGTTCGAATGTCATGGGTGATACGCCTCCTGTTGCTGAATGTCTTCGTCGGGTATTGTAAAAGCCGTTGATGTACTCAAACAGTGCCTGCGTGACTTGGCTACGCGTTTGCCAGGCGTGCCGCCAGATGAGCTCAGCTTTCAGTGTTTTGAACGCGCCTTCGACGGCGGCATTGTCGTGGCAATTGCCTTTGCCACTCATGGACACTTGGGAGCCCAATTCCCGCAATCGCTTTTGATAGTCGTGCGCGCAATATTGGCCACCCCTGTCCGTGTGCTGAATGTACCCCGGCGGTAGGTTTCG
>NSIP01000005.1 GCA_002737725.1 Rhodospirillaceae bacterium
GGGAAGCCTTCTACAGCTTCAACCGACCGCACGGCGCCTTCAATGGAAAAACGCCTTACAAGGCTCTCAGAGAAAAGCTATAATCCCAAAACCCAAGCGTCTCGCAAGTTCGTCGACCTTACACGCACACCAGGCGGCTAAAAGTTCAAGGGCATGGATCAAACACCCCTCAAACGGCCACAGTTCTTTTTTACCACGGCGCCACTGCCGTGCCCGTATTTGCCTGAACGGCTTGAGCGCAAAATCGTCACCGAGCTGTCCGGGCCCGGCGCTGAAAACCTGCACGAAGGCCTAGCGCGGGCAGGCTTCCGCCGCAGTCATTCGATCGCCTATGCGCCGGCCTGCCCTGGATGCCGCTCGTGTGTGCCGGTGCGCGTGGTTGCGCCTGAGTTCACGCGCCGCCGTACACTAGCGCGGACCTGGCGTGAAAACGAAGACTTGCTCGCCGTTAAGGTTCTGTCGCGCGCCAGCAACGAGCAATTCGATTTGTTCACGCGCTATCAGCAAAGCCGCCACACCGGCAGTGACATGGCGTTAATGGGATTTTACGAATACTGCGCCATGGTGGAAGACAGTCCGATTGACACCTTCGTCATCGAATTTCGCGACAACATGGGCGCCCTTGTCGCGGTGTGCCTGACTGACCGCACCAACGATGGCCTCTCGGCGGTCTATAGTTTCTTTGAAGCCAACAGCCAGCGCCAAAGCCTGGGCAATTATATTGTTCTTTGGCTGATCGAACATGCGCGCAAGCTCAGCTTGTCTTACGTCTACTTAGGCTACTGGATCGCGGGCAGCCCGAAGATGGGCTACAAGGTCCGCTTCCAACCCATGGAATCGTTAGGTGCCAGCGGATGGACGCGGATGGATGACGTGACTGAGGCGGATTAGCCGCTAAATGGCCTTTCATCGCGGGTGAAGCCCTTCATGGGCAAACGGCCAGCTTGGGCGCGTTGGCCAATCCATTCTTTGAGCGCCGTTTCCACACGTTCGCCATTGCCCGACATCCACGTCAGCCCGGCTTTGAGCGTGAACACTTTGGCGTCTGCGCAGCCGCCGTCTTGGTAGCGCTGCAAAATCACGCCTCGCCCCTTGCTCATTTCTGGAACTTTACTTAACGGGAAAATCAGCAGCTTGCGGTTGTCGCCGATGATCGCGACATGATCGCCCGCCTTCGCCAAGGCTTCATCGAGCAGGCCCGTTGTCAGCGCCATCAATGGTGAACAGACCACGGCTTTTTCTCCATCCGCCAAGTTGAGCGCCTGTTTGCCATTCTTGGTTTGCGCAAACACTTGCTCGGCAGGCACTACAAATCCGCGACCTTCGTTCGACACCACCAAGAATTTTTGCTCGCGGTTAAAGACCGTCATGGAAATAATGGTGGCATCGTTCGGGAGTTCGATGATGAGGCGGATGGGCTCGCCAAAGCCCCTGCCCTGCGGCAGTTTGTCGGCGCCGATGGCATAGAATCGTCCATCCGATCCAAACAGTAAAATTTTATCCGTCGATTGCGCTTTCACGGCGGCCTGGTACGCATCGCCTTCTTTGTACTTCACGTCAGAATCGCCCGAGAGCACATCATCGCGGTGGCCCTTCATGGCCCTGATCCAGCCCTTGGCTGACAAGATCACCGTCACCGGCTCCTTCTCCACCAACGCATCGATGGGAATAACCACTGCTGTGGGCGCGCTGCCCAGTTCGGTGCGGCGCTTGCCGAGCGGCGTTTTTTGGCCGAACTCATCTTTGATTTCTTTGACTTGACCGGCAATGGCTTTCCACTGCTGGCTTTCGTCTTTGACCAACGCCGCAAGCACCTTTCTCTCCTCCGAGAGTTCTTTGTGTTCGCTCTTGATCTCGAACTCTTCGAGCTTGCGCAAACTGCGCAAGCGCATGTTCAAAATAGCTTCGGCTTGATTGTCGGTCAGCCCAAACGCCTTCATCAATTTGGGCTTGGGCTCGTCCTCGGTGCGGATGATTTTGATCACCTTGTCGAGGTTCAGGTAGCAGATCAAATAGCCTTCCAGCAGTTCCAGGCGGTTCTTGATCTTTTCCAGGCGATGTTTGCTTCGGCGCACCAGCACGATTTGGCGATGGTCCAGGAACGCCTGCAACAACTCGCGCAAACCCATCACGCGCGGCGTACCATCGGCCCCCAGCACGTTCATGTTCATCCCGAAGCGGATTTCCAATTCGGTCTGGCGGAATAGTTGTTCCATGCATTGTTCAGGGTCAACCGTGCGCGATTTCGGCTCCAAAACGATCCGAACGTCCTCGGTAGATTCATCACGAATGTCGGCCAGCAGCGGCAGCTTTTTATCGTTCAGTAATTCAGCGATGCGCTCGATCAGCTTGGCCTTTTGCACCTGATAGGGAATTTGGGTGATAATGAGGTTGAACTGCCCACGGTCATACTTCTCGATATTCCACTTTGCGCGCACCCGGAGCGAACCGCGGCCCGTCGCATAAGCATCGCGGATGGTGTCGCGGCTTTCGGCAATGATTCCACCCGTGGGAAAATCAGGCCCCTGCACATATTCCAATAGCGTCGTCACATGGGCTTTTGGCGTTTTGATCAGGTGCAACAGCGCATCGCACAACTCGCCCACATTGTGCGGTGGAATATTGGTCGCCATACCGACCGCGATTCCCGACGAGCCATTGGCCAGCAAATTCGGCACCACCGAGGGCATGACGATGGGTTCAGATTCTTCACCGTCGTACGTCACGCGAAAATCGATGGCGTCTTCATCCAGGCCATCCATCAACTTCATGGCAAAGGGCGTCAGGCGCGCTTCGGTGTAACGCATGGCGGCGGCGTTATCGCCGTCGATATTGCCGAAGTTTCCTTGGCCCTCAACCAGCGGATAGCGCACCGCGAAATCTTGCGCCAAGCGCACCATGGCGTCGTAAATCGATTGGTCGCCGTGCGGGTGATATTTGCCCATCACGTCGCCGACAACGCGCGCGCATTTCTTGAAGCCTGTCGCGGGGTCCAGCTTGAGTTGGCGCATGGCGTACATCAGCCGCCGATGGACAGGCTTCAAGCCGTCGCGCACATCGGGCAGTGAACGCGAAATGATGGTCGACAGCGCGTAGGCCAGGTAACGCTCGCCGAGCGCGTCGGCCAGGGGCGTTGGGCGAATCTCACCCACAGGCTTCGGGGCAACAGGCGTTTTAGCCATAGGCAGCAGAACTCCGAGATATAAAGGCTAGCCCAACCGGGGCCCGCGCACTTTCTATATGTAGTATGCCACGAAATCCAGCCGTCAACAAATTGTGCAAAATTGGGCTCAAAGTTGCCGGTCACAGCCATATAAACTCTGATACCCAAAGGCGCAGAATCCTTCAGGAGGGTTGTATGCCACGCCACCTGATCAATCTGATCTGCGGCTCGACTGGCGCGGGCAAAACAAATTACGCGATTGAACTGACCCAACGTCTTGGCGCAATCAGGATTTCAATTGACGAATGGATGACCGCGCTTTTTTTGATAGATCGCCAGCAACCTATCGATCCCGCATGGGCAATGGAGCGCATCAGTCGTTGCCAAGATCAGATTTGGTCAACAGCCCTTCAAGCCGCCCGGCAAGGAATTCCCTGCGTGCTCGACTTAGGCTTCACCCAAAAATCCCAACGCAGTAAATTCGTGGCCCTGGTCAGCGATGCAGGGCTTCTGCTCCAACTTCATTTTCTTGACGTGCCTGCGACCGAACGCTGGCGCAGAGTCGAACAAAGAAACGCTGCCAAGTCGGCGACTTATCAACTCACATTCAATGTCACACGTGAGATGTTCGATTACGTTGAAGGTATGAGGGAGCCTCCGGTGGCTGAAGAAATGACCGCATGAAACGGTATACGCACTTCATCTTAGTACCTTTCCCTCTCCAATTTCATGGGAGAGGGTTTGAGACGCGACTAGCTCAGCCCTTCAACCGCTCGACCAACCGAGCCCGGGCGGCGGGCATAGGCTGGTGATGGGGCGCGAAGACGTGCGTTTCAAAAAAGTGGCCGGTCAAAGACAGCGCCGCCACGACATCAGCGTTCGATGCTCCGCCATCGGCGCGCAGAAATGAGGGCAGCGCCAACAAACGATTGGCATAGGGCGCACCCGCCTCAGCAGATACCGCGCGGCCTGATTTCGGCGAGACGTAAATGAGATTTTCAAGCGAGCCCGTGCCCGCGCAGGCCGTGAGGTCGAGGCCGAAACCCAAATCACGCAGCACTTCTAACTCCCAGCGTGCGTAACGTGCCGCCCAACCATCGGTCGACAATGAACTGAGAAAAGCTAACGTCGTGCGTTCAATCTCGGGCTGCGGTTGGCGTTCAGGCAGCAGCGCATCTATCAAGGCGCACATTGATGACAACACCGCCAGTCGGCTAGGGTCTTGCATAAGCTCGGCGGAGTAACTGCGCACCAATTCCACAATCATTGTGCCCAGATGCTCGTCCAGGCGCGCGCGCCAGGTTGCTTTGATGACGTTGCCTGGTTGCAGTGCGCCTTTCATACGACGGCTGGAACCCGCTTTCACCAGGCCTGCATAGCGGCCATTGTTCTCGGTGAGAATGGAAACGATGGCGTCGTACTCGCCATGACGCCGGACCGAAAGAATGAGACCTTGGTCTTCCCAGGTCACCGCCACGGTGAATCCGCGCGCCTAAGAACGGTTAAACAGCAGAATGAGCCCGGTCATAAGCCCCGCCAGACCCACAAACATAAGTAAATAGTCAGGTGTGCTGGTAGGGATTTGACGGCCACGGCGAATCACCAGGCCGGCCAACGCCAGCACACCAGCAAAGAAACAAAAGACTGCGAATAATTTCACGGCAAGTCCCGAACCAGTAAACTTACTTGTAACGCGCTCCACCCTGGATACCCCGCATTCGCGGGGCATGACAACAGCGGTTTAAGCATCAGGCATTGAAGTCGAGCCCCCACGTGGCAAACAGGCCGCGATCTTCGCGCCAGTTTTCCTTTACTTTGACGTGTAAGAACAAATGAATTTTTCGGTCGAGCAGGCGCTCTAACTCAGCCCGCGCCTTGGCGCCGATGTTTTTAATGCGCTTGCCGCCCTCGCCCAGCACTATGGCTTTATGATTGTCGCGCGAAATATAGATGTTTTGTTCGACGCGCGAGCTGCCGTCCTTGAGGTCTTTCCAGCTTTCGGTTTCCACCGCGCAGGAATAGGGCAATTCTTGATTGAGCTGCATAAACAATTGCTCGCGAGTAATTTCGGCTGCCAGCAACCGGCCCGGCATATCCGAGACGTCGTCTTCGGGGAACATCCACGGGCCTTGCGGCATCGCCTTACCGATATGTTCTTTCACACGATCTAGCCCGTCGCCAGTCAGGGCTGAAACCATAAAAATTTCTGAAAACAAGCCTGCCTGATCTAAGCGGCGGGTGAGGTCGAGTAGGATGCCCTTGTCGGCGATATCGACCTTATTCAGCAACAGAATCGCTTTGCGCTGGCTGGCCTTCAATTGCTCGAGAATGTGTTCGCTATCTTCGCTGAGTTTGCGCGAGGCATCGACAACGAACATCACAACTTCAGCATCACCTGCGCCTGTCCAGGCGGCCGCCACCATCGCGCGATCAAAGCGCTGCTTGGCGGCAAAGATGCCCGGCGTATCAACGTAAATCACCTGAGCTGCGCCATACATGGCGATGCCGCGCACAATGCTGCGTGTGGTCTGGGCCTTGGGCGAGACAATGGACACCTTGGTGCCCACCAGCGCATTGACCAACGTCGACTTACCAGCATTGGGTGCGCCGATAACTGCGACAAAACCGCAGTAGGGTATGGGTTGGGCGATGTCGTCGGTCATGATGGGTTCAATGTCTTCAATAATTGCAATGCAGCGGCCTGCTCGGCGATGCGCTTCGAGCGCCCTGCCCCGTCGGCCTCACCATGACCCTCAACGCGGACCGTCACCACAAAATTCGGCGCATGTGCCGGGCCATCCTGCGAGGTGACGGTATATCTGGGCAAAGGGAGGCTGCGGCCCTGAGCCCATTCTTGCAAGGTGCTTTTGGAATCCTTCGGCGGCGCGACAGATTCGTCTACCACTGCCGCCCACTGCGAACGAATAAAAGCGCCGGCTGGCTCTAAACCGCCATCCAGATAAACCGCGCCCAACACGGCTTCGCAGGCATCGGCCAGCACGGCATCCATATCTTCGGCCAATTGGCCAGGGCCCATGCGAATCACGCTGGCCATACCGCTGGCGCGCGCCACCCGCGCCAATGTCGGCGCACTGACCAACACAGCTAACCGCAACGCAAGTTGCCCCTCGGCCTCATGGGTGAATCGTTGGAAAAGCAATTCAGCGATTACCAAGCCCAGCACGCGATCGCCTAAAAACTCGAGGCGCTCATTAGCGAAACTGTCGGTCTCGACCGCACCGCCAGCCTTGCGCATCCCCACAAGGCTGCGATGCGTGAGTGCACGCGTCAGTAGTGTCTGGTCCTTGAAACGATGACCCAGGACGGCTTCGAGTGGGTGTCGTTGATCGTCAGGTTGGCCCGTCATGGCCGCGCGCACTAGATGATGCGGTCGAAGAAACGGTTAAAGCGCATGGCGAACGGCCAGCGCCAAATTTCCCAAATCGCCGCCGTTCCGTCGGTGGAGAAAAACAAAACTTCAGCGCGGCCAACTAAATTTTCATCGGGGACGAAGCCCACGTCGGCGCGGCTATCAAGCGAGTTATCACGGTTGTCACCCATCATGAAGTAATGACCGGCGGGCACGACATATTCGCGGGTGTTGTCGTAACTTTTGCTGTCGCCCTCTTCGAGGATGAGATGCTGTTTGCCCTCGGGCAATGTCTCTTTGTACTGCGTGACGCGACGCATACTGCCAAAGCGATCTGTATAGACAAAGTCGTCCATGCGTTCGCGTTCAACGATCTCATTATTAATGAACACCCGCCCATCTTTAACTTGAATGGTATCGCCAGGAAGACCGATCAACCGCTTGATGTAGTCGGTCTTATTGTCGCGGGGCAGCTTGAACACAATCACGTCGCCGCGCTCGGGGGCCTCACTGAGCACACGGCCAGACATCGGCATGATGCTGAGCGGGAAAGAATGGCGGCTATAGCCATACGAAAACTTCGAGACGAACAGATAATCGCCTTCCAACAGCGTTGGAATCATCGAGCCAGAGGGAATATTGAAAGGCTCAAAAGCCAACGAGCGGATCACCAGCGCAATCAGAACGGCATAGATCACCGTCTGCACAGTCTCCAAAAAGCCCTCTTGCTTCTTAGGGGCCGCCTTACCGTTAATCGTAGTTTGAGCCATGAATGATTGCAATAATAATGCGTTAAGGAATGGCGGCCTGACATAACCGCGCGCGAGATCAGATAAGCCCGCGCGAGCCCCCAAAGTCAAGCGCAGGCCCCATGACGTGCTTGTGAGGTAGATGAAGGGCTTGTGAGGGAAAGACCTAGAACATTACCCTAATTCTTCGTGATCGCACTAATGATCACCATGGCCTCGGCCATGGGATATTCGTCAGTAATAGTGAGGTCGACACGCGGCTCCATGCCAGGTGGCGTGATGGCTTTTAAGCGTTCAGCCGCCCCCCCCGTCATCATAATCGTCGGCTTGCCCGAAGGCAAATTGACGACACTCAAATCCTTCCAATAGACGCCAGCCCGAAACCCTGTTCCCAACGCCTTCGATGCGGCCTCTTTAGCGGCATATCTTTTGGCGTATGTGGCAGCATAGACATGCCCTGCGCCCTTGCGGCGTTCGGCCTTACGTTGCTCAGCGTCCGTAAAAATGCGTTGAATGAATCGGTCGCCAAAACGTTCCAGCGTTTTTTCGATGCGCCGAATATCGATCAGGTCGTTGCCGATGCCGAGAATCATGTGGACAGGCCTGCGCGTGCAGCATCCATGATGGCGCGCATGCGCGCAATGGCGGGTGCAAAACCTACGAAGATGGCCTCACCCACCAAAAAGTGACCGATGTTGAGTTCGGCTAACGTGGGAATGGCGGCAATAGGTTCGACGGTATCAAAGCCCAGGCCATGCCCGGCATGACATTCTAGGCCGATCTTGGCGGCATGCGCGGCGGCCACTTCCAACCGTTTCAGTTGTTTTTCGCGCGCAGGCCCTACTGGCGTTTCGCAGTAAAGGCCCGTGTGGAGTTCCACAACAGGCGCACCAAGTGATTTCGAAGCATCGAGCTGGCTTAGCTCAGCTTCAATAAACAACGAGACCCGAATACCCGCGCCCACCAATTCGCGCACATAGGGGGCTAAGTGGTTATGCTGACCCGCCACATCTAAGCCGCCCTCGGTTGTGCGCTCCTCTCGCTTCTCGGGTACCAAACACACGGCGTGCGGCTTATATTTCAGAGCGATTTTCAGCATTTCATCGGTTGCTGCCATTTCGAGATTGAGCGGCACCCGCAGTTGCGACATCAGTCGCTCGATATCACCATCAGAAATATGGCGGCGGTCTTCGCGCAAATGTGCGGTAATGCCATCGGCACCCGCCTCGGCCGCGAGCAGCGCAGCGCGCACAGGATCGGGGTGAGCCCCACCGCGCGCGTTACGCACGGTAGCGACATGATCAACATTCACACCCAATCGCGAATGCCCTGTCGCGCTCACTGCGGCAAGTCCCTCTTTAAACGTTCCACTTCTGCTGCTCGGCTTGCCCACCGCCGAATCCTTCGCGCTTGAATCTTGCGCAAGATTGGCTCAAGGACAAAATATGATGCAAAGCCCACGACGATGGCCACGGGTAAACTGCCCACCAGCATCGGCCAGAAAATGGGGGTGACTTTCGTAATGAACAGCCCGACGTCCAATTGCACGACGGCCTCTGTCAGGCCGACAAATATCTCAACAAAATCTGCTGCACCCGCATGGCCATACTCCTCCCACCCCAGAATAAAGGCGCCAGTGTAGTAGGTCGAAAACCAGACCGGTGGTGCGGTCCAGGGGTTAATCGCTAAGGTACCAATCACTGAGGCCACAAGGCTACCTCGCACCACATATGCCAAGCCTAAGCCGACAAGGGCATGCGTCCCGACTGCCGGTGACATGGACGCCGCCATGCCACAGGCGAAACCTGCCGCAATGCTGGAAGATTTGCCGGGAATACGCTGCATACGATGCCAATAATAGGTGATCGTGCGGCCCCACCCAATGCGGGGCCACACCCAATTTCGCAGGCGATGCCTCAAGGAAAGTTGGTCTCGGCGGAGGAACATAGTGCACAGGTGGAGTATTTCTGGAGGCCGAGCAAGGTTAAAATTGAACAATGGTATTGGCTAAAGCATATTTTTTTAGACGCCTGCCAAGCGCTCCATTAGACTACCTCCAAAAATAGTGATTTAGGCAAGGCTGCGCCAATGAAAAAGATCTTTGGTATCGTCATAACGGCAGTTATCGGAATTGGCATTTATGCCGCTGCGCTCGAGTTTGGTGAATTTGAAATCCCCCTCAAAGATCTTGAGACGAAATTCGCCAAACCTGATTCGAAGTTCATGGATATCGATGGCGTTCGGGTTCACTACATGGACCAGGGCCCCGCCAATAACCCATCTGCCGAGGCCATTGTTCTGGTCCATGCCAGCTACATGAACTTGCAAACCTTTGACAGCATGGCCAAAGCGCTAAGCCAGAAATACCGGGTTGTGCGCTTTGATGTCCCCACTGCGGGCCTGACGGGGCCTGACCCCAAACAGCGCTATTCCATTGAACTCAACATGCAAATTCTCGACACGCTGACGACCAACCTCGGCATCGACAAATTCGCGGTTTTGGGCACCTCGTCTGGTGGGCCGGTTGTGTTCCGCTATGTCGGCGAAAAGCCCGAGCGCGTGACGCGCATGATTCTCATCAATACGGCGGGGATGCCACGTACCGCCGCAACAAACCCCAATCGTCCCCGTGGGACCTCGATCGACCAATGGGTTGCTGCGCGTTATCGCTCGGAAAGCTATTGGCGCAAAAATCTCAGCAACAACATCCCCACCATGACCCCACCCGATTGGTTGGTGGAGATGTGCCACGATCTGGGCCGCCGCGCGGGCGGGCGCGTCGAAGGCGCATTCTTTATGAAAAACTTCAAGACCGGCGATCCGGAGCAGGCATTGGGCCGCGTAAAAGCCCCCACCATGATTTTGTGGGGGATGGAAAACCCAACCGTAATGCACCTGGAAGCAAATGTGATTTCACTGTGGCTCACCAATGCGCCGAGCTTAGTGAAGAAATACCCGAAGGTTGGGCATTATCTGTACCTCGAAATCCCGCAAGAGGTTGAGGCAGACATCATGGCCTTCTTGGCCGGTGATAAAGACAGCGAACTGCGCCAAACCCAGCGCGCAGCCATGGCCGCGAACAGTTCAGCACCATAGCATCGGTGTTCGTCAGCCCCGCGCGCGATCAACCGCGTTGATGGCGGGCATGGCGCGTAGGCCCGCGATGATGTTGGTTAGGTGTTTCACGCCGTTCACCTCAACATCCACGATCATTTCATAAAAATCTGCCGAGCGTTTTGTAAACCGCAAATTGCTGATGTTGCCATTGTTTTTGGCAATCACGGTGGTCACAACGCCCAAGGCACCGGGCTCATTTGTGACCGTGAGAATCAAACGCCCGATATGCGCATCCTTGTCGCGATCCATGTCCCACGACAGGTCGACCCACCTGTCTGATGAATCGCCAAATTCGCGCAAGGATTCACAATCGATGGTATGCACAGCCACACCCTTACCGGGCTCGCGAATGCCAACAATGCGGTCGCCCGGCAACGGATGGCAACACTCAGAAATATGCACCGCCATGCCAGAGGTCAGCCCCCGGATCGAAACGCCCGTGGCCTCACCGGCTTGACGTGCGCGGGCCTGCGATAAGTTGACAACGTTATCGTCGGCCTCGGTACGTGCGCCGGGATAAATCGCCAGCAGCACTTCTCGGCCAAATAAGCGCCCCTCGCCGACTTTTACATAAATATCATCGACATTGGCGACACTCAGTTTTTCAAGCGAGCCGAGGAGGCCTTTTTGAGTGAGTTCATAGCCATCTTTCTGGAAGACCTTTTCCAAAATACTTTTACCGAATCGAATGTACTCGCCACGCGCGTCCGACCTGACACGCCGCCGTATATGCGCGCGCGCCTTGCCCGTGACAACAAAGCTTTCCCACTCGGGCGCAGGCTTTTGGGCTTTTGAGGTGACAATTTCGACTTGGTCGCCGTTTTGCAACTTGGTTCGCAACGGCACAATGCGTCCATTCACCTTCACGCCCACGCACGTATCACCCACCTCAGAGTGCACCGCGTAAGCGAAGTCCACGGTGCTAGCCCCCCGCGGCAGTGCAATCAAATCGCCCTTCGGCGAGAAGCAAAACACCTGATCTTGAAACATCTCAAGCTTGGTGTGCTCCAGAAACTCTTCAGGGTTCTGGGCATGCTCAAGGATGTCGAGTAGCTCGCGCAGCCACGAATACTGACGGCCATCAATGCCGGCAACTTTATCGTCACCGCCCTCCTCGCCATCTTTGTAGTGCCAATGGGCAGCTACACCCAGCTCGGCAATTTGATGCATCGTATGGGTACGAATTTGCAATTCAATGCGTTGCTTCTGGGGGCCGATGACAGCGGTATGCAATGACCGATACCCGTTGCGCTTGGGTGTCGAGATGTAATCTTTGAAGCGCGCAGGCACCATTCGGAATGTCGTGTGCATAATACCCAGCACACGGTAGCAATCGTCGACCGAGTCCAGGAGAATGCGAAATGCCATAATATCTGAAAGTTGTTCGAAGCTGACTTCCTTCACCTGCATCTTACGCCAGATCGAATAGGCTGTTTTTTCACGCCCTGAGATATATCCTTTGATGCCTGCCTTCGAGATGACTTGATCAAGTTCATCCATAATCTTGCCGACCAAATCGCCGCCATGCAGTTCCAGAAAGCGTAGCCGAGTTAAAATCGATGTCCGCGCGTCAGCATTCACTTCGGCAAACGCCAAATCTTCCAGCTCGGTCTTGATCTCTTGCATCCCAATGCGCTCGGCTAAGGGCGCATAAATTTCCATCGTCTCCAGCGCAATCGAGCGGCGCTTGGCTGGGTCCTTGATAAAATGCAGCGTGCGCATGTTGTGTAGCCGGTCGGCCAGTTTGACCAACAGCACCCGGATATCTGTCGACATGGCCAGCAGAAACTTGCGGAAGTTTTCAGCCTGCTTGGTCTCGATGTTTTGGATTTGAATTTTGGCAAGCTTGGTCACGCCATCTACCAACCGCGCGACTTCGTCACCAAACAATTTTTGAATATCTTCAAGCGTCGCCAGCGTGTCTTCGACGATGTCGTGCAGCAACGCCGTAACGATGGACGCGGTATCGAGTTTGTAGTTCGTCAGGATGCCCGCGACCTCAATCGGGTGCGAGAAATACGGATCTCCCGAGGCCCGCCTTTGCGAGCCATGCATCTTCATGGCGTAAACGTATGCGCGGTTAATCGCGTCTTCATCAGCCTTGGGGTCGTAGGCTTTGACGCGTTCGATCAATTCAAATTGACGCATCATGACGTCCAACCTTTGCCATCACAGCAAACCGCTGAACTTTGGGGAGTTAAAATGCAGATGCGCGTGCGGGCGCAGCCCTTCGTGTGACGGAAGGGGAGCGGCTGTGTACTAATCGTTTCGGCCGGTTTCGCCCGAGTCCCCATAATTCACACTGGGATGATCTGAATTGGAACGAGGCACGCCATCGGCTTCGTCTTCGTCGAGTTCTTCGATGCTCATGCCCGTACCGGCAACCATTTGCTCGCCTACTTGGCCAGCAATCGCAGCAAATTCTGGGTTAGCGGCCATGGCGTCAAAGCCGTCTTCTTCGGGCTCGTCAACTTCAACGTGCTTCTGAAGGCCTTGAATGATGGATTCGTAAAGATCGGCTGGAATGGCTTTGTTGTCGGCGATTTCACGCAGCGACACGACGGGGTTTTTATCGTTATCACGTGAAACGCGCAGCTCACCGCCCGATGAAATTTCGCGCGAACGCTGGGCAGCAACCATCACCAGTTCAAACCGGTTGGGAACTTTTTGAACGCAATCTTCGACGGTTACGCGTGCCATGGCTGTATCCTCATCTCGTCTTGGTTAACAGAGTGCGTGGCTTTTATTTCGGGGTCAATCAATACCCCGCGTAAGTCCTTGAAAATTAGACCAAGCCCACATATTATCCCGGTTTCCCAGGAGGTTAAACGTGGCGCTTTGTAAACGGAAAGCCCCCGAACCTCAAGACCCCAAGGAGATAGGCCGAATCCCTTGATTTTCGGGGGTTTGGGCCAGGCATGCAATCATCTGTGCGGGAGATTGCCCGCTCACAGGATGCTGCCATTGGGCGGCCACGTCACGCAGGGGATAAAGCACAAATGCCCGTTCGGGCAAACGGGGATGGGGCAAAATCAGCGGCCCCTGCCCGATCACCTCACGTCCATGGGCCAGTAAATCAAGATCGAGCGTGCGGGCCGCATTGGTCATGCCGCGAGAACGGTCATAGGCGTGTTCGATATCGTGCAGCACCGCCAACAGCGCGTGTGGGGACAATGTGCTGTCGACGCGCACCACGCCATTCACATACCACGGCTGGTCCGATGCAGGTACGGGTGCGGTTTCATACCACGTCGAGATGGCTCGAATAGAGAAGCCGCGTGCACCCATCTCGCGCACGGCAGCTTGGCCTGTCGCCAAAGGCGAGCCAACGCGCGAGGATAAGTTTGATCCGATGGCAACGAGAATCACTTTGAACTTCGCTTCTGTGTTGCTTGCACGTTGAAACCCAAACCGCTAATTTGAGGACATTAGATTTGATTTGATCATATTTGAATTATAGGAGCGACGCATGATCTTCTATCCTGAAGAACGTTTGGCGATGTTTATTGATGGCCCCAACCTTTTCGGCGCCGCCCGCTCGCTGGGCTTTGACATCGACTACCGCAGGATGTTGCAGTTGTTTGCCGCCAAAGGCAGGCTGTTACGTGCCTTCTACTATACAGCTTTGATGGAAAACGAAGAGTATTCGCCCCTGCGCCCCCTGGTCGATTGGCTAGACTATAACGGCTACACCATGGTGACCAAGCCGGTGAAGGAATTCACCGACGCCCAAGGCCGCCGCCGCATTAAAGGCAACATGGATATCGAACTGGCCATTGATATGCTGGAAATGGCTAACCACGTGGAACACATTGTTTTATTTTCAGGCGATGGTGATTTCCGCCGCCTCGTCGAAGCAGTGCAAAAGCGCGGGGTGCGTGTATCGGTGGTCTCGTCCATTCGCACCTCGCCGCCCATGATTGCCGATGAGTTGCGCCGCCAAGCCGACAACTTTATCGAACTTGCCGATATGAAGGACGTTCTCGCGCGCGCTGAGCGCCCGGTCACAACAACGCCCGACCGCGCGCCATGAGTACTAGTGGTCCGATTCTAACATTCGCATTCCATTTCGGATTGCGATCTTGCGAATGTTAGAATCATGAGGACCACTAGAAAACATTGGATTTTAATGGAGCTTTAGATTTGACATTCGCTTCTCAGTCTAACCGCAACAAGGGTAGCGAATGTCAAATCCGCTCCACTAACCTCAAAGGCCCGGCCAAAAGCTGCACACTCTGCCCGCGCTTGGTTGCGTTTCGGCAGAGAAACGAAAATCTTTACCCCGATTTTTTTAACGGCGCTGTGCCTGCGTTTGGTTCGGACAACCCATGGCTGCTGATCGTCGGCCTTGCGCCGGGCCTGAAAGGTGCCAACCGAACGGGGCGGCCGTTCACCGGCGATTATGCGGGCGAATTGCTTTATCCCACATTGCTCAAGGCGGGCTTGGCCAAGGGAACGTACAAAGCTAGCCCAGATGACGGCGTGGAGCTGCTTGGATGCCGCATTACAAATGCCGTTCGCTGTGTGCCGCCCGAAAATAAACCCACGCCAGCCGAACAAACCATATGTCGTAATTTTTTGGTTGATGAAATTGCAGCCTTACCGAAGTTGAAAGCAATTTTGTCCTTAGGCCAAATTTCACATAATGCTGTGCTATCAACCTTGGGGGTGCGCAAAGCATCGTTCCCCTTCAAACACGGCGCGCTGCACCAACTGCCCAATGGCCTAACGCTAGCCGACAGCTATCATTGCTCGCGCTATAACGTGAATACACGACGGCTGACGACCGCGATGTTCGAGGCAGTTATGGCCCAAGTCAAATCGCTGGCGGCCTAAATGGCGCTGCGCAAAAAAACTAAAACCGATCTCGGTGCATATTTTCGCACACGCGGCAGCAAGGTGCGCCCCGTCGATGTCTCCGCCATCCGCGCGATCACGGGGCTCTCGCAGCACGCGTTCGTGAAAGCCTGCGGCATCAGCGTGCATACGTTGCGCAATTGGGAGCAAGGCCGCCGCGCCCCACGTGGCCCTGCCCGCGCTTTGCTGCTGGCCATCGCCCGCGATCCTGTGGGCGTCATCAAGGCACTGAGCGGTTAAACAAAACGGGCCGGAGGTTGCCCGCCGGCCCGCTTCAAAAAATAGACCCTCAAAAAATTACTTGGCTAAAGCTTTATCAACCGCCGCAACCAGTTCAGCACTTTTCGGCTCCACTTTGCTGGGGAAAGCTGCAACTAGGTTGCCTTTCGCATCGATCAGGTACTTGTGGAAGTTCCACTTCGGCGTGTTTTCAGGGCCCATTTTAGCTGCAGCCCATTTATAGAAAGGATGGGCTTCATCGCCCTTCACGACTTCTTTGTCGGCCAGCGGGAACGACACGTCATATTTGCTTTCGCAGAAATCTTTGATCTCGGCGGCCGTGCCGGGTTCTTGCTTACCAAAATCGTTGGCGGGAATGCCGACCACGACCAAGCCCTTATCTTTGTAGTCTTCCCACAGGCTTTGGAGGCCGGTGTATTGGGGCGTGTAGCCACAGAACGACGCGGTATTGACGACTAACACGGCCTTTCCTTTGTAGGCGCTCATGGGCATGGGCTTTCCGTCGATGGTTTTAAAGGCATAGTCGTAAGCGCTATCGGCCATGGCGGTTGCTCCGATGGATAGTGTGAGGGCGGCGGCGAGCAGAGTAAAGGTACGTTTCATGTGGCGATCCTTTATGTAGACAAACAATTATGACTGTTTAGTGGAGCGGATCTTACATTTGCTACCCATTTTAACACAGGGCTGAGAGGCGAATGTCAGATCCAAAGCTTCACTAAAATATATATATTTCTAGTGGCTTTCATGATTCTAACATTCGCATACCGTTTCACTGGGCTGACTTGCGAATGTTAGAATCATGAAAGCCACTAGACAGTTTCCGGCAACTTGAGCAGGCTTGCAAGGGGCAACAAAACCCTTTGAAATAATGGAAGAATTGCCTTTACCCAGTGTCCGAAAGGCTACGAGATGTCTGAAATCGCGCCTCACCTGGCCCTTCTTCGGATCACCGGCAATGTGATGCTGGCCCGGTGCATTGGCATTGCCGCCGAAATTGGCGTGGCCGATGCCATCGAAACGGGCCATGGCCGCCTAACCACATCAGCGCTCGCAAAACTCACGGGCAGCCATGAACAGGCATTGTATCGCATGATGCGTTACATGGCCGCCAACGGCATTTTCAACGAAGATGCTGAGGGCAAATTCCAAAACACAGACATCTCGAAATTACTCAGGACCGGCGTGCCAGGGTCCATGCGCGAATCGGTGCGTCAATCGTGGCAAGACGTAATGTGGGATGTGTACAAGGCCTTTCCACACACCATCGCCACCGGCGAGCCTGCATTCAACCAAACCTATGGCGCAGATTTTTTTGATCACCTCGCGGCCAATCCCGACATGGGGCTGAAATTCGACGCGGCCATGGCCATGCAATCAGGCCCAGAAAATGCCAGCGTTGCAGATGCCTATGCTTTCGAGCAAGCCAATGTTGTGGTTGATGTGGCGGGCGGGCGCGGTGGCTTCATGGCAGCACTCCTGAAAGCGTATCCCACCATTCGCGGCGTGCTGTTCGATCAAACCTATGTGCTTGCGCAGCCCAACCACGTGAAAGAGGCCGGTCTGAAGTACCGTTGCGATTTCGTGGCTGGTGATTTCTTTGAATCCGTTCCTAAAGGCGGCGATGTGTATGTGCTCAAACGAATTTTGCACGACTGGGATGATAACACGGCGATTCGTATTCTGAAAAACTGCGCCGCCGCCATGAGTTTTACGGCACGAATCATTGCTGTTGATGCCGTCATCAAACCCGGCAACGACCCCGATCCCAACAAGGCCTTGGATGTGGGCATTATGGCTTTGCTGAAAGGTCGCGAGCGCACAGAAAAGGATTTTACGCGGCTTTATGAGGCTGCGGGCCTCAGGCTCACCCGTATTGTCGCAACCGCAGCTCCCTCAACTATGAGCTTGGTGGAAGGCGTGATTGCCTAATCAGCTATATCGTTCTTCAGGCCACGGATTGCCGCGCATGTGATAGCCGCGCGCTTCCCAGTAACCCGGCTGATCTTTGTCCATGAACGTAATGTGCCGGATCCACTTAGCACTCTTCCAGAAATACAAATGCGGAACCACCAGTCGCACCGGCCCACCATGATCGCACGTTAAGCCTGCCCCGTTCCAGGTATGGCCCAGGAACACATCGTCCCGATCCACATCGGCCAAGGGCAAGTTAGTCGCGTAGCCATCGAAGCTTTTGATCATCAGGAATTTTGCGCCGGACAATGGCTGAACTGCGGCGAGGAACGCGCGCATGGGAACCCCCACCCAATCATTGTCATAGCGCGACCAAGTGGTGACGCAGTGAATATCGTTTCGAAAGGTTTGCTGCAGCTGGGCCATGAAATCAGCCCACGACCATTTGATGGTATTCTTCACCTGACCGCCGACGCTGAGGCTCCAGTCCTTTTGCGTCAGGTTAGGCTGCAAGCCCAAGTCGAGTACTGGAAAATCTTTGGTCAGGCGCTGGCCCGGTGGCAACCGCTCGGTTTCAGGGCGCGCGGTTTGGCCTGTAAGGCCGCGCCCTTCTTTGGCCCACTGCTCCTTGGTGCGGATCAGCTTATCCTTCACCTTGCCCAGCAATTCTGGTTCGTCGTTCATAAGATTCTTTGCAGGTCGCATTTTTTCACACCAAGTGAAGTCCACTTCTCGGAAAAATGCTCCTATCCTTTATCGCGCATGATCCGTGATTTCTGCCGGTTCCATTCGCGGGTTTTAATAGCTTCACGGCGGTCCTGGTGCTTGCGACCCTTGGCTAATCCCAACGACACCTTCGCAATCCCCTTATCATTAAAAAACAGCGACAGCGGCACCACCGTCATACCCTCACGCTGAATCGAGGCGGCCAATTGGCCGATTTGCTTTTTGTGCAACAAAAGACGGCGTTTGCGGGTTTCCTCGTGTTGAACCTTACCGCCGCCCGGATACATGGGAATGTGGCAATTGATCAGGAAAAACTCGCTGCCCTCAGGCTGCGCAAAGGCATCGGAAATGGTGGCACGGCCCAGCCGCAACGATTTCACCTCGGTTCCGACCAGCGCAATGCCCGCCTCGATGGTGTCTTCGATGGAATAGTTGAAGCGGGCCTTGCGGTTCTCTGCAACCCGCCCATGAGAGATGAGCGTTGATTTCGCCATAAGTGTCTAGCCGGCCAACAAACCTGCTCCGCGCATCGCCTCCTCAATCCGGGCTTTGCTCTTGGCGGTCAGCGGTCCAATCGGCAGTCTGGTGTCGGGTTCGCACAGGCCCAACAAGTGGGCAGCGTACTTGGCTGGCGAAGGGCTGGGCTCACAAAACAAAACGCCATGCAGCGGATGCAAAATATCGCGAATGCGTGCAATGTCATCGGTGCTTTCCAGCGTCCAGTTATCTTGCATCTGTGCGCACAAGCGCGGCGCAATGTTCGAGGTCACTGAGATACAGCCCGTGCCGCCATGCGCCAGGAAACCCAGAGCCGTTCCGTCATCGCCGGAGAGCAAGCAAAAGCCTTCAGGTGCTCCGAGTTTGATGGCTGTCGCGCGGGACACATCACCGGTAGCTTCCTTAATGCCCGCAATATTAGGATGCTTGGCTAAGTCGATAACCGTCTCGACAGAAATGTCCACAACCGTACGCGCGGGCACGTTGTAAAGAATAATTGGTAAATCGACCGCATCCGCAATGGCGCGGAAATGCAACTTTAGTCCCTCTTGCGTCGGCTTGTTGTAATAGGGCGCCACGATCAACGCGGCATCGGCACCGGCATCCTTGGCATGCTTAGTCAGCTCAATGGCTTCAGTGGTAGAATTCGAGCCCGTCCCCGCAATCACCGGCACGCGGCCTTTGGCCACTTCAATGCAGAGTTCGACCACGCGGCGATGTTCTTCATGCGAGAGGGTCGGCGATTCACCCGTCGTTCCACAGGGGACGACACCATGGGAGCCTTCTTTAATCTGCCATTCGACAAAGCTCTGGAACGCCTTTTCATCAACGGCATAGCCATTGAAGGGCGTAATCAGGGCGGTGATTGATCCACGAAAAGCAGCGTGCCCCATGGCAGCGGAACTCCAACAATGTGAGGCTCTCAAGGCCTCGCTCAAAAAGAGATGAGACCATAGCATACAGTCCCAGGGCGGCAAGCCTCGCAATGTGCTATTCATATTGGTGTATCAAGGGCTTGCGTACAGACCCGAAAGTTTTTTATGAGAGTGGTATGAACCGCAAGGTAGGGATTCTGTTGTCTGCAGTGGTGATCTTTGGCACCGGTTTGGCCTCGCCCAGCTGGTCGACGGACAAACCGTCCCCCGCCCAGATCACGAAGCCCACTAAACAGAAAGCTGAAGCGCGCAAGCCCGTCACAGCTAAAAAGCCCGATGTCAAAAAGCAGCCTGCGGCAAAAGCGCCAACCCGGCCAAAGCGTAAACCAGGTACGGCAGCGCGAGAACCGGCGGTTCCTGCCCCAAGGCTTGTAGCGCGTGCCGAGCCTGAGCATCTGTCCGCGCGCGATCGCGAGTTGCTGATGCGGGCCATGCAAGGAGCATCTTCAGCGCGCTGGCCAACTGCGCGCGACATCGCGCAGCGCACCAATAATCCTGTGCTGCTCGACATTACACAATGGGTAGCGCTGCGCACCTCTGGCGCGATTTTAAGTTTCAGTGACCGGATTTCTTTCATTGAAACTCACCCTCAATGGCCATCCATGGCCGAAATCAAACGCATCACCGAGAGCATTGCCCAAGACAGCGGTGGCCCCGACGAACGTTTGCGCTGGTTCGCCAAGGAACCACCCGTCACTACGCCAGGCAAAGTTGCCCATGCCGACGCCGCATTGGCCGCAGGCGACCTACCTTTGGCCGAGAAGCTCGCACGCGCAAGCTGGATTAGTGGTCGCTTTGATGCCAGCGAAGAGCGCGAGTTCATGAATCGCTTTGGGCGATTTATTACGCCCGAGGATCATCGCGCGCGGCTGGAAGAACTGTTGTATGCCGAACAGCGCCCTGCCGCCCAACGTATGCTAGATCGCGTTGACACGCCTAAAGCCGTGGTCGCCGCGGTGCGCATGTCACTGATTGAGAAAACAAGCAACGTCGAACGCTTAATCGAAAAATTACCACCGAATTTCGCCAGCGACCCAGGCTTGATCTACGATCGCATTAAATGGCAGCGCGCGCGTAACCGCGAAGATGAAGCACGCGCCCTTCTGCCAACAACTCCCGATACCGCCCCTCGCCCCGACCTATGGTGGCGCGAGCGACAATTGCTGGCGCGTGATTCGCTTGAAAAAGGCAATGCGCGTGAGGCCTATACCATCATCCAAAATCACGGGGCCTTGGATGCAGTCAGCATCTCCGAGGCAGAATGGTATGCCGGATGGTTAGCGTTACGTTTTTTAAAAGACCCCAACGCCGCGTTGCAACACTTCCAAAAAGTTTATGACACGGTGCAGTTGGCGGCGAATCTCTCGCGTGGTGCGTATTGGGCGGGTCGTGCGGCCGATGATCTCAATCGGCCCGACATCGCCACCGATTGGTACCGCAGGGCGGCAGCGCATATCACAACATACTATGGTCAGTTGGCCTTAGGTCGCCTGAGCGATCCGACCTTGCCGCAGCTCCCGCTCGATCCCAACCCGTCGGCACAAGAGCGAACAGCCTTTGAGAACAAAGATCTCACCAAAGCTGTGCGCGCATTAGCTGACGTGACGGGCACGCCGCATTTGCGGCCGTTCCTGTTGGCGCTGGCAGATTCGTCTGACTTTGCTATGGACCGGCACATGGCAGCCGAGTTAGCCAATCGTTTGGGCCGTATTGACCTCGGCGTGTGGATTGCACGGCAAGCGGGCCGCGACCGGATCATTATCATCACCCACGGGTTTCCGGTGCCGCCCTTTAGCCTGCCATCGAGCCCAGAGCGCGCGTTGCAGTTGGCCATCATGCGCCAAGAGAGCAACTTCGATTCCGGCGCACAAAGCCCCGCGGGCGCACTTGGACTCATGCAACTCATGCCGCCGACCGCGCGCGCGATGGCGAAACTGACAAAGCAACCCTACAACATAAGCAAATTGAAATCAGACCCTGCTTATAACGTGCGCTTAGGCAGCGTGTACCTGAACTCACTCGTGGCGGAATTCGACGGATCGTACATTATGGCTGCCGCTGGGTACAACGCCGGCCCCAGCCGCGCCAAGCAGTGGGCGCGCACGTTCGGGGATCCTCGCCTGCCCAACGTTGATGCGGTGGATTGGGTGGAAGCCATTCCCTTCTCAGAAACGCGCAACTACGTGCAACGCGTGATGGAGAATGTGATGGTCTATCGCGCGATTTTGGGAGAGGTCCTGACTGTGCCCCAAACCTTGGATAAAGAACTTAAGGTCGCGAGGCCAAGATAAAAGCTCAAAACATGCGAGGACAAATAAAAAGGCGACCTCTGTGGTCGCCTTTTTTAAATCACACGATCTCTAAATCACATTGCAATAATCGCGGGCTTAGGCGGGCTGGCTAGCCTCGGTCCGCTGTTCGACGAGGAGACAACCTCGGGGCGCGTGGTGGGACGGCGCTCTTCCATGATCGGCGTGAGGTTGGCTTCCGAAATTCGTTGGCAATGACCTTCCATGAAGGCTCCGGGCTCAATCGCCAAGCTTTCGTGTTCCACATCGCCCGACATATGCGCCGTTGAGGCCAAGAATACGCTTTTTGCGCGGATCATGCCTTTGACCGAACCATGCATACGCACGGTCTGCGCCACGATTTCGCCAAAGACAGAGCCCTTCACGCCAACAATCAACGCTTTGCAGCGGATGTCGCCATTTACGGTGCCATCGACTTGCACTTCACCGGAAGAAGCCAAATGCCCATCAATGGACAAATTGGCACTGATAATCGAGGGAACCGACTTGTTCAAATCAGCGCGGGGACCGGGCGTTTCACGCGGCGGGGTGCTGTTAGCCTTTGAAAACATCGCTTCCGGCCTTTAAAAATTTCAACGGATTAATCGGCTTGCCGTTATTCAGCACTTCGTAATGCAGATGGGGGCCAGAGCAGCGACCGCTACAGCCCAGTTGACCAATCGTCGTTCCACGCGACACGTTGTCGCCCACTTTCACCATGATACGGGCTAGGTGGGCATATCGTGTGGTCAGCCCCACCCCATGGTCAATCTCAACCATGCGACCAAAGCGTCCCTCCCAACCGGCGTAAACGATCTTACCATCGCCCGTAGCGATCACCGGTGACTTGAAATCCGCCGCCATGTCCAGCCCCAAATGCTGGGCGTAACCACCAGTAAAAGGGTCTTTGCGAACGCCGAAGCCAGAGTTCATCTCGAATTTTTTAAGCGGCGCATCAATTGGCAATCCCACCAGCAAATTTTGCAAGTCACTGAGACGACTCATATGCCCATTCAGTCGGAAGAATGACTCTTCGACCGGGCCAGAATTGTTCATGGTCGGTTTTTCGTCCAGCGGAATGAACGGACCACCCTGCCCGCCGCGATTATTGCTATTTTTCTGCCGGACCATCAAGTCGATATCTAAGCCCGTAATGCTGAGCGAGGATTCGATATTGGCGATTTTCGTTTCTGCTAGTTCTGAGAAGCGGTGATAAAGCAGCAACTGATTGCTCTCCATCTCGCGAATTTGATCGTCCATCAACGCCACACGCTGAGCAAGCGACTCACGATCAGCAACGGCCATATCGCGCTCAAGCACAACTTGGCGCAGTTCCAACCCTTCAGCAGCAATAAACGAGGTTTTGCTGTGATGACCAACCACGTCGACCATGGAGTTTTCGAGTTCACTCAACTCAGACAGAATGCCATTGCGTGCTTGATCAAACTGCTTGCGTTCCAACTTTGCTTTGTCGAGCGCCAACTCAACGTTTTCTTCGCCTTTGAGCACTGAGCCCGGCGAGGTCAAAACCTCTTTGGCCTTCCTTTTGATGCGATCAGCCAGCTTGGCTTTGGCCCCAGGAACTTGTCCGAGTTTCTGGGCCTTTTGTTTCAGCAGCTGAGATTCTTTTTCAACCAACTGCATTGATTGGATGTAGCTGGAATCAAGATCTTTGGTCAGCTCGGCAACACGTTCTTTGTAAATCGAAACCTGGGCGAGCAATTGCTCGTAGCCCCTGCGCGCATCTTTGATTTCGGTATTCTTGACGCTAATGTTCTCGGAGTGATTCATGACGATGCTGGAACTGAGCAAGATCCAGCCGCCAAGAATAATGCCAAAGGCCGCAAGTGCGGCTTGGCGATGCGTCGACAGCCGCAAAGTCCTCATACGCTCGCCCGAACGGACAATCAATTGCCGTTCAGGAAAGAATCGCTGCAGCGTTTTCTCAAAACGGCCTAAGCCGCGATCCCGTGGATCAAATTTGGAGAGTTGCTTACCTGTAAACACGCGATCCCCCGACACCGATGACACCCAAAACATTTACCCGGCCTGCTCGTTATAGCGAGAGCAATTCCGGGGCTCATCGGCACGCGTTCCACTGCTCTTTATTTCGGCAAAGACAACCAAAACTCCGTTGCAATCAATCGGTTTTTTTTACCCCGGTTGATCGCAACAGTGCCGCGATCGATGTCGGCGATTTAGAGGCACGCGCCGTATCTATCCTGCCCAGTCTTGCGCAGAATTTCAAAGATAAAAAGAAAAAATAATACTGTTTATTATCAATAAGTTATAGATAATTGATCATGCCGGGTCTATGATTCAAACGTGCCTTAATCACGCCGTCGTCACAATAAGTCCTGATTGCGACTAAAAAGCTGCCAACAGAGATGTCCCAAAACCCATCCCCGCCCAGCCACACTCACTCTGCTCGACCGGGATATTCCAGCCTGGTTCGACGGATGCTTCTGACTTGGTTCGGCTGTGGTCGCTCGCCGTTCACGCCGGGCACCGTGGGCTCGCTTGGCGCGATCCCTTTCGGCTGGTTGATCTATGAGTTCGCTGGACCTTTGGGGCTCCTCGTCATGGCGGCACTTTTGTTTTTTGCGGGCTGGCTTTGCGCGAATGGTGAGCTTCCCGGCGACGACAACGACCCTGGCTGGATTGTTGCCGATGAGGTGGTCGGTATGTGGATCACACTGGCTGCAACCCCCTTCACCCTGCCTTGGGTCATTGCGGGATTCGTGTTGTTCCGGTTTTTTGATATTCGCAAGCCATGGCCCGTGAGTTGGGCTGACAACAACATCGGCGGTGGATTTGGCGTCATGCTTGACGATGTGATTGCGGCTGCCTATGCCGCTGGTATGATTTTGATCGCCCGGCTCATCTTGAGCTAAGCGCTTTGCCGATTGGGTTCCAATGACGCAACTGCCAGTTGATTTGCTTGATCTTGCTAAGGCGGTGATCGTCGCGGCAAAAGCATCATCCAAGAAAATCACCACCGCAGAATCTTGCACGGGCGGTCTAGTGGCCAGTTGCATCACCGCCATTCCCGGGTCTTCATCTGTGTTCGAGTGCGGCTACGTCACCTACTCTAACGACGCTAAGACCACCATGCTGGGCGTCCCGCGCGATGCGGTGGCCGAATTTGGTGCTGTCAGCGATATCGTCGCCGCTGCCATGGCCGAGGGTGCTATGGCCCAATCAAACGCCGACATCGCCGTGGCCGTGACGGGTATTGCTGGGCCCGATGGTGGGACCAAAGAAAAGCCTGTGGGCTTGGTCTATCTCGCCGTTGCTCAACGCGGCAAAGACGCACAGGTGAAACGCTACGTGTTTGCTGGAACGCGCACCGACATTCGCCGGGCCACCGTGGCCGCAGCCTTGGAATTGCTCGCGAGCCAGCTTCAAGATACGGGTGAAGCCGTAGACGCGTAAAGCACGGCCGCGCGGGCCTCGAAGGCGGCGACCATCCGCCGTACCGCTTCTTCAAACACAACACCGATGATTGACTGCAGCAGCTTCGAGCGGAATTCAAATTCGATATAAAACTCAAGTTCAGTTGCTGGTGAGCCGGAAGATGTAACGGCGGGTTTGAAGGTCCACGTATTCACCAAATGTCGGAATGGGCCATCGAGGTGTTCCACCTTCACAGCCTTGCCGGGATCGAGCGTCACGCGCGAGGTGAACTTCTCACGCACCATTTTAAATCCCATCGCTAGGTCAGCGATAAACACAGTGTCAGATTCATGGCGATTGATGCGACACGCCGTACACCACGGCAGAAACAGCGGATATTTTTCAACGTCGGCGACAAGCTCAAATACTTGCTGCGGTATGTAGGGCAGCAGTCGGGTTTCGCGGTGCATGCGCATAAAAGCGCCTAGCCTTGAGCGGCTTTCAAGCGCGCAGCCTTGAGCTGTTCGAAGTCGTCATCGGCGTGATAGGACGATCGGGTCAGCGGTGTGGCCGAGACCATCGAGAAACCCTTCACCCGCGCAATACGCTCAAGCTCGGCGAACTCATCGGGCGGAACAAACCGATCAACCGGTGCATGGTTGGGCGTAGGCTGCAAATATTGGCCGATGGTGATGAAATCCACATCGGCGGCGCGCATATCATCCATCACCTGAATCACTTCGTCCTTGGTTTCGCCCAAGCCCAACATAATTCCGGATTTTGTGAACACCGTTGGGTTCAGCTCCTTCACGCGCTCAAGCAAGCGTAAGCTCGTGTAATAGCGGGCACTGGGGCGAATAGTGCGGTACAGGCGCGGCACAGTTTCAAGGTTGTGGTTGTAAACATCGGGCAATGCCGAGGCGACCAAGTCCACCATGCCCATTTTTTTGCGAAAATCGGGCGTGAGAATTTCAATCGTCGTATTGGGATTGGCTGCGCGCACGGCCTGAATGATGGCAACCCAATGGTTGGCGCCACCATCGTCCATATCGTCGCGATCCACGGATGTAATCACAACGTGGCGCAGGCCTAGTTTCTTGATGGCTTCGGCTACGTTGTTTGGTTCATTGGGGTCAACGGCACCCGGTCGTCCGGTTTTGACATTGCAAAACGCGCAAGCGCGCGTGCAGATATCGCCCAAAATCATCATGGTGGCGTGACGCACTTTCCAACATTCACCAATATTCGGGCACGCCGCTTCCTCACACACGGTATTCAGCTTGTGCTCGCGTATAATCCGGCGCGTCTCGGCGTACTCGGGCGAAGTCGGCGCTGTCACGCGCAACCACGCCGGCTTCGACTGGCGGAGATTATGGGGCTTAATCGGTTCGACGTTGGTCATGATGGAGAAAGTATAGCTCGATTGAGATGAGAATTCACTCCCATGTCACTCTCGCGCTTAACGCGAGGGTCCAGGATTACAAACCACATGAGATTACTACCCTGGGTCCTCGGATCAAGTCCGATGACGACAGGAAGTAAATTACATATGCACGACCCTGCCATAGGCATCAAGCACCGCTTCGTGCATGGATTCCGAGATGGTCGGGTGTGGGAATACGGTGTGGATCAGCTCTGCCTCAGTGGTCTCCAAGGTTTTGGCAATCGTATAGCCCTGAATCATCTCGGTGACTTCGGGGCCAATCATATGCGCGCCCAGCAACTCGCCGGTTTTGGCATCAAACACTGTTTTCACAAACCCGCCCGTATCACCCAGGGCAATCGCTTTACCGTTGCCGATGAATGGGAATTTGCCGACCTTGAGTTCATGGCCTTTGGCTTTCGCGGCCGCCTCGGTCAGGCCAACGCTGGCGATTTGCGGGTGGCAATAGGTGCAACCTGGAATCAGTTCGACCTTCAAGGGATGTGGGTGCAGCCCGGCGATGGCCTCGACGCAAATCACGCCCTCGTGGCTAGCTTTGTGCGCTAACCACGGCGCACCGACGATGTCGCCAATGGCATAGACGCCCGGCTCGCCGGTGCGGCAAAATTCGTCGATCACAATGTGGGTTTTTTCAACTTTAATCTTGGTACCTTCAATCCCTAAGTTCTCGACATTGCCAACGATGCCCACCGCCGAAATCACGCGGTCGACAGTCAGCTGCTCGGTCTTGCCATCCTGCTCGATGGTCACGGTGACATTGCTGGCACCTTTTTTCAGCACCTTCACAGTGGCCTTGGTTTTGATCACCATGCCCTGCTTCTCGAAGGCTTTGCGCGCAAAGGCAGACACATCGGCGTCTTCCACCGGCACGACGCGATCCATGACCTCGACCACAGTGACTTTGCTGCCCAGAGTTTGATAGAAACTTGCAAACTCAATCCCAATGGCGCCCGAGCCAATGACGACCAGTGATTTTGGAAATACTTTGGGCACCATGGCGTGGCGATAGGTCCACACGAGTTCGCCGTCGGCTTCCATACCCGGCAGTTCACGCGCACGTGCGCCGGTAGCCAAAATGATGTGCTTGGCCATTAAGTCAGCGACAGGCTTGTTGTCTTTGATGACCGCAAGCTTGCGCAAATTTCCCGATGTGCCGTTTAATTTGCCGTGGCCATCGAAGATCGCGACTTTGTTTTTCTTCATCAGACCTTTGACACCGCCATTAAGCTGGCCTGCCACGCCGCGCGACCGCTTCACAATGGCATCTAAATCAAAGCCCACATTGTCGGCCTTCAAGCCGTAATCCTTGGCGTGCGTCATGAGGTGATAAATCTCGGACGTGCGCAATAAGGCCTTGGTAGGGATGCAACCCCAGTTGAGACAAATGCCGCCTAAGTTTTCGCGCTCGACAACGGCGGCTTTCATGCCCAATTGCGATGCCCGAATAGCAGCCACATAGCCGCCTGGCCCACCGCCGATGACAATCACATCAAAATTAGATTCGGTCATCGTGTTTCATACAGCAAAACCGTCAGCGGTTCTTCGATAATCGCCTGGAACGCCTGCATAAATTCTGCGCCCACGGCCCCATCGACGCTGCGATGATCTACCGACAAGGTGCAGGTCATCATGTTAGCAATAGCGATGGCACCATTTTTGACAATCGGGCGTTGCTCGCCCTTGCCCACGGCCAAAATGCAGCTTTGCGGCGGGTTGATGATGGCCGAGAACTCACGAATGCCAAACATGCCCAAGTTAGAAATCGAGAAGCCGCCACCCTGGAACTCTTCAGATTTCAGCTTTTTGTCTTTAGCGCGCGCTGCCAAGTCTTTCATTTCATTCGAAATGATGGCGAGGCCTTTTTTGTCGGCATTTCGAATGATCGGCGTGATCAGGCCGTCGGGAGTTGCGACCGCGATGGAAATATCAACATTGTCGTAACGACGGATGGCATCTTCAGTCCAGGTGGCATTGGCCGCAGGCACTTTGCGCAGCGCGGCCGCGACGGCCTTGATGACAAAGTCATTGACCGAGAGTTTGTAATCGGCCCCGCTGCGCGCATTCAATTTAGTACGCATAGCTAGCAGTTCGTCGATGTTGCAATCCACCGTCAGGTAAAAATGCGGGATGGATTGTTTGGCTTCAAGCAAGCGGCGCGCGATGATTTTGCGCATCGATGAATTGGGAACGGCTGTGAACGGTTGCCCGAAATCGGGCACGGGTCCGCTGGGCACATGCATCGCAACCGGGCCAGCCTTGGGCGCGGCCTTCGCTGTTCCGACTGCGAGTGCCAGATCAAGATCGGATTTGACGATGCGGCCATGGGGGCCGCTGCCGCTGACAGCAGATAAATCAATCCCGGCATTGGTCGCGATCCGTTTAGCCAAGGGGCTGGCAAGAATACGGTCGGCCACACGCGCGGTTGGTGAAACTTTTGGGGTACTCGGCGTTGCAATAGGGGCGGCTGTCGGCGCTACGGGTGCGGCGACTTTGGCAGCAGGAGCAACTGAAGCTTTAACCACGCTCATGTCTTCACCTTCTTCGAGCAAAATCGCGATAGGCTTATTGACGGCAACGCCTTCAGTACCTTCGGCAATCAGAATCTTTCCAATGCGACCCGCATCAACGGCCTCAAACTCCATCGTCGCTTTGTCGGTCTCGATTTCAGCGATCAGGTCACCGCTTTTGACAGCGTCGCCTTCTTTCTTCAGCCACTTGGCCAGCTTGCCTTCGGTCATCGTCGGCGACAACGCGGGCATGAGAATTTCGATTGGCATGTGTAGAGTTCCCTTCCCGCTTAGCGGTAACAAACAGATTTAGCTGCCGCCACGATGTCGGCAATTTGTGGCAGCGCCATGACTTCGAGGTTCGCCGCATAAGGCATCGGAACATCTTTGCCTGCGACACGCGCGACCGGCGCATCTAAATCATCGAAGGCTTGTTCCATAATGCGCGCTGCAATTTCGCAACCGATACCCGATGTTGCCCAGCCCTCTTCCACCGTGACGCAGCGGTTGGTTTTTTGTACCGAAAGGATAATGGTTTCGGTGTCGAGCGGGCGGATGGAGCGCAGATTAATCACCTCGGCCTCAATGCCCTCTTTTGCCAAAATTTCTGCTGCTTGCAATGCTTTGCCCACCATGATCGAGAACGCAACAATCGTGACGTGTGCACCGACGCGTTCGACTTTCGCTTTACCGATCGGCAAGATAAAATCATCGTCGGCGGGAACCTCAAAGCTTTGGCCGTATAAAATTTCGTTCTCAAGAAAGATGACCGGGTTGGGGTCGCGAATGGCGGCCTTCAGCAAGCCCTTCGCATCGGCCGCCGACCACGGGGCCAGAACCTTCAAGCCTGGTATGTGAGCATACCACGAGGCGTAACATTGCGAGTGCTGCGCACCGACGCGCGCGGCGGCCCCATTGGGTCCACGGAACACCACTGGGCAGCCCAGTTGGCCACCGGACATGTACAATGTTTTCGCAGCAGAGTTGATGATGTGATCAATCGCCTGCATGGCGAAGTTGAAGGTCATGAACTCGACGATGGGGCGCAAGCCGCCAAAAGCTGCACCGACGCTCAGGCCCGCAAAGCCATGTTCGGTAATCGGCGTGTCGATGACGCGCTTAGCGCCAAACTCATCCAACAGACCTTGGCTAATTTTGTATGCACCTTGATACTCGGCAACCTCTTCACCCATCAGAAATACGTTAGGATCGCGACGCATCTCTTCGGCAATGGCGTCACGTAACGCTTCGCGTACGGTTTGCGTTTTGAACGATGTGTATTCTTTCTCGGGGGCAGAAGTGGCAGCCTGGGGTGCTGCGGCCGCAGCTGCGGCAATGCTTTCTGTTTTTGCGGCCATAGGTGTGGTGACAGAAGTTGCTTTGATTGATGAGGCTTTCTCGTCGCCTTCCAGCAAAATGGCGATGGGTTGATTGACCGGAATCACTTCGGAGCCCTCGCTCACCAGCAACTTACCGACAATGCCTTCGTCAATGGCTTCCAGTTCCATGGTCGCTTTGTCGGTTTCGATTTCGGCCAGAATTTTGCCCGAGGATACTTTGTCGCCTTCTTTCACCAGCCATTTGGTCAATTTGCCTTCGGTCATGGTCGGCGACAGCGCCGGCATCAAAATTTGAATGGTCATGCCTGTGCCCGCCCTTACGCCGCTTCAACCAGAATATCGGTCCAGAGTTCTGCCGGATCGGGTTCGGGGCTGGTTTGCGAAAATTCCGCCGCGGCCGTGACTATATCTTTGATCTCTTTATCGATGGCCTTAAAGCCATCTTCGTCCATGGCTTTCATCTCAACCAACTCTGCGCGCAGCCTGTCGATGGGATCGAACTGTTCGCGCATTTTTTGCAGTTCTTCTTTGGCGCGATACTTTGCAGGGTCTGACATTGAGTGACCACGGTAACGATAAGTATTCACTTCCATCAGGACCGGGCCCTCACCGCTACGCACATACTCGGTGGCATCGCGACCAGCCTCGTATACCGCCGTGACGCTCATGCCATCGACCGTCATGGTGCGCAAGCCAAAGGGCTCGCCGCGCTTATGCAAATCGGGCGAGGCGGACGCGCGCTGAACTGAAGTGCCCATGCCGTACTTGTTGTTTTCGATGACGTAGATCACCGGCAGCTTCCACAACCCGGCCATATTAAAAGACTCGTAGATCTGGCCTTGGTTGGCCGCGCCGTCACCGAAGTAGGCAAAACTCAAACCACCATCATTTTTGTATTTGTGGGCGAAGGCTAACCCCGTTCCAATCGGTACTTGGGCGCCAACAATGCCGTGACCGCCGTAGAACCCTTTCTCGCGGCTAAACATATGCATAGAGCCACCTTTGCCTTTGGAATAGCCACCCGCACGGCCCGTCAATTCGGCCATGACGCCCTTGGGGTCCATGCCGCAGGCCAGCATGTGGCCGTGATCGCGATAGCTGGTGATGACTGAATCGCCGGGTTTCGAGCAGGCCTGCAAGCCCACCACCACGGCCTCTTGGCCGATGTAAAGATGGCAAAAGCCGCCAATCAATCCCATCCCATACAACTGTCCCGCGCGCTCCTCGAAGCGGCGGATCAACAGCATGTCCCGATAAAATTGGATGAGTACCTTGGAGCCGACCGAAGACGTTGCCGCCTTGGTATTTCCACGTTTAGTGGCCATGGGCCCCTCCATCCTGCGTCTTTATTGTTTATTTAAGTCAACGGCTTCGCGAGGACACATCACCTTAGCAGCCAACTACGGCGTATATCGCAATAAAATTGCGCAGCGGCAAGCTAAAGCTTGGTTAAGTCATTGGTTTGCAATGCACAATTACGGACTTTGCTAACCTACTGAATAGGTGGTATTTTGTCGGTGTGCGTTGCGGTATGGCGCAATTCTGAGGGCAAGAATTGCTTCTATCATGATGGAAGTTGCAAGCCAGAGGCGATCAAAGACCGAAAGTTGCGGCAATAAAAGGTCACCGTGACGAATTATACATAGTCGAGAATGTAAATAGTGCGCACGGGTAATGTCCCCGCGCTTCATTACCCATCATGACCGGGCGGTCCATCGCTCACAAAACTCAGAAAATGGGTATGAAACTTAGATCGCCCGATCAAGGGTTCGGGCGATAACGACTTAAAATATAGCGTCTGATTTATTAGAGCGAGGGCTCAGGCACGATCAGGTCATTGGGCGCTGCTGTGCCCAGCATGATGCGCGCACGTTCTTCAAGCATGTCGGGGTCTAAGCTTTCGGGCCGCAGCAAAGCAACGCGATGTTCGATGATTTTCTTTTCAGCGCTAACGGTAACCAAGGCAATATTCGCATGCTCAATCTCGAAGCGCAAATTCCACCACGCCATCAGTCCTCGGTCCCCTTGCACCGCGTGATAGCCAAAGTAGACCATCACAGCGGCCCCCATGAGAGGACCGAGGACCTGACGTGCCTTGCGGCTAAATTCTTGTCTCACGATAACTCCCCGCCCCGAACGCTGATACGCTTATTACTGATTCATTGAATCATGGCAGAGTCAACGCGTCAAGAGTCCGCTCAAAAAACAAACACGGAGCACGATTAATGAAAAATTAGAACTTCAATAGGCGTCGACTGTTTCAGGCGTTGCAAAACGGCGACAGCGCCAACGCTTGTATTGAATGACAAGCGTGTCATCGGCGGCATGAAACGTTTTATTCAAGCACGCACGTGTCCCGCACACGACGCCGCAAGCCCTCCCAAGTCGCCTTACGCAATGGCGCCCATTTTTTTCATATCATCAATCAAGCGCCCCTGTCCGGTTTCGGGCTGCGGCGGCTTACCGCGCTCGACAATGATCGCACCAACACGAATGATGGTATGGGGCACACCACTGTCGACGATGATTTTTTCTACCTCACTCATTTTTTGAAGCGCAGGGCCTAACAGTTTGAAGTTGATATCCGAGTAATCGGCCTGATTGATCGGTGTGGCAGACGCACCCACTTGACCAATCAAGATGATCTGCTTCATGCCGTTGGCTTTGGCGTAGGTCATGATATTTTGTTCCACGCCCCTATATGGATAGGGCTGACCCGGCCGGGTTTGGAGCGCAACAAATACAGTGTCAAACGGGCCGGCCTCAAAAACCCTGGCCACATCGCTCACATTTAACACATCACCCGTGACGAATTGAATATCACGCCCCTTGAGACGGTCGCGGTTGTAGATCAGGCGTACAAAGGCCGTGACCTTCACTGAAGGCGCTAAGTGCTTGATGAATTCCGAACCTGTGCTGCCGCTGGCCCAAAAAACAAGAACACCGCCCGAGTTTTGCCCGCGGGCGGTGTTGAAATTGATTGGCGCCAAGCCCCTGCGCTGATACTGATCGCGAGCGCATGACGGCGAGAAAGCACAGTGGCTTAAGCCGTCTTCGTGCCCATGATCTTGCCGTGACCTCGGCGGGCCTGGGGAATGTTCTCGTCGACCAGAAAGCCAGCATTAGCCAACGTCTTGGCGAAATCCGTATCGCGGAATTCCATCGACCAGACTTCGTTATTCCAGCGGTGATCCCACCATGTGGAGAACGCGTTATAGGCCGTCATGGGTACTCGTTGTTTGCCGGTTTGGAAATCGACCGGATAGAACACGCCACCCGGACGCAAGATGCGATGTGTTTCTTTGGCAATGTTCTTTGCCGCTTCGACAGTGACTTCGTGGAACATAATATAAGACACAACCAAGTCGAAGTGGCCGTCAGGGAACTTGGTGTCTTCGGCCAGGCGCTGCGCATAGTTGATGTCCAGCCCCAAATCGAGCGAGCGCACATGGGCGTAGCGCACCATCGGCGCACCGACATCGATGCCCCAGACTTCCGCATCTGGGAAGCGCTCTTTCATTTGCATGGTCAGGCGGCCGGTCGCACTGCCGATATCGAGGATACGTTTCACTTTGCCGTCTTTGGGTAGAATCACAGCCTTGGCAATAGCGGTTTGTGTTTCGTCTTGGAAGTTCAGGCCCGCGTAGAAATTATTCACGCCATAGAAATTGATGTAGCCCGCGAACGGATCGCCAACGTACCCACCGGGCTGAATATGAATTTCATGTTTGGTGTAATCAGGGATCACCATTTTGGAATCCCACTCAACTTTGCCAGGGCCGGCTTTATCGGCAGCATCCATTTCCGACAAATACTGATCCGCGTTGTCGTGGAAGTATTTTTGGATCGTGCCCCAGGTGTGCAGTTGGTTCGCAACCCAAGCTTTCACGTAGCCCATGGTCACGGGGTCTTTTTCGAACAAAGCGGCAGCAGTCTGATAGCCCATCTCGGCATTCGGATCGAGGCCGGCGGCTTTCACAATGGCGTTGGCGCGTGCGGTCGCGACTCGCCGGAAATCACCGTTAATCCAACTGCGGAAATTGGTAAGAAAATCTTGCTGGCTTTCCAGCTCTAAGCTTCCCAAACGTTCCAGCCGCCCAACAGTGCCGCGCAATTCAACATCCCCCTTGAAGGACTCCGCGCTGGCGCTTTGGGCCATAAAGTACGTGGTGGCGGCGGCAGAACCTGCGAGCAGATTACGGCGCTTGATCAACATGTAAGCCTCCCGGGTCAATTCGATAATCCATTCTACAACAAGTCTAGGGGGAAAACACCCCCTTATGACCTATGGTCAATAGGCAAAAGCACAGGGCTGCAGGTTTCACTGTGACATGCCTTGCCAAGGCCGGATTTCGGCGCATATTTGTGCACGCTCCATTTCAGCCAAGAAGCCCCCGCCATGATCGCATTCACCGAACCAAAACCTTCCCGCCGCGCAGTTCTTCAAGGTGCAGCCGCCGGACTAGTTGTCGGCTTTGTCTGGAGTGGAAAAACTCGCGCTGCCGTTTCCAGTGACACGGTTTTTGCGCCCAACGCGTTCATCCGGGTTGCACCGGATAACACGGTCACGGTGCTAATCAAGCACCTGGAAATGGGCCAAGGAGTCTATACCGGGCTATCGACGATAGTGGCCGAAGAAATGGATGCTGATTGGTCGCAAATGCGCGCCGAACACGCACCCGCCAACCAGAAACTTTACGCTGCCGTCGGGATGGGAATCCAAATGACGGGCGGAAGCACCTCGATCGCGAACTCCTATCCGCAACTGCGTAATGCCGGAGCCACCGCGCGTGCCATGCTGGTAGCGGCTGCCGCAAAAGAATGGAGCGCGCCTGCCGCTGAGATCAAAGTTGAAGGCGGCGTGCTGACCTACAAGACCAAGCGCGCGCGCTTTGGCGAGATGGCGGCGAAAGCAGCCACGATGCCAGTGCCTGCCGCCGTCACGCTGAAAGACCCAAAGGCATTCAAACTCATCGGCGCATCTGTTCCACGCATTGATACTGGCAACAAAGTCGACGGATCAGCGAAGTACGGCTTGGACCACATGGCTCCAAATTTACTGGTGGCTGTCGTCGCCCGGCCACCCCGCTTTGGAGGAACCGTTAAAAGCGTCGATGCCGACGCTGCCAAAGCCATTCCCGGCGTAAAGCATGTGTTGCAAGTGCCCAGCGGCGTGGCTGTGGTGGCGGACTCGTTTTGGCAAGCCCAGAAGGCCCGCAGCGCACTGCGCATCGAATGGGATGACACCAACTCCGAAAAGCGTAGCACCGCGCAAATTTTTGTGGATTACAAAAAACTCGCCGCTCAGCCTGGCGCATCGGCACGCAAAGAGGGAGATGCGGCAGAAGCGATGTCAAAAGCCAAGCGTACCATCAGCGCCGAGTTTGAATTCCCCTACCTCGCCCACGCCCCCATGGAGCCCCTAGACTGCACCTTCGTCCTAGCCGCAGATGGTTGTGAGATTTGGGCGGGCTGTCAGTTCCAAACCATTGACCAAGGCAACGTGGCACGCGTGTTGGGCTTCAAGCCTGAGCAAGTAAAGATCAACACCATGTTCGCAGGTGGCAGCTTTGGCCGTCGTGCCAATGTGCACTCAGATTACATGGTTGAAGCCGCCCATATTGCAAAAGCGCTTCCCCAAGGCACGCCGGTGAAACTAATCTGGACGCGCGAGGACGATCTGCGCGGGGGCAAATATCGTCCCATGTTCTATCACGCCATGAAAGCGGGCATCGACGAAGTTGGCAAAGTGGTGGCCTGGCAGCATACCATCGTCGGCCAATCGATCATGAAGGGCACCGCGTTCGAAGCCATGGCCGTCAAAAACGGAATCGATGGTAGTTCCGTCGAAGGGGCGGCGAATTTGGTTTATGATATTCCCAACATTTCCGTCGACTTGCATACAACAGTCGCAGGCCCCACGGTTTTATGGTGGCGCTCGGTCGGTAGTACGCACAATTCCTACGCTACCGAAGCCTTTGTTGATCAAGTGGCCAAAGCGGCGGGTCAAGAGCCGCTGGAATTTAGGCGCAGCTCATTGGCCAAACATCCGCGTCACTTGGCGGTGCTCAATCTCGCCGCTGAGAAGGCTCAATGGTCCAAGCCCTTGGGCAAAGACAAAGCGCGCGGAATTGCTGTGGTCGAAGCATTTGGAACCTTTGTGGCGCAGGTCGTCGAAGTCAGCCGCGATGCTGGCGGCAAAATCAAAGTTGATCGTGTGGTGTGTGCCGTCGATTGCGGCGTCGCCATCAACCCCGATGTGATCCAGGCGCAGATGGAAGGCGGAATTGCATACGGATTGGGCACGATCTTGAAGAGCGCCATTACGCTCAAAGATGGCCTGGTCGAGCAATCGAACTTCGACACATACGGCGTGATGCGTATGGACGAAATGCCGCGTGTGGATGTGCACATCGTGCCGTCCACCGAAGTGCCACGCGGTGTGGGCGAACCGGGCGTGCCACCCATTGGCCCAGCTTTGGCCAACGCGATCTTTGCGCTGACGGGCAAGCCCGTGTCGAAGCTACCAATGCAGTCGAGCGTAGCGGTTTAGCCCTTAATCCCACGGCGGCGTTTGAATTCGTTGCCGCCGTACAAGGCTGCTGGACCTAAGTGCTCTTCGATGCGGATCAGTTGATTGTACTTCGCCGTGCGGTCCGAGCGCGACAACGAGCCGGTTTTGATTTGCCCGCAGTTGGTCGCCACCGCAATGTCGGAGATGGTCGAATCTTCCGTTTCGCCCGAGCGATGCGACAGCACCGAGGTATAACCGGCCTTGTGCGCCATTTCGACGGCGGCCAACGTTTCCGTGAGTGTGCCGATTTGGTTGACCTTCACTAGAATTGAATTGGCCAGGCCTTTTGCAATCCCGTCACCCAGCCGCGCCGAGTTGGTGACGAACAAATCATCGCCCACCAGTTGGCATTTGTGCCCAATGGCTTTGGTCAACGCCGCCCAGCCGTCGAAGTCGTCTTCAGCCATGCCGTCTTCGATGGAGACGATGGGGTACTTCGACACCAGTCCTTCGTAGAACTTCACCATGCCACCGAAGTCGAGCGACTTGCCCTCGCCTTCCATTTCGTATTTACCTTTTTTATAGAACTCGGTGGATGCGCAATCTAAGGCCAGCACAATATCGGCTCCGGGCTTATAGCCCGCCGCTTCAATCGCTTTCATAATAAACGCCAATGCATCGTCAGCGCTTTTCAAGTTGGGCGCAAAGCCGCCCTCGTCGCCAACATTCGTATTATGCCCGGCATCTTTCAGTTTTTTCTTGAGCGCCTGGAAGACTTCCGAACCCATCCGTATCGCATCGGCAACACTCGGCGCCGTCACGGGCATGATCATGAATTCTTGGATGTCGATGGGGTTGTCGGCGTGCGCACCGCCATTGACAATGTTCATCATCGGTACCGGCAGCACATGCGCTGCCGCCCCGCCGATGTAGCGATACAACGGCAAGTCGGCATCAGCGGCGGCCGCCTTGGCAACCGCGAGTGACACACCCAGAATAGCGTTGGCTCCCAAGCGGCTTTTGTTCGGCGTTCCATCAAGGTCAATCATGGAGCGGTCGATCTTCACCTGATCGCGCGCATCCAAACCAGCGAGCGCAGCGTGCAACTCGCCGTTCACCGCTTCGATGGCTTTGCGCACACCCTTGCCGCCGTAGCGGTTTTTATCGCCGTCGCGCAGTTCCATGGCTTCGTGCGCACCGGTCGATGCGCCCGAGGGCACCGCAGCGCGGCCCATCACGCCACTATCAAGCGTCACATCCACTTCAACGGTGGGGTTGCCGCGGCTGTCTAAAATCTCACGGCCGAGTATGTCGATAATGGCGGTCATGGTGTGTCCTCAAAACAGGCCAAAAAGGTGAAAGTGTGATGAGCGAAACGGCGCTGAAGGTCAAGGCGGCTTAGCGCACTTTGACGTCAGAAAAGACCTTGTTGATCTGTGCGTTAGACATAACCTGCGCCAAGCTGGTGATGGTGCCCTTCTCGGCCAGTTCTGTGGCCCTGGCCATGAAGCTGTTCCAGGCGCTACGGGCGAGCGCGCCGCCGGTGCTGATGCGCCGTAAGCCTAAACTTGCTAGCGTTTGGATCGACAGTTCCGGGTAGGCACCCATGATGTTCACCGGCATGGCCGACACGGACGCCACGACCGCGCGGATATCCTCAGGGTTCCGCACAACGGGCGCGAACAGGCGGCCGGCTCCGGCTTCGGCGAATAATTGCAAGCGATGAATGATGGGGGCCAACTCGGTTTTGCCAAACAACATGCTTTCGGTGCGCGCGGTCAGCAAAACATCGGCTCCCGTGGCATCAATGGCAGCGCGCGTGGCCTTGATACGCGCCACAGCATGGTTGATCGCGTACAACGGGTTGGCGTCATCGCCGGTGTAGTCTTCAATCGACAAACCCGCCACGCCCGCTTCAACCGCAAGCGTTACATTGGCCGCAACGCCTTCGGGGTCATGGGCGAAGCTGCCTTCGAAATCAGCATTCACTGGGATGTCAACGGCAGCAACCAATTTCCTCAAATAAGCCAGCACTTGATCGCGTGTCACGGTGTTGTCTTCGCAGCCCACCGTCCACGCAAAGCCCGCGCTGGTGCTGGCAATCGCTTTGAACCCTAAGCTTTGCAAATACACTGCACTGCACACATCCCAAGGATTGGGCATCACAAAACACCCGGAGCGATGCAGCCGATAAAACTCCGCACGTTTTTGGGCAATAGTGGTGGGCATGGCTATTTTTTGACTGCTGCATTCACAAAAGCAGCCAGATCTTTGTTAAATCGCGCGGAGTCTTGCGCGAACGGCAAATGCCCCATGCCATCAAACACCGAATACTGCGCTTTTGGCAGCGCGGCTTTCAGGCGCGCATAGGCATCGGGTGATTGCGCCACATCGTTGGAGCCCATGGTGATCAGCACCGGTAATGTCAGCTTCGGTGTGACGTCTTGATGATCAAGATTGCGCCCCACAAACACTTTGCGCACGTATGCGGGCAACATTATACCCAGCGTGCGCATTTCTTCGCGGTATGCGGGCGTCATGCCTTGAAACTCAAAAATCTTCACGGTCGATTCCACCACCGTCATGTTGTCGAACAGGTTGCCCGATGTTTGCATGGCCGCGCGGCGTTTCATGTCCTCGGGCGTCATGTTGCCAACTGGAGGTGGCTGTTGGACGAGCCCCGCGATAGAGCCCACCAGATTCAACGCGGCAATGTCTTTAATTCCATACTTGCGAATGTAATCAGCGGCGACAAAGCCACCGTAGGACCAGCCTAAAATCACCGGGCGCTTGAGCTTTTTGGTTTTGATCACTGCGGCAACGTCATCGGCCCACACGTCCGAGGGCTGCACATCTTCGCCCCGCCAGGGCTTGCCGGAGTTGCCGTGCCCACGCAGATCAAACGCCACTAAACGGAAGTCTTTTGCCAGGTCTGATTCAAGTTGCGGCCTAAAACTCATGGCCCCCATGGCCATGCCGTGAATCATCAGAATGGCCGGGCCATCGGCTTTGCCGGTCTCAACCACGTTCAGCGGCAGCCCTCCAAATCCTTCGACGGAGCTGAAGTTGAGGTCTGCTGCAAAGGTTGGGCTGGCCACAGCCAACAGGCCAGCAAAAGAAAAACGCGCAATTGGATGCTTCATGCGTTCTCCAATTCAGGGGCCGAGCTTACTTACCTTGTGGCGGTTGACTCAGCCGATCAACGTAGGCGATTCCCACCGCCGAGAGAATGAACGTGACGTGGACAATCGTCTGCCACATCACACCCGCCTCGGTGAGGTTCGCTTTGTCCGACCCTAAGTTACCTGCCTCGATGAACGTGCGCAGCAAATGAATCGAGGAAATTCCGATAATCGCCATAGCTAACTTGATTTTTAGCACGCTGGCGTTGACGTGACTCAGCCACTCGGGCTGATCGGGGTGGCGATCAAGTCGCAGTTTGGAGACGAAGGTTTCGTAGCCCCCCACAATCACCATCAACAGCAAGTTCGAGATCATCACCACGTCAATCAAGCCCAGCACGATCAGCATCATCTGCTGCTCGCCCATGGTCACGGCGTTGGCAATCAGGTGCCACAGCTCTTTCAAGAACAGCACTACGTAAACGCACTGGGCTAAAATCAGGCCGACGTAGAGCGGAACTTGCAGCCATCGCGACCCAAAAATGAGCGCGGGAAGTGGAGCGAGTTTGCGAGGTTCGGCGAGATCTGACATGGGGGTTTCAATTCATAAAAGAGAATAAGCTGCCTTCATCTAGCAGCGCGGCCATAGGACATAAAGCACGAGTGCGTTAAATCTTAATCGGGTTGGCTTTGGCCACCTGGTCGAAGGCCTTGAGCATCGCAATCACGGCCGGCATATCTTTCAGGTGAATCATGTTTGGGCCATCAGATGGCGCGTTGTCGGGGTCGGGGTGTGTTTCCATAAACACCGCTGCGACGCCCACAGCAACGGCAGCGCGCGCAATGACGGGCGCAAACTCGCGTTGACCGCCCGACGAGTTTCCCTGCCCGCCCGGTTGCTGCACGGCGTGCGTGGCGTCGATCACCACCGGGTAGCCGGTTTTGGCCATTTCGGGCAACGAGCGCATATCGGCCACCAGAGTATTATAGCCAAAAGAGACACCGCGCTCGGTGAGCATAATTTTGGTGTTGCCCGTGGATGCCACTTTATCGGCGACATTCTTCATGTCCCAGGGGGCCAGGAACTGCCCCTTCTTCACATTGATGACCGCACCGGAATTGCCCGCCGCCAAGAGTAAGTCTGTCTGGCGACACAGGAAAGCTGGAATTTGCAAAACGTCCACGACCTCAGCTGCAATAGCGCAGTGCTCGATTTCATGAACGTCGGTCAATGTCGGTAACCCGAGCTTTGATTTGATCTCGGCGAATACCGGCAAAGCATCTTTCAAACCCATGCCGCGCTTGCCCTTCACGCTGGTACGGTTGGCCTTGTCGAAGGAGGTTTTATAAATCAACGGAACGCCCAGCTTGGCGCACATCTCCTTCAGCGCTGTTGCGACTTCCAACGCATGAGCGCAGCTTTCCATTTGGCATGGGCCAGCGATCAGCACGAAGGGTAAATCGTTACCGGCGGTGACATTGCCAATGGCGACGTGAAAAGGTTTGGGGCTTGGGTTCATTGGTGTATTTTGAATAAATGATAGTTCATTTTAGGGTGTCATCCTCGGGCTAGATCCGAGGACCCAGGGTAGTTGTCGCAGATAAGCCCCACAAGCTTCTTTGTCTATATCCTTGCCAGCAAGCGCAATGGGACAATTTACATTGGTGTCACGAACGATCTCATTCGACGGATTCATGAGCATAAAGTGTCTGTCGTCGCAGGATTCACCAAGGGGTGCGGCGTCCATCGGCTCGTTTACTTCGAAGAACACGCCGACACCCTCAACGCGATCCAGCGTGAAAAGAACCTTAAGCATTGGGTTCGAAAGTGGAAAATCGACCTAATGGAGAAATCGAATCCAACTTGGAGCGATCTCTATGACGAGATTGCCTCAGGTTAGATCGCACTTCGTAACCCTGGGTCTTCGGGTCAAGCCCGAAGACGACGAAAATTCAGAACCGCTTATCTCACCGGCGAAACAGTTTTGGCTTCCTCGGGCGTGAGGCCCGGCAGCCCGTCGATGCTGACAAGGTTTTTCTTGGCCACATAGTCGCGAATCGCATCCGCACCGTGCTGCTCGGACCACTTGCGGCTGGCCTTACGCTCCTCGCAGAAATCCAACAGCGGCACGCCGAACCCACAGGAGTCCGACACCCGGTCGACTTTGATTCGAATGACAGAGCGAATGCCCAAGAGATCGTTGTCGAACAGGGCGGCGAACTCGGCGAAATCAGAGTGAGACGATAGCACCACATCGCCGTGGCCATGAAAGCGGTAAATCTTCGGCGGCCCGTCGAAGGCGCACATCATGATGACAATGCGGCCGTTCTCGCGTAAGTGCGCGATGGTTTCCACGCCGCTACCGGCGGTCTCCAGATAAATCAGTGTGTGATCATCCACGACGCGGAGGCTATCCCCGCCTTTGGGCGAGCAATTGATATGCCCCTGCTCCGCCAGCGGCGCAGTGGACACAAAAAATATATGCTGGCGCGAGATCCAGGCTCGAATTTTATCATCGATCCGCGGAAAAACTGAACCCATGGGTATCTCCACTAACGCTGGAGGATTTATACAAGGCGTGACTGCACCAACGCCGCCTCGACGAATGATCGAAACAGCGGGTGCGGTTCAAAGGGTTTGGATTTCAGTTCGGGGTGGAACTGCACGCCCACAAACCAAACGTGGTCCGGGTATTCAACAATCTCGGGCAGCACGCCGTCGGGCGACATACCCGAGAACACCATGCCCGCTTTTTCAAGCTGCGGTTTGTAGTTGATGTTTACTTCATAGCGATGGCGATGCCGTTCGGAGATGCTGGGCTGGCCATAGATCGCAGCCACCTTGGTTCCGGCTTTCAGCACGCAAGGGTAAGCGCCCAGCCGCATGGTGCCGCCCAAGTCTGTGCCTTCTGTGCGCCGCTGCACTTCGTTGCCCTTGGTCCACTCGGTCATCAGGCCGACGATGGGGGTTTTGGTGGGCCCGAATTCGGTCGAATTAGCCCCCTGCACGCCCGTGACGTTTCGCGCGGCCTCGATGCAGGCCATTTGCATGCCAAAGCAAATACCGAAATAGGGCACATTGCGTTCGCGCGCGAACTTGGCGGCTTGAATTTTGCCCTCGGCCCCGCGCTCGCCAAAACCGCCCGGCACCAAAATACCGTGGACGTGTTCGAGGTGCTTCACTGCGTCTTCGCGCTCGAAGATTTCGGAATCAATCCAGTCCAGGTTCACACGCACATTATTGGCGATGCCGCCATGCGTGAGCGCCTCGGACAATGACTTGTAGGCGTCCTTCATCTGCACGTACTTGCCGACCACAGCGATGGTGACTTCGCCCTCGGGGTCGCGCACGCGCTTGACGATATTATGCCAGCGGCTGAGGTCGGGCTCTTTGTCGGTGGGCAGATCGAAGTGCTTGCACACCTGAACGTCCAGGCCTTCCTCGTGATAGCCAATCGGCACTTGGTAGATCGTATCCACGTCGATGGCCGGAATCACAGCTTCGGGCCGCACGTTGCAAAACAGCGCAATCTTTTTGCGGTCGCTGTCAGGCAGCGGACGCTCCATGCGGCACATCAGCACATCGGGCTGAATCCCCAGGCCCAACAGTTCTTTCACCGAGTGCTGGGTGGGCTTGGTTTTCAACTCCCCTGCCGCCGAGATGTAGGGCACCAAAGTCAGGTGAATGAACATGCTGCGTTCATTGCCCAGTTCGTTGCCCAATTGGCGAATGGCTTCCAGGAACGGCAGGCTTTCGATGTCACCCACCGTGCCGCCGATTTCAACCAGAACAAAGTCTTCCGAGGTCAAGTCTGACTGGACAAATTCTTTAATCTCATCAGTGACATGCGGGATGACTTGAACAGTTCCCCCGAGGTAATCGCCGCGCCGTTCTTTGGCGATGACGGTGGAATAAATACGCCCTGTTGTGACGTTGTCGCTCTGGCGAGCCGACACACCGGTAAAGCGCTCGTAATGGCCCAAATCCAGGTCGGTTTCAGCGCCATCATCGGTGACAAATACCTCACCGTGCTGGGTGGGGCTCATCGTGCCCGGATCGACGTTGAGGTAGGGGTCGAGCTTGCGCAGTCGAACCTTATATCCGCGCGCTTGTAAAAGCGCACCGAGGGCTGCTGACGTCAGACCTTTTCCCAGGGAAGAGACCACACCGCCGGTGATAAATACAAACCGCGTCATGGGCTTTCTAAATACATCAAAGCGAGCCGAGGGCAAGCCTGTGAATCAAAACAGCATTGCGCCCGGGAAACAAAGGCTCCGCGAGGTCAGGCCGCGGCCAAGAAATTAGTTATTGGGAACGTTTGGAACTTGCGGCGCGGACGATTCGGCCTTTGGCGCGCCGGGGGTTGCGGCTTCAGGCGCGGCATTGGGAGCCGCCGGAGCCACGCCGTCCTCGATTTTGGGAACGCTCGGGCCGTCAACTTGAGGGGCGAACATCAATGTCGAGGCATCGCGCGGCTTAGACACCAGCGCCAATCCCAGCGAGGTTGCAAAAAAGCAGATGCCCAAAATCGTGGTCGCACGGCTTAAGGGGTTGGGACGCGCACGAACCTGATTCATCGACGACACAGAAGACGCCGCCGAAAAGCCAGCGCCAGCAGCCCCTTCGTTCTTCTGAAGCAAGATCAGCGCAATCATCACGACCGCGATCAATAGGTGGATAACAAGCAGGACTTGGACCATAGATCAAACCTTAATGATGGCTCTGGGCTTTCAAGAACATGCGGCCAGAAGCGGCGCGGTTTTAGCCTTCCAGCACTTAAATAGCTAGGGCAAACCGCCAACGCCAGGGGGGCAGAAACTGAATCAACGCCGAGGGGTAGCGTCGATAATGGTCCAAAAGTCAGCGGCATCCAGACTGGCCCCACCCACCAATGCGCCATCAACCCCGGGCAAGGCCAACAGGACCTTGGCGTTCGATCCTTTAACCGAGCCCCCGTAAAGGATCGCGACATCAGCCCCATCGCTTCGGCCCACAGCATATGTTTCGCGCGCCACGGCATGCATGGCCCTCACGTCCTCGGGCGTTGGCGTGCGCCCGGTGCCGATCGCCCAGACCGGCTCGTAGGCAATCACGACATTGGCTGCCGTGGCGCCAGCTGGCAGCGAGCCTGCCACTTGGCGGCGAACCACATCGGCAGCCTTGCCCGCGTCACGCTCGGCTTCGGTTTCCCCGACGCAGATAATTGGCATTAACCCTGCGTCCAGCGCGGCTTGGGCCTTGGATTTGACAAGTATATCGGTCTCCCCATGATCTGCCCGGCGTTCTGAATGGCCCACAATCACAAATGAACACCCGATATCTTTCAGCAGCCAAGCACTTGTATCGCCTGTATGAGCCCCTTTTTGCTGGGCATGACAGTCCTGGGCCCCTAAAGCGATGGGGCTGCCCGAGATGGTACTTGCTACGAGCCCTAGCAAAGCTGCAGGCGGACACAGCGCAATGCGGGGTAGCATCGGGACGGTATTGCAGCGCGCCGCAAGATCGGCCGCCAAAGCCTTCGCCGTGGCCTGGGTGCCGTTCATCTTCCAATTTCCAGCGATCAGCGCGCGTGCAGCCACAACAAACCCTCCATCCTGGGACGCAATAGACTAAGCCTGTAACATAGCCGAACGCGGGGGCCAACGAACCCTAGCGGCTCATAGGTTTTTCGGGCCATGGTTGCGGTTTGCGGCATGAAAACACGCATATTCAACAATTTAGCGCCTTTCTAAGCGCAAAACCGCTACACACTTTTGCTGGAAATGCCCTATATATGCGCCGCCTTTAGCCCCCGTGCGATCTTCGCCTGGGGATCCGTCTCACCCCTGTTTTAAGTTTAATGCCATGATCCAGTGGTTCCAAGATGCAATCAAAGACAGTTGGGTCTTCAAAGGATTCATGATCCTGATGGTCGCGAGCTTTGGCATTTGGGGCATTGGCGACGTGATTACGCCTGGTGTTGATCCGAACGTTGCCATTCAAGGCGGACGTTTCGAGGTGAGCGCCACGGAGCTTCAGCGACAATACGCGCTCCAGATTGACCGTTTGCGCGAAAGCTTGGGCGCCGAATCCGCCGATGACGCATCCATGAAGAAAATGGTGCTCGACAACACCGTTCAAGATTTGAAGCAAACTGCGATCACCAACATGGCGGCATTAGAACTGGGCATTATTGTGACCCCCGAACGCGTTCGGGACAACATTATGGCCCAAAGCGCCTTCCACGACGAAACTGGCAAGTTCAGCGCACTTAGATTCGCCGAAGTCTTGAATCAAAATCAATTGACCGAACAGATGTTCACCAAGTTGGTCGAAGACGATCTTCGTCAACGCTTGTTCTTAGGACCTGTCGGCGACAACGCCGCCGCCCCGACCGCCTTAATTGATAGCTTGTTTTCCTATCGCTCGGAAACGCGCGTGGCTGACACGTTGCTGGTTCCCGCCCAGGCCATGGTGGTTGCCGATAAGCCGACCGACGAACAACTGAAGAAAACCTATGACGAAAATGTCGGCACGTTTACATCACCAGAATATCGCACCATCAGTTTAGCCATCTTAGCGCGCGCTAATTTAGTGACGCCCGAAAGCATCGATGACGAGGCTGTGCGAAAATTCTATGACGAAAACATCACCAGCTACCGTACGCCTGAAACACGCAAAATCTCGCAGCTGATATTCGAAATGAAAGAGCAAGCCGAGGCCGCCCGGGCACTCATGGCCCCAGGCGATGATTTAGCGAAGATCGCCGCCAAAGCGAAAATTAAAGCCCCCATTGACCTCGGTGAACGCGCGCTCACCGACCCCGTCATTGTGTCCTTCGGGGATGCAGTGAAATTACCCGTGGGTGAAGTGAGCCAACCCGTCTCAACCGACCTCGGTTGGCACTTGGTGCTATCGAGCAGCATTTTGCCCGAGCGAACCACGCCATTTGAAGAGCTCCGCCTGCAAATCCGCAAGTCCATGGCCGACGATAAGTCGAACGATGCACTTTATGGCGCTTCAGAAAAGCTTGAAGACGAAATTGCCGCAGGAACTCCGCTTGAAGATGCCGCTAAAAATAGCGGTGGAATTTATGTTTCTATACCATCCATCGACCGGAGAGGAGTCAACGCCGGGGGAATGATGGAAATGAACATTGGGCTTGGAACACTCAAGCAAAGCACGGTTCTTAAGGTCGCATTCGAAACACCTGTTGGAACCGAAAGCAAACTTTTGGATTTTGAGGATGGATTCTATGTTCTAAAGATCGATGCCGCCACCCCGCCAACGCCAAAACCTATCGAAACAGTCCGGACCGAAGTTGAGAAGCTTTGGCTGAACACACAAAAAATTCTCGCCGCGAAGGGTGTGGCCGAGAAAATTGCCGCTGACCTTGCGCCAAGTGCATCGCTGACCTCGGTGGCGGACAAAGACAAGCGCCTCTCGTACGCCAAGCTTGGCCCCTTGACGCGCTTTGGTGAAAGTTTGACGCGTGACTATGTGGTTGATTCCAAGCGCGTTGGCCCCGAGATGTTGACAAAACTCTTCAGCGCAAAGGTTAGCGACAACTTCGTCACATCTGTGCAAGGTGGCTATGTGATCGCACGCGTCAAAGACATCATTCCTCCGGCTAAAACTGAAGGCGATATGGCGAAGTCATATACAGACCTCGCGCAATCTACGCGCAATGCCATTGCACAAGATCTGGTGCGGCAATTCTCAACCGCGCTGTTCGACCGCTATCCCGTGCAGATTAACGCGAAAGTCATCTCCGATATTGGAGGCGTCGCACAGTAGGCTGACTGACGAGGGCGGCGGTCCAAACGCTCGCGCTCAAGGCCCACGCGATTGAGAGCCGATGGATTTATTCCCAGCCGAACACGCCTTCGCGGCAGCTTACAATTCTGGTGCAGCCCAAGTCGTCTGGGCGCAACTTCCCGCCGATCTCGACACGCCTGTTTCCGTGATGCTGAAGCTCGGCCAAGAGCAGCCTTTCACGGCGCTGCTTGAGTCTGTGCAAGGCGGGGCCATGCGAGGCCGGTATTCGTTCATCGCCCATGCCCCAGATATTGTCTGGCGCTGCAACGGTCAAGCCGCCGAGATTTGCAGAACACCCGATCAACGCCCGCTGAAATACATGCCCGAGGCAAAGCCAACGCTTGATTCCTTACGCGCGCTGGTCGCCGAAACGCGCATGCAACTACCCGATGGCTTGCCCCCCATGTCGGCGGGCCTCCACGGATACATGGGCTACGACACGATCCGTTTGGTCGAAGATATTCCCAACAAAAATCCTGATACAATTGGGATTCCTGAAGGCATGTTCATGCGCCCCACCATCACCATCATCTTTGATAACGTCAAAGACCTGATGACAGTGGTCACGCCCGTGTATCCGCACCCAGGCGTGGCTGCCGGTGCGGCCTATGGCGATGCGCGTAAACGCATTTTGGATACGGTCAAGATTCTCGACCGCGCCGTGCCGCACCATATTCCATCAACCACAGTCCGGTTTGAAGATGCTGTCTCCAATGTCGGCCAAGCGGGCTACCACGAGCTGGTTGCGAAATCTAAAGAGTACATTCTCGCGGGCGACATATTCCAAGTGGTGCCAAGTCAACGCTTTAGGTTGCCCTTCACACTGCCCTCGTTTTTACTATATCGCTCGCTGCGCCGCTTGAACCCCTCACCGTTTCTGTTCCATCTCAACCTGGATGGCTTTTCGTTGGTCGGCTCCAGCCCCGAAATTTTGGTGCGGCTACGCGATGGCAAGGTGACCATCCGCCCCATAGCAGGCACACGCCCACGCGGCAAAACCAAAGAGCAAGACGACGCCTATACTAAAGAACTTTTGGCCGACCCCAAAGAACTGGCCGAGCATTTGATGCTGCTGGACTTGGGCCGTAACGATGTGGGGCGCGTCTGCAAGGTGGGCTCGGTGAAGGTCACCGAGCAGATGATCATCGAGTACTATAGCCACGTCATGCACATCGTCTCCAACGTCGAAGGCGACATTGACCCCAAGTACGATGCCATGGATGCGCTGATGGCAGGCTTCCCGGCGGGCACAGTCTCGGGTGCGCCAAAAGTTCGCGCCATGGAAATTATCGACGAGTTGGAATCCGAACGGCGCAGCTTTTACGGCGGGGCGATTGGGTATTTATCCGCCAATGGCGAGATGGATACCTGCATTGCGCTGCGCACGGCTTGCGTGAAAGACGGCGAAGTCATCATCCAAGCCGGTGGCGGCGTGGTGGCAGACAGCGACCCAGAGTCGGAATTTCAAGAGAGCAACAACAAAGCCCAAGCCATCGTGCGGGCCGCCGAAGCGGCCGTGAACTTCTTCGCGGGTGGGAATCGGTAGAGCGCGGCCTGCGTCTCTGGTCATCATCTCGGCGCACACATGAGGGATGTTTTTATGCCTGCACAGAAATTAGACACGCTCACGGGCTTGCGGTTCTTTGCGGCCATCGCGATTTTGATCCATCACCTCCGCGGGTTCGGGTTACCCAAAGAGGTGCTTGAGGGATGGGCACTCGATAACGGAGTGGCATTTTTCTTCGTCCTGTCTGGCTTTATTTTGGCCTATGTCTATCCGTCGCTGGACACCCCTGCCGCCGTCCGGCGCTTCTACGTCGCCCGGTTTGCTCGTATTTGGCCCCGCCCATATGGCGGCGTTGGCCCTGTGTTACCTGCTGCTCGCGGGTGATCCGTCGTTGAACGGTACGGGGATCGACAGGTTGGATCTGTGGCTCGCCAACATCCTGCTCATTCAGGCTTGGATTCCCTACGCGGAGTCTTTCTTTGGCTATAACAGCGTCAGCTGGAGCATCTCGACGGAAGTCTTTTTTTACGCGGCCTTTCCCGTGCTGATCGCAGGCTTTGCCCGCAAGTGGTTGATCAAGCTGGCGACCGTGGCGCTGCTCTCATTGGCCCTTATAATCATTTGCCTCGCGACCAACCTCAGCGTTTATACCAGCCTCGATCAGGGCGTGACGTTAACGGGTGTGCTGTACATCAACCCGCTGGCTCGAATTTTCGAGTTTGTCGTGGGCATGTGCGCCGCACTGCTGTGGCGGGCGACGCAATCGAAGGTGCATGTGCGACCAGTGGCCGGGACGCTGATTGAATCCGCCGCCGTAGCCTTTCTCTTCTATAGTTTCTATGCCGTCGCGCAGCTTGGGGCATGGGTCAATGCGCATGTGGGCTTTGCCGGTGCGCAATGGCTGGGCCAGGGCAGCGGCATGGCCGTGAGTTTTGCCGCACTCATCTATGTCATGGCGTTTCAGAAGGGACTCTGGAGTTCCATCATAGGCAGCCGTATCGGGGTTTTTCTGGGCGAGATTTCGTTCATGATTTACCTCATTCACTATGTGCTGCTGCGCGCTTATGTCCTGCGCTCAGAGTGGTTCGCTGGCTGGAACGGCGCGGCATTGCTTGCATTTTATCTGGCCGTTCTCTTCGGCCTGTCATGGCTGCTGTGGCTTGTCGTCGAAAAACCCATGCGCAAACTGATCATCGATAGATTCAATCAGCCCAGCGCGTGACGTGTGGACTTATGGCTGGACGAACTCAGCGCGTTGCTGCGTCTTCATGGCTTGGCGCGCCGCGCCACTTCCGTCAAGGGCGCCAGCACCAAGCCCTTGGCCGGTAAGCTGGTCATCAACTCGTCCAAGGTAGAGAGTGTCACATCATGCGCGCCGCCGAAGCGGCCGTGAACTTCTTCGCGGGTGGGAATCGTTAACCTCCCATCTTCGCTTCAATCAGCTCGATCAGTTCACCCGCCGTTCCCGCCACTGTCGCGACACGCGCGTTGCCATATGCCGTGCCACCCAGTTTTTGCGGGGTAGCCAGATATTTCAGCTTCAAGGCATCAAGGCTCTTCACATCGAAGCTGGTCATAGCCACACCCGGCGGCAACTGGCCCAGTGCGCTGGGTCGTGCTTTCGGTCCGCTGGGAAAGCCATCGAGTTGAAGCATGTTGCCATGCTGAGCCATGGACAACAGTGAGATCGTGTAAGCCGCCTCAGCCGGAGCCGCCTGGGCTGTTCGTGTCAACGTCGCCAAAGATGGATTGATGGGCTGGCGCATCATGTTGAACGCATCGGCATACCAACTGCGCATGGTTTCGATATCAGGCCCCGCCACCACCATAATAAAGGGCCTACCCACCAACGCGCCCGGCAACGGCAGCGAAGACTTCGTTCGGTCGCCAGTTTCAGTCGTGAGGTAGAGCACTTCTTCCGATGGGCCCTTCACTTGCATGGCGTGTATGGTCGGGTAACGCAACCCCAACGATGCAGGCTGGCCAATGAACTCGAAGGGCGAGTTTTTAAGGCGCGCATGCAGCGCCTCGATGTCGTCAATAATAATCTCGATGGCGTTCCAGCCCCATGTGGTCAGCGCACGATATCCGGGCACCGGATCAACTGCAACAGCACGAATGAAGACATCAGGATGTGCATCGGTACTGAAAACAATAAACGACCGACCGGCGCTGTTGGGTGCACCCCAACTGGCGGCCATCTCTTTGGTGACGTTGCCACGCTCGCGCACTTTTTGGTCGAGCCATTGGGTGTACCAGGCTTCGGTCTTGGCCAGATCGATGGCTCCGATGGTCGTTCCTCGGATACGCTCCAGTGTCGGCGCAGATTGGGTTGGCTGTGCGAGGGGTGTTTGCATTGTCGCCATCATCCACAAAACACTCGCAACCGCGATATGAAAAGACATTAGCATGAGATTCCCCCCGACTCTGTTGCCTCATCTACCGCCACATCAAAGTAGACGAAGAATGCGCCAGAAAGAAGTGTCTCACAATAACGCTTTGATCGCGCTGGCAAACCGTCCTGAAATATCGGGCGCACGACCCAGGAATAACTCGGGCTCGATGACTTCCAACTCCATAACGGCAGGCTGGCCTTTATAGTCGACCAAATCCACCCGCGCGTAGGCGCACGGCGCGGGTGCTGCTGCCAGCGCCCGATCGGCCATTTCGAACTCTGCTGTTGTTGGAGTATGATCCAGCATACTCCAACCTTAGTAAGCATGAATGCGATACTCGCCTTCGCGCGGAACTTTGCGCACCGCGTAGCTAAAGTGGCCGCTGAAATAAATCAGCGACACTTCGCCGTGACTCGACACACAAGGCTCAAACTGCCGCACCAACATATCATGGGCTTTGAGCAATTCCATGGCATGGGCGTGGAGTGCGGCGTCATCACAGTGAGCTTTCATTGCACCGCGTGCACCAACACCAATGGCGGGCTTGATCACCAGTTCGCCTGCCGGAATCGACGACCAATCAAACTTTTCAGATCCTTGCAGGATGATGGTGGTTGGCAGCACATGAACCCCTTTCTGTCCAAGGCCGATCAGGTATTGCTTATGGGCATTCCAAGCAACGACAACGGCGAAATTTTGCAGGCGTGCGATGGCATCGACCTTACGCACCCTCTCCAGAAAAGCATCGGCATGGGCCGTGTAGTTCCACGGTATGCGAATAAGCTGGGCGGCGGCCCAATCGGTTGTGGTCGATTCCCACGGGGCAGCGTGCGCGGAAATATCAAATTCACCCAAAACCGCGATCAGTAAATGCGCTCAGGATCGGGCTTAGGCATGTTGGCTGCCGTGACCAGCAGCACATCGGGCTTGGGCATCTTAGTTCTTCACAAGCATTTGCGTCTTCATCGCCTGACGCCGAGCCACTTCCGTCAAGGGCGCAAGCACCAAGCCCTTGGCCGGTAAGCTGCTCATCCATTCGCTTAAAACCGAGAGTGCCACGTCATGCGGATGGCCGATGGCGATGGCCGTACCCCGTTGCCGGGCCACCTGCTCGACCAGTGCCAATTCCTTCAGCACGTCGTCTTCGCTTTGGATATTATCGAGGAACACATCGCGCTCGACATTCGGAACGCTCAACGCGCGTGCCAGTGATGGCCCAACACTATTGCCTACGGATTTGGAATCGAGCCACAGCAATGCGCGCTGCTTCATGGCGCGCATCACAATATCCATCTTTGCCGGATCAGCAGTGAAGCGACTGCCCATGTGGTTGTTCACGCCCACATACCCAATCCAAGGGTCGAGCGCGGCCGATAAGCGCAACGCCACTTCCTCGTCAGTCAATTCTGTTGTTAAAGCCCTGGGGCCTGGGTTTTCTTTCGGATCAAAGGGCTCCATGGGCAAGTGAGCCAGCACTTCATGGCCTGCCTCGCACGCACGCAACGCCCAGGAGGATAAATTCGTGGCATAAGTCAGAAACGATAGCGTCAACGGCCCAGCCATCTCTAAGGCTCGCTGACTGCGCACGCGGTCAAGGCCCATGTCATCAATCACAATGGCGATCAGCGGTTTGTCACGCGGTGCATCAAAAGCCAACACATAAGCCTGCATCGGATTTTCAGGTTGGGGCATCGGCGTGGCCAGAACCGCAGCGGGTGGCTTGTCGAGAATACTCGGCGAGGCGATGGGCTCCTCAATGTCATCGGGCTCAGGCGCGACATCATAAATGGTGGCCACGATGGGCGGATAAAACGTCGGCGGTGAGGTGCGCGGCTTGGTCGGCGCAAACTATGGCTTAGCGGTCGCGACCTGCACCGGCTGGCGCGAGGTCACGTTCAACCAGGCGCCGAACACAAAGCCTAAACACGCCAAAACAATGGCGGCCACCGCTGCCAGCACCGGGTGAACGCCCAGAATACCAGCCTTGCTCTTGGTCGTGGCGGTGGGTTTTGGCTTGGGCAGACTCATGAATTGAACTTATGACTTTGAATCAGTGGCTTACCACTTTGCCGAGAAGGCCTTAAGAAGCTCTAAATAGTGCCCCGGCGTTCCTTGACGTAACACGCCCTGACCGGCATTTTAAACTCGAATAAGGAATTCAGGAGCATTTCCCGAGAAGTGGACGTCCACTTGGCGTGAGAAATGCGACCAGACAGAGAGCCCCATGTATCTGCTGATCGATAACTATGACAGCTTTACCTACAACCTGTGGCATTTTTTAGGTGAGCTGGGGGCAGAGGTGGCTGTCCACCGCAACGATAAGATCACCGTGGCCGAGGCCGTGGCCCTGAAGCCTGCGGGAATTATTTTGTCGCCGGGGCCCTGTGACCCTGATCAGGCAGGCATTTGCCTGGACCTGATCAATCAAGCCACAGGCAAAATTCCGATCTTCGGTGTTTGTCTCGGCCATCAGGCCATTGGCCAGTCATTCCAGGGGCGTGTGGTACGCGCGTCCGCGCCCATGCATGGCAAAGTCAGCGAGATCAGCCACACCGGACACTCCATGTTCAAAGATGTGCCGCGCCGCTTTAATGCCACACGCTATCACTCGCTGATCGTTGAGCGCGCCACCCTGCCCGGCCAACTTGAGATCACTGCCACGACTGATGACGGCCTGATCATGGCCGTGGCCCACAAGACCGAGCCCATTTTCGGCGTGCAGTTCCACCCCGAAAGCATCGCCTCGCAATACGGCCACCACATCCTGCGCAACTTCCTGATCACCACAGGCTTGAAAGCCCGCGACGTGCCAAAGACGGCGAATACCGCCGCTGCGGCATGATCGACTTAAAACCCACACTTGCAAAATTGGCCGATGGCGCAGCTTTAAGCGAAGCCGATGCCGAAGCCGCGTTTGAAGCGATCATGTCGGGCAACACTAGCCCTGCACAAATCGCAGCATTCTTGATGGCGATGCGTGTGCGCGGCGAGAGCGTGGATGAACTGACGGGTGCGGCGCGCATCATGCGTGCCAATGCCCTGAAGGTGACCGCGCCCGCTGATGCCATCGATACCTGCGGCACAGGCGGCGACGCCTCGGGCACCTACAATATTTCAACCGCCGTAGCATTTGTAGTCGCTGGCTGCGGTGTGCCGGTCGCCAAACATGGTAACCGAGCGGCATCCTCCAAGTCGGGCACGGCCGATGTTCTCTCGGCGCTCGGCGTGAACCTTGATGCCGCGCCTGAGCTCATCGAACTCGCGATCACGCGCGCAAACATTGGGTTTCTCTTCGCCCAAAAGCACCACAGCACTATGAAGTACGTGGCACCGGTGCGCGGCGAGTTAGGGTTGCGTACCATCTTTAACTTGGTCGGCCCGCTCTCAAACCCAGCCGGTGCCAAGAAACAATTGCTCGGCGTGTTCGCACACAAATGGATTGTTCCCATGGCCGAAACGCTGGGGCGCTTGGGCTCGACACGGGCTTGGGTGGTTCATGGCAGCGATGGCTTGGACGAACTGACAACCACCGGCGTTTCGTTCGTAGCTGAGCTGAACAACGGCAAGGTGCGCACCTTTGATATCGCGCCCGAAGACGCAGGCTTGGCACGCGCCGAGCCTGCGACGCTCAAAGGCGGTGATGCGCAGCACAACGCCCAAGCATTGCGGAAAATTTTTGGCGGCGAGAAAAACGCCTATCGCGATATTGTGCTATTGAACGCGGCGGCGGCCCTCGTCGTCGCAGGCAAAGCCAATAATTTGCAAACAGGTGCGGCCTTCGCCGCAACAGCCATCGACTCAGGGCTGGCCAATAATGCACTCGATGCGCTGGTGGCTATCACGAACGGACATACACCATGATTGCTCACATTGAGAGCGACACACTGGCCAAAATTTGCGCGCAAAAGCGCATTCGCGTTGCCGCACGTAAGCTTGAATTGTCGATGTCCGATGTCGAGGCCTTCGCGCGCAAAGCGTCAAAAGTGCGCGGCTTTGCCAAGGCGCTGACCGACGAAGTCAACGTTGGTTCTTACGGGTTGATTGCCGAAATCAAAAAAGCCTCGCCTTCGGCTGGCCTGATCCGGGCCGATTTCGATCCGCCGATCCTCGCACAACTGTACGAACGCGGCGGAGCTGCGTGTTTGTCTATCTTGACTGAAGAAGATAACTTTCAGGGCCGCGACGAATACATTAATTCTGCCCGCGATGTCACGTCACTGCCCGTCTTGCGCAAAGACTTTATGCTCGACCCCTATCAGGTGGTCGAGGCGCGCGCGATCAATGCCGATTGCATTCTCATCATTCTCGCCGCCGTCGACGACGCCCTAGCCTCCGAGTTAGAAGCCGCCGCGATTCATTATGGCATGGATGTGATTATCGAAGTTCACGACGCGCCGGAACTTGAGCGCGCGATGAAGCTTAAGTCGCCGCTGATTGGAGTGAATAACCGCAACCTTAAAACGTTAGTGACCGATCTCGCCACGACCGAACAGTTGGCGAAGTTACTACCAAAAGACCGCGTGCTGATTGCCGAGAGCGGTTTGAAAAAACCCGCCGACCTCACCCGCATGGCCCGCGTCGGCGCAAAGCGCTTCCTGATTGGCGAGTCACTGATGAAACAAGCCGATGTGCAAGCCGCCACCCGCGCGATCCTAACCAAAGAATCCGCGCATGCCTAAAAAGAAATCCCTCACCCACTTCGATGCCAAGGGCAACGCGGTGATGGTTGACGTCTCAGCCAAGGCCGCAACCATGCGCGAGGCCGTGGCGAAGGGTTCAGTGGTGATGGAGCCCGCGACGCTGAAACTGATTCAAAGCCGCAAGGTAAAAAAGGGCGACGTGCTAGCCGTTGCCCAGTTGGCGGGCATTATGGCCGCTAAGCGCACACCCGACATCATCCCGCTGTGCCATCCACTCGCGCTGTCATCGGTGAACGTGGAATTAAGCTGCGATACCAAACGCCACGCCGTAGATATTGTCGCAACTTGCAAAGTGACAGGTACGACGGGCGTGGAGATGGAAGCGCTCACCGCCGTCAGTGCTGCGGCGCTGACGGTCTATGACATGTGCAAATCTGTTGATCGCGGCATGACCATCACCAACGTCCGCTTGGTCAAAAAATCCGGCGGTAAGTCCGGCACGTTCGTCGCCAAATGATCTCCGTCACCGAGGCGCGGGCGAAAATTGTTGCGGCCCTCGCGCCTGTGAGCCGTGAAGACATCGCCGTGATGGACACGCTTGGTCGTGTTCTGGCGACCGATGCTATGGCGCGCATTACCCATCCCGGTGCAGATGTCTCGGCCATGGACGGTTACGCGGTGCGAACCGCCGACGCCACAATGGGTGCTGTTTTGTCGTTGGTTGGAACGTCTGCGGCCGGCCACCCCTGGGCGGGCACGGTTGGCGCTGGCCAGGCTGCTCGGATTTTCACCGGTGCTTATGTTCCGCAAGGTGCCGATGCGGTAGTGATTCAGGAGGACATCACCTCAACCGGCAGCAACGTCACCATCAATGAAGCAGCGAGCATAGGCCGACACATTCGCCCCTTGGGCCAAGATTTCAAAACCAATGAGACGATTTTGCGCACGCCCAAGCGCCTGACGGCGCGCGATGTCGGTTTGCTGGCCGCCATGAATTTTCCATTGGTGTCGGTTTACAAGCGCCCACGCATTGGCGTGCTCTCGACGGGTGATGAAGTGGTGATGCCGGGCGATGACGTAAAACATGGCCAGTTGGTTTCGGCTAACGGCCCAGGCCTGTGCGCATTCATCGCCTCGCAAGGCGCGGCACCCGTTCACTTGGGCATTGCGCGGGACGATGAGTCCTCGCTCAAGGCCATGGCAGATACCGCGACAGATTTAGATATGCTGGTCACGTCGGGTGGCGTCTCGGTTGGTGATCACGATCTGATCGCACGTGTGCTGGGTGCGAATGGCCTCACGGTTGCCCTTCACAAAATCGCCATGCGCCCCGGCAAGCCTTTATTGTTTGGCAGTCTCAAAGGCACGCCGTTTTTTGGCCTGCCGGGCAGTCCCGTTTCGGCCATGGTTTGTGCGATTCTTTTTTTGGGGCCCGCGCTTGAAAAAATGCAGGGCTTACATGGTGCCGCACCCACAACAACCAAAGCCAAGCTCGGTGCGGCACTGAAGGCTAATGACAAGCGCGAAGATTATTTGCGCAGTGCGTTGTCGCGCGATGCCAACAGCGATCTCATCGCCACGCCATTCCCGAAACAAGACAGCGGCATGATCTCAAGCCTCGCACACGCCGATGCCCTGCTAATCCGTGCACCCTTTGCCCCCGAAGCCAAAGTGGGCGAGCAAGTGGATGTGATTGTGTTGGGATAGGACGATTTATTCGTCATCTATTTTTTCTTGGTCATACTCGTGCTTGACACGAGTATCCAGGGTGGCGGTCTCAGGTCATTGCATTTACCTTGGGTTCTCGGGTCAAGCCCGAGAACGACAGAAAAACGTGGAACACTATCACCGAGATCAGCCATCGTAACATATTCGCTGCCACAGCAACACTTACAGCAATGCGAATCTTAGTTGCACAACCTCAAGCTCAGGAGCCTGCACCCATGCTCGTCGATGCCCACATTCATAAGCTGTTCACCGAGTTGGAAGTCGTTTGGCGCTCGCGTGAATATTCGAAAATGCGCAGCTTCTGGGTGAAGAGCCTCGAAGCGCCGTTGTATCTGCCCGAGGAGCGCAAAGACTTCATCACATCATGGGCGCAGTTCGATGAATACTTCGTCGGCAATGCCAAAGCGATGCGCGACATCATCGTCACCTATCAGCCCCTCACCGTCATGCCGCTTTCGCAAAGCCAGAAGATTGTTGCTTTCGCTTTGGAATGGACGACGCAGATCGTGAACGAAACCAAACCCATTGGTGGCTCGGTGCGCGGCGTTGCGGTGATCGAAAACGAAGCGGGCACATGGAAACTGCGCTCATACATCGAGGCCCCTTTAGCGCCAATCATGTATATGCGCGAATTGTACGAAACCGTGGCCAAAGAGCGTGGGTTCAAGCAGATCCCTTAAGCTGGAGCACATAATGCCCGCCCTGCCCCACCGCATCCTGATTGCCTTGGCTGCAACGCTCATCATGGCAAAGTCCGCCTTCGCGGCGGGCGCAAAAAAATAAACCCAGCGACTTCGATCTCGCCAACCCGCGTGATAAGTTATTGGTCTATGCGAAAATGCGCACGCGGCTGGATGATGGCTTTGCCATTTGGCACCACAGCATTGACATGTTCGCGCTCACCGAGGGTGGCGTGGCGCGGGCACGCCTGCGCCCAGTGCGCGAGGTGTTGGGGCAATTCAACCCCATGTCGGCGCAACTGAACCGCTGGGACATAGTGACAGGGAATGCCGTGGCCGCAGCCCTGTAACGAGCCCGGCACATGGTGCATATGACGTTGCTGATAGTGCTGATCGCCGCCTGGATGGGCATTAACAAAAGCTTGTAATCGCTGGTAAAGAACAAGGGCGACTTGACGTTTGGGTGAGAACTAAAGTAGAACAAAGGAAGTTGCCCTTTTGTTCACGGGTTTTTTTCAGCGATTCGGCAGCCTGTGGATAGTTTATCAGCGATGGAGGCATTGACCCCTATGCTCACCAAGAAACAGTACCAACTTTTGCTCCTGATTCGTGATCGGATGAACCGGGATGGTGTGGCCCCCTCGTTTGACGAGATGAAGGACGCCCTTCAGCTCAAGTCCAAGTCAGGCATCCACCGCCTGATTGGCTCATTGGAAGAGCGCGGGTTCCTGCGCCGCCTGCCCCATAAAGCCCGTGCGCTCGAGGTGCTGAAACTGCCCGATTCGGCCAGCGACCGCCCGGCTAGCGGCTTTGCGCCCAATATTATTTCTGGCAACTTCGGCATCTCTGGGGCCACGGCCAAAACATCATCGCCGGTTGAAACGGTGGAACTTCCGCTCTACGGCAAAATCGCCGCTGGCACGCCTATCGAGGCCCTGCGCAATCCGCTGGAACATATCGGCGTGCCCGCAGGCTTGCTGGGCACCGGCGAACACTACGCGCTGACCATTGATGGCGATTCGATGATTGATGCGGGCATCAACGACGGCGACACGGTGCTGATTAAGCGCTGCGACACCGCCGAGAACGGCTCCATCGTTGTGGCGCTGGTCGACAACGAAGAAGCCACATTGAAGCGCCTGCGCCGCAAAGGTGAGTCCATTGCCCTTGAGCCCGCCAACAAAAGTTACGAAACCCGCATCTTCGGCCCCGACCGGGTGAAGGTGCAGGGCAAGCTGGTGGGCCTGTATCGGAGGTATTAATCGGACGCTGCGGCGTCTTCGGTGCGAATTGAATCTGTCGGCGCTGCACGGCGGCCTGATGGTGTTTGTCGCGACCACAGACGTTGGCCAGTGACGTCTTCAACGGTTTCGATACGCGCACGACCATCATTGAGATAAATCGCGTGCGCACCCGCACGAAACAGTTGGCTGCGATCAATCACGAAGCTTCCACGGCAAGCGTCCGCAAAGTATTGCGGCGCGATCACCACGTCAGAGACACCGCAGTCCTCGACCAGCGCATCGGTGACAGTGCCTGGGTGGTAGTTGTCTTATTGCGGTTCAACACGCAGCCTTGCCCATCGCAACGCAGGCCCAGTGTTTCATTCTCAAGCCCCGATGCCGGCCACTTCTCGGTACTCTCGCCGTACCGATCTTTGATTACCGAGCTCACTAAGCGGTCTCGTCGATCAGACTTCATGGCCATGCGCTCTTATGCAATACTGAAAGCCTGCACGCGCCCGCTCTCATCGATCACCACATCGGGCTGCAGCGTCAGCCACGGCTGACTGATCGAATTCAGCACCGGCAGTGAGCCCACCCAACGCAGACTGCCGCGCCGGCGACAGATCATTAGCAATCCGAAAGCCGCGAGTGTGATGGCCCAGGTAGACATGGGCGGTAAATGGATTTGCGCGCCGGGCCACTTGGCCACCCACGCTGCCAATTGGTTGATGGCATTAACCCCCTCGCCCATGAGTGACCATACGGGCGCATCCCAACCCAATGGCATCAGCGCTAAAGCCACAAGACCTAAGGGCATGATCCAAATGCCCGTGACGGGCGTGGCGAACAGGCTAGCAACCATGTCATACAACGGCATAAGATTAAAATGATAGGCCGCGAACACCGATGTCATGGAACCTGCCGCAAGGTCGGTCACAACAAGCGTAGCGACGAACACAAGCACAAACTTACCGATCAGCAATTCACCATGTGGCCCGCGCCAGTGGGGGCACAAACTGCAGTTCTCATAGATCGCCGCCAAGGTGAGCACGGCCATGAACGACATCTGAAAGCTGGCCCCGATCAAGGCCTCCGGGTAAATCTCCAGCAGAGCCAACGCCGCCAAGCCGACACTGCGTAATGACACGGCGTGTCGATCCACCAAAATCGCCAAGATCACAACGGCCACCATAATGAACGCACGAATGGCGGGCACGCTCATGCCTGAGATCAGAACATAAAATGAAGTGGCCGCCAGCGCTGTCCAGGCCGCAACCTTTTTGAGATCAAAGCGCAGCGCGACGTATGGCCATAACGCCAAGCTTCGCCGCGCCAGCATGAACACCGCAGCTGCCAGCAGCGTCATATACAGGCCTGAAATTGACAACAAATGCACCAGGCCTGACACGCGGTAGCTCTCTTGCATCTTTTCCGTGATCAACGATTGCTCGCCCGTGACCAACGCCACCGTCACGGGCCACGCGTCGCCTGGCACAACAGCCAAAATGCGATCAGCAATGTCACGGCGTAAGTTCTGAATGCCCTGACGCACGTCAGAAGATACCGTTTCCTCGTTGGGGCTTGATCGCAATTGCCACGCATGGAGCGTGTAGCCCAAGGCGCCGATGCGTTCGAAAAACAAATAGCGCTGATACTCAAAACCACCGGGCACCACGGGGCGCTCGGGCGGGCGCAACACAGCGCGCACCGCAATCACATCCCCTACACGCGGCGCGCCATGCTTGGCAGGTACCGACAAGCGAATCCGTGCGGGCATCTGTTTCACATCACGCGACTCAAAGCGCACGTCTTCCAGGATCACGCGAATACGACCGGGTTCGCGTTCCACTTCAAACACACGACCCACAACCTCCAGCGGGCCAATCTCAAGCGTGATGACCGGCGAGTCTACGGCACCCACACGCAACTGCGCTGCGCTCATGCCTAATCCAAACGCGAGCACCGCCAACATGCTGATTGCGGGCGCATCCAGGCGTCGGTGCACCAATAACCCCAGAACCGCGTATACCGATATAGCAGGCACCGCCCACGGCCACGGATCAACCAGCCAGGCGAAAAACACGCCGATGCCTGAGGCTAAAACCACCACCAGCCAAAGAAATGCTGAGCCCACCTGGGCCAGCACTTCATCGCGCCAGGTTTCCACCCATGCCTGCCAGCCGCCACAAACAAAGGCGGAACGGCACTGGGTACCCCCATCTCAGTCGTGCTGCTCAAGGGTATAATTCCGGGCCTAGATAATGGTCGGGAGTATGTTAAATCAGCCGCACACTTTGTGGTACGTGAAGTCGCGTTCCTTTTGCTTTTTTCTGGCAGACCCATGACCGTTGTCACCCGATTTGCGCCCTCACCCACCGGCTACTTGCACATCGGCGGAGCCCGTACGGCGCTGTTTAACTACCTCTATGCCAAGCACACGGGCGGTAAGTTTTTGCTGCGGATTGAAGACACCGACCGGGCCCGCTCGGCGCAAGAGGCCATCGACACCATTTTCGCCGGGCTCAATTGGATGGGCCTGAATTGGGACGGCGAGCCGGTGTTGCAGTTTTCGCGCGCCGCCAGTCACCGCGCAGCAGCCGAGCGTTTGTTGGCGCAAGGCAAAGCTTACAAATGCTTTGCGACGCCCGAAGAACTGACCGCCATGCGCGAGGAGCAAAAAGCCAAAAGCCTGCCCCTGCGATATGACGGTCGCTGGCGTGATCGCGATCCAGCCGAGGCCCCCGCTGGTGCAAAGGCCGTGATTCGCTTTAAAGCCCCGCAAGATGGGTCCACGACGATTGCGGATTTGGTTCAAGGCGACGTGACGGTTGCCCACCAACAACTCGATGACATGATTTTGCTGCGCTCGGATGGCAGCCCCACGTATATGCTGTCGGTGGTGGTTGATGACATCGATATGGGCATCACGCACATCATTCGCGGTGACGACCACCTGACCAATGCGTTCCGCCAATACCAGTTGATCGACGCGCTGGGGCACAAACCTCCAGCATATGCACATATCCCGCTGATCCACGGGCCCGATGGTGCGAAGTTATCCAAACGCCATGGCGCGCTGGGCGTCGAGGCCTATCGCGATATGGGTTTCCTACCTGAAGCCATCCGCAATTATCTGCTGCGCCTCAGCTGGGGCCATGGCGATGACGAAATCATTTCCGACTCCCAAGCCATTGAGTGGTTCGATATCCCCAATATCGGCCGCGCCGCCGCGCGTTTCGACATGGCGAAACTCACTAATCTCAATGGTCATTACATCCGCGAAGCAAAAGACGAGCGCTTGGTTAATTTGGTCGCGCCACTGATCACCGCAAAAACCGGCCTGGAGATCGACGCGATCGCCAAGCAGCGCTTAACGCTGGGCATGGCAGGCCTGAAACAACGCGCCAAGACTTTGGCCGAGTTGGCCGACAGCGCCGCGTTTTATGCCCGCAAACGCCCGCTTACCCTGGACGACAAAGCACGCTGCGTTTTGGCCGACGGCGGCAAAGCGTTCCTGGCCGAGGTCTTCACCCAATTTGAAGCCCAAGGCAAATGGACCGCCCTTGAGCTGGAAGCCTGGGCGCGCACGACAGCCGAAGCCAAAGGCATTAAATTGGGCCAGGTCGCCCAGCCCATTCGCGTGGCTTTATCGGGCTCGACCGTCTCGCCACCTGTGTTCGAGGTGATGGAGATCTTAGGCAAAGAGGAAACCTTAGCCCGGATCAAGGAGGTAGCAACTGCTTAGGCGGGCAGCGTCGCCAGTTGGTCATGCGTGTAGAAGCCGCTTTGGCTTCCGTGATGTCACTCGTACGCTGTATATAGCGTTTGGGGATGGAGTGTCGCATGGCGTCACAAAACGTAGACCGTCGCAACTTCCTGTCGAAGGTTGCTGTCGCTAGCAGCGCAGCGGCTATCCCGACAGTTCACGCTGCAGAGCCTGCGAATAAGACCCTCCCAGCCACTGAAGCGCGCCGCCTCGCCCCACCATCCGTGGCGCAACTTGCCGCAGATACAGGCGAAGCACGCCCCCAACTCCCCGCATCCGCAACCGATTGCGGATCGGATTTTATGGTCGATGTCATCAAAACCCTCAACATCGATTACATCTTTTCTAATCCTGGATCGAGCTTCTTAGGCTTGCACGAATCAATCGTAAATTACGGTGGTAACAAGAGCCCCGAATTCATTACGTGCATGCATGAAGAGTCTTCAGCCGCCATGGCCAATGGGTACTACAAAGCCTCAGGGCGCCCAGCGTCGATTCTCTGCCACGGCACGGTGGGGCTTCAGCACGCATCCATGGCGCTTTATAATGCGTGGTGTGATCGCGTTCCCTTGATTGCCATTCTTGGCAACACCCTCGACAGCACTAAACGAGCAGGGGCTAATGATTGGCGGCATTCTGCGCAAGACCCGGCGGCCATCGTGCGCGATTTTACGAAATGGGACGATCAGCCCATCTCGCTGCAAGCGTTCGCTGAGTCCATGGTTCAGGGCTACAAAATCTCGACAACACCACCGATGGAGCCCATCGTTTTGGTTGCCGACAGCCAATTGCAAGAAATGGAGCTCGTGAGTCGCAGCGGGCTTTCGATTCCCAAACTCTCCCCGACTCTGCCGCCGCAAGGTGATGCTGGCGCACTTCGTGAGGCTGCTCAATTCTTGGTCGCGGCAGAACGGCCGGTGATTTTAGCTGACCGACTTGCGCGAACGGCAGAAGGCATGCGGCTTCTGGTTCAACTTGCCGAGACGCTGAACGCGCCGGTGGTGGACTTGACTAGTCGCCAAAACATGCCCACCACGCATCACTTGTATCAAAATGCGCAGAACAGAAAGCTCGTTGCGCAAGCCGATGTGATTCTCGGGTTAGAGGTCACCGACTTCTGGGGGCAAATCAATCAATTCAATCGAATTGATGATAGTAGCAGCCCGCGCATGAAGCCGGGAACCAAGTTGATTCGAATTGGCGTGAATGACCTTTACATGAAATCCAACTATCAGGATTTCCAACGCTACGCCGCCGTAGATTTGTCCATCGCTGGCGACGGTGAGACAACGCTGCCAGCTCTTATTGATGCTGTGAAATCTGCGATGAGCGACAATCGAAAATTATCACTCGCTCCTCGGGCTGAGGTTTATCGCAAAATGTACGCGGAGAATTATGAAGCCGCACGCCAGGCCGCTGCGTTTGGTTGGGACGCAAGCCCGATCAGCACAGCGCGCCTCTGCATGGAGTTGTGGCAGCAGATCAAGACTGAAGACTGGGCGCTTGTCTCGGTGGGCGCATCAGAAGGCTTCATCAGCAATTGGCCCCATCGCCTGTGGCATATTGATCGGCATTATCAATACTTAGGCTATGGCGCAGGCGGTGGCGTGGGGTACGGGCTACCGGCCGCCGTCGGAGCCGCGCTTGCCAACAAGGCCTTAGGGCGTATGTCCGTCAACATCCAATGTGATGGGGACTTTATGTACGCCAATGGCGCATTGTGGACTGCCGCGCATCACCGCATTCCGCTGCTCACCGTCATGCACAACAACCGGGCTTACGCACAAGAAACCATGCTGCTGCAAGGCATTGCCAATCAGCGGAATCGTGGGGTTACGACAGCAAAAATTGGCACTGCAATCGAAGACCCCAATATCGACTATGCAAAGCTTGCGCACGGCATGGGTGTTTGGGCCGAAGGCCCGATCACAGACCCCAAAGACTTAGCCCCTGCCATCAAGCGCGCAATTGGTGTCGTCAAACAGGGGCTGCCTGCTCTGATCGATGTTGTCACCCAGTCGAGATAGGTAACCCCATGCCCCAACGTTATGCCCTCGCTGCCGCCGCGCTGACCCTGTGGGCTTGTAGCACAATTGCGGCTGCCGATGAGACCAAGCCATCCGTGGCCCGTGGTCGTGACATCTTCATGAAAGTGGGCTGCTATCACTGCCATGGCACCCATGGCCAGGGCAGCGGTGCAGGTTTAAAGTTAGCCCCAGACCCCTTGCCGACAGAAGCCATTGCCCAGTTCATTCGGGCAACAACGAGCACAATGCCCGCCTACAGCGAGCACATCCTATCGGATTCTCAAATCGCTGATATTGCCGCTTACTTAGGCTCAATACCCGCAGCGCGATCGCCAGACGCGATCCCCGCACTAAAGAGTTCAAGCCAACACGTTAAGCCCCAGCGCTAGCGCCATATCGTTGAAATAAGGACCAAAATCGCACTTTTTGGTGAGGTCCGAGCGTTGATTTGGAGGGTTTTTCCAGGCTATAAGCAGCCACAAATGCGGTGCCGGGGAACAGCCTTTACACAAGGCTTGCGTTTGCACTGCCGCACAACAAAAACCGAAAGGCATGCCCGTGGCAAACAAAACAGTCACCGTCACTGATAACGAATCCGGCAAAAGCTGGAACTACCCGAAAATGAGCGGGACCACTGGTCCCGACGTTGTAGATATTCGCAAGTTCTACGCCGATACGGGGATGTTCGCGTTCGACCCTGGATTCACCTCAACGGGCAGTTGCGAATCAAAAATCACCTACATCGACGGCGATAACGGTTTGCTGTTGCACGGTGGCTATCCGATCGAAGAATTGGCCGAGAACTGCAATTTTGAGGAAGTGGCTTACCTACTGCTCAACGGCGAACTGCCCAACGAAAAGCAGAAAGAGAAGTTCCAGCACGACCTGACCTATCACACCATGCTGCACGAACAAGTGCACAGCTTCTACTCGGGTTTCCGTCGCGATGCGCACCCAATGGCCGTGATGTGCGGCGTCGTCGCCGCGTTGTCTGCATTCTATCACGACAGTTTAGATATTAATAACCCCGAACATCGTCGCATTGCGTCGTATCGTTTGATCGCAAAAATCCCAACTATCGCGGCTTGGGCGTATAAGTATTCTATCGGTCAACCCTTTATGTATCCGCGCAATGACTTGGGCTATGCCGAGAATTTCTTGCACATGATGTACGCCACGCCATGTGAGGACTACACGGTCAGCCCGCTTCTGGCGAAAGCGATGGATCGCATCTTGATCCTTCACGCCGACCATGAGCAGAACGCATCGACGTCGACCGTGCGCTTGGCTGGCTCCTCAGGCGCAAATCCGTTTGCTTGTATTGCCGCGGGCGTTGCCTCGCTGTGGGGCCCCGCGCACGGCGGAGCGAACGAAGCCGTGCTGAATATGCTGAAAGAAATCGGCACCAAAGATAACGTCAACAATTGCGTCAAACGCGCCAAGGATAAGAACGATAACTTCCGCTTGATGGGCTTCGGCCACCGCGTCTACAAAAACTACGATCCGCGCGCGCGCATCATGAGCCGCACCTGCCATGAAGTGTTAGGCGAACTGGGAATTAAAGACAACCCGTTGCTCGACATCGCCATGGAGCTAGAGCGCATCGCGTTGGAGGACGAGTACTTCATCCAGAAGAAGCTCTACCCCAACGTCGACTTCTACTCGGGCATCATTTTCCAAGCTATGAACATTCCCGTGACGATGTTCACGCCGCTTTTTGCCTTGGCCCGCACTACGGGCTGGATCGCGCAATGGAACGAGATGATCGAAGACCCCCAAAACAAAATCGGCCGCCCCCGTCAGCTCTATACGGGACAGACACCGCGCAAGTACGTTCCGATCAAAAAGCGGAAATAAAGCGATCTCAATTCATAAAACGCCCGGTCTCAACACTGGGCGTTTTCATTTATAGGCCCAGTCTTCCGCACCCAGCGTTTTGATTTTGTGCTCCGATATGCCATCGCCCGCCGTCATATAGAACGAGCCGAGCAACAACCCCGTACAATCGGCAAAGGCCAAGAAGGCCCACAGCATGCGCCACTGTTGCTCGATGTTGTCTGCCCACAAGAAAACGTTGACAGCGCCCGCCAACCCGAAAAGCACCGCATAGTCTGTTGCCCGTGTCGATGAGACTGTCATGCTCCCCTCCTATCGCAAGCCTTTAGCTTACGCCTGCCATGGCCAAATCAAAGTCCGAAGCTTGGATCTGCGTTTTTAACACTTAACTCCTTGATCTGCCTGGCAACCTTCAACCTGGAATGCGCATTTGTTATGATTGGTATAGAGTGAGGCCCATGGAAATATTGCCGATTGCCGCCTCGTCTTTAAACGCCGCCTCGCGCGCGACAGCAGTGCGCGCCAATAATATTGTCAACGCCACGACGCCGAATTATGCGTCTCAGGCGCCAGTTTATTCCAGCCAGACAATGGTGGCGTGGCTATCTTTTTCCAAGATGTGGGCCAACCCGTCAACGTGACACTTGATATCATTGGGTTGAGGTCCGCCCTCGATCAATATAAAGCGTCTGCAGCCCTGATTCAGACCAGCATTCGAGATGAATAAGACCGCACTTGAGATCGCCTAATTATTTCGGGCCAAACTCAAGACCATCCGTGCGGCTTGGCGGCTCGGCGACGACCCCTCAGGCGAGAGCTTTGCCAACGCGACTTTGAAGTCATCTTGCATTGATCTGCGTGCGGCCTCGTCGTGCATCAGCGTGAGCACGTCTCGTGCCAGAACTTCACCGCGGACATCATCTTGCAAGCGCTCGGGGACAGTTTCACGATTCATCAGAACATTGACCAGGTTCACGTACTTGGTCCTGATCAAGCGGCGTAAAACAAAAGCGGACACAGGATTGGCGCGATAAGCAATGATATGCGGAACCCCCGCCATTGCCAGTTCGAGCGAAACTGTCCCTGACGCAGCCAATGCTGCACGCCCAGCAGCGAAAGCATCGAACCGCTCGGATGTTGTGGTCACAACGATGGGCTTTCTGGGCCAGCTCACCACGGCGTCTTGAACCCGCGTGACAACATTGGGCACAGTTGGAATAACAATACGAAGATGAGGCACCTGAGCGCACAGGGCCCGAGCAGCAACTTCAAACGCGCTCATCAACTGTTTAATTTCTGAGTTTCGGCTCCCCGGCAATACAATCAGCACGGCCTCATGATCGGCGATGTGATGGCGGCGGCGAAAGGCAGATGCGTCACCCTTGTCTGCCCCGCACTCAAGTACCGGATGACCAACCCAAGATGTGCTGAGGCCATATTTTGTGAAATAGGCTGGCTCGAATGGAAACAACGTCATCAAATGCTGAACCCAGCGCGCCAGTTGCTTGGCACGGCCCGGTCGCCACGCCCAGACTTGCGGGGCCACATAACGCACACGCGGAATCTGGCTGTGGCTTTTCGACAGCCGCTCATGCACACGGCCCGTAAAGCCCCAAGAATCGATGGTCACAAGGATATCGGGGGATTGCGTCTTGATGTCAGCAACCGTTTCACGCACGCGGCGCAGCACCATAGCAGCATTGGGAATCACTTCAAAAATACCAAGCAAAGCCAAGTCAGCGGGGTCGAACAAAGATTGCAGACCAGCAGCTTTCATTTCAGGTCCACCAATACCAATGATGCGGGCACGACCTTGGCTCTCATTATTCAGGGCGCGCATCAGCAAAGCCCCGAGCTGATCTCCTGAAGGCTCGCAGGCCACCACATACACCAGTGGTGAGTCTGTTGCTGTCGTTGCTTGGCTTGATACGCCCACAAGGAAAAGGCCCGCAGCATCACCGGCTGCAATCACTTCTGCGCGATCAACAATCAAGCTCTGCCCTGCTTCGACCGCGATTCCGCGCAAGCCTGCCGCAGCAGCATTGCGAACCGTTGCCACGCCAATCGTCGGCAGATCGACGCGACGTTCCTGCTGTGGCTTTTTCATTTTGACCAGGGTTCCGCCAACGCCGCCTTTCGCTCTGGCGATCAATGCGTCTGTTCCATCGGCGCACTCAGCATCAACGATCTGCCCGCCATTGATAACGACGGCTTGGCCAATGTCACGCCGCCCAAGGTCACGCGCAGATACGATTCCGATGGCAATATCAGATTCGTCGTTCGCGGTCGGTTGGTGTCGCCCGAGCACACCCAATGGAGCTAAAACATCGGTGAGCACATCGTGTACACCGATCACGCGCAATCCTGCGTGCTCGATCTCGGCAATGACGGCTGACAACAAACCATTATCGCCGATAACACGTCCGGCCAAGCGCAAGAAAAACCGAAAGGTGCGTAAGTCGGGCCACAGGTTCAGCCATGTGGGGCGTCGCACGACCCCGACCATGACAATCTCGCGAACACCCGCAGACGACATGAGCTCAAAGCCAGTGCCAGCTTGTCCGAAGCGTATCCAAGCATCTGGCTCTTGCCCCAACTCAGCACTTGTCGCGAAGCCCTTGAGTGCAAGTACGAAGTACGCTCGCCCGGACGCGCGACACGCTGCGATCAGCTGAGCGGGCAGCGCGCCACCACCTGCGATGATACCAATTTTTTCGTTTTGGGTGTGCGCCATGGCCGGTGGGCCGGCGCTTACGAGCCGTTACCGTTGGTCGCCGCTGAGGGCGAGCACAAGGGGCGCGCGGAATCGGCGCGAATGAAGTTCACAATATCCATAACACCAGCTTGATCGGCATAGATGTCGGCGACTTCATTCAGGCGATCAGCCATAGTGCCGTCTTGGCTGAACAACAAGCCAAAGGCCGCTCGTAATTTCTGGATGTCGGAGCGCGAGAACCCACGGCGCTTCAGCCCAATCAGATTCAACCCCGTGAGATGAGCCCGGTTTCCCTGGGCCGCCCCATAGGGGATAATGTCGCGGTCGACGCCAGTTTTGCCGCCAATCATGGCGTGCTTGCCGATGCGCACAAACTGCTGCACGCCACACTGGCCGCCAACAATGGCGAACTCGCCGATCTGAACATGGCCGCCAAGCGCCACACCATTTGTGAGGATCACATTGTTCTCAATGGCACAATCATGGGCAACATGGCTGCCCACCATGAAAAAGCAATTATCGCCGACACGCGTGACCATACCGCCCAACTCGGTCCCACGATGCATCGTCACGTGCTCGCGAATCACATTATTCTTTCCGATCTCAAGCCGTGAGGGCTCGCCTTTATAACGCAGATGTTGCGGCGGAGAGCCCAGCGCGCAGTACGGGTGAACAATCGTTCCTTCGCCTATCGATGTGTTCGGATCAACCGCCACATGCGAGAGAAGTTTAACGCCTTTGCCTAAGCGCACATGGGCGCCGATGATACAATATGGTCCAATCTCGGCACTGGCATCTATGTCTGCTGTCGGATCGATACCGGATGTCTGGTGAAAATTTACCATCGGATCATTAGAACATTATCATTGCAGTATACAAAGCCTCAGCGACAACAACGCCATCGACTTTAGCTTTGCCCGAAAACTTCCAGACATTCCCGCGCTGGCGCTCTTTTTTGCAGTAGATCATCAGCTGATCACCAGGCTCGACGGGCTTGCGGAAGCGTGCATTCTCAATAGACATAAAATAGACCAGCTTTCCTTCGGTCTCAGCACCCAGATGTGACACAACGATCACTGCAGCCGTTTGGGCCATCGCCTCGACAATTAAAACGCCCGGCATCACCGGGCGATCAGGGAAGTGGCCCTGAAAATGGGGCTCGTTCATGCTGACATTTTTCAGGCCCACGGCACTTTCGCCCGGCACGACATCCAGAACCCGATCAACCAGTAGAAACGGATACCGGTGCGGGATCATCTTTAAGATGCGATGAATATCGATTTTGGCAATGGCTGAGCTGGCGGGTTGACCATCCATGACCTTGTCCCCGCGGTCCGGGGCCCCATTGCTGTAAAAGTCTGTGTATAAGCCGAAATTCGCTAATCTTGGATGGTATTTAGGGCCTCTTGGCGGCTGCGGTCAACCGCGCTTTGTCAAGCGCGCCAGGGTTGCGAGTTCGCGCCAAAACTGCCGAATTGGCTTGGCCGGATAGCCCATCACGGTCTGCTTTGCGGCCACGTCAGAAGATACGCCCGATTGCCCGGCAATTTGAGCCCCAGACCCGATGTTGATGTGATCAATAATGCCCACCTGGGGCCCGATGACGACCCCATCCCCAATCACGCAGCTGCCAGCAATGCCAGCCTGAGCCACCACCAGACACCCATGTCCCATGACGACGTTATGTGCGATTTGAACTAAATTATCGAACTTACACCCCCGCCCGATAATGGTGTCGCTGAGCATTCCACGATCAATCGTAGAATTGGCACCAATCTCAACATCATCATGAATCACAACGCGGCCAAGCTGGCGAGCTTTCACAGGGCCTTTTGGTCCAGCCGTGTACCCAAAGCCATCTTGGCCAATCTGCACACCAGGATGCACGATGACGCGATGGCCAACCAAGCTAAACGAAATTGTAACGTTTGCACCGATATCACAATCATCGCCGATTACGACCCCCGCCCCGATTGCCACATGAGGCCCAAGCCTTGTCCGCGCGCCGATTTTAGCCTGAGCCCCGATGACTGCGCCCGGCGCAATGACTGCACTGGTGTCGATCTCAGCAGACGACGCGACAGACCCATCTGAGGGCCAGTGAGAAAGAACATCAGGATAAAAGACGTCTAGAATTTTGGAAAAAGCCGAGCGGGCGTCCGGGCAAATCAGAGCGACGCACGTTGATGGCACAGAAGCAGAAATCTCTGCGTCAATCAGGCACGCGCCTGCCTTTGTCGCCGCGAGTTCAGGAATGTATTTGTGGTCTGAGACGAAAATCAAATCTGCCGATGTCGCGTTTTTCAGCGTTGCGACATCGGCGATTTGCGTGTTGGGGTTAGAAGACCCCGATAACTTCGCCCCCGCAATCTCGGCTAGACGCGCGAGAGACTGCGGCCCGGCTCGACGAAAGAACCGGGGATCGGGCATGGATCTAAACGTTATGGCTTCTTTGCAACGGGTGCGGCAGCCGGACGCGGAGCCCCACCAGCAGCAGGTGCAACGCCGGCTGGGTTACCTTGCTCGTCAACCCGCGCGAGTGTTGCTGGATCTTGGAACTTCACATTGGTCAACTTCGCATTGAGCTTGGTCAAAACCGGAGCAGTGATGTCCATGCCTGGGTCGACAACCAGCAGAATTTGGCTGCGTGCGAATACCGTATTGATGCCGCGCTCTTTAGCGACTTCGCCAGCGACCGCATAGATCGCTTGACCAATTTCCTGCATCGACTGCTGGAACGAATAGTCCAAGCGCTCCTGCTTGTCGCGAACGCGTGTTTGGAAATCCGCAAGTTTCTTCTGGAAATCCGTAGCACGCGTTTGGAAAACGTCAGGTGACATCACACCACGTTGTTTCGCCAGTTCCTCGTCCTCAGTGCGCAGTTTCTTTTCATCTTCTTGCACTTGTGTCTGATACAGCGTCGCCACCTTATCGCGTTCCAACCGCACGCCCTTAGACGCAAGCGAGTCGCGTAAAATTGCGTCGGTGTCGACGATGCCGATCGCCGGGGCTGGGAGGCGCTCGGTCTGCGCGATGGCAGCATACGAAATAAATACGGCAGAGACTGCCGCTAGAGTCGTCAAAAGTATCTTTTTCATATTCCCTTCCTTGGTCTCGATCACGAGACTTGAGCTGTGTTGAAAAACAAAAGAACTTAGAACCTTTGTCCGAAGTTCACTCGGAACTTCTGGCGATCATCAAACGGCTGGGCGTTAAACACGAAAGGTGACCAATCGATCTGGATAGGTCCAACCGGCGACTCCCACTGCACACCAATTCCTGCCGATCCACGGAATTGAGACGAACGCTGAATGTTCACCAATTCAGCAGCGGTCAGTCTTCCAATCAAATCCTGAGGAGAGCCGATCGCGCCCCAATCGGTAAACAACTTCGGGGTAATTCCGATTTCCTTAGGTAAGCCCAAGGGAATCTTTAACTCTGCGGTTCCGGTGGCGATCCAGTCTCCACCCAACGCATCTCCCGTGGACGAATCACGAGGGCTAACGCCGAAATCGTTGTAACCACGCAGGTTAGTACCACCAAGCTGGTAGCGTTGGTAGACCTTAATATCATCGCCAATGCCAACCAAATAGCCAGAATTACCCAAGACACCGAGTACCCAACCATCGAACGGCTGATAGTACCAGCCCGCGCTTAAACCGCCGCGAACATACTTCTCAGACCCGCCCAATCCGGCCAAATCCGTCGAAAGACTGACGTAATATCCGCGCGAGGGCTCAATCACATTATTCAGGCGGTTCAATGAAATCGACTGGCTGACCTGCGAGGTCACCGTCGAACCTTCTTGCTCACGAATATAGGGTGAAGAGAACGCACTGATGCCCGTCAGCTTCGTCCAGGTGAGGTTATAACTGAAACGCTGGACCAGGTACTCGTTATAGTTAAAGCCCAATCGTGCCGTTCCACCGACAGACTTCGAAGTATAACCCGCCTGGTCTTGGTAATCTTGCTCTTGGGCAAACAGATCGCCACCCGCAAGGATACGGCGACCAAGAAAATAAGGTTCAGTAAAGCTGATTTGAATCTGAGTCTGTTGCTGAGCCAGACTGAAATTAAAGCGCAAATCTTGACCACGCCCCAATAAATTGCGCTGACTCACACCGACATCAAACAGTGCGCCGCTGGCGCTAGAGAAGCCAATACCGAATTGCAATTCACCGGTCGATTGCTCCTCGACCTCTGCCGTAATCACGGTTCGGTCGGGTGACACTTGCGACGGTATATTTTCAACCTTTACTTTGTCTTCTTTGAAGAATCCCAAATTCTCTAACCGCTCTTTTGAGCGGCGGATTTTTGCGGTGTTGAAGGCGTCGCCTTCAGCCAGCAAGATTTCACGACGAATGACTTTATCGAGTGTGACGACATTGCCCTTCACCTCAACACGCTCAACGAACACACGTGGACCTTCTTCGACCTCGTACGTCAGATCAATCGTGCGCGTTTTTTCGTCGCGATTCAGGCGCGGGTTGACGTCGATGAACGCGTACCCGGCATTCCCCACCGCATCGTTGATTTTGTTGATGGTGTCGTCAATTTTCTTTGCGTTATACCACTCACCCGGCAGCGTGAGGATGTCGGGCTCGAGACGCGCTTTGTCGAAGCCCTTTAGCTTCACGTCCGCATCGACCTTGCCGAGTTTGTAGCGTTGACCTTCCTTGACGGTAAAGGTCATGAAAAAGCTTTCGCGGTTCGGGGCAAGTTCAGCCACGCCCGAAATCACCTCGAAGTCAGCATAACCGTTTTGCAAATAATGGCGTCGAAGAAGCTCACGATCGAAGTTCATGCGCTCGGGGTCGTAGGTGTCGTTCGAGGTGAGAAATTTCCACCACTTCTCCTCAACCGTCAGCACAACGTCGCGCAAATCGCCGTCGCTAAATTCTTTGTTGCCGATAAAGTCAATTTTACGAACATATGTCGGCTTTCCCTCGGTGACTTCGTAGACGAGGTCGACGCGGTTCTGAGGCAACTCGATAACTTTCGGATCCACCCGCACGCCGAACCGACCTTTGCGCCGGTAAAGTTCGAGGATTTTCTCGACGTCCTGCTGGACCTTGGTTCGCGTGTAAACTACGCGCGGGCGCAATTGAATTTCGGGCGTAATCTTGTCGTCTTCGATCCGTTTATTACCTTCGACCGAAATACGATTGATGATCGGGTTTTCGACGACCCTGACCACCAACAAGTCACCCTGGCGACCTACGCTCACGTCGGCGAACAATCCTGTCGAGAATAGGTTTTTGATCGAGCGGTCGATCCGCGCCGGATCAAAAGCGTCACCTTCGGCCACTGCGAGGTAGCTTCGGATGGTTGCGCCTTCAATACGCTGGTTGCCTTGCACCGCAAGGCCGCTGATCACGTCACTGCTTTGGGCGAATGCGGGCGATCCGAACAACAAAAACAGAAGAGCCCCCAAGACGGGCACAACGTTGGCGCTACGTCCCTGATCTGTAAGGGGCTTGTTTGAAGACAGGACTAACACGACGATCTTTGTAACCGGCCGGAAAAGTTAAAGCTGCACGATATCGTTCCAGGTCACGAAGACCATGAGCATCAGGACTAAAGCCAATCCGACCCTGAGGCCCCACTCCTGTACCCGTTCGGGAAGCGGATGCCCACGAACGGCCTCGATGGCGTAAAACAACAGGTGTCCGCCGTCAAGAAGCGGGACCGGGAAAAGGTTGATAAGTCCCAGATTTACCGAAAGAATTGCCATGAAAATGACGAAATTCTCCCAACCCGATTTGGCCGCCTGCCCCGAATATTTAGCAATCCGGATAGGCCCGCCCAAATCCTCAGTTCCGCGTTGACCGCTGATCATCTGTCCGATGCCCACGAAAGTGCTGTCCACCACCGTATAAGTTTGACTGATGGACCAGCCTAAGGCCTGCACAAGGCCAGGACGCTCAATCTTGCGCGTCTCCCCGGACGACGAGATACCTAATAAGGCCCGCTTTGTGAGATTCCCAAAGGCATCTTTGTCTTCAATAATCCTCGGCTGCGCCGTCAATGTGAGTTGCTCACCACTGCGTTCCACGACAAAAGACATCGCACCGCCATGGCCAATGGCAACCACGCGTTGAACGTCCTCGAAGCGCTCAACAGCCGAATTATCGATGCTCAAGACGCGGTCACCAGCCCGAAATCCAGCCACCGCCGCCGCGCTTTCTTTGACCACCTCACCGATTACCGGCTCCGTGATGGGGCGACCGGCAAACAAAAACATCGCCCAAAACACAGCGATTGCGAAAATAAAGTTTGCCGCAGGCCCGGCGAATACAATAGCTGCGCGTTGAGGAATGGTTTTGTATTTGAAGGAGACCGCGCGCTCTTCGGGTGTTAGTTCGCGCGGCACAACTGGTTCGTCGCGCCCACCTTCAACCATCTGCATGGTCTCGCCTTCACCGAACATTTTGACATAGCCGCCCAGCGGTATAGCGCTGAATTTCCATCGTGTACCGAGTTTGTCGGTATACCCAAAAATCTCCGGCCCAAAGCCAATCGAAAAACTCTCGCATCGAACCCCATTGCGGCGGGCGACAATGAAGTGTCCAAATTCATGGACGAAAACCACGATTGATAGCGTGAGAATAAAACTCACGGCGGTGACGGGAATGTCGAAGATGCTGTCCATGGATTGCTCTGGGTCTTCTTATTCGGCTGCGTATGAGAGGGGTTTCAGGCTTTGTGCAACACGGCGGGCCTCAGCGTCGGTAGCCAAGATTTCGTCAAGTCCAGACATGGCGCAAGCCGGGGCCATGGCAAGGGCGCGCTCCACGATTGTGACAATATCCAAAAACGCAATCTCGCCTGCGATAAATCGACCCACTGCCACCTCGTTCGCTGCATTTAAGATCGTCGGGGCTGATCCGCCAGCTTTCAGAGCATCGCGCGCAAGGCTTAAGGCCGGAAATCGAATGGGGTCGGGCTGTTCGAACGTCAGGGTGCCAAGCTTGGCAAGATCGAGCCTTTCAGCAGGAGCATCAATTCGATTTGGCCAACCCAGTGCATATGCAATCGGCGTGCGCATATCGGGCGAGCCCATCTGCGCCAAGACCGAGCCATCTTTGTACTCTACCATACTATGCACGACAGACTGCGGATGAAGCACGATGTCTATTTTGTCTTGGCCCAGGCCAAACAAATGATGTGCTTCGATCACTTCGAGGCCTTTGTTCATCATGGTGGCGGAATCGATTGAGACCTTCCGTCCCATCGACCAATTTGGGTGCGCCATGGCTTGCGCGGGTGTCACCCTCATCATTTCAGTGCGCGACCACGTTCTGAACGGCCCGCCCGAGCATGTCAGCACGATACGACGAACTTGATCGGGTTGAGCAAAGTCAAAAACTTGAAAGATGGCGTTGTGTTCCGAGTCCACCGGCAACAACGTCGCCTTATATTTGGCAACATCCGCCATGAACATGTCGCCTGCGCAGACTAGGCATTCTTTATTGGCCAGGGCGACAATCGCGCCACGACCAACCGCTTGCAGTGTGGGTTTCAAACCTGCTGCGCCAACAATCGCCGCCATCACCCACTCAGCGTTCATCGCGCCGGCTTCGCAAATCGAATCAGAGCCCGCAGCGACGCAGATGTTAGTTCCCGATAATAAATCTTTCAGTTCGGCATAAGCCGCGTCATCAGCAATCGCGACAAATTCAGGTTTCAAGTGCTTGGCCTGAGCTGCCAACTTCTCGGCGTTTTTCTGAGCCGTCAGCGCGACAACACGGTATCGGTTAGGATCGCGGTTTAAGAGGTCGATTGTGCTCTCACCGACGGAGCCGGTGGAGCCTAGAATTGTAACTGACCGGACCGCCCGCGTTACCATGTCTTCACGCCGCCTTCGAGCACGTAGCACAACAGGGCCGCCATAGGCGCTGCTGCCCACAGGCCATCAAAACGATCCATCACACCGCCGTGACCAGGAATCAATCCGCCAGAATCTTTGAACTGGAATTTTCGCTTTAAGCCTGATTCGAACAGATCACCGATTTGCGTGAGAACCGATAACACCGCTGAGAGCACAAAGAAATTCATCGCCAAGGGTACGCCGACAGCTGCCAATAGACCGAGCCCCGCGGCTATTCCCGTCACCAGGCCGCCCAGAGAGCCCGCCCATGTTTTGTTAGGGCTGATCGCCGGCGCAAGTTTGGGGCCTCCAATCGCGCGACCGAAGAAATAAGCGCCAATGTCGGTCAGCCAAACAACCGCCAGCAGCCAAAACATCGACACCCAACCGCCAATGGCCGACACATAGATCAGTGACACAGCAGGCACTGCCACGTATGGCACTGCCCACTGCACCATGTTCAGCCCCGGGCGCCCGGCCACTTGGTCGGCCACCACAACTGTGATAGTTGCGACAAGCACAATCACCCAGGTGATATTCACGCCGTCCACCGACATGGCCAAGACCGCAGCAACGCAAGCCGCCGCGATGAGGACGCGGCGCTTTGCGCCTTCTTCGCCGTCCATGCGTGTGAACTCCCACGACATCACTGCAGCAATAGCTGCAACAAGGATATTGAAATAGGGCTCGCCAAGATAAACGAGAAGCAAAAACAGCGGCGCAAGGACAGCCCCCGAGATCAAACGAGTCCAAAGCATCGATGCCCCCTCACCCAGCCACGGCGCCAAAGCGGCGCTCGCGAGAACGAAAGGACGTGGTCGCCGCTTCGAGATCGGCGAGACCAAAATCTGGCCAGAGCGTATCTGTGAAAAAAAGCTCGGCGTAGGCCAATTGCCACAAAAGAAAGTTGCTGATGCGCAACTCGCCAGACGTCCGAATCAGGAGATCGGGTTCGGGCAAACCATGCGTGAACAATCGACTCTCAAGCAAAGCTTCATCGATCTGATCGGGTGACACGATGCCTTTTACGCAATCCTCTGCTAATGAACGTGCAGCTGCCGCGATCTCTTGTCGGCTGCCATAACTTAAAGCCAAGGTGAGAGTCAGCCGTGTATTTTTGGCGGTGCGCTGTTCAGCATCTTCGATCATCTTCACGGTGTCGGTGGGCAATTTACTGCGATCACCAATCACGCCAAACCGAACACCCTTCTCGGCCATCTCGTCAACTTCGCTTTGCAGATAAAGACGAAGTAGCCCCATCAGGTCGCGAACTTCGCTTTCGGGACGGCGCCAATTCTCGGACGAAAACCCGAAAAGTGTCAGGTAAGGGATTCCCAATTGCACAGCGCCCTCAATCGCGCGTCGCACGGCGTCTGCGCCGCACTTGTGACCTGCTGCACGCGGCAATTTGCGAGCTTTCGCCCAGCGACCATTCCCATCCATGATGATCGCCACATGCACCGGTGCCCCAGCCGTAGGGCCAGAAGCGACTGGTGCATGCGAAAGGGCGCTTTGTGTGGACATGAACGAGGGTAGGCCTAAATTAGACTTGCGTGATTTCCTGCTCTTTGTGCTTCAGGGCTTCGTCAATTTTGCCGACCATTTGATCGGTCATTTTTTGCACTTCTTCCGCCATACGTTTGTGCTCATCTTGCGAAATAATGTGATCTTTTTCCATTTTCTTCAGCGCTTCGTTGCCATCGCGGCGCACATTACGAACCGCGACGCGGGCTTGTTCGGCGTACTTATGCCCAATCTTAGTCAACTCGGTCCGCCGTTCAGTCGTCAGTGGCGGGATCGGCACGCGGATCAGCGTGCCGTCAGCCATGGGGTTGAGCCCCAGATTGGCATCGCGGATTGCTTTTTCAACCGACTTTAACAACCCCTTATCCCAGACAGACACCGAGATCATGCGTGGTTCGGGAATGGAGACACTCGCAACCTGATTGAGAGGCATCATGCTGCCATAGGCATCGACTTGCACCGGCTCAAGCAATGCCGTCGTCGCCCGCCCGGTCCGTAAACCGGCGAATTCTTTCTTCACCACGTCTAGGGTGCTCTCCATTTTATGTTGGAGTTCTTTTTTCAGTGACGGAAAATCCTGAGCCATCATGTCCTCCGGTGTCGTTAAGTGCCAGCAATCACAGTAAATGCACCTTCTCCGTTCAAAACCCTGGCGATGGCATTTTCGGTGTGCATGTCGAATACTATAATCGGTAGGTTATTCTCGCGCGCCAAAGCAATGGCGGCCGTATCCATGACTTTCAGATCGTCAGCGATAACCTTGTCGAAAGTGAGGCGATCATAGCGTTTGGCTGCCTTATTCTTCTTTGGGTCGGCATCGTAAACGCCATCGACTTGGGTCGCCTTCATCAGCGCGTCACAGTTCATCTCTGCGGCACGCAAGGCCGCAGCGGTATCGGTCGTAAAGAACGGATTGCCGGTGCCGGCGGCAAAAACCACCACGCGGCCTTTTTCCATATGACGCACGGCGCGGCGACGGATATAGGATTCGCAAACCTGCGCCATGGCGATTGCCGATTGGACCCGCGTTGGAACGCCTGCGCCTTCCAGGGCGGATTGCACCGCCAACGCATTAATGATGGTCGCCATCATGCCCATATAATCGGCCGTGGTGCGATCCATGCCAGTGGCAGCACCCGAGACCCCGCGGAAGATATTACCACCACCAATGACGATACAGATTTGACGGCCACTATCGACGACGGCTTTCACATCCCGGGCCAATTTGGCCACGGTCTGATTGTGCAGCCCAAACTCGTTGGGGCCCATCAGGCCTTCGCCCGAGACCTTCACGAGGACGCGTTTATAAGGCAGCGGCTGAGCCATTATCCCCCGCGAAGCACTTGTTGAGGCATCACGTGCGGGTATGCAAAAGGGACGGCACCCCGTCCCTTTGCGCTCCGCTGCATGCGTTCCAGCCTCATTTATAGCAAAGCCATGAGGTCAGGTCTTAGCCTAATTGGGGCCGGAAAGGAATATTATTATCAATGCGTTAACGAGTACCAGCGGCGGCGGCCACCTCAGCAGCGAAATCTTTCTCTTCTTTCTGGATGCCCTCGCCCAGACCGAAGCGAAGATAACCCGTCAGTTTAACTGGCGCGCCGATATCTTTGGCCGCCCTCTCTAATGCGGCTGAAACCTTGGTTTTGTCATCCATGACGAAGTTTTGCTCGAGCAGCACGACTTCCTCGTAATACTTGCGGATCCGGCCGACGACCATCTTCTCGGCGATGTCGGGGGTCTTGCCAGCGGCAATCGCTTGGTCAAGATAAATAGCTTTTTCGCGGTCCAGGGAAGCCGTGTCGACACTGCTGATGTCAAGGAACTGAGGATTGGCAGCTGCCACATGCATGGCAATCTGTTTGCCTAACACCGTCAGCTGGGCGGCATCGCCAGTTGACTCCAGGGCCACCAGAACGCCGATCCGGCCCAAGCCGGGTTTGGCTGCCGTGTGGATATAAGACGCCACGACGCCCTGGCCAACAGACAAAGCCGCGCTGCGGCGCAGTTGCATATTTTCGCCGATGGTGGCGACCAAATGCGTGACTTGCTCGGCAACCGAGCGGCTCTCGCCAGGGTACGTGGTGGTCTTGAGCTTTTCGATGTCGCCCTTGGTGTCTAAGGACAGCTTGGCGCATTGATCCACAAAAGCCTGGAATGACTCGTTACGCGCAACGAAATCAGTTTCGGCGTTGACTTCGATGACCGCACCCGAGGTGCCGTGCGTCGCCAAGCCCACGAGCCCCTCAGAAGCTACGCGCCCCGACTTCTTGGCCGCAGCCGAAAGGCCCTTCTTGCGCAGCCAGTCGATGGCCGCTTCCATCTCGCCGCTGGTGGCAGCCAGGGCCTGTTTACAATCCATCATACCAGCGCCGGTCTTCTCGCGCAGGTCCTTCACCATTGAAGCGGTGATATCAGCCATGGTCGTGTCCTTCGAGTTCGTTTGTCGGTCGTCAGGAGGTTGATGTCACGGACCGCCCCAAGGGGGCGGCCCGTGAGTCACAATGATATGAGCTGACGCGGGTTTAGCCTTCAGCAGGCGTTGCTGCGTCGTCGGCCTTCTTGACAGTCCGTGCGCGTGAACGCGGCTTTTTCACGACGACGGTTTTGTTGTCGTCGTCATCGGCGGCAGCGCCCTCGGCTGGGGCACTGGCGGGCAGCGCTTCGACGGGGGTTGCCTCACCCTCGCCGACGTCGACGCCAGCCGATTTCATCTCATCTGAAATACCGCCCAGAACTGTATTGGCGATCAACTCGCAATACATTTTGATGGCGCGAATGGCGTCATCATTGCCGGGGATCGGATAGGTGATGCCGGTGGGGTCAGAGTTGCTGTCCAAGATCGCCACCACGGGAATTTTCAGAACGCGCGCTTCGGCAACGGCAATGGTTTCCTTGTTGGTGTCGATGACAAAAATAATGTCGGGGCGACCGCCCATGTCTTTGATGCCGCCCAGCGCACGGTTGAGCTTATCGCGCTCGCGTTGCATGTTGAGCTGTTCTTTTTTGGTCAGGCCCGCCAGCTTGGTTTCGTTGGCGATGGCTTCGTCCAGGTCCTTCAAGCGTTTGATGGAATTCGAAACTGTCTTCCAGTTGGTGAGCGTGCCGCCCAACCAACGGTGATTGACGAAATACTGCCCGCAACGCTCGGCGTATTCCTTCACGATGTCCTGGGCTTGGCGCTTGGTGCCGACAAACAGCACGCGTCCGCCAGCAGCCACAACGTCATGAATGGCTTTCAGCGCGCGGTCCATCATGGGAACGCTTTGTTGCAAGTCGATGATGTGAACGCCGTCTCGAACGCCGTACAGGTACGGCTTCATCTTGGGGTTCCAGCGACGGGTCGAGTGTCCGAAGTGAGCGCCAGCTTCGATGAGCTGACGTAGCGATGCCGTTGGCAACGTCATGGGGTGGTTTCCTTTTCCGGTTCTGCCTCCGCGGGTGGGGAACCAGCCAGGAACTAAGAGTTCATTGGCCAGCACCGGATCGACCCTGGGAACACCCCAGATGCCGTAAGCCCGCGTGTGGAATGAGCGGGGTTATATGGGGGTTGGGGGTAAAGCGCAAGGCGCAGCTAAAGGAAGGCCTAGAGGCCCCTTTTTTATAGTATTTTCAGTAACTTGGGTGCGGAGCTTACAATTCTCTTTTAAATCGCTACTGCGTTTCGCGGACGTCGGTGATGCCTGGAATGTTTTTCAGGCCTGCCAACGTTTTGGGCTGAATGGCATAACGGCCTGGAAGCACGAGCTCGACCATGTGGCTATTGGATCGCGCCGCCAAGGTGATGTGCCCATTGCCGCGTCCATCGGCGGCTAGAATGTCTTGAAGTTCTAAAACCGGTAGCGCGTTAGTAACGCTGAGCTTGAGGTTCTTCAGGCGTGCAGCGAGCGCCTTTTCCAGCGGATCAGCCCGGCTGCACAACAGCCGTATGCGCTCTTCTTCCATCTGTGCATCCATGGTGAGCAGCAAAGGTGCCCCAGAGTCCATCAGGTCGCGCGAAGCCGAAAGCACCTCGGAGAACATGGTAACCTCAAAGGTGCCCGTATCGTCCGACAGCAACACAAAGGCATACTTGTTGCCCCGTTTGCCGACGCGCTCGCGTTTGGCCACCACCGTCCCCGCCATACGTATGGGCCGACTACATTCGTTTGCCGTGAGATTGGGCAAGTCCTTGGCTTTGATGACGTTCAGCGAAGCCAGTGTACCCGAATAAGCATCAAGCGGGTGCGCCGAGAGGTAAAACCCGATGGCCTCAAATTCGTTCGAGAGTTTCTCCATCGGTCGCCAGTCGGGGATATTAGATAGCGACAGCTTCACCCCGCCATCTTCACCACCAAAGAGGCTGACCTGCTTGGAGGATCGCTCGCTCGATTTATGCTGAGCGAAGCGCATCATGGTTTCGGCACCAGCAAACAACTTGGCCCGGTTCGGATCGATGGAATCAAGCCCGCCCGCTTTGATGAGGTTTTCCAGCAGGCGCTTGTTGATCATGTTTCCGTCCAAACGCCCGGCAAGGTCCGAGATGGATTTAAACGGCCCGCGCTTTTCGCGCTCGGCCACCACGGCAGCCATGGCCCCCTCGCCGACATTGCGGATGGCTGCGAGGGCATAACGGATCCGACTATCTTCAACAGCGAACGACACATCAGAGCGATTAATGTCAGGCGGCACGATGGGGATGCCTAAGCGCACGCACTCACCCTTGAAGCCAGCCAGTTTGTCGGTGTTGCTGAGTTCCAGCGCCATGGACGCGGCCATGAATTCCACCGGATAATTGGCTTTCAGGTAGGCGGTTTGATACGCCACCAGCGCATAGGCCGCTGCGTGGGATTTGTTAAACCCGTACCCAGCAAACTTATCGATGGTGTCGAAAATCTCAGAAGCTTTGTCGCGGTCGATGCCGCGCGCCGATGCGCCATCAACAAACGCGGCACGTTGCGCATCCATCTCGGACTTGATCTTTTTACCCATGGCGCGGCGCAGTAAGTCGGCGCTGCCGAGCGAGTAACCCGCCAACACCTGAGCGGCCTGCATCACCTGCTCTTGGTAGACCATGATCCCGTAGGTTTCTTTGAGAATCGATTCCAAAGATGGATGCAAATAATCAATGGGCTCGGTGCCGTGCTTACGGTTGATGAAGCTGGGGATATTATCCATCGGGCCGGGGCGATAGAGCGCAACCACGGCGATGATATCTTCAAACACGTCGGGCTTCAGTTTGCGCAGCACATCGCGCATGCCCGAACTTTCCAACTGGAACACCCCGCTGGCATCGGCCCGTGTGAGCATGTCAAACGTCTTGCGATCATCGAGCGGTAAGGCATTCAAGTCGATGGGGATGCCGCGCTTGGCCAGCAGTTTAACCGCACGATCAAGCACCGTCAGCGTTTTCAACCCTAAAAAGTCGAACTTCACCAAGCCTGCCGCTTCAACATATTTCATGTTGAACTGCGTGACCGGCATGTCCGAGTTTGGGTCGCGATAAAGCGGCACCAATTGTTCTAAGGGCCGGTCGCCAATCACCACGCCGGCAGCGTGCGTTGAGGCGTGGGCGTACAGTCCCTCAAGCTTCAGTGAGATGTCAAATAGACGCGCGACAGAATCATCTGCCGTGCGAAGGCTTTGTAGCTCGGGGTCAGAGTCGATGGCCTGCTGCAACGTCACGGGGGCCGCAGGGTTATTGGGCACCAGTTTGCAAATTTTATCGACGTAGCCGAGTGGCATTTCCAGCACTCGGCCAACGCCGCGCAGCACAGCGCGCGCTTGAAGTTTTCCGAACGTGATAATTTGCGCCACGCGGTCGCGGCCATATTCCTGCTGAACGTAGCGAATCACCTCGTCGCGTCTGTCTTGGCAGAAGTCGATATCGAAGTCGGGCATCGATACGCGCTCGGGGTTCAAGAACCGCTCGAACAGCAAGTTAAAGCGCAGCGGATCAAGATCGGTAATCAGTAACGACCAGGCCACCACCGATCCCGCGCCCGAACCACGACCCGGCCCAACCGGAATGCCTTGCGCCTTCGCCCATTGAATGAAGTCGGCGACAATCATGAAGTAACCGGCAAAGCCCATTTTATTGATGACATCAAGTTCGTATGTCAGCCGCTCGCGATAGGGCTTGGCCGTGTGCGCTTGCTCGTCTGTCGTCATCTGGGGCTTAAAGACGATTGTACTCAGCCGCTTTTCCAGCCCCTCACTAGCCCAGGCGCGTAAAGCTTCCTCTTCGGTACGATCACCGGTTTTGGGTGAACGCGGTAAAATGGGCTTGCGCTCGTCGACCAAGAACGCACAACGCTGAGCAATCACCAATGTATTCGCGATCGCCTCGGGGATATCGGCAAACAGTGTTTGCATGTCCGCAGCCGACTTGAACCGATGATGCGGCGTCAAGCGGCGGCGGTCGTTGACCGACACGAACGATTTGTCGGCGATACAAATCAATGCATCGTGCGCGCTAAACATCCCCTCGTTGGTAAAGAAGGCTTCGTTGGTGGCCACTAAGGGTAACTTATATTGATCGGCCAGACTTAACAGTGCCGCCTCAATGCGGTCTTCTGATCCCAGCCCATGTCGAATGATTTCGACATACAAACGCCCGGGATAAATTTTGATCAATCGTTCCAATGACGCTTCGGCTTTATCGCGTTGACCCTCGGAAAGTTGCCGACCGGCAGTTCCGGCTGGGCCAGCCGTCAGCGCAATCAGCCCTTCATTCGAAGCCTCAAGGTCAGCCCACGAGATTTGCGGCGTCTCGCCCGAATCAGTTTCCAAAAACGCTTTGCTGACCAGGTGAATGAGGTTGAGATAGCCCTTCTCGTTTTGCACCAAAAGTACCAGGGCGTCGGGTTCGGGCAGTCGTCCGCTTTGGCCATGTCCAGTCGACACATCATCGCGGCGCACTGCCAGCTGACAGCCGATGATCGGCTGCACGCCTGCCTTCAGACAGGCTTGGGAAAACTCTAACGCGCCAAACAAGTTGCGCGTGTCTGTGAGGGCGACGGCGGGCATGTTTTCGGCCACGCACAGCTCGACCAGCTTGGGGATTTTGATGGCGCCCTCGGACATGGAATAGGCCGAGTGAACGCGAAGGTGAACGTAGGGCGCGAATGTCATGGGCCGATAATCCCACACGCAGCCGCCCAAGTCAGCGGTGCTGAAGATTTATCCACAAGAAAATCAGGCTTAGGCGAACAGAATTAAGCGTCTAAGAACCCGCGCACGACATCAGCAACCTCAACGGCATGCGAATCCATCATGCCATGGGTGCGGCCAGGCAAATCGTGGATACGGCTTTTGGCATTCAGATACGGCTTGGCGCGCGGTGTTATCTCCCACAAATCATCCTGCGGGTTGAGAACCAAAATAGGCTGGGCCACTTGCCCAATGGCCGCCTTCAAGTCGTAGTTAAAAGCCGCTGCAAACCCCCACGAACTGGTGCGGTAGTGGCGCATCCGTTCGAGGCTGATGTCCCAATAGCGGTCATCTGTGGGCACGTCGGTAAACATTCCCTTCCCGTTCTTGCGTACGTTTTGCAGTGTGGTGTCGAGCATTTGCTCGAAGCTTGGCGCGGGGCGAACGTTGGACGCTCGTAATTTTGCCAGTTCCTCGTCCGTGAAGATTGGCGCTGAAATCAGTACGACTTTGCGAATGCGCTTAGGGAAAGTTTTAGCCATCTCAATCGCGGTAAACGAGCCGGTGTGATAGCCCATGATATCGGTTTGCGTGATGTTCATCTCGTCCATAAACTTGATGATCGCGCGACCAAAATCGGGAATCTGCACGGGCTGGGGCGGCTTTTCGGAGCTGCCATAGCCGGGCGTATCGGGCGCAAAGGCATTACGATCTTTGCCCATCTCTTCGATCCAATTCTCGTAGAGAATTCCCGACAGCGGACTGGCGTGCAAACACACCAATGGAGTTTTCGTGGCCTTTGCAGGCTTTACGTAACGATAATGAATTTGGCCATAGGGCCCGTCGACATAGGCGCGCTTAAATTTAGCTGTTGGGGCGTTATCAGCTTTTGCCGATGTGGCTGCAAGGGCGGCCACAACTGTGCTTGCCGCCATGAGTGTCCGTCGATCCATCGCCATCAGCACCACCTTAAGCTTGAACTAAAACTCCGTGCTCCATTCGCACCGTGCGGTCCATGCGCGCTGCCAGTGCCGGATTATGCGTCGCAATCAGCGCCGCTAAACCCTGATTTTTTGCCAACGACACAAGCTGCGCAAACACGCCATCGGCCGTATCGGGGTCGAGGTTGCCGGTCGGCTCATCGGCTAACAGAACCGTGGGTGAATTCGCCAAGGCACGCCCAATGGCGACACGCTGTTGTTCGCCGCCTGATAATTGCCCAGGGCGATGGTCCGCGCGGTCCGCAAGACCCATCTGTGTCAGTAACTGACGGCCACGTGTTTGTGCATCAGCTTTGGATTTTCCCGCAATCATCTGCGGCACGACGATGTTCTCGAGCGCGGTGAATTCGGGCAATAGGTGATGGAACTGATAGACGAAGCCTAAGTGTGTTCGGCGCAATTCCGTACGCCGTTCATCATCAAGCCCGCCACAGTCTTCACCATCCAGCATGACCTGACCCTGATCGGACTTCTCGAGAAGTCCGGCGATATGGAGCAATGTTGACTTGCCGGCTCCCGACGGACCCACCAGCGCCACGACTTCGCCGCGCGCAACATTCAAGTTCAACCCGCGCAACACATGCAAGTAGGCCGCACCTTGCTGAAAACTACGATGAACGCCACTGAGTGATAGACCCGATGACATGTGACTACTCGTACCGCAGCGCATCGACAGGGTCAGTCCGCGCCGCCCGCCAAGATGGGTAGAGCGTCGCCCCAAACGACAACACAAGCGACATCGCCAACACCGACAGCGTTTCAGTCCAATCCATCTCAGCGGGCATTTTGGTGAGATAATAAATTTCAGGCGAGAACAAATCAGTGCCCGTCAGCACGCTGAGAGCTTGACGGATGGACTCAATATTCTCGCATACCAAAATGCCAAGGCCAAAACCGAGCATGGTTCCGACAAAGCCAATGCTGGCCCCGGCCATGAAAAAGATGCGCATGATCATCCCGCGCGTCGCGCCCATGGTGCGCAGGATGGCGATATCTCGCCCCTTGTCTTTCACCAACATGATCAGGCCGGAGATGATATTAAACGCAGCGACGATGATGATCAGCGTCAGAATCATAAACATGACATTGCGTTCAACCTGAAGCGCATTGAAGAATGGGCCGTTTGTCTGCTCCCAACTCAGCACGCGCGTGTCAGGCCCGCTGAGTTGCTGCACCTCGCGCGCGATATTGCGGGCCATGTCGGGGTTTTGAACGTGAATCTCAAGGTTGGTGACCGAGTCAGGGAACTTAAAATAGCGCTGAGCCAAAGGCAGCGGCATAAACACGACCGAACTATCAAAGTCACTCATGCCGACATTGAAGATCGCGGCAATCTTGAAGGTTTGCAGGCGCGGCACCGCGCCAAAGGCCGTCACGTTTCCTTTAGGTGCCAGAAGCGTTAAATCAGAGCCGACGCTGAGATTAAATTTCTCGGCAAAGCGCGAGCCCACTGCAACCCCGTCACCGTCTGTGAATCCAGCAAGTGTACCGTCCAGGAGCGTATCGGCGATCCAGCGGCGTTGCAGAAGGTCGACGCCACGCACACCCTTCACCAGCGCGCCCGAGGATCGCCCCTGCCCCGTGGCCATCACCTGCCCCTCGATCAAGGGCACAGCAGAGGTGACTCCCGGAATGTTTTTCAACTTGGCCACAAGATCATCAAAATGATCTAGCGCATAGGTGCGCCCCGATACATCGATATGCCCACTGACCCCCAGAATGCGACTCATCATGTCTTGGCGAAAGCCGTTCATGACCGCCATGACAATAATCAGCGTTGCAACACCCAGCGCAATACCAACAAACGAAAACCCGGCAATGACAGACACAAAACCATCACGTCGACGCGACCGTAAGTAGCGCCCCGCGACCATGCGTTCAAAAGCCGAGAAAATCATGCGCGTGATCTGCCGATTTTAAGTCGTGAGTTTTTGCAAAACTGCATCAATGGAAAGTTCTTCGCGCACGCCGGTTGCGCGGCGCTTGAGTTCGATCTGGCCTTTCGCAAGGCCCTTGGGTCCGATCACCACATGCCAAGGTAAACCGATCAGGTCCATGTTGGCGAATTTGACGCCCGGGCGCTCATCGCGATCATCGTACAGCACGCTCACCCCCGCTGTGTTCAACTTGGCATAAAGATCTTCACATTCCGCGTCACACGCTGCATCGCCGGTCTTGAGATTAATCAGCCCCACGCAGTATGGCGCAACGGCATCGGGCCAAATGATTCCTGCGTCGTCATGGCTGGCCTCGATAATTGCGCCCGCCAACCGCGAGACGCCAATCCCATAGGAGCCCATCATGGGGGTAATGCTGGTGCCATCTGGCCCGGCCACGGTCGCCTTCATGGCGTCTGAATACTTGGCGCCGAAGTGGAAGATATGCCCGACTTCAATCCCGCGCGCCGACACGAGATCGCTCCCAAGTTGCGCTGCGATGGCCGCATCATGCTTTTCTTCGGTGGCGGCATAAAGGCTGGTCCAATCATCAACGATCGATTGCAGATCACCTTCATAGCTCACATTTTCAGGGGCTGGCTTTTCAAGCAGGCCCTTGTGACAAAACACCGCGCTTTCGCCGGTTTCGGCCAACACAATAAATTCATGACTCATGTCACCGCCGATGGGTCCACTATCAGCCTTCATCGGGATTGCTTTTAAGCCCATGCGAGCGAAGGTACGTAAGTAGGCCACAAACATTTGGTTATAGGAATGCTTTGAGCGCGCGAAGTCCGTATCGAACGAATAAGCATCCTTCATCAAAAACTCGCGCCCGCGCATCACGCCAAACCGAGGACGCACTTCGTCGCGAAATTTCCAGTGAATCTGATACAGATTCATCGGCAAGTCGCGGTAGCTCTTCACGTTATTACGGAAGATATCGGTCACAACCTCTTCGTGGGTGGGGCCGTACAACATATCGCGATCATGCCGGTCTTTAATGCGCAGCATCTCGGGCCCGTAGTCGTCGTAACGGCCGCTTTCTTTCCATAGCTCGCCCGACTGAATGGTCGGCATGATAATTTCCTGGGCGCCAGCCGCGTTTTGCTCATCGCGCACAATCTGCGCGATGTTTTGCAGCACCCGCGTGCCCATGGGCAGCCAGTTATAAATACCCGCCGCGTGCTGACGGATCATGCCAGCGCGCAGCATCAGTCGATGCGAGATGATCTGGGCTTCGGCGGGGTTTTCTTTGAGGGTGGGCAGGAAAAAGCGCGACAGGCGCATGACTCAAAAGTCCTTAACAGTCCAAAATAAATACCATCTTCGCTCGGACATTAGGCGAAGCCTGCCCTCGGTGCAACGTGACTTAACCCAGGATTACTGAGGCTTACGGCCCGGTAATGTGCTACCCTCAGATGTGATCATGGACAACCGGCAGGCCTCGGTCAGCAGAACCTGATCTTGCGGTAGCATGCGCTCGCCGTTCCAAAACACATCCTGGCCTTTGACTGTGATTGTGCCCAGCGGCGCCTTACCCTCAAACGGCATAACAATACGCATTGCCTGATCACGGGGTGTGGGTGGCGTGGTCCCTTTTGCAGCGCTCAGGCCCAGCCGGTCAGCTAAGTCGACACAAATTTGAATAACGATGGCTTCAGGAAGCGCAATACTTGATCCACCATCAAGATCGGCGGGTGCGACAGCTTTGCTACGAACATCTACACCTAAGGTATATGTGGCATCGTTTGTTGCCGCATGCTGCACCAAGCGTTGGCACACAGACCCCCGCACGGTCATGGTTGTGGCATTGGCGTTAAACGCTAAGACAAGGCTAGAAATCACAATCGAAACCGCAAGAGTCTTTATAGTCGCAGCTCCTCTTACTTCGTTACGTTGATTAGTTCAGCAATATGGCAAAACCATGTGCAGCTATTGCAAAGCCTTCAGAGTGTCGTGTTTGATGCGGCGGCGCTCGTCAATCGGCGCACGGAACTGAAAGTTGATTGATGCATTTTCCCACGACCCATACATCGGGTTGGGAATAATGATCCAATCCCGTCCCCACCGCTGGGCTTCACGCTCGGCTGTGGCGCGGCGATCATGGGCAGGCAGACGTTGGGCAGAGACAAAGTCGTTAAAGTCGTCGCCAAGCAACAGCAAGATACGATGCGTGGCCGCGACAGCCGCCCTGCGCGTTGCTTTATCGCCTGTCCATTCTGGCCGTTCGCGCTCGAGCATCACAGTATCGAATGTGTCTGGTAACTTCGCGCCGATAGCAGCCAAATTCTTACGTGTCGCCGCTTCTTTTTCGGAATTCCGGTTGGTGATATAGAAAATCGTCACGCCTTTTGATTGTGCGTACTGAATGAAATCGACAACACCAGGTAGCGGCTTCGCGTTCGCCTCTTCGACCCATTGCGACATGAGGTCAGCCGGTCGGCTGATGGTGTCGTTCATCAAGCGCACTTGATAAGGGCCATTGTCGAGAACGGTCTCGTCGATATCCATAATGATGGCTGGCGGTAGCTTGGAAAATCTGCCGTTTTGCTCCAAAGCAGCCGTATGCGATTTGTCTTTTAGCGCCGCATCTAACTGCGTTTTAGCTGTGGCAAACGCCATGTACGAGGCCGCCTCAAACTCCGCACTGGTCATCGTCCACAGTACGGCGTTCAGTCGATCATCACCGGGGATCGCGGGAGCATCTTGCGCCACTGCATTTTGCCCGGCGACACAAAGCGCCAAAGTTATCGCGAATGTATGTTTTATCATCGCTGCCCTCTTTAGGCTTGTTCAATCTCGACCAACGTCCCGCTGAAATCCTTGGGGTGTAAAAACAACACGGGCTTGTTATGCGCGCCGATCTTGGGTTCGCCGTCGCCCAACACGCGCTTACCTGCCGCTTTGAGGTGATCGCGCGCCTTGATGATGTCATCCACATCAAAGCAGACATGATGCATTCCGCCAGCTGGGTTCTTCTCTAAGAAAGCAGCAATCGGCGAGTTCGCACCCAAGGGATGCAACAATTCAATTTTAGTATTAGGGAGTTCGACGAACACAACCGTCACCCCATGCTCGGGCAAATCTTGCGGAGCCGAGACCTTGGCCCCCAAACCATCGCGATAATTGGCGGTGGCTGCTGCCAAATCTGGGACCGCAATCGCAACGTGATTCAATCGACCAATCATGATTTCCTCATCGACATTTATCCTAAACCAGTGAGATATGAACTTTAACCAAAGGTTTGCGGCCCGTAGGGGCAAAGACCTTACGCACCGCTGATTTCACAGCATCCTCAATCACCGCATCATCTTTTCGCGCCTTTTTGGGAAGCCGCTCGACGGCATTAGAAATGATCCAATTCCAATCGCGATCTTGCGCCACGCGGCGGTTGGGGTTCTCCAAGGGGTCTGTCAGACCCAATAAAGTGATTTGTGGATTGTCGACCAAACCATCATTGTCGAGAACAACCGAAACGACGACCGCCCCTTCAAACAGAAGTTTCTTGCGCTCCTTGATGATGGGGTCGGTCAGCGCCACTGTCCGGCCATCGAGCAGCGCCAATCGCCCATTCCAGACGTTGCCCATGATTTCAGCAGTCCCATCGCTGAACTTCAGCGCCGTGCCATTCTCAACCAGCACAGCTTGGGGAACTTGGCACTCTTTGGCCAGCTTGGCGTGCGCATTCATGTGCATCAACTCGCCATGCACGGGGATCGCGATACGCGGGCGTATCAGCCCATACATGCGTCGCAGTTCATCACGCGCCGGGTGACCGGACACGTGAATGCGCTCCTCGCGCCAGGTTACGATATCTACACCCGTGCGGATGAGTTGGTTCTGAACTTTGTGAACGGCCTGGTCGTTGCCCGGAATGACGCGTGATGAAAAAATCACCACGTCACCTTCTTCCAGGACTATGTCGGGATGCTGATCGAAGGCAATGCGCATGAGTGCCGCGCGCCCCTCGCCCTGGCTACCGGTGCATATGTACACAACCTTGTCTCGCGGCAGGTGGGCGGCTTCCTCGGCTTCATAGAACCGAATATCGGGCGACAGGTAGCCGGTTTTGCGCGACGTCTCGACAATCCGCCATAACGATTGCCCCACGAGCGAGACATGCCGTCCATTGGCTTCGGCCGCATGGGCAATGCTTTGTAAACGCGCTACGTTGGAGGCAAAACAACCAACTGCAATTCGCCCCGTATAGCGCGCAAACAGCGTCACCAATGAATCGCGCACCTGGCGCTCGGAGCCCGCTTCGCCTTCGGTGAACACGTTGGTGGAATCGCCGATCAGCGCCAGAATGTCTTCACGCCCAATGGCTTCAAGTTTCTTGAAGTCGGTCGCCTCGCCCACCAATGGATCAGGGTCAAATTTCCAATCCCCCGTGTGAAAGATCGCGCCATATTTGGTACGAATCACCACTGCATTAGGCTCGGGGATCGAGTGGGTCAGAGTGACGAACTCAATATCGAAGGGTCCAATTTGCGCACGGCCACTCAAAGGCAGGATATGAACTGTTACCGCGTCCGTCAGGCCCGTCTCAGCCAGCTTGTTTTTAAGGAATGCCGCAGCAAACGGCGTCGCATAAATCGGACACTGTAACTGTGGCCACAAGTACGCCACAGCGCCTAAGTGGTCTTCATGAGCATGGGTAATCACCAGGCCATCTAATTTATCGCGCCGCTCGGCGATAAAACTAGGGTCGGGCATCACCACATCAATGCCGGGGATGGTGTCATCGCCAAACGTGATTCCGCAATCAACCATAAGCCAGCGCCCATCGCAGGCAAACAGGTTCATATTCATGCCGATTTCACCGGCCCCACCTAAGGGGACAAACCACAAGCCTTGATCGAGTCCTTTGGGGATCGACCAGGATGAGGCGTCGAAGGTGCTCATGCGGTTCATGGCTTGCTGTTTCGGCGGTGAACGGCCAACAGCCCGCGTAAGGTCAGGACTTCTTCAATTTGGTCGATGACCGTCGTCGCCTTCGCAAATAATGGCGCGAGGCCACCTGTTGCAAGAACGCGCATGGGCACGCCACGTTCCGCCTTGATGCGGGCGACAAGGCCCTCAATCAACCCCACATATCCCCAAAACACACCCGAGGTCATGGCCGCAACGGTGGATGTACCGACCACAGTCGCATTGCCAGGATGCTGCACCGGAATACGTGGAAGCAGTGCTGTAGCCATGTGCAATGCCTCCATACTGAGGTTAATCCCTGGCGCGATCACGCCTCCGCAATAGGCCCCATTGCCATCGACAACATCGAACGTTGTCGCTGTTCCAAAGTCGATGACAATCGAGGGCCCTTGGAACAATGCATGAGCCGCGATCACATTCACAACACGGTCAGCACCAACCTCTCGCGGGTTGTCGATTTTAATTTCAGTGCCAAGATCAAGGCCCGGCTCCCCGATAAATCGCGCTGCACACTTAAAATATTTCTCGCACAATTTAGTTAAGTCAAAATTTCGGGCTGGCACGACTGACGCAAGAATGACGGCATCGATTTCTGCTGGCATGACGTTGTCATGCGTCATCACCTGCGTCAGCCAAATGCCAAATTCATCCGCGGTCTTGTCGGTCTTGGTGGCCGCGCGCCACTGACCACGCAGCGTCTCGCCGTCGAAAACTGCAAAAACGATGTTGGTATTGCCGCAATCAATCGCAAGAAGCATGTGTTTCCTATGACGGCAAGACAACATCACCGGCAAGGACGCGCCGACGATGGCCTGAGTTATCCTCAATCACCAATGCGCCATCAGAGTCGATATCAACAAACCGACCCGTCAGGACCTGTGAGGGTAATTTTACAGTAATGGTCTCGTTGAGTCCGGCAGCATGTGCAAGCCAGATCTTGCGGATCGGCTCGAAGCCCTCTTGCCTCCAGATTTCAATATAGCGGGCAAGATGCTTGGCTAAAGCTTCCAAAGCAAGAACAGGCTTAACATGGCTGCCGTATTGGGCCAAGGACGTGACCGCATACAATGGTTCAGGTAAAGCAACGGGAACGAGATTTAAACCCATTCCCAAGACAACGTAGACATCGGGGCTCTCTGGGGCGCAGGCCGTTTCCAGCAAAATACCAGACACCTTCGCGCCTTCAAACAAGACATCGTTCGGCCATTTACAGCGCAAGGCCGCATCGGACGCCTGATCAGGTACAAGGGCTTGAATTGCGGCAATCATGGCGACGGCTGCGACAAAACCGATCTCGGGCGCACGCAGCAAACCGCCATCCGATTTGACCAGAAATGATGCGTAGAGGTTGCCTGCGGGGCTAACCCAGGCCCGGCCCCCACGTCCGCGCCCAGCGGTTTGAGATTTGGCCGCGACGATGAGCCCCTCTTCGGCTTCGGTGCCGGCCTCTAGCATCTGGCGCAGAGTCGTGTTGGTGCTCTCAAGAACATCGAACGCCATCATCCGCCACCCTTCCGGAAGACGGATTTGAAAATTCGAAAGGGCCGAGGTGATGCGGGCGAAGGCCACACCCAAACCTTGCTAACCGAGGGATAGGGCCTTGGCGGCCGTATCAGCACCGCCGACAAAAGGTGCGGAGGCGAAGAACAAAACTAGCATGAGAACGCTGCAGGCCGTCATGATCAGGCCCGTGGCGGTATCAGGGCGATCAAAGGCATCCGCGGGTGCATCGAAGTACATGATTTTAATTAGCCGCCAGTAATAGAAAGCCGCAACAACGCTGGCGAGCAACCCAAACACCGCCAACGGAACCATGCCCGCTTTAATCGCCGCCATGAAGACAAAGTACTTCCCAAGAAAGCCTGCCAGCGGCGGAATGCCCGCCATCGAGAACATCAACAATGCCAAGGCTATGGCAATACCAGGATTCGTTTTTCCAATTCCCGATAAATCTTTGATGTCCTCAACCGCGCGGCCTTTGACACGCATCGACAGAATGACCGCAAAAGTTCCGAGATTCATGAAAACATAGATCAGCATGTAGAACAGCATGCCGCGCGCGCCCTCGGTGGTGCCAACCGCCAGACCGATGAGCGCATAGCCGACGTGACCAATGGAGCTATAGGCCATGAGGCGCTTAATGTTGGTTTGCGCAACGGCAGCAACGGCCCCCCAACCCATCGATAACAATGAGATAAAGACCAAGACCTGTTGCCATTGGCCAATCAATGGGGCGAAGGGCCCGGCCAGAACTTGAAGGAACAACGACAAGGCTGCGACTTTAGGTGCCACTGAAAAGAACGCCGTAATGGGCGTCGGGGCGCCTTCGTAGACATCGGGCGTCCACATGTGAAAAGGAACAGCCGAGACTTTGAAGGCCAATCCTGAAATCACGAACACAATGCCGATAACAACGCCTAGATTACCCGTGGGTTCAGACGCCATGGCGGTGGCCAAGCCGTCGAACGAGGTCGTGCCGCCAAAGCCATAGACCAAGGACGACCCATACAGTAGCAGGCCTGAGGCCAGGGCCCCAAGGACGAAGTATTTCACGCCCGCTTCAGTCGAGCGCAAATTGTTGCGATGGTACGAGGCCAGCACGTAGAGGGCTAAGCTTTGCAATTCTAGGCCCACATACAGCGAGATGAGATCATTGGCCGAGATCATCATCAACATGCCTAAGGTCGCAAATAGCACGATAATCGGCAACTCGAAGCTCGCGATTTGCTCTTTGTGAACCCAGGCGTTGATGAGCCACAGCGACACCGCTGCACCAGCCAGTGTGAGCAACTTAGCGAAGGATGTAAAACTACTGACTATAAACATGCCGCTAAATGTCTTTACCGGACCCTGTGAGCCCGTGACGATTAAAACAGCAGTAATCGCCATGGCCGCAACTGCAAGCCAGCTGATCAAACCCGTTGCGTCTTTGCTGCGAAAGACACCAATCATCAGCAACGCCATACCAGCGAGGGCGAGGAAAGTTTCAGGGTAAGCTGGAACCAGGTCGGGCATCGTGCTCATGTCAGTTCGGTCCCTATTTCAACCAAGCCACGACGCGCTCGGCCAAGTCGGGCAAGGCTGCGGCCTGCGGTGCGGCAAGCGCTGCATGATACTTGGTCAGCAGATTATCGACCGACACGCTCATTACATCGAGAATGGGCGCTGGATAGACGCCCATCCACATCACCGCAATGACGAGCGGAGCAAGAATTGCAATCTCACGCGTGTCTAAATCAAGCATCGCTTTGACATCAGGCTTGGTCAGTTCGCCATAAACCACCCGGCGATACAAATAAAGCATATAGGCTGCACCCAAAATCACGCCTGTAGCCGCTAACAAAGCAACCCAGGTATTGGCCTGGAATGCTCCCGTGAGCACCAAAAATTCACCCACGAAGCCAGCCGTTCCAGGTAGACCAACAGACGCCAGCATAAAGATCATAAACGCAAAGGCGTATTTCGGCATGTTGTTGACCAACCCGCCGTATCGCGAAATTTCGCGTGTGTGCAAGCGGTCGTAAACAACGCCAACGCATAGGAATAAAGCAGCAGAGACAACACCATGCGAGAGCATCTGGAAGATGGCACCCTCGACGCCTTGCTTATTAGCGGCAAAAATACCGATGGTGACGAAGCCCATGTGCGCCACGGATGAATAAGCAATGAGCTTCTTCATATCCTCCTGCACCAGCGCAACGAGTGAGGTGTAGATTACCGCGATGATCGACAGTAAGAACACCATAGGCGCGAAATAGGCACTGGCGTCGGGCAACATCGGCATTGATAGCCGCAGAAAACCGTATCCACCCATTTTCAGCAGCACGCCTGCCAGAATCACCGAGCCAGCCGTGGGCGCATCAACGTGCGCATCAGGCAGCCAGGTGTGCACCGGCCACATCGGGATTTTGACGGCGAAAGAGGCGAACATTCCAAGCCACAGCCAGGTTTGCATTTCAGTGGCAAATTTCGCGTTCATCAGCGTTGGGATGTCGGTGGTGCCTTCTTGCAAGTACATAGCCAAGATTGCCACTAACAGCAGCACAGAGCCCGTGAGCGTGTAGAGGAAGAATTTGAAAGCTGAATAAACGCGACGCCCCCCGCCCCAAATGCCGATGATCAAGAACATCGGCATCAAGACGCCCTCGAAAAACACATAGAACAGAACCATGTCGAGCGCGCAGAACATGCCCACCATCATGGTTTCTAAAATCAGGAACGCGATCATGTATTCGCGCACCATTTTCTGGATGGCGTGCCGACTGGCTAGAATGCAGATGGTCGTGAGGAACGTCGACAGAATGACAAATGGCATAGAGATGCCATCCACACCCATGCGATAGGCCATGTTGAACTGCGGCAGCCACTCGACCTTTTCCTCGAATTGGAAGGCTGCTGTGCTGGAGTCAAATCCAAACCAAATCGTCAGCGACAACAAGAAAGTTGTGACCGTCACCAGAAGTGCAACTTGACGCGATTGCTGCGCCACCACAGCCTCTTCGCCACGGATAGACAACAGAATGATAGCCCCGATCACCGGCAGGAACGTGATGACCGATAAGATGGGCAAGTCGTCTAAAAATGTTACGAGCGCGTCCATGACTTAGCCAGCCCCGACCGCGACGAACCACGTCACGAAAACCGCGATACCAACAATCATGGCAAATGCATAGTGATAGAGATAACCCGATTGCAGAGCACCGAGGCGCTTGGCAGCCCGCGTAACCAGCGCAGTCAAGCCATCAGGCCCAAAGCCATCGATAATGTAAGTGTCGCCGCCCTTCCAAAACCATTTTCCAAAGCGGAAAACGTTTTTGACAAAAATGAAGTCGTACAACTCGTCGAAGTACCACTTGTTGAGTAGGAACTGATAAACGCCGGGGAACGCGCCTGCGATTTTGGAAGGTAAATCAGTGCGGCGGATATAAAGGAAATAGGCCAGCAAAATGCCTGAGAAGCTGACCACCAGCGGCAAGGCGACAACCCACCCCGGCACATGATGTGCGGCTTCAATAACATCCTTGCCTGGCGTACTACCAATGGCCTCGCGCCAGAACTCGGCGCGCCCCTCGCCCACAAACACTTCATGACCAAGGTAGCCCGCGAACAAGGCCCCCAAGGCTAAACCCGCCAAGGGAATGGTCATGATCAGCGGGCTTTCATGCACGAGTTCCATCGTATGATGGTCGGCGCGCGGTTTGCCGTGGAATGTAAGGAACAACAGCCGCCATGAATAGAACGCCGTCATAAACGCAGCAGCGATACCCAGAATGAAAGCAACGCGCCCTGCTGGCGTGCCTGCCCCATAGGCGGCTTCCAAAATCATATCCTTCGAGTAGTAACCAGCGAAGAACGGAATACCAGCCAAGGCCAAACTGCCGATCCACATGACTGTGTAGGTGAATGGAATCTTTTTCCAAATTCCTCCCATGCGGCGAATGTCTTGCTCGTCGGACATCGCATGAATCACCGAGCCGGCACTGAGGAACAGCAACGCCTTGAACCAGGCGTGGGTCATGAGATGAAAAATGCCCGCCTGATAAGCGCCGACACCACAGGCAAAGAACATGTAGCCCAGTTGCGAGCAAGTTGAGTAAGCAATGATGCGCTTGATGTCGTTTTGCACGCAGCCAATCGTTGCGGCGAAAAACGCCGTCGATGCGCCGATCAATGTCACAACCGTTAACGCATCAGACGCCAGTTCAAACAGCGGCGACATCCGCGCGACCAAAAACACACCCGCCGTCACCATGGTTGCAGCATGGATCAGCGCTGAGACCGGTGTGGGGCCTTCCATGGCATCGGGCAGCCATGTGTGTAGGAACAACTGCGCCGACTTGCCCATGGCGCCGACGAAAAGCAGTAGACAAATAATCGTCATGCCATGCCAATCGCGCGAGAAGAAATGTACGGTGGCATCGGCTTTTGCGGGCGCAGCCTGAAAAATCACGTCGAACGTAACAGCATCAAACACAACGAAAATACCGAAGATGCCCAACAGGAAGCCGAAGTCACCGACGCGATTAACGACAAAGGCTTTAATAGCGGCTGCATTGGCCGAGGGCTTTTTGAACCAAAACCCGATGAGCAAGTAAGAAACAACGCCCACGCCTTCCCAGCCGAAGAACAACTGCACGAGGTTGTCAGCCGTCACCAACATCAACATGGCGAAAGTGAACAGCGACAGATAGGCCATAAAGCGTGGTTGGCTATCGTCGTGGTGCATATAGCCCACGGCATAAATATGAATCAGCGTCGAGACGCAGGTGACGGTCATCACCATGACGGCGGACAACGTATCGAACCGCAACGCCCAGTTGGCCTCGAACGTGCCCGATGTCAGCCATGTGGCGACAGGCAGCACTTGGTCTTCGCCACCCAGCGCAACGTCCATAAAAATGGGAATCGAGCAGATGGCGGCGATACTAACGCCCAAGCAAGTGACGATGTGTGCACCACGGTCACCAATTTGACGTCCAAAGAAGCCTGCGATGAACGCGCCAAGCAAGGGCATAAAGACGGCAAGGTAATACGTCACGTCGCCCTAGCCTTTCATCTGATTGATGTCTTCGACCTCGATCGAGCGGCGGTTGCGGTAGAACACCACAACAATGGCGAGCCCAATGGCCGCCTCGGCCGCAGCGACGGTCAGCACGAGCATCGTGAAGATTTGCCCGGCGAGGTCGTTGAGGAATGACGAAAACGCAACAAGATTGATGTTGACCGATAGCAGCATAAGTTCAATCGACATCAAAATGACGATGAGGTTTTTGCGGTTGAGAAAAATACCGAAAATACCAAGCGTAAAAAGCATCGCGCTGACGGTGAGATAGTGCCCAAGGCCGACGTGCAGAAGACCGCTACCCATTACGCGATCCCCTTGCCGACTTCAGCTTTGACAACTTCAACCGTGTCTTCCGCTCGGCGATTGACCTGCGTCGAGATGTCTTGTTTGCGCACACCGACGCGACGGCGCATGGTCAATACAATTGAACCTATCATCGCGACCAGTAGCACTAAACCTGCCGCTTGGAATACATACACATACTGCGTGTACATAATGCGGCCTAAAGCTTCAGTGTTTGGGATTTGTGTGAGGTCCGGCGTGGGCGCGAGGCGCAGGGCCTGAGCCTCAGGCGACATCGCCCACCCGCCGAACACCAAAGCCAATTCTACCAGCAACACGATTCCGATGAAGGCCCCGACTGGCAAGTATTTCATGAACCCTTCGCGGATCATGGCAACGTTAATATCAAGCATCATCACCACGAATAGGAACAGCACAGCCACCGCGCCGACGTAAACCACGACCAATATCATAGCCAAGAACTCGGCACCCAGAAGTAAAAATAGCCCGGCGGCGTTGAAGAACGTCAAGATCAGCCACAACACAGAGTGCACCGGATTGCGCTGAAAAATAACGTTCAAAGCCGAGACGACAGCGATGAAGGAAAACAGATAAAATGCGAGCGAGGCGATAATCATCTCATCTACCTATACGGCGCGTTTATTACTAAACGCTTCGCCAATTCTTTTTCCCAGCGGTCGCCGTTCGAGAGCAGCTTGTCTTTGTTGTACAGCAACTCTTCGCGGGTCTCGGTGGCAAATTCAAAATTTGGCCCTTCGACAATGGCATCCACAGGGCAGGCTTCCTCGCAGAAGCCGCAATAGATGCATTTGGTCATGTCGATGTCATAGCGCGTGGTACGACGGCTGCCATCGTCGCGCGGCTCGGCTTCAATCGTGATCGCCTGGGCTGGGCAAATCGCCTCGCAGAGTTTACAGGCAATGCAGCGCTCTTCGCCATTGGGGTAGCGACGCAAGGCATGCTCACCGCGGAAGCGTGAAGACAGCGGACCCTTTTCGTGTGGATAATTAATCGTCACTTTTGGGCCGAACATATACTTCAGCGTCAGCCACATGCCCGAGAGCAACTCGAGCAGCAGAAACGAACGGGCAGAGCGGTTAATGAATGACATACCATCCCTCCCTTAAACCGGAACCCGGCCGGTGTAGACCAAAAACCCGGCCGTCAAAACCAACCAGATGAGCGACAACGGCAGGAATACTTTCCAACCCAAGCGCATCAGTTGGTCGTAGCGGTAACGTGGGAATGTCGCGCGCACCCAGATCATCAAGAATAAGCAAAACGAAATTTTAAGCGCGAACCAGACAATCCCAGGCACGGCATTCAAGATCGCGATATCAAACGGTGCCAACCATCCCCCGAGGAACAAAATCGTCACAACGCCTGACATCATGATCATGTTGGCGTATTCGCCCAAGAAAAACAGCGCGAACGACATCGACGAGTACTCAGTCATGAAGCCGGCAACAAGTTCAGATTCCGCTTCGGGCAAGTCGAACGGATGACGATTGGTTTCAGCCAACACCGAGACGAAGAAGATCACGAACATCGGGAAGTGCGGAATGAAGTACCACATGCCCTTTTGTGCCATGACGATCTCGGACAAGTTCAAGCTGCCCGCCGTCAGCAACACCGAGATCATGACAAAGCCGATGGAGACTTCGTAACTCACCATCTGGGCAGCCGAGCGCATCGCGCCCAAGAAAGCGTAACGGCTGTTGGACGCCCAACCCGCCATGACGATTCCGTAAACGCCCAATGACGAGACGGCGAACAAATAAAGAATGCCGACGTTGATGTTGGAGATGAACCAGCCCTCATTTACGGGGATCACCGCCCAGGCAATCATCGCCAATGAGAATGTTACCATAGGTGCCAGGAAGAACACCACGGGGCTTGAACCTGTGGGCAGCACCGTTTCTTTGGTCAGTAACTTCACAGCGTCGGCAAATGGTTGAAGCAAACCAAACCAACCCACCACGTTGGGACCGATACGCATTTGCATAGCACCGATAATCCGACGCTCGGCATAGGTGACGTAAGCCACAGCGACGAGCAGCGGTAAGACGAACAGCAAGATCTTGCCCAAGATCCAGGCAAACGGAATCAAATATCCATTGATGAACTCAGCCATGGGTGCCGGTCCTTGCCTTGCCGCCCATCACAAACTCCTCGGTGCATTGCGCCATGGTGCGTGAGGCGCGGCTGATGGAGTCGGTCATGTAGTAATTCTTAATCGGATAATCGAAGCCCGTTGCTGCAATGCTGCCCGCTGTTCCGAAGGGTGACCACATAGCCTTAGTCACGCTATCAAGCGCCGCAAAAATTGGGTTAGCGACACGCATGGCCGCACGCAGCTGATCAAGCGAGTCAAACGGTAGTTTTTTACCCAACACATCTGATAGCGCACGAACTATCGCCCAATCTTCGCGCGCATCGCCAGGCGGGAACACCGCACGTTCAGCGCGTTGCACCCGGCCTTCGGTATTCACGTAAGTGCCGCTCTTTTCCGTATAGGCCGCACCCGGCAACACCACATCGGCGCGATGCGCGCCACGGTCACCATGGTGGCCTTGATAAATCACGAACGCTTTGCCCAACTTGGCGGTATCGATTTCATCGGCACCCAGCAGGTACACGACTTCAATCTCACCCTTTGCTGCCGAATCCAAAATACCGCGCGTATCTTTGCCGCCAGCGCCCGGAGCAAAGCCCACATCAAGCCCACCGACACGTCCAGCAGCGGTATGTAAAACGTTAAAACCGTTCCAGCCATCTTTGACCAAACCGCACGTATCAGCCACTTGGCGAGCGGCGGCCAAAATGGCCGCGCCATCAGCACGCGAAAGTACGGCCATGCCCAGAATGATCATCGGCTTTTTGGCGTTCTTCAAAGTTTGCGCAAAGGCATGGCTGCCATCGGCAATTTTGCTCAGTGCATCGGCTCTGTTCGCTAAGTGCTGATATTTGTAAGTCAGGTCAAGCGCATCACCGATCACTCCAATCTGCACGTTCCCGCGCAAGTAACGCTTGCGAATACGGGCGTTCAGAACTGGCGCTTCGCGGCGCGGGTCAGAGCCCACAATCAAAATGGCATCAGCCTCTTCAATGCCCGCAATGCCGCTGTTGAACAAATAGGAGGCGCGCACGGCAGGGTTCACCGCCGCGCCGTCTTGGCGACAGTCGATATTGGCACTGCCCAACGATGTCATGAGTTGCTTCAGCGCAAACATCGATTCGGCATCGACGAGGTCACCTGACAATGCCGCGACCTTAGGGCCCGCAACATTTTTCAGCTTCGCGCCAATGGCTGCGAAAGCCTCTGCCCAGGTCGCTTCTTTCAGTTTGCCGTTGGCGCCACGCACATAAGGCTTATCAAGGCGTTGATACTGCAAGCCATCGCAAGCATGGCGCGCTTTATCCGAAAGCCACTCTTCGTTCACTGTTTCGTTCAGCCGCGGCAGCACGCGCATGACTTCGCGACCACGCGCGTCAATGCGTACCGCCGAGCCCAACGCATCCATCACATCGATGGATTCGGTTTTGCGCAATTCCCAAGGCCTTGCCGAGAATGCATAGGGCTTGCTGGTCAGCGCACCGACCGGGCAAAGGTCAACCACATTGCCGGATAGCTCTGACGTCAGCGCTTTTTCCAAATAAGTTGTGATCTCCATGTCTTCGCCACGACCCGTCGCGCCGAGTTCTTGCACGCCCGCAACTTCGGTCGCGAACCGCACACACCGCGTGCAGTGAATGCAGCGCGTCATGATGGTGGAGACAAGCGGCCCCATGTTTTTGTCTTTAACGGCGCGTTTGTTTTCCTCGTAGCGCCCACGATCAGAGCCATAAGCCATGGCCTGATCTTGCAAATCGCACTCGCCGCCTTGATCGCAAATCGGGCAATCGAGCGGATGGTTGATCAGCAAAAACTCCATCACACCATTGCGGGCTTTGTTGGCTTTGTCCGAGCGCGTGTGAACAACCATGCCTTCGGCCACCGGCATCGCGCACGAGGCCACAGGCTTAGGCGATTTTTCAACTTCTACCAAGCACATGCGGCAGTTGCCCGCAATCGACAGTCGCTCGTGGTAACAGAACCGCGGAATCTCAACGCCCGCCAATTCCGCCGCCTGAATGATGGTGGTATTCGCAGGCACTTCAACTTGTTGGCCGTCGATAGTGAGCTTGGTCATGATTCAGTCCAGCTCCCTTAAGCGGCCTTGGCGCTTGCGCGCACTTTAGATTCACGATAGCTCGCAATGCGCTTTTCCAACTCAGGACGGAAGTGACGGATCAATCCTTGGATCGGCCATGCCGCTGCATCACCCAGCGCACAAATCGTATGGCCTTCGATCTGATAGGTCACACGTTCAAGCGTATCGATTTCTTCTAAGGTTGCGTCGCCCTTGACCATGCGCTTCATCACACGCGCCATCCAACCTGTGCCTTCGCGACACGGTGTACATTGGCCGCAGCTCTCGTGTTTATAAAACGCAGACAGGCGCGCAATCGCCGCAACGATGTCGGCGGACTTATCTATCACCATCACTGCGGCAGTACCCAAACCAGACTTCACATCACGCAAGCCATCGAAATCCATCAACACATTATCGCAAATTGATTTGGGCAGAACCGGAACTGATGCACCCCCAGGAATGATCGCAAGTAAGTTATCCCACCCACCACGCACGCCACCGGCATGCTTCTCAATCAATTCCTTCAATGGAATGCTCATGGCGTCTTCGACGTTGCAGGGGTTGTTGACGTGACCCGAGATACAGAACACTTTTGTGCCAGCATTATTGGGACGACCAAAGCCCGCGAACCACGATGCGCCACGACGTAAAATGGTTGGTGCCACCGCGATGCTCTCAACGTTGTTCACAGTGGTCGGGCAACCATAGAGACCAACGCCCGCCGGGAACGGTGGCTTGAGGCGCGGCTGTCCCTTTTTGCCTTCCAAGCTTTCAATCAGGGCAGTTTCTTCGCCGCAGATATAAGACCCTGCCCCACGGTGCAGATACAGGTTGAACTTCCAGCCCGAGCCGCACGCGTTGTCGCCGATCAGGCCAGCGGCATACGCCTCATCTATCGCAACTTGCAGGTTGGAGGCTTCATTATAAAACTCGCCACGGATGTAGATGTAGCAAGCATGCGCACGCATTGCGAAGCTGGCCATCAAGCAGCCTTCAACCAACTTATGCGGATCAAAACGAAGCATGTCGCGATCTTTGCAGGTGCCGGGTTCCCCCTCGTCCGCGTTCACGACCAAATAATGCGGGCGGTCGCTCTCGGTCTTGGGCATGAAGGACCACTTCAAGCCAGTCGGGAAACCAGCCCCGCCACGGCCACGCAGGCCAGAGCGTTTCATCTCATCAATGATCCAATCCGCACCCATATCCAAAATCTCTTTGGTGCCTTGCCAATCGCCACGCGCTTTGGCCCCAGCCAAACGCCAGTCATGGTGGCCATAGAGGTTGGTAAAGATACGATCTTTGTCTGCGAGCATCGGTTTTACTCAGGTTTTCGGGGCAGCGGCTTTAGCGGCCGCATCAGCTTTGGCTTTTTCAAAGGCGGCCTTCGCTGCTGCCATATCTTGCATGGGCGCAGGCTTAGGCTCGTCGGTCAGACTGGTGAAATTCCCCAAAGGCGCGGAATGAACGCGACCATTTTGCGGACCAGCTTTGGGCTTTTCACCGCGCTTCAACGCATCAATGATTTTTCTCATCGAGGTAGCATCGACGTCCTCGAAATAATCATCGCCGATCTGCGCCATAGGCGCGTTCACGCAAGCCCCAGCGCATTCAACTTCCATCAAACTGAATTGGCCGTCAGCGGTACGTTCGCCCAGGCCAATGCCCAATTTTTCTTTGCAGGCATGAACCACCGCATCCGAGCCACGCAATTGGCATGGTAAATTCGTGCAGACCTGGATGTGATGCTTACCTACCGGGTGCAACTCGAACATGGTGTAAAACGTGGCGACTTCCAGCACACGGATCGAGGCCATATTCAACATCTGAGCAATCACGTCGATGGCAGGCTTCGTCACCCACCCTTCTTGACGTTGCGCCAAATCCAGCAACGGCATCACCGCGCTGGCTTGGCGGCCGGCTGGGTATTTCGCAATGATTCGTTTGGCGCGCTCCGCGTATTCGGGCTTGAAAGAAAAACTATCAGGTTGTTCTTTGGCGAGTTGACGAACACTCATCGGTCAACCTCACCGAACACAATATCAATGGAACCCAGAACCGCAGGCACGTCGGGCAGCATGTGCCCGCGCAGCATGAAATCCATACCCTGCAAATGAACAAAGCCTGGCGCGCGAATACGGCAACGGTACGGGCGGTTAGTGCCATCGGCCACAACATAGACACCGAACTCACCCTTGGGCGCTTCAACAGCTGCGTAGACTTCGCCTGCCGGAACTTTGTAGCCCTCGGTATACAGTTTGAAATGATGGATCAACGCTTCCATCGACGATTTCATCTCGGCACGTGGGGGCGACATGATTTTGCGATCATTGACGCGCACCGGACCGGTCGGCATTTTTTCTAAACACTGTTTGATGATGCGAATGGATTGGCGCATCTCAACAACGCGCACCAAATAACGGTCGTAGCAATCGCCGTTCTTACCAATGGCGATATCGAAATCCATATCTTCGTAGCCGTCGTATGGCTGGGCTTTGCGCAAATCCCAAGCGATCCCTGATGCGCGCAGGTTTGGGCCTGTGAATCCCCAAGCCACGGCTTCATCGGCTGTGACGCGACCGATGTCGACCACGCGCTGTTTGAAAATGCGGTTCTCGGTCAGCAGGCCCTCCATATCATCGATAATCTTCGGGAATTGGTTGGCCCAGGTCATAATGCGCTCGGGCAAACCCGCAGGCATATCCATCGACACACCGCCGGGGCGAATGTAGGCTGCATGCATACGCGCACCGCTCACCGCATCGTAAAACTCCATGAGTTTCTCGCGTTCCTCGAAGGTCCATAGGAACGGTGTCATGGCGCCCACGTCCATCGCGTAAGACGCGATGTTCATGATATGATTGAGAATGCGCGTCAGCTCGCAGAACAGCATACGAATGTATTTCGCGCGCGGCGGCGGCTCAATGCCCAGCAAGCGTTCCACCGCGATGGCAAACGCCTGCTCCTGATTCATCGGCGAGACATAGTCTAGCCGGTCGAAATACGGCACCGCTTGCAGATAGCTTTTATACTCGATCAGTTTCTCGGTGCCGCGATGCAGCAGCCCGATGTGTGGATCAACGCGGTCGATCACCTCGCCGTCCATTTCCAGCACGAGGCGCAACACGCCATGTGCAGCAGGATGCTGCGGTCCGAAGTTAATCGTATAATTTTCAATCTCGACGTCGGCGTTGACGGTCATGGGCTATGCCTTCCCCGTCATTGCTTTTTCGTCGCCGGGCAAAGCAGTACGCAACCCTTCCCATGGACTTAAAAAATCGAAGTTGCGGAAGTCTTGCGTCAGTGTCACGGGCTCATATATGACCCGCTTCTGATCTTCGTCGTAGCGCATCTCGACATAGCCCGTCAGCGGGAAGTCTTTGCGCAACGGATGTCCATCAAAACCATAGTCAGTCAAAATACGCCGCAAGTCTGGGTGATCAGAGAAGAACACGCCGTACATATCCCACACTTCACGCTCAAACCAATTGGCACATGGGAAGACAGCCGACAGTGATGGCACAGGCGATGCTTCGTTCGCTGTCAACCTCACGCGAACACGATGATTTTGTTTCATGCTGAGCAAGTGATAGACGATCTCGAAACGCTCTTCCTTATCGGGATAGTCGACACCGCAAATATCGATAAGCTGAGTAAACTGACAGTTTGAATCATCACGCAGGCAAGTGATCATTCGTGTAATTGCGCTGCGGTGAACACGCACACTTAATTCGCCACCCTTGACCTCTGTACTCAGAACAGCCGAGGGCAGTGCCGAGGCAATGTAGCGGCCAAGTTCGCGAAGCGTTTCAAGCGTCTCTGGGGTTGTCGTCATCGGGAAAATGTATTCTTAACGATCAATGGTGCCGACACGGCGAATTTTTTTGTGAAGCTGTAGAATGCCATAAAGCAAGGCCTCGGCTGTCGGCGGGCAACCTGGAACATAGATATCGACGGGCACAATGCGGTCACAGCCGCGCACCACCGAATATGAGTAATGATAATAACCGCCGCCATTGGCGCAACTGCCCATCGAGATGACCCAACGCGGCTCGGGCATCTGGTCGTAAACTTTGCGCAACGCAGGCGCCATTTTGTTGGTCAGTGTACCAGCAACGATCATCACGTCGGATTGGCGGGGGCTTGGACGGAACACCATACCGAAACGATCAAGGTCATAGCGCGCCATGGCCGAGTGCATCATCTCAACGGCGCAGCATGCCAACCCAAACGACATCGGCCACATGGAGCCGGTGCGGCCCCAATTGGCGAGTTTGTCCAGGGATGTCAGCAAGAAGCCCTTGTCCTGAAGTTCATCAGCAACACGCGACATGAACTCGCCATCAGCAGGGGCGACGGCGCGTATCGGGTCGGTTTTGGCAACAGCCGGAAGTGCGGTCATTGGCTCACTCCCATTCAAGGGCGCCTTTGCGCCACTCGTAAATAAATCCGATAGTGAGAACGCCGAGGAAAATCATCATGGACCAGAACCCGTAAAGTCCGATTTGACCCAGGCTGACGGCCCACGGAAAAAGAAAAGCAACTTCGAGATCGAAGATGATGAACAAAATCGAGACAAGGTAAAAACGAACGTCGAACTTGCCTCGTGCATCATCGAAGGCGTCAAAGCCACACTCGTAAGATGAATTTTTCTCGGGGTCTGGACGGCTGGGACCAACAATCAACGAGGCAACCACAATGATCAGGGCCAAGGCGAACGCTAGGCCAATGAAAATTAGGATCGGCAAATACTCTTTTAGTAGGTCATCCATCGCCACGATCCTCAAACCGCGCCGCAACGCCCTAATCCTTGGGCAGATTTATTCTTCATTATTCCAGGGGGTTAGCCTCTCGCGACACAGACATCTTAATCCTCAATCCGCATCGCACAATGTGGCGTGATCTAAGCGGTGGCTCCCCTCAAGTCAAGCCAAACTCAGACAATAAACGCTTTGACACCATTACGTTTTTTGCCGGTTTTGGAATGTCATTAGCCCCACATCAAAGGGGCCTACCGAGCCGAAGCGCCGGCGGGCGCGAAGCCTGGTGGGCGATGACGGGATCGAACCGCCGACATCTTGCGTGTAAAGCAAGCGCTCTACCATCTGAGCTAATCGCCCTTCCCGGCCTCTAGACCAGTAAAAGTGACGTTCTTTTATGGTTCGGCTGGATGTTTTGCAAGGACCCTACACCTGCCCCTTCCGTTTGCCACGTCCGGGTATATTCGTGATGGAGTCCTCCGAGATGCTGGCGTGAATTGATTGCGCCGCGGCAATGGATCGTCCGGTGGTGTAAACTTGGAACGGCCTGGGCGCGTTGCTAGCCCTGTATCCAGCATTAGCGATGACAAGGCTGATGCTGGCTCCTGTGAGCTTCCTCCATGGCGGGGATGATGATGACCAACGTATGCCCATCTTAAGGGTTGCCTGGCAGCACTTTCACATGGGTGACGAACTGGCCCGCCCTTGGGGTGGGCTCAAGGCTGTGGCGACGCTCACTTTAAAGACGAACTCATAGGGCTTGTGGGCCCTGCCCTTGCCGATTCACTCGACCTCTAAGAGCATGAGGGCATAGACCTTGCGCCCGCGCTGGCGCTGCTTCTGGCGCATCACGCGCGCCGTCAGGCTCAGGGCCCTGGCGAAGGCGTCGATCAGATGGTCGTGACTTTGATCTTGCGCGCGATGTCGCGGCACACCCTAAAGCAATGCCTTTAGGAAATCCATGTCCCCAAAAACAAAAATGCTGACCCCCCGGGGCCGGCATTTTCGCAAATGACTGGAGCCAAATTAACGGTTCACTGCGTCTTTCAAGGCCTTGCCAGCCGAAAATTTTGGACGCTTGGAGGCTGGAATTTTGATCTTTTCGCCAGTGCGCGGATTACGCCCTTCACTGGCGGCCCGTGACGCGACTGTAAACGTGCCAAAACCGACTAGGCGCACTTCACTGTCTTTTTTGAGTGAGTCGGTTATGGAGTCCAGAACGGCGTCAACTGCCTTCGCCGCGTCAGCCTTGATCAGGCCTGTCATCTCTGCGACGGCTGCAATCAGATCATTTTTATTCATTTGGTTTGAACCCTTTTGGTTGGTGTCGTGAGGAATGGGAAAACACATCATCTGGTGGCGACCGAAGCACCCCGGCTGTTGCAAGACCGAGAAACCCAGGAAAACTGCCCAGTTCCGAATATAAGAGGCAGTCTAAGCCGCAGATTCCTTGAGCGTCAATGAGTTGCCGACGAAAAATTGGGGATAAGTCTAGGTTTTTCGCGGTTCAAAGGCCCCAGACGGCACCCCGCCCAAAAAGAAACGCCGAAGACAGGCTTTTGCCCGGCCCGCGTTAATGCGTCCGCAGCCCTTCTTCATCGTCGTCGGCACGCGCTTTTGATTTACGGCTGTCTTTTTCATCATCCGGATCGATGTCATCTTTCGCCAAAATGGGCACCAGCGGTTTGGTCAGAGCTTTCTCAAGCACCTGATCGACGGTCGCAACACTGATAATTTTCAGTTCGCGTTTGACGTTATCGGGAATCTCTTCGAGATCCTTTTCATTGTCCTTGGGGATCAGCACAGTTTTGATGCCACCCCGCAAAGCCGCCAGTAACTTTTCCTTCAATCCGCCAATCGGCAGTACGCGCCCGCTCAACGTGATCTCGCCGGTCATGGCGGTATCCTTGCGCACCGGAATGCCCGTGAGGACCGAGATAATCGATGTGCACATCGCAACACCCGCCGATGGACCGTCTTTCGGCGTGGCGCCCTCGGGCAGATGCAAGTGAATGTCTTTTTTCTCGAAGGTCTTGGTCTTGATTCCAAACGACAGCGCACGACTGCGCACGAACGAACGCGCGGCTTGAATCGACTCCTTCATCACGTCGCCTAGCTGGCCTGTCAGTGTAACAGCACCTTTCCCAGGCATAGTCACGGCTTCAATCGACAGCAACTCGCCGCCGACTTCGGTCCACGCCAGACCGGTCGTAATGCCAACCATGTCTTCACGCTCAGCTTCGCCGTAGCGGTATTTCTGAACGCCTGAGAATTTTTTCAGAGTCTTGCGCGTGACGGCAACGGTCTTGAGCTTCTTAAGGATAATTTCTTTCGTGGCTTTGCGAGTCAGATTGGCCAACTCACGCTCGAGATTGCGCACGCCGGCTTCGCGCGTGTAATAGCGAATCAGATCGCGCAAGGCATCGTCAGAGATCGACCATTCGCCCTTCTTCAGTCCATGGGCCTCAAGCTGCTTGGCAATGAGATGGCGCTTGGCAATCTCGACCTTCTCGTCTTCGGTGTAACCAGAGACGCGCAAAATTTCCATACGATCCAACAACGGTTGCGGCATGCGCAATGTATTGGCCGTAGTGATGAACAATACATCCGACAGGTCATAATCGACTTCGAGGTAGTGATCCTGGAACGTGTGGTTCTGTTCTGGGTCCAACACTTCGAGTAAGGCTGACGACGGATCGCCGCGCCAATCGGCCCCGAGCTTGTCGATTTCGTCGAGCAAGAATAGCGGATTGGATGTCTTAGCTTTGCGCATGCCCTGGATCACCTTTCCGGGCATCGAACCGATGTACGTACGCCGGTGGCCGCGGATTTCAGCTTCATCACGCACGCCGCCGAGCGACACGCGCACAAAGCTGCGCCCCGTGGCCGATGCAATGGAACGGCCAAGCGATGTCTTGCCCACGCCCGGCGGGCCGACGAGGCACAAAATGGGGCCTTTGAGTTTCTTCGTCCGCGTCTGAACGGCAAGATATTCAACAATGCGTTCTTTCAACTTTTCCAAGCCGAAATGATCTTTGTCGAGTTGGGCCTGCGCGGCCTTCAGATCGATATTGATCTTTGAGCGCTTGCTCCAAGGAATCGACGTCAACCAATCAAGATAGTTGCGCACGACTGTAGCTTCGGCTGACATCGGGCTCATATTCTTGAGCTTCTTCAACTCAGCCAAAGCCTTATCCTTGGCTTCCTTGCTCATCTTGAGCTTCTTGATCTTGTCTTCCAGCTCAGCGTTTTCATCGCGACCTTCCTCGTTTTCACCGAGTTCGCGCTGTATCGCCTTCATCTGTTCATTCAAGTAGTACTCGCGCTGGGTCTTCTCCATCTGGCGCTTGACCCGATTGCGGATCTTGCGCTCGACTTGCAGGACGCTGATTTCGGATTCCATGAACGCATAGATTTTCTCCAAGCGTTCGGCAATGCCCTTGGTCTCTAGCAAATCTTGCTTGTCAGAGATTTTCAAGCCCAGGTGCGAGGCAATATTGTCAGCCAGCCTCGACATGTTGTCGATCTGATTGATTGACACCAAAACCTCTGGCGGAATTTTTTTGTTGAGTTTGATGTACTGCTCGAACTGCGACACAACCGAGCGCGACAACGCTTCCAGTTCCCTGTCGTCTTCCTTGGCATCATCAATCAACTCAGCATAAGCCTCAAAGAATGTGTCGTTCTCTTTGTAGCCTGTGATCCGCGCACGCTGACCGCCCTCGACCAGCACCTTCACAGTGCCGTCAGGCAGCTTTAGCAATTGTAACACGGTCGAAACCGTGCCGACCTCGTAGATATCTTTCGACGCAGGATCGTCTTGCGAGGCGTCTTTCTGGGCGACCAGCAGTATCTGTTTGTCGTCTGCCATCACGTCCTCGAGCGCGCGAACCGATTTTTCGCGGCCAACGAACAACGGCACGATCATGTGGGGGAACACCACAATGTCGCGCAACGGCAAAACGGGAAATAACTTACCTTTGGGAACGCTCACCAATCACCTCTTTGCTGGCACACCTTAACGCGTGCCAAATTGATATCTTCAATGCACCGCCGATCTGAACGATCAGGCCGGCGTCCCGACATCGCTACGGCGATCGGCCGCATAGATGTACAAAGGCTTGGCGCGCCCCTCGCTCACCTCTCCGTTCACCACAACCTCTTGCACACCTTCGAGGCCGGGGAGATCGAACATGGTGTCGAGCAGGATGCCCTCCATGATGGACCGCAAGCCACGCGCACCGGTCTTACGGGTAATGGCTTTACGGGCCACAATCTTCAGAGCGTCCTCAGTAAATGTAAGTTGAACGCTCTCCATGTCAAATAAGCGCTGGTATTGCTTGGACAGTGCGTTTTTTGGATTGGTGAGAATGTCGACCAGGGCTTTTTCGTCGAGATCCGTCAAGGTCGCCAAGATGGGCAAGCGGCCGACAAACTCAGGGATCAGGCCATACTTCAACAAATCTTCAGGCTCGACTTCCTTCAACAACTCGCCGGTCTGGCGGTCGTCAGCCGACTTCACATCAGCCCCGAACCCAATCGCAGCACCACGTCCGCGTTGCGCAATGATTTTTTCTAGGCCCGCAAAAGCACCGCCGCAGATGAACAGAATATTGGTCGTATCAACCTGCAAGAATTCCTGCTGCGGATGCTTACGCCCGCCTTGTGGCGGCACCGATGCTACGGTGCCTTCCATGATTTTCAACAAAGCCTGCTGCACACCCTCGCCCGACACGTCACGGGTGATCGAGGGGTTGTCAGACTTACGTGAAATCTTGTCGATTTCGTCGATGTAGACGATGCCGCGCTGGGCGCGCTCGACATTGTAATCAGCGGCCTGCAACAACTTCAAAATGATGTTCTCGACATCTTCGCCAACGTAGCCCGCTTCGGTCAGCGTCGTGGCATCGGCCATGGTAAAGGGCACATCGAGAATGCGGGCCAAGGTCTGCGCTAACAGCGTCTTGCCGCAACCCGTGGGGCCACAGAGCAAAATGTTGGATTTCGCGATCTCGACTTCCGCATTCTTCGTGGTTGCCGATAACCGCTTGTAATGGTTGTGGACAGCCACCGAGAGAACTTTCTTGGCGTAATCCTGGCCAATCACGTAGTCGTCCAAGACCTTGCGGATGTCGCGTGGGGAAGGAACCCCTTCCCGTGACTTCACGAGATTGGTCTTGTTTTCCTCACGGATGATATCCATGCACAACTCGACACATTCATCGCAGATGAATACGGTCGGGCCCGCAATAAGTTTGCGGACCTCGTGCTGGCTCTTGCCGCAGAACGAGCAGTACAAGGTATTCTTCGAATCACCGGTCGATGACTTGGTCATCGTCTTTACTCCTGGCGGGCCCGCGCGTTGTCGTTACGAGCCAGCAGACCACTATACTTCGTATGTTACCCGAGTTTCGGGCATAAACAACCTCATAGCATCTCATGTCTTTGTCATCAGATCATTAACGCAACATCGCAAACCGCATCGACTCGCACTCTCAACTGCCGATAGCAATAGCTCCTCCGATGAGCGCCACGCATTGTAGGATGAGCAATTCATGCTGCCGCTCACCAACCCATAGCAACGAGGGTTACACCGACTCGGTTGCCGCGCCTTTTAAGCCTTCGCCTCGTCTTTAGCGCCGTTTTCGTCCTTTGCTGGGCGAGGGCGCTCGGTTTCCACTTTATCGATCAAACCGAATTCTTTGGCTTCGGTCGCGCTCATGAAATTATCGCGGTCCATGGCATGCTCGACCTGTTCCAGCGTCTTGCCCGTGTGTTTGACGTAGATGCCATTCAAACGGGAACGCAGGGTCATAATTTCGCGGGCTTGAATTTCAATATCAGCCGCCTGGCCCTGGAAGCCGCCCGAGGGCTGATGGATCATGATGCGAGAATTGGGCAATGCAAAACGCTTGCCCGGAGCGCCAGCTGCTAACAACAGCGAGCCCATCGAAGCAGCCTGCCCAACGCACAACGTGGCGACCTCGCAGCGGATGTATTGCATGGTGTCGTAGATCGCCAAACCCGCCGTCACCACGCCGCCGGGCGAGTTGATATAAAAAGAAATGTCTTTGCCAGGATTCTCAGATTCCAAAAACAACATTTGCGCGCAAATCAATGACGCCACACTGTCATTGACGCCCCCGGTCAGGAAAATGATGCGTTCTTTCAGAAGACGAGAATAAATATCGAACGCGCGTTCGCCCCGATTGGTCTGCTCGATGACCATGGGGACTAGGTTGTTATTATAGATTTCCATCTGATCGTGATCGCGCATGAGACACCCAAATCGACTGCGCCGCTCACGCGGCAAGAACAGGCTACATAGTTTTTATTTAAGTCCGCGCAACCCGTTAGGCCAAAGCCATCGGGGTTTCAGGGTCTTTCTGAAGCTCCTCAATCGTGACAGCCTTCTCAGAAATCTTCGCCTGACCAAGGATGAAATCGACAACTTTGTCTTCGAATACTGGTGCCCGCAGAGATTCAAGAGCCTCAGGTGAGTTCTTGTAATAGTTCACGACGGCTTGTTCCTGACCGGGGTAGCGAGACGCCTGCTCGGCAAGGGCTTTACCCAATTCTTCGGGAGACACGGCAATGTTATTCTTCTGACCGATGTCAGAGAGTAACAGGCCCAAGCGAACCCTTCTCTCGGCAATCGCACGATATTCTTTGCGAAGGTCCTCATCTGTCTTATTAGTGTCTTCAGGATCAAGCTGGCCAGACGTTTTGGCTTGCTCAATTTGACTCCAAATCGCCTTGAACTCGGCGTCCACCATGCCTTCGGGCACAGCAAAAGTGTCCAACTCGGCTAATTTGTCGAGGAGAGTACGCTTCAGTCTGAGCCGTATGAGCCGATCGTAACTGCTTTGCATGGCTTCGCGGGTTCTGGCCTTCACCTTTTCAACGCTGTCTTCGCCTAAGCGTTTAGCAAAATCGTCGTCCAGGGCTGGGCTTTCAGAAGTTCGCAGTTCTTTAACTGACACATTAAAAATCGCGGCCTGGCCAGCCAAGTTTTTAGTGCCGTAATCTGCTGGGAAGTTGATGTTTAGAACAGCGTTATCACCAGCCTTTACGCCAATCAGTTGATCTTCAAAGCCGGGGATAAACTGACCCGACCCAAGTTCGAGATAAGAGTCGAATCCCGTTCCACCATCGAACACTTCGCCATTTAGCTTGCCGACGTAATCAATCACGACCACATCGCCTTTTTTAGCTTTACGATTTTCCTGGACGATCTGAGTTTTTCGATTATTGGCAAGCAACTCTTGTATTGCCTTATCGAAATCGGCGTCTTCGACCTTGGCAACCCATTTTTCGAGTTCAACTTTGCTAAAATCTTGAGCATTGATCTCGGGTAGAACTTCGACCTTCACATCGAATTCAAGATCCTTGCCTTCTGCAAATTTGACCAATTCGACTTTGGGCTGCATCGCTGGTTTCAGCGCTTTTTCAGCAATCACAGACTGGGTTGATTCATTAATCGTCTGATCCAGAATCTCGCCCATAACTGATTGCCCGAAGCGCTTACGCAACAAGTTCATCGGGGCCTTGCCCGGGCGAAAGCCAGGCAAATTCACCTGTAGTCCAACTTCTGATAAACGTGTCGTCATGCGCTGCTCGATAATCGAGGCGGCGATCACAACATTGAATTCGCGCTTGAGCCCTTGTGTGGCTTTTTCTGTAATTTGCATGACCCTGTCTCGTACTCCCAAAATCTGTCTTGTCTCTGATTCATTCATCGTCGCATTCAGTTCGCGCTCGCGCCATGGTGCGCATGACCTGAAGCAGTCGCGCGCAAACTGTCGGCGTGGTGCGGGTGAAGGGACTCGAACCCCTAAGGCCTTTCGGCCACCAGGACCTAAACCTGGCGTGTCTACCAGTTCCACCACACCCGCTGGCCGACGGGTGCGCCTCCCGCTCGAATGCCGCCTTCGTTTAATGGGGCGTGGCGCATTACACAAGCCATAGCAGCAAAAAGCTCTTCAATGGCCTGTACACGCCGCACATTTGATATGATATTTTACATCAATAATAGTTCTTAGTATATTGTAATATAGTTGTTTATTTGACTTCTACAATTGCGTTTGGCAAGTCTTTCGCGATCAATCCCGGGCCAATTATTGTACTAGCTTCGCCGTGAAGCCAAACGGTAGCACAAGCGGCATGCCAAGGCGACATACACTGGCTCAATAGACCAGCGACAAGCCCAGCCAACACATCGCCTGAGCCACCTGTCGCCAGCCAAGGCGAGCCATTGATGTTGATCGCTACGCGGCCATCGGGTGCGGCAACCAAAGTATCGGCACCCTTCAAAACCACGATCGCGCTACTTGATGCAGCAGCATCGATAACACGCGCAATTTTGGCGCCCTTTCCTCCGAACAACCGTGTCATTTCCCCCTCATGGGATGTCAGGAGCGCGGGTGCAGACCGCGCTTGGATGGCATCAAATAGTAACTGCGGATCGGCTGAAAAACTGGTCAGGGCATCGGCATCCAACACCACTGATCGCGATGAATGCAGCAGCCGCAGCACCAAACTGCAGGTCGCGGGCCCAACGCCATACCCAGGCCCAATCAAGGCCACATTCTTGCGATGATCGCTGAGGAGATTATCAATCTCAGTTGTAGAATCGATAGATGCCACAAACGCGCCCGGCTGGTCGGCGGTGAAGATTCTCAATGCCCGGCTTGGCACAGCCATACGTCAGCAGCCCCGCCCCTGCCCGGCGCGTGGCTGCCCCAGCTACGCGTGCCGCCCCCCGTCATCTGCCCACCGCCGAAGGCAATGACGTGACCGCGCTTATACTTGTGTGACTGCCAATCAGGTTTTGATAATGACCACAATCATGGGTCATTCAGGACTAAGCTCGGCTTGATGATCTCGAGCACACTCTCAGGGATGCCGATGTCAGCCGCCACGACTTCACCGCACAACTCCCGCCCAGGGTAAAGCACATGGGCCGCTTTGAGCCTGAAGAAAGTCACGCTCTGCGCACATTTAGCGGCTATGCCTGCTTTTCCTGGGTGATCACGGCCTGGCAAGACAAGCCCCGTATCCCCATGCAAACCGCTCGGAAGATCAACCGCAATGCAGGTGAGCCCCAGTTCAATCACCTGATCGATGGCCAGTGCGGCTGCGCCTGACAAGCCGCGACTTAAGCCAGCCCCGGAATAAGGCATCTAACACCAAGGGTCGCTGAGATAGAAAATCGCCAAGCGTGGATGAGTCTAAATTGAGCACATCACCGCCAACGCCACGCCAGGCTTGCGCGTAAAAGGCGGCATCGCCCTTGAGTTCATCCTCTTGACCCAACAGCGCCAACCGGACCGGCCACCCCGCTTAGTGAAGGTAGCTCGCAACTAGGAAGCCGTCGCCACCATTGTTTCCTGGCCCACAGAGAATCGCCACTGCTTGGCGCGGCCAACGCTTTTCGATCTCGCGCGCAACGGCGGCACCCGCCGCCGCCATCAGGCTGAGGCCCGAAATTCCAGCGGCCATGGCGGCTTGATCAGCCGCGGTCATCTCTGCGACTGTGATCTCTGCTTGAGGAAATGTTCCGGCAGTCATACTCAATTACATTGCCTGCTTTTTTTATGGCCAACCGGCCAATCTCAATGCAGGTTGGTATAAGTATTTAATCCCGCAGCGGTATATACTGTGCGGGTATGCCTGTTAATTATCGCATTAACAGGCGGAACAGGCACAGCGGAGCAGAATCGCTGCTGACGTTGTCGTGCTGATCTATGGCCATTGGCCAAAATAGGATCGCTAAAGAATCTGGAGTGAATCGTGCACGTGGCTGTCTTGGGCGCTGGAGTCATCGGAACAACCACCGCATTGGCCTTGGCCGAGGACGGGCATCGGGTCACCGTGATCGACAGACAAGCAGGCCCAGCACTTGAAACGAGCTTTGCCAATGGTGCGCAAATCTCGGCCTGTCATGCCAAGCCTTGGGCGGGGCCAGGCACGCCGTGGCAGGCGTTCAAGTGGATGTGGCAGCCCGAAGCGCCCCTTTTGTTTCGACCCTGGCGCTGGGACCCACCGCTGTGGGCCTGGGGCATGCGGTTCTTGCGCAATTGCACACCGGGCCGCGCGCGCGTGAACATGGAACGCGCCTTGCGCATGTCGCTTTACAGTCGAGCCGTGCTCGTCGCACTGCGCCAACGTACCAACATTCAGTACAGCCAAGTCCTCCAAGGCATCCTTCATATTTACCGCACGCCGGAGGAGTTTGCCGAAGGTCAGAAAAATGCTGAAAATCTAGCCACGCTGGGCCTGCCCCAAGATGTGCTGAGCCCGGCAGATTGCGTGCGACTGGAACCTGCCCTTGCTCATGCTGCAAAACATGACCTGGTTGGCGGCCTCATGAGCCCGGCCGATGAAAGCGGCGATGCTCAGCTCTTCTCGGCTGAAGTCATGAAATTAGCCGCTGCACGTGGCGTAGATTTTCGATGGAGCGAGACGATCACGCGTATCGAATCTGATCGCGGACAGATTCAACGCGTTCATACGAATCTCGTTGTTGTTGAAGCTGATATTTTTGTTTTAGCTGCCGGAAGTTACAGCCCCATGCTTGCGCGTGACTTGGGCTTGAAACTTCCCGTTTATCCCGCCAAGGGCTATTCGATCACTGTCGAGATCGACACGCCTGAAGCTGCGCCCACGATCAGTATCACGGATGAGACGCGCTATATGGTGTTCTCGCGGCTGGGCAACAAAATGCGCGTAGCAGGAACTGCAGAACTGACAGGCTGGGATACACGGCTCGATCCGGTGCGCGTTGACCCTCTGATTCGAAACGCGAAAGCCTTATTCCCAAAAGTCTCAGACTATGCAGAGGTCAATCCCTGGTGCGGCCTACGCCCGGCGACGCCGGACTCGGTGCCGATCATTGGGACCACGCCCATTGGAAACCTGCTCTTGAATACGGGTCATGGAACACTGGGGTGGACCATGGCGATGGGTTCAGCGCGCGTCATCGCAGATCTTGTTTCAGGTCGCACACCCGAGATCGACCTTGAAGGCTTGGGGCTTCAGCGCTTCAGTGGCGTTTAAGCGCTTTGCCGCTTCGGTTTCGGCTTACCGAAACCGCAATCACACTTCGATGACAACTTCACAATCTTAGCGATTAGCGGTGATCCTTTTGTTTTCCGATCACTCGGTTCCCAGCTAAATTCCGCGCCACACCTGTCGCAAGTTTGCCGCCTCGGTAATTGCGGCTGCATATCAGCTTGATCTTTTGGGATAGCCCCTCCTCACATCGCCAGTCAGCGCTAATTTTTAGACGCGCGCCCCACCAATTTAGCTGGCTCCCCAAAAGCCAAAACGCGGCACTCCCCACCCATTTGTCCGGTCGATCCTGTCAGCGAGAGACCCAGCACCACCGACGGCGTTTCAAAATAAAGCTTGCAAACAATTTGTGGCAGCCACATCTCATCGGTCAGCCCAGTTATGCCCAACTGCACGAAAGCCTCACGGTCTGCAAAGAAATGCGCAGCCCCTCCGCCTTTTGTAGGTTTGTCCAAAATAACGGCCATCGGAAAACCCGGATGAGACAAATATTTTTTGGCATCACAAATGACGATTCCACCTTTAGTTTTACGCTCAATCGAGATCACGCGAGGCACAGATTTATTTGGACTCACAAATTTTCTCGCGTCGCAGCAGCCGCGATCCACCGCACCGCATCGCGAAAAAAGACCTGCGCTTCAGGTTCAAAGAAGACACGCCACAAATAGTCGTAGGCAAATGTCCGCCGCTGCTCGTCGTTCTTCAGGTCCTCACCCGCCGCCTTCACTCCTAGCTTCAAAAACGAACAGCCGCTCGATTGAAGTTGGCCGCCGACAGATAGGTAAAGCCATAGCCCTTCGACTCTTGAAGTTTTACAAGGATAACATCGGGATGGCGCCGGGGTTTTCAGTCACGGGCGTTATTCTTCTGCAGCTGTGCGTGAAGTCAAAATAGGACACAAAAGAGACCGCGCCGCCAGGGCGTTACGGCGCAAAGGCGCGCTCGACATGAAACAATCCTGAACAATCATGTACGCATAGCAGCGATTAGCTTTCGATGTGAGCCCATCGCGCGCGTAGTGCCAGCGTGGTGGAAGGCGTATGCTGCAAGGCTCAAGAGTGAGGAGGTTGCTGCCACTCAGGCTGGTCATATTGCGATTGCGGCAGAGAAAATGAAGCCTTCAGACTGCTGGACGGATCATGCGTCGTGGAATCACGAATGAAACAAACGAACAGATGGAAGCCACAAACGTAAATATCCCGAGCGTATTGGGTGTTCCATCCTGGATACTGCCTGCAACTTGCGCGAATACAGCCGCAATCGAGAGCTGGATAAACGACAGCAATCCTGAAGCTGTTCCGGCCAGTTCGGGGCGGACGCTCACGGCACCTGCGTTGGCGTTGGGAAGTGACATTCCATTCGCAACCCCCATAAACGTCACAGGGATGAACACCGTCCAGATGTTCCAGTAACCTGCTTCGAGCATGACCAGCAGCACGAATGTTGAACTCACGGCCAGCACTAGTCCGATCCCAATCATGCGATCAATGCCAAGCCGCTCAGACAATCTGTTAGCGGCGATATTGCCGCCAAGATATCCAACCGTGGAAAGAATAAACCCAAGGCCATATTGGGTAGCCGAGTAGCCCATGACCGTGATCAGCGCATAGGGTGCGGCCGACAGAAAAACATAGAACGTCCCAATCATGAACGCGCTTTGCAAAGCGTAAGCCATGAACTCAGGCGAGCGCGCAAGCAGGTGATAACCCGAGAATAAGCTTGTGAAGAACGACATTGCGATGGGACTTTTGTTCGTTTCAGGCAACCGCGCTGCCGTGAATACCAATACGCCACCAACAAAGACGCTAATGAAAATGAAATTCCCGCGCCAGCCGATAGTGTCCACCAAAAAGCCACCGACCATGGGGGCTATCATGGGGGCAATAGCCATAATCGCAATCAACGAGGCCAAAGCTGCTGCGGCCTTCTCACGCCCATAAAGATCGCCGACGATGGCTCGAGAAATAACGACGCAGGCGGCCCCTCCAAACCCTTGAAACAATCGACCGGCAATCAGCATTTCAATGGTTGGGGCGAAGATACACGCCAAGTTGCCGCAAAAAAACATCAACATGCCCGTCAACATCATGGGGCGGCGGCCGAAGCGATCAGATAAGACACCCCAAAACAGTGTGCCGATCGCTAAGGCCAGCAGCGGCAGACTGACGGTGAGTTGAACATCCGATGCCGATCCACCGAAATGCTTTTGCACGGCAGGCAATGCGGGCAGGAAGACTTGAATCGCGAAAGAGCTTAAGGCAATCGTCAAGGCAAGAATCGCTTTAAGGATTTTGTGCTGCGGTTCGGACATGCAAAAAAAGTCTGGTTTACGGCGCAAACCAGACTGACCCTTTGCTTCTAAAAACCGCAATGCGCTTTGAGTTCAACGCTACACTTTCTTAAAGTGCGCGCGCAGAGCATCGATGAATTGCGGCATTTGTTCCAAGCGGCCCATGCTGACGCGGCACCATGTGTCATAAGGCGGGAAGGGTCGGCCCACAGCGATATTCTTCTGACGCATGGCCGTCGAGAATTCCCGCATCGGCTTGCCGGTATCGAACATCACAAAGTTGGCTTGGCTCTTAGTGTACTTGAGACCCAACTCATCGAATGTTTTACACGTCATATTGAGGCATTCCCTAACCAGCTTCTTGCTGGTCGCCATAAATTCTTTGTCTTGATAGCTGGCAAGACCAGCCACCAAACCCATCTTGTTGGGCGAGGACATGCGCACAGCATTCATGCGTTTAATGATGTCCGGACGTGCCAAGGCAAAGCCTAAGCGTAAACCGGCCATGCCATGAATTTTTGAAAATGTGCGCGCAATAATGACATTTTTTCCGGCACGAACTTGGTCAACCATCGCGCTGCCCGCAGGATCATCAACGAGGTCAATATAGGCCTCGTCGACCAGCACCATCGCGCGCGTATTCACAGCCCCGACGAAACTGCGCAAGTCCTTTGCAGGCATCATCGTCGCTGTGGGATTGTTCGGATTGCAAACATAGATCAAACCAGTTTTATTCGTGATGCGGCCTTCCATACCTGCGAGATCATGCTTCATGTCTTTGTCGAGATCGACCCATACAAGCTCACCGCCTGTTTTCTCGGCGTACCCCGGGGCTTGCTCGAAGGTCGGGCGCGCGGAAATCATCTCGCTGCCACTAGAGCCATACAGCAACGCTACAACACGGAGGATTTCAGCAGAGCCCTCGGTAATCATGACGTGCTCGGGCGTTAGGCCCTCACGCTCTGCGATCAATTTCGCCAATGCTGGCATCTCCGACGTCGCGTACTTCCAGCCCTCACTCAACGCCGCCGTCATGGCCTGCTTCGCGCTCTCAGATGGGCCGTAGGGATTCTCATTTGCGCTCAGTCGAAGCATCTCGCCACTGGCTGCGGGCATTGCGCCTTGCGCGAAGGCGCGGCGTTGCGGCAAGCCCGCCAAAGCGGCGCCGACAAATGCTGTTCCGGCGGTGCGAAAAATATCTCGACGCGATGCATTTGATGTCATGGCCCGTTCCTTCCTAAAATTAAATTCTTAGCTTAATTCTTTTTGAGATTCTCATAAATAATCCGGGTCACAAACTCGGCATTTATGCAACCACTTGCCCACGTCTCATCAAGGTCTGCCGTCAACTTCATCGCGTTGATGGCCGGGAGGTCTTTGCCATCGGCCATGGCTTTTTGAATCCTGTCACGAACAACCACTATCATGTCGCGGTATACTTTCATTCTCGCCTTGTTCGACAGTCTTCCATGACTTGGAATAACTTTTGCCTGATCGTTGATCTTAGCGATGTACTGATCCATCACCGCAATCATGCCATTGATGTTCCCACCCGATCCAAGGTCGAAGAACGGATAGGTTTCATTGAAGAACGTATCACCAATATAATAGACGTCGGCTTCGACAAACCGAACGGCGATATCCGTATCAGTGTGTGCAGGGCCGATCTCCTTTGCGCCTCAATCGTATACCCGCACATATGCACGGTCATGGACTCGGGGAAACTCAATACCGGCCATGCAGCCTGAGGCGCAGACAGCGTTCTGCGACCTGACATCGCGCTGGTCTGTTCGGTCCTGTGTCGCTGAAACGTATTGTCGTGGGCAACAATAGTCGCGCCCAAGGCCGCAAAGTTGGCATTTGCATCCGTGTGATTGCAGTGAACATAGGTGTTCAGGAGTATCTTGATCGGCTTATCCAAAATGGTTCTCACAGCCGCTACAATTTTATCTGGCAATGGCGCAAACATGTCATGGATGAGAACAACCCCATCATCGCCCACGCACACTCCGATATTGCCGCCCTGCCCGCCCGTCAGCATGTAAATTATTTTGCAACAGGAACGACGCTTAGTTCAACTTTGGAGAAATAAATCTGCTGCGCATTCGCGCCAGAACATATGGCGATGGCAAGAAACAGCCCTGAAAGAAACCTCAAGTGTTTCACCGAAATGCACCCCCCCTATCCGACCTCGGAATAATGCCGAAGGGTCGAGACGACCACAATGTCTATGGGCAGAAATATTGTTGCGCCGCTCACATTATCGCCCCCACATAAAATCTATAGGTTGGTCACAATTTGCAAAGTTTGGAATCCATTTGCTTGGTCTAAACAAATATAGGCTGTAACGGCTTCAGAGGGGTGAAGCGTCACAATCACCCAAACTGCGTCTGGGTCATGGGCCATCGACAGGTCGTAAGCTGACGGTGCGGCCGGACCACCTGGATGGGAATGATAATGCCCGATAACGCGTTGATCGGACCCACGCAAACGTCTGTGGAGATCAAATTGGACTTGTGGGTCGATCTCGAAGCGCCGCCCTGGCTCATCAGCCCGATTTGCAACTTTCTCAACGGCGGCAATTGAAATCAAATCATCGCCAGAACCGATGAGCAGGCCGCAAACCTCAAGAGTCGGTGACTGTCGTGCATGATCGAGAATCATTGCTCGAGGAGGTTCGGGCAAGAATAGGCGACGAGGGCTGGCAGGCATTCGTCAAGGTACCGTCGCCAACGGCACGGGCGAAGCAAAGGTTGTGGTCACAATTTGGCCGTTCTTGAGATCCAGAACGAGAATGCGATCTGGCAGCCCACCGCCGCTGAGGGAGACAGCCAAGCGCGTATTGCCCGAGGGCACCATACCCGTGATTTCTGATCCAGCTGGCTGGCCCAAGCTCCCGACAACCGTAGCATTAAGTGTTGGAGCTGTGCTGTTCGCGTCTTGATTCGGGCCACTGCCCAGCCTGACAAAGCCATAAATCACGAACCCCAACGCAACCACAATCGCCAAGCCGAGAGCGATAACAAGAACTTTAAGGAATCGAGCAGACTGCATTGAATCGTCTGACAACTTCATGCGAAAAGAGCACCCCGCGTGACGTGGGGCAAAGCACACTGTACTCTGTGGCTAACGTAAATCTGAAGACGTATCAACGCAATGGCCACCTCCACCTCTCCGCCGCGAAACGAGAACAAACGTGACTTCGCGACCAGCGACACAGGCGCAGGGCAGCGGCTGGACCGTTGGCTTGTCAGCCTCAACCCCGATTTATCACGCTCGCGGATCAAACAACTCATCGACTCTGGTCAAGTCAGCGTTGACGGGCGCAACAATGTGGACGCCGCATTGATCCTGAAGCGCGACCAGTCAATCGTCTTGACCATTCCTCCGCCGACAGAAACTCGAATTGCTGCCCAGGCCATCGAGCTTGAAGTCGTTTTTGAAGATGCGCACCTGATCGTGGTGAATAAACCTGCAGGGCTTGTTGTTCACCCCGCTGCCGGCAACCCTGATCGAACATTGGTCAACGCTTTGTTGGCTCATTGCGGCGATAGCTTGCGCGGAATTGGCGGTGAGTTGCGCCCAGGGATCGTGCACAGGTTAGATAAGGATACCAGTGGATTGCTGGTGGCCGCCAAGTCTGGAGGCGCACATGCGCACCTGGCTCAACAATTTGCGGCCCACACTATCCAGCGCGTCTATGATGCTTTAGTTTGGGGCGTTCCTGATCTGCGCAAGGGAATAATTTCAGGGCAGATCGGACGCAGCACGACGGATCGCAAAAAAATGGCCGTCCGCAAAATCGGCGGTAAGTATGCCGAGACACATTACGAAACCTTGGAAGCCTTTGGATTGGTCAGTGCATGGGTTATCTGCACGCTTAAAACCGGGCGCACGCATCAAATTCGTGTTCACCTGACGTCGCGAGGCCACGCATTGATTGGTGATCGAACCTATGGGTCAAGCCCTGGAAAACTTTCTAAAACATTCGACAGCGAGGCGTTAGGAAAAGTTCGCAACTTTTCGCGTCAAGCACTCCACGCAAGAGTGATTGGATTTACGCACCCAACAACCGGCAAAGCAATGCGTTTCGAACGCGAACCGCCAGTTGATTTTCGAGATTTAGCCGAGACCCTCAGGGCTGCGACGAAACAAAACGCAAAGCTTAAGCCATCGAAGCGTTAGAAAGCCTGGCGGTCGGTGACCTCGAACGCTTGAGCGTTCGGCATTTCCAGTGAGGGAATCAGCCGGTAGCAATACAGTGTGTAACGATCACGAACGATGATGTAACTGCCTTCGGCAGCCTGCCCCAAACGAGGAGGACTGGGGGATGCAGAAGGGGGTGCCGGGGGCGCCGCTGGGGGCGGCATGGCCTGCGCGCGTCTCAGCAGTTGAGTTAGCGCGCGCTGGTTCTTCTTTCAGGTCCTGAGCCGCTTCGGCCATGGGTTTCTACCACTATCCACGACCCGTCATTCTGCCCAGTCATGACATTTTATGGGAATAGACACCTAAGCACAACGCAGTTAGCGCCTCGTTAACGATTTAGGAACCGCTCGTCATTAACCAAGATTAATCTGAAAAAGGATCCCGGACCATGATCGTATCGAGCCTTTCTGGGCTAGTCGAGAGCAGTGCGACAGGTGCCTCGATGAGTTCCTCAATCCGCCGGATGTACTTAATGGCTTCGGCCGGAAGTTGGGCCCAACTGCGCGCCCCGCGGGTGCTTTGCTGCCAGCCGGTCATGGCCTCGTACACCGGTCGAATAGCCGCCTGATCGGACATGGAGGCTGGGAAATGCGACAGCTTTTTTCCATTCAACTCATAGCCTACGCAGACCTTCAACTCAGGCAGGGTATCGAGGACATCAAGCTTGGTTAAAGCGATTCCTGTGATTCCCCCGACTTTGATGGCCTGGCGAACCATGACAGCATCAAACCAGCCGCAACGCCGTTTGCGGCCCGTCACAGTACCAAACTCAAAACCACGCTCACCCAGCAGCTGCCCGACCTCGTCAGTCAATTCGGTGGGAAACGGGCCAGAGCCAACGCGGGTGGTATAGGCCTTCGTGATGCCGAGCACGTAGCCAACGGCCGATGGGCCAAGGCCCGACCCAACGGCTGCCATACCCGCAGACGTGTTAGACGACGTTACGTAAGGATATGTGCCATGGTCAACATCGAGCATCGTGCCCTGCGCACCTTCAAACAATATGCGTCGACCATTGCGGCGCGCCTCATCCAACAACTGCCAGACTGGCGCTGCGTAGGGCAGTATTTTAGGAGCAAGGTCTTTGAGTTCGGCAATCAATTGATCGGGTTTGACTTCAGTCAAACCCAGACCGCGCAAGAGGGCGTTGTGATGGGCTAACAGCCGCTCAACTTTGAAAGCAATAGTTGCTTCATCTGCTAAATCACACAAGCGGATCGCGCGGCGCGCAACTTTGTCCTCATAGGCCGGGCCGATGCCGCGCCCTGTCGTGCCGATCTTGGCAGCACCTGCCGCGGTCTCGCGGGCCTGATCAAGGCTCCCATGCAATGGCAAGATTAGCGTGGCGCTGTCGGCGACCTTCAAAGTCTCAGGCGTGATATTGATGCCTTGAACTTTAATCTTCTCGATCTCTTTCAACAGCGCCCAAGGTTCAACAACCACGCCATTGCCAATGAAAGAGAGCTTTCCGCGAACCACACCAGACGGCAGCAAGCTCAGCTTGTATGTCTGATTGCCGATGACCAGCGTATGCCCGGCATTGTGACCGCCCTGAAAGCGCACAACCACGTCAGCGCGCTCCGAGAGCCAATCGACAATCTTGCCCTTGCCCTCATCGCCCCACTGAGACCCAATTACTGCAACGTTGGCCATGCCAAACCTTTCGTCTACCTGATTCTTAATTCAACGCGACCGGCACGCCGGATTTCAAAACGTCATTACAGTTCAGTCGTTTGGCCTCGCTCAACACATCCTGATCAGGTTGCAAGCCAACGACAACGCACCACCCCTTGCCTTGCCAAGCTAAGATATCTGCGCGCGGCGTACCATAGGCGACGAACAAGCGGCGCCGTGGTGAGGTCTTGGGAACCGCTGACAACAAAGCATCGATCAGCAACGTGGCACCGGTTGCCGCCTCGCCCGAAACGAGTTTATAGCGCCCGCCCCGTCCGATTTCTCGTTGTAAAGATGCAGCAAAAACCGAGAAGGTGATTCCGCTGTGATATTCAAATCCACGATTCTCGACGGCGTCGACAGTAATAGAAACATTCGGAATCGCAGCGCACAGCGCGCGAGCAACATGATCAAGCGCCAACCACTCGGCCTTTGCTTTGGGTGGCAATGAAAGTGCGGCAACGCTGGCCAACGTGTGATCAACCGGCCCTGAGGCGTCAATTAACTTCGTCAGAAGATCCGCTGACTTTCCCGCATGCGCCGCAATTTCAGCAACATCTTTATGGTCTAATGCTGCGCGAACACGAGCCCACGCTTCATCAGACAGTTTTGCGTCCGCTAATATTGCCGGAACCAGCGTCGGCAAGGCCAAATCAACCGACAGCCCCGCCACCCCGAGATTCTGCAAAGCCTCGGCTATAACAACGATGACTTCGGTGTCAGCAGTAACGTTTTCAGCGCCAATGAGTTCAATACCAGCCTGGGTGAACTGGCGCTCAGGTTCGATCTGTGTTCCCTTCACGCGCAACACGGGGCCGGAATACGTCAGCCGCAGTGGACGTGGATCAGCGGCAAGCCGGGTTGCAGCGATGCGGGCAATTTGTGTGGTGATGTCATTGCGAACACCCAGCATGCGGTGCGTCGAGGGATCTAGCATGCGAAAGATGCGTTCCCCCATGTCCGCACCAACACCCGATAACAATGTGTCTTCAAACTCGATCAGCGGTGGTTTAACGAGACTGTAACCATTCAGAGAAAAGGTACGCGCCAGCCGCTCCATAACCTCGTTCTCGAACGCGGCATCGGGAGGCAACACATCACGGAGCCCTTCGGGCAGAAGGGTTTTGGTCGAATTCTCGCTCACGAGAGACGTTCCAATTGGGGGATGAGCGTGTGTTTATACGCTCCCGCTCCCCGGCCAACAAGCACGGAAAGCACTGAAAAATCAGCGCCTTAAACTTCTTAGAACGCCAGGGCCTGGCTTTGGCGAACGTGTGGCAAAGCTTGCACCTGAGCCAGAACCGTCTCGGAGACCGGCTGATCGAGGTTCAACAGGGCAATGGCGTCGCCACCTGACGATGGTCGACCAAGATGGAACGAGGCGATGTTCACACCCGCCTGCCCTAGCGTCGTGCCCAGCGCCCCGATAAATCCCGGTTTGTCGTCATTGATGACGTACAGCATAAACGGCCCGACTTCCGCCTCGATATGAATGTCATTCACGTCGACAAGGCGCGGCAAGCTCCCGCCAAACAATGTGCCCGACACTGAACGGGTTTGGCGCTCGGTCGTGACCGTCAACTTCACCAGGGTTTGATAAAGATCGTGCTCGCCCTTCTTGATCTCGGTCACCTCGATGCCACGCTCGCGCGCAATCATCGGCGCGTTGACCATATTCACGCTGTCCATCAATGGCCCCAGCAAACTGGCAACCGCAATGGCTGTCAGCGGGCGGGTGTTTAATTCCGCCACATGGCCCGCATATTCCAGCGTGACGGCCTTGATGCCCGACCGCGTGATTTGCCCGGCAAAGCTCCCGAGTTGTTCAACGAGCTTCATATAAGGTTTCAACTTTGGTGCATCTTCAGCAGAGACCGACGCCATGTTCAGAGCATTCGACACCGCACCAGACAACAAAAAATCCGCCATCTGCTCGGCCACTTGCAGCGCGACGTTTTCCTGTGCTTCGTTGGTTGAGGCCCCTAAGTGTGGTGTACAGACCACACTGTCGTAGCCAAACAACACATTGGCTTTCGCGGGTTCTTCTTCGAACACATCCAGCGCAGCGCCTGCGACATGGCCACTATCAATGGCGGCCTTCAGGTCGGCCTCGGACACCAAGCCACCGCGCGCGCAATTGATGATCCGCACACCTTTTTTCATCTTCGCCATGGCTTTGGCGTCGATGATATTTTTAGTGTGCTCAGTCAATGGCGTATGCAGGGTGATAAAGTCTGCGCGCGTAAAGATCGTCTCAAGCTCGGCTTTCTCCACGCCCAAATCACGCGCTCTGTCAACCGACAAGAACGGATCGAACGCCAAAACCTTCATTTTCAAGCCGAGTGCGCGATCAGCAACAATCGAGCCAATATTCCCGCAGCCGATCACACCGAGTGTTTTGCCGTAAAGCTCAACGCCCATGTACTTCGTTTTTTCCCACTTTCCGGCCTGGGTCGAGGTGTTGGCCGAGGGAATTTGACGGGCTAAGGCCATCATCATCGAAATGGCATGTTCAGCCGTTGTAATGGCATTGCCAAAAGGTGTGTTCATCACAACGATGCCGCGCGCCGTGGCGGCCTCGACATCAACGTTATCAACACCAATGCCCGCGCGTCCCACAACCTTCAATCGGGGTGCAACAGCCATGACATCTGCAGTGACTTTCGTGGATGAGCGCACCGCTAGACCGTCATAGTCCTTGATGATGGCTTTCAACTCGTCTGGGTTAAGCCCCGTTTTGACGTCTACATCAATGCCACGCGTTTTGAAAATCTCAACGGCAGCAGCGCTCAACTTGTCACTAATCAGAACTTTTGGTTTAGACATTCGCCCGATCCCCAATCTGTCTGTCATCCTCGGACTTGATCCGAGGGGCCAGGGTAAATTTCACATAGCTGGTTGTGACTCTGGACCCCCGTGTCAAGCACGAGGGTGACAACCGTTGTTTTTATACAGCTTTGACTTCGCCATGTGCCCATTCAAGCCATGGCAATAAAGCCGCAAGATCGGAGGCTTCCACAGTTGCCCCGCCCCAAATACGCAAGCCTGGCGGTGCGTCACGGTACGATGCGATATCCAATGCAACGCCTTCGGCTTCGAGCAAGCTCGACATTTTCTTCGCAACTTCAGCTTGCTTGTCGGGCGAGAGCGCCGCAAACCAATCAGCGGTAATCTTCAGGCAGATAGATGTGCATGAGCGTGTTTCTGCTTTTTCGGCTAAGAAGCCGACCCAATTTTTGCTCGCCACCCAATCGGCGATAATCTTGAGATTGCCCTCTGATCGCGCAATGAGGCCCTTCAAGCCACCAGACTGTTCGGCCCAGTTCAATCCATCGACGGCATCTTCCACGCATAACATCGACACGGTGTTGATCGTATCACCTTCGAAAATACCTTGCTCAAGTTTACCGCCCTTGGTCAGGCGGAAAATCTTGGGCATCGGCCAGGGTGGCGTATAACTTTCGAGGCGTTCGACCGCACGCGGCGAGAGAATCAACATCCCGTGCTGTGCTTCTCCGCCCAGCACTTTCTGCCAGGAGTACGTCACCACATCGAGTTTCGACCAGGGCATCTCCATGGCAAAAACGGCCGAGGTCGCATCGCAGATCGTCAAGCCCTTGCGATCGGCTTTGATCCAATCACCGTTCGGCACGCGCACACCCGAGGTGGTTCCATTCCATGTGAACACGACATCGTGATCAAAATTTACTTGGGTCAGGTCGGGTAACTTGCCGTAGTCGGCTTTAATCACCCGTGCGTCCTTCAACTTCAGTTGTTTGACGACATCGGTCACCCAGCCTTCGCCAAAACTTTCCCAGGCCAGCATATCGACGGGACGTTGACCCAATGTGTGCCACAGCATCATTTCCACTGCGCCCGTGTCAGAGGCGGGAACGATTGCGATCTTATAGTCCGCTGGCACACCGAGAATGGCGCGGGTTTTATCGATCACAGCTTTGATGCGGGCTTTCGCAGGCTTCGCGCGGTGAGAGCGCCCAACCAAAGCCCCCTTCAAGGCATCAAGTGTCCAGCCAGGACGCTTGGCACAGGGACCGGAGGAAAATTGAGCGCGCGCCGGGTGAACCGACGGTTTTGGGCTAGCAGACATGGGCAAGAGGTTCCTCTAGCGGGGCGGTTTAACTGACAGCGAAAAAGGGGATTTTTCGCAAAAGGGGGCGGAGTTTAGGAACCTCGACCTAGGCCGTCAATGCACGGAAAGCAACAAGGAAAGCTAAGTGTTCACAACCGTATGGGCATGGTTCAGCGGCCCATGCCCCTGGCCCAAACCAGGCGCTGTGAGCAGGGCTTTCCGGACGTAGGCCCGTGCCCGGATCACGGCGTCTTCCAGCGACAGCTTTTGCGCCAAACCTGCCGCAATGGCTGAGGCCAATGTGCAACCTGTGCCGTGGGTTGAGCGGCTATCAATGCGCGTGTCCTCGTATGTTTGCACGCGCTCGCGCATAATCAGCATATCGACGAGTTGCAGCCCTTCAAGATGCCCACCTTTGAGCAAAATAGCATTGGCCCCCAGTGCTCGCAGTGGTTCCACCGCCGCGTGCATGTCGGCGATGGTTTTGATGGATCGGCCAATCAGAACCTCAGCTTCGGGAAGATTCGGCGTCACAACTGCCGCACCGCGTACCATGCGCGAAATCAAAGTTTGTGCCGCATCGTCGGCGAGCAAAGGATGCCCTCCTTTGGCCCGCATCACAGGATCGACCACGCGGGGGATTCGTTCAGCAATCCGATCTAAACAATCCGCGACCGCATTGATCATTGGTACGGTCGCCAGCATTCCCGTTTTGATGACATCAGCGCCGATATCGGCCAACACCACCTCAATTTGCTGCGCGACCATAGACGTGGGTATTTCGTGAATATTAAAAACACCCAGCGTATTTTGTGCCGTAATCGCCGTCACTGCGGTAGCTGCGAAGGCATTCAAACAGGTCACGGCCTTGATGTCGGCCTGAATACCCGCCCCGCCGCCAGAGTCAGAGCCGGCAATAACTAATACGCGACCTTGCATCGAATGGTGGCCTTACGACGCAGCTTTGGAAATGACTTCGGTCAGTGACGCGATCACCGCATCGACCTCTTTGCTATCATCGGATTCGGCCATGATCCGGATGAGTGGCTCGGTGCCTGATTTGCGAATCAAAAGCCGCCCCTTCCCCAGTAACCGTTTTTCAACATCAGCGATTGCTGCCTTCACACCCGTCATTCTAAGGACAGCTTTGGCGTCTACGCCGTCATTCAATCGCACATTTTTCAGTTTTTGCGGCACGGCCCCGAAGACACGCAAAGTCTCGCTTGCAGCCTTGCCGCTTTGTATCAGCGCGGCCAGAATTTGAAGGGCTGCGATAATGCCATCCCCCGTAGTGGCATGATCGCCCAGGATGATATGCCCCGACTGCTCGCCACCGAGATTATAACCGCCGGTTTTCATTTCTTCGACAACATAGCGATCACCAACATTGGTTCGCTTCAAATGAAGACCAAGGCGGTCGAGATAGCGTTCAAGACCCAAGTTGCTCATGACCGTCGCAACAACACCGCCGCCTTGAAGTTGTTTGTCGGCTTGCCATTGGCGCGCAATGACCCCCAAGACTTGATCGCCGTCGATCATCTCGCCGCGTTCATCACAAAACAGCACGCGATCTGCATCGCCATCGAGCGCTAAGCCCAAATGTGCATGATGACTGACTACTAATTCGCGCAACCGCTCGGGATCGGTGGAACCGCAGCCAAGGTTGATATTGATGCCGTCAGGGTCGACACCAACTTTCACAACCTGCGCACCGAGTTCCCAAAATACAGCCGGCGCAATTTTATAAGCTGCACCGTTGGCGCAATCGACGACGATTTTCAAGCCGTCAAGACGAAGCCCACGGGGGAAGGTCGATTTGGTCGATTCAATATACCGACCAGCGGCATCGTCTAATCGTTTAGCGCGACCCAAACGATCAGCACTCACACGAAGCGTAGTCGTGTCACCGTCAATGAGCGACTCGATTTCCATTTCGATGGCGTCGGATAACTTATAACCGTCGGGGCCGAATAATTTGATGCCGTTGTCCTGATACGGATTATGTGAGGCCGAAATCATGACGCCTAAATCGGCACGCAATGAGCGTGTCAGCATGGCAATCCCAGGAGTCGGAATTGGCCCCACCAGCACCACATCCATGCCGACGGACACAAAGCCCGCAGTTAGCGCGGGTTCAATAAGATACCCCGAGAGCCGTGTATCTTTTCCGATCACAACAGTATGGCGATGATCGCCTCGAATAAAGCGGCTGCCGGCCGCCATACCAATCCGCATGGCGATCTCGGCGGTCATGGGGTCGGTGTTGGCCAAACCCCGCACGCCATCGGTGCCAAAAAGACGACGTGTGCTCATGGTTTGACGAGGTTTGCTCTGAGGATCATGAACCATGATCATTGGAGGATGCGCGAGACTGAATCAAGCCTCTCGTTTATACCCCTCTTGTGAGCCGCCGCCAGACTGCCAAGGCTTGGCTTGTCTCGGCCACGTCATGGACCCGAATCACTTGGGCACCGCGCTCGACGGCCATCAGAGCCGCAGCAAGCGAGCCAGACAACCGGGCCTCAGCCCCCTCACCCTGGCTCATCCGTCCAATAAAGCCCTTGCGTGAGGCCCCGAAGCTCAACACGCAACCCAAACCATGGAACATGGCCAAATGGTCAACCAGCGCGGCGTTATGCGCGTCATTCTTTCCAAAGCCAATGCCGGGGTCGATAGACAGGCGCTCAAGGCCGATTCCTTTGCCCACGCACATCGCCACACGAGCTTTCAGAAAATCAAACACATCGCCTGGAGCCCACACGTAGGAAGGCGCGGCTTGCATGGTGCTAGGCTGACCTTGCATGTGCATCAGAATAACAGCAGCTCGTGATTGAGCGATCACATTCAGCGCGTCAGGATCACCGAGCGCCGAGATGTCATTCACAATGCTCGCGCCCGCCACGATAGCCTCTGCCATCACCTTGGCATGCCGTGTATCGATCGAAATTGTAGCACCTCGCTCGGCTAAAGCTTTGACAACAGGAATAACGCGAGCACTTTCCTCGGAAGGATCAACGGACACAGAGCCCGGCCTTGTTGATTCCCCACCAACGTCGATGATGTCGGCTCCAGCCTCAAGCAGCGTCACCCCCTTCGCAATTGCGCTCTCCGTTTCAACATATTTTCCGCCATCCGAAAAACTATCGGGCGTCACATTGAGGACGCCCATGATTCGGGTTGCAGTGACATCAATGCCCGCAAAGGCCTCGCGGCGCTTGGTCAGTTCAGCGCTGACAAAAGTTGGATGCGTCAGGGATCGCGATGTCGATTCAGCAACAATCCGGGTGACTTCTGCCAGCGTAAAGGCGGTTGAGCTTCCACAGAGCGCCCAAGCGTCGCCCCGCGCCACCATCTCTTGCGCGGCAGCGCCATGGATTAATCCTCGAGGTGTGAGATAGGCGCGGTCCACAGTGTTCCAAAATCAAGGTGTTCCAAAATCAAAGACCCCGTTCGTATGAACGGGGTCTTGAGTGTTTCTCGAACCGGAGCTGCGATCAACCGTCGGTTTGCGTCGACGGCTGCTGCCCAAAGCCTGGAGCGCGATGGCCATCCACGCCTGAGGAGGGCACAGAACTGCGCCGTCCCGGATCGCGCGGCTTGGGCGCCGATTTATCCGTGCGGTCAATTTTTCCACCGGCTATCAAAGTCTCGATATCATCGCGGCTCAGTGTTTCGTGTTCCAACAACCCTTGCGCAATGATCTCAAGCTGGCCGCTATATTCGGTGATGATTTTGCGCGCAGTTGATTCACCTTCCTCAACGAATTTGCGAATTTCTTCATCAATCAGAAGCGCTGTCGCGTCAGACACGTTCTTGGTTTGGGTCACAGAGCGTCCCAAGAAAACCTCGCCTGAGTCTTCGTTGTAGCGCAATGGTCCTAGTTTCTCGCTGAAGCCAAACTCACTGACCATGCGCCGCGCTATATCGGTCGCACGGCGGATATCGTCGGAGGCGCCGGTCGTGATCTTATCGACACCGAACGTTAGTTCTTCAGCCACACGCCCGCCAAAGAGACTGGCGAGCTGCGCCTTAATTTCGATCTTCGATTGGCTGTACTTATCACGCTCGGGCAGCCACATGGTCAAACCCAAGGCACGGCCGCGTGGGATAATCGTGACTTTGTGCAGCGGCTCGTGGCCCGGCACGCGCATCATGACCAGAGCATGTCCGGCTTCATGATATGCCGTGAGTTTCTTTTCATCCTCAGTCATGACCATCGAGCGACGCTCTGCACCCATCATGACCTTATCCTTGGCTTCCTCGAACTCAGCCATCCCAATGACGCGCTTGGCTTTACGAGCAGCCAACAGCGCAGCTTCATTCACCAGGTTGGCAAGATCTGCGCCGGAGAAACCGGGCGTGCCGCGCGCGATAATCTTCAGGTCGACATCGGCCCCTAAGGGCGTCTTGCGCGAATGGACGTGCAAAATACGCTCGCGTCCGAGAATGTCAGGGTTCGGCACAACGATCTGGCGATCAAAACGACCAGGGCGCAACAACGCCGGATCGAGCACGTCAGGGCGGTTCGTGGCCGCAATCAAAATTACGCCATCATTGGCTTCAAAACCATCCATCTCGACGAGCAATTGATTCAGCGTCTGTTCGCGCTCGTCGTTGCCTCCGCCAAGGCCAGCGCCGCGATGACGCCCGACGGCATCAATTTCATCAATGAAAATAATGCACGGTGCGTTTTTCTTGCCCTGCTCGAACATGTCGCGCACGCGCGAAGCACCAACACCAACAAACATTTCGACGAAGTCAGAGCCAGAGATGGTGAAGAACGGCACATTGGCCTCGCCAGCAATGGCACGGGCCAGCAATGTTTTACCAGTTCCCGGCGGGCCCACCAGCAACACGCCCTTGGGGATTTTGCCGCCCAGGCGTTGAAATTTCTGCGGGTCGCGCAGAAACTCAACGATTTCCTCCAAATCAGACTTGGCTTCTTCAACGCCAGCGACGTCTTCGAATGTCACCCGGCCTTGTTTTTCAGTTAGCAGTTTCGCGCGTGACTTCCCAAAGCCCATGGCTTTGCCGCCGCCTGATTGCATTTGGCGCATGAAGAACACCCACACGCCGATCAGCAACAGCATCGGGAACCATGAAATCAGAATACTCCAGAAAGACATTTCGCCGCTGCTTTGTGGTGCAGCTTTGACAACCACTCCGCTCGCCAACAAGGATGGGACCAAGCTGGGGTCTTCGGGGGCATAGGTATGGAAATCACCGCCCGATTTGAATTGGCCGAGAATGTTCTGGCCCTGAATCGTGACTTCTTGAATCTCGCTGCGGTCAACGGCTGCACGGAATTCCGAGAATGGCATTTCGCGCGCCTGGCTGCGCGGTGCTGCCCCCTGGAACAAATTGAACAAGGCCACCACGCTGACGAGGATGATGACGCAAAGCATAAGATTACGACTAATATTCAAAGTCTTGACCCTTGTTCTGCGGCCCTCATCGGGGGCCCAGCATTGCTATCGCCTGATATAGTTAAATAGTGCGCCAAAGCGGCCACGCAAGCCAATGATTTATGAGACGGATGACCAATAATATACGTTCGCTACGCTCATCCAGACTTATCCGAAGAAGCCTTATTCACCCTGGAATTCCGTCAGAAATACACTCGCAACTCTGTCGCGCCCGACGAAACGTACTGTAACATCTTGAGACACCGCGGCCTGATCTTGTCGCCACAATCCGGCATCGGGCATGCCCACCGGACCGGACTCGTCGATGATGACGGGCAAAGTTCGGCGCACACGCGCAGGCATCTCGGCCAAGAGTGCGAATAAATCGTAGCCTTTCCAAAGCGCCTTATCCGCGATCTGGTAGGGGCGGATGCGAAATTTTGATGCTGTTGCCTCTGTCGCATTCCACGTGATTTCAAAACGACCATCCCACAGTATGGGAACCATGGGCACCAAGTCGACGCACTCCCGAACAGCCGAAGGTTCGCGGCAGATGGCAATAACCTCGCCCACCCGTGACACGCAGCAACCGTGCAAGGTGATGGTTTTGAGGTATGGGTCTCGTAATTTATTGTGCAATCGCTGCAAGGCCTCGAATCGAGGGCCGTAACTCTGGCCACCGACAGCGCGCAGCAAATCGCTTAAAAGCCGCAGCGAGATATCTTCTGGAGCCGCATATAATTGAGGTGCCGACACGCTCGCCGTGCCGTAAGGCGTCCAAAGACAGGCAGCGATATGTAAATCACGAACCGATGCAGCCAGCGCGGCTTTCGCGCGCTGTAAATGTGCGATGGTGTTCAGCACCCGCTCGCGCGTAAAGCCCTCGGCTTCCATCATCGCGCGAGTCTGACGGAACCTTGTGCGGGTGTACTTCGTGTTGTGGTTCGAGGGGTCTTCGATCCAATCCAAGCCATGGACATGGCATGTGGCGACGAGATCGGTTTTTGAGAACCCTAATAATGGCCGCAAGACATCGATCGTATTTACGCTCGTCGCGGGGTCCATGCCGCCAAGGCCCGTCAGACCACTGCCGCGCGCCAGCCGCATAAAGAATGTTTCAATTTGATCATCGGCATGATGAGCCAGCAACAAGGTCGGGCAATCGTTCGCGCGACACCATTGCGTCAACAAGACCCAACGCGCATCACGCGCAGCATCTTGCGCACTGCGACTGAGTTGACGCACGACATCGCCCTCATACCAACTCAGAACCTCGTGGGAGACCCCCCTGCCCGCAAGCCATTCCGCCACGGTTTGCGCTTCGGAACTTGATTCGGGGCGAAGTCGATGATCGACCGTCAGTGCCGTCATAATCGCGCCGCGGGATTTTGCCCAATCTGCAGCCAGGATTGCTAACGCCATACTATCCGCGCCCCCTGAGACAGCGACGGCAATATTTGAGACGCCGGCGCTTGTCAGGGGCTGCATCGCGGAAGCAAATGCTTCAGCAGACACAGACTGCCCTGCAAGGCTGGTCAAAATCTGGTGGGCGTTGGCCATGATGGGGGTAAAACCAACTCCTGACTTACTGGCACTTGAGTTTTTGGCGTTCCTGCTGCGCGCTGCGACGGATTTGATCGCCAGCATCGGCATACTCTTTCATCAGCCGCCCTAAGGCCGTACAGGCCCCTTGGGTCTGACCAATATTGGCCATGGCCATTCCCAGCTTGAGCAAGTTATCAGTCGCTTTATTACTCTTGGGGTAGTTCTGATAACCGTTCAAGAACTCGACAGCGGCTTTCTGATAATCGCCACGCACATAGTGCGTTTCACCCAACCAGTATTGTGCGTTTCCTGAGAGGGGGTCTTTCGGATATCGCTTTAAAAATTCACGAAATGCGGTTTCAGCGCTGGCGTAGTCTTGGCGCTTCAAGAAATCGAACGAATAGTCGTACTGCTGCTTCGGCGTACCCTCAGGCAATGAGACATCACCAGTTGGAGTGTTGCTCACACCAAGTTGACTGCCTGCGACGGGGCCAGGTTTTGGTGCACGTTGCGGTGCGGGCTGTGCCGCTGGTGGTGTCGACGCTTGAGGGCTTGGCATGCTCGGCTGATTGGGATCAGCCTTGAGCGGTCGGCCTGCTTGATCGGTGGCCAGCGTTCCAAACGTATTCTCTCCTGGGGTCGATGCCCGAATGGACCCATCTGTCATGGGTGGCGGGCCGGCGGGCGCTTGGGCACGCGGGGCAGATGGCGGCTGCGACACCGGGCGCGACAGAACATTTGGATCATCGCCCATGGGCGGTTGAACGGCTGGAGCGGGACGTGACGCGGATGGCGCTCCGGGCCGTGGGGGGGGGGGCATCTGATTTGGCACCGCGCCGCTTTGCGTTCCTAAAGACTGCTCCAACACAGCGAGACGATAATTCACGTCATTCGAAAGCTGCTCGAGTTGCGTGGACATTTGGCCGGTCTTAAACCGCGCCTCTTCGATTTGCCCCGTCAGCTGTTCGACCAGTTGCTCGAGTTTAATCACACGCGCTTGAACATTCGCCGCTTCTTCGTTGCCAGCCCCTGGCAAGGCTTGGCTTGTGACGCCCCGGTTCGAGGCCAGCGTTTGGATTTGCTGCTCGAGCTTGCGAATGCGGTCGTCGAGATCGCGCGCGCTTTGGGCATAAGCCGGGAGAGACTGCCATACCAAGGCGCTCATCACGGCGGTAAAGATAATGCGGCGTAAGGCAAATGCTTCGATCATGGTTCAAGTATCCTCAAGCAATGCATCCGAGTGGCGGCAGGCTGCAGTGCTGACACGAGACATATGTCAGCCGATTTAGGCGTTATCATGCTGCACGATGTGGCGTGGAGTCCGTCATCACAACCAGAATAGCCCAGAAACGACTTGGGCCGCCCCAAAGGGGCGGCCCAAGTACAATTCAGAAATGAGCTCGATTACTGAACGACAGAAACGCCACGGCGATTCTTGGCCATGCAGCTGTCGTCAGCAGACACGCAGGTCGGACGCTCTTTACCGTAAGAGATCGTCTTGACGCGGCTGGCAGCGACGCCGAGCGAGGTCAGGTATTGCTTCGCGGCATTGGCGCGGCGCTCACCTAAACCCAAGTTGTATTCGCGAGTGCCGCGTTCATCGCAGTGACCTTCAACAGTCACGGTGCGCGAGGGATTCTGGTTCAACCATGCGGCTTGACCGCGCAGGATGGCTTGCGCGTCAGCGCGGAGTTCGAACTTGTCGAAGTCATAGCTGACGGTATTGCCGACGACGGTATTGAAATACTCTGCTGAATCAGGCGCGGGGCCTGTTCTCGGCATCGTTGCAGCCGGAGGTGTGGCCGACGAAGTCGTTGTCGCTTCTGGCTTTTTGGTGCCAGAGCAAGCAGCAAGCGCTACTGCGACGATGATCGCGCCGATAAAGCGGATGTTCATTTTTAATTCCCCTAGCTGTACTGGAAGTTGTCTATGGTTAAGTTACTAAACGAAATTGGCTCACGAAATCTTTGAATTTCGGAACTTCTTTTACCAATACCGCAGGAGGACGCAAGACCCTGTCTCTGCGAATTGGTACACTTTTGCTCCATCGCATATATTATTTCGTGAGTGTTGCAAAAAGGTATCACTTCCCAATAGCTTTGCCACACATTTGACGGGCAAATTTAACCATCGCCTGCTATTAAAACCTAGATTTAGCTGATTTAGGGAATCAGAGGTGACCAGGCCGGATCAGAGGCATCCTGGGGTGTCAGAATTTCTCTTTGATTATAGCCAGTTAGATCGATTGAGAAAAGACGAACCCGTCGATCCGACCCATCGCCGACGGGTTTGCCTTGAGCATAATACATCAGAACACGCCCGTTGGGAGCCCAGGTTGGAGATTCGACAAGATAGCCCTCGGCTAACAGGCGCTCGGCGCTGCCATCGGGTTTCATCACCCCGATGTAAAAACTGCCCTGGTTAATACGCGTGAACGCAATCAAATCACCGCGGGGCGACCAAACGGGGGTCCCATACTTGCCCTGGCCAAAGCTAATGCGTTGCGGGTTTGAGCCATCAGCATTCATCACATAAAGCTGTTGGCTGCCCCCTCGGTCAGAATTGAACGTGAGCTGCTCTCGGTTCGGCGAATAACTGGGCGAGGTATCAATCGACGGATGATCCGTCAACTTCGTCGTCCGGCGGGTGCGCAAATCCATCTCGTAAATATCGGAATTACCATCCTGGGCCATGCTGAAAACGACTTTGTTTCCATCCGGCGAGAAGCGTGGCGCGTAACTCATGCCAGGGAAATCGCCCAGAACTTCTTGGCGACCCGTGTCGATGTTGAACAAGTAAACGCGCGGCACATTGCGAAAAAACGAGAGATACGTGATTTCCTGAGTCGTCGGCGAGAATCGGGGGGTCAGCACCAGATTTGCGCCGTCCGTCAGGTAACGATGGCTCGCACCGTCCTGATCCATGATCGCCAGGCGCTTGATGCGCTTGAGGGCAGGCCCACTTTCCGCGATGTAAACAATCCGCGTATCGAAATAACCAGATTCGCCGGTAATCGCTGTGTAAATCGCATCCGAGATAATATGTGCCACTCGGCGCCAATTTTCAGGCTGTGTCACATAGGCCTGACCGACCATTTGCTGTCCGCCGAAGACATCCCACAACCGAAACGCAATCCGAAGTTGGCCGCTGGGCTGCGGTTCAACAACGCCTTGTACCAAAGCCTGCGCCGTGAGGGCGCGCCAATCAGGAAACCGCGGCTGCACTTCAAGCGATGTCATTTCCTGAATGAACCCTTTTGGATCCAGGGGGCGGAACAAGCCTGAGCGCTCAAGGTTTTTGGAGATCACATCGCTAACGTCGCGACCAACCTGTTTGCTTTGATCGTTCGAGCCCGCGAACGTGGTGATAGCGATCGGCATCGGTTCGACACGGCCACGTGTGATATCGATCTTAACTTGTGCCTGTGCCTGCGTGACAAAAACCACCGGCGCGGCGACCAAGACCACAAACACTAGCGCAATCAACCGCTTCATCATCACGTCACCTCTTTAGTTAAGTCTGCCCTGAGGACGGAAAGTAAACTCGAGATCTTTAAGCTCAGCATAGCGCTCTGGCGAGATGGGAATATTTCCGCAACTCAAAACCGCATTACGTGCGCTGTTCGCAAACGTCCGAAAAGCTGAATCAGACAGATAGCGCACCATGTCAACGATTTGTGCTTGCTGCACCGAACCGTCACGATTGATCAGAACGCGAATCTTAGCATCCAAGTCCTCGATCCCTTCCGTGCCGGGATCAATGCGCCAACACGCCTCGATATGGGCGGCAATCGCATCGCGCTCGGTCATCGTAGCCTTCTCGGACACATTCGGAGTGATGACCTTGGCATTATCCATCGGCTTAGCTGCAGCGAATTGCTGCTCTTTCTTCGTTTCTTTCTTTTCGATGTCTTTGACCAGCGACTGAAGATCAGCCCATTCGTCTTTTTTCGGCTTCGGTTTTGGCTTGGGCGGCGGCGGCACGGGCTTTGGCGGCTCGACCTTCACCTCTTCCTTCTTCGACGGCGCTTGATCGGGCGGTGGCGGCATCTGGTCGGGTTGCGGTGGTGAAACCTCAGCAGCCTTCACGGGTTCGGGTTCTGGTTTAGGTTCGATCTGCTTTTCTTCTGGTGGCAGTGTTGGACGCGGAGGTGCCGCAGTGATGTCGTCGATGGTCACCAACTCGATAATAATCGGCGTTTCAGGCGGCAAGTCTTTGGCAAAGAACGGCATGCCCATAAATGTCACGCCCGCCACAGCAATATGAAACACTAAGGACATGACCAGCCCTTGCGTTTCATTTTGTTGAACGGAGGTGTAAGTCGAGCGACGCATGATGAATAAGTTAAAGGGGCAAGATTGTTATCGTGGCGATCTCATAGATTTTTTGGGCGCTTCTGTGACGAAGGCCACTTTCGTAAAACCTGCAGCCTGAACTTCAGCCATGGCCGTCATCATCGTGCCATAGGGCACATCCTTGTCCCCACGCACGTAGATATTGAGATCGGGGTTGGACTTTTTCATGGCGGCTAACTTTGCCCGAAGGTCTTCTAGAACGACCATCGTCTCAGGGCCATTCAGGTAGAACGTGCCGTCTTTCTGAACAAAAAGGTTTAGAGGCTTATTATCTTGCGTCAGCGATTTCGCCCGCGAGGTCTGAGGCAAGTTTACGTTCACCCCCGTCGTCAACAGCGGCGCAGTGATGATGAAAATCACCAGTAACACCAGCATCACGTCAACCATGGGTGTGACGTTGATTTCAGCAATCGGGGCAAACGCGCGGCGACTTGACTTGCTTCCGCCGCCAGCAGACTTGATAAATGCGCCCATACCCTAACTGCCACGCACGTCAAGTTGACGAGACAAAATCGCACCGAACTCGCCGGCAAAGTTTTCAAGTCGGCCCGCGTAGCGCCCCAAATCGCTTGATAATTTGTTGTAGGCAATGACGGCTGGGATCGCGGCAACCAACCCAATGGCCGTAGCAAACAAAGCCTCGGCGATGCCAGGCGCCACAGTTGCCAAGCTCGTGTCAGACGTCGCACCAATGGCCGTAAACGTATTCATAATCCCCCAGACCGTGCCGAAGAGGCCCAGGAAAGGTGCAACTGAGCCCGTTGAAGCCAGAAAAATCATGCGCCGTTGCAAGATATCCATCTCGCGCTCGAGACTGATTTTCATCACGCGATCTAAACGCTCGCCCAGCGTGCTGGCATTGCTGACCGCGCCAGGTTTTCCTGCTGAGCGCTTCCATTCGCGCATGGCGGCCACGAAAATAGCCGACATCGGTTCGCGCGGTTTGGCGCCAATGCGCTCATAGAGATCTTCGAGCGAACTGCCCGACCAAAATTTTTCTTCAAAGTCCTCGGCTTGACGGAATAACGAACGAAGGCGGAACACCTTATCGAAGATAATCGCCCAACTCCAAAGCGAGGCAAGAAGCAGGCCAATGATGACAGATTTTACAATGATATCTGCCTGAAGAAACAAACTCCAAGCTGACATATGATTGACAGCAGTTACCGCTGCGAATGTAGCGTCCTGAGTGATGGTGTTATCCATATCTTGTCCTACCTTACGGTCTTAAACGCGGTCTTCCGAAATATATAGTGTAAAGGCTTAGCGAAGCGAAGCGGGCAAGCGCACTGCATGACCCTCTTTGTTCATACACACGACTTGCGCATGGATCTGAACCAAATTGTCGCGATGCCCGGCTTGAGCTTCCAGGTAAATAATCTGGCGCGCGCGCATCGAAGCTCCGGTCAATTCCAGCAGCGCTGTCTCCATCAATAGCACATCATCGAGTTTTGCCGGTTTCACATAGTGCACATCGGCTTTGTAAACAGAGAAGGCAAGCCCGGTTTGGGCGTACATGTCATTTTGATAAATGCCGAGCGAGCGCAGCATTTCAGTTCGGCCTCGCTCTGCGAACCGCAAATAATTGGCGTGATACACAATACCCCCCGCGTCGGTGTCTTCGTAATACACACAAATGGGCAGGACGCGGGTCTTGCCATACATCTGACCCGAGGCAGGAATTTCTGCTGACACTGGGTTCATACTCCCTCGCCGTCTAGGAAGTCGAACTGCGTACTCTCGCGTCGCGGAGCGGCAAGGCCGAGGTGACGAAACCCCTTGTCACTGACAACACGGCCACGCGGCGTGCGCTGCAAAAAACCTTGCTGAATGAGAAACGGCTCGATCACATCTTCAATTGTGTCGCGTTCTTCCGAAAGCGCGGCGGCCATCGTATCCACGCCCACCGGGCCGCCTGCGTAATTCTCGGCGATGCAGGCCAGATAACGCCGATCCATGGCATCAAGCCCAACGGCATCCACATCCAGACGCTTCAGCGCTTTGTCGGCGATCACCTGTGTAATTTGGCCATCGCCCGCAACGGCCGCAAAGTCGCGCACACGGCGCAGCAAACGGCCCGCCACACGCGGTGTGCCGCGCGAGCGTTTGGCAATCTCGATGGCACCATCATCATTCATCGCCACATCCAAGACCCGCGCCCCGCGCCTGACGATTTCAACCAACTCATCGGGGGAGTAAAATTCCAGGCGAAGCGGGATACCGAAGCGGTCGCGCAAGGGTGTAGTCAGCAACCCAGATCGCGTAGTGGCCCCGATCAGGGTAAAGGGCTGCAACTCGATGCGCACAGACCGCGCCGCCGGACCTTCACCGATGATTAGGTCCAGCTGGAAATCTTCCATCGCTGGATACAGCACTTCCTCTATGGCGGGATTAAGGCGGTGGATTTCGTCAATAAAGAGAACGTCGTTGGCTTCGAGGTTGGTCAAGATCGCAGCCAAATCACCCGCCCGCGCGATCATCGGCCCCGATGTGGCGCGGAACCCCACGCCCAGCTCACGCGCAACAATATGCGCCAAGGTCGTTTTCCCCAGTCCCGGCGGGCCATGCAGCAGCACATGGTCAAGTGGCTCTTTGCGCGCACGCGCAGCTGTGATGAAAACCAGAAGGTTTTCACGTACCGCCGACTGGCCGATAAAATCGACGAGCTTCTTAGGGCGCATCGTCGCATCGGCATCTTCGGCTTGAACTCCGCCAGCGACCATCCGCTCAATTTGTGGCTCAACCATCGACGCTACCCAATTCACGCAGCGACTGACGGATGAGTCCTGCCACGTTCGCACCAGGATCAGTATGAGTGGCGCGCGCCACCGCACCGTAAGCCTCGGCACGCCCGTAGCCGAGATTGACCAAGGCAGATACGGCATCCTCGGCAAACGAACGGCCCGCCACAGGAACTTTGTCTTTCGATGCAGGGGCGGAAATCGAGGACATATCAAACGCAATCAATTTGTCTTTCAGTTCCTGTACGATGCGCGCGGCAAGCTTTGGCCCAACGCCCGAGGCGCGCTTGAACGCATTTTGATCCTGCGCTGCCACAGCCTGAGCAATTTGATCTGCCGACAGCGATGACATAATCCCCAGCGCGACCTTTGCGCCCACACCCTGCACCGTCATGAGCGTGCGGAACGCTTCGCGCTCACGCTGAGAGGTAAACGCATACAAATGGATATGGTCTTCACGCACATGGGTTTCGATCACCAGCTCAATGGCACCCCCAATCGTGGGCATCGCTGCAACCGTGCGCGTCGAACAAAAGACTTCGTAGCCGACGCCCCCAACATCGATGACCGCACTATCAGTCCCAATTTGATCAACACGCCCCTTTAATTTGCCAATCATTCTGCAGCCTCCAGGGCCGCGGCCATGCGGCTACGCGTCGCGCGATGGTGGGCATGGCAAACAGCAACAGCGAGAGCATCGGCCGCATCGGCAGATCCGGCGCGGCTACTTGGAAGCAAAATTTTCATCATCGCGGCGACTTGTGCTTTGTCCGCATGGCCTGCGCCGACCACCGACTTTTTGATAAGGTTCGGCTTGTATTCAAAGACCGGAATGCTGGCCGCCGCTGGGCCTAACATCGCCGCCGCTCGGGCATGACCCAGTTTCAAGGTCGAGACCGGGTTTTTGTTCACGAACGTGTCTTCAATGGCGCATTCATGAGGCGTGTATTGCGCCACGATCAGTGAAATACCCGCGAAAAGCTGATGCAGCCGCTCGGCCAGCGTTAAATCGATCTCAGGCTCAATCACTCCGTCAGAAACATGGATGAGCCTGTTGCCGATGCTCTCGATGATACCCCAGCCCGTATGGCGCAGCCCCGGATCGATGCCAAGAATGCGCACCGCGCCGGGTTGTCGCCCCGGCACGTTGGCATGCGTCGCAACCGGCGCACGTCGCTTAGCCGCTGAGGCGGGCCATGACTTCATCAGACATTTCATAATTGGCAGCCACGCGCTGCACGTCATCGTTATCCTCAAGAGACGCAATCAAGTCCAACACACGCTTGGCTTTGTCAGCATCCACATCCACACTGACCGCAGGCCGCCAATCCAGGCGAGCAGATTCCGGCTCCCCGAGTTTGGCTTCAAGCGATTTGGCCACGGCATGCAGTCCATCGGGCGCGCAGTATATCGTATGGCCATCGCAGTCGGAGACCACATCATCTGCTCCAGCGTCGATGGCGGCTTCCATCACTTTATCGTCGCCCCCGACCTCGGACTTGTAAACAATTTGGCCGACGCGCTGAAAATTAAACGCGACACTATTATTCGCGCCGAACACGCCGCCATGTTTGTCGAAGACGGTTCGCAGTTCCGAAGCCGTGCGATTGCGGTTATTGGTCAGTGCTTCAACAATCAAACCGACATTTCCTGGGGCAAAACCTTCATAGCGCGCCTCTTCGAAATTTTCTTGATCGGCACCCGAACCCTTTTTCATGGCCCGTTCGATGCTATCTCTGGGCATGCTCTCGGCCTTGGCCGCAGCAATGGCCGCTTTCAAACGTGCATTATAGGCTGGGTCCGGCTGGCCCAGTTTGGCAGCCACAGTTATTTCGCGCGCAAGTTTGGTGAAAATCTTGCCGCGCTTGGCATCGCGTACGCCTTTTTTGTGTTGAATATTGGCGAAATGGGAATGACCAGCCATCACTAACGCCCTTATTATCCTTCGTTCTTGATACCTGAACCCAGCACAATTACCAGGGTCCAAGCCATTGGCTTATACCAAATGTTGTAGGAAACGCCTAGAGTCGCAGGCTTAGGAGGGTTGTGTTGGTTTTAACACGCCGCCAACCCGAACCGGCTCTACGCGAATGGCCAGCCCGGTCGCATCGTTGGTTTCCACAAACACGCCGCACATGGTACCCTCGCCCGTGGCGGGCTCGAGCCGCTGGCCAGGCACACGATTGGTGAAGCGATGCATCGCCAATTCTTTTTTCATGCCGATGATCGATTCAAAATCGCCACACATGCCTGCATCGGTCTGGAAGGCGGTGCCGCCCGGCAAGATGCGCGCATCAGCTGTCGGAATATGCGCATGACTGCCCACAGCTAATGAGACGCGCCCATCAGCCAAATAACCCAGAGCCGCTTTTTCGCTGGTGGCTTCGCCGTGGATATCAAGGATCGCGGCATGAACGGTGGCAGGTAGACTTTGCGTATCAAGCGCAGACTTCACAGCCCGAAAGGGATCGTCTGCGGCTTCCATGAACAATCGACAGATCACTTGCGCGACAAAAATCTTTTGGCCTTTTGTAGTTTGGTAGAGGCCTGAGCCCTGCCCCGGCGTGCCCGGCGGAAAGTTCAACGGCCTGAGTAGCTTGGGTTGATGCTTGATGTACTCAATGATCTCGCGCTGATCCCAGGCGTGATTGCCCAAGGTAATCACATCAACGCCTACCTTATAAAGTTCCTCGCAGAAGGCTGCCGTAATCCCAAACCCATGGGCGGCATTCTCGCCACATGCCACAATAAAATCGAGGCCTAAACGCTTGCGCAGGCTTGGTAAGTGGGTGGCCACGGCCTCTCGACCCGAGCGCCCCATGATGTCGCCGCAATACAGAAGTTTCATGCGCTGTCTTTACTGCGACACATCAAAGTGCAGCAAGCGTTTGTCTGTGATCAGCCCGGTTAAGACGGCATCGGTGGGTTCGGTCGGGATAACCGCCGTTTCCTGCTCATCGAATGCAATTCCGTAGGCTGCAATCGTCTTTGTAGAGCGCATGGCGCTCAGAGTGCGGTCGTAATAGCCAGCCCCATAGCCGAGGCGATGGCCATGTGAATCAAATGCCAAAAGGGGAATCAGCAAAATATCGGGCTCAACGTGGGCAGCCGAGGCCGCGGGGTGAAAAGTCCCGAAGGGTCCCTGCGCTAGGGAGTCACCCGGAGCCCATGTACGAAACACCAAACGATCTCCGCGCTGGCCAGCGATGGGCAAACACATCAGCGCCCCACGCTGATGCAGCGCCGCCATTGCTGGGCGACAATCGATCTCTGACCCAATAGGCCAATAGCCTGCTATTTTTATATTTTCAGGGGCCCGAAACAGAGCTTCAATTTGCAGCGATAACGACTGCGCAGCTTCAGTTTCACGGGCAGAAAAGACGCTGGCACGTCGATTCAAAGCGCAACGCCGCAGCTCGATCTTCGCAGCTTGAGTCGAGGCTAAGGGCATGTCGAGAAATAAAAAATGGAAGAATTCAAATAAAGTGGAGCCGCCAAAGCCGTTGGCTGTCGTGACCGTCCATTGGGCCACTGTGATAGGTGGGCGCCGCATAACGAGACCGGAATCCCGTCAGAGACAGCTCCCTATGAATAAACTATCGCCCCTGGGGTTCACAGGCCTTACGCACCCAGCAGCTCCGATGTGAACTTAAGGGCGTTCGAGCGCCACCGCAATGTCTTCGATTCTCTTGGCCAATCCGTTGAGCAACGACGCAATGCCCGAAGCAACATTTTCTTGCGCTGTTTTGCCAACAGAGTTTTGAGCTTCCAGCTTGGCGTTGGCGTCGGTTAACTCATCAGCAATGGTTAGCGCCACCATCACCATCATCATGGTGTCATTGACCGCCCCGGTATTGACCGCAAGCTGCTGAGACTGCTCATCAAGATAACGCCCAAGCCTAGCTAAATGCGCCTCTTGGCCGTCATCGCAGGCGATCAGGTATTGCCGCCCCCGAATGGTGATGGAAACTTGGCCCACCTTAGCCGTCCTTCAGTGCTGAATTTATTCGACCGATGACCTGATCAAGCCGGGACGAGACCCGTCCGACAGCTTCTCGCAAAATCGCATTCTCACGTTGGCCGCTCGCAAGCTTTTGCTCCAGCTTTGGAACCTCAGCCAAACGTGGCAGCTCGGGCTTCAAGCGCTCCGTGGCACGCTCCAATCGCATGACGGCATGATCGAGTTTCTCGACTGCCGCCGCGACCGATCTTGGCGAATTGTTTTTCATATCTTTCAGTGGAATAGCCGTTCTTGCTCTTATGCTGAGTGAGCATAATTTGAGCTGTGGCCCGCGTCAATCAACCCAATTCTGACCTGAATGCCAATAGACCTAGGCAAGGACCTGCCCGCCATTTATATATTCGCGCGCATTTTGGTCCGCGCTTTGGCGGCATCGATTCTCATGAAGGGCGAGCCATTCCATGAAAATTTCCACCCGGGTCAAGAAAATCCTCGATTGCTACGACAGCGACAATCCAGGCACCAAAACTAACCTCGCCCGCATTTTAATGCAGGGTAAGCTGGGTGGAACCGGTAAGCTGGTAATTTTGCCCGTCGACCAGGGCTTCGAGCATGGCCCGGCGCGCAGCTTCGCGCCTAATCCCGCCGGTTACGAGCCCCATTATCATTGGCAGTTAGCCGTTGATGCGGGCCTTTCGGCCTTTGCCGCCCCCTTGGGCATGATTGAAGACGGGGCCAATACATTCGCAGGTGCAGTGCCAACAATCCTGAAAGTGAACAGCGCTAATTCGCTCAGCACCGAGAAGGACGCGCCAACCCAGGCCATTACCGCTGGCGTCCATGATGCTTTGCGCCTCGGCTGCTCGGCGATTGGCTACACAATTTATCCGGGCTCGGATGCCGCCTACGACATGATGAACGATTTGCGCGAATTGACCGCCGAAGCCAAGGCCGCAGGTTTGGCCGTGGTGGTGTGGTCATATCCGCGCGGCAAAGGCATCAGCAAAGACGGAGAAACCGGCTTTGACATCGTGGCTTATGCCGCCCACATGGTTGCCCTGCTGGGCGCACATATCATCAAGGTAAAACTGCCGACCGACCATCTTGACCAGCCCGAAGCCAAGAAAGTCTACGAGGCCCATCACATTCCGCGCGGTACGTTGATTGAGCGCGTGCGTCATGTGGTGCATAGCTGCTTTGGTGGACGCCGAATTGTGGTGTTCTCGGGTGGTGGTAAAAAGGGCGAGGACAGCCTGTTCGAAGAAGCCAAAGCCATCCGCGATGGTGGCGGCAATGGCTCGATCATCGGGCGCAATTCGTTCCAACGCCCCCACGCCGATGCCATGACGCTGCTGGGCAAGCTGATCGATATCTACAAGGGCAAAGAAGATTAACACCGACGACATTCCTCGCTGTCGCCTCTACATCCTTTCAACGCCTTTGATCCCTGATCTGGCGGCTTTCGCGGTGACGTTGGAGCAGGCGCTGTCTGCGGGCGATGTGGCCTGCTTTCAATTGCGGTTGAAGGGCAGCGACGATGCCACCATTCGCGCAGCCACCGCCAAACTTATGCCGATCTGCCATGAAGAAGACGTCGCGTTCATCATGAACGACCGCCCTGATCTGGCGCGTGATCTTGGCTGCGACGGCGTGCATATCGGCCCAGACGATGCCTCCTATGCTAACGCGCGCCGCATGGTAGGTCCCGACGTCATGATCGGCGTGACGTGTAAGAACTCGCGCCATCTGGCGATGGACCTGGCCGATGAAGGTGCCGACTATGTGGCCTTTGGGGCCTTCTACCCAACAACGACCAAGGATGTGGCTGAGTTAGAGCCCGCCGACCCCGAAATTCTCTCCGTTTGGTCCGAGACCACCAACGTTCCGTGCGTTGCTATTGGCGGCATCACGGTTAAAAACTGCGAACCCCTGATCGCCGCCGGGGCTGATTTTATCGCCGTCTCAAGCGGCATATGGAATTACGCAGGCGGCCCGGCCGCAGCCGTGCGGGCGTTCAACGAAAAGATCGACCAAACCCCGCGCGGACCTTAACCGCCGTCGGCAGGCACAATCACCGTCGCAACCGGCGCGAGGCTGAGTTTCGCCAGTTTGAGGTGCGCCCAGGCAAAGGGGATGCCGATAATCGTCACCGCCAACAAAACAGCTGCGATGAGATGGCCCAGCGCCAGCCACCGACCCGCCAATACAAACCAGACGACATTGCCTAGGAAACTCAGCGGCCCTGGGTCATTGTCCTTGGTCTGATTTCCAAACGGCAGCAGCGTGTAACCGGCAAAGCGTAACGCCGCCGGTGACCAGGGCAACCCGACAATCGTGATCGCCATAATCACCGCCGCCAGCAGCCAGCCCAGCGCCATGGCCAAGCCACCACAGAGCAGCCACAGAATGTTGAGGATCAGGGACATTAATATCTATTGAATTAGTTTTATTTCAATTACTTATAATCTACTATTGAGATATTAATTAAAGAGTTTTTGGGCTTCCGCTTAGCTGCAAGCCTCGATTGGTTAGCCTTCACTTGCGCCTTCACCAGCTTAGCGATCAGGCCATAGGGAATAGGCAAGTCAAACGGGAATTTCAGCTTGCCTTTTGGGCCCGCAAACTTGGCTGCAAGTTTCTTCAGTTTGGGGTCGCGCGTCGGCGGGAAGAACCCGATGTGGTTTTTTAATCCGGCGAAGTACGCAACGATGCCGCTCTGCTTGTTGGACGGGATGCGATAGCTGATCCCCTCCTCGGCTTTGGGTGCGGCCTTACGCACGGCACTACGCACTTTTTTGAGCAGGGTTTGAACCTTGGGCGGAAAGCCAGCGATGTAAGTTGCAACCGTTTCGGTCTTTGTCATGCCACCGGCGCCCACAAAACATCCGTAATATCGCCCGCGTGCGACGCCAGCATAACCAGCCGGTCAAAGCCCAGCGCGCAGCCTGAGGACGGCGGCAAACCGGCATCGAGGGCAGCCAGAAAATCCTCGTCCATCGCAGGCGCGGTTCCATACAAATCTTGATGCATTTTGCGGTCGTGCGCAAAGCGACGGCGCTGTTCCAGCGGGTCGGTCAGCTCGCCAAATGCATTAGCCAGTTCAACCCCGCAGGCATACAGCTCGAAGCGCTCGGCCACGCGCGGGTCTGTGGCTTTGCGCTGGGCCAAAGCGGCAAGGCACGTGGGGTATTCATAAAGAATGGTGGGTCGGCCCTCGCCCAATTGGGGCTCGATCTTCTCCAGCATCACCCTGAAAAAAATGTCTTCCCAGGTATCTGAGGCCGAGGCTTGAACCCTGGCTTTCTTGGCTGCTTCGCGCAGTTGATCGGGATACGGCACGAAGGCGTCGGGGTCTTCGATGCTGCCCAAAAGGTCGATGCCTGCATACCGCTGAAAAGCGTCAGACACGCTGAGGCGTTCGGGTTCTTGCGTGGGGTCGCACACCCTGCCCTGCCATTTCAGCAACCCGTCATGGGCCTGGGTGCGATGGGCAGCCTTAGCCACCATGCCCAGCAGGCTCGTGCAGTCGCGCATCATCGAGTCATAAGTCTCATGGGCCCGGTACCATTCCAGCATGGTGAATTCAGGATGGTGCAGCGGGCTGCGTTCGCCGTCGCGAAACACCCGGGCAATTTGGTAAATCTTGGTCATGCCACCCACCAGCAGCTTCTTCATACTAAACTCGGGCGAGGTCTGCAGCGCGCGCGGACTGCTGCCTTGGGCCAGGGGCTCGTGCAGGATTGTGGTCAACTCCTGGATATGCCGCTCGATCCCGCCCGAGACTTGCAGAATGGGCGTCTCAACATCGACAAACCCCTCGGCCTGAAAATAGGCGCGCACGGCTTTCAGGCCAGCGCGACGGCTGTCCAAATAGGGGCGGCGGCGGGCCAGATTATCGGGGTGCCACCAGGTGGTTTTAAGCGCCATGGATAAGGTTTCTCCTCGGTTGCGCGTCCTAGGTCAACCTGTTACAAGCGCCGCGCTTTTCCCAAGCAAAATCAACGAAAATCGCAATTCAAAATCCTCGGGCGCACCTATGAAGATTCAAGCCAATACCATGCGCGGCGGCATGGTCATCGAACATCAAGGCAAGCAATGGACCGTGCTGAAAATCCAGCTGCTGCAACCAGGCAAGGGTGGCGCCTTCATTCAGGTCGAAATGCGCGATGTCGCAACCGGCACCAAGTCGCAAGACCGTTGGCGCACTGCCGATACGGTCGAGCGCCTGGAAGTGCGTGAAATCGATTGCACATTCTTGTTCCGCGATGGCGATATGTTCACGTTCATGGACTCAACCACCTTCGATCAATTCAATGTTCAAGGGGAATTACTGGGCGAAAAAGCCGCCTTTCTGCAAGACAACATGGAAGTCTCGGTGAACTTCATTGAGGGCAAAGCTGTGGCCGTGAACCTGCCACAGTCCGTGACCTTAAAAATCGTCGAGGCCGATCCGGTCGTGAAAGGCCAAACCGCCTCGTCGTCCTATAAGCCAGGTTTGCTGGAAAACGGCCTTAAAATCATGATCCCGCCTTTTGTGACCAGCGGGGACCGAATTGTGGTCAACACCGAAGATATTACCTACATCGAGCGGGCTAAAGACTAGGGCCCGCGAACGTCGTATCGGCATTCACAAAATGGCGCTTCGCTCGCCCCTAATGACCGTCATGGTCGCCGCCGCCGAGAAGGCCGCGAAGGCGCTGAAGCGCGATTTCGGCGAAGTTGAGAATTTGCAGGTCTCGCGCAAAGGACCCAGCGATTATGTCTCGGCTGCGGATGTGAAAACTGAGAAGACGCTGGTGGCCGAGTTGTCAAAGGCGCGGCCCAACTTTGGCTTTGTGCTGGAAGAAGGCGGCATCATCACCGGGGCTGACAGCGAGCACCGCTGGATTATCGACCCCATCGACGGAACAACCAACTTCCTGCACGGCATTCCACACTTTGCGATTTCAATCGCTTTGCAGCGCGGAACCGAAATCATTGCTGGCATCGTTTACAACCCGATTACCGAAGATTGGTACCGGGCTGAAAAAGGTACGGGCGCATTTTATAATAACCACCGCATGCGGGTCTCGGCCCACCGCAGCTTGGATGATTCCGTTGTGGCCACCGGCATTCCGCACAAAGGCCGACCATGGCACGAGGAATTCATTCAGCAATCCCAGCGCGTCATGAGCGCCACGGCGGGGATTAGGCGTTTTGGCACTGCCTCCCTGGACTTGGCGTTCGTCGCGGTGGGCCGTTTCGATGCCTATTGGGAAATGGGCCTGAAACCCTGGGATATCGCCGCAGGGATATTGTTGGTTCAGGAAGCGGGTGGCTTTGTCGCCGACCTCACTGGCCCCGGAAGCCCGCTTGATACCGGCAACATCCTGGCCACCAACGCACAGTTACAAGCCCCGTTGCGTAAAGTGATTTTGGGCACCCCCTGAGGTTGAGGAAAACGCCCCCCCCCGCAGCTATCTAGGGTCATATTTCCGCCTCAACTTTCGTACATACTTGCTTAAGATATTTAAGTTATCCGACTTTGGGGTCCTGCCCGGGTTGTGCCGCGTTAATGCCATGATGTACGGTGAGCATGGGCATACCCGTCCGCCGAAAATAAAAATAAACAGGGGGCGTGGGTGAAGGGCAACGATCAGGGCGAACGACAGTTGACGATGACCATCATTCTGCCATCGAAAGTTTTTTTACGGACCGTCCTGCTTGGAACAGCATTGACGTGTCTCAGCACGGGAACTTCGGCACAGTCCTCAGGCTCGGTGACTGTTGACCTCAGTGCCATCGATGCCCCAGTGCCGCAGGTATACAATGGTCACATTGTCTTGCGCCCACCCATGGGCACAGCTCCGATCTCGAATTCCTCAGGCGCGCTAAAACTGCGCGTTCCCGAGCCCGCGAAAAAAGCAACGCCGAAGCCCAAGCCCGTCGTGGTGGCTGAAACTCCAGCAGCTCCCGTAGCGGCGCCGACACCACCCCCAGCTCCGATCAAAGCTGCTGAACCTGCGACACAAGCTGCCCCCTCGCCTGGTCAAACAGTTGCAGCTGCGCCTGCACCGGCCCCAACACCAAAAGAAGTAAAACCAGCAGCACCCGTACCAGCGCCAATTGCATCAGCACCACCAAAACCAGTTCCCACTCCAGCGCCGGCATCTGCCGCCGCGCCAAAGCCCGTTCCACCGCAGCCTGCGGCGCAACCTGCACCAAGCCCAGCAGTTGCCTCAACACCACAACCTTCAGCCGCTGCCGCACGCAGCGCCAAGCAAGAGCCTGTTGGCCCTGTTGCCGCTGCAATGCTCGAAAACCAGCAATCCGCCGCGCTTCCACCAGCGACGAAAGCCCAAGCGCCAAGTGCGCCCGCCGAGGAAGTTACGGCAGCTCTGACGATTCCCTTCGCGCCCGGCGTGACTGATATCGACGTCAGCAGCCAAGGATCGGTCAAAAACTTAGCCCAAAGCATGAGTGGCGATAAATCACTGCGCATTCAATTGATGGCCTATGCCGCTGACCCCGAAAAAAATACCAGTAAAGCTCGACGTTTGGCGCTTGATCGCGCCATCGCCATTCGCAACATGTTGATCGAATCCGGTGTCGAGCGCACGCGCATCGAGGTTCGGGCGCTGGGCGATCAAGGCGAAGGCAGTAACTTGGATCGCGTCGACGCGGTCGCGATCAAGCGCTAAATATAGATTCCGTAGTCGTATTTTTTCGGCTGCCTGTCGCAACAACGCGAGATCAATCGCGCGATGACGAGCAGTAAGACCTACCTCACGCGTATGATCGTATTTCTGATCATTGTCGGCCTCGGCTCTGCCGTGATCGGCGAAACACTGCTGGCCATTTTCTTGGTGAACCCACTGCTTAATGGCGCCATCTTCGGCGTCATTCTGGTGGGCATTGCTCTGAACTTTCGCCAAGTCATTATGCTGGGGCCAGAACTGCGCTGGCTCGATGATTTCCACGCGTCACTCGCGACCGGGAGCAGTATGCTGTCAGAGCAACGCACCGAACAATCTGAGAACAAAATCCAACTGCTCTCGCCCATGGCCCGCATGCTGGTAGATCAACGTTGAAAAGGCAGCATCAGCCTCAGCGCCCCTGCCCTGCGAACCTTGCTAGATGGCATCTCATCACGCCTGGGTGAAAGCTGCGACCTCGGGCGCTACTTTACCAGCCTTTACATTTTCTTGGGCCTGCTCGGTACCTTTTGGGGATTGCTTGGAACCATCAATGCCGTGAGCGACGTGATTAAAAATTTGAGCGTGTCAGGCACCGATGTCGCTGCGATGTTTGACGAACTCAAACTCGGCCTTGAAGCCCAGCTGTCAGGCATGGACGCAGCGTTCTCGTCATCGTTGTTCGGATTGGCCGGCTCCTTGATTTTAGGTTCCTTGATCTGCAATCTGGCCAGGCGCAAAAAGCGTTCTTCAACGATCTTGAAGAATGGCTATCGGGGCTCACCCGTTTGTCGTAGGGGACTACTGTGAGTGAGGGCGAGCAAGCGGTCTCGGCCTACACCGACGCCTTGCTCGAGCAAACCGCCGAAAGCCTCGACGAACTTCAGCGCACCACGGCGCGCACCGAACAAGGGCGTGCAGCCGCCGCGATATCTTGGGCACGCGCCCGGGCGTGTCGATTGTCGGCGACCGCTTTGTGTTTCAGTCAGAGGTGCTGTTTGCGTCAGGATCGGCTGAGCTAGGCGTCGAGGGATAAAGCCAGCTCGCGCAGTTCGCACAAGCGCTCATTGACATCAGCCGTCAAATTCCTGCCGAGGTGAATTGGATTTTACGGGTTGATGGCCATACCGACACGATCCCGATATCAACAGCAGCATTCCCTTCCAACTGGGAGCTTTCCACCGCTCGGGCGTTGTCGGTGGTCAAGTTCCTGTCCGCACAAGGAATTCCTGCCGAGCGGCTAGCAGCGGCGGGTTTTGGCGAATTTCAACCCCTTGAAGTCGCCAACACATCGGCTGCGCGGGCCAAAAACCGCCGAATTGAGCTGAAATTGGACCAACGTTAAGCTTTCGATCGCAGCCTTGAATCAGGGGGGCCGAGCCTGTATAAGGCGCGCTCTTTTGCCGGATTGAGCCGCGCAAAATAGCCAACAAACACGCCCTTGTGGCGCGGGACCCTACGATGAAAAAAGACATTCACCCAGACTACCACGAGATCAAGGTCGTGATGACCGACGGGACTGAGTACATGACCCGTTCGACGTACGGAAAGCCAGGCGACACACTACGCCTGGAAATCGATCCCAAAACTCACCCCGCTTGGACCGGCGTTCATCGCCTGAACGATGCGGGCGGCCAGCTTGCCAAGTTCAATAAGCGCTTTAAGGGCTTTGGCGACAAAAAATAGTTTAGCGTATAAACTACTACGTATAGTGGCCGCATCGGTATCGATGCGGCCTTTTTTGTGTTATTTTGCAACGGCTCAGTGGCCGAAACGTTCTTGGTCATCTGTAGGACCGCAGGGCCTCGCGAGACATCTTTATTAATGCCGATTTGTGGCAAGGAGGATGTATCGAATTACCAGCCAAGAACGAGACATGCAGCGCAAGCTCAAGGTGCTCCTTCATGCTGAGCAAACCGGGCATGTGGCAAGTTCGAAATGAAAGGCATCCAGGGCGCACTCACGCTTTACGAAGTGGCGTGAACCGAAAAGCACAAGAACAAGTTGGCGGATCTCTAGCTTTTAAAAAACCCCTCTGCGCCTTGCTTGGCTTTGCCCTTCTTGATCATCTCGGCCTCGGCGCGTGTGATCTCGGCCTTGAGCTCATCGACAAACTCTTTCAAATCCCCAACCGACATGCGTGTCAGGTCTTTTTTCTGTGGCTTTTTTTTGATCAGGTCGATCTCGTCGGTATCCATCGCGCCCCCTGCACCTTGTCTCGAGACCTCAAAGGCCCCTAGATTGCGGACTTGAAATAGCGGAGTGATTATTGATGGCTACGTTGCCGATTCCAAGCCTCATGCGCGCCGTCGAGATCAAGGCGCCAGGCGGGCCCGAGCAATTGGTTCCAACCCAGCGCCCCGTTCCAACACCCAAGCCAGGCGAAGTGCTGATCCGCGTTCATGCTGCGGGGATCAATCGCCCCGACGTCATCCAGCGCATGGGCCAGTACCCTGCCCCACCCGGTGCGTCTGATCTGCCGGGCTTGGAAGTATCGGGCACCATTGCCGCTGTGGGTTCGGATGTAATCGGCCTGAGCATCGGCGAGCGTGTCTGCGCGTTATTGCCCGGCGGTGGGTACGCCCAGTTCGCCGTCGCCGATGCAGGGCTATGTCTGCCCATACCCGAAGGCTTCTCTTTCGTCGAGGCCGCCGCCGTTCCTGAAACGTTAATGACGGTTTGGCACAACGTCTTTGAGCGCGGCGGATTGAAACCCGGCGAAACATTACTTGTTCACGGTGGCACCAGCGGCATCGGGACAACTGCAATACAACTGGCAAAGTATAAAGGGGCAGCGATTGTCGTGACGGCTGGCAGCGATGAAAAATGCAGCGCGTGCATCAAACTTGGAGCCGACCACGCCATAAACTATCGCGGCCAGGATTTTGTCGAAATCGTGCGCGCCCTTCCTGGAAAAGGCGTCGATGTTATTCTCGATATGGTTGGCGGAGATTACTTCGGACGTAATCTGAAATGCTTGAAGCCTGACGGTCGATTGGTGGTCATCGCTTTCCTCAAGGGCGCGAAGACCGAGGTCGACCTTGCAACGATCATGATGAAGCGGTTGACCGTCACGGGCTCGACCCTGCGGTCGCGCGACCTGGCCTTCAAGACCGCCCTTGCCAAAGCTGTTCGTCACGAGCTTTGGCCAGCCTTAGCCCGCCGTCAAATCACCCCCCTCATCCATCACATCTTCCCATTGGCCGATGCTTCAAGCGCACACACCATGATGGAGAGCAGTGCGCATATCGGTAAAATTGTACTAAATACTGAATAAAATCATATGCTTGACGAAGGGTTTGACCCGGCCCATTTAAACCCGATATATAACACCCAACTCCTGTCATTTGGGTCTCGATTGAACTTCAGCCACGCCCGACTACGGCGCGGTAGGTGTTGGTCCGGCCCGTGACGCCACGTTGACCGAAAGGATGCTGCCATGGTGCTCCCCTTGATGCCCAAGGCGACGGCTGTTTGGCTGGTAGAAAATACCGCCCTGACGTTTGAACAAATTGCTGGATATACCGGCATGCATGAACTTGAAGTGCAGGCCATCGCCGACTGCGAAGTCGCGGTCGGAATTGTCGGCGTCAACCCCGTAACAAGTGGGCAATTGACGACTGAGGAAATCGCACGCTGCGAAGCTGATAACTCCGCTTGGCTCAAAATGACCAAGACGGACATTCCGTTGCCGAAAGCCCGCTCTAAGGGTGCGCGGTATACACCAGTGTCGAAACGTCAAGACCGCCCCGATGCGATCAACTGGATCTTGAAGCATCACGCTGAGCTAACCGATGCTCAGATCTCGCGTCTTCTCGGCACGACAAAGGCAACGATTGCCAGCGTGCGTGATCGCAGCCATTGGAATGCGTCCAATATTAAGCCGCAGAATCCCGTGACATTGGGTTTGTGCAGCGAGGCTGATTTAGAAAAGGCTGTTGTCTTGGCACAGCGTCGTAAGTCGAATGCCATGAAAGCCGAGGCACGCAAAAAGCGTCGCGATGCACGTGAAGCCGCCGCCGCCGCGCCGGCTGCCGAGGCTGCTACCGCTCCTGCAGACAACGCATCACCCATCCCATAAGATTGGCCCTTGCCTAAAAAAAGCCCGCCATGACCTGGCGGGATGAGGGGCATATTGAGATCCCACCCTCAATTCGGTGGGATGCCGTTATGACACCTGAGGGGTGAAAGTCTGACGGGACTTTTCAGGGGATTAGTGAACCGCAATTTTTTTGCAGTTCGTCTTTTATTTTGAGTTTCTGTCGCTTGAAGTCGTGAACGAGAACGTTGTCGGGGTGAGGTCGTCTTTCTTCGAGATTGATTTGGGATTCAAGCGCTGCATGCTATGGTTTTAAAGACTGAGCTCTCACGTCTTACATCATTCGCCCGCTCCTATTTCACTGATCCGCGGTTTCTATCATACCTCCCTTAGGGGGGCTGTGGGAGTGCCTGGTTAAGCTATTAACGGAAAAGACTTTTGCACCGCAATAAAATTGCGTGAAGTCGGGCCTGGCTAACTCCCGGGCCACAGATATATCGGAGTCGCGATGTTTTTGAGACATTGATGGAAAATAGAGCCGCCATCTTAGCTTCGTCGATTTCGATCACGACGCTGTATAAGATTTTATATTGCTAATAAGAACTACAAAAAATAGGGACGCTTTAAACGTTGCCGCATGCAGTGGACGCAAGAACAAATCAAGGAAAAGCTCTGCCAGTTGGAACTTGAGCACGGCGATCTTGATGACGTCATTCAAACGTTAATGTCGCAGCAGGATTTTGACCAACTCAAAGTCTCGCGCCTCAAAAAGCGAAAACTCTCTTTAAAAGATCAAATCTCGAACCTTCGCAATCAACTGATCCCTGACATCATCGCCTAAACGTTCCCGCCGCGCAAAAGATGATCGGCGCGCGCCATAGCGGTCAGGGCTCCTTCGTTGGGGCTGAACACGACCGCTGACACCGCCAGCACAACGGCCATATCGATGCCACCAACATTAAATCCTGTCTCAATGCATTGATCACGCACGGATTGTGAGACATGAGTCTCATTGACCGACCCTGCCGGAAGTTCGGCAAGGCCCACAAGCGAGGGGCAGGCCACAAAACCGACGGCTCGGAGTCGGAATGCTCCGGGTGCATGCGGCAAGGGTTTACCCGCCTCAGCAGCGCCCATCGGTGCAGGGGTGAATTCGGCTCGCCCCATACGCTGCGCCAAATCCGCCAGCAGCGTATTGGCGGGTCAGCAGGCCCGAGCTGCGCCGCACATCTTCATAGGTGCTGCGGTACGCCATCACCAAAACACGCGCGAGATCCTGAGGTAAAGGTTCGGCCAGGTGAGTCAGCAGCGTGTCGGCTGGAAGACTTTCTAGCTCGAGTGTGGATGGATCGCGTTTTTTCGCTGCAGCTGCATTTTCGAGACGGCGGACCGACGCCTGCATGAAATTGACTTCGGCCACGAGGCTTGCCAGGGCGGCTTGTGTCGCAGGCGTGATCTGCTCGGCGGGGATCCCAAGAATCTTGATGCGATCATCAACCGGTTTGTTTTTATTGGTATCGCGATAGGCATCGGCAACCTTTTTGGCAGGCGGGCCGTCTTCGCGCGCCCTGCAGCCTTGGCTGCATCCATGTCGCGTGTATTGACCAGCGCCACTTTTGCCGGTTGTGCGATCTCGTTCATCTTGTGCGCCTTGGGGTCGATCTCGGGTTGGCCCGAAATTGTTACTCGAAACAATCTATCGCACCATGGCCAGGATTGGTTACTAACTGATAAAGGCCAGCCTTTTGAGCGCGTGAGCGAGATCATTTTCTTGCGGCTGACAAGGACATAGCGATACATTGCGCCCTCTTTCGCAGCCGCCAACAGGGGCGTAGAGCCATGGCCAAGCCGTCGCGACCGAAACCCGCCCCGACCATCGGCATCATTATGGGCAGCCAGTCGGACTGGAACACCATGAAACATGCGGCTGAAATGCTCAAAGAGCTGACGATCAGCTTCGAAGCCAAAGTCGTCTCGGCGCATCGCACCCCTGACCGCCTCTATAAATATGCCACAACTGCCGCTGGGCGCGGCCTTCAGGTCATCATCGCGGGCGCCGGTGGGGCTGCACATCTGCCAGGAATGACCGCCTCCATGACCACCCTGCCCGTTCTGGGCGTGCCGGTTGAAAGCAAGTCGATGAAGGGTCTTGATAGTCTACTGTCGATTGTCCAAATGCCCGGCGGAATCCCCGTGGGCACCTTGGCTATTGGCAACGCTGGTGCCAAGAATGCGGGGCTGCTGGCAGCATCGATCGTTGCGCTCTCTGACCCGGCCTTAGCAAAGCGATTGGCGGCCTGGCGCGCGAAGCAAACCGCTTCGGTCCCTGAGACACCGACTTAATTATCGCCGATGGCCACACCCAAGATTTTAGCGCCAGGCGCATCAATCGGGATTCTCGGTGGTGGTCAGTTGGGTCGTATGCTGGCCCTTGCGGCTGCGCAAATGGGCTACCGCACACACGTCTTCTGCCCCGAGGCCGATAACCCCGCCAGCCACGTTGCCACCCAAGCCACCTTCGCCGCGTACGACGATGAGAAAGCGCTGGCTGCGTTTGCTGCCGCCGTCGATGTGGTGACCTACGAGTTTGAGAACGTTCCCGCAGCGACGGCTTTGTTTCTCGAACACCACACCCTCGTGCGCCCATCGTGGCGAGCACTCGAAACAGCCCAAGATCGCATCAAGGAAAAGACTTTCTTTGCCAACATCGGAGTCGTCACAGCGCCCTGGCGGGCCGTGAATTCCGAGGCTGACTTGCAATCAGCTCTGAGCGAGATTGGCTGCCCTGCTGTGCTGAAAACATCGCGACTTGGTTACGATGGAAAAGGGCAAGCGAATATTTTATCTGCCAACGACATCAGCACCGCATGGGCGGTCATCGGTGGCGGTAAAGCCAAGCCCCATGCCGATGGCGCTGCCTTTGCCGTGCTTGAGGGTTTCGTCAACTTCGAGTGCGAGATCTCGGTCATTGTTGCACGCGGCGTATCTGGCGAGGTTATGGCCTTCGAGCCTGCGCGCAATGTTCACACCCATCATATTCTCGACACCTCGACGGTGCCCGCGCGTGTCAACTCAAGCGCCGTTCTCAAAGCCATTACGGCGACAGGCCTGGCGGCCACACGCCTCGACCTGGTTGGCTTGTTGGCGGTGGAATACTTCGTCACCAAAACCGGCGATGTGATTGCCAATGAAATGGCCCCTCGCCCGCACAACTCGGGCCACTGGACGATGGATGCCTGCCAGACCGATCAGTTCCAACAAATGGTGAGGGCCGTCTGCGGGCTGCCGCTGGTCGACCCCGCGCGCTTTGCCGATGTGACGATGAAGAACTTGATTGGCGATTACTTGAATAACCTGGCCGCGCAGATGACCAACCCCAACGCCCATGTGCATCTGTATGGGAAGGCCGAGGCAAGAGCAGGCCGTAAGATGGGCCACGTCAACCACCTGACATGGCCAAAAACATAAGCCCCTGTTGCTGCAGTAACCGGTTTCACCGGTTATGGTCGATCATTTACTGGCTATACCAGCCGCAAGGTGGTTGTGCATGCTGTACCGCAGCATACCGCAACGGTATATACCGAATAAGTGCGGCCCGATAAAACCAAACGTCACGAAGCTAAAAAAGGATTGTTCAGATGCCCGGTCCACTCGACGGCGTAAGAATTCTAGAGCTCACCAGCGTCGTACTGGGCCCCTGGGCTTGCCAGATTTTGGGCGACATGGGTGCCGACGTGATAAAAATCGAAGCCCCGCGTGGTGATTCCAACCGCTCGCTGGGTGCCACACGCACCACCAAAAACATGGCGGCGCTTTACCTCACCTGCAATCGCAACAAACGCAGCCTGGTGTTAGACCTCAAACAAGAGGTCGCCAAAAAAGCGGTGTTAAAACTGGCCAAAACCGCTGACGTGTTCATCCACAATAACCGCCCTCAGGCGATGACGAAATTGGGTCTGGACTACGCCGCACTAAAAGCAGCGAACCCTAAAATTATATACTGCGGCAGTTACGGTTACGCCAAGAACGGCCCTTACGGCGAACGCGGTGCACTGGACGATTCCATTCAAGCTGTCAGCGGTATTGCGATGCTGAATAAAATGGTGCTGGGCGAGCCGCGCTATATGCCGACGATCGTTGCCGACAAAACCACCGCCATGACGCTGGTGCAAGGCGTGCTGGCAGCACTTTTCCATCGCGAGCGCACCGGCCAAGGACAAGATATCGAAGTGCCGATGTTTGAGAGCATGGTCAGCTTTGTGATGGCCGAGCACATGTGGGGCAACACCTTTGACCCGCCTATGGGCCCGCCCGGCTATGTGAGGTTGATGAGCAAAGAGCGTAAGCCCTACCCCACCAAGGATGGCTATATCGCCATTCTTCCCTACCTTGACGCGCATTGGGAAACGTTCTGCAAACTATCGGGCCGAGTGGAGTTGATCGAAGACCCTCGTTTTAAAACGCTGGCTAACCGCGTGGCCAACATCGACCTGACCTCGCAAGAAACCGCAAAAACCATGATCACAAAGACAACCAAAGAGTGGATCGACATCTTCGGTAAAACGTCTGTCCCCACCATCGTTGTGAACACCTTGGAAGACTTAATCACCGACGAGCATTTGCTCGCGGTCGGATTCTGGCAAACGTTAAACCACCCCACCGAAGGCAAACTGAAGCTTCCGGGATTCCCCATCAACTTTTCAGAAACGCCCGAAAGCATTCGCCGTCATCAACCGCGATTGGGTGAACATAGTACGGAAGTGCTGAAAGAAGCGGGTCTGACCCAAGAAAGTATTGATGCCATGGTCAAAGCTGGCGCGACGTTGCAGGCGTGAGGTGACAGAAATCTTCAACTGTCGTCCTTGGACTTGATCCGAGGACCCAGGATAATATTCACCACTATTCATACTCCGCTGGGCCCCCGTGTCGAACACGAGGGTGACGAGGGGAGTAAGAAACAACCACCAGTTCCACTGCGGGAGTTTCCGCAAGGTTAAGGTTTGGGGGCGGAGTGCGCTATATTAGTTGACCAAATTATAAAGGTATACTTATATACCAAATAAGGTGGAGATCAGCCGGTCCGGCCGGCACACAATCCATCAGGGAGAGTTCCATTCGCGATCTACGTACATATTTGGCGGCTGAGAAGACGGCTGTTTTTCGGCCAGGACATCCCGTATCGACGGTGCACGAGATCACGGCGCTGCAATACGCGCTGGAGAAGCAGGGCCGTCGACCCATCGTGGTCATCGATAAACCGGTCCTCGCCAACGGAAAAATCAGCGACATCCAGGTCGTGTGCAACCTCACCGCCAGCCGCGCACTTGTGGCCAGGGCGCTGGGCATCAATGATCATCGCAGCGCTGCACCGATTTACGCCAAGAAAACCGGCAACCCCATCGCACCCAAAATTGTCAGCGCACAGGATGCCCCCGTGCAGGAAATCGTGCTGGAGGGTGACAAGGCCGACCTCACCCTGATCCCAGCGTTGAAGCAACATAGCTATGATCCGGGCGCGTACCTCACCGCTGCCCACGCCACGACCTACGATCCCGACACGGGTGTCGACAACACAGCCATTCAACGCTGCTGGATCAAAAGCCCATCGAAGATGAGCTACTACCCCTACCCGGCCTCGCACAATAATCGCAACATGCGAAAGTTCTGGGCCAAGGGCCAAGATTGCCCCGTGGTGTTTTGGATCGGCCACCACCCCGCCGTCCTCATGGGCACGCAAGCCAAGTTAGGTTACCCGGAAAGCCATTGGTCGGCGTGCGGCGGTTTGATTGGCGAGCCGTTGCGTCTGGTGCCCAGCCGCACCTTCGGCGAAAAGATCATGGTGCCGGCGGATGCCGAGATCGTGATCGAAGGGTACGCGCTGAAAGATCAATTAGAAGCCGATGGTCCCTTCGGCGAGTACACCGGCTATTCAGGCCCGCAAGTCGCCGCGCCGGTCTTCAAAGTTACATGCATCACCATGCGCAAGCATGCGCTGTACCACGATTATGGGTCGGGTTTGACCGACATGTTGGTGCCCGACAACATGGCGATGGAAGGCAAGGTCTATAGCATCGTCAAGGCCGTGGCCCCTGCCCTAACCAACGTCCACGTGCCCGCGCAAGGCAGACGCTTTCATGCTTACATGCAATTCTCGAAACCCGGCCCCGGCGAAGTGCGCGATGCATTGGCTGCGGCACTCGCATACCGGCGCTTGAAAATGGTGATCGCAGTCGATGACGACATCGACATGTTCGACGATTCAGAAATGATGTTTGCGCTGGCCACACGCGTTCAATGGAGCCGCGATAGCTTCACCATCGATGGCATGTCGGGCTCGCTGCTTGATCCCTCGACGGCGGCGGGTGCAAAGACACTCTCAAAGATGGCCATCGACGCCACATTCCCCCTGCCGCCATTCCCGGGGGCGCCCAGCCCCGTCCCGCCGCGCTCGACCGTGCCCGAGGCGTCCATGGCAGCAGCTGCGAAACTTCTGAACGGCATCGATATGTCGGAGTGGCCGACATTATGAGCAAATCCAACATCGAGCATATTCCCGCTGGCGCAAGTTGGGAAAAATCTGGCAACACATCGTGGACACAGTGCCCCTCATGCAAGGGTTGGTTCCATGTCGGCCCCGGGATCCTGAACCGCCCCGAAGTCAAATTGCATTGCCCCCATTGCAGCAGCGACTTCGCCCAAGCCGACGCCGCACGGATCATCAAGGTCGGATGAAACCATGAGCACATCCGCCGCATCGCTGACCCAACTATGCCCCGCGCCCGGTTCGCGCGTGGTGGTGGTTGGCGGCTGCGGTAGTATTGGGCGCGCGGTCGTTGCCGCACTGTGCTCCGTAAACTGTGACGTGGCGGTGCTCGATCTGGCCCCATCGTTAAAAAAATATCCGCCGCCCACAGGCGCCTTTGGGCTATCGGTCGACGCGACCTCGGAGCCATCGGTCAGTGCTAGCTTTGCCGACGTCGCCAAGCGCTGGGGTGCGATTGATTCCCTGGTTAATCTATGCGGCTACAAACACGACCTCAAACCCATCGAAGCCTTCAGCACTGCCGATTGGGATGATGGCATTGCGGGAAATTTGCGCTCGGCATTCCTGGTATCTCGCGCCGCAGTGCCATTGCTAAAAAAAGCTGGTGGCGGGACTATCGTTCACGTCTCATCGGCCATGGGCACACAAGGGCGCGAAGGTTACGGCCCCTATGCCGCCGCCAAAGGCGCCATCAACGCGCTGGCTAAAACGATGGCCCGCGAGAATGCGCCTGCGATTCGCGTCAACATCGTCGCGCCGGGCTTGGTCGATACCGCATTCATTCGCGGCGGTACGGGCCGTTCGCACGAAGATCAAACACCGCAAGTGGATGTTGAATCCTACCAGCAGGCCATACCCATGAAGCGCGTGGCTTTGGCCGAGGATATTGTCGGACCTATATTGTTCTTAGCCGGGCCAGCCTCGCGCTACATGACCGGCCAGATACTTTACATCAACGGCGGCAGCTTTATGCCGTAATTTGGGAAAGCATTATGAACGCCATTACATTCGACCGCAGCAAAGCGAAATTCCCGATCCCCGAGGTCGTGACGAGTTTTATCAACGGCCAAAGCGTCGTTGCCGACAATCATGGCGAGCGCCTGCCGGCACTGTGCCCGTCCACCGAAGACACGGTGTCGTTCCTGCGCGAGGCTGACAAAGCCGAGGTGGACCTCGCTGTTCAAGCGGCGCGCGAGGCCTTCGACAAAGGCCCCTGGCCGCGTATGAGCGTGGATGAGCGCAAGCGCATCATGTTCCAGATTCGCGATGTGCTGACCGCACATATTGACGAAGTGGCTTACCTGGAAACCTTAAACGCGGGCATCACCCACAACCATACACGCGGGTTTCATGGCCCGCGAATGGCCTGGAATTTTGAATTCTTCGCTGAAGTCGCCAGCCAAGCTGCGGGCGAGGCTTACACTCAAACCAAACCTTATATATCGATTGTCACGCGCGAACCCATTGGCGTTGGTGCGCTGATTGGGCCTTGGAACGCGCCCATCGCGCTGTGCACCATGAAGATCGCGAGCTGCATTGCATTTGGAAATACGTGCGTCTTGAAGCCATCTGAGTTCACGCCGCTGTCGTTACGTCGTGTTGTCGAGCTGATTCACAAAACCGATATTCCCAAAGGCGTCGTGAACCTCGTCAATGGTCGCGGCCATGTTACCGGCGATGCGCTCATCAGCCATCCGGGCGTTGATGTGGTATCGTTTACCGGCGGGACAACGACTGGGCGGGCAATCGCATCGCGGGCTGGCCAGAATCTTAAACCCGTTGCATTAGAGTTGGGTGGTAAATCTGCCAACATCGTCACCGCAACCGCGAACATGGAGCGCGCCTTAGATGGCTCGCTGCTCGCTATTTATTCAAACAACGGCCAGCAATGCCTCGCCGGATCACGGATTCTCGTCGAGAAAAAGATCGCAGCCGAGTTTATTGATAAGTTCGTCAAGCGTTCGCAACACATTACGGTTGGCGATCCGTTTGATTCCAAAACACAAGTGGGCCCCTTGGCCTACGAAGCGCATATGAAGCGCGTGCTCAGCTATGTCGACATTGCCAAAGCCGACGGCGCGGAACTGTTGACGGGTGGCAAGCGCCATGCTGGCTTCAAGAAAGGCTTCTATGTCGAGCCCACGGCAGTGTTAGCGAAAAATAACGATGCGCGCGTTTGCCAAGAGGAGATTTTCGGACCGTTCGCAACGTTCGTGACGTTCGATGATATCGACGAAGCCATTGCCATCGCCAATCAATCCGAGTTTGGTTTGGTCGGCTACGTGTGGTCCGAACACTTGCCCACCGCAATGAAAGTTTCCCAAGCTATTCGGGCGGGGACGATTTGGGTGAATACGCCGCTGACACGCGAATTGCGCGCACCCTTTGGCGGCTACAAGAATTCGGGTATCGGTCGCGACAGCGCCCAAGACTGCATGATGTTCTTTACCGAGGCCAAGACCACCACCATTCCGTTACAGGATTTTCCCATGACCAAGTGGGGTACCTGAGTTTTAGCGTTTCACTTTTTCATTCAAGCACATCAACAAGGAGAGAAACCATGCCGCAACAAATCATGAGCCAGCCAGAATTCTACAAAGCCCTCGAAGCCGCGCGTACGCCTGTGCATTCTGGGGGGCACCCGTTTAGTTCTGCTTGGGCACGCGGCGAGCTAAGCTTGAAGCAAATCGGCTATTGGGCGGTTCAGCATTTTTATTATATCGATCCGATTCCGCAGCAATTCGCCATGTTCTTTTGCCGCCTCGACGACCTCGAAGCACGCCAGCACATGTTGGAAAATTTGCTGGGTGAAGAAAACCCAGCCAACCCTTCAAAGCGTCACCCTGACTTGCTTGTTAAATTCGGCAAAGCTTGCGGCCTGAAGGAAGAAGATTTCTATGCCGCTGAAGAACAAGGCCGCGTTCATCCGTCAACACGCGCCATGCGGTCCTGGATTTGGGAACTCGTGAACGTGCGTCATTTGGCCGAAGGTGCAGCCGGGATCATGGTCGCGTTGGAAGGGCAATTGCCGACGCTGTATCCCAAGTATGTTGAAGCCATGAAAAAAATGGGCCTGACGGATGATGATATGGAATTCTTCCATGTGCATATCGTCGGCGATGCCGAGCACGCGGACGTTGGCCTCGAAATCACTACGCATTACGCCACCACGCCAGAGTTGCAGCAAAAAGCGCTCTCGGCCGTGCGTGCCTCTACCGAGATGCGGTATCGGATGCTTGACGGAATTTATGATTCCGTTGTGATGAAAAAGGCGGCCGAGTAACCCGTTCGTGACAGCACAACCAGCTTTGCTTGATGCAGCCGGAAAAGTGGCCCTCGTAACAGGGGCCACAGGCGGCATCGGCAAGGCGTGTGTGGAGATGTTTTTGGCGGCGGGCGCATCGGTGGTTGCCACCGGGCGCCGCGCTGTGCAGGGCGATGATCCGCGCGTGCTTAAACTGGCACTTGAAGTCACAGACGAAGCACAAGTCGCCGATGCCATAGCCAAAGCCAAGGCGCGCTTTGGCACTATTGATTACCTGGTGCACATGGCCGGCATGGTGGGCAAAGGCCGTTTGAATGAAATGCCCCTGGCTGATTGGCACACGGTCGTTGACACCAATCTCACGTCTGCGTTCTTGTTGATGAAGCATGCCTACCCGATTTTGCGCAAGCCGGGGGCGACCGTGGTTTTATGTGGGTCATCGAACGGCGCCAACGGCGGCAGCTATTTGTCGGGCGCAGCTTATGCCTCGTCAAAAGCCGCCCTGGTCAATCTCACCCGCTACACTGCTAAAGAATGGGCAGCCGAGGGTATTCGCGTGAATATCATTTCGCCTGGCCCTGTCGACACACCTATGCTTGATCGCCTGAGCGACACGCAACACGACGGCTTGAAAGCGCAGTTACCATTAGGAAAATATGCGACCGCCGAGGAATGCGCGGGCGGTGTGATGTTTCTATGCTCCTCGCATGCGGCCAGCATGACGGGGACGAATATGAACATCTCAAGCGGCTTGGTCATGGATCGGTAAGGCCAGCGCCATGAACCGAATCACACGGCCCGTCCCCGCTGTAGATGAAAACCTAGCAGTCCCGCTTTATCATCAGGTGTACTTGGTCCTGCGCGAGAATATTCGCAACGGCGTCTACAGTGCCAGCGCGGTTCCAACCGAAGCCGAACTTTGCAGCACTTTTGGCGTATCACGAATCACCATTAAGCGCGCGATGCATGAGTTGACGAAAGAAGGATTGATTGTCCGTCAACGCGGGCGCGGCACTTTCGTGACCGAATCCTCACGGATCCCCCAAGTTAAACGCGATTCCCTCGATGACCTTCTGCGGAACGTCATGGCCATCGGTGCGGCTACCGAGATGAAACGCCTCGACGGTGGCTTCTTGCCCGCCACGGCTGAAGTGGCGACAAAGTTAGAATGCGCGACAGGTGATGAGATTTTCGCGACCAATCAAACTCGCCTCTCACGCGGGCAGCCGATTGCATTGATCCGTGCCTACGTTCCGCGCGATGTAGCCCAGCAACTCCCTGGCCGCGATAGCAGCGCGCAACCCATGTTGGCACAATTACAACAGGCAGGAATCGATGTGGCACGCGCGGACCAAGCGATTACGGCAACGATTGCTGATCCGGCCACGGCCACCGCGCTGGCCATTGATGTTGGCGTACCCATTATACGACTGACGCGGCTGGTATTTGATGCACACAACCGGCCAGTCGAATGGCTGACCGCGCTTTATCGTGCCGACCGTTACGAGTATCGCACCACGTTGGTGCGTGAAGGCCTAGGCGCAGACGGCGAACGTGCCGAATGGAAGGCTGCCAGCTAAACTCTGTTTTAATCAATTACATAAGGATCGAAACCCATGTCTGGTTCAATGGTTCAAGTCAAAACTCCAGATGGTGCATTTGGCGGGTACCTTTCGGTGCCCCCACAAAAAGGCCCGGGCGTTGTCGTTATTCAGGAAATCTTTGGCGTCAACACTTGGGTACGAACGGTTTGCGATATGCTTTCGCGCGCGGGTTACGTGGCTTTGGCGCCGGACTTGTTCTGGCGCATGAAACCCAATGTCGAACTGCACCCCTTCTTCCCGGAAGATTTCAAAGTCGCGCTCGACTACTACGGCAAGTTCAATGTCGACAACGGTATGAAGGATATCCAGGCCAGCATTTCATTCTTGCGCAGCTCGCAAAACTGCACCGGCAAAGTAGGCACCATCGGCTTCTGCCTAGGGGGCACGTTGTCGTATTTAGCTGCGACGCGCACAGATTCAGATGCCAACTCCAGCTATTATGGCGTCGGCATTGAAAATCTTCTCGGCGAGGCAGGCCAGATCAAAAAGCCATTACAGCTTCATATCGCCGGGGCCGACCCTTACGTTCCTAAAGACGTTTTAGCGAAGCTTGAGAGCGGGCTAAAAGGTACACCTGGCGTTGAAATTCTCGTTTATCCTGGCCTCGATCACGGCTTTGCGCGCGATACCGACCCCAACCACTACAATGCTGAGGGCACCAAACTGGCGCATGGCCGTTCGCTTGAAATGTTCAAGGCAGCGCTGAGATAGGCCTTACCCCCTGCACCTCCGCAAGAGTTGCAGAATCAACCACAAGTCATCGCATTTTTAAGCCAAAGCCGCGTGACAGAGCCACGCGGATAGCTAAGATGCGCCTAATGGCTGGCCAACGCTGAGAGGACAGCCTCGGAAGAATCTTCAAAAGGAATACTCAAATATGGACGTCTACGGTGGAATTCTGTCGCCTTACGTGGCGCGCGTGATTTTGACGGCTCGTCATAAAGGCATCAAGCACAAGCTGAAAATGCCAACTGGCGGGCTGAAGTCGCCTGAATTCCTCGCCCTCAATCCGATGGGCAAGATTCCGACGATCAAAGATGGCTCGACGGTGCTCTATGAATCGAGCGTGATCGTCGATTACCTTGAAGCCAAATACAAAAAGAAGCGCATTATACCCGCCTCTGCAAAAGACGCTGCAAAGGCACGTCTCATCGCCACAGTTTTTTCAGAGTACGTGCAGGGACCAACCCTTGCGTTGTTCCGTCAACGCGACCCCGCCAAGCGTGATCAGAAAATCGTTGAAGAAAAATTGGCTGAAATCAATCGCGGCCTGGATGTTGTTGAGAAACTGCTGTCTGGCAAAACCTGGGCGGCTGGCGCGAAATTCACTATTGCCGATGTTTATGCAGTGCCATGCTGGTTCTTCATGGGCGCCATGTTGCCCTCGTTTGGCATGGCCGATCCCGTGGGCGGCCGAAAGAAACTGACAAAGTATGTTGCCAAAGTGAAAAAAGACAAACTGACAGCAACAATTTTGGCTGAGATGGGCGAGGCCATGAAGAGCTTCAATCCTGGTCAACGTTAGAATAACGCGTCACAACGGCCGATGAGCGCATAGCAGAAGAAATAGTATGGCAACGATCACGGTTTACGGTTCAGTGTTATCACCTTTCGTCGCGCGCGTGCTGCTCACATGCGGCTATAAAGGATTGGCATCGGAGCTATCTATGCCGAAAGACGGCATCAAAAGCCCCGAGTTTCTGAAACTCAATCCGTTTGGGAAAATCCCAACCATTAAAGACAGCGGAACCGTCTTGTATGAATCGACGGTTATCGTCGATTACCTCGACGCCAAATATAAAAAGAAGAAACTGATCCCTGCTGCCGCCAAAGCCATGGGGCAAGCCCGCCTCATTGCAGCCATTTCAGCTGAGTATGTGCAAGCGGCGGGCCTGAAGTTCTTCCGCATGAAGCGGGCCAATCAAAATATCCCCGCCGACATTGAGGCCGCGACACTCGAACTGACCAAGGGCCTGGATGTCCTCGAAAAAATTATGTCAGGCAAAAAATATGCGGCAGGCCCATCTGTGACAATTGCTGATTGCTTCGCCGTCCCCGCCCTCTTCTTTGCCGTACACGCCAGCGCCTTATACGGAATGAAAGACGCCATCGGATCGCGCAAGAAGCTCCGCGCCTATTGGGAGCGCATGCACAAGGACAAGGTTGCAGGAAAAATTCTGCAGGGCATGTCAGATCGCATGAAACAACTGCTGGCAGGCTAGTGGAGCAGCCCTTAACGTTCTTTCAACCCACACAAGGTAAGGTAACCCTGTTGATCTCAACAACAAAAATGGGGCGACATGGGAAGCTTTGGCGGAGACGACACGGAGTTTGGCTGGTCTGAGATCTTGGCTGGCGCGATGGCCGTAGGGCTGGCCACTTTTGCTTCGCCAACACCTGCCGCAGCTGCCGAAACCATCAAGACACCGATCACCGAAGATGGCGACGATTGGAATTTCCTGTGGATCGCGCCTGCACCCCAAGCGCGCTCATCAAGCTATGAAGCCCTGGGAACACCCAGCGCCCCGCTGCTGCCCCTCAACTTACCCGACGCCGACCCATCTGCCGCCCTACCTGCTGTCGCATATGTCACCAAAACGAGCACCACAGAGTCTTTCAGTCGACGCATCAAACAATTGCCCGTGGGCATCCGGTTTGCGCCTTCCGTCAACGGCATTGATGGCGTGATTCCCAGTATTACTATGCGCGAAGACAATTGGACGATGATGGATGTCGACGGCTTGATGCGCGTCTCTGCTTTTGCGCGCGGACCGCTTGATGTTGAGGATACTGTGCAGGCGCAAAGCCCGACGACCTTTCCCCAGGGCCTTGGCACGGGCTTAAGCTTGGTGACGTCCACGCCGATTTACCTTGGGGCCACCGTTAAAACCGACCGCGCGATCTACGACATTGATATGGATCGCTTCCGCGGGGCACGCTGGTCCACCAGTTTTTTTGTGGGCACCGACACATCATTCGGGCCGCTTTACTTGGGAACGTCGCAAGAGCCAAACGGCGCCCGCGCCACGTACCTCTATCTTGGCCGTTGGTTCTAGGACGCAGCGCTTCAAACGACCATGCAGACGGTTTTGGTTTCAAGGTAGTTGTCGACCGCCTGCATCCCTGAATCGCGGCTCCAGCCGCTTTCCTTGTAGCCGCCGATGGGCAACGCCGCATCGAACATGAGGTGGCAATTGACCCACACCGTTCCCGCCTTAATGGCATTGGCAAAGCGTGTGGCTTTACTCAGGTCTTGCGTCCAAACGCTGGCCGCCAAGCCATAGCGTGAGTCGTTGGCAACGCGCGGCACATCATCGAGAGAGTCGATGGGCATGGCGACAACCACGGGCCCAAAAATCTCCTCCTGCACAACTTTCATGTTGTGATTGGTCTTGGTAATAACCGTGGGCGAAATAAATGTTCCGGTCGCTCCCATCTGCTCGCCGCCACACACAATCTCGGCGCCGTCTTTTTTGCCACCATCAATGTAGTCTTTGATTTTGTCGGCTTGGCGCTTGTTCACCACCGGGCCAATCTGAGTGGCTGGATCAAGTCCGTGGCCGAGTTTCATACTTTTCGCTATATCTACGACGCCTGCCACAACCTTGTCGAAGACCTTTTTTTCAATATAAAGCCGGGTACCAGCAACGCACACTTGCCCGGTGTTAAAGAAAACCGCGTTGGCCGCACCCGCAATGGCGATATCCATATCGGCATCGGCCAAAACGATGCTGGGTGATTTGCCACCCAACTCAAGCGCAACTTTTTTGAGGTTGCCGCCCGCCGCCTGCAAAATTTTCCGGCCTGTGGGTGTTGAACCCGTAAACGCGATTTTATCGACATCATGATGCTCGGCCAGCGCTTGACCAGCTTCGGGGCCAAAACCTGTGACAACGTTAAACACACCGGCGGGTACGCCCGCTTCCATAATCAATTCTGCTAAGCGAATGGCCGTGAGTGATGTGTCTTCAGCGGGCTTCAGAATCATCGAGCAACCCGCGGCAAGGCACGGCGCGATCTTCATGGCTTCCAGCACCAAGGGGCTATTCCATGGCGTAATCGCGCCCACCACCCCGATGGGCTCTTTCATTGTATAGGCAAAAATCTTTTTGCCAGGCGGTTGGTAGTTGATTGATGTATTGATCGTCTCGCCTTGGATTTTCGACACCATCCCCGCGAAGTAGCGAAACTGCCCCGCTGCGCCAGGAATTTCGGCCCAACGCCCAACAAAAAATGGCTTGCCTTGATCGAGCGTTTCCAACTCGGCCAGTTCATCAATGTTAGTCTCGATCAAGTCGGCAATTTTCCACAACACCCGCGCACGCTCATCGGGCGTTTTTTCGCGCCACACACCTTTATCGAATGACTCGCGCGCGACTTTGACGGCACGGTCGACGTCAGCTTTTGCACCGGCAGGGATCGTGCCAATCACTTGGCCCGTGGCCGGATCAAGCGAATCAATCCGCTTACCCGAGGCTGCATCCACCCACTCGCCACCGATTAGCATTTTCTTATCTTTGTTCTTCAGGAAGGCAATGGCACCTGCTGTCTTTGGCTGGGCAACCTTCATATCAACGATGACGTTCATCACGGTGTCTCCCTGAAATTTGATCGGGCAGCTGTGCTGGGCTGAAGCCTATTTCTCTTGATCGGGAATGTGACCCTTGTGGTTTGCAAGATACCAGCTAGCCACCTCTTCGCGCTTGGCGAACCAAACTCCCGGCAGTGTTTTGGCAAACTCCAAGAACTCGCGCACCGCGCGCACGCGGAACGCTCGGCCTGACACATGCGGATGCAAGCCGACGTTCATCATGCGACCCGATCCGGTCGTCTCTACTTCCAGGTATAACTGGCGAAGTTCTTCGACCAGGATATCGCGGAACTCGTCGGTCGTATGGTTGCGGCGCGTGAGGATCGTGAAATCGTTGATCTCATTCGTATAGGGCGTCGAGACAATCGGGCCGTGATCTGTTTGGATCAAATAGGGCTGATCGTCATTCATGATGTCGCAATAGAAAATCAGGCCGTGCTGTTTCAGAATGCCCGGCGTGTTGGGCGTGCCGCGCAACGATGACGACAGCCAGCCCTTGGCAGGCTTGCCGTAAAACTCGTTATACACTTTCAGCGTGGTTTCGATGATCTCGCGCTCTTTGGTTGGGTTTTTGGCGAAATCACTCAGCAACTCGCCTTGCTCGTAGTTATGCGCCAGAACTTCCCAGCCACGCTCGGCGGGCGCACGCGCGATATCTTGGCGAATCAGCGCCGTCTTGGCGTTGATCGTGCAACTAGCCGGAACTTTGGCCCGGTCAAATACATCAAATAGCCGCCAAATGCCGACGCGTTGACCGTACTCGCGCCAAGTAAAATTGGGGAAGTCGGCGACGTTGCCCGGCAACACGTCGGGCAGGATCGGCGGGCCACCTGCATAATAAGGCTTATCGGTCTCTTTGACCATGTCCCAAGTCTCAAGATTGAGCGTGAGAATCAGGGCGACCTTTTTATTTTCAGGCCATTTCAGCGGGCCGCGTTTGGCAATGCCCGAAAAGGGATAACGCATTGTCACGTTGATAACTCCTAATTGACCTTAAGCTTCAGCCATCAGTCGGCCGTAGCCTTCCATTCGATCTTTGATGCCCGCATCGCGCAACGAAAACCAATAGGTCGCTGCATTGATGGCGATCACCGGCTTATCGAGCCAGCGCTCGGCTTCTTCGGCGACGGCGGAACAGGCTAAATTCGTGCCCACCTGAATAATCGCGTCCGGATTAGAACCATTCAGTTCCATGATTGCGTTGCGCAATTTGGACGCAGGCTCGTGAGCAATCAACATGGGGCTTGGTGATTTCAAGCCGATGAGCGCCACGACGTCATAACCATTGTCGGTGAAAAACTTACGCACGTTCTTGTCGCCGACCGGCATATAGGGCGTCAGCACCGCAATTTTTTTGATCTTCTTTTTGTTGAGCTTCTGATAGGTCGCAAGTGCTGCGTCGCAGGCGTGCGAGCCCAGCGACACCGTTACGCCTGCGCACTTCTCCATCTTTTTCTTTAGTTTTTCAGCCCCACCCGCACCATCCCAGAAGGTCTCGGCGCTCATGCCCATGATCACGTAGCCGGGCGAGCAGGTCATCACCGCGTCTAACGCCTCTTCCGTCGCGCCACGAATGTTGACCAGGAGTTGCTCGAATTCTTTGTCGTTGCGGACCGGGTCATCAGGAATCACGATGCGCCCGAAGTGATTAGTCACGCCGCGCGGTTGCATCAGCGCGTACTCGGGTTCGACCGAGGTGTTCGTGGAAGGCGCAATCACGCCAAACTTCATGCGGTAGCCAAGTGAGTCAACCATGGTGCCTCCAATCAGTGCGGTGCGTTTATTGAATGGTGTACGATTCGCGAACGACGTTGATCATGGACGTCTTAAGCAGGAACTTCTTGGCCAACACTGGATCAGCAGCCTGGCGCATGAAGTCGGCTTGCCGCTTCTTTTGCGCGTCAGGGTCTTTTTCTTCCATCAGTTTCTTGTTGGCGGCGGTATGTTCCTGCACAAACTTTGTCGCCGTAATGCGGCGCTGGCGATCATACAAATCAAACGCCGCTTTGGCCTCCATTTTGCCGTCGCGCACCGCCAAGAATTTTTCGGCCAAGTTGAATGCATCGTGCAGGCCACCGTTCATGCCCATGCCGCCGAGCGGGTTGTTGATATGGGCTGCATCCCCGGCCAGCAAAACGCGGCCTGCGATGTAGGAGTCGGCAACGCGCTGATGCACGTTATAGAGCGTGCGGTGACCAATCTCGAAGTCGCCTTGCTTGGGCGCCAAATGCTGCAAGCGGTCTTGAATATACTCGTCCGACAACAGCCGCTCGTTTGTTTCGCCGGGCTTGGTGGGAAACAACACGCGCCACATATTGTTGCAACGTAAAACAACGCACCATTCTTCAGGGTCGGAGACATAATTCACGCCCGCCAAGCGCGGCAGGAATTTCTCGAGCGGATAGGGTGTAGACGCCACCAGGAATTTTTCGGGGTAGGTAAAGCCTGCATACTGCAAACCTGTCGATTGACGGATCATGCTGTTGGCACCCTCCGCGCCAATCACGTACGAGCCTCGCATGGTTTTCTCGCCGTCAGGTGTGGAAAGGAGAATGTTCACACCGTCGGCATCCTGATCGATCACCTTCACCACGCCATGCTGGAAAAGCACTTTGGCGTTTGGAATCTTCGACAGCTCTTCGCAGCAGATTTTATTCAACCGCCACTGTTCGCATTGCAAGCGGTAGGGGTGTTTCGTTTCGTCCTTAATGGCCGACATATCAAACTCGGCGATCTCGTTGCTGCGGCGGTCGCGATATTGATAGCGGGCCACGATCAAGCCCAACTCAATCAGCCTTGGCATCAGGTCCAAGCGATCGAGCATATCCATGGACGGGGGGTGGAACGTGGACGCGCGTAAGTCCTCGGGCAGCGTCTTATCTTTTTCAAGCAGCACAACATTGAAGCCTTCACGCGCCAGATAGAGCGCGAGAAGGCCACCCACAGGCCCTGCCCCTGCAACAATGATCGGATCTTTTCCCGGAAACGCCATAAGCCCTCACTTGAGTATGAAATTCTCTTGTTTTGATCAGGGGCGAAGTCACCATCACCACCTCATCTTCAGGCATGGATGTGCCAGACGCCACCCACCCCGGCAAGGCCCGCAACCTGCCCAATCACCAAGTGGGCGTGAGAACGTTAGAACGAGCGGAAGGCCCCGTTGTGAAACAACAGCGGTGCTTTAGCCACACTGGAAATACGTTTAACAAGACCCACGACGATGTCGTGGTCCCCACCAGGGTAGCGTGCCCAAACGTCGCATTCCATATGAGCAACGCAGCCCTCGATCAGCGGCACCCCACGCAGGCCATCGCGCACATTAACGCCAATGAACTTATCTGTTGAAGATTGCGCCATTTGGCGGGCCCAGAACTCTTGCTCGACCGACATCACATTCACGGCAAAGGCATCCTGCATTTGAAAGCAGGCAAAGGCCGGCGTGGTTTTTGCGATGCTCCACAAAATCAGGGGCGGATCAAGAGACAGGGAGTTAAACGAACTTACGGTCATCCCCACCCTCTCGGAGGCTGCATTCAAGGTTGTCACCACCGTCACGCCCGTGGCGAACTGACCCAAGGTCTTGCGAAATTGCCGTCGAGCCCCCTCGTCCGCTGACGGGTCAACCCCGCTCAGGCCTTGGCTTTGCTGCGCTTCGGCTGGCTGATTGGTCACGCTGTCCCCAGAATAATGATGCGAAATTAAGACCTTATCTGGCCTTCCTAATATAACACCAAAAAGGGGTGTCCACCTGTCGGACGATGTTCTATAATAATTTTTTGTCCAGTCAGTGGCAAGATAACAGGCCTAGCAAAAGCCTGTGAGACTAAAAAGCACGCCAGCCCCATTAATGGGCAGGGCAGATACGAGGGAGCGACGTGCAAGAATGGCAGAAGATCTTGATGACGATGTAGCCGGTGATGATGCCGGTTCCGTGCGCCCGGTTCGCGCCCTGATGCGGGGGCTCGACACCCTGCAAGAGTTAAACCGCCATAACGGCGCCACGGTGACCGACATCGCTAAGGCCGTAAAACTGCCCCGCACCACCGCCTACCGGGTGCTGGAAACCCTTTGCGTGGCGGGCTATGCCCTGCGCGACCCCAGCGACGACCTTTACCGCCTGACGTTGAAAGTTCGCGCGTTGTCGGACGGCTACGATGACGAAGCCTGGGTTCACGATATCGCCAAGCCCCTCATCACAAAACTGGGCAAGGAAGTGGTGTGGCCGTTGGCGATCTCCACCCTGCACGGCACCTCCATGTTGGTGCGCGAGACTACCGACAAAGATAGCCCATTGGCGCTGGAGCGTTATTCAGCCGGTGTGCGTGTGCCCATCTTTGGCAGTTCGTCGGGCCGAGTTTATTTGGCGTTTTGTAGCGAGGAGCAGCGCTCGATCATGCTGGAAGTGCTGGCGCGCTCGGAACGCCCGGAAGACAAAATCGCACGCGACAAAATGCTGGTCAGCCGCATTATCGGCGATGTGCGTAAAAACGGCTGGGCCATGTTCGATAACCCGTCCTTGGCCGAATTGAATTTGGCTGTGCCGGTGTTTGCCAAGGGCCAGGTGTTGGCGGGGTTAGTCATGCGCTTCATGCGTTCGGCCATGACGCCTGATCAGGCGGCAGAGAAGTATGTGCCGTTCCTCAAACGCACCGCTGATGAAATCGGCAAGGCCTTTGAAGACTACCCCGAGCACCAATAGCAATCTGAGGTGCGCTTGACCGCACCGATCACGCGACATTTTGCCACGGTCACAGCAGTCGGCGCGCCGCCGCGCCAATTGCATTATCGAAAAGCCGGCAACGGAATTCGCACATCGGGAGATTTGTTAAACCCATCAGCTTTGCCGAGTGTGCCCACCACGAGTTCCGAGCCCACACGCAAGGCATCGCGCAAGCCGCCACTGAGATCGCCAGCTGTAAGCCCTGATACCGCACCGGGGGCGGCCTAACCGCCGGCTAAACCTTTGAGCAGGTCTTTGCCTTTGCCCAGCGCATCTTGAGCGTGTGTTGAGGCGACCGGCAGCACGAACAGGGCAGCCGCCAGCGCGGCAGAAATCTTTCTATTCCCACGCGTCTTGCTTCTCCGGCTTTGTGCGCTCGATGGCGCGTTACTTCTTCTTCTCATCCAACCCATGCGCCACAGCTTGCATGGCACCGGGCAGTGGTGAGTCGTCCAAAATATCGAGGCCTTGGGCGAGGCGCGAATTGGGCAAGCCGTAGAAAATGTAAATCGCCGCACCCAGCGCCAAGTAGGTGCCGAGGATAATGGCCGGGATCGGATCGCCCAAGGTGGCCTTGACGACAATATCGATGATCAAGGGCGCGGCCATAATACCTGCGAAGATCACGCCTAAAATCGGCATCCAGGTGCCGCCTGGCGCGCGGAAGGGCCGCGGCATGTCGGGGCAGGTTTTACGTAGCCACAACACGCTGATACAGACAATGCCGAACGCAAAGGCAGTTCCTAAGCTGACCAGATCACCAAGAATGGTGATGGGCAGCAGCGAGGCGGCAATGGCGATCAAGGCACCGAGCACTATCGTGCCAATCCACGGTGTGCGGAACTTGGCATGTACGGTAGAGAACGCGCGCGGCAACAAGCCATCGCGCGCCATGGCAAAGAAAATGCGCGACTGGCCATAGGTGAGAATCAGCATCACTGATGATAACCCTGCGACTGCACCGACTTTAATGAGGAAGGCGAACCACGGCATTTGCATACGGTCCACCGCCACCGCGATGGGTTCAGGCACGCCCAACTCGCGGAAGGGCACGATGCCGGTCATGACGGCGGCGACCATCATGTAAATAGCGGTGCAGATAAACAGCGAGCCCAGAATGCCAAAGGGCATGTCCTTGCTGGGGTTTTTGGCTTCGGCCGCCGCCGTCGAGACGGCTTCAAAGCCGACATAGGCAAAGAAGACCACCGAGGCGGCACGAAAAATACCCTCGACCCCGTATTTAAAGCCGCCCTCGTTTTCGGGAATAAACGGCGTCCAGTTTTCGGGCTCGACGAAAAACATACCTATAATAATAAAAGCCACCAGAACGGCAACTTTCACAAACACGATCACGTTATTGACGTTGGCCGATTCAGACACGCCAATCACCAGCAGCACCGTGACCATCAAAATGCCAGCAGCCGCCATTAAATTAATGTCGGTGGTGGCGCGGAAGGCCAAGTGCCCGGCTTCATCGGCCGTGGACTGAATGAGGGAGGCCGCAAATTCAGGCGGAATGATCAGGCCCATGTCTTTCAAGAAGCTGACCATGTAGCCCGACCAGCCGACAGCTACGGTGGCTGCAGCCACGCCGTATTCCAGCACCAACAGCCACCCCATTACCCAGGCGAAGACCTCGCCCATGGTGGCGTAGGAATAGGTATAGGCCGAGCCCGCCACCGGCATGCTGGAGGCCAATTCCGCATAACACAGCCCCGCGAAGGCGCAGGCCGTACCCGCAACGACGAATGACAACAGCACCGCAGGCCCGGCAAAATTCGCCGCCGCACTGCCGGTCATGACGTAAATGCCCGCCCCGATAATGCACCCGATGCCGAGGAACAAAAGGTTCCAGCGGCCCAAGGTGCGCTTGAGGCTGTGGTTGAGCGATTCACGTTGAATTTGGTCGACCGACTTTTTGATAAAAAGACGACCCGATTGCGACCCTTTTTCCATTGGTTTTCCCCACGTTGCGCCCGCCGATCGCCATCGGTTTGGGCGTGATATCTGGCTCTAACCCTAGGGCATTTTCGCTAAACATGTGAAGTAGTTTCGCGGGGCAAAAGCCGCCTAAATAATTGAGTTTGTGCGGTTTATGGGCCCAGATCAGGTGGCGCGCGCTCCCAAGCTGGCCAAAATGGCATGTCAGAATTTGCCCAGGGCCTGGCCTTCAGCCGCAGCCATTGCCTGCCACCCCTCTAATGCTTGATATTATTGATATGTTTTATGAGCCCGCTTGGCACGCGGCTTGCAAATATTAGTGCGAAGTCAGCCCTGAAAGCTCTGGCGACAAAGGAGAGCTGTGGTCATGTCTGTTATCGATTTTATTTCGGTCCGCCACCAATTGGGACCCGGTCAATCGGAAAGCGCGCCTGCCGCCACTGACAAAGCGCATGGGGCCAACCAACCCATTACACTTTCGGCCAGATCCCCGAACATAACTTCAATAAAATCTTTAATGAATTGTTGCTTTGGAAGATGAAAGCCGAAGATCATCTGCGGGCCTCGGGCCTGGCATATACAATTGTCCGTCCGCCACAGTTATTGGGTGAGCCAGGTGGTGTGAGGGGTATCCGCATTCAGCAGGGCGATGTCGGCGGGCCGGGCCAAATCGCGCGCGCCGATGTGGCCAGCGTGATGGTCGCAGCACTCAGCGCAGCGGCAATGCGCGATACAACGTTCGAGATTTTTGGCGCGGCTTCCCTCCCCGTCGATGGCTGGCGCAAAAGTTTGCATGTGCTCAAACCCAACTGTTTTGACCGCGCGAGCTGCGGCCTCCCACTACGAAAGGCATAACATGTCCGATACAGTTCTTGTCAGTGGGGCCAATGGACGCACCGGGCGCGCGGTGGTGACAGCCCTGCTCAAGCGTGGCGTAGCGGTAAGCGCCTTCATCCGCAAACCCGAGCAAGCCGATGGCCTGAAAGCGCTTGGGGCCACCAGCATCGCCATCGGTGATATGCTGGCCGCCGACACCATCAGGGCTGCCATGAAGGGCTGTGATGCGGTGGTCCACATCGGCCCGCCTATGCACCCGGACGAAAAACTCATCACCTCGCACTTCGTCAATGCGGCCATGGCAGTCAACATCAAGCGCTTTGTGTATTACTCGGTGATGCACCCGCTGCGTCGTGAGGTGCCACACCACGCGCGCAAGCTCGACACCGAGGAAATGGTGATTGAGTCCGGCGTGCCCTACACCATCATCCAGCCCATCCGCTACATGCAGCACCTCGAGACGATCTGGAAAGAAGTGCTGAGCTCGGGCGTGCACGCGATGCCGTTTAATACGCACGTCAAATTTAATGTGGCAGACTTGGTTGACCTAGCTGATGCTTCGGCGCTGGCCGCAACCACGCCGGGCCACCTGTATGCCACCTATGAGTTGGCGGGGCCTCAATCGCTGAGCCAGGACGAGATGGCCACAATCATTGGCGAGGTTTTGAAACGACCCATCACCGCGCGCCAAATCCCGCTCGATGAAATGGCGTCCAAGGCCAAGGCGGCCGGTGCCACCGACTTGCGCATCGAGACCATGCGTAAAATGAACGGCCATTACGACCACAGCGGCTTTTTGGGGAATGCCAACGTCATGCGCTGGCTGCTCGGCCGCGAGCCAACGCACTTTTGCGTTTATGTCGAGCGCTTAGCCAAACGCGATGGGTTAATGTAGCGATCAGGACTCCGCAATCACCACCTGATTACGCCCACTATGTTTGGCTTTGTAAATTGCGCCATCGGCAGCCTCGGTGAGATCGAGTGCTGTACGAAACTGCGGATATGTCGCGCATGTCAACATTTATAGACGAGGTCATTCAAAACATTAAGAAACTCGATGTTTGATTTGCGTCGTTAAGATCGTGATATCTAATGAGCGCTAAACAACCCTGGGAGGATGAGACATGCGATTCCACTGGATGATAGCTTTCGCGACTGCAGCGCTTGCAACGCAAGCCGCTTATTCTGCCGATGCGCCCAAGCCAACGTGGTCGCAAGAGGTCACCGAGTGTGATCGGCAAGCGGCTCATGGTGATGATCCGTGGCACGTCGCCCCACCGCGTGAAAAGAAAGACATGAACTTTGCGACCGCGATTCCAGCCTGCCTGGAAGCGGTGAAGAAGGACCCCGAAAATCCGCGCCTCAATTATCAAATGGGACGGCTATACGGTTACAGCGGTCAATGGGAAAAGGGCATGCCCTACCGCAAAAAGGCCGTCGATTTGAAATACCCGCAATCATTGTTCGTGATTGGGTGGTTATACTTATCGGGCGACACGATCGACAAGAAGGACCCCTGCCTGACGCAAACCATGTGGCGCGAGTCAGCCAAGAGTAATCGTCTCGCTGCCCAGGTTGCCTTGCCGCATTACACCAAGACTGGCGCATTCAAAGGCTGTGGCCTTAATATTCCAGACACAGAAATGATGGGATACCTCGAAGCCGCGTCCAAACAAACCAACGGCGATTTCTACACTGGTTTGCTAATTAAAGAACTTCAGGCTGATTTGAAAAAATAACTCGAAAATTTTCGAGCTGTTGAAAAGGGGTCGTGATCACTGCCCCTTTTCTTTTGCCCCACTGGCCACTTCAGCTGACATGGTATCGGCCCACAGGAATTCCCGAACCATGGCGCAAGTCAAAATTTGCGCGGCTTGGAATCAGAACGTGCCCCGGAGGCGAAAGCCGAAGAAACTGCTGGGCTTTTCATCTCGGTATTCGATGCTCGTCACCCGACCAGCGGCCTGGCCAGTGGCATAAAGTGTACGTTGGCGGGTATTACTGATTTTGAACGCATTGCCGTTGAAGGCTCGCAGAATCAGCCCCCGGCCTAGCTGCTTCTCGACAAAGAAGCGGCCATCGGCACCTGTGGTGCGGCGGTCAAAGCGACCGAAATCGCTTTCGATAGATGGTCCGAAGTGTGTGTACTCAACACCATAGGAGAAACCCCATGATTGGATATCGTGGCGATAGTTGAAAGTCGCTTCGTATTTGGGCTGCTTACCAAAACGGCGCTTTTTGCCACTAAAGGCATCCGTTACCTCGGAATCTTGTATCAGATACGTGCCGCCGACTACGCCGTCAAACAGCCCAAGCTTGGCTAACTTCAGACTACTTTCCAGACGCACACCGTAAGCAATGCCATTTCCGAGATTGCCAGGACCTGAAAATGCAGGGCCCAACTGAACCCGGTCGTTCACACTGCTCACCCGCTTATAGAAGCCCTTCAGTTGCAGCAATCCAGCATCGTTTGCCAGCCGATACTCGTTGCCCACTTCAAAAACCCACGCCTTTTCGGGCACGAGGTTTGGGTTACCGGCCACAAACTCGTTGTCTTCGCGGATGAAGCTTGCGGCGAAGTCTTCAAATGTCAGCTGACCGACATCTCGCAGGAGGGAAACGAATGCACGGTCACGTTCCGTGATGTTGTACCAAACATTGAGGCTGGGTTTGGCAAACTTGAACTTACGGCTCTCGGTCACATCCCGACCATTCTGATCGAGCCACGAGAATTCACCGGCCAGGCCGGGCTCGATCTCTAGGCCAGGCACTGGTTTCCAACTATAGGAGGAGAACACCTCGACGCGATTTTCTTTGATTTTCGTATCACTATTGAACACACGAAGATCGACGCGCCGTCCGCCCACGAGACTGAAGAAATCAAGGTCTTTATCGAGATTGGTCTGTGCCAGCTCAACACCCAATTCAAGTTGCTGATTGGCGGCGACATCAGTTTGAATCGTTCCGCGAAGAATCTTCTCGGTACGTACTTCGTTGCGGGCATCCCCGCCAGTTTGCTGGTTGCCAAATTGAAAGAGTGTAAAATCTTGACTGTCACGCACCACACTATTGTGGCTATACACCGCCAGTCCCAGAAATTTAGAGCTTGATCCAAACAGCTTTACGTAGTCGCTGGTCAGCTCGAACTTTCCGTCATGCCCTTCGGTACGATCTTCAATCGCAAAGATCGGTAGTTCGCCCGTTGCCGTCAGCGCAAATTTACGGGATGTGTCAGTATCTTTCAGTGGGTAGTAGAACTTGAAGAAGCCAAATTGCAGGTTTTCTCCACCAGGAAAGGCATACCCAAACCTTGCGCGGCCAGTGTACTCTTGCCGATCTCGCGCACGAACTTCGTCAAGACGTCCCGTTGTAGCTCCGTTCGACGCGACAATCTTATCATTCACATCGAGCGGCTGTAGCCGTGCACGCGTCTCAACGCCCATCGTCGCGCTCCAAGGCCCCGTTTCGATACTGTAGGACAACTGACCGGTCGGATGGGCCTGCCCGGTGCTGATAAATATAAACCCGGCGACGAAGGTCCCCGAGCCTGTAGCTTTGTCGGTGCGCAGGACAATGTTGACGACGCGCCCGCTCACGGCCGAATCGATTTCCTTGACGTTGCCACTGATCACTTCAATGCGCAGAACTTGAGTGGCCGGAATGCGTTCTAAATAATCAGCAACATTGGTATTCTTGCCGGTATTGCGTTTCCCATTGATCAGAACTTGATCTTTCTCTGAGCGCAGCCCGCGCCGCGCTTCGGCAGGTTGTCCAAAGGCTGGAAACAGCCCCGACATTCCAGGGATGCGTTCCAACATGTCGCGTGCCGTAACGACACCATAGGCGCGGAAATAATTGTCGTCATAAACGGTGATGCCCTGGCGTTCATCTATGACGGGCACTGGCGAGACTTGGGGCAGCGGACCCGCGGGCGTACCTTGTGCCAAGGCCGGGCCTGACAGTAGGGCACTAGCGGCCACCATCGCCCAAGCAGTTTGAAGGATCTGTGACGTCATCGGAGTTCCGAAGGCCCGAGAGCCCATTTCATAGAGCTAGATTCTTCTGATAGCACAAAGTCAGCTGAGGCCAACCCTTAATTGCGCTGAGGCTAGCCCAGAATCAAAAGCTGGATCAGATTCCCTAGAAATTCCCGCGCAAACGAAATCCATAGAAATAGGTCGGGCGCTCCCGGCGAAACTGCCGTTGCAGAATGCGACCATCAGCTTGGCTTCGCAGATAAAGCGTACGATCACGCGTATTGGTGGCTCTGAGCGCATTTCCGACGAAAAGGCGCAAGATCAGCCCGTTTGAAATATTCTGTTCCACGAACAATCGCCAGTCGCCACCTGTGGTGAATTGATCGAACTTGGCCACATCACTATCTAACGTTGGCCCCTTTTTATTGTATTCGAAACCATAAGATGTTCCAGAAGCCTGGAGGTCATGACGGCCCACAGCCGCGATCTCATACTTGGGAAGGTTCCCAATACGGCGCTTCAAACCGGTGAACGGATCTTTGACAGATGATTGTTGCCACAAGATGCTACCATTCATTGTAATGTCCGGGAGATCAAGTTTGGAGAATTTGATGCTGCCCTCGACACGACCGCCCCACACCCTCCCCTTGCCAATATTACCAGGCCCCGACAATCCCGCCGCCAGTGGAACGCGATCATTCACGTCTTCGAGTTGCTTATAAAATGACTTCACATTCAAACTGCCGACCCCGCTGGCAAAACGCTCATCAACACCTAACGTCAGTTGCCAGGCTTTTTCGGGGACCAAGAATGGATTACCCCCGATAATCTCGTCAGCTTCACGATCAACAGTGGCGGCAAAGTCTTCAAACGAGAGCTGGCCAACATCGCAAACCACGTTGAAGTAGATTTGCGATGTCGCCGAGAGATTATAAAGGATGTTAAGACTCGGCTTGGCGAATTGAAACTGCCGCTTCTCATTAACGTCACTGCCGACTTGATCAAGCCACGAAAATTCAGCAGCAAGACCTGGCTCGAACTGCAAAAAATCAGTGGCCTTCCAGCTATAAGACGAGAACATCTCAATGCGATCTTCGGAGGCCACCTGGTCACTATTGAAAAGCTGAATATCAATGCGACGTCCGTTTGTCAGCGCATAGAAATCAAGGTTTTTATCGAGACTATTACGAGCCACCTCAACGCCAACCTCAGCCTGATCAAAGCTGCGTATAGGAATTTGGAGCGTCCCACGCAAAATCTTTTCAGAGCCCCGCTCCTCCCGGCTGTCTCCACCCGTTTGCACGGGTATCGGACCAAGCACATTGTTGATATCGCTGCGCCGAATTGTCGTTTTATCTTTGACAACAAAAAGGCCCAGAAACTTCAAACCGGAACCAAAGGGGTGAACGTAGTCACTTGAAATCTCGTACACAGTATCGCGGCCTGTGGTGTGGTCGAGAGCCGCAATCGTCGGCACGGCTCCAGCAGGCGAGCTCGAAAATGTTCGGAATGTGTCAAAGTCTTCTCGCGACAGATGATCAGCGAACGCATTGACTTGAAAATTGCGCCCGGCGCCAAAATCATAGGCCAACAATGCTCGGCCATTATAATTACGTTGCTCGCGGTCGCGCAGTTCGGTGGTGCGCCCGATCGCAGCGGTGAGCGATGCGATATCATCTTGAAGTTTTGACGGCAGCATCCGCGGCCGTGTTTCTAGGGCCAATGTGTATGACAGGGCCCCAGCCTCGCCGCCGTAGTTGATCTGTAGATTTGGACGCGTGTTCCCCGTTGCAAACTCGACGATTCCGGCCTGGAAACTGCCCGAACTCTTGGCCGTCTCGTCCGTCACAAGATTGATCACGCGCGCGCCGACATCAGCGTCAAGCTCCTTGACGTCACCGATGATGACTTCGATCTGCAAAATCCGAGAGGCAGGTATTTTTTCGAGGTAGCCCGCGCTACCCCCCTCTTTGCCAGTGACACGTTTGCCATTGATCAGCACTTGATCAGTATTCGACCGTAATCCCCGGCGATCATCATTTGCGTTTTGTGCTGCAGCAGATGTCAACCCGACGATGCCTGGGACATGCTCCAGCATGTCTTTGGCATTGATGGCCCGGTACGCCGCAAAAAACTCTTGGCTATAGATCGTGCGG
>NSIP01000006.1 GCA_002737725.1 Rhodospirillaceae bacterium
AACACCGATGCGAAAACGCTGTCGTAGGCCTTGTTATAGTTGGCCTTAAGGTTGAACTCGAGGTTTTCGCTTGGTAGGAACCGCAGCTTAGCAGTGACGTTGCGGGTCTCTTCTTTCCCAACGCGGCTGGTGTCGGCTTTGAACGGTACGCTGATAAAGCTGTTGACGGGCCCACGCGACACAGCGCTGTTCCCAACCGGCGTAGTGCCGGGATAGTTGTTGCGATATTGGCCACCGTAATATTCCCAATTGCCTGACAGGAAATACTGCAACCGGTCTTCAACGATCGGGCCGCGCATCCACATGGCGCCTTTATAGTCGCTGTGGCTGCCGACTTTGGTATTCACCTGGCCTTCAAATTCATTCGATGGTTGCTTCGTAACGTAGTTGATGGCACCGGAGAAAGCGGCGCGGCCATACAGGGCTGATTGTGGGCCACGCAGAACTTCGACGCGCTCCAAGCCTTCGGTCGATACGGTGGCGATCGACGATGAAACGTACACGCCGTCGACGAAGAACGACGCCAAATCGTTACTGATCACGCTCGACTGTCCACGAATGATGGGGCGGTCGAAGCGGCGACCGAATGCTTTATCGAATGCGAAGTTGGGTGTGAATTTTTCAAGGTCATAAACGCTGGCGATGCCGATCGCCTTCAGGTCCTTCGAGCTGAACGCGGCAATCGACAGCGGAACATCTTGCAAGCTTTCTTCGCGCTTACGCGCGGTGACCACGATTTCTTCAATCTGCAAACCTTGCGCCATCGCAAGTTCTGCGAAGCAAGTTGCCAACAAAGTGGCGGCTGTGGTGGCCAACAGAGCACGTTTGAACGTCATGGCGCAGTTCCTCGCTATCGTTGATAAAAATGGAAATTTTTACTTAGCGACAGCCCCCATGCAGTCGCAGCATCCCCAAGGCTGATTAAAAGTGGGCATGGCGCACCAATGCAACTGGCAATTATCCAGACTGCCTATCTAGTTGGCGACTGTGGCATTCGGGTTACAGTAGGGGTTAGGCACAACTGCAGAAAAATTTCCTGTAAGGTCATTTTTTAGGGACAAAAATAATGAGAATAATCTACAAAAATCAGGAAAAGAGGATCAAAAGCTCATTACCCGTCAAATATTAACAAATCTGCGTCTGGATTTTAATTTACCCTGATTGATACGAGAAGTTGATGCCCCAGCTGAGGGCTATGCCGCGAACGCGCGCTCTAATGTAGGGACTGCGTCCATGAGGGTGCGGGTGTAGGCGTGTTCGGGGCGAGACAGCACTTGGTCTGCCGCGCCGGTTTCAACAACCTTGCCCATATACATCACGGCGACGTAGTCAGAGATGTGTCGCACGACTGCGACGTTGTGCGAGATAAAGAGGTAGCTGAGCTGAAACTTTTCTTGAAGGTCGAGGAGCAGATTTAAAATCTGCGCCTGAACTGAAACGTCCAGCGCCGATGTAGGCTCATCGAGAATCAGCAAACGCGGATGGACCGAGAGCGCGCGACCAATGGCAATGCGTTGGCGCTGACCACCTGAAAACTCATGCGGCAGGCGGTCGATCGCGCTGGGGTCAAGGCCAACCATTTCGCATAAACCCGCAGCGGTTTCACGCAGCTCATTTCGGCTGGGGCTTTTGCCGACGGTGAGCGGTTCAGTCATGATCCGCCAGGTCGGCCAGCGTGGATCCAGCGAGCTTTGCGGGTCTTGAAAAACGATTTGCACTTCGCGGCGCGTCAGGTCATCGTGGTCCTTGAGGTTTTTGCCTTTGTAGCGCAGCTCACCCTCGGCGAGCGGCACAAGGCCAACAATTGAATTTGCAAATGATGTTTTTCCGCAGCCCGATTCACCGACGATGGCCAGCGTCTGGCCTTCCGTGATGCTCAGGTTGACATGGTCGACAGCGGTTTGAAAACTAATAGCGCGACCGAGAAGGTTGTATTTTTTAGGGTAACTCACGGTGGCATTGACCGCCTCGAATAAAGGCTGGCCCTGACCATAGAGTTTAAAGCCTGCTTGAATAGTGGTGCGAACCACCACCGGCGCGGCTGCGCTGTCAGCGCCATCAATCATAGAGGCGGCGACCGTTTCCAAACGCGACTTTGGTTTTTTGCCTTCCGGCAGTGCGTTCAAGAGTGCGCGTGTATAGGCGTGCTGCGGTTTGCCGATCACGTCGCGCGTCAGGCCCTGCTCAACGATCTTGCCTTTATACATCACGTACACGCGGTCACAAAGTTGTGCGACCACTGCCAGATCGTGAGTGATCAGCATCACAGATGTTTTTGTCGCCCGTGCGCGCTCTTTCAACAAATTCAGAATTTGCGCCTGGACCGTCACATCAAGCGCCGTCGTCGGTTCGTCGGCGACAATGAGTTTTGGATTGCACGAGAACGCCATGGCGATCATCACGCGCTGACGCATACCACCCGACAGCTCGTGTGGGTAGGCGTTGAACACACGCTCGGTATCCTGAATTTTCATATCGGCCAGCAAATTGAGCGACAGTCTCTCGGCCTCTTCCTCGGTGATCTTTTGGTGACGCATGATGACGTCGAACATTTGTTCGCGCACGCGCAGCACCGGGTTCAGCGCCGTCATGGGCTCTTGGAAAATCATTGAGACTTCCCCGCCACGCACGTGCTGCAAGTCTTTTTCACCCATGGTCAGAACGTCGCGGCCCAGAACCGACACCGCGCCGTGAGGAATTTTCGTTTTAGTGCGAGGTAACAGGCGCAGAATGTTCAGCGCGGTCACAGATTTGCCCGAGCCGGACTCGCCCACCACACCCACCACTTCGCCCTTGTCGATATGCAGTGAAATACCTTTCAGCGCTTCCACCACAGAGTCTTGACCCAGAAAATGAAGGGCCAAGTTATCAATATTCAGAACAGAACTGGGGCTGGCCACTGAGGTCATGCGTCTATTCTTTACTTTTGCGAGACTGAATTAAACGTCGATGCTGCGGCCGCGTTTGCGCGACAAGCTGGCGATGCCATCGCCGACCAAGTTCATGGTGATCACGGCCAGCACGATTGCCCCTGCGGGAACCATCAACATGCCTGGTGCCTTCAGTAAGTATTGGCGGCTCTCGGCCAACATGTTGCCCCAGGTTGGCACCCCTAAGGGTGCGCCGATGCCAAGGAACGACAGCGCGCTTTCGGCAATCAGAAGGCCTGCGAAGTGGAAGGCGAAAATCACGAACAAGCTGGCGCGCACGCCCGGCAGAACGTGCCCGAACATGATTGCGATGCGGCTGACGCCGGCAATCCGCGCGGCCTTGACGTAATCACGTTGATAAATCGACGTTGCTTCGGCGTAGACAACGCGCATGAAGACCACCCAGGCCAGCAGGCCCAAGGTGAAAACGAGGGGCACGAAACCATGGCCGACGATCACCACCACCACAATGGCAACGACGAGGAAGGGGAAGGACTGCAATGTGTCGGTGAACTGACGAATGATAGTGCGCGCCCAACCTTCTTTTTCTGCCGCCATCAGGCCCAGCGTGGTGCCGATGAACAGATTGATGATGTTGGCTGTTAACGCACAGGCCATCGACCACTGCAGTCCAGCGACGGCGCGGCTCCAGAGGTCGCGGCCTAAGTGATCGCTGCCCAGCAGATAATCTTTCTCACCCGCCTTTGCGAAGCGCGCCATCAAGTCGCCTTGCATCGGGTCGTGGGTTTGCAGGAATGCTCCGAAGACGGCCAGGATAACAATGGCGATGAACAAGATACTCGCCACAACGATTTCGATGTTGGTGTACTGCTTCAGCTTCGACCGATTAAAGCGCGCGATCGGGTCGAGCGGATTCAAGCTGGCCCCTTCCGCTTTTGCAATCGCGACGGGACCTTCGGGTTTACTGGTTTGGTGACCGGCCATTACTTACGCTCCCTTGGTCCGTAAGCGTGGATCGAGGAATCGGAACACCAAGTCGGTCGATGCATTCACGCTGAAAACCAAAATTGCGATCATGAAGGCCAAAGCTTGAACGACCGGAAAGTCGAGAGTCTGCACCGACTCCAGCAGCAGCCAGCCCATGCCGGGCCACGAGAAAATCGTCTCAATAATTGCACTGCCGCCCAGCAAGGCGGCGAATTGTGTTCCAATCAGTGCGGCCGCGCCGAGCAGTGCATTGGGCACGGCGTGTTTCCATAACAGCGCCATTTGGCTGGCCCCGTTGGCGCGCGCTGTTCGGATGTAATCTTCGCGCATGGCTTCGGCCACGTTGGCCGCGACCACACGCGTGAGGCTTGGGAACAGGAACGAGGCCAGGCTGCACACGGGCAAGACCCAGGTCTTAGGCTCGTACCATTCGTAGCCCAGTGAGGGCAGCAGCCGCAGATTTACCGCAAAAATCTGAATCAAGACCAGTGCCGTGACGAAGCCGGGCACGCCTTGCATGACAAACAAAAACCCCGAGACCATACGGCGTTCGGGGTTTTCAGGCTTAAAGCCAAGCCATGAGCCCAGCGGGATGGCGATGGAGGCTGTCAAAAGAATTGCCATTCCCGCCAAATGCAAGGTGCGGGGCACCATATCGAGCACTTTTCCAAGGGCAGGTTCGGCACTGGCCAATGATTTGCCAAAGTCGAACTGCAAGACGTTCCACATATAAGAGAAGTATTGAATAAGTAGCGGACGGTCCAAACCGAACTGAGCGCGAATCGCAGCCAACTGTTCTGGCGTAGCATCATTGCCCGCCAGGACCAAAGCCGGGTCTCCGGCCTGCCGCAGCACAAAGAAAAGCAAGGTGGTGACGGCAAAGATCAGCCAGGCCAGCTTCCGCAGCTGTAGGAACAACGGAATAAGCCCGGTCAGGATGTCCTGCGCCGTGGTTTTTGTGTTAGCCACGCTCGAGGCGCTCGCGGTACCTGAGCTCATGCGTCTCCCTTACGTCCCTGCTGAAGCCTTGTTTGGCTTGATTCTATTTATTGTCCCTAATTAGGGCATGCGGAGACTATACCAATCAAATAATAGCCTTCTACAGGAATCTATCCTCCCCAGGATGATCCGGAACTTAACGTCTCATTTGCCCGTATAAAAAGAGCAACCCAACGAGCGGGTCTTTGTCATTTTTATGAGCTGCCGCTTTTGTTCGCGCTTGCTCAGGTGGAGTCAGAATTTCAAGATCAGGGCCCCTTCTTGGGCCAGGGCGTGTTCAAACGATTTGATGCGCAGCAAGGCATCATCGAAGACCGCCCGCGTTATCTTTCCCTCGGCGAAGGCAGCGATGGGGTCGGAATACCAGCCTCCAATATAAAGTCCGACGGTTCCCGCTGCCGGCAGGCTGCGCCATTAGCGCTAAAATAGAGGGCGTTCAGTTTCTTCGTCACCGGGGTCAACGAATGTGGTGGTTGCGATCCAGCGTGGGTCCATCCAGGTGTTGAGCAGGTTGACGGTATCGATCACCCCAGCCCCCTTGACCCCGCTCAGAATAACCAGGGTCGGAAAGTCTGCCGTTCTGGCCCTTTGCTGAAGCCCGATGAGGCTCAGGCGCAACTTGTCCCAAATCTCACGAAAGGCTTCATCTGAAAGGTTGGCTCCCACTTCCGCTTTTTCAAACATGGCTTAAATCTGCCCTTTCTGAGCGCACGGCCATCCCGCCGCGCTGGGCTTTTTGGATGACAGCGCGCCACCCTTGGATTCCCGTCGCGACTATTGTATGCCCCCGCCTTCATTCGTTGAGGCGAGGCTTTTCTGCCGCCTAATGTCCGATACGCCGCAAGGTTAAGCCTTGATCCGGCGCAAGGCCAAGCAAAGCGGTCAGGATCAACCCCGTCTCTGCCTTAGTAAGGAGCAAACCCATGGCTGTACGTGTCGCTCTTAATGGTTTTGGCCGTATCGGCCGGATGGTGTTCAGGGCGCTGATCGAGTCCAAACGCACCGACATTGAAATTGTGGCCATTAATGATCTTGGCCCGCCCGAGTCCAATGCACACCTTTTGAAATGGGACTCCGTCCACGGCCCAATGCCTGAGGACGTTTCGGTCTCGGGCGATATTCTCTCGGTCGCTGGTCGGCAGTTCAAGGTGCTGAAAGAAAGAGACCCCACCAAGCTGCCCTGGGGCGACATGAAGGTTGATATTGTCGCCGAATGTACGGGCATTTTCTCGGATAAAGACAAAGCCCAGGTTCATATCGGGGCGGGCGCAAAACGCGTTTTGGTCTCCGCTCCGTCTGCGGGTGCTGATTTGACCGTCGTGTACGGCGTCAATCATCAGAAACTGACGAGTTCTCATATCGTCGTTTCCAATGCCTCGTGCACAACCAACTGCCTCGCGCCGGTCGCCTATATTCTGCAAAAGAATTTCGGCGTGAAGCACGGCTACATGACGACCATCCACGCCTATACCGGCGACCAGTCGACTGTCGACACGTTGCACAAGGATTTGCGTCGCGCGCGCGCGGCCGCGCTGAGCATCATTCCCACGTCGACCGGCGCGGCCAAGGCAGTCGGTGAAGTGTTGCCAGAGCTGAAGGGCAAGCTGGACGGCACGTCTCTGCGCGTGCCGACACCCAATGTCTCGGTGGTTGATTTCAAATGCGTTCTGGCTAAGGACGTGACCGAAGCCGAGATCAATGCCGCCATGACGATGGCGGCGAACGGTGAGTTGAAGGGCATTCTCGCCGTCAACACGCTGCCGCTGGTGTCGATTGATTTCAATCACAACCCCCACAGCTCGGTGTTCGATGCCACACAGACCAAAGTTCTGGAAAAGAATTTTGTTCGCGTGCTGAGTTGGTATGACAACGAGTGGGGTTTCTCGAACCGCATGCTCGATACGCTGAACGCCATGGGCAAATTGCTCTAACCACACATGGCACGCTTCAAGACGCTCGATCAGGCTGACGTTGCGGGCAAGCGTGTGTTGGTGCGCGCCGACCTGAATGTTCCGATGAAGGCTGGCGTAGTGGGCGATGCCACACGGCTGCAGCGCTTGGTGCCAACCCTACGGACGCTGGCTTCAAAAGGCGCGAAGGTCGTCGTGCTGTCGCATTTCGACCGCCCGAAGGGTAAGCGCGTGCCTGAGATGTCACTCGCCCCTGTGGCCCAAAAGCTCTCCAAAATCCTGGGGCAAACCGTGGCCTTTGCCGACGATTGCATCGGGCCCGATGCACAAAAAATTGTCTCGGGCCTCAGCAATGGCCAAATCGCCGTTCTTGAAAACCTGCGCTATCACAAAGGCGAAGAAGCCAACGATCCGCTGTTTGCCAGAAATTTGGCTGCGCTCGGCGACGTTTATGTCAACGACGCGTTTTCTGCGGCACATCGTGCCCACGCATCGACCGAAGCGATTACGCACCTCTTGCCCGCCTTTGCAGGTTTGCAAATGCAAGCTGAACTCGAAGCCTTGGCGGCGGCCCTAGAGAGCCCTCAAAAGCCTGTCATGGCGATTGTTGGTGGGTCGAAGGTTTCAACCAAGCTTGACCTGCTTTCGAACTTGGTCGCGCGTGTGAATGTGCTGGTGATTGGCGGCGGGATGGCAAACACGTTCCTGTTTGCGCAAGGTATCGATGTTGGCAATTCTTTATGCGAGCGTGACCTCGTCGACACCGCACGTCAGGTCTTGGCCAAAGCGACGGTGATGGGGTGCCAAATTATTCTGCCCCAAGATGTCGTGATTGCAGATGCGCTGAAATCCGGCGCTGCCAGTGCCGTCGTGACCATCGATTCAATTCCGCCCGGCAAAATGATTTTGGATGTGGGGCCTGCCAGCACCCAAACCATCATTCACCAGCTTGGCCTGTGCAAAACACTGCTGTGGAATGGCCCGGTCGGCGCCTTTGAAACCAAGCCTTTTGATCAGGCCACCATGGGCATTGCCCACGCGGCGGCGAGCTTAACGAAAGCTGGCTCGCTCGTCTCAATCGCGGGCGGTGGCGATACCGTTGCCGCATTGAATGCCGCCAATATGAGCAGTGATTTCACATATGTGTCGACAGCGGGTGGCGCTTTTCTGGAATGGCTTGAAGGCAAAGAGTTGCCGGGCGTGAAGGCACTGGCTGGCTAATATCCAACAGTCTGCGCGATCATCCACGCCACAAAGCCCAGTAAAATAATCGCCGATGCTGTGTTGATCTTGGCCGACACGCTTGGTCCGATTTTTGTTCAGAACGCAGCGACCGACCCGCTCAAAAACAACCACCACGCCATGGATCCAACGAATGTGCCGCAGACGAGCATGGTTGCTTGTGCTGATATGCTATTGGACTCATTACCTGACACGGCGAGTCCCGCACCAGCAAAAATCGCCGCAAAAGAAAGGATGATCATGGTGTTTGCAAGCGTCATGCCACAGGTGCTGACAAAGGCGATCCAAAGTGATGGTGCCGTTGATGTTCTATTAGTATCGCGGTCTGGCTCAGCAGGCTTTTGCTGCCATGCGCCCCAAGAAATCCAAATTAAAACGACGATGCCGACGACACTTAAATAAGGGCCCGCACTTTCTAAGAAGAAGCTAATGGTACTGATGCCAAAGGCACCGAGTGCAGCATAGATGGCATCAGCCGTTGCGGCGCCAAGGCCTGTCACAAAGCCAGCCGTCATGCCCTGTGTAGCGTTGTGCGTATACACAAGATACTGATAGGCCCAACGGGCGCAGCGATAGAAACGCCAATCACCAGACCCTTCGCTCAATCAGCCAAGAGTTTGAACATCAGCGTTCACTGTTAAACGTTTTAAGCTTGAATTGTACGGCCCATGTGCGCGAACTTATCGCGGCGGCGCGCACGCAATTGCCCGGCGTCGATTTTGACCAATTGATTGAGGTGCGTCTCAAGGGCATCGCGCACCGCAGAGACTGCGGCTTTGGGCGAGCGATGTGCGCCGCCGATGGGCTCGTGAATAATGCCGTCGATCACGCCCAGCTTTTCCAAATCTTGGGCCGTCAACTTCAGCGCGTCGGCGGCGGCCTTGGCTTGATCACCGTCGCGCCACAAAATCGATGCGCAGCCTTCGGGCGAAATAACCGAGTAGATAGAATGCTCCAGCATCAGCACCACGTTACCGGTGGCTAACGCAATAGCGCCGCCAGAGCCACCTTCACCAATAATGATCGAGATCAGCGGGACACGCACATCAAGGCAGGTTTGAATACAACGCGCGATGGCTTCTGCCTGGCCTCTTTCTTCGGCACCCACACCGGGGTATGCGCCTGCGGTATCGACAAAGGTGATGATGGGGATGCCAAATTTATCAGCGAGATTCATGAGGCGACGGGCTTTGCGATAACCCTCGGGCCGCGCCATGCCAAAGTTATGTTTGATGCGGGTTTCGGTATCGCGACCTTTTTCCAGGCCGATCACCATCACGCTGCGACCTTTGATGCGCCCGAGGCCGCCGATAATCGCAGCGTCCTCGCCGTACACGCGGTCGCCTGCCAAGGGCGTAAAATCTTCCACCAGCGCTTTGATGTAGTCGACTGTATGTGGCCGGTCGGGGTGGCGGGCTACCAATGTTTTCTGCCAAGGCGTCAATCTTGAATACGTCGATCCAAGATCGCGCTCGACCTTGGCCTGCAAGCGGCTGACTTCCTCAGCGATGTTCATGCCATCGGAATCAGACAAGTGCCGCAATTCGGCAATCTTGCCTTCCAGCTCTGCTATGGGCTTTTCGAAATCCAGAAAATGCATTGCTCTGTCGATCCCTAACCGGTCGTTCTCGCGTTCGTCGTGTGGGGCCGCCCAAGGTGGGGCGGCGGCAATGGGTAAGCATCAATGCCCAAGCCTGGTCTTGAAGTCAACTAAAGAGGCCGTAAAAATTACCTAAACCATTGATATATATATCTTTATGGCCTTTCGTGGAGCCCCGAGACGATCTTTTCATAGTCGGGCTCGCGCTCGGGGTCGATCACGCCATGGCGGATGGCAAAATCGATGATCACGAGGCTGACGTTGAATTTGAAAGCCTGAGTGCTGCTAATCAGCGCCAAGGCTTCTCCAATGGGCATCAGCCGGAAGGCTGAAATTTCTCCGTCGCGGTTGGCCGGAACAATGGCTTCGGGCATCTCGAGATCGTAGCAAAATAAAGTGTCGACTTTCGGGCCTTCGGGCGCATCAAAACTATAGCTGAGATTGCTCACAGGTCGGGCAGTTCTTGCCAGATCGGGCGCGATCCCAGCTTCTTCCTCACACTCTTTGATCACGTTGGCTATCAGACCTAAGTGCGCCGGCTGGTCGCCTGCCACCATATTGTCGAATTTGCTGGGCTCGACGCTGCACGTCATCGAGCGGGTCCCGATCCACAGGTGCAGGCCTGATGCTTTGCGCACGAAGCCATTGATATGAACGCCGTAGGCGCGAAATCCAAAGCCAGGGACCAAGGCCGCGATTGATCTGTAGCCGTGCGCGCTCGTGCCATGAATTTTTGACAGCATACGGCTCGCCTTTGATTTTGAAGAACGCGCCCGACACGGCCAGGTCAGCGGCAATGCTGGCCATAGCCACCGTGCGTTGTTCGGCGGATATCAGATCATATGCGAACCCAATCTGGCCTGCTTGGACTGCAAAAATATCAAGGTAGCGCGCCAGAATGGCTGCGCGGCTTGGCGTCACAAACCCCAATCGATCCCCATCAATCATAAACGGCAGATAACCTGCAAGGTCGCGAGCGTTGCGGCGGCGAACGTGGTCGAAAAAGCTCATCAACAACCTGGGTCATGGACGGGGTGATTCTCGCCACGGTATAGTGAAAGGGCCCGAGCGGCGAAAGCCGCGTTTTGACCAGACTGTGAAAAGCCTTTGAGCACGCAGCGTCCTCCTGATGCATGGTCTGAACTTCGAGACCGTATTCCATTCGTGATCGTGGTCGCGTTGTCGACGGCCTGGGTCGTGTTCGTGTTGGCCTATCTTGCCCGCATTGGCATGAGCGCGCTGATGGCGTTGCCGATTGCTGATCTGGCATCCTTGCTGGTGGCTATCTCGACGCCACTGTTGGGCTTATGGCTGGTCAGCGGTGTTATGGGGCAGCGCGGTGAACTTGCCGATTTGCGCAAGCGCTTGGGCGAAATGACATCGCAATCGCGTCACATTTTGCAGCAAGCCGAAGTGCAGCCGCGCGCGATGTTGGAAATGGAGGCGCAGTTCAGGCGCGGCCTCGCAGCCGATACACGTCGCCTCGCGCTGCAAGATTTGGCATCCCAGGCCGCCGTGGTTGGCGAGCGGCTTGGTATTTTAAAACCCGATACCATCGACATTGCCTGGGCGCGCTTTGGCTCGGGCGATACGGGCGCGTTTGTCCAGTCGTTCTTGAATTATGCAGGCGAACACCCTGATTTGGCCGAACGCATGGGCGAGGCCGTCGTGCGTGATCTGACCGCGCGCGCAGCGTTGGCGGGCTTTGTGCGCCGTTACGAACGCTTGGCTGGTACCATGAGTGATGACAAGCTGGCTTTAGAAACGCTCGACGAAGGCCCCTTGGGGCGTGGCTATCAGCTCTTCAAAGCCGCTGAGGCGCACGCATTGAACCCCCCCTCGGACGAGGCCGTGTCCGACACGCCCACTTAAAGCCCGCGTGGTCACGGCAGATGCAGTCATTTACAAAAAAATTGCCGCAAGCGCTGGGCGTCAGCTCTGCCGCGGCGCCCAAGGCCGAACCAAAGGCGCCAGCGCATAAATCACTTGTGCCGCCGTCGCCCCGCGATGGGCTGATTTGCGAAGCCTTAGATTTGTATCGTCAGCATTCGCCAGCCATTCACGGCTTGCAGGATGCGACACTGAAGCAAATGAAGGAAAGGCCCCCCAACGTGAACGATGTCGATTCACTATAAACGGCCTTTGAGCATCTACAGCGCCAATCAGGAGGTCCGCCAATTGATGAATGATCGCCACCGGCGCTATCTTGTTTTGGTCACTTTGCGCGAGATGATGGAACAAAACCGCGAGCCGACGCCGATCAGCCCCAAACGAGCGGTCTCAAGGCGTTGAAATGATTGGTTTAATAGGGCCGCTGGGGGCGGCCCCCCTGATTGATTCGCCTTGACGGGAGAGGGGGGGGGCGGTAAAACCCGCGCCTTCCAAGGGTGCGGTCTTTTCCCACCTAATCCGAATTGATGAGGTTTCCTATGGCCCGCCGTTGCGCCGCCTCCGGCCGAGGAGTTCAGTCTGGCAATAACGTCAGCCACGCGAACAATAAAACGCGTCGCCGTTTCCTGCCTAATTTGCATGCGGTCACCATGCTGAGTGACACGCTGCGGGTGAAGATTCGCCTGCGCCTGACCTCGCATGGTTTGCGCACCGTTGAAAAACGCGGTGGGATCGATGCCTTCTTGCTGTCGACACCTGACGCCAAGCTTCAGCCCGAAGCGCTGACCTTGAAGCGCCGCGTGAAAAAAGCAAAAACAAAAGCAACCCAAGCGGCCGCTTAAGCCTGGAATTTTTTGAGACAAAAAAAGCCCGCCAAATCGGCGGGCTTTTTTATGGTACTGGCCTTTTACAGCTTGGCGAAAACCGCCATCGCAATTTAAACCCACAGCGCAGCCAGCGCGATCAAGCCCAGCAAGAACGCATAAGCTCTTTGTCTGACATTGTTGTACGTCAGATAAATGATGCTTTGCTGAAGATCGCGCGGCATTAATGGGCGAGGAATCAGCGAGAAGGGCGGCTTAAGCCACCATCGCCGCGCCGTATGATCTGGCCGTGCGCGAATCTTCCTCGAACAGGTCAGTCAGTTCTTGCATCACCGCGCCGCCCAACTCATCAGCATCCATCAGCGTCACCGCGCGGCGATAATAGCGGGTGACGTCGTGGCCGATCCCGATGGCCAGCAACTGCACCGGCGAATAATTTTCGATATAGGCAATCACATCACGCAAGTGTTGTTCCAGGTAGTTACCGGGATTCACCGACAATGTGGAATCATCCACTGGCGCGCCGTCCGAGATCACCATCAAGATACGCCGTTGTTCGTGGCGCGCGATCAATCGGCTATGCGCCCAGGCCAACGCTTCGCCATCGATGTTCTCTTTCAAAATGCCTTCGCGCAGCATCAGACCTAAGTTGCGCCGCGCCCGTCGCCATGGCGAGTCCGCCGCTTTGTACACGATATGTCGCAAGTCGTTCAGTCGGCCCGGGTTGGCGGGCTTGCCATGCTCGGCCCAATGCTTGCGCGACTGGCCGCCTTTCCATTGGCTGGTGGTGAAGCCCAGAATTTCAACCTTCACGCCGCAACGCTCTAACGTGCGCGCCAGAATATCGGCGGTCATGGCCGCAATGGTAATCGGTCGCCCGCGCATGGAGCCTGAATTGTCGATCAGCAGCGTCACAACCGTATCGCGGAACGTGGTTTCCTTCTCGCGCTTGAACGACAGCGTGTACATGGGGTTGGCGACAATGCGCGCTAAGCGGCTGGCGTCCAGCATGCCTTCTTCCAGGTCGAACTCCCAACTGCGCTGTTGCTGTGCCATCAAGCGGCGCTGAAGGCGGTTTGCAAGCCGCGCCACGATGCCCTGCAAGTGGGCCAGTTGGCGATCTAACTGCAATCGCAGCCGCGCCAGTTCTTCCGCATCGCACAGGTTGGCGGCGTCTTCGACCTGGTCGAACTGTATGGCGTAAACTTTGTAACGTGCATGTTCACCGCCCGTATTATGGCCGGGCTTGGGGCGCATTTGCTTGCCGTCCGAGCCTGGCTCCATGGCCGATTCCAGCATCGATTCGGTTTGGCTATTCTGGTCGTCTTCGGACGCCTCGCCGTCGACTTCTTCAGTGCCCGCTTGGCTTTCACTTTGACCGCTGGCGGAATCGCTATCTTTTTCCTGCTCGGACTCGGATTCTTTTTGCTCGGCGTTCTTCTCAGACTCATCGCCCACTTCGGACTCTTCGTCGTCCAACTCCCGTCCGCCGTCGTCTTTCTCAAGCTCCAGCGTCTCAATGATTTGGCGTTCAACATCCGCGTAGGCTTTTTGGTTGCCCAATGCGGCCTTCAGCGCATCCAAGTGCGCATCGAGCTTCTCGCCGTACTCGGCCTCGAAAAGCTCTTTCACGTGTTTGCATGTGGGGCCCAGCTTGAATCCGCCACAGCGATCATGGATCAGCACCTTCAGTGCATCGCCCATTTGAATTTGAATGTGGGTTCGCGCGAGGCCATAGCCTTCCAGCGTGAGGCGTTGCTCTAACGCGAGGCTAATGTTTTGCGCCACGCCTTGGAATTGCTCTACCCCCAAAGCCTCGGCGCGGGTTTGCTCCATGGCGTTGTAGGCATCAATGGCGTCTTTGCCCGAGGGCATGCGACGGGCATGAATGGTGGAATTGTGATGCTTGAGCCGCAGTGCCATGGCGTCGGCAGCGCCCCGCAATCGCAAAACGTTTTCTGCGGTCAGCTTTTGTGGCGGCAGGGGCAGGCGCACCTCGCCTGCGGGCGTGCTGCCAAATTTTTGATTGTTGGCGATGGGCGTGAACACAACCGTCGCATCTTCACGCCCCGAGATCGCTTTCACGGCGGCCGTGGTGGCCGTTTTGAACGCCTCGATTTTTGACGGCCCGCGTTCGGCGTAGCTTTGGTACTGGTTGGTGGCCACGTGGTGGGGCCCTGTGGTTACGCGGCTTCAATGGCCGCGCCAGCCACATCTTGGCCGAAGCAGCGTTGGTAATACTCAGCAATGGTTGCGCGTTCAGTTTCGTCGCATTTGTTCAAAAACGTCACGCGGAACGAGTAACCCATATCTTTGAAAATGGTGTTGTTCTCGGCCCAGCTAATCACCGTGCGCGGCGACATCACGGTTGAGATGTCGCCATTTATGAAACCTTGGCGCGTGAGGTCAGCCACATCAACCATGGCCGAGATCGCCTTCTTACCTTCTTTGGTGTTGTAGCCAGGGACCTTGGACAAAACGATGTTGGTTTCGGCATCGTGCGCAAGGTAGTTGAGCATGGCGACGATGTTCCAGCGGTCCATTTGGCCTTGGTTGATCTGCTGCGTGCCGTGATACAGCCCGGTTGTGTCGCCTAGGCCCACCGTGTTGGCTGTTGCGAACAGCCGAAACGCAGGATGCGGGCGGATGACTTTATTTTGGTCTAGCAGCGTCAACTTGCCTTCGACTTCGAGCACGCGCTGAATAACGAACATCACATCTGGCCGACCTGCATCGTACTCGTCGAACACCAAGGCCACGGGGTTCTGCAAAGCCCAGGGCAGCAAGCCTTCACGAAACTCGGTCACTTGTGCGCCGTCGCGCAGCACAATGGCGTCTTTGCCAATCAAATCGATGCGGCTGATGTGGCTATCAAGGTTGATCCGCAGGCACGGCCAGTTGAGGCGCGCGGCCACTTGCTCAATGTGCGTGGACTTTCCAGTGCCATGGTAGCCCTGAATGAGGACGCGGCGGTTGTGCGCAAAGCCGGCCAGAATCGCGATCGTGGTGTCGTGATCAAAGCGATAGGCTTTGTCGACTTCCGGCACATGTTCGCTGCGCTCGGAAAAGGCGGGCGCCTTCATGTCGATATTGAGCCCGAAGGTCTCGCGGACCGAGACCTGGCGGTCAGGCAGGCGGATGCCCAAATCCCCGCGCGGTGCTTCGGGTTTCTTACTCATCTTCGTGCTCCAGAAACAACTGTGACGTTCACTTGAGCCGCGTTTATGACACGCCCTCGCTTTGTCAGGCAATGCAGGTTAAGACGAAGGCAGCAGCAAAAAGGGCTGTTAGCCAATCCCCTTGGTCCAGCCGCCATCAGCCGTGACCGATGTGCCAATCATGTTGGCAGCGCGGTCCGAGGCCATGAACACAATCAGGCCCGCAATGTCGTCAGGCTCGCCCAGTTTTCCCAAGGGGATCTGGCTGGTGTAGTCCTTCTCGACATCAGCAATCGTGCGGCCCGACGACTGAGCCAGTCGGTTCATCAACGTCGTCCAGCGCTCGGTGCGTGTCGGGCCAGGGTTCACGGCATTGACCACCACGCCATGGGGTGCGGCTTCTTCACCCAACCCCCGTGTGACGGCCAACAGGGCTGCGTTGGCCGCAGCACCCGGCAACAGGCGCGGTGAGGGTTGTAAGCCTGTGTTGCCGACAATGTTGACAATGCGGCCATATTTTTGCGCGATCATGGTGGGCATCACGGCACGCATCATGCGGATCGTACCCATGACCTTGAGGTCGAAACTTTCCTGCCACACGCGGTCGGCAATCTCCCAGAACAATCCGCCTTGCGATGCACCTGCCGAGTTAATCAGCACGTCTATGTGCCCGAATTGCGCCAAGGTTTTTTTCACCGCGTCATCGGCGGCGGAGTCTTGAGTCAAATCGACACTCAGTGCCAAGGCTGCCGTGCCATGCTTGCCATGGAGTTCATTGGCCAACGCGTCGAGCTCGGCGTGAGTGCGTGAGGTAAGCACCAACTTCGCGCCCTCTGCGGCGAGCAGTCGTGCCGAAGCTGCGCCCAACCCACGGCTCGCGCCGGTAATCAGCACCACTTTGTCTTTAAAGCGAAGATCGATGACCGTTTCTCCTGCACAGACTAATCAGGGCGAAGTCTTGCGGTGCAACGCCACGGACAAGAGGTCGTAGGCGCCATTAATTGTTTTCATTTTGGCCTCAGCCTCGCGGCTGCCGCCATTGGTATCGGGGTGATGCAGCTTCACAAGCTCTTTATAGCGTTTCTTCAATTCCGCCAAGCTGACAGGGCCTTCGATGTCCAAGGCGCGGAGCGCCCTGCGCTCCTCAGCCGTGAAGCCCTGTCCCTCGGCCCACGACGTTTGACGGCTTTTCTTTTGTGCCTTTGGATCAAAAGCGGTGCCCGCGCCTAGGCCCATCGGATCGCGAAGGTCTGCGCGTGACCATGGTCGCGCATTCTTCAGATTGTGTGATGCGCTCGTGTTGCCCATAGGCCAGGTGGGGCGGTCCCACGTGACCATGCGCCTGATTTCGGCCTCAATATCTGACGGCGACATATGGATATGGAAATCCCACTTGGCGTTATAAGCGCGCACATGATCGAGGCAGAACATCACGTAGTTCGAGAGGCTGCGATCCTTCGGTGCGCGGTAAACGCCTTGGGCATTGCATCCCGACCACGCGCAAGCGCATGACCCCTCAGCCCCCCGGGGGGCGATCGTGTCATTCGTCGTCGTTTCCGCTGATGTCGGTCTGGTCCGCGCCATGCTATGGAATATCCAACGTGCCGCGCGAGGTTCCAATCTTGTTTCTTCGCCCGCTTTGTGCTTCGAGACCCCCGTCACCTGACCATACGAAAGATCGATCATGGGCCAATACAGCGAGCGCATTGCAACCAAACTTACCGCTGCCCTTCAGCCTTTAGCGCTCGATATTCACGATGATTCCCACCGCCACGCGGGGCATACGGGTGACAACCCCGACGGCAACGGCGAAACGCATTTCAAGGTTACGGCGGTGTCGGCGATCTTTGTGGGCAAATCGCGTGTCGAGCGTCAAAGGCTGGTCTACAGCGTGTTGGCAGATGAATTGAAAGAACGCGTCCACGCGCTGGAGCTGGTGCTGCGTGCGCCCGGAGAGTTTTAGATCTTCACTTTTTGCGGCTCTGCGTCAGTATAAAACTGCGGAAACTCGCGCTCGACAATCTCTCCTGTCGCGTCCCATGCGTGGCAGGTATCAATCAGCGGCGGCTTGATTTTAATTTCGCTGCGCGGCGACTCACTCATTTTTGCAAAGCGCTTTCCGGCAATAGTTTGGAAAGCTGTGGTGGCGATGGGCCCCAAAAGCTCAACCAAGTGAAGGCAACCACGGACGCTACCGAATTTTTCTTTTACCAGCCGGGTAAAACCCGGCGTCATGCGCATGCCGACCAGGTATTTAAATGTTGGCGTGATGTCGGGGCAAATCCGGAAGGGTGAGAAGTCCGTTACCGCGACCGCATCGATAATGGTCATGCGGTCATCATAGGTGATGCGAAAGCCCATCCCGTGCAGTGGCTCGCCGACAGGGACTTGGCCACGGTCTCGGTTTGGGAAGCTGTAGCTTTTGATGTCCGTCATCCAGGCATCGATCTCCCACAAACCATCTTCACGCTCAAAGCCTTCGCACTTCACGGTGCGTGTATGTAAAAGCTTACGGGCGGTGGCGGCAGTGGGCAACGGCATGAGGATGGGGGTCCAGGTATAGCAAGGCTCACCCCGATCTGTTTGCCAGGGCCTTCCTCAATTTAGGCGAGAAATCGCCGTTCGGGTAGGGCGTTTTCTAGCGATCGGCTATGCGGGAACTGCCGAGCTGCTCAAATTTATTATGCGGTGCCGTAATTCTCGCCATAAATGAACGCGTTACGATTTTTCAGGTCCTGTTCCAACTCTGTGTTGTAGACGGCATAAAGGTCGCGTACCGAGACTATGCCCACGACCGCATGGCCATCAACGACAGGCAGGTGGCGGTAATTGCGCTCGCGCATCATACGAATCGCTTCAGAGGCTTTATCGTCGGGGCCAAGCGTGTCGGGATTCGCCGTCATAATGTCGCGTGCTAAAGTCGTGTCGGGGTTCAGGCCAGCAGCGATCACGCGGGTCGTCATATCGCGTTCGGTGATAATACCCACCAATCGTTCACCCTCCATCACCACGACGGCTGCGATTTTCTTTTCGCGCATCATGCGTGCGGTGGCGCGCACGGTTTCATTGGGAGTGACTTTTTGTATGGTCTGGCCGCTGATGACATCGGGAACAATTTTTCGGTACATCGCAGTTCTCCTTGTCCAAAGTGTTGGACGAGGCCATCGATCCCGAACATGTCCAGCTAGGATCGCTTGCAGACCCCGCTACCTGATTCTGCGCACCAGGCTCCCGCCTGGTCAAGGTGAGGCTGCAAGCCTTTGATTATGCTGCCTTATCAGATTCTAAACTGGCGGGATGTGGCGGCGTCACCCGAACCAGCGTGATCTGGTTGCGCTGGCGGCGAAGAACCTCGAAGCGAAAACCGTGAAACAAAAACTTCTGTCCCGGGTCGGGGATGACGCGGGATTCATGCAAGACCAATCCAGCGATCGTTGATGCCTTGTCGTCGGGCAAATCCCATTCAAGTTCGCGGTTCAAATCGCGCAGCGTCACACTGCCATCGATCAGGTGGCTTCTGTCCGCTTGCGGGCGAATGCCAGGCACGGCCACATCGTGTTCATCGCGGATGTCACCGACAATTTCCTCAATGATGTCTTCCAACGTCACAATACCCAGCAGCGCGCCATATTCATCAACGACGATACCAAAATGTTCGCGACGCGCCCTGAAGGCGTTCATCTGGTCGAGCAACTTCGTCGTCTCAGGGATAAACCAAGGTGGCGTTGCCAAGGCGACGACATCGACGCGTTCATTCTGACCACCGGCGGACTCAATCGCACGCAGCAGGTTTTTGGCATGGAGGACCCCGACAATATTGTCGGGTTGGTCGCGCCACAATGGAATGCGCGAGTAGGGGCTGGCGGCCACCTGTTCAATAATATCCGAAATCAGCAAGTCAGCGTCGATGGTGACAATCTTCTTGCGGTGAACCAGAATTTCACCAACCTCGACGCCCGTGAGGTCGAGCACACTGCGCAGCATGGCGCGCTCGTGCTTGATCTCCTCTCTGATCGTTTTCTCTGCCATTTGCATCTCGATTGTGCCGCGCAACTCGGCAAGAATTTGTTGCGCTGAACGGGTTCTGGCGGTGGTGACGCGAAAGAGCTTCAGGGCGCCGTTGATAAAGTATTCTACGCCGACGTTGAATGGATGGAAGATTGCAACCAGGGCCGACATGATACCTGCCACACGCAGCGACACGGTCGTGGTGTGCAGTAATGCGTAGGTCTTTGGCAGGATTTCACCATAGATGACGATCAGAAACGTCATGATGACCGTGGCGTAAACCACGCCCTCGTTGCCGAACGCTTCGATCATCACGCTCGTCGTCAGCGCCGAAGCCAAAATATTCACAACGTTGTTGCCCAGCAGGGCCGTCGAGATCAGGCGCTCGCGTTGATCAAGCAGTCGGGTGACGGTGCCTGCGCGTTGATCGCCTTCTTCGTTTAATTGATGCATGAGGGGCTTCGAGGCGGCTGTCAGCGCCGTCTCGGCTGCCGAAAAGAAGGCAGCGATCGTCATGAGAACGATAATGGTAACGACGATGACAATCATGAGTTTGTTCTCTGTTGTGATTCGTGGTCCGAATTTAGCATTCGCATCTCATTGGGTATTGCGACCTTGCCAATGTCAAATCTGCTCCACTTGCCGGAAATGAAATCAAAACGCTCTTACGCCAGCGCATTTGCTAGAGTGTCGCTCAGAACTGTCATCGGCACGTCTGTCGTCACAAAGGCCTTCCCGACGCCGCGTGCCAGAATAAATGTTATCGCGCCGTCCTGAACTTTTTTGTCGAGCGTCATGTGTGCGATCAGGCCAGCGGGCGTCAGCTTGCCTTTGGGCCCCGTTTTGGGCGGGCTGACCGGCAAACCAATGTTGGCCAAATGCGCTTTGGCGCGAGTGGCGTCGGCAGCGGGGCAAAGCCCAAGCCAGACTGACAAGTCAAACGCGAGAACCATTCCCATAGCGACCGCTTCGCCATGCAAAAGGCCATCGCCGTAACCCATTTCAGCTTCTAAGGCATGTCCGAAAGTGTGGCCCAAGTTTAACAGCGCGCGCACCCCAGACTCTTTCTCGTCTGCACTGACGATCGTGGCCTTGGCACGGCAACTGGTTGCTATGGCGTGAATCAGGGCGGTTTGGTCATTGCGTTTCAGGTCCAGTGCAGTCGCTGCATTGGCCTCAAGCCAGGTGAAGAAGGGCTGATCGTTGATGAAGCCATACTTCGCGACCTCGGCATAGCCCGCGAGAAGTTCGCGATGGGGCAATGTTGTCAATGTGTCAGTATCAGCGATCACGAGGCGCGGTTGATGGAAGCTCCCCACCAGATTTTTTCCTGCCGCGGTGTTAATGCCCGTTTTGCCACCGACTGAACTATCAACTTGAGACAGAAGGGTGGTTGGGATCTGGATGAAATCGACACCGCGCAACAGAATAGAGGCCGCAAAACCGGCTAAGTCCCCGACCACACCGCCGCCGAGCGCCACGATCATAGTTTTGCGCTCACACTTTGCGGCCAGCATGGCGTCGAGCACGCGTGATAATTGGCCAAAGTCTTTGCTGGCCTCGCCTGCGGGCACGATCACATGCTCTGATTTGATCCCATGCTGCGCGAGCCCCTTTGCCAGGCGATCTAAGTAGTGTGTCGCGACATGAGAGTCAGTGACGATGAAGGCACGCTTTTGCTTCAAGAGGGGGGCGATAAACTCGCCAGCACGTGCAATCAGGCCTCGGCCAATGATGATGTCATAAGAGCGTGCGCCTAACTTGACGCTGACCGTCGTTACATCTTGTGGGCGATGTCCATCGGGGCTCATGGATGGGCCCTCATGGCAAAGTCGCCAATGTTGTGCCCAGGTGCTTTTCCAATGCGTCGAGGGCGCGTGAGGCTGTGACGTTGGGATTGTCCATGCCCGTATCAATGGCGACGTCAGCCTCGCTATAAATCGGGTAGCGCGTGTCCATCAAGTGTTGCAACATCGCGCGCGGATCTCCGTTATTGAGAAGTGGGCGATGCCCTCGACCCTTGGTCCGCGCAACGAGCGTGTCCAACTCAGCGCGTAACCATAGCGAGGTTGCTTGCTGCTTAATCAAGTGGCGCGTTTCGTCCTCCATGAAGGCTCCTCCACCGGCAGCCAGGACGCAAGGCTTGGCCTGCAGTAACCGCGACATCACCCGGCGCTCACCGTCGCGGAAATAGGCTTCGCCGTATTTTTTAAAAATCTCGGCGATGCTCAGGCCAGCAGCTTTTTCAATTTCGGCATCCGCATCGATAAATTCGACATCAAGCCGTGTCGCCAGCCGCCGACCGATGCAGCTTTTGCCCGCACCCATCAAGCCGACCAGAACGATGGTCTTGGGCAGATGGTGAGCGGTTGAGGTTTCGAGGTGCGCGTTCATCGTCTAGTGGTCCGATTCTAACATTCGCATCCTATTTCGTATTGCGATCTTGCGAATGTTAGAATCATCAGGACCACTAGAAAACATAAGGTTTTAGTGGAGCTTTAGATTCGACATTCGCTTCTCAGTTTTGCCGCGGCTAGGGGTGCGAATGCCAAATCCGCTCCACTAGGTCAAATACAGTCAGAAGCCGGAATACGCAATCTAACCGCGATTATACCATTCTCCCACGTTCACTTTCTGGGCAGGTCCACGATCTGTGACCTGAATGCAACAAAGTGTCTGATAAACCAAGGACTTTCATGGACTTTCGGCGGCCTGTTGCGTAATCTAGCCCAAGGCGATTTTCGATGATTCATCCCAATCCGGCGCTGTTTTACACGGTTGAGATAGTCATTGATGTGGGGACTTAAACAGTGATGCTGAAGATTGTATTTGCTCTTGTAACTGTGGCTGTGGTCGGCGGGGTAGTTGTCTTGGCGACCTGGGATATGCCGCCTCCAACCGCCACACACGAAAAAGTCATCCCCAATGAGCGCTTTCAGTAAAAGAACCAGAGTCGTGACACGCACGCTGGTGTTTGGGTTTGCTTTTGCGGCCATGACAGTGGCTGCCTCGGCGCAAACGCCAATGTCGCCGACAGCGCCGTCCGCGCCACGGCCTCTTGTACCGCCGGCCCAGCTAACACCTTCATCTGCCCCCTTATCCGAACCTGTAAACGACTCAAATATCCGCAAGATTGCCGTGGGCGTTCTTGAAGAGCTCGGGGCCGAGCGCGTCGGGTTGCTCGACGAAGCCTCAGGCGCTTTGCCGAACGCCATGTGGGATGGCAGCGATCCAGCGTTGGTTCGCGCACTCTTGGCACAATTGCCCCGCCGCATGCCATCGCAGGCTATGCGAACCATAACGCACAATTTGTTATTACCTGCCGCTCGCCAACCGCGCGCGAAGCCTGATGCGATTGATCTGACAGATCCCCAATCAACTGATGTGGTTGAAGACCCCGCACTTGGCCAGCAGCTATGGCTTCTGGAGGCGCGTGCCAAAGCCGTGGGCTCGATGGGCGATTGGAGCAATGTCAATTCATTGCTGGAATTAGTGCCGCAAGATCGTATGACCGAGTCACTCACGCGCTTGCGCGTCGATGGTCTGTTGGTTGTGGGTAATACGGAAAGCGCCTGCGCTGAGGGTCAGGCTGCTCTTTCCCGTCAGCCCGACACACAATGGCAAAAACTTCTAGTGTACTGTCAATTCGTCTCAAAGCAGGCTAGCGCCGCTCAACTTGGATTGTTGCTGTTGCGCGAACAGGGGCTCGACGATCCGGTGTTCTTTTGGGCGGCAGACGTAATGCAAGGGCAGCGCGCGCCGACCCCAGCTGGGTTACAGCGCCTCGCCCCGTTGGAACTCATGATGCTGCGCACGGCAGGCCGCGCGTTTCCCGAAGCGATTGTGCGCGACGGCGACCCGACCATGATGCGTGTGCTCGCGTCCATGCCTGCCCCACCACCTGAAGAAGAAAAATTGACAGCCGCGCAGAGAAAAGACCGTATCCGCGCGCTCCAAGAAAATCGTGTTGTTATGTCCGAGTGGGCCGTGAGCTTAGGCGTGCTTGACCCTGAAATGCTGCGTGCGCGCTATCTGGACGTTGACCTCAGCCAAGATGCCAAGCCCATCACGTTGGACGCCGCGACCGCTGACAACGTGCGCGCGCGTGTGATGATGTTCCAGGCGGCCAAGAAGCAAACCTCGCCAGCGGCGCGCGCCGAGGTGATCGCGCGTGCCATCGCACTGGCCCGCGCTGACCGTGGCCAGAAGGGGCCTAATCTTGTGCTGGTCGGGCGTGTCTATGCGCCGATGCTGGCAGAACTGATGCCTGCGCCTGATTTGTTGTGGTTTGCTGGCAGCGCGGCGCGCGGCTTGCTTGCGGCTGGCATGCGCGACAAAGCCACCGCGTGGTTCGATCTCGTGCGCCAAATGTCTCGCGGGAGCCTTGAGGCCTCTGAGATCGCTGACAGTTTGTGGGCCGTGGAACACCTCGCCATGCCGCGTTCGCGTGGCAATCTGACGCCGCGCAGTTTGAGGGCATGGCAAGCCAGCATTCCAGCTTCAGCGGGTTCATTGCCTCGCCAGACGTTGCTCAATTTACTCTCCGCTGTGGGCGATCCCGTCGGAGCGGTGGATTGGTTACCGGTGATCACGTCCCCTCCTCTGCCCAGTCAGCCCAGTGCGCCCCAAGCAGCCCTCTGGCACGGCTTGTCGCTCGCGGCACGCGATGCGCGCTCGGGCGAGGCCACGGCCTTTGCATTGGCTCTGCTTGGGGAGACCGCCTCCCAAGGGGAGATGCCCGTCACGCTGAACAAGGCCATTGAGAGTCTGATCATCGTCGGCCGTGAAGACGATGCGCGGCTGCTCGTTGCCGAAGTGGCGTTGGTGCAGGGCCTCTAGTGGTCCGATCTTCACATTCGCGTCTCGGTTCGGACGACCCTCAAGTTGAAGCCTTCTTGGAAATGATGACCGCTGAACGCGGGGCCGCGCGCCACACGTTATCAGCCTATCGCGGGGACTTGTCGGCCTTAGAAGCGCATCTGAAGGCCTGCAGTAAACGCTTTCTCAACGCGCAGCCTGATGATCTGCGAAAGTATCTGACAAGCCTACATAAGGCCAAGCTTGGCGCACGCTCTACGACGAGACGGTTATCGAGTGCGCGCCAGTTTTTCCAGTTCCTCTATCGCGAAGGCATCCGTGCCGATGATCCGTCGGTCAGTCTTGATCGGCCGCGCTTGCCAAAGCCATTGCCAAAGTATCTGGGCGAGAGTGAAGTCGAGGCATTGCTTGCTGCGGCCAACGCGCAGCGCAGGTCAGAGGGTGTGCGGGGTGCAGCTCTCCTCGAAATGCTCTATGCGTCAGGCTTGCGTGTATCAGAGTTGGTGTCGTTGCCCATTGCAGCCGCCCGAAACCCGTCCGTATTAATCGTCCGTGGCAAGGGATCCAAGGAGCGCATGATCCCCGTGGGCGAGTCTGCCCAGATAGCACTTCAGAAATACCTATGTGTGCGTGCGCAGTTTTTGCCAAAGAAGAAGGCCAACTCAGCGTGGCTGTTTCCGTCTTCAGGCGCGTCTGGACATTTGACCCGCGACGGCTTTGCCAAAATGCTCAAAGACATCGCTGTTGCGTCGGGCTTATCGCCATCACGCGTGTCACCACATGTGCTGCGGCACTCATTCGCGACGCATTTGTTATCGCATGGCGCTGACTTGCGCACTTTGCAGCAACTGCTGGGTCACAGCGATATCTCAACGACGCAGATTTATATGCATGTGTTGGACGAGCGTTTAAAGAAGCTGGTGCAAACGCATCATCCCCTTAAGGGGTTTAAGCTTTAGGCGAGTGAAGCGGATTTGACATCCGCTAGCCTATTCGCGGCGGCCCTGAGAAGCGAATGTCAAATCCAAAGCTCCACTACGATCCTATATTTTCTAGTTCTCCTTATGATTCTAAGATTCGCAAGACAGTTCAGTGAAATGAGATGCGAATTTTAGAATCGGACCACGAGCCCAACCATAGCCCGTACCTCATCGGGGGTGCGGCCCGAGTCCCGCAGCGCTCGCAATGTTGGGGCCTGATCTCGTTTCGAAAATTTCTTTCCATCAGAGCCGAGGAGAAGGGTGTGATGATGATAGTTCGGCGTCGGGAGACTGAGGAGATGCTGGAGTAACCGATGAACATGTGTGGCGGCAAACAAGTCTTCGCCACGGGTGACGAGGGTGACACCTTGCAACGCATCGTCCCAAGTGCAGGCGAGATGATAGCTGGTGGGCGTTTCCTTGCGCGCGATCACCACATCGCCGAACATGTCGGGCTTTGCAATCTGGTGTCCTTTTTCAATGTCGGTCCATGTCAGTTGACCGGCGGCACGGGTTGCGTTGCTCATGTGTAGCCTTAACGCGAAGGATTCTCCGGCCTCGATTCGCTTTTGCGCAACCGATTCAGCGATGTTGCGGCATGTGCCTGCGTACAGCGGGCCGTCGGGACCGCTTTGTGGAGGGGCGTGAGGAGTGGACGCGGCGTGATGAATTTCGCGCTGAATATCGGCGCGCGTACAGAAGCAGGGATACAGCATATCCTGTTCTCTCAGCTTCCCTATCGCAGTTTCATAATCTCTCAGGTGCGCGGACTGGCGGCGCACCGGCTGGTCCCACGTCAGGCCGAGCCAAGTGAGGTCCTCAATGATGGCAGATTCATATTCAGGCCTGCAGCGGCCGAGGTCGATATCCTCGATGCGCAGCAAGAATCGCCCGCCCTGGGCCTGCTGGGCCGCAAACAGTGCCGCTTTGGCATGCCCTAAGTGCAATTGCCCCGTCGGGCTGGGGGCAAAGCGAGTTACGAAGGAAGGGATTAGGGTCACGGGGCTATCATTGCACTGTTATCACAAAAGGCTCAAATGGTGGGGTCGTGGAGCATAAGCGTACCATAATTTGTATTCTGCGCAGAAATTGCTAAAGTAGACTCCTTGTTTGCACAGGAGATGACCACCGCCGTGGGATTCGCGCCCGACGCTTCGCCAGCCTTGGTTTTGAATGCGGACTTCCGTCCGCTGAGCTACTTTCCGTTGTCTGTGTGGTCCTGGCAGGAAACAATCAAAGCGGTGTTTTTGGGCCGCGTGAATGTGGTTTCCGAGTATGAGCGTACCGTTCGTTCCCCGCGCTGGGAAATGAAACTACCCAGTGTGATCTCGCTCAAAAAATATGCACCGATGGAACGCTCGCCTGCGTTCACCAGATTTAATGTTTTCTTGCGTGATCGCTTCATGTGCCAGTATTGCGGCACGCCGCACCCGACCAACGATCTGACCTTTGATCACTTGATCCCCAGATCAAAGGGCGGGCGAACGACATGGCAAAATGTGGTGACGGCGTGCTCATGTTGCAACTTGGTCAAGGGCAACCGGATGCCCCACGACGCCGGAATGTACCCGAGCCAACGCCCCTTTCGTCCAACATCGTTCCAGTTACAAGATATTGGCCGTGCGTTTCCGCCAAACTATCTGCACGAAAGTTGGCGCGATTATCTCTACTGGGATACAGAACTCGACCCGAGTTAAAAGCATTTCTTCGAGAAGGGGACTTCCGCTTGGCCCAAGAAAAAGCGGGAAATGCGACCAAAAAAGACAATTAAATTCTTTTCGACAGCCAAATCGCGAGACGTGTTCCGGCTTTGATGGCGCCCGTCAGCACGGGGTAGCCCGCAGCTTGCTCGGCGCCATTTTGCAAGCTGACCTCACGATGATGCATTTCGTCACGGCGAAATGATTCGATGGTTGATTTCAGCTCAGCCTCTGTCTCGCCTAAGCTTGCAGCCTGCTCGGCATAATGCTCGCCGATGACATCTTCCACCGCGACCGTACAAGCCATGGCAGCCTCGCGGCCCATCAATGCGGTGGCGGCACCAAGCGCAAAGCCCGCCACATGCCAGATGGGTTCAAGCGCGCTGGGTCGCACACCGCGTGCGGCCACCAGTTGATTGAACTGCGCCAGGTGTTTTTCCTCTTGCGCCAAAATCTCGCTGAGCACCGGGCCGTCTGCGGTTTTTCCCAGCACGGCCAGTTGGCCCTGGTAGATTCGTTTGGCACCGTATTCGCCCGCCTGATTGACACGAATCATTTGCGCCAGCTTTTGTTCGCTGCTGAGCTCACCGGGCAAGGGTGCTGAGCCGGTCTTCATGCGCGCACACTCCACCACGATGATTGGCGCGAGGCCCAGGTGCTAAGGGTGGCGAATATCAAGCACGCGATCACGTTATATCCCGCCATCGAAATTCCAAGCACGACTAAGGCTGGGTTTTCACATCCCGTGCGTCCAGGCTGATTCAGTGAAGCTAAAAGGTCATTGGTGGAATAATCCTTCACTTGGCCTGCGCATTCGGCAGGTCCCGGCCACCACCGGGTCTCTACGCCCACGTGATAGAATGCGATTCCCGCATTGATCAGAAAAAGCCCGGCACAAATCTGCACGACCAATCGTCGTGACGGCGCATCGACGACAGGCATGGCCGCCAGCACGACCATGAAGATCGTGAAGCCGTAGGGGACTCGCTGCCAATAGCAAATGGTGCAAGGCCACAGATCGAAGCCGTATTGGGCGACCAGCGCCAGCAAAAGGGCGCCGCCTGAGCATAGGCCAATGGCTAGTAGGGTTTGGGAATCGCGGTGTTGGAGCGGCATGACCCCCACTTTATGCCATTCTGGCGCTGCAAAGAAGCCGCCCAAAAACCGCAGTCATGGGCCATTTTTAACTCGCTTTGACAGGCGCTGATGACTGGTTTATGTCCCTGCCTCTTCGCGGGTATGGCGGAACTGGTAGACGCGCCAGACTCAAAATCTGGTGTCCCTAGGACGTGGGGGTTCGATTCCCTCTACCCGCACCAAACTTCTTGTTGGCAATCGCCGCAAGCACTCTGTTCAGGTTTTACACGCGCATGCGTTTGCTGATGTCAGGCCTGTTCGTGCTCTTGTCGGCGCAGGCCTTAGCCGCTGAATGTGTCCAGGCGACCCTGAAAGACCTCAACGGCCTATCGATTGCGACCGAAAGACCTTTAATCGGGTTTTTGATGCCCGATGGCGTCCCGCTGGTCGATTACGGCATACCGGCGGGTTCGAAGGTTGAATCTGGTCTGTCTGTGCCCTGTTCTCCTGAGTTGATCGCTTCGGTCAGTCGCATCTTGAACGAGAGTTGCACCACCGACGCGAAGCGCGCGGCGACCGCAAAGACGAATAATGTCGCTGCCGATATTGTCAACAAGCGCTGCAAAGACATCTACATGGGCCTGAATAAGAAATAGGCTTTGGTCGCGGCTCTAATGCTTGATCAGGTGTAAACTCTCGATCATGGCGGCTGAAATTTCTCCGATATCAGCAACCGTATGCGCCGTCGATAAAAAGCAGTGCTCTGACGCGTGAACGATCACGCGCTTGTCCAATAAATGGCGATAAAATTCCTGCTCCATCTGGCGCTGGTCTGCGCGCTCACGTTTGAGGGTGGCTTCACCGCTGACGTTGCGATCAAACTGAATATGAAAGATTGACCCCGCAGTTTCGATGCGCGCGCCGTGGCCTAATTTTTCTGCGGCAGAATTGAAAGCCTCTGCGATGTTCGATGCGGCCTCGTGGAGCTGCGGATAGACGGTTTCGCGGTGAAGCGAGAGCAAGTTCAAGACAGCTACGGCGGCGGCCGCGCTGAGGGGGTTTCCTGCGTGGGTCGTTCCGCAGAAGACGCGCTGTTGAGGATTGCCACCGCCCAATACGGACATGATCCCTGTGCGCCACGCGACGGCGCCAATGGACAATCCGCCGCCCATGGTATTCCCATACGTCACAAGGTCGGGTGAGAGATCAAAAAATTCCTGAGCACCACCATAACAAAGCCGAAACCCGCTGAAGGTTTCGTCGAGAATCAAAAGCACACCGCTGGTGCGGCAGGCCTGCTGGAGCCGGGACAGCCACGGTCCGTGGGTCAGCGATAGCCGTGCCGAGGGGATGGGTTCGACAATCACAGCGGCCGGTTTATGGCGACTGGAATGAATCATATCCAAGGCTTGTTCGCGACCATACGGCAACACCATAACATTTTCGTCGACGCTGGCGGGCACGCCTGCACCAATATGGACCTTGCGGTGCAGCGTGGCGTCATTCGCGGCGGGGGCTTGTGCAAATTGCGCCGTCACAAGGGCATCGTCGTGCAGTCCGTGTGCCGCATGACTGAACACCGCGATCAAATCTCGCCCGGTGTGGGCTCGTGCTGCGCGCAACGTTGGGTCGCTCTCTGACGTGCAAAGCATCACCCGCTCGTTGGCCTGGCTTTGCTCAGGCCGGAATCTCTGGCTTTCCGCCCCCGGAAAGCTCTGCTTCAGCCCAGGCGTGGGTGTGCAAAATGCACGCATCGCAGACTCCGCAGGGCTTGGGTTCTGGCCCAGAAGTATCCGGTGCGTAGCAACTCCAGGTATCGCCGGGGGCCAATCCTAAGTCTTTAGCCAGCGCTGCAATCTGCGGTTTGGTGAGGTTCACCAGGGGGGCCACCAGTTTGGGTGGGTTTGGCACGGCCTCGGCCCACATGGCGCGGAAGGCATCCAAAAATGAACCGCGACAATCGGGATAGCCCGAGTAATCCACGGCGTTGACCCCAATCCACACTTCCTCGGCGTTTGCTCCGGCAGCTTCGGCGCAGGCAATGGCCAGAAACACCGCGTTGCGTCCGGGCAGGAATGTGGGCGCAATGCCGTCGCGCATTTCCTCCATGGTGCGGCCGGTGGGGATGGTGATCACGGGCTTGTCCCAGGCCACATCAACCAAGTGGCGCTCGAAACCAAAGCGTTCGCACTGCTTTTTGGCGTAGGCGATCTCGATATCGTGCCGCTGGCCGTAACTTATTCCTAAGCTCCGCGGCAGCCGCCCATGTTGGCGTGCGAGTAACAGACACAGCGTTGAGTCGAGCCCGCCCGAGTGCAGCACAATGCAGCGTTTGGTCATGATACGTTTAGCTCACCGTAAAGCGGCACGCTTCACCGCAACTGGGTCGGCGCACGGTGATGCTCACAAGTTGCGGGAACTTCGGCTTCAGTTGCTCGGCGACCCAGCGCGATAGGTTTTCCAAAGACGGGGTGGCCAGCCCGTTAATGCTGTTGAGTAAATGATGATCAAGTTGGTCGCGCACCTTTTCAATCTCGCGGGCGACGTCCTCGAAGTCGACGACGCAGCCGGTGGCAGAATCTGGCTCGCCAGCGAGCTCTACCTCAACCCGAAAAGAATGCCCATGCATGCGCGTGTTTTCATGGCCGTCGGGCTTGTGCGAAAAATGATGCGCGGCTTCAAAGCCGAATTCTTTGACGATATGGAAACGTTTGCTCATCACGTCACGCAATGCCCAGAATTTTGTGTGTCTGTATGCTCAAGCGCCACACCGGGTGCGCCAAGCAATAGGAAATTGCAGCTTTGGTGTTGGCTTCTTTTTGCGCCCCATCCATGGGTTGTAAAAAACGATGCTTAAAATTTAAACTCTCAAAACGTTCGGGTGCGCCACGCGTCTGCGGATAAATTAGTTTTAATTCATCACCCGTTGTCACCACCAAGTCCGCATCGGCCTTGGGGCTGACGCAAACCCAATCAACACCGTTAGGAACTTCAATCGTGCCATTGGTCTCGATGGCAATGGTAAGGGCGTTGGCATGCACGGCGTCGATCAAAGCGCGGTCCAACTGCAGCAAGGGCTCACCGCCCGTAAACACCACAAATCGCTGTGCGCCGCCGTTGCCAGTCCAGGCATCGGCGATGGCTTGGGCCAGTGTTGCCGCATCGGCAAATTTTCCGCCGCCTGGACCATTGTTCCCCACGAAGTCGGTGTCGCAAAATTTGCACACGGCGTCAGTGCGGTCGCGCTCGAGCCCGCTCCACAAATTACAGCCGGCAAAACGGCAAAACACAGCCGGGCGCCCGGCGTTGGCACCTTCGCCTTGAAGCGTATAAAATAGTTCTTTGACAGCGTAGCTCATGGGCTCTGTTTATTCTGAAAAGCGGCGCAGTCCTACGCTTATCGCGCCCAAGAATCCAGAGGTTACGACCACACCAACACACCCACCACGGCCCCGGTCAAACATGTGGCCAAGGTGCCTGATATCAAGGTTTTGGGGGCCAGTTCAATGATCTCTTTGCGGCGTTCAGGCACCATAGCCCCCAGGCCGCCGATCATAATGCCAATCGAGCTAAAGTTGGCAAAGCCGCACAGCGCATAGGTCATGATCAGGCGGCTGCGCTGGGACAATGCATCCTCGGGCAAGCGCGACATGTCGATGTAAGCGATCAACTCATTCAGGACAGCCTTGGTTCCCAGCAACGCCCCGCCGGTGAGGACCTCGCTCAACGGCAGGCCTAAACAAAACGCCACCGGCGCCATCAGCCAGCCACCAATGCGTTGCAATGTTAGCGGCGCTCCGGCCACGTCGGGCAATAATCCGATGATTGAATTGGCCAGGCTGACCAACGCCACCAACACAATCAGCATCGCGATAACGTTGATAACCAGCATCACACCATCTGTGGTGCCGCGCGCGATCACCGACATCACGCCGTCGCCGGGTTCGCCGCCGCTGATTTGCGTGGCGCTGTCAGGCGCATGCGAGCGCGCGGGGTCTTCGGGGATCATCAAAAAAGCCGCAACAATGGCTGCGGGCGCATTGATAATCGAGGCGGTCAGAATTTGGCCCAAGGCGTTGGGCACAACATCTTTCAGGAATGTTGCGTAAAGCACCATCACGGTCCCTGATACGGTTGCCATGCCTGCCGTCATGATGACGAAAAGTGCCGCGCGCGATTCGCTGCGCAAATAGGGCCGCACCACCAAAGGTGATTCCGTCATGCCCACAAACACCGACATGGCCGTGGCCACCCCTGCCGGGCCGCTCACGCCCATAGTGCGTCGCAGCACCCATGCAAAACTGCTCACTAAGGGTTGAATGATTTTCCAATGGAACAGCAGCGCCGACAACGCACTAATGACGAGGATCAGTGGCAAAGCTTGGAAGGCCAGAACAAACGTCGAGGCACTTTCTTTGGCCATGAAGGGGGCATCAGCACCGCCCACATACCCAAACACGAACGCGGTGCCTTGGCGGGTTGCGGCATCAAGTGCGCTAACACCACTATTCAAAACTCCAAAGACGCTGCGCGCGGCTTCCAGATTCAGCAGCGGCCAGGCCAGCGCGAATTGAAGCGCCACGCCTAGGCCCACAGCTTTCCAAGGGATGTTTTTGCGGTTCTCGCTGATGGCCCATCCGAAGGCAATCAGCACACCCAGACCGAGTAAGCTTTGAAGGGGCAAGATCAACTGACGGGCTCCATGAAAACCCCGGCAGACGGGGGCGTTGAAATGGTTGCGGCTGGCTCAGCCTGGATGGATACTACTTGTATCCTATTCAATCAGATCAGACCTGACTATGAACTCCATCGCGACGACGCCCTCCCTCAACCGCCGCTCGGTGATCGCCGTCCTGGCTTTGGGCGGAGGTGCCCTTGTCCTTGGCGTCCCGTTCGCCTCGGCCCAGCAGGCCAAGAGGGACTTTGGCCCCGGCGGACCCAAAGAAGCTTTCAAGTGCTGGCTGAAAATTGGTGCGGATAATTCCGTGACCGTGCGCGTGCATTTGGCCGAAATGGGCCAGGGCATCACTACGGCTTTGCCGCAGTTAGTGGCCGAGGAATTGGGTGCCGCGTGGGCCGATATGCGCTTTGAATTCCCACCCAATGGGAAGATTTATTACAATCGCGGCTATGGCAATTTCACCGAAGGAACCGGCGGAAGCGCCTCCATCCGCGGCCAGTTTACGATGTTTCGCGAAATCGGGGCCACGGCGCGCGAAATGTTTAAGTCGGCTGCCGCTGCACAGTGGAAAGTTCCCGTTTCAGAATTGAGTGCCGAAAACACCCGCATCATCCACGCAAAGTCTGGCCGCTCGGCGAGCTTGGGCGAACTGGCTGCTGCTGCTGCCAAGCAGCCGGTACCAACCTCGATTGCGCTGAAAGAAAAAACTGACTGGAAAATTCTGGGCTCGGCCCTGCCGCGCTTGGACACGCCCGCCAAGGTCGATGGCTCGGCGGGCTTTGGCACCGATGTCGTCGTTGCGAATATGTTGGTGGCGACCATTCAGGCCGCCCCTGTGTTCACCGCGCGTTTGAAAAGTGTCGATCCCGCACCGGCGCTGAAAGTGCAGGGTGTGAGGCAGGTGGTGACGTTGGACAATGCGGTCGCAGTCGTGGCCGAGAGTTACTGGCCCGCGCTCAAGGGTTTGAAGGCGCTGATGCCCGAGTGGGAGTCGAACTCGCGCGCGCAATACGGCATGGGCAATCTCAACGCCGATTTTGACGCGGCCCTCAACCGCACTGATGCGCCCGTGCTGCAAGCGACAGGCGATGTCGATGGTGCGCTGAAAGCAGCGGTGCAAAAAGCGACATTTGAATACAGCGTGCCGTATTTAGCACACGCGTGCATGGAGCCCATGAACGCCACGGCCCATGTTCAGAAAGATCGCATCGATATTTGGATCCCGGGGCAGGGGCATACCTCCGTTGTTGATGGTGTCTCCAAGGCGCTGGGCGTTGATCCCTTATCGATCCATGTGCATCGCACATTCTTAGGCGGTGGCTTTGGCCGTCGGGGCGAAGATGATGTGGCCATTCAAGCGGTGCTGATCGCCAAGCACGTAGGCCGCCCGGTCAAACTCATCTGGTCGCGTGAGGAAGATATCCGCCACGATTTCTATCGCCCCGCCGCCAAGATGCGCATGACTGCGGCCCTTGATGCGAACGGCATGCCCACCGCGCTCGATATCATGAACGCCTGCCCCTCCATTTCCATGCGCCGGTTTCCCGAAGCCATCAAAGACGGCAAGGATATGTCCGGGCTCGCGGGCTTTGGTGATAGCCCTTACAAGATTGCCAACTCTCGTATGCGCTATGCGTTGGTGGATAACGGTATTCCTGTGGGCTACTGGCGCGCGGTCAATCACACGCAGAATGTTTTTTTCCGTGAGGCCATGTTGAACGAATTGGCGGCCAAGGTAGGCAAGGATGGTTTGGCTTTCCGCCGCGCACTTCTGGCCGACAATCCGCGGTATCTGGCTGTGTTGGACGCGGTTGAAAAACTCAGCGACTACGCTACGCTCTTGGCCCCGGGTAAGCCCGGCACCAAACGCGGGCGCGGTTTTGCGCTCAGTAATTCGCATGGGTCGATCGTCGCCCAAGTGATCGACATTACGGTGGGTACAGATAGCACGCTTGCCATCGACCGCGTGTCTTGTGTGGTTGACGTCGGCATCATCGTGAATCGCGGCATTATTGAAGCGCAGATGGAAAGCAGCATCATCGATGGCCTGGCCTCGGCCATGTTCGGCGGCATGACGCCCAAAGACGGCGGCATGGCCGAAGGCAATTTCAACGAGGTGCGGTTCATGAAATTAGCCGAGACGCCCGAACTGCGGGTCGAGGTGCGCGATTGGCCCGACACCCCTCCGGGCGGTGTGGGCGAGCCCGGCGTGCCCCCCGGCCCGCCAGCGTTAGTTGACGCTTTGGCTCATGCAACGGGTGTGCGCGTGCGTGCTTTGCCGATATTGAAACAGGGCTTTAACATCTGAGAATCAAAGCTACGCCCTTTCCGTCATAAAAAAATTATCGTTTCGTCATAATTTTCTCACTATCGGGGAGTAAGTCAGTTTACACTATTTCCACTGTTATTATAAGGTCAGGCCACGATCATGATGAACCAAGCCGTGCACACGGTCTCCTCTTTCGACAATGAGCTGGCGCAGCAAGAGCTCCGGGTTCTGGAGATGGCTGGTTTGGTCGAAGCGCAGTTGGGGGCCGCGATCGAGGCCCTGATGAAGCGTGATTTTGAAAGCGCTGCACTCATTGTTGCCAAAGATGCTGATGTGGATGAATACGAACGCAAGATTGAAACCGGGGCGCTGAGTATCCTCGCGCGTCGTCAGCCAGTGGCCGGCGACCTGCGCTATGTGTTTGGTACCATCAAAATGGCGGGCAGTCTGGAACGCATTGGCGATTACGCCAAAAACATTGGCAAGCGGACATTGGTTCTGGCCGAACATCGCGAGATCAAAATTCCCTCTGAAATGAATGTGTTGGGCCATACCGTTCTGATGATGCTGCGCGACATTATGGATGCCTTCACAGGGCGGGATGTCAAAAAAGCCGAAGCAGTCTGGCAACGCGATTGGGAAACCGATGAGTTGACCAAACGCGTCATGAAGAAAATCGTCGCCAATATCGGGCATGATGTAATTCGTACCATGTCCGACGGCGCGCCCAACGTGGAGGCTCAAACCCATGTGCTATTCATTGCCAAAAATTTGGAACGTGTTGGTGATCACACCACCAACATCGCCGAAGTGATTCAGTTCCAGCTCTCGGGCGCGTGGGCGACATCGGATCGATCGCAATCTGGTGCGGCCACGCGGGTAGCGGTTTAAGGCTGCGCGCGTATTGTTGCTCCCAGCGCCTGCGATGCGCTGCAAGGCTTAGGCGTCGAGCCCGTTGTGGTTGTGGAGTGTGTGCCAGTGGCGGCCATGTCGATGCAGCGCTTTAACGAGCGGCTCTGGTAAAGCAAAGGCTATCAAGGCTAGATCATCCATGGCAGCATTCTGCCGGGACGCCCAGAAAAGCTAATGCCGGGCTAATACTTTTGCGCATTTAGCTGCATTAATTCCGCCTTCAGCCCATCACGATTTAACCACGTCCCAGTGTCATAACTTCCCTTGTCGGACGAGGCGTTTCATGGGCTACGATCCGGGATCGAAGGGGAAAGACAGTGGCCAAGCTTGATCAATTTTTCGATGCATACGAGCGTACCTTGCCAGCCTGGAGTGGCGATGCATTTGCCGCCGCACTGGTCGCGATCGTTCTTTTGATCATCATCATCTAACTCACCGCTTTCCACTGCAGCGCATCAAAGCGCGCATGGTCTTGATGTCACAGACCCTGTAAACTCATGATATTGCTTTGAGGGAGTTGTCGTGTCTAAGTCGCCGACCAAACCATCATTCGCCAGGCCTGCGGGCGGGTGGGCAGCGCTGAAGTCGAGCGCTGAGCACTTGATCAGTGCGGGCAACCCGTTGACGGGGGTCAAGTCGCTGCTGAACGTCAATCAGCCCGAAGGCTTTGATTGCCCCGGATGCGCCTGGGGCGACCCCAAACACACATCTTCATTTGAGTTTTGCGAAAGCGGCGTCAAGGCCGTGTCGTGGGAGGCCACCTCGAAGCGCTGCACGCCCGAGGTGATGGATGCGCACACCGTGACGTGGCTGGCGGAACAAGATGACTGCACGCTCGAATCCTTAGGGCGCCTGACGCACCCGATGATTTATGACGCGCCCAGCGACACTTACAAGGCCATCGACTGGGACGAGGCTTTTGCAGTGGTTGGTCGCGAGCTACGTGCGCTCGATCATCCCGACCAAGCGCTGTTCTACACTTCGGGGCGAACCTCCAACGAAGCTGCGTTTTTGTGGCAACTCTTTGTGCGCGAGTTCGGCACTAACAATCTGCCCGACTGCTCGAACATGTGCCACGAGGCCTCGGGCGTGGCGTTGGGGGAATCGATTGGCATTGGCAAGGGTACCATTTTGCTCGAGGACATGAAGCGCGCCGACGCGATTTTCATTTTTGGCCAAAACCCCGGCACCAATCATCCCCGTATGTTGGGGGATTTGAAAAAGGCCGCACGACGAGGCGCTAAGATCGTCACCGTCAATCCGTTGCGTGAGCGCGGGCTCGAGCGCTTCGCCGACCCCAAGAATCCGATCGACATGGTGGGCAATGCCATGGGCGGCGAAGGCACTACGTTGACCAGTCTGTATCTGCAAATCCAAGTGGGCGGCGATTTGGCCCTGCTGAAGGGCATGATGAAGGTCATCATTGCTGCTGATGAAACCGCGCGGGCGGCAGGCGGCAAACCCGTTCTTGATGATGCGTTTATCGCCACACACACCTATGGCCTTGATGCTTTGATTGCGGATCTGAAGGCGGAGCCGTGGGAGCGCATCCTCGCGCAGTCGGGCGTCAGCCGCGACGAGATCGCGCGGGCGGCAGACATTTATATCAACGCCGGGCGCGTGATTTGCACCTGGGCCATGGGACTGACGCAACACGCCATGGGCGTTGAGACGATTCAGCAGATTATCAATTTGCTGCTACTGCGCGGCAATATCGGGCGTCCTGGCACCGGCCCATGTCCCGTGCGCGGGCATTCCAATGTGCAGGGTGACCGAACCATGGGCATTACCGAATTGCCCAAGCAGGAATTTCTCGACAGCTTGCGGCGCGTGTTCGGCTTCACGCCGCCCAGCAAACCAGGTGTGAACACGGTCGAAGCCATAGCTGCCATGCGAGACGGCAAAGCAAAGGCACTGCTGGCCATGGGCGGCAATTTCGCTGCCGCCTGCCCTGATTCTGATGTGACGTGGGCGGGGCTGCGCGCGCTCAATCTCACCGTTCATGTCTCAACCAAGCTCAATCGCAGTCACTTAGTCCACGGCAAGACGGCGCTGATTTTTCCAGCCTTGGGACGCACCGAGATCGACACCCAAAAGACTGGACGCCAAGCCATCACGGTGGAAGACTCCATGAGCATGGTTCACGCCAGCCAAGGAATGAACTTGCCTGCCTCAGATCAGTTGCGATCGGAACCCTGGATCATTGCGGGCATTGCCATGGCAACCTTGCCCACATCAAAAGTGCCGTGGGCCACCTTGCGCGATGATTACCGATTGATCCGTGCCAAAATCGAAGCCGTGTTTGCCGACTTTGAAAATTTCAACGAGCGCATACTACGCGCGGGCGGGTTTTATCTAGGCAACTCGGCCAAAGAACGTATTTGGAAAACGGCGACCAGCAAAGCCAATTTTATTCCCGCATGCTTGCCCACCCAAACTACGCGCGAGGCAGCCCAAGCGCAGACTCAAGATCGCGTTTTTACGCTCACAACCTTTCGCGCCCATGATCAGTATAACACCACGGTCTATGCGCGGAACGATCGCTATCGTGGCATCAAAAACAAACGCCGCGTGGTTTTCATCAACGCCGATGATCTGGCGGCGATGAATTTCACGGCAGGCCAACATGTGGATCTGTCGGCCGTGTGGCATGACAGCCGATCACGCGTTGCCAAGAACTTCGAACTGGTGCCATACAATATTCCACGCGGCTGTTTGGGTGCGTATTTCCCCGAGACCAATGTGCTGGTGCCGCTCGACAGTCACGGCGCACGGTCAGGTACGCCGACGAACAAATCCATTTTGGTCACACTGGTGGCGGCGAGATGAGGGATGGGGAGGGGCTTTACTATGAGCCTACATACACTGACCAAGCGCACGCTGTGCCCGGCCAAAGGCGGAGCAGGCCCACTCGCGCAACGATAGCCATCAGATCACCATCAGAAGGTGGTGATGATGGTGCGGGCTAAGGTTTTAAGTCGGCGGTTTGAGGTTGTCGTTCAGTCGGCCCAGCAGTGCGAAGACCGTGTCTTGCTCAGTAGCGCTTAAGCCCGCCACAGTTTTGGTCGCGACCTTGCGGGCCTCGTCCATCACCGCGTCCTGCGCGGCTTTGGCTTTCGTGGTGAGATAAATAAACGAGCGGCGCTTGTCGCCCGTATCTGCGTCACGGCGGATCAGCCCGTCGCGCTCCATGCGGGCCAAGGTGTTGGCCATGGTGGGTTGTTCCACACCAATGCGTCGACATAACTCGGCCTGCGTCAGGCCGTCTTTTTGGTACAGCATGACAAGGGCAGGGAACTGTCCCGGCGCCACGCCCAAAGGCGACAGCGCCGCTTGCAATTGGCGGTCGTAAAGTCGGTTCAGCAGTCCCAGTTGATAGCCAAGAGAATCTAGTCGCCGGATCGCCATGGGTACCCCCAACCATCTTTTATCTTTGATCCGCCGGGTGGCCCTGGCGGTAGCCCTCGGCGCGCATGCAACGCTCAACCGCCTGATCGAAGCTTTGACTGAGCGCCGAGCGGTCATGGAATTCAAGGGGGCTTGGGCCCTTCTTGCTCGAGCCTGAATTAGGCAACGGGAAGTCGCCACGATTCGTGCCTTTGGCGGCAAGCGTTGAGGTTTCGGCATCGCGTTCGCAGGCGGCCAAGTCGCGGCTTAGGTCTTTGTCGGTTTTGCCGGGCTGGACCCAGGGCGTAGTCGTACAGGACGCCAGAATGAAGTTTGCCGCCAAGGCTGTGGTCATGACGTCTAGCCCAAATCTGGCCCCAACATGATCTCGTCGCTTGACCGACTGGGCCGGACCTGTTTGTTTTGCCGACACTTTAGCTTCCCTCATCTCAGCAACAGGAAACATCATCGCATGGGAGTTGCTCCCCAGGCTAGCGCTACCAACAAGCCTTATTTCTTTGAAGACTTGACGACGGGTCTTTCGGCCACCTTTTCCAAGACCGTGATCGAAGCCGACATCGTGGCTTTCGCCGCCATTTCGGGCGACACCAACCCGGTGCACCTCGATGCGGCCTATGCCGCCACCACCATCTTTAAGCAACGCATCGCCCACGGTATGTTGTCGGTTGGGTTCATTTCGGCGGTGTTCGGCACCATCATGCCAGGGCCAGGGGCCATTTATGTGGAGCAGAATTTGAAGTTTAAGGCGCCAGTTAAAATTGGTGACACGGTGACGGCGCGGGTTGAGGTGACGGGGCAAATCCCAGACAAGAAATTCGTGATCTTCAAGACGCAGTGCTTGGTGAACGACAAAGTTGTCATCGACGGCGATGCGACCTTGATGGTTCCCACGCGCGGCTAATCGGGTTTTTTTACGATGCGGTTGGTTCGATATTACGGCGAGGTGCCAGCGTCCCTGAAGGGCGGGGTTATTGCACTTGGCAATTTCGATGGGCTGCATTTGGGCCATCAAGCTGTGATCGGCGAAGCGGTGCGGCTGGCGCGCTCAAAGAACGCACCAGCTGCCGTGATGACCTTTGAGCCTCATCCGCGACTCTTTTTCAAGCTAGACCAAGAACCGTTTCGTCTCAGCCCCTTTCGCATCAAGGCCCGCCTGATTGAGGCCATGGGCGTGGACTACCTTTATGTCCAAACCTTCGACCGTGAATTCTCGCAGCACACGGCCGAGGGCTTCGTTGAGCAAATCTTGGTCAAGGGCTTAGGCATCAGTCATGTGGTCGTCGGGTTTGACTATGTGTTTGGGTGCGGGCGTGGCGGCAATGTGGCGCTGCTGCACGAAATGGCGCGCATGCATAATTTTGGCGTCACGGCGATTGCTGAGAAACGCAACGGGTCTGATGGCGCTGCGCCCGATACGCGCTACTCGTCATCTAACATTCGTGAGTTCTTGAAGGCCGGGCAGTGTCGCCAAGCGGCACAGCTCTTGGGGCGCTATTGGGAGATGGAGGGTCGTGTCGAGCATGGCGACCAACGCGGACGCTTCATGGGCTTCCCCACCGCCAACATGCCCCATCGCGATTACTTGCGCCCGCAGCGTGGGGTCTATGCGGTGCGAGTCGGTATTGATCGCGGGGTTGAGACCGTATGGCGCGACGGGATTGCGAATTTTGGATACCGCCCCACGTTCAACAAAAAGGATTTGCTGCTCGAGGTTCATCTGTTCGACGTCAACGAGGATCTCTACCAAAAGCACCTTCGTGTGGCCCTGATTGACTACATCCGACCCGAGATGAAGTTTGACGGCCTCGAGGCCATCAAGGCGCAGATCGCGCTCGACTGTGTCAAAGCCCGCGAATTGTTAAAGGGCCATGCCTTCGCTTTAGGCCCCGCGCCCTTCGTGCCCGTAAGCAAGGGCGTCTAAGCCTCCCAAATTGGCCTTTTTCCTTGATTTGAAGGCTTCCTGCCTGATACACCCCGAACCATGAAGGTGCGCCGCGCCATATGCGTTCAGGAGCGAATTACCCTCCCCATTCTGTAATGAGAATGGGGCTGCCGCTGTTCGCTTTCTTTGACCGACCTTCCCTCCGGGACCACCCGCATCATGACTGCTACGACACCTTCTGGACATCAGGGGCCTGATTACAAGGCCACGGTTTTTCTACCGGCCACCGACTTTTCCATGAAAGCGGGCTTGCCTCAGCTTGAGCCTCAATTGCTCGCGCGCTGGGCCAAGATGAACCTGTACGAAAGATTGCGCGAGAACGCCATAGGGCGGCCCAAATTTGTACTCCATGATGGCCCGCCCTATGCCAACGGCAACCTGCATATCGGGCACGCGCTGAATAAAATTCTGAAAGATGTGATTGTTCGTTCACGGCAAATGATGGGCTTCGATGCGCCCTATGTGCCCGGCTGGGATTGCCACGGCCTGCCCATCGAATGGAAGATCGAAGAAGAATATCGCGCGAAGGGCAAAAGTAAAGACGCCGTGCCGGTGGTCGAGTTCCGCCGCCAATGCCGCGAGTTCGCCGAAAAATGGATCGCAATCCAAAAGGAAGAATTCAAGCGGTTGGGCGTCACTGGTGATTGGGACAATCCCTACACCACCATGAACTACAAGTCCGAGGCCGCTATCGTGCGCGAGCTGGCGAAGTTTGTGCTGAACGGTAGCATCTATCGGGGCTCGAAGCCGGTGTTGTGGTCGGTGGTGGAAAAGACCGCGCTGGCCGATGCTGAAGTCGAATACGCCGATCATACATCGACCATCGTCTGGGTGCGCTTCCCCGTAGTGACGACAAAAGTTACGGAGCTTGTTGGGCAGTCTGTTGTGATCTGGACGACAACGCCGTGGACGTTGCCGGGCAATCGCGCCATCGCCTTTGGCACCAACATCGACTACGCGGTGATTGAAGTTACGACGATCAGTGAAAAAAGTGCTGCGCGGGTTGGCGAACGTTTTGCTGTGGCCGAGGCTTTGCTGCCTGAATTGCTCAAGGTCACAGGAATCATCGAGCACAAAGTCGTTGTCAAGGTGAAGGGCGCGGCGTTTGTCGGGACCGCGTGCCGTCATCCCTGGCACGGCAAAGGCTATGAGTTCGACGTGCCGCTGTTCGCAGGTGACTTTGTTACCACCGAACAAGGGACAGGCTTCGTGCACATGGCCCCTGGCCACGGCGAAGACGACTACGAGCTTTGCCGCACCAACAACGTGCCGACGCCCGACACTGTCAATGGTGATGGTTTGTATGTGCCCGCAGTGCCGCTGTTTGCCGGTGAACATGTCTTCAAGGTCGCGCCGAAAGTCGTGGCGGCACTGCAAGATGTTGGCGCATTGCTGGCCCATGGCAAATTGACACACAGCTATCCGCATTCGTGGCGCTCCAAAGCACCGCTGATTTTTCGTAACACACCGCAGTGGTTCATTTCGATGGAGACGAACGATCTGCGAAAAAAGGCTCTCGCAGCCATTGATGCAACCCAATGGGTTCCTGCGATTGGGCGTAATCGTATCCATGCCATGGTCGAAAGCCGACCCGATTGGTGCATCTCGCGTCAGCGCCAATGGGGCGTGCCCATCGCCATTTTCATGAACAACAAAACCGGCGAGGTGTTGAAAGACCCCGCCGTATTCGAGCGCATTGCCAAGGCGTTTGAAGACGAGGGGGCTGATGCCTGGATCGCGTCACTACCCGAACGCTTTCTGGGTGACAAATACGTGGCGTCTGAGTGGACGCAAGTAAACGATATCGTAGAAGTGTGGTTCGACTCGGGGTCCACGCATTCGTTTGTTCTGGAACAGCGCCCCGAATTGAAGTGGCCCGCTGATCTGTATTTGGAAGGGTCGGACCAGCATCGCGGCTGGTTCCATACCTCATTGCTGGAATCGTGTGGCACGCGTGGTCGTGCGCCGTTTGATGCGGTGCTGACCCACGGCTTTCTGTTGGACGAAAAGGGCAACAAAATGTCCAAGTCCATGGGCAACATGGTGCCGCTCGATACCGTGGTGAACACCTCAGGGGCTGACATCCTGCGCCTGTGGGTCGTGGCCTCGGATTACACGCAAGATTTGTCCATCGGACCCAACATCATCAAGCAAATGAGCGACCTGTATCGTCGTTTGCGAAACACGTTGCGTTACTTGTTGGGCAATCTCAGCGGGTTCTCGGCGGCAGAGAAAGTCGCAGCCACGGATATGCCCGAGTTGGAACGCTACGTGCTGCATCGGCTGTGGCAGCTCGACAAGCAAATCCGCAGCGCCTGCAACACCTATGATTTTCACGGACTGTTCAACGAGATCCATAATTTTTGTGCGGTGGATTTGTCGGCGTTCTATTTCGACGTTCGCAAGGATGCGCTGTATTGTGACGCACCGGCTGATTTGCGCCGCCGTGCGGTTCGCACCGTGCTCGACACGGTCTATAATTGCTTAGTGACATGGATGGCACCGTTCATCTGCTTCACCGCAGAAGAGGCATGGCTGGCGCGTCACCCTGGCCAAGATTCATCGGTTCACCTGCAAACCTTCCCAGAGATCCCGGAAAGCTGGAAAGACGACGCTCTGGCCGCAAAATGGCAAGCCGTGCGCGATGTGCGCCGGGTGGTCACGGGGGCATTAGAAGTCGAACGCGCCGCTAAGCGCATCGGTGCCTCGTTACAAGCACATCCGCAGGTTTTCGCGCCCGCTGAAACCGTTGCTTTGCTGAAAGATGTGCCGATGGATGATGTTTGCATCACTTCTGGCATTGCGATTGTTGGGGGGGCCGTGCCCGACGGCGCTTACACTGTGCCCGATGTGGCCAACGTCGGCGTGAAGGTGGATTTGGCTGCGGGCGAGAAATGTCAGCGCTGCTGGAAAGTACTGCCCGATGTCGGCAAACACAAACACCCGGGCGTGTGTGAACGCTGTTCGGACGCTGTGGACTCCATGCCAGCGGCGGCAGCGTAAGATGAGGTTGGGCCTTTCCGTCGCGGCAATTGTGCTGGTCCTCGATCAGGTAACCAAGGCGTTGCTGCTGGGTGTCATGCGGCCTGAGGGCGTGATCGAAACACCATTTTACACCGACAAGATCATCGAGATCTTGCCGTTCTTTAATTTCTGCATGGCCTGGAACACCGGCATTAGCTTTTCCATGTTCGATGGTGGCGGAACCACGACATATGTCTTATTGGTCATTCAATCAGCTATCACGATCGGGCTGATCTGGTGGCTGCGGACCTTGCAGGGCCGCCTGACCCAGGTCGCCACGGGGCTGATTATTGGCGGGGCCATCGGCAATAATATGATCGACCGCGTCCGGTGGGGCGCGGTGGCTGATTTTTTCGATTTCCACGTGGGCGGCTGGCATTTTGCCACATTTAACGTGGCAGATAGTTGTATATCCATTGGTGTCGTCTTGTGGTTGCTTGACGCGGTGCTGAACCGTCAGCACCATAGGGGTGAGAATAAGGAGTCGACCTGACATGGTTCAGCAAATGTTAAAAATATTGGGTGTTGTCGCGGTGGCGGCATTGGTGTCGGGCTGCGAAGATACCCGCCGTGCGCTGGGGATCGATAAGTCAGTCCCCGACGAATTTGCCGTGGTCTCGCGCGCACCACTCGTCATGCCACCGGACTTTAACATGCGCCCGCCCGCCCCGGGTGCTGAGCGCCCACAAGAGGGCACAGCGGCCGATCAAGCGCGCAGTGTTTTGGTGGGTCGCGAACGGTTTGCAGCGTATCGCGCCCGCGGCTTTTCATCGGGCGAAGTGAAATTGCTCGAACTGGCCGGATCAGGCAACGCGCTGCCCGAGATTCGCAAGAACCTCGAGCGTGAAACATCGGCCTTTGCGGGCGAAGAAAAATCCTTCACCGACCGATTGGTGTTTTGGGGCCAGCAGGGTGATGCGGGCACGTCACTTGACCCGGTCGCTGAAAAGAAGCGCCTTGAGGAGAACGCGGCACTTGGCAAAAAGCCGAACGAAGGTGCGACGCCAACGATCTCCAAGGGCGGCAAAGTTCTGGGGGTATTTTAACGCTCCGTTCCAGATTCGCTATCCGAGTTGAATGATCTGCTGCAGCGCACCCGAGCCTGGGTTGCGCACGATGTACGATGAGCAGCGGCCCACCCCGGGCATGTCGATGTCCATCGGCGGGGCATACACTTCGCAGAGCAGGTTTTCGCAGGCCGTCTTGGCCTCGTTGAGATCCTTCACCACAAACGTTTGTGCGATATAGCCAATATTGGGTGCAACCGCCGCTGGTACGAGATCTACGCAGGGGTAGTTCAAGGGTTGGCTAATGGCGACTTTGCCAAACATGTGATTACCCTGAACAAATTTCACGGCTGTTTTGGCTTTTTCTGGCAATCGCAGAAAATGATTCTGCACCGGGCTGGACAACACTTCATCAATCAAAATACCTGACTTCAGCACGTCAGTGTAGAACGCCACGGCTTTGGTTATATTTCGCACGCAATGCGACGTCGTGACGACAGGCGTAAAGCCCATGGGTGTTCGCCCGTGTGCTTTGACATACGCGCGCATTTGCCCCACGCGCGTGTTGGGGTCGCTCGATGTCAATTCCACCAGGTTAATGGCAACGGTATCGGGCCCATCGAACACTACCTCGGTCGGCGCACCCGCTTTGTTCGAGAGATTATAGTGCGCCGGTGCAGACCAAAACTTATAGCCTTTCGCGGCGATTGTTTTTGAGTCGCCAACAATATCATCGGTGTAGAAGTTCAAGTTGATCAGCCCAAAGGCCCGTGCCACATCTGGGGGGCGAATGTGTTTGCGCTGAGTGGCATTGAACTCAAGCAGCAAAACCCGGCCGACGCCGAGGCCCGGAAGTTCACAAAAAACCGCGTTGGCCTTACTGCCCGGCGGCAGCTTCCAGAGCTTTTCGAATTGCTCGCCGTCCCATATGCGTGGGGCGCTGGCCGTCAGGCCAATGATGTCGCAATAGAACGCCAGCGATGCATCCATGTTCGCAACGCCGATCACAGCAACGCTTAATGGGCTGCCATTCGGTGCAATAATATCGCCCATGATCAGATTTACCTTTTTGAGCTTAGAGTTGTGCAGACTGAGGATGAAGAAAGGATGGCCAACATACAATCACCCATTCGCAGTTGACGGACCGCTTTCTGGCGTACTGGCTGACTGAGTGACCACCTGGGTATCATCATTACCCAGGGTTATACGGCGATAGACCAAGGCGAATAAGGTCGAGCCCAGCCACAAGGACACGGCCCCAAAGACTGTGCTGACGACATTGAGCGCTAACAGGGCTGAATCCTGGGGCTCTACTTTAGCATTCGACGCGTCAATAAAGTCTGGGATGAAGGGGGCCAAGCAAATGGCTGCCAGAATACCAACGGCGGCGAAGATGATCATTTGGATCCATGCCATGCTCCAGCCGTAAGGTTTGGAAATGCTCCACGCATAGTTCAAATTTGTGGGGTTGCCAGCCGCAGCCATGGCCAGAGTCATGGACCAGCGTGAGAGCATCACCAGCAAAATCACGACCCACCCGAAGACTATGACAACACCTGCGACCGCGCCGACATAGGTGTTGATTGCTGAGAGCCCGACGACAATCCCACCACCCACGAGCAGCGCGATGACCGACACAATGCCCGCTAATGCCGAGATCGAGAGCGTCCAACCAAAGAACCGAAACTCGCGGCCGGTGAGCGTGAAGATTGATCTGAGTTCGATGTCGGATTTGCCAATCAGAACCATGCGATACCACGCCACGCAGAAGGGCGCGAAGGCCAAGATCGAAGCCACCCCGATGGCGATGTTCGTGGCGTAGGATTCAAAGGATGGTCCTGCGGCTTCCGCAAAAGCCACAACAAGTGCGAGGTTAATCGCCAGCGGTATCAAGCCAAACTTCAGTGCCACAGCACGTTCCTGCCAGCACAACTCGAGAATGCTCTTGAATGTCGCGAAGATGGGCATGAACGCGGTTCCTGAATAGTCGTCTCAAGATGTTACAAAACCTTCATGCCTGAAGGGAATGCCTGAAATATGAAAGTCCTGCCCTCAGGTGCACTTTGCCTTCCTAAGACAATGCCCTATTTATAGCTTGGCTCATTACATCAGGCAGTTTCAAACATCATGATCTCACACTTGTTTCAGCGAGTCCTACTGATTGCAGCGGCGATGTTGCTGGCAGTCCCCGCGTCGGCCGAGCTATATGGCGCGCAAGGATCCATGCTTGCCAATGGCATGCAGATCGTCGCTGTGCCAAATCACCGTTCGCCGGTGGTCTCTCACATGGTGTGGTATCGCGCTGGCGCCGCCGATGAGCCGCCGGGGGCATCGGGGATTGCTCACTTTCTGGAGCACCTGATGTTCAAGGGAACACCGAAGTATCCAGACGGCATCATGGATGAGGTGGTGGCGCGTAACGGCGGCGACCAGAACGCATTTACGTCGCATGATTATACAGCTTACTACCAAAACATCGCGGTTGATCGTTTGGCTTTGGTGATGGAAATCGAAGCAGACCGCATGCGCAATCTGATTCTCGATCCCAAAGAAGTTGCGACCGAGCGCGAGGTGATCATCGAAGAGCGCCGGATGCGGGTGTCTAACCAACCTGCGGCAATTTTGGATGAGCGGCTGGATGCCGCATTATGGCTGACGAATCGCTATGGCATCCCGGTGTTGGGCTGGGAACAAGAAATGCGGGGCCTGAGCCGCGAAGATGCCTTCGCATTTTATCACCGCTTTTATGCGCCCGAGAATGCGATCTTGGTGGTGTCGGGTGATATCACGCTCGAGCAGCTGAAGCCTTTGGCAGAAAAATATTACGGTTCAATCCCGCGTGTGGGCGAGCCGAATGCGCGCCAGCGGTCTGCCGATCTAGATGCCACAGCCAATGTCAGCGTGACGTATTCGGATGTGCGGGTTCGTCAGCCGCAATGGTGGAGAAAGTGGATCGCGCCCAGCTACAACGCGGGCAACAAGGCCGACGTTTACCCCTTAACCATATTTGACTCGATTGTCGGGAGTGGGAGTACCTCAAAATTGTATCGTGCGCTGGTGATTGACCGCAAAGTCGCAGCAGGTGTGGGCGTATCATACGATTCTGCTGCAGTCAGCTATGGCACCTTCAGCATCAGTATGAGCCCCAGCCCCGGAGTGAGCATCGAGCAAGTCCAAGCCGCACTTGAGGAAGAACTTGCGAAAATCTTGAAAGACGGCATCTCCGATGCCGATGTCGCGCGTGCAAAAGAGCGCATTTTGGCGGGGTTGGTGTTTGCAAAAGACTCATCGTTAGGGGCCGCGCAAGGAGTGGGCGGCATGCTCGTTGTGGGTGTTCCGCTCGAGGAAATCGAAGATTTGCCAGAACGGTTGCGGGCTGTGACGGCTGATCAGGTTCGCAGTGCGGCACGGAAAGTCATCGTCCAATCTGCATCAGGCACGGCGATTTTGCTGCCGAAAGCGGGAGGTTAGGCCATGAAAACATTATTTGCGGCCACTGCCATTCTGGCGACAGTGCTGACGGCTTCATATGACGCGCAGGCTGTGACGGTTGAGGAAGTCACGAGCCCTGGCGGCATCAGGGCTTATCTTGCTCAAGATCACACCAACCCGATCATTGGGCTTTCTTTTTTACTCCAGGGCGGCGCGGCACTTGACCCGGATGCCAAGCTTGGACTTTCAGGTATGGCAACTGCGTTGTTGGATGAGGGGGCGGGCGATAAAGACAGCCTGGCCTTTCATTCCGAGTTGGAGGATCGCGCGATCTCGCTTGGATTTAGTGCCGACCGAGATGCCGTGCTGGGCTCGGTCTCGACGACCACGCAAGCCTCTTCGGTCGCGTTTGAGATGTTGAACTTAGCGATGACGCAGCCGCGTTTTGATTCGGAGCCAACCGAGCGCGTTCGCCGCCAAATTCAGGTCAGGCTAAAATCTGAATCTGAGAATCCCAATCGCATTGCATCGCGCACCCTGATGGCCGCGCTGTTTGCAGGTCACCCTTATGGCCGCCTCGAGTCTGGTACGCCTGAGACCGTTGCAGCGATTACGACCGATGACTTGAAGCAGTGGGTTAAAACCCGTCTGGCAAAGGACCGGCTGATTGTTGCTGCGGTCGGTGACATCACGCCCGCACAATTAGGCCAAGCCCTCGACAAGATCTTTGGCAACTTGCCAGCGACGACAAAACTTGTGGCCACTTTGCCCGCAGCCAGCGTGTCGCGCAAAGGCCAAGAGATCAACGTTGAGAAGGCGTTGCCCCAAAGTATCATTTCGATTGGCCAGCCAGGAATTAAGCGCAGCGATCCAGATTGGTATGTCGCCCAAGTCCTCGACTATTCATTTGGTGGCGGCTCTTTTGCATCGCGCTTGATGGATGAAGTGCGCGAAAAACGTGGGCTCGCTTATAGCGTGTCCTCATCGATGCAGGCTTTTGATGCGGCGGGGCTTGTGATGGTGGGAGTCGGGACGCGCAACGATCAGGCGCAGCAGAGCCTCGATGTCATCCGCGCTGAATTCAAGAAAATCCAGAAAGATGGCCTGACCGAGGCTGAACTGAACGATGCGAAGCAATACCTCACCGGCGCGTGGCCGCTGCGTTTCTCGTCGACGGGTCGTATCGCCGATACCTTGGTGGCTGTCCAGAAGGACAAGTTGGGTCTCGATTACCTAGATAAGCGCAATAATTACATCAACTCAGTGACCTTGTCCGATACAAAACGAGTCGCTGCAAAGCTTTACCAACCTGATGCCTTGACGGTTGTGGTTGTTGGACTGGGCGCTAAGGCTAACGATGCACCCGCCGCAACGGGCAAGCGCCCCGAGCGGGAGCGGAAATCCTAAGCTCGCCCCTGGTTCGTATGCCTTGAATGTGATCGCCCTGCGCGTCACACTATGTTTGGATAGGGGGGCAGGCTTATGACCATGGACATCGGAATATTTCTGCCCATCGCTAAGGGTGGTTTCATTATGTCGCGCAATGTGCCGCCGACATGGCCAACATGGGCGCTTAACCGCGACGTCACCTTGAAATGCGAGAAGATGGGGTTTGAGTTCGCACTCAGCATGGTGAAATTCCGTGGCTTTGGCGGCGAAACTGATTATTGGGACCACGCGCTGGATTCATTCACACTTATGGCTGCACTGGCACCCATCACAACCAAAATAAAACTGATCCCTTCGGTGACCCTGTTATCCATCCACCCTGCTGTTGCCGCGCGTATGGCGGCAACCATTGAGGCGATTTGCCCGGGGCGTTTCGGACTTAATATTGTATCGGGTTGGTATAAGGATGAATTCAATCAGATGGGTTTGTGGCCCGGCGACGAGCACTTTATCAAACGCTACGACTACGCCGACGAATACGTGAGTATTTTACGTGAGCTGTGGTCAACCGGGAGAAGCAATTTTAAGGGCCAGTACTTCACGATGAACGAGGCCGAGATTAAACCCATCCCCACAACCAATATCTCGCTCGTCTGTGCAGGCCAGTCTGAACGCGGTGTCAAGTTCACCGCCGAGAAGGGCGATCGTAATTTCATTATCGCCGGGGGCAATATTCACGATATCGAAGACGACATCAAAAAAATCCGCGCGATCACAAGCTCTTTGCAGACTCAGGCCGCGAAGATGGGCCGCAAGTGTGGGACCATTGGCTTGTTCAATATCATAGCGGCAGACACAGAAGATGCCGCCATGAAGCGGTTTGATCACATTGTCGCGGGTGCCGATGAAGGGGCTATTCGCACGCTGGTGGGGCAGGCCGAGTTGGACAAATCTGACGGTATGTCGGCCAGCCTGAAGAAGAAATCCATGTTTATGGGCCTGCCGACACTGGTGGGTTCGCATGTGACGATCGCCAAGTATCTTGATCGTATCTATGATGAGGCCAAGGTCGACGCCACAATGTTTGCTTTTCCCGACTTCGTGAATGATCTTGATAGTTTTGGGGTGAATATTTTACCCAAGCTCGAGTCACGATGGACGAAACACTAAGTCATGACCTCCGATTTACCATCCTTAACGCAGAGCGCGGAATGGCGCGCGCTTCAAAATCACGCCACGGCGATCTCTGGCCTTCATATGCGCGATATGTTTGCGCGCGACCCCAAGCGTTTTGCGCAGTTCTCGCTGCGCGAAGGCTCGCTGCTGCTGGACTACTCTAAAAATCTCATTACCGCTGAGACGATAAAACTGCTGGTAGATTTGGCACTTGTGCGCCAGGTACCTCAACGACGTGACGCGATGTTTTCAGGCGCCAGGATTAATACCACCGAGAATCGCGCAGCTTTGCATGTTGCGTTGCGCAACCGTGCCGAGGGTCGTGGTCTGGTCAGGCCCGTCATTATCGACGGCGTAGATGTCATGGGCGACGTGTTGCATACTCTCATGAGGTTGCGCGAGTTCTCGGAAAGTGTGCGCGATGGATCATGGACCGGCTCGACCAGTAAGCCCATTCGACATATCGTGAATATTGGAATTGGTGGTTCGCATTTAGGCCCCATGTTCGTCACCGACGCGCTGAAGGATTATCAACGCGACGATCTCTCGGTGGCGTTTGTCTCAACCCTTGATCGCACTCAAATCGATGATGTGCTCAAGTCGCGCGACCCCGCCACGACCATGTTTGTTATCACTTCCAAAACATTCACGACCGTCGAAGCCATGTCCAATGCGGCCATTGCGCGCGAGTGGATTTCGTCGTCGCTCGGCGAGCACGCCATTCCGCGTCATTTCGCGGCCGTCTCAACCAATCATCGCGCCACCACCGAGTTTGGCATTCCCGCCGCGAGTGTGTTCCCGATGTGGGATTGGGTCGGTGGGCGCTACTCGGTTTGCTCGGCCATTGGGCTGCCGATTATCCTGGCCTGTGGCTTCGATACCTTCGATTGTTTCCTCAGTGGCGCACACGCGATGGATTTGCATTTTGAGGCGGCACCACTGGAGCAGAACATGCCGTTTCTCTTGGCGATGTTAGGGATTTGGTACGCAGAGTTTTTCCAAGCCCCTGCAATGGCTATTCTCCCCTATGATTATCGCCTCAAACTTTTGCCGTTCCACATTCAGCAAGTGGATATGGAAAGCAATGGCAAGTGTACCACACTGGCGGGCACGCCTGTTGAGACCCACACCGGACCGATTGTCTTTGGCGGCGGCGGCTCTGACAGTCAGCATTCGTTCTTCCAATTTCTGCACCAAAGCCCACGGTTGATTCCATGCGATTTTATTGCGGCAATAAAGACGCGTCGTGGAGCCGATCCCAGCCGTGACGTGCTACTGGCCAATTGCTTTGCGCAAACCGAAGCCTTGATGAAAGGCCGCATGATTTCAGAACTGCAGCACATACCCGAGGAGCTGCGTCGGCATCGCGCATTCTCGGGCAGTCGGCCCACCAACACGATCCTGCTCGATTCGCTCACGCCCATCGCCTTGGGCCAGCTTGTCGCACTTTACGAGCATAAGGTTTTTGTCCAAGGCGCGATTTGGGGCTTGAATTCCTTCGATCAGTGGGGCGTTGAGCTAGGCAAAGAGTTGGCCAAGAGCCTGGAACCTGCGGTGTCTGGTGCTGAATTATTGGCTGAACGTGATTCATCCACCGCCGGGCTTGTGGCTGCCTATCTTGAGGCGAAACGCCGAAGCGTGTAGACCACATAAAATGTCCATTCGTCTGCTTCCACCTAATCTTGTCAACCAAATCGCTGCTGGCGAAGTGGTTGAACGTCCTGCGTCGGTGGTCAAAGAACTGATCGAGAATGCTGTTGATGCCGGTGCAACGCGCATTGATGTGACGCTGAATGAGGGCGGAAAATCGCTCATCGTTGTGGTCGATAATGGCTCGGGCATGACACCGCGCGATCTCGAAGTGGCGGTTGAGCGTCATGCCACATCCAAATTGCCGTCTGATGATTTTCTCGATATTGGGTTTCTCGGATTTCGAGGCGAAGCGCTGCCTGCGATCGGGTCCATTTCGCGACTGACCGTCACCAGCCGCACCGCTGATGCAGAGTCCGCCTGGTACATGATGGTCAGCGGTGGCCAGAAGCAAGGCCCAGTTCCGGCCCCCCATCGCCGTGGAACGCGCGTGGAAGTGCGCGACTTATTTTATGCCACGCCTGCACGACTGAAATTCCTGAAAGCACCCACGACGGAACTCAACAACGCCATCGACGTTGTTGAGCGCCTTGCCATGGCTCATCCCGAAATTGCGTTCACACTTACTGCTGACGGCAAATCGCGAGTGAACTTGCCCGCCGCCCACAGCCAGGGAAGTCTTTTCGATATTCACCTCGAGCGCCTGACGGCGATCTTGGGCAAAGAGTTTGGCGCCAATGCGGTGCCCGTGGCCGCCGAGCGTGAAGGTTTGAAACTTTACGGTTATATCGGGCTGCCAACGCTCAATCGCGGCAATGCCATGGCGCAGTACTTGTTTGTCAATGGTCGGCCCGTGCGCGATCGACTGCTGCAAGGTGCCGTGCGTGCCGCCTATCAAGATGTGCTGGCATCAAACCGCTATCCGTATGTTGCGCTGTTCCTTGAAGTGTCGCGAACCGAAGTGGACGTGAACGTTCACCCTGCAAAAGCGGAAGTGCGTTTCCGCGATGCCGGTCTGGTGCGCGGATTGCTGATTGGGGCGATCCGTCACACCTTGGCCGAGTCGGGCCACCGCGCATCATCAAGTGTGGGCACGGCTGCTTTGAGTGCTTTTCAATCTGGATCGTTGCCGCATGCCCGGCCATTTTTTACCCGGCCCGCGCAAGCGTACGGCGCAGCACGCACGCTCGAAAGCGCCATGGCCGAGCATGGTCTGGGTGAGGCGCCATCGCTTTTTCTGCCCCAGCCTTCGGCCCCCAATACGACCAATGTATCACAGGGCACTGAAAATTACCCGTTGGGTGTAGCGCGCGCTCAGGTTCACGAGACATACATTGTTGCGCAAACCGCCGATGGCATCGTGATTGTTGATCAACACGCCGCGCATGAAAGACTGTTGTACGAGCGAATGAAGCAAGCGTTGGGGATGGATGGCATCAAGAGGCAGTTGCTGTTGATCCCGGAGGTCGTCGAACTGGATGACGACGCTGCCGGGCGCGTGTTGGCGCGCGCCGGGGAGTTGGCGGAACTTGGTCTGGTGATTGAAGCATTCGGAACGGGCGCTGTGGCAGTGCGCGAAGTGCCTGCCTTGCTGGGCGAAGGCGATGTGGCGGGCTTGCTTCGCGATTTGTCGGATGAATTAGCCGAGTGGGACGAGGCCATGAGTTTGAAGGAACGCCTCGCAGATGTATGCGGAACAATGGCGTGTCATTCGGCTGTGCGCGCAGGCCGTCGCCTCAATCCAACAGAAATGAATGCTTTGCTGCGACAAATGGAAGTCACGCCCAATTCAGGGCAATGCAACCACGGCCGTCCGACATACGTTGAGTTAAAGCTGACCGATATCGAGCGGTTGTTTGGGCGTCGCTAAGGGGTTGCAACCGATACGATTATTTTTCCTATAATCCCGGCTGCGAGTCTTAATTTTCTCAGGTTTAATTACTGAAGTTATTGTTTTCATTGCTTAACCCATGCTCGGCGAATTGTGGCGTTACTGGACGACCTTCGCCCCGGAACGGGTGCGTAAGTTCGGATACCTCCAGCGTCTGATCGCGGTTGAGTTTCGGGCTAAGCGCTGCGCTGAAGCTTGGGAGCCCCATCTTCGCAACTGCCGTCATATGATCATCAAAGCCGCTGATCTATGCGAGCGGCAGGGGACCTGCGTTGTAATTGGGTCTGGCTTGTTGTTAGAAGTCCCGCTCTCGGCATTGGCCTCACGGTTCGATCACATTTATCTGGTCGATATTTTTCATATGCCGTAAGTCGTGGCCGAAGCCAAAAAGCACCTCAACGTTAAACTTCTCACCGGCAACGTCACGGGTGTCTTTCTTGCGATCAAGGAACGCAAGCCGCCCCGGGCCTCACCAACCCGCTCCACCGCTGCGTATTCCACATTTGAAAGATGCTGATCTCATCGTCTCGTGTAATTTCTGACGCAATTAGCCGGGACGTTTATCGGGCATTTCGAAAAAACGCGCGGATTTTCAGATTTGGATACCGACAAAATAGCATTCCAAATCATGGAGCAGCACGTCAAGGCCATTGTTCACGAAGCTACAGGCGTGGGGCTGATTATTACAGACATTTAGCGATACGTCATGGTCGGAGACAAAATCGTCAAATGAACCGATTTGTTGAAAGCCTTCAAGTTGCCCGACACACCCACGCATATTCACAACGAAGAATGGTCGTGGATGATTGCGTCCGCGCCCGAAGAAGACCCTGCACGAGATATCGAACACGTGGTCGACGCCAAAGTTTATGTCCACAATCACGAACCTGAGCAGAAGAAAGAAGGTGGGGAGGCTGAAGTGGATAATCGCCCGCTGCCGTCTGATGAGAATGAGCGGTTTCCCGATTCCGACTCAGACGCGTCGCTGATTCAACGCTAATTTTTAAATATAATGAACGCGATGTCAGCTCGCCCATAGCGACGCTGATCAATCAGGGTGTGGCCCGGGGGCAGATCAAGTGGCGTTCGTGCTTCAGTTTCTGCGATAATCAATGTGCCGGGCTTCGTCCAGCCTCGAGCGCTTAATGCAATGAGCGTCGCTACAATCAGACTTTGATTGTAGGGCGGATCCATCAAAATCAAATCAAAGGGCGTGTGCTGCGGTGCGGGTGCCGATGCATCCCCGTGTCTGAGTTCAGTGCGGTCCTCGATCATTAATGCCTTGATAGTTTGGGTCAGAGCACGGCATGCGTCGGCGTCGCGTTCGACAAATAAAACCGACTTTGCCCCGCGTGAGAGCGCTTCTAATCCAAGCGCGCCGGTGCCGGCAAAGAGGTCTGCCACTTTAGCGCCCTTGAGGCGCAGGCCAAAAGTGCCCTCGGCGTGCATCAACCGATTGAAAATAGCTTCTCTGGCGCGCTCGTTGGTGGGGCGCAGCCCTTCGGCTTCGGGAACCGCGAATTTTCGGCCACGCCATACGCCACCGATAATGCGCAACCAGCCCCGTCCTTTCGGCTTTGGTTTGTCGACAGCTACGCGCTTAGGCATTTTTTTTCTTGGTCGGCCTTTTGTCGGGCTTGCGGCCTAACTGTTCACCGATGACCTTCCCGGAGATTTCCTCGACCTCGCCGCGCTCGAGACTGCCCAGGTGATATGGTCCATAGGACACGCGGATCAGTCGAGTCACGTCGAGCCCCAAATGCGCCAGCACTTTGCGAACCTCGCGATTCTTCCCCTCAGTGAGTGACATGACCAGCCATGCATTGGCAGCCCCCTGTTCGCGCTCAAGGGTGGCGACAATCGGGCCGTAACGCATGCCTTCAATCGTCACGCCATTGCTTAGGCCCGTCAATGTCTCGGGGCTGACGCGGCCGTGAACCCGCACACGGTATCTGCGCACCCAGCCGCGAGAGGGATGTTCTAACTCGCGGGCGAGGCCGCCATCGTTGGTGAGAAGCAATAAACCTTCGGAATTGAGATCAAGCCGTCCAACGCTGACCACGCGCGGCAATTCTGACTTCAGCGTATCGAAAACAGTTTGGCGTCCTTTTTCATCCTTATGTGTCGTTACCAGACCAGGCGGCTTGTGATAACGCCACAGGCGGACTTTATCTTTTTGCGGAAGTGGCTTTCCATCTACGAAAACGTGATCGGTGTCTTGCACGTTACGAGCCGCGCTGGTCAGTTTCTCTCCATTCACGCTCACGCGTCCGTCGGCGATCCAGCGCTCTGCGTCACGGCGTGAGCAGAGGCCGGCGCGGGCCAGAACCTTTGCAATGCGCTCGCCGGCAAATTCTTTTTCAACGGGCTTAGTCATGGCTGACACGCGGAAATAAAGGCACAGAACAACTTGATGTCGACCGGGCTAATGTGAAACTCGGGATGCCATTGCACACCGATGCAAAATTTGCGCGACGGATCCTCGATTCCCTCAATAACGCCATCAGGGGCGAGAGCATTTACTTTAACGTGCCCGGGCACATCCTTTACCGCTTGATGGTGCGCGCTATTCACTGCCGTGCGAATCTCACCACTGATCTTGTGCAGAAGTGTACCGGCAATAATGTTGACGTCATGCCCCGGCTCGTCACGCGGGTTTGGTTGTTCATGTGCCAGCGGCGCTTTGATCTCGGCGGGGATGTGCTGAACCAGGGTGCCGCCCAGGGCAACGGCCAGCAATTGCTCGCCGCCGCAAATCCCCAATACCGGCTTGTCGGCCTTTAGCATCGCTTGTGTGATGCCAAGTTCAAAGTCGGTGCGGCCTTCCTTGAGAATAACGGTATCGTGCCGCTCGGCAGCTCCGAACAAAGCCGGGTCCACGTCAAAAGCCCCACCCGAAACCAAGAGGCCGTCGATCATGCTGCTGTAGGTTGCGATCAAACTCGTTTCGTGGGGCAGCACGACGGGCACACCGCCGGCCTCGCGCACAGCCGAGCAATAATTTTGGCGCAACGCATACCAAGGGAACTTGGAATAGCCGCCAGGTTTTTCGCTATCGGCCGTAATGCCAATGATGGGGAGACGCATGTAAACCTCACGGCCATGAGTTGCGCTTCGCCGCGCTGCCTGTCAAGTTGAAGTGATTAGCGACGACTTGTGCCGTTATATGCGCGGGTCGCTTGACCTAAGGTGATGGCCGAGCTTTGCGAGGGCGGCAGGTTATTCCGCGCCATGCTATCGACCAAAACCTGCGACATGCCCTCGCCTTGGAAACCACCCACCGACAGGCTGGTGGTCGACTCAGAGTCCTCTTCATCGCCGACCATCGACATGGGTTGTGTGGCAATCATGCGTGAGAGTTCCTGCATGATAAACCAGGACACTGTCATCTGTTCACTGTTGCCTGTTTTGACGGCGGCCCCGAAATCCAGCGTGTTATGGGGGGCTGCTGCCATGGGCGTTGGTTGTGCCAAATCGTCGAGGCCAGCGCTCATGGCCTGCACGTCATCTTGCCCTGCCATGGCCGCGGCAACATCGGCAAAGCGATCCATCTGAGATTCGAAGCGGTCACGAATCAAGTCAATGACTTGTCACACCGTACGAGGCGGGCCCGTCTCGGAAAAAAAGATGCTGCGGTTGGCCTTGGCCGCGTCTGGCACCACATGTGAGGCATAGATATTGGGGGCCGTATCATCCGCTGAAAGTATCTGACTCGCTCCCGACGCGCCCAGGAAGTGGGCCAAGTATAAATCGGTTGCATCGAGATCGCGATTGAGGTTTTGGCCCAAGGTCGATGCATTATCACGCGCGTAGACGGCCGCAAACTTGGCAGAAGCTTCTGGATCTTCGCGCAAGCGCAGGATTTTCTGCTCAACGGCTTTATCAAAAACACTCAAGCGACCAGCTGATCCGCTAACAATACTTTTTGAGAGGTCGCTAAAACCGAGCTCATCGCCGTTACGTTTAAAAATATCAAGCCATGTGCCGCGTGTAAACTGATATAAGCCTGTCGCTGAGGATGTCGCGGCTTCAGCGTCCGCCTTAAAGCCGCTTTCTTGTGAGGCTTTTGCGAGGAGATACTGAAAGCTGACGCCCGACTGCGCGCTGGCAACTTGAATGCCCTTGAGCGTCGAGCGGGCGATATTGTTGCCCGCAATTTGTACGACATCGTAGGCCATTGCTATATCCGGACACGGACCAGGGTCCACGGCTGTTGATCACAGCTTAGACTCTGGGAGCCAATAGTTACTATTTTCTTGCCCTTTATTAACGACTTGACCCATGGGATGGTCTGGCGATGCCAGAACCAATGGATATTGCTTTTGAAGCGGCTGAGGCTGCATCGAAACGGGGTGAAGTCCCCGTGGGCGCTGTCGTGCTAGGGCCTGATGGTCAGGTTCTCGCGGTTGCGGGTAATGAGGTTGAGGCAGGCGATCCGACAGCACACGCCGAGATTCTTGCGCTTCGGGCTGCGGCTGCAAAGCTTGGCCGCCCGCGCCTTGAGGGGTGCGAACTCGTCGTGACCTTGGAGCCCTGCTCCATGTGCGCCACGGCAATTTCCCATGCACGGATCAAACGATTGGTTTTCGCTGCCTACGATCCTAAAGGGGGAGGCGTCGAGCATGGCCCTCGCATGTATCGCCAGCCCACCTGTCATCATCGGCCCGAGGTTGTCGGCGGTGTTCAGGCTGAAAAAGCTGAAATGCTTCTCAAACAGTTTTTTGCGGGCTTGCGTGCCGAGAGCTGATAACGGCCCTGGCAAATGAGAAGGTGCGCTCTTAAATCAGAGCGATGAGTATTCAATCCCCCACGTCCCCCTTACGCGTTGCATTCATTTTCTGTTTGGCGGCGCTGGCCACGCCGTCTCATGCCCAAGAGAAGGCTGGAATTGGTTATGGTGGCGCCTACGTCCAGCTTAAGCCGATTATGGCGCCTGTGCGCGGGCCTCACAACGCTAGACTTAATAGGGAAGCGCCGAGACCTCTTGGCGAAGAATCTTTTAGAGGTCGCAATCGCAGCGACTGCAAAAGGATACTATTCCGAAGTTATAATCGTGGATCAGGGTAACCTGGAAATGGAAATGAAAGTTGCTGCCACCAAAGCCAAGAAGACTTAGGCTACAACGACCCCGCAGGAACAGCTCGAAAACAAATCCAAGACCATGACCAGCCAGTGCCAGTAGCAATTCACCTTTTAAAGGTTTGCAAGTCCGGTGATGCCGCGGTCCCAAACGGCTAATGATTGAGCTAACACTCGCGCTTTCCAATCTTCCGACTCTTCAGGATAAAACATTCGTTTGATCTCGGCTTTAATCGCCTGGCCCTCGGGTGAATTGGGATCGCCATATAAGTGAAGCCAGTTGTCGGCTCGCACGGCGCGAATCATATCTTCGGTTGGGTATGTGCCAAACTCTAATGTATTTCCGTACACGTTAATCTGCGACATCAGCCGGGCGATCCCGGTTAAATTATAGCCATCGTGAACACTGCTGCCGGGGGCTGCGGCCATAACGTGCGCCTCATCGCCCCAGACCTCGTGTGCTTTTGTGACCGAAGATGTTCCCTCGTCGCCCACGCAATAACTGACGCCGCTCGCAAAAGGGCCAAGTCCGGTATGAAAATCCAAGATGGCCACGTGTTTCGCGGCAGTGCAGTACGAGTGCAAAATTTTCATCAACGTTTCGCGCGACCAGCTTGGTTTTGTTCCGCCAAAAAAAACACCGTCAGGGCGTGTGTATTGGCCACCCATGATGGCGCGGTTCAGCGCTTTTGGGCCATGGCGCTCTGCATAGGCCGCCAGTTGCGCATCTGCGCTTGCTCGACTCTCGGTTGTCCATGTTTTTGGGCAAATGGCGTCGGCCAACTCTTCATAAGCGGGCTTACGCGGCAATGGCTTGCTGAAGTCGGCAAAATTACGATTGAGGTCTACGTTCTCTTCAGTGACGCGTCGCAGCCATGCAAATCCATGCGGATTGACGGCGTGCAAGAGGAGTACCGAAACCCCAGCGGGCACTTTTTTCCAGTACCCTTTCTTAAGCCAGGCGACTTGGGCCGCGGCCCCAACAAATCCTTCAACGCCATGCGTGGCCGAGAGCGCCACAAAAACCCGTTCAGTACGACAAGGCGCGCTGGCATCTGGACACAGCGTGACAAGGTCGAGTGCTAAAGCTTCCTCCTTGGGGCCATTGAGGGAATGGGGGTGACTGATCACAGCAAGGCCTGCTTCAGCGGCCACTGCCAAGAATTTGGCACGCGCGCTGGCGTAATCAGTCGAAAAATATTTATCTAATGGCATCGTGTTTTACGTGCGGCTGAGCCGCTTCCCCTGGGATGGGATCCAACACGACTTCGGTGGGGCGCGTCAACCGTTGCTTTTCTCTCGGGCCACGGCGCGCCAACCGATATCACGGCGGCAGAAGCCCTCGGGCCAGATAATTTTGTCGACGGCTTGATAAGCGATGCTCTGGGCAGCGTGCACGGTCTTTGCGGTGGCAGCAACGCCCAGCACGCGCCCGCCATAAGCAGTGATGACTGTTTCACCGTTTTTGACCTCGGCTTTCGTGCCAGCATGAAACACTTTGGCGCCGTCAATTTTTGCCGCCGCATCAAGGCCGCCGATCACCGTGCCTTTTTGATAGGCCCCTGGATAGCCCTTTGCTGCCATAACAACGACAATGGAGGTCTCATCTTTCCAACGTACATTAAAGTTCGCCAACTGCTCGTCCGCTGTCGCGATCAGGGCGGGCAAAAGATCTGATTTCAAACGCAACATCAGCGCCTGACATTCAGGGTCGCCAAACCTTGCATTAAACTCGATCACCTTGGGGCCATCTTTGCAAACCATCAGGCCAGCAAACAAAACACCTTTGAAAGGTGCGCGGGCGGCCGTCATGCTGCGCACCGTCGGATGGATAATCTCGCCCATAATTCGCTCGTCGAGCGCCGTATCGACGATTGGGGCTGGCGAATATGCTCCCATGCCACCGGTATTGGGGCCGGTGTCGCCATCGCCAACGGCTTTGTGATCCTGCGCGGTTCCGAACGCGAGCACAGAAGTTCCATCGACCAGAGCGAAGTAACTGACTTCTTCGCCCTCCAGAAACTCCTCTACGACGATCTCTTGACCAGCCGACCCAAACGCTTTGGCTGTCATCATGCTGTCGATGGCGGCTTCAGCCTCTAAAACAGTTTTACATAAAACCACGCCCTTTCCCGCCGCCAGGCCATCGGCTTTGACGACTATTGGCGCACCTTTTTGACGCACATATGTTTTGGCAGCTTTGACGTCGGTAAAGCGGCCATACCACGCGGTTGGAATATTGTTCTTGGTCAGCAGGTCCTTCATGAACCCCTTGGACCCCTCAATCCGTGCGGCAGAAGCGCTGGGCCCGAATGCTTTAATGCCTGCAGCCGCGAGCCTGTCTACGAGTCCCGCAACGAGGGGGCCTTCAGGGCCGACCACCACGAAATCAATTTTGTTGCTGACGGCGAAGTTCACGATACCTGCCAGATCGTCAGCCGAGATCGCAACGCACTCGGCCGATTCGGCAATGCCTGGGTTACCGGGCGCGCAATAGAGTTTGTCGCACAGCGGAGAAGCTGCGATAGCCCAACACAGGGCATGTTCACGTCCGCCGCCGCCGACCACTAAAACGCGCATCTTGATCCCCGAATATCTGTCGTTGCGGTAGTTTTAGCATAGCCAAATGATTTGGCGAGGCTGTCTTGGTTCTGGCGTTTGAGTGTGCGACATAGGACGCATGACCAAGTTCTTTCGCTCTATCCTTTTCGCCGTAGCACTCTGGTGCCCGTTTTCGGCCTGGGCGCAGAGCACGCTGAGGGTTGGTATTACGGCGCTACCCCCCAGTCAGTTTAATCCTTATGCCAATACGGGACTGCCCTATACGTATGTTTGGAGCGCGATCTTCGATGGACTCACGTTCATTGACGAGCAGGGTCAGGTTCAGCCTTGGTTGGCAACGTCATGGGAAAATATCGACCCGCTCACTTGGCGCTTCAATCTTCGTCGCGACGTGGTGTTCTCAGATGGCACACCCTTTAACGCCGAAGCGGTTGTCGTGGTGACAGAATTGTTGACAGGCCCGGCGGCCATTCGTGAAATCGTTGCACGGATGATGTCGTTCTTAGAGTCTGCCCGCGCCATTGATACCTTCACCGTCGAAATCAAGACGAAGGTTCCCACGCCACTGCTGCCACGTTTTTTACCGCAGTTTCATATGATCTCGCCGACACAATTGAAAGCCAAGGGCCTCGAGGGCTTTGCCAAGGCTCCGGTTGCCACCGGGCCTTATGTGGTTGAGCGCATTGAGGACACGAAAATTATCCTTCGGGCGAATGAGACGTCCTGGCGCAAACCATCCATCGCGCGGCTGGAATTTATTGCCAACCCCGAAGCCTCCACACGTAAACTTGCGTTGATCTCTGGCAGCATGGACATCGCGCTGAATTTGGGCCCCGAAGAAACCAGCTCGCTAAAATCTGAAGGCGGGCGCGAGTTTTTTTGGCTCGATTCCGCCGTATACTCCTACCAATTCGTTGGCTCGAAGGATAACCCGTTTGGCATTGCCCCGTTTAAAGACATTCGGGTTCGCGAAGCATTGAACCTGGCGATCGACCGCAAATCCATTATCGCGGCACTCCTCGACGGTCACACGGTTCCGGCCACGCAACCAGCACCATCAGAAACCTATGGGTTCAATCCTGATCTGCCTGAGATTGCGTATGACCCCGTCAGGGCAAAACGTCTCTTGGCCGAGGCAGGCTACGCTGAGGGTTTTAGTTTTGTGATGGAGGCGACGGTGGGTTCAAGCCCTGCGGACGCCGCGTTGCATCAAACTGTTGCGCAGTATCTTCAGGCTGTTGGCGTGAAGATGTCCGTGCGGCTGATTTCGACCAACCAGCTTATTCGCAACGTGGTCGAGGGTGGCTGGACCGGCCAAGCCTTCGGGCTGTTTTATAATCATGAGCCAACAGCCGACGTGTTGCGCGCGCTGGACACCCACTCCTGTCTTTGGCACCGTTCTTGGTATTGCAATCCGGCCACCACACCGATGATCACGGCTGCGCACCGCGAGTTTGATGCAGGCAAGAGCTTGAGGTTACGTCAAGAGATCATGGCGGCTTATCGCAATGACTGGGCAGCGATTTTTATGTACCAAGCGGTTCGATTTGCCGGCGCGCGGGCGAACGTGTCGGGCTTAAAGGTTGTGAATAATTTTATCCTGTTTGATCAGATTCGATTGAACTGATGGCTACGTTGAACGCCCCGCGCAAAGGCTATGTTGAGACCAAAGATGGCCAACTCCATTTTTGGAGGTCGGGCGGCGGGCCCGTCTTGGTGTGCTTGCATCAAGCATCGCAGGATTCGAGTGAATATCACGCTCTGATCCCCACACTCGCACCACATCACACGCTGATTGCATTCGACTTGCCGGGGCACGGCCAGTCCTTTGATCCACCGCGGGAGTATGATGTTCCCGATTATGCCCAAACGCTGATGGAGGCCGTGGAAAAATTGAAACTCGGTCGCGTTGCTGTTCTGGGCCACCACAGTGGCTCGGTCTTTGCGCTTGAAATGGCCGCGGGCTTTCCACACAACGTGAGCAAAGCAATTCTTTCCGGAATGAGCTGGCGGTCTGCCGAAAACGTTCAAGCGCTGCTCGAGAGTCGGGCCGCTCGCCACTTGCCGGTGACCGAGGATGGCCAATTCCTCTCGACGATGTGGGGCACATATGCGGCATTAGTTGGCGAGGGCATGCCGCTGGATTCTGTGCTTGAGCCCTATCTCGTCAATCAGTTGATGCGTCTGCGACCTTACGATGCGCACAATGTCGTGCTGGCTTGGGATAAAAGGCCCGCCATGCGCGCACTGAGTTGCCCGGCGTTAATCCTGCAAGGCGAGCGAGATGTCTTTGTGGTTGGCCAAGATAAACTCATGGAGCTAATGCCATCGGCTCAGCGCAAAGTCATTGCGGGGGCCGGGGCATTCAGCTTTCGCGACCGACCCCATGAGGCAGCCCAAATCATTCAAGAGTTTCTCGCGCTATAACGCACGGCGTGGCATAACTGCGCCATGAGCGAATCGCCCCCAGAGCCAGTTCATAATCTGCCCGCGTTCACCGTTAGCGAACTGTCGGCGTCGCTGAAACGCACCGTCGAGGATGCGTTTGGGTATGTGCGTGTGCGTGGCGAAGTTTCACAGCCCAAGGTCGCGACGTCTGGGCATTGTTATCTGCGCCTCAAGGACGAAACCGCAGTGCTCGATGGTGTGATTTGGCGCGGCAGTATGGCCAAGCTCAAGATCAAACTTGAAGAAGGCATGGACGTGATTGCGACCGGTCGCATCACGACATATCCCGGCAAATCCAGCTACCAAATTGTGATCGATTCGGTTGAGCTGGCGGGGGTAGGTGCGCTGCTCAAGTTACTAGAGGATCGGCGCAAGATGCTCGCAGCCGAAGGTCTTTTTAACGAGGACCGTAAGAAACCCATCCCCTATTTGCCCGGCGTGATCGGTGTTGTGACATCGCCAACAGGCGCAGTCATCCGCGATATTATCCATCGCGTCAGTGATCGGTTTCCGCGTCGCATTATCGTCTGGCCGGTGCGTGTGCAGGGCGAGGGGGCGGCTGAAGAGGTTGCCGCAGCCATTCAAGGGTTTAATGCGTTGAAAGTTGGTGGTGCTATTCCACGCCCCGATGTTCTGATTGTGGCGCGCGGGGGTGGCAGTTTGGAAGACCTGTGGGCCTTCAATGAAGAGGTTGTGGTTCGAGCGGCGGCGGCCTCGGCCATCCCGCTCATTGCAGCTGTTGGTCATGAGACGGACTGGACCTTAATTGATTACGCGGCTGATCGTCGTGCGCCGACACCAACGGCCGCAGCAGAGTTGGCGGTGCCGGTGCGTATCGATCTGGTTGCTGACCTCCAACAACGCGCTATGCGTTTATTGCAATCGATCGGCCGCACATTGAGCGATCTGAAAATACGGCTCGATGGTTTAGTACGCGGTATCCCGCGACTTGATGCCGTTGTGGCTGAGAAAGAACAAGCGCTTGACGGTCTTGTGGAACGGCTGAAGCTTGGACCGCGCGCCTTGCTTCAAGCCAAGGGCCAAGACTTAAATGTTTTATCTGCGGGTCTTAATTTGACACGCCTTCGGCGTGACATTGAACGCCATGTGCTGGATCTCAAACAATTCCATAGTCGTCTTTCGCGCGCGTCCGCTCGTGCATTTTCTGATGCGAGTAATGAATTGGCCGCACTTGCAGCGCGGATCGAATCGGTCTCTCCGCAGCGCGTGCTTGAGCGCGGGTACGCCATGGTGCTGGGCCCCGACGGACCGATCACCAGCGTAAAAAACGCACTGGCTGGCAGCAAAGTGGATGTGAGGTTCGCTGATGGGCAAGTTGCCGCCCAGATTGGTGCGATGGGGTCGGACTCAGCCACTCCCCATAAGCGAAAAACACCGGCAGGCGGCAATCAGGGCAGTCTCTTCTGATGCGCCGCGCTACACTTGTGTTGCTCTTCGGTCTGGCCACTCCAGTTCTGGCAGATGATATCGACATCTCTGGCCGTCTTGAGCAGGGCGGCTTAGCTGTCGGTCGCGTTCCAGCCGGAGCAAGTGTGCGATTTAATGACCGTGCCATTGCGACAACCGACGCGGGCACTTTTGTCATTGGCTTTGATCGAGATGCCCCTGCCGTGTCAGAAGTTGTTGTCATTCTGCCCGATGGCAAAACACAGAAAAAGTCACTCGAAATTATACCGCGCCACTGGCAAATCGAACGCGTCGATGGGCTGCCTCAAAAATTGGTGACGCCAGATCCCGCGACCGAAGCCCACATCGCGCAAGATAATCAATTAATGGTCGCCGCTCGTGAGCGTACCGAACCTATCCCGTTTTATGAGTCTGGATTTATTCGCCCAGCCGAGGGCCGCATTTCAGGCGTGTTTGGCAGTCAGCGCATTCTCAACGGCGTGCCGCGCAGACCCCATGTGGGTTTGGACATCGCCGGACCCGTGGGTACGCCGGTCAGCGCATCGGCTGACGGGATTGTGTCGCTGGCTAAAGCTGACATGATTCTGACAGGTCAAACTGTGGTTATCGAGCACGGCTTTGGGCTCGACACGGTCTACATCCACATGAGTGAGATTCGGGTGAAGGATGGTGCGCACGTCAAGCAAGGCGACGTCATTGGGGCGATTGGTCAAAGCGGGCGCGCCAACGGCCCGCATTTACATTTTGGCGTGATGTGGTTCAACACGCGGCTAGACCCGGAAACGATTTTGGCTGTGATGCCAGCGAAAAAAAACTAGCGCCGGTGCCCAAGCGTAGCATCGAGCAGCCGATCAATGTCAGAGTCGTTGTCCCAGAGCACATCAACATCCACGACGTCCACTTGTTGGCGCTGATCGTCTGACAAACGCACAGCGTCTTTGGCGGTCGTCACGGGAATCGCGTTGATGGCGAAGGCTTCGTCCAAGATGGGTTGAATGTCAGACGGCCCGAACGGCTCATGATCTTCGAACGGATGTTTGGCCATCACCCGCGCGCCGATGGCCTGAAGCATGTCAAAGAATTTCTGCGGATTGCCAATGCCAGCAAATGCCACGACAGCGCGGCCTTGCAACGATAGCGCCCGCCGGTCCGGAGTGAGGTCAGCGCGAAACTGTTTCAGGGAGGCGGGCAGTCGCCCCGATACGCCGTGGAGGTCCTGTCCCATAAAGATGACAGCATCGGCCCGCGTGAGCGCATCGGCGGGGTTTTCGCGCAAAGGCCCTGCTGGAAAAATGAATCCATTGCCAAAGGGGCACGCGCCGTCGAGCACGACGATTCGAAAATCTTTGTGGATGCCCGGATGCTGGTGACCATCATCAAGCAACACGACGCTAGCTCCGTCTGCGGCGGAAGCGCGGGCACCATCGATGCGTTTGCGCGCCACCCAGGTTGGGCAGATGGCGGCATGTAACAGCGCTTCATCGCCGACCTCGCGTGAGGTGTGGATGCTGGGGTCGACCCGCACGGGACCTCGCAACGATCCGCCATATCCGCGCAAGACCACAGCTGGTCGTATGCCTCGTTCGAGAAGGCGCTTGGCCAGTGAGATGGTGATGGGTGTTTTGCCAGCACCACCAACAGTGACGCCGCCAATCGAAATCACGGGCACGGGCGCGCGTGGAGCATTCTCGCGTGACGCGCGCGCGGTGGTGACGGCACCATAAATGCGGCCAAAGGGCTCTAGTATCCGCGACAAGCCCTGATCGGTTGTCCAGAACTCAGGCGCGCGCATCGGCGGCCTCGTCGGCAGCAGCACTCACGCGGTTAAGTTCGTCCTGCAAGCGTTGCTGCAAGGCGCGTGCTGTGGCCTCATCACAGTCACGCGGCACTACGATGGGGTTTCCCCAAACCATTGCACCACGACTAAAAGGCAGGCCTACGATCAGCCGATCCCAAGTTTTGGCTTTGATGCGGTTACTGACTGACACTGCGGCGGGCAGAATGGCAGCTCCAGAAAGACGCGCCAAGGCAATCACGCCGTCCTGAGCAACGTGGACAGGCCCACGCGGGCCATCGGGCGTAATGCCTATGCTTTCACCGGCTTTGAGTTTGCGTACGAGTTCGCGCACCGCGCCGCCACCACCGCGCGTCGAGGAGCCTGCGATGGTTTTAATCCCGAAGGCACCGACCGCGCGCGCAATCAATTGGCCGTCAGGGTGCCCCGAAATCAGCATGTGAAAGGGTTCGCTTGATTGCCAGCAATAGGGCATTAACGCTAAACGATTGTGCCAGAACGCGACGATGATCGGGGCTTCTCCGCGCCAAGCCGGTTCTGCGCCCGCGGCGTTGATGGTGCTCCAGCGCGAAGTTGCTTTGACCCAGCGGATATAGCTGGAGGTCAGTTTGCCTAGTCCAGCGCGAACCTTCGGGTGGCGGCTGACGTGCTTGATGCGATTGCGCAGGCTCATCTAGCGGTCCGATTCTAACATTCGCATCTCAGTTCCGTTGCTCTCGTGGGGCGAATGACAAATCCGCTCCACCCATGCCGTTCGGCGGCGATTTTATATGAGATTTCAGGGCTTTGTAGCTACTGCCTGAATTCTGTCATAGTTCCAAGATAATGTGATTTCGCCGTCTGTGAAGCGGTTGATTACGAATTTTGTGGATCATAGGAGAACGCCGATGGCCGACCCGCAACCCGACAATAAGAACTTGCTCTGGGCGATGATCGCTGGGGCCGTTGTGCTGCTCTTGGTGATTTACATCTTTGCTGGCGCGCAGCCACCGGCACCGCCTGCGTCTGCTCCTGCCGTGAGCGCGCCAGTGGCGCCGACGGAGCCCCCTGCAGCAACCGCGCCCGAAGCGCCGCCAACTTCGATGCCTGCTCCGCCTGATGCAGCCGCCAAACCGCCGACTTAGTTCAACGCGCTGGGCTGCAACCGCGGCTGTGGTTTGCTTTGAGGCTTTGACTGGGATGAACGATTCGCCTCAAGTGTTGCGACGTCAAAAACGCTGATGTTCGCAAGGAACTGTGCCGTGGACGCAGCCCATGAAAACGTCATTGCATGAGCCCTGCACATCGCGGGGTCGGCTTTCAAAGCGATCTCGATGGCCGCGTCAAGACTGTGATGGAGGCATCCAACGGGTTCTTGGCCAATGACATCGAGTGGACCCGGAACGGGATAAGCTGCAACGGGAATGCCGCTCGCCAAGGCCTCAAGGAGCACGAGGCCAAATGTGTCCGTTAAACTGGGGAACACAAAGACATCGGCTGCAGCAAAATATTGTGCCAATTCCTCGCCTTGTTTCGCTCCCAAAAAAGCGGCATCTGGGTGCTTCCTTTTCAGCGCATCGAGTTGAGGCCCGTCACCAATGATGACTTTCGTGCCTGCTGTGCGAACCTTTAAGAAGGCTTCTATATTCTTTTCGATCGCGACGCGACCGACGTAAAGCATGATCGGGCGTGGAAGATCCAAAAAATCTTTGCTGCGTGGTTTGAAAAGCTCGGTGTCAACGCCGCGGCTCCAGCGTTGGATGTTTTTGAACCCATGTGCGGTCAGCTCATTTTCGATGCTTTGTGTTGCAACCATCACGTTGCTGGCTTGGCTGTGAAACCAGTGCATCGCCTTGTAGGTCCATTGCTTTGGAATCAAGAAGCGCGCCTGCAGGTACTCTGGAAAACGCGTATGAAAGGCGGTCGTGAAGGGCACGCCACGCTTGACACAGTAATGACGGGCTGAGAGTCCGAGCGTGCCTTCTGTTGCAATATGGATCGCACAAGGCCGATAGCTTTCAATCAGCTGCGCCATCTGCTTGCCAGGAAAGACGGCTAGTCGAATCTCAGGGTATGTCGGGCACGTGATAGTACGGAACTGATCGGGCGTGATGTAAATCACGTCATGTCCGGCTATCTCAAGTTCGGCCTTGAGGGTCGTTAAGGTTCTGACAACGCCGTTGACTTGGGGGTACCAGGCATCGGTGACGACGAGTATTCGCATTCTTTTCCTTTGTGAAACGCCTCCAGCGGTGAACGGGCGTTGACAGGGGTTTTGGCACGATCAGCCAATGGGGCAGGCAGAGCCAAGGGGGCATTTTCGCCAGGCACCAGGCCCCGCATATCAGCCCAAGCGACGATTTCAAATCGCCCGTCGTAATGTTCAACCAAGGCAGTGCAACTTTCGACCCAATCGCCGTCGTTGCAATACGTAATGCCGTCGATCTCTTTGATCTCGGCATGATGGATATGACCACAGATGACGCCATCAACCCCGCGGTCTTTGGCGAAGCGTGCCATTTCCTTTTCATAATTAGACATGAACTGAACGGCGTTCTTGACTTTATGCTTCAGGTATTTTGACAGCGACCAGTAGGGTAGCCCCAGAATGCGCCGCGCTGAATTGAGCCAGTTGTTCAGAGCGAGCGCAGCGGAGTAGGCCCCATCGCCTAATACCGCGAGCCATTTCGCATAAATCATCACGCCGTCGCATTCGTCGCCATGCATGACGAGGAAGCGCTTGCCTTGAATACCTTTGTGCAAAACGTCGCGACGAACTTTGATGCTGCCGAACTCAAGCCCGATGTAATCACGCGCGAACTCATCGTGATTGCCGGGCACGTAAATGACGTCGGTACCCTTGCGCGCTTTGCGCAGGATTTTTTGCAACACGTCGTTGTGGGACTGCAGCCAGTACCGACCTTTTTTCAGGCGCCATCCGTCGATAATGTCACCGACCAGATAAAGCTTGTCTGATTCTGTGTGCTTGAGAAAGTCGAGAAGGAAGTCGGCCTTGCAGCCACGCGTACCTAAATGAATATCGGAGATGAATATGGCGCGAAACTTCAAACTGTTGCCAACGGCGCGCAAACGTGAACTCCATCTCTGGACCTAGCGCGCGGATACATATGTGAAGTCGAGTCGCTCGGCTAGACTCTCCCCCCTTAGTTTCGCGGAAGCTTCACCCCGCTGCAATATATCTGCAATGTAGTGGTTAAATCTGATGAGTTTCTATTTTCCAGCCAAGCTCATGCCGTCGATGCGCACCGTTGGCGCATCGACGGCGTAAAGGAATTCCAAGTCAGAGGCAGGCGTCATGTGCTTGAACATCGACTTGAGGTTCCCCGCCACAGTGACCTCGTTCACGGGGTAGGTGATCTCACCATTTTTGATCCAGAAGCCAATCGCTCCACGGCTGTAATCGCCGGTGATGGTGTTCGCACCCTGGCCAATGAGGTCGGTGATATAAAGACCTTCCTTGATGTCGGCCATCAAGGCATGGGGTGTGTGCATGCCCGCGGCCATGTAAACGTTGGTGGCACTTGGCGAGGGAGGTGAGGACGAGCCCCGTGCCGCATGGCCTGTGGGCTCCAGCTTCAGTTGCCGCGAGGTCCGCAGATCCAACAGCCAGGTCCTTAAGATGCCGTTGTCGACCAGTTGACGACGCCGGTTGGGTAAGCCTTCGGCATCGCAGGGCTTGGAGCGAAAGCCGCGATGACGGTGGGGGTCTTCGATGATCGTCACCCACGGGCCAAAGACTTCGGTGCCCATAGCATCTTTCAAAAAAGAAGTTCCGCGCGCGATTGCGGACCCGTTGATGGCGCCAAGCAGGTGGCTCACGAGGCCGCGTGCGACACGCGGATCGAAAATCAGTGGCACTTTTTGGCTTTTAACTTTCCGTGCGCCCAGTTTGCGCACAGCGCGCTCGCCCGCCGATCGCCCGATGTCATCGGCTGCGCGCAGATCTGCCACATACACAGCGCTTGAATAATCATAGTCGGTTTCCATCCCGGTTTTAGCGGTGCCCGCGATGACGGAGGCGCTGATGGATGAACCCGATGATTCATACGTGCGCTCAAATCCGGCAGAGTTGGCAATGGCCACGTGGCTGCGGCCCCAACTGGCCGAGGCGCCCTCAGAGTTCGTCACGCCCTTGACAGCCAGGGCGGCTTGCTCGCAGGTCTTAGCGCGGGCAATTAAGGTTTCAGCCGAGACTTCCGTGGGGTCGCAAATATCGAGCGTTGGCATATGCTTGGCCAATTGCTCAGGCGCGGCCAGCCCAATGAAAGGGTCTTCAGGCACAATGCGCGCCATACTGACCGCGCGCGCTACCAACTCCTTCAGTGCTTTCGTGGACCGATCAGCAGAGGCGACGATCGCCTGCTTTTTGCCAATGATGACGCGCAGCCCAATATCGCCACCTTCCGAGCGCTCCAGGTGCTCAAGCTTGCCCAGCCGCGAGGTGACCGACACCGAGGTGCCGTCGGCCACAATCGCATCGGCCTGATCGGCGCCAGCCTTCTTGGCTTGTGCGATGAGATTGGTGAGGACGTTGAGGAGATTGTCAGACGACATTGAAACGTTACTTTCTATTTCCAAATTTTCTTGCCACTGCCTGGCAATCCGTAACCGGCCCACTTGTCGTTGACCAGCTTGATGATATCTTCGCTCATACGAATTTCACGGCCCCATTCGCGCGTCGTTTCGGGGTAGAGTTTAGTTGTAGCGTCCAAACCAATCTTACCACCCAAGCCCGGTGTCGGGCTGGCGAAATCTAAGTAATCGATGGGCGTGTTCTCGATGACAGTGATGTCGCGCGCGGGGTCCATTTGGGTCGAGACCGCCCACATCACATCTTTCCAATCGCGGGTATTAATTCCGGCATCAACGACGATCACAAACTTCGTATACACGAACTGGCGCAAGAAACTCCACACCCCCATCATGATGCGCTTAGCGTGGCCGGGGTACGCTTTCTTGATGCTAACCACGGCGATGCGGTAGCTGCATCCTTCGGGCGGTAACCAGAAGTCGACGATCTCAGGGAATTGCTGTTGCAGCAGTGGAATAAAAACTTCGTTGAGCGCTTCGCCCAGGATGCTGGGTTCGTCGGGTGGGCGGCCGGTGTAGGTCGATAAATAAATCGGGTTCTTGCGCATGGTGATGGCAGAAATACGAAACACCGGGAATTTTTCGACTGAATTATAATATCCGGTGTGATCCCCGTAGGGACCTTCTTCGGCGTACTCGTCGAGCATGACGTGGCCTTCGAGAACAATCTCAGCTTCTGCAGGAACTTTGAGCGGAACTGTTTTGCAGTCGACCAATTCAACCTTCGCGCCGCGCAAGAGTCCTGCGAACTGATATTCAGATAATGTATCAGGCACTGGCGTGACGGCGGCGAGAATGGTGCCAGGGTCGGCACCGATCACTGCTGCAGCAGGCAGGGGCTCACGCTTCGTTTCTTTCCAACGGTCGAAGTGCCCCGCTCCACCGCGATGTTTCAGCCACCGCATGATGGTGGTGTCTTTGCCTGTGACCTGCATCCGGTAGATGCCCAGGTTAAAGCCGTCGCGCTTGTCGGTTCCGGGTCCTTGCGTGACCACCAACGGCCAGGTGATCAGTGGCGCGGGCTCACCGGGCCAGCACCCTTGTATCGGTAACCGGCTCAAGTCGATGTCTGCTCCGGTCCGCACAACCTCCTGGCAGGGGGCGTTCGAAACGGTTTTGGGCTTCATCGCCATTACGGTTTTCAACAGGGGCAGTAATTCCAATGCTTCGCGCCATCCACCAGGCGGCTCTGGTTGCTTCAAGAAGGCCAGCGTCTCGCCGACCTCACGCAATTGGCTGGGCTCGCGGTCCATGCCCCAGGCTACGCGCTCGACCGTACCAAACAGATTGACCAGCACGGGTATGCCCGACGGCAGGCCATTTGCACCCATAACATTCTCAAACAGGATCGCCGGGCCGCCCTCAGCCAAGACTCGAGACTGGATCTCCGTCATCTCAAGATGGCTAGAAACGGCAGTTTTAACCCGCACCAGGCGATGCTCTCGCTCGAGCTTTGTTATGAAGTCGCGCAAGGAACGGTAGGGCATGGGCCTGGGTCAGGACTGGGGATAAGTGGGAATCAGCGCGATTTTTCCAATACTTAAGGACCGAAGTGTAGGGACGTCAAGAATCGCTCATCGCGTCGGAAGGGAAAAGAAATCAGCCATTAGAAGAATCGGGTCATCGCGCTCTCTTGTGAATGACGAGCCTTAGACTTAAAATATGGTAGCTAGCTCAGAGAAAATAGTTCTTTAAAACTCTGATTTTAAAACAGAATTGCCATTCCCCAAACATATGCGTCGCGTGCCAGAATACGCGGGCGACCACCATGAAAAGATGGACGAAACGGGCTATCCTAACAAACTGCGCGGTGACCAAATGTCATTACCAGCCTGCATTATGGCGATTGCCGACATTTTCGAAGCGCTGACGGCGGCTGACCGCCCTTACAAGAAAGCCAAAACGCTTTCCGATAGTATGAAGATTTTGTACTTCATGAAGAAGGACAAGCACGTTGATGCTGATCTGTTCGAACTGTTCCTGACGTCGGGCGCTTATAAAGATTACGCCGAGCAGTTCTTAAGGCCCGAGCAGGTGGATGTCGTCAATATCGAGCAGTATCTCGACAGCAAAAAACACCGCCCGCCCCGCCACCGGCTTCGCCACAACCCCAGGTGCAGGCCACCTAGTAGTTGCGCTGAGTGTTATGAGAGCGCTTTGCGCCAATCCTCGTCGAGGATAGCCATGGTGACGGCGTCCCACCAGGTGCCATCGCGTGCGCGCTTGGTGTGGCGTTCGTTTCCCTCAATCATGAACCCGGCGCGTTTGTAGCAGGCGATGGCACCCTTGTTGTGGCTGAACACGCGTAAGGCAACGCGGTGGAGCGCCAGATTTGAGAAGCATATTTGAAGCGCAGCTTTGACCATGGGCAGCGCAAGCCCTTGGCCGAGCTATTGCGGCGCGATGGTGATGCGCCCCAGCATGGCGTTTAAATGCACCCGGTCGATATTCTTGATCTCAATGTGGCCGACAACGGCGCCGATGGAGTCCACGGCGCGGTACATCATGTGTGCGCCGTTGGGTTTGAGGGTGGCGACGTCGCGTTAAAGTTGATTGAGGGTCAGGGGCCATTTCAATGCCGGGCCTGCCTATTGCAGAAGCGTCGCCGCATCGGGTATCCATCCAATCAACCGATCAATATCGTCGCTGCCGAAGGGCTCGAGAGTGATCGTTGCTGTCATGATATCTGCGCGAAGACTAATGCCAGCATGATCAGGGCCCCCAGGTCACGATTCGACCGGAATCGACTTAGGCAATTTTGGGGGTTGTTGATATCAAGCGTGACGACTTGCCACGTCGCATGTGCCGCTGCAACGCCGACGCTTGCCAGAACGAGCAATGACCATTGCGCAAGGGGGATGGCCAAGGCGAACAGCATGATGGCCGCTGCGTAACAGATTGCGATGAAGGGCTTCGAGCGTCCACCCAATGCTAAGGCCGATGATTTTACACCGACCAGTGCGTCATCTTCGCGGTCTTGGTGGGCATAAATCGTGTCATAGCCGAGCGTCCACAGCAGGCCGCCGAGATAAAGCAAAACTGCTAGCCAGCCGATCTCGCCCTTGGCGCAGGCCCAGCCCAGCAATGCGCCCCAGTTAAACGTCAGCCCCAGCCACGCTTGCGGCCAGTAGGTGATGCGCTTCATGAATGGATACGTGAACACTAAAACCATCGAGGCTGCCCCAACCACGATGGCGAAGAAGTTAAATTGCAACAAGATCGCTAGTCCGATGGCCAATTGCGTGGCCAAAAAAACATACGCCTGCCGTAAGCTCACCTGCCCGCTGGGCAAGGGGCGCGATGCCGTGCGCGCCACTTTTGCGTCGATCTCGCGGTCGATGATGTCGTTGTAGGTGCATCCGGCGCCGCGCATTACGACGGCACCGATGGCAAAAAGGATGAAGAAATGCCACGCGAACACCCCTGCCCCCGAGAGAACTAGGGCCCACCAACCGGGCCACAATAACAGCCAGGTGCCAATGGGTCGGTCGAGCCTCATCAAACGCGCATAGGGCCGCGCGCGAGCGGGCAAGGCCTGCTCGATCCAACTATCCGCGCGAATGTCAGTCTTTACGGTTTGGGCTTGGCTCATGGGTCGCTAAACTACGGCTGAAGTGTCCGTCGCTCAATCACAGACATATTACGAATTTGCAGTCTACTCATAGCCATGTCCGACCGCCGCTCCATTCGTCTTTTTACTGAACACGACCTTGATTTGGGGCTCAGCTTTGCCCTGTCTGAGGCGCAAGCGCACTACGCCATTCATGTGATGCGTTTGAGGGCGGGCGACGCTCTGCGTATATTCAACGGTCGGCATGGCGAGTGGTCGGCGCAACTCGAAGTCGTGACAAAAAAGAGCTGTCAACTCAGGCTCACCGCGCAATCGCGGCCTCAGCCGGTCGAGCCAGACGTGTGGTTAGCCTTTGCGCCACTGAAGCGCGTCCGCATTGATCTGGTCGCTGAAAAAGCCACAGAGCTTGGGGCCAGCGTTTTGTGGCCCGTCTTCACACAGCACACGAATGCCGAGCGAATTAATCTGGATCGACTGCGCGCCACAGTGATGGAAGCGGCTGAGCAATGCGACCGCCTCACCTTGCCAGACGTTCGCGAGCCGCGGGCTCTCGCTGATGTGATGACTCAGTGGCCGCATGATCGGCGGTTGTTTGTGCTCGATGAAACGGGCGGCGGGCAACCCATTGCAGCGGCACTCAGCAAAGTTGCATCCCAGCCATGCGGGTTTTTAGTGGGGCCCGAAGGCGGTTTCGCGCAATCGGAACTTGACCGCCTCGCGCAACTCCCCTTTGTTACCCGCATTGGCCTGGGCCCCCGCATCTTGCGTGCCGAAACGGCAGCTCTTGCGGCATTGGTCACCTGGCAATCTCTGGTTGGAGATTGGCGCTGAACTCAGCTAGACCAATGGCGAATTCGACCGAGACACCCTAACTAAACGAACTATGCTCGGCCCATCCAACAGGTTGCGTAAAACGTATGACGTCTTTCCAATCCAATAAGTCCGAACTGGTTACCTCGAAAGACCAGCTCATTGCAGTTCTTTCGGGGGGCTCGAAGCCGAAGGATCAGTGGCGTTTGGGCACTGAGCACGAGAAATTTTCCTATCGCTCATCCGATTTTTCGCCGTTGCCTTACGGCGGCCCGAACGGCATTCAAGCGCTCTTGAATGGTCTCAGGCGATTTGGTTGGCAGGGCGTGTATGAGGGCGAGAACATCATCGCGCTCAGTCAAAAAGACAAAGGCAGCGTGTCCCTCGAACCCGGCGGCCAAGTGGAGCTTTCAGGTGCCCCACTCGATAACGTTCATCAAACGTGTACCGAGGTCACCGATCACCTCAAGCACGTTAAAACCGTCGGCGACGAGTTGGGCATCGGCATGTTGGGCTTAGGCTTTACGCCGAACTGGCGGCGCGATGACATCCATTGGATGCCTAAAGGTCGCTACAAGATTATGCGTGAGTACATGCCCAAGGTTGGCTCGATGGGCATCGACATGATGACGCGCACCTGCACGGTGCAGATCAACCTCGATTACAGCTCCGAAGCCGATATGGTGAAAAAGCTGCGCGTGTCCTTGGCGCTTCAGCCCTTGGCCACGGCACTGTGGGCGAACTCACCCTTTACCGAGAGCAAGCCCAACGGCTTTTTGAGTTTCCGTGGCAACATCTGGCGTGACACCGATAAGGCGCGCACCGGGCTGATCCCTTTTGCATTTGAAGACGGCATGGGCTTTGAACGTTACGTCGATTATATTCTGGATGTACCGATGTACTTCGTGTATCGCGATGGCTTCATCGATGCGTCGGGCCAATCGTTTCGCGATTTCCTCAAAGGAAAGCTGCCTGCCTATCCGGGTCAGTTGCCGACCGTGGCCGACTGGGAAGACCATATGTCGACGGCCTTCCCTGATGTACGCGTGAAAAGTTACATCGAACTGCGTGGTGCGGACTCTGGACCCTGGGACAGCCTCTGTGCGCTGCCGGCATTTTGGGTGGGTTTATTGTACGATTCCGTGGCGCTTGATGCCACGGCTGACATCGTCAAGGATTGGACGGCGGAAGACCGCGCGAAGCTGCGCGACGACGTGCTTACCTTAGCCCTGAAAGCCAAAATTCATGGGCGCTCGTTGCAAGAGATTGCGTTGCAGCTTCTCGAACTCTCGCGGGCAGGCCTACGTCGCCGTGCGCGGCTCGACGCCGCCGGGATGGACGAAACCGGATTTCTCGTCCCCTTGCAGGAAATCGCCTCATCGGGGATAACTCCAGCCGAGCGGATGCTCGCCTCTTACCATGGCTCCTGGAAGGGCGACGTCACCAAGGCTTACGCCGAGTATAGCTATTAAGGTTTGGCAGATGAGCGGCGAGGGGAACTCTTCAGGCAGTGATGGTGAAGGCTGGCGTGCCGAGTGCGCAAGCCTGGCCGACGTTCGCCAAAACATAGATCGTCTTGATGAAATTATTGCCCCGCTGTTGTGTCAGCGGCTTTTTTTCGTCAAGCAGGCTGCCAAATTTAAACCGTCTAAAGAGGCGGTGGTCGTGCCGTCGCGGGTCGAGGATATTGTTCGTTCAGTACGCTTAGTGGCCGAGAAGCACGCCATGAACCCTGATGTGCTTGAGTGCATCTACCGCACCATCATCGACGAGTTTACTGCTGAAGAAAAAAAGAATTGGGATACGCTTTACCCGAAAGCTTAGCGTTTCCGTCTACGCGGCTGCGAGGGTTTAAGCACAGTGCGTTCAATTGTTTGCAAAAGGTGTTGGCGTTCGAAATCGTTCTTCATCGTCGCGAGTTTCTGTTTCAAAGCGATAACGGTCGAGGCGTAGCTGTTATGCCAATCGCACTCCAGAGCCTTCGGCTGCACGGTTGCGCGAACGTGCGTGGTTTTCGCGCCAGCTGTTTTCGATAATCGCGCGGTTTCGCCAATCACTGGCAGGCGCAGGTTCTTCTTGGCAATGCCTAAGCCTTTGATCAATTCAGCAAGGGCTGTGCGTGAGTGATCTTCGCCATGGACCAAAAAAACATCGTGTTGCATCGGTTGTGTGCTTTGAAACCACTTTAGCAAGCGCGGTTGATCGGCATGGCCCGAATATTCGTCGAGCATACGAATGCGCGCGGCGACAGCAATTTCTTCGCAGTGAATCCGAATGATCTTTTCGCCATCAAGCAGTAAGCGGCCCAACGTTGAGGGCGCTTGATAGCCCGCCAAGATCAACGTGGCGGCAATCCGGCGATGTTTGATCGGCTGTTAGCCTCGACGTTTGGCGTCCACGCGATTGATTTGCTTGCCAAAGGTCAATCGGAGAAACTGATTGTGTGGCGTGGCGGGAATGTAACCGATATTCCCATTCCCATTTCCCTTGCCGATGCCGCACAGGGCCCACGTTTTGTCCCCATCAATGGCGAGATAGTTCGAACCACTTGCGGACTTGGTATTTATCTTTGGAACGCGACCGGCTAAGGTAAGCTATAATTTTTGGTAGGAGTTATTTATGCCTTACGATCCAACGACTGACCGGCGCACGCTTCTGGGCTCTGGTTTGGGAATGGCGGCGTTTGCTGCTGCCTCTGCTGGGGCCATTGGCCCAGCGCAAGCGAGCTTCGATGTGAGCAAGCGCAAAACGATTAAAGGGGCCAGCCTGAAAGGCCCGTACCTCGACCTCAGCCTGCCGAAAGACAATGTGACCGCCTATGCGCGCATTGCAGGCGACATCGATTGCAAAACAACGACACATGGTTGGTACGATGGTTTGGTGATGGGCACCGCGCCCGGCGGCCCGATCAAGAACATCTGCGGCATGAAGGGCATGAGTTCCTACCGCATGGAGAAACTACCCGACGGTGGTTATCGCCGCTTGCTGCGTGAAGTGGGCTATTACTATGACCTCGCCACGGGCGCGATCATTGAAGAGATGGTCAACCCCTATACGGGCGAGAAAGTGAAGATTGTTCCGATCAATAACGATCCTTTCAACATGACGATCAAAGAAACCATATCACCACCGCCGAGCTACGGCGGCTTGAACACGCAGAAGGTCGAGCCTAAGCCGTTCCTTTTAAAATGGCGCATCCAACAGCCTGATCGCGTGATTATGGAGCGTCACATTCACCTGTACTACAAAAACGCACTGGACCCGAAAGTCTGGCAGCGCGAAAGCTCTGGCCCCATGGTGCAAGTGTCTGAGTTTTTCAATCACGTCCTCAGCCTTGATGATGTGCAAAACGAAGACCTGACGCACATTCCGTATTCAGGTACGTGGTCGCGCTCGACGCCGTGGCTGCCGTGGCTGCTGATGGGCCAAGCGGAAGGCAATTGCATCTATCAATGCTTCATGGGCGGCACGGGCAATTTGGATTCTATCCCCGAAGATATCGTGAAGTACACCGAGAAGAACTTCCCGAAATACTTGAGGTCGCCCGATAAATTTGAAGAGCCCTCACTCAGTTCAATTGAGTGGTACTCACGCACGCAAAAACCCGCCCCACCGCGCGGCGGCGTCTAGTCTTTTCTAGAGTTATGCTAGGCTGCAGGGCACCCTTCACGGGGTGCCCTGTTTGTTTGAGGGGAATGCCATGAGCTATCTGTGGGTTGCCATCGGTGGGGCTGTGGGCAGCGTGGCCCGCCATGCCATGGGTGTGTGGTCGGTTTCGGTTTTTGGTCCAGCGTTTCCGTGGGGCACGCTGATGGTCAACGTCCTCGGCTCGTTTGTGATTGGCGTGGTGGCGTCAACGACAACGCTAAATGACGATCTGAAGTTATTTCTTGCGGTCGGGTTGTGCGGCGGATTTACGACCTTCTCTTCGTTCAGTTTGCAAACGCTGAACTTGATTCAGGCTGGAGCTTGGGGGGCCGCTGCGCTGAATGTCGGCGGCTCTGTTATTCTTTGCCTGATTGCTGTGGGGCTAGGGGTGCTCGCTGGGGGTTTGATTGCCCGCTAAGGGTTGACCTTGAAGAAGCGCCCACCACCTTTTCTCGACGCGATGCGCCCCGCCGTTGGCCCGCCGAAGTGGCCCGCAAATAAAGTGATGTCTTGATCGGTGTGCTGATCAATGAACTTTGTCCGTTGCGCGACGGCTGCTTGCTTATCGCCACAAAACACCGTGATCCAATCGGGTCGCGCGATCTGCACAGCATTATGAATCAGATCACCTGACATGACTGCGTGGGCTTTCTGCGACTTGATCTCGACGCAGTAATGACCAGGCGAATGCCCTGGTGTTTGGCAAACGTGCACGCCTTTCAGGAACTCGTGGTCGGTGTCGACCAAATCGGCCTGACGAGATTCGATCACCGGCAAAACGCTATCCACATACGAGGGTGAATTGTACCCGTCCTGGCCTAGACGCGCTTGCACGCTCTCCAGTTCTTTGCGGTGCAAAACGTATCGCGCATTGGGGAAAGTTGGCACCCAACGGCCGTTCTCAAGCTTGGTGTTCCAACCCACATGGTCGGCGTGAAGGTGCGTACACATCACATAATTCACTTGCTCGGGCTGCACGCCTGCTTGCGCCAGGTTGTTCAACCATGGGCCTTCGCGCAAATGCCACGTCGGTAACATCGGCGAGCGACTTTTATGGTCACCAATGCAGGTATCGATCAGAATCGTGTGTTTTCCGCTGCGCACCAAATACGAATGGAAGCTTAGGATGATCGCTTTTTGTGCGGGGTCGTAAAAGTAGGGCGTCAGCCAATCGCGATGTTTGTCGAACTCGCTTAAGTCAGCATCCGGATAAGCCCGCGACGCGCTAAATGGTTCGATCATGTCGACGATTTTTGTGACCGTCGCATCGCCGATTTTCCAAGATTGCAACGCCATCGTGTGACCTCATTGATTGTGGCAAGCGACCAACCCATCAAATCTAATCATTTGGCGGCATGAGGGCTATGGTTGCCGACACTTCAGTCGGGGCGTGAACACAGTTTGAGATTGTGAGTTGCCGCAAGTCAATTCAGAGTGTGGCGCAGGGAGAACGCGCAACGATGACGCATGATGTGTTGGTTTTTCTCCACGTGATCTTGTTTGTCTATTGGCAGGGGCCAGATTGGGGCGTGTGGGTGACATCGCACTACCTTGCCAATAGTGAACCTGCCCCTCGGCAATGTCGGCAAAGCGCCATTTCATGATTTTGGGTTGATGGGTCAGCCATGGCTTCATCTCGGCGCGCTGGGCGCCGCCGTCGGGGATGGTTGGTGGCAAGGGCGCGGCCCAAACACTTGACGTGAGGAGGGCCAAGGCTCCGACAAAATCGTTCTATGCGCCATGATGACGCCCCCGAAAACGCCATCCAGTGTCAGCTTGCACAAAATAATTGCAAGAAATTGCGCCGTGCCGTGGTACCTCACAAAAGGTTATGGAGATATGATAATTTTGACCTGGATTACTGATCTTACAGGCAGGAGTAGGCGTATAATAACCAACTTAATCCTTCGCGGTTTGGGAGTGAAAGATGCTGATCAATAACTGGTATGTCGCAGCCCGCACACACGAGATTGGTGAGACCCCTTTCAAATCCCGCATGCTGGGTTTGGATTTCGTACTGTTCCGCGACAGCACCGGCAAGATCAATTGCATGAGTGATGTGTGCTGTCATCGCGGCGGCGCGCTGCATCGTGGCGAAGTAAAGGGCGATTGCATTGCGTGTCCCTATCACGGCTGGGAATTTAACGGTGGCGGCGCTTGCACCAAAATTCCAGCCATGGGCGATGAGATCACGATCCCCAAGCGCGCTCGGCTCGATTCGTACCCCGTGCAGGAAAAGATGGGCATGATGTGGGTGTTCCTCGGCGACGAGGACGAGGCCACGCGCCCTGTCATTCCCGATTGGTACGAGCCTTATCTCAACGCGCCCGAATGGCGCATCCTCACCTATGACTACATTTACACCGACGTGAACTGGATGCGGCTGGGCGAGAACTCGGTCGATACGTCGCACCCCTCATTCGTGCACAAGGCCTTTGGCAGCCGCATTAACCCCAAAGCCAGCATCGTGCCGATCACCGATACCGATTACGGCGCAACCGTGACCCGCGTGCGCGCAGCTCCTCCAAATTCGCAAAAGTCGGCGGCCATGCAGAAGATCCTGCCGACAGATCGCAAAACCACGCGGGTGACGCTTGAATTCTCGATGGTTGGCATCACCGAGATGCTGTACCAGGAGATGACCGCTGAGATTTCCCAGGTGCTGTTCTCGGCCCGCACGCCCATCGATGAGCACAACACCAAAAGCTACGGCTTCCAGGCGCGCAACTTTCTGATGGAACCCGACCAGGACCACGAGCGCCTCAAGGGGCTGTTTCAAGCCATCGAGGAAGACCACAACATCGTGCGTTTCGTGAAGCCGAAGTTCACGCCCAAGTCCACCACCGAGGAATTCTTGATCGAGGCCGATGGCATGGAACTGACATATAGGCGCAAAGTGTATGAGTGGGCGCGCACGCGCGGGGCCATCGACAGCATCGCGTACCAACAGGCTGCTGATCACCAAATTATGGTGATCCCCTCACCAGCCCGCAAATCTGATCCCAAGGGTTGGGTGCATAAGCCCGTGCCGTTGCAAGATGTGCCCGCTGCCGAAGCCATAGCCGCTGAATAGGGACCTTCTCATGATGATGTCTTCCTGGCGTAAGCCAATACGCAGCACTGGCCTTGTGGTTGGGCTGGTGATGGCCCTCGCGTATCCAAGCCACGCTTCCCCTGGCTCGGCTATCCCTGAGGTCAAGGCCGAGACGCTGAACAAAGCCAAGATCGTCGTGCCGAAAGATTTTACGGCCGAGCGTAATGTTCTGCTGTTCAGTTTTGGCCGCGATATGCAGGCCCCCACGGATGCCTGGGACGCAGCCCTGGCCCCGGACCGCGATGGAACAGCCGTGCAAGTCTACAACATGCCACTGATCCCCAATCCTGGGGCCATTGTGCGCAGCTTTATTTCGGGCGGAATGCGCGGCATTTATGAAGACAAGGCGCTGCGGGACCGGGTGGTGGTGATGTACGTGGAGGAGAAGACGTACTTCCCAGCACTGGACGTCACCGACAAGTCTGCGCCGCTGATTGTGGTGACCGACAAGGCTGGCATCGAGGTGGGGCGCGTCCAGGGCAACCTCAGCGAGGCTTTGCTAGCAGATGTGCGCAAACTGATCAGAAAGTAATCTGAGTTGATGTGTCGCGCGAATCGAAACGGGCGCTGATGACCATCAGCGCCCGTTGTCACAATTCGATTCGCGAATCGGGCTTAGATAAGCTTCATCACCGCGCCTGCGATCCCGCCCAGGAGCAAAATCACCGATGGCAGGAACGTTAGGCCAAATCCCGCGCCGCGCTTCTCGGCGGCGGCGTAATAGCTGACGGCGTAGACGATGCGACCGATGGGCCAGAAGATTCCGATGATCGCCGCCCACATGTCGCCGTAGAAAGAGGCGAACATCCAAAGTGCGGGAACGAACAACGCTAACTGCTCGAGTGTGTTCTGCTGAACGCGGAAAACCCTTAGAAAATCAGGCGGCCCGTCGACACTGGGGGCGGTCACGCCGAACTTGGCGCGTGCGCCGCCGACCTTCAACGTCACCCAAACGTAGACCAAAAGTGCGAGCGATGTGACGATGGCAGTCAGCGGAAATGAGTCGAGCATGTGTTCTCTCCCTAGGTAGGACCAGCGTACCGGCGTTGGCGCAACATTGTCGCTTGGAGGCAACGGTGTCAAAAAAAATCGGCACGGGAGTTATTTTTGCTTGATTTCTCCCGCAATGGGCGTAAATGCAAATTCAAGACGTACGCGCACGTGCCTAAAGCTGATTGCCGTTAAGCAACGACGTAAGCGTCCTTTCGTTGGTTGGACTTTGTTATATTTCGTCTGATTGATCAAAGGAGGCCGTGCCACGCCCTTCCCGAGATTGAAGTATCGCTTGCGGCGCTCTCACCGCTTTACGGCAGGGAGCGTCGATGTTCGCTCCCTGGCATGGGATGACCGCGAATTGGTTGTCTTAGGCCGGTCTGATGTTCTTCACGTTTGAAGAAAGCCTCCACCAACGGCTGTCGTTAAGCTCACCTTAAAAAAAGAAGCGCATAACAAGAAGTGGGCGCCTAGCAACAAGATCCCCCGACATAGAAAGAAGATCGGGGCGTAGAGGCGGAACAAGGAAGAGATGGAACCATACCGAGCGCTGCCCAGCAGCACAGAACCCAACGGCATCACAACTCCGGACTATTTATTCCGGTCGATCGACGAAGTCGCCAAGCGTCTCAAGCCTGAGACGCCTGTGCAGTGCATTTTTCCCGAAGCCGTACGCTCCCAGGCCCGCAAATTCATCGAGCTATTCCCAGGTAAAGTTCTATATGCCGTGAAGTGCAATCCCGGCCAGGACATGCTGCGGCATATGTATGCGACCGGGATCAGGCATTTTGACGTTGCCTCCTTGGAAGAAGCGCGCCAAGTCAAAAGCTTGTTCAAAGACGCCAAACTGCATTTCATGCACCCGGTCAAGTCGCGCGAATCAATTCGCCGCGCCTACCGCATGGGCATCCGCGACTTCTCGCTCGATTCGGCTGCCGAGATCATGAAACTGATGGAAGAGACCAAATCCGCACGGGATTTGCGTTTGTTCATCCGCTTGGCTGTGGCCGGCAACTCGGCCGCCTATGATTTGTCAGGTAAATTCGGTGCCGCTCCCTCGACTGCGGTCGATCTTCTGCGCCATGCTCGCAAAGTGGCAGTCAAGGTCGGCATCTGCTTCCATGTGGGTTCACAATGCATGGACCCTGCCGCCTATACAGCGGCGATTGGTCGTGCGCTGGACGTGGCAACCAAGGCCAAGGTCAAGGTCGACGTTTTGGATGTTGGTGGCGGCTTCCCGGCCATTTATCCGAATATGACCCCGCCTCCGCTTGAAAGCTTTATGGACGCCATCAAACAAGCGGCGCAACCGTTTGTTGATCAAGGTGCAGAATTGTGGTGCGAACCCGGTCGCGCGATGGTGGCGGCTGCGGCGTCGATGCTGGTGCGCGTAAACTTGCGCAAAGGTCGGCGTTTGTACATCAACGACGGCACCTACGGCAGCCTGTTCGACGCTGGTGCCTTGGGCTGGCGCTTTCCCGTTCGGTTGGTCCGCCCGCAAAAAGGCGGCAAGGGCAACACCCACAAATTCGCCAATGCGCGCCCGCCCTCAGAGAAGACGGTGCCGTTCATGTTCTATGGCCCCACCTGCGACAACCTGGACAAAATGAAGGGCCCCTTCGTGTTGCCCGAAGACACACAGGAAGGCGACTGGATCGAAATCGGGATGTTGGGGGCTTATGGCTCCACCATGCAGACGCGGTTTAACGGGTTTCACTCGGAGTTCGTGGCGACGGTGTGGCCGGAAGCGGCCCCCTTTGCCTTCGAGCGGGTGCGCAAGAAGCCATCCCTACCGCTGGCCGAAGCTGATCCTGCAGTGCAGCAGGCGTCTCCCATGGGTCGTGTTGCGGCACCTCAATCCATCGGACGCGGTCCCTCAGAGCAGACGTCGCAGAACCTTCATGCTTCAGGGGATGGCCGTTCGCCACCGCTGTCGGCTAAATAGCTACTCACAATCACAAGGGACTTTCTGAAATGGCTGCTCGCAACAAAAAGACAAACAAAAAAGCGGCCTTGCTCTCCACGCCTGTGGAGCACATCGACTTTACCAAGTTCGACGCAAGGCCTATTATTACCGCCATGGGCAAGATGTCGTTCACCTCGCGCGATACCGCGCGTGCGGCCGAGATCTTCAACCAAATGTTGGCTGACCCCAAATGCTCCATCGTGCTGACCTTGGCCGGCTCCACCTCGGCTGGCGGTTGCATGCAGGTGTACTCGGACATGATCAAGTACGGCATGATTGATGCGGTTGTGTCGACCGGCGCATCCATCGTTGATATGGATTTCTTTGAAGCGCTGGGCTTCAAGCATTTTCAAGGCAGCCAGTTCATCGACGATAAGGAACTGCGCTCGCTCTACATTGACCGCATCTATGACACCTACATCGACGAAGAAGAGTTGCAGTACTGCGACCATACCATTGGCAAAATCGCCGACAGTCTGGAGCCGCGCGCCTATTCCTCGCGCGAGTTCATCCATGAGATGGGCCGTTGGCTGAAAAAGAATGCCAAGAAAAAGGGCTCGCTGGTGGAAAACGCCTACGACCACAGCGTGCCGATTTTCTGCCCGGCCTTTGTGGACTCCTCGGCTGGATTCGGTTTGGTCAATCACCAAGTTAAAAACCCGAAGAAGCACATGGTGCTGGACGCCATTGCCGACTTTCGCGAACTCACCGACATCAAGCTCAAGGCTGGCACCACTGGCCTGATGATGATCGGCGGCGGTGTGCCGAAGAATTTTGTGCAAGATACGGTTGTCTGCGCCGAAGTGCTGGGCCACAAAAACGTCGAGATGCACAAATACGCCGTGCAAATCACGGTAGCAGACGTGCGCGACGGGGCGTGCTCGTCCTCGACGCTGAAGGAAGCCAACTCCTGGGGTAAAGTCGACGCCGCTTGCGAACAAATGGTGTTCGCCGAAGCCTCGAGCGTGATTCCGCTGATTGCCTCAGACGCGTACCATCGCGGCCACTGGAAAAAGCGCAAACGCCGCAATTTCGCAAAACTCTTTAAATAAGAATTCAAGCCCCTCCCCAAACGGAGGGTTTTTTCTTCACCCTCTCTCGCAAAAGAGCGGGAGAGGGCGCAACGCTCGGTTTTTCTATTCCACTCGGGGCGCAAGCTGCTAAGCTTTCGGCGTTCAGGGAGAACACACAATGACGTCTGGTTCCCGCGTTTCGCCCGTCAAACGCGTTTCAATTTTCTGCCGCGATATCGACAAGTCCTTGGCGCTCTATCGCGACATCCTGGGCATGAAGATCATCGAGGACAAAAAAATCTCAGGACCATTCATCGGCAAGCTGGTGAATTTGCCGACCTGCACCATGCGTATTGTTTATCTGTCGGCCGATACGTCCATCGATGCGGGGTTGATCGGCCTGTTCCATGTGATGGAACCCACGCTGCCCGTGGCGCAACATCCGACTCAAGGCCAAATCCATTGGGGGCAGGGCTCATTCGTTTTCTCGACGGATCATGGCGATGAGATTTACGCTGATTTGATAAAGCAGGGTTACAAATTTCTCACGCCGCCCACGCCCTACACCAAACCCACTGACGACACTTATATGAAGGCGGGCGTGTATACCGAGATGATTTTCTATGACCTGGACGGATTGATGCTCTCGATCATTGGCTACAAACCTCTGCCGAAGTAGGCATTGCCATGAGTGCAATAACGCGCCGCACAACGTTGAGAGTCGCCGCCGTGAGTGCGGCTACGTTTACCACGCGCAAAGCTCGCGCGGCCAGCGAACCTGATGTGATCGTGGTCGGCGCGGGGCTCGCGGGGCTGTGTGCCGCGACACTACTGGAAGGGCAGGGCCTCAAAGTTTTGGTGCTGGAGGGGCGCGAGCGCGTCGGATGGCGCGTCTATACGCTCTACAATTTGCCGAGCCAGCCTAGCCGCATGCCGGGCGAAATCGCCAATCCTTTGGGCCGCATTCATTTCGCCGGTGAGTACACCGCGCTGACCAATCGCGGCATGGAAGGCGCCATGGAATCAGGCGAACGCGCGGCCTTGGAAGTGTTGGGGGGGATGTGATGAAAATAATATGGAGTACTTTGGCCATTGTCTGCTTGCTGTGGGGGCCAACGGCGTCGGCACAAACGAAAGCCGAGCTAGAAACACAATTGGCTCAGCTGATGAAGATGTTGCCCGGTGACTACGACAACGCTGCGCAGCTTCAAGGCCAAGGCGCTGACAAGCCGTTCTATCCAGTGCGCACGATTCTCAAGGCTGTGACCATGCCAGAGATCGGCGAACACATTCTCTATCTCGAAGAATACCGCGACAACGACCCGGAAAAGTTCACCCGCATTCGCTTGTACAAGTTTACGTTAGATGAGGGCGCTATTCGCCTGCACCTCGTCAATCCGCTCAAGCCCGAAGCTCTGGTGGGCGCTTATGCAAACCTGGCAAAAATCCAAGCCCTGAGGCTCTCTGACATGCGCAAAGACCGCGATCTTTGCGATGTGTTCATCCGCAAAGTGGGCGAGGAGTTTCAAGGGGCCATGAAAGAGCGTTCCTGCGACCGCCCTGACAAGGCCTTGGTTGATTACACCCTGATCATTGGGCCCGGCAAGCATTGGGTGCGTAACCGCGCCCGTTCGCCCGACACCAACCAAGTCGCCTGGGAGTTTGTACCCGGCGCGGGTGAAGGTTTTATCGAGCAGTTCAAGACGCGCGATTAAATCGGATGAGTTAAACCCTGCATCCTGAACATTGTGCCCCCTCGCGCTTGCGGGAGAGGGGAGGGTGAGAGGTTTTGAATATGATCTGAGACGATGTACGATGCGTTTGTGAGGGCTGTGAGTTAGCGCCCCCTCACCTAGCTTCGCGTAAGCTTGGCGATTGCCTCGCTAACGCTACTCATCCTTCTCCTTCGCTCGCTTCGCTCTGGGAGCGAGGAAAAATAAGTTCGTAAATCTGGGATGAATGAATCCGAGGACGATGGCGGTGATGTGTTTGCCTGTGCGAGTATCTGTCAAAACGGAGGACACCATGAGGAAATTTCCATTTGCTTTGCTCGGTGTATGCGCGTTAGCAGCGCCAGCCTCTGCTTACACCAAAGCCGACCTCAAAGCGCAATTGAAGCTGCTGATGGAGTGGTGGCCAGGCGATTACGACAATAACGAGCAAATCGTACCTCAATCGGGCGGTGGACTCTCGGCACAAACCGACAAGCCCATCTACCGCCCGCACACCGTGTTCAAACGTCTTAACATGCCCGAGTTGGGCGACAACATGCTATACGTGTAAGAATGGAAGAACGATAACCCCACCGACATCGTGCGCATTCGCCTGTATTCGTTGAGCATCGACGAAATAGAAGAAGCCATTTTGGTGAAGTTCATCACGCCGCTCGATCCCAAGCCGCTTGTCGGCGTTTACAACGACCTGGCCAAAGTCGAGAAACTGAAAAAGAAATATGTGCGCATCTTCAGCGCCCCTGTAGTATTCATCTGCACTGGGAAGGCGGGCAGTTTCGGTGCGGTATGAAAGAGAAAAGCTGCAGCGTCGCCGAAGACAATGAGTGGTTTCAATACCAAGTGATCGTCGGGCCCAAGCACTATTGGACGCGCGACCGGCGGTTTTCGTATGCCGACAATAAAGTAACCTGGGAAATGGCGCCTGGTTAAAACTACGCGTGGTTCGAGCAAACTAAAGCGCGCTGGATGGCGTGCGAGGTGTTAGACAGCCCCGACGGCGACATGACCAAATCCAAGAAGCTGATGGACATTTCGTTGCACGACCAAGGCGGCGAGGCCGACATCAAATGGCCCGATGGCCGCGATCTCAAGTTCGTCATCCATACCCGCGCTTTTACCTCACCGCCTGATCGCCAGTTTCCGTTGTTCCGAATCCACGACAAAAAGAACATGGCCATGCCGATTACCTATGCAGTCGACGATGCCGAGCGGTATGGCCTCAATCTTGGCTGGTTTTACATTCGGTGCGCGGTGAAGAAGTAGGCGGTATGCTGCGCTGCCACATACCGAAGCGGTATAATCGCCTTTTATTTTTTGACATTAACAGGCAGAAGAGGTGAGCCGTTTTGCACTGCGACATAGACCACTGGCCCTATAACACTTAATTTTTTGACCCATATCATGATCGCCCCTTACGTCGCTGTTGCCTGCCAAATGACCATGCGCCCTGTCTACAAGGGCGCCGATACCCCATTCCGCCCCGAATGCATCAAAGAGAACCTGGACCGGGTCTGCGCCATGGTGGAACGGGCGGCCAGGGAGCACCAAGCCAAGCTGGCCGTGTTCCCCGAGTTTTGCGTCCAAGGTTACGCCCTGCAGCGCTCGATTGCCGACTGGGAGCGGGCAGGCGTGTTGCTGCCCGGCCCCGAGACAGCCGCCATGGCTAAGGTGGCGCGGGCGACCGGCGTGCATATTGCAGGCGCGGTGTACGAGCGCATCCCGGATTTCCCAGGCCGCTACTTCATGAGCGGGTTTGTAATCTCACCCGAGGGCGCCACGCCCGAGGCTCAGCTGAGGCTGGTTTACCGCAAAGTCTACGCGCTTACGCACAAGACCCGTCCGGGCGATATCTACGACCAGTACGTTGCCAAGTTTGGTCGTGCGGCGCTGTTTCCGGTCATCGACACACCCTTGGGCAAAGTCGGCTGTGCGGTGGCTGCTGACATTGCCTGGCCGGAAATCCCCCGCGCCTTGGCCATGCGCGGCGCAGAGCTGATTTTTAACCCCACGGCTGCCGGACGCATACCGGGTTATGCCTCGGCCAGCGAAGATGCAGATCAGCCCTTAGCGCCCGCCATGCCCATGGTGCGACGCATGCGCGCTTGGGAGAACGTGATGTATTTGGCTATGGCCAACATCGGGCCCTTTCTTGACGATGATGGCCGGGTTGGTGCTGAGCGTATCCCGTCAGAAGTGATTGACTACCAAGGCCGCGTCATCGCCCGGGCTGACACCGAAGGCGAGGCGATTGTTCCGGCGCTCATCGATATTGCAGCCTTACGCGCCTATCGCGCTCAGCCCAAGGCGAACTTCCTCGCCCAACTGCAACCACGGCTGCACGCACAGGATTATGATGCGATGCAGCTTTGCCCCTTGAACGGTATGGCAACACCTCACGCCGAAGAAAAAGAGGCCGATGATTTCATTGTCGCTACCTGGAAACGCATGGTTGCAACGGGAACGTTCCATGGATGACATTGCTCCTCGGGCCATGAAAATCCTCGCCCAGCTGCGTGCGCTGCTGGGCGATCGGCTGTCCGTGAATGCGGGCGTGCTCGATCAACATGGGCGCGGGGAATCGTGGCATCCCACTGCCCCCCCTCATGCTGTCGTGTTTCCAACGACGACGGAAGAGGTGGCGGACGTTGTTAAACTTTGCGCCGCTCACAAGGTACCTATTGTGCCTTTCGGCGCGGGCACGTCACTCGAAGGCCAAGTGAATGCGATTCATGGCGGGGTCTGTATTGATCTGTCGCGCATGACCCGCATTGTGGCCGTGAATACTGCCGATATGGATTGCACGATCGAGGCAGGCGTGATGCGTGCCCAACTCAACACTTATCTGCGCGACCAAGGATTATTCTTCCCCGTCGACCCGGGGGCTGAATGCACCATCGGCGGCATGGTCGCCACGCGCGCCTCGGGCACTAATGCCGTGCGCTACGGCACTATGAAGGAATCTGTTTTGGCGCTCACGGTTGTGCTGCCCGACGGCGCGATCATCCAAACAGGTGGACGCGCGCGCAAGTCGGCAGCGGGGTATGACTTGACGCGCTTGATGGTGGGTTCCGAGGGTACCTTGGGCGTGGTCACCGAGGTGACGCTGCGCTTAGCCGCGATCCCTGAGGCAACGGCAGCGGCGACGGTTGGGTTTAACTCTGTCGACGACGCCGTGAATACGGTGATCGCTGTTATTCAATCGGCCATCCCAATTGCGCGCATTGAACTGCTCGATGAGCTCAGTGTCGATGCTGTGAACAAATATTCGAATCTGTCATTACCCGTCCGCCCGACATTGTTCTTGGAATTTCACGGCAGCCCGACCGCTGTGTCCGAGTGCGCAGGCGCGGTTGGCGAGATTGCGACCGAGCATGGGGGCGACGGATTCCAATGGGCCGATCTGGCCGAAGATCGTTCGAAGCTGTGGGAGGCGAGGCATAAAGCATACTATGCGGGCCTTGCTTTGCGACCGGGCTCTAAAGGCTTGGTGACTGACGTGTGTGTGCCAATTTCACGCTTGGCCGAGTGCATCGCCGATACCAAAGCCGATCTCGCCAAAGCGTCCATGCCTGCCCCGCTGTTGGGTCATGTGGGCGATGGCAATTTCCATGTCTGTTTCATCATTGATCCGACCAAGCCCGATGAATTGCACGAGGCCGAGCATTTGCATGACCGCATGGTCGAGCGGGCCCAAGCCATGGGCGGCACTTGCACGGGCGAGCACGGTATCGGCTTGGGCAAAATCGCGCATTTGAAGCGCGAAGCTGGTGAGGGGGTCGCGCTGATGCAACGCATTAAACGCGCGATTGATCCGCAAGGCATTATGAACCCAGGCAAGATGTTCTAGAAAATGAGTATGCAAAGAATTTGCATCGTCGGGCCCGGCGCTATCGGCGGCATGATGGCCGTTCATATGCAGCGTGCGGGCTACGACGTGAGCGCGCTGGCGCGATCGACCAAGGTTGCGGAGATCAACCAAAAGGGCATCAAACTCCTCGACGGTGGGCAAACCTACACGGCCAAACCCAAAGCCGCTGTAGATGCGCGCGATTTAGGTCCGCAAGATTTGGTGATTGTCACCGTGAAGGCCGCGGGCTTGCCGTGGGTCGCTGAACATCTGCAAACCTTATCGCACCCAGACACAGCTTGGGTCTTTGTGATGAACGGTGTGCCGTGGTGGTTCTTCCATGGCTTCGGTGGGGAGCATGCTGGCACGGGCTTGCAGTCCATCGATCCAGGCGGGGTATTGTCGACGGCCTTACCTGCAGACCGAATCATGTGGGGCGTCATCAACTGCAACGTTGCCATTGAGATAGATGGCACCTTGAACCATGCGCACTCAAACCAGTTACAACTTGGGCGGCCCAGCGGGTCGCTAAACGGGCTTGATACTGTGGCCAATGTCTTCCGCGCGGCGGGCTACAATACCGATCTGAGCCCCACAATCCGCGACGCGATTTGGGGCAAGCTGCTGGTCAACATGACCTTCAACCCCTTAAGTGTTCTGACCATGGCGACCACGGATCTGTTGCTGTCTGACCCGCTCGTGCGTGACCTGGCGATCAAGGCTGTGGATGAAGGCCGCGCTGTGGGGGAGGCGCTGGGAATTGCATCGGGCCCTTCGGGTGCGCAACGCTTCCTCGCGCCCACCAAACCTGCTGTGTCTGCAAAAACCTCGATGCTGGCCGATTTCGAGCGGGGCAGGGCACTGGAAGTCTCACCACTGATCGGGGCGGTAGTCGAGATCGCAAACCTTGTTGGTGTTTCCGTTCCCTTTACCAAAGCGCTATATGGGCTGATACGGCTAAGATCGCAGATCAGCGCCCAGACCAATCCAATATGACCGTGCCGATGTCTCAATCCATCACCGATCACCGCCTAATCTTGGGCCTACACCCTTAGTTAAATACTAGCCGATGGAGCACGTGGCTTCGGCGCCGGTCAGTTCATATTTTCCTTCGTCGATATTGACGGACTCAATGATGCCGTTGTTCACAATCATCGAGAAACGCTTTCCGCGCGAGCCCAGGCCGAACTTCGAGCCATCCAGTTCCAATCCAAGCGCCTTGGTATAGTCACCGTTGCCATCGGCCAGCATCTTGATTTTATCGCCGACGCCACGATCCTTGCCCCAGGCATCCATCACGAACACATCGTTCACTGCCATGCAGGCAATGGTATCAAAGCCCTTGGCCTTTACTTGGTCGTAATTTTTCAGGTAGCTCGGCAAGTGCTGGTTCGAGCAGGTGGGCGTGAAAGCACCAGGGACCGAGAACAGCACTACTTTTTTGCCCTTGAACAGTTCGTCCGAGGAAATTTCTGCAGGGCCGCTTGCTGTCATAACGCGGAATTTGCCTTCCGGCATTTTGTCGCCAGCTTTGATCGCCATGGTGATGTCCTTGTCTTTTGTTTGAATGAATGATTTCGAACCCGCGCGACTCTGCACGAGATATCCCTAAACTAAGGAGTTACGATGCAGAATCCAAATGAGATTTATCGGCGCGATCCGCGCAGGATTAGTTCGCGTGGCGGCGATTGAGCTCATAATGGTCGCCCTTAAAGTCGCCGAAATGGCTGGGCACCTCGGGGTGGCCAATAGGCTCGCCCGAATCATCTACCAGAAGGTTCTGCTGAGAGACATAGGCCACGTAGTGTGTATTCGCGTTCTCAGCCAACAGGTGATAAAATGGCTGTTCCTTGCGCGGGCGCACATCTTCCTGGATCGACATCCACCAGTCTTCGGTGTTGTTGAACTCTGGGTCCACATCGAAGACCACGCCTCTAAACGGAAACAGGCGGTGTCTGACGACTTGGCCGAGTTTGAATTTGGCTTCGAGCGACTTCATGACCTCATACTCAAATGGCGGGCTCAGTGTCCACCCAGTTAATAAAGATAGGTGGCCGATTGTGGCCCGTCTAGAGGCTTTAACCCATTGAATTATCATGACTATAAGTCATTTCAACGGAAAATAGCTCACCCTCGAGCCCTTACGAAGCTCTTGTTTGTTGATCGAGAGCCACCATCTCGGTGCGATAGTTCTTTAACCCGCGCATAAGGAGATAGAACACTGGCGCGGCCATAATTATGAGCACGGCAGCCAGGCTATATTTCAGCGCCGCTTCATCCCCAAAGACACCGTCTGTGATGAGACCCACGAGCGGCGGGCCGATCAAAAAGCTCAGAATTTGCCGATCAAGCCACGAGACGATGTAAGACAACAGCAACAGCACCACAACGTACCATGCGTACGTTGGATTCGGATAAGGAGGCTCTTGTGTGGAGGTCTGCTTAAGAGGGCCCATCGTTGTGCCTTCTGTAGGGTGTTATTGAGCTTTTGGATTGCTGCCGCCCAACCACACCTCAGCCTCGATGACAGCTGAGCGGTAGAGTTTCAGATTGTAGCTAAGGATCGCGATGGCCACCACGCACGCCACACCGCACGTTAGGGCCAACGAGTAACGCAGCATGGCTTCATCTTTGAATACAAAATCAGTCACGATGGCGACGGCGCTTGGCCCAACTGTCAAACCTAAGAGGCTGATAACGAAATAATACAACGCGGTGATTTGACCGCGCATCTGATTGGGGCACACCATCATCAATGACGCAGCGCCCGTCGCCGTCACCCACGCCCCGCCGATGGAGCCGAAGACTAAAACGCCAAGAGCAATCTCCGGGGTTGGCATTAGGGGCACCAAAACATATGGCCCGGCCATGAAGACGACGACGCCGATCAGGTTCGAGCGCATGTGCCCGTCTTTAAGGCCATTCTTGTAGAAACGATCCGCAAGCCAGCCACCAAACATCACGCCGATGGGCACCGTGAAAAGCATGATGATACCATAGGCAAAACTAATCTGGCCGATACTCCACCCCCATGTGCGAATGAATGTCGTCGGGAGCCATGAAAAATAAGCATAGCCTAAGATAGTGACCACCGACATGCCAATGAAGTGGCTCGCAAACATCTTCCAGCGTTGTTTGAGGAATTTGACGACCTCACTGACGGGGATTGCTTCGGTTTGTCCCTGCGCAGTTTGAAGTTGCATTTTTCCACGACGAAGCGGCTCTTTCACTGTGAGCATTAATAACGCGACGGCGAGGCCCGGCAGGCCAACCACAAAGAATACAGTCTGCCATGCGTAAAGTTGGCCAACGATGGGCAGCACAACGGGCGGTGCTTGGGACACAAATTGAATCACCTGGCCGCCCAGAATCATCGCAACTGCAGCCCCTAAGCCTACGCCAGCGTTGTAAACACTGATCGCTTGTCCGCGCTTGTCTTTGGAGAAGTAGTCGCTGATCAGCGACAGGGCGCTCGGGGCTAGTGTCGCTTCACCAATCCCAACGCCGATCCGCGCCAAGAACAACGTCCAGTATCCTTGAGAAAGGCCGCACATGGCCGTCATGACGCACCAGATTGCAATCCCCCAGCCAATAATACCGCGGCGGCTGGCACGGTCCGCTAAACGGCCAATGGGCAGGCCGAGGATGGTATAAAAAATGGCAAAAGCCAGACCGAGCAACAAGCTCATGGCTGTATCTGAAATGACGAGGTCGCGTTTGATGGGTTGCACCATCAGCGCCATAATTTGTCGATCGAGAAACGATAAAATATAAGCCAGCGTCAGGATGCCAACCACATACCAGGCATAGGCTGGATTCGGGTACGGGGGCTCAGGCGTTGCCCCATCTGTAGCGTGTGTCGACATGCCTTCAATCCTCCCCCATTGATACCCCCCAATCCCCGGTCGAGGGTATAAGCTCCGCAGTCACTCTAATCCCTTGCGTCCCAAGATCTGTTATTTATTTGATGGCGCCCGTAAAGAAATACTGGCCGCCGCTGCGCGTTGCATGCGGATCTGTGCGGTGTTGCTGGAAATGTACACTCGGCGCGTACCCACGAAAGGTCCGTGTGCGCTCAAAGTCGGCCTCAGCGTACATATCTTCCAGGGCCAAGTTATAGACTGTCAACATGAACGGCTCGTTGTTGCAGGTTGCATCCCAGTCACGCAACGAGGCCCGGTAGGCATCCATCTCATTAAACTGAGGCGCGTCAGAGTGCAGCATGACTCCGCCTGTTGAGAGGAGACGTGAACACTCGCGGAATATACGTGGGAGTGCAGCACTTGATGTTTCATGCAAAAGAATGCGCGAGATGACGAGGTCGAACGACCCGGCCGCAAAAGACATCTGTTCGGCATTCATTTGGTGAAAATGAACGCTCGCGCCTAAAGCATTGGCGCGAGCATGTGCATATCTTAGGCACGGTGCACTGCAGTCGATGCCATGCACTTCGGCGTCAGGAAATGCATCGGCATAAGGCAATGTATTGTTGCCAATGGTGCAGCCGAGATCGAGAATCCGTCGAGGGTTTAATTTGGGAAATCGCCGCTTGATCTCGGCGGCCAGGGATAGGCCTGGGTCATCATTGTTGGGCCCCTGACTGCCCATATTGTGAACCGTGATTGTCCGGTCGTATTGCGCGCCAGCGGCCACATCATCAGCCATAAACTCTGTGTGGTATCCGCCCGGTTTGCGATGAATATCAAGTTCCGACAAGTATCCTGGAACCTTGAGGGCGGGATCGAGACGTAACGAGCCCAACTTGCCAGAGTTGGCCTTCGCTTTAGTTGCAAGTGATTCGATCTGGCCGTCAATCATCTCAGCGCTGATCGTGTACATACGATCTTGATTGTCCGTACGCAGCCGGTACCAAAGCCGTGTCCGATCAAATTTTCGCATCGCTTTTGCAATCGTGCGCGGATTGTGATTCTGCTCACCCAGATCGGGTTTCACATGTTGTTCGTAAAGGCCGCGCAATTGGGGCCGAATCCCAGCCTCAAGTTTGACGGCTAAATTTTGGCAGAAAATCTCATGCGCCGCTTCATCATGCGTGGGCGTTGGCATTGCAGCGTGGTGTCTTGGTGTCGCCATTCACCTATTCTGACGTAGGGGCAGGCCGGATGGCAAAGCTTCATTTACGCGGGCATGCTCATGTCGAACGAACGCCTGAATGCCATTGTGACACAGACCAGGCTGGCTTAACCTATTGCAATGGTTGTCCGTGTCGCTTCGGGGGAGGCACTCATGTTGCAGAGCATCAAAGTTTTTTTCACAGTGAACGAGGCTGAAGAAGCAGCCTCCGACGACAATCCGCTGGCGCCAACCCGGCCCGAGCACAAACAACCTGCCGGTCCGATGCTAGCGCTCGCGTTTGGCTGGGGCTTTCTGATCACGGGTCTGCTGACCGGTGGCAGTATGGCTGCGGGTGTGGCGTTCTGGCCTGACCTGATCGAGGCTGCCTTTTGGGGCAACTTGATCAATTTTGCCGTGGGTGCCGCGGTTGGGTACATGGGTTACAAAACTGCTTGTAATTCTGGGTTGCTCTATCGGTTTGCTTACGGTCGCATCGGCGTTTATCTGCCCGTCATTTTTCTGGCCATCCTCACAACAGGCTGGCAAGGAATCGTTGTGGGCGCATTTGGCTTCGCATGGGTTCAGGGAATTGTTGTGGGCATCTTTGGCCAGACTCAGTACGCGGGTGCCGCTGGGTTTAGTAGTCCATGGTTTTATGTTTTTTCACTGTTTGCTGGGATTTTATACACCGTCACAACTTATAACGGTGTCAAAGGCATTCAAAAGATTAGCATGCCTTCGGTTGTTATTCTCGTGATTGTTGGCCTCTACGCCGCATACCTTAGCATTGGCCAGGTTGGAGGGTTTGATGCCTTCTTAGCAAAATCTGTCCTTGATTCAGCAAAAGCTCCGATCTCTATGGGCACGGCGATCAACCTTGTTATCGGATCTTGGATTGTCGGCGCCGTGGTCATGCCAGAGTACACGCGTTTTGCAAAATCGGCTTGGGTTGCAATTGCTATTCCTTTTGTTGTGTTGATTGTCTCGCAGTTTTTCTTGCAAGTCATCGGGGCGATGGGTGCAACTGCATCTGGCTCTGCTGACTTCACAGACTATATGAGCATTGCGAAGCAAGGCTTGCTTGTCGGCGGCATCGGCCTGATTGGCATGAGCTTAGCTTTGTGGACGACCGGCGATGCGAATCTTTATTTGCCAGTTGTCCAGACCGCTTCAACTTTCCACCTTCGCACTAAAGCAATGGTGCTGTTATTTGGTACCCTCGGAACAATTTTTGGTTTGGGCATCTATCAAAGCTTTTTTGACTGGATCAACATTATCGCTAATATTGTGCCGCCGCTCGTGGGCCCACTGATTGTCGATTACTATCTGGTGCATCGCGGAGATTATCGAACCGGTGATCTCAATCGATTGCATGTTTGGAATCCTGCTGCGGTGGTTGCTTACATTCTCGGTGCAGTCAGTACGTTCTATAATCCCGAGTGGATTGTGCCCGCATTGTTCGGGCTGATTGTGTCGATGGCAGCTTACGTTGTGGTTTACTGCGCCGCTGCTCTGATGGGCATAAAGTTAGGTTACAGGAAGATCATAGAAGCCGAGGGCGACGTTCAGTAGAGGGAAATGACCAAGATGCAGGCCTCGTTGAGTTCAGAGATTAATCGACGTCGGATGCTGCAGGCGGCAGGCGGGCTGGCCGCCACTGGAAGTGTGGCCGGATCATCTGCGCATGCAGAGTCATTCCCAAGAGCTGCGAACTCTCAAATGAGAGTCATGGCCTTGGATAAGCCAAAAGTTTGTGTCGCGGCTATTCAATCGTGCTCTGGAAAGGTTATCAGCGATAACCTCACGGCGATGCTGAGCGCCATTGATCGCATTCAGGCTCAAGAAGAAAAAAAAGACCTAATCTCGTTCTCAGTTTTGGCGCTTCAGGGTATTCGACCCCGCGGCCTTGATGAGGCGCGGCGAATAGCGGTTAGTCTTGATGGTCCGGAAGTCTTTGCTCTTTCCGCAAAAGCGAAACAACATCGCGTCTATCTTTCGTTTTCCGCCCTTACAACCGACAGGGCGTGGCCGAATGAAGTCATCACGCACAATGTTCTCTTGGGGCCGGACGGCAATATCGTTCTTGCTGCGTGGCAAGCAACGCACGATCCCGCGATGCCGTTTCTCTTAAGCGTTGAGAGAGTCATTGATCGTTATGTTGCCCTGTATGGCCGCGAGGCTGTTTTGCCGCTTGTGAATACCCCCATTGGCAATATCGCGTTAGCCTCGGACCAAGCTGCCCCTGAGATTTATCGCGCACTGGCTCTTCAAGGCGCAGAAGTGATTATTCGCGCCTCTCGCGATGTCCAAGCGCCTTGGGATGTGCAAGCCTGCTCTGCTTATAATCAGTGCTATACCGTCGCCATAGCGCCTTCAGGAGCGTTACATGCGGAGAGCGATGAAGACCCTTCGGCGCTTGGTGGCGGAGGTTCACTCATCGTAGGGCCCCGAGGCGAGACGTTGGCCGAGGCGAGCTCGAAGTGGGAGCAAACCGTTTCAGCTCAGGTGCCGCTTGCTTATTATCGTCAAGCCCGTCGCAAACCAGATGTGCATGCCGCATTGGTGTTGCCGGTTTACGCTCAGTATCAGAATTCTGTCTAGACCAATGAGGCACAATGTGAATCAGTTGACACGTCGCGCGACAATTTCTGCCGCTCTCGCAGCCAGCGCATTGGCAACACGCTCTGTCTTTTCTCAGGAAAAGACAGGAAGTGCTTCTCATCCGCCGCCAGCACTCAAGGGCTTGGTGCGGAAAGGTTACGCTTCAACACCCATTGGTCAGATTCACTATCGGATGGTCACGCCCGCGAAAGATACGGGCAAGCCGCCAATTATATTTTTCCACCCCAACCCGTTCTCCAGCTTGTATTTCGTCTACATGCTGGAAGAGATGGGTCAGGACCGCGTCGCGATTGCTTTCGATACACCAGGATATGGTGAATCTGACAAGCCCAAAGCGCCGCATTCGATGGAGCAGTTGACCAAAGGCATGGCTGCCGCGCTTGAAAGCCTTGGCTATGGCGAGAAGGGCAAAGGAAAGGTTGATGTGTCCGGCTATCACACGGGGGCGTATGTCGCTACCGAGATCACCGCCGCGCGACCCGATCTCGTGCGCCGTGCCGTGCTGGTGGGGGTGCCGTTTTGGGAAGGCGAAGAGTTAGAGAAACAACGCAAGCGACTTCTTGTTGATAAGCCGCTGACGGAAGAGCCGGAACATGTGCTCAAAGAATGGAAGGCGTGGGTGACGGACCGTAACCCGAATATTCCGTTGCAGCGCGCGTATGACGTGTTTGTCGAATCACTGCAGTCTGGTAGTGATATTTGGTGGGCCTATAACGCGGTGCTGAATTATGACGCACGTCCTCGCTATCAAGTGATTAATCAGCCAGTCTTGCTGCTCAATACAGGGGGTGGTCTTGCTACTTTCACTCGCAACATTCTGCCCTTGCTCATGAAGGGGAAGTTGATTGAAGTGCCAGAGCTCACCTCGGGTATATGGGATGTGGGCGCTGACGTTCTGGGCCGCCATATGCGCGATTATCTCGATAAGCCTGCTTAACGCGCTTCCCCAAGAGTATTGCAAACTCGACATGACCATCGATAAAGGCAAGATTGTAACTTATCGCGCCAAGGTGAAGGTCTCGTTTAAGTACGAAGGCAAATGGCCACCTTACGCGATTACGTCATCGCGTAAGGCTTGGGCTGAGTTTGCTGAGTCACCAATGGCAATGTTGTGCCGTCGGGGTCAAAGAACTTGAAGTTGTCCTCAGGTGTCAGATTGACGACGACGTTATAGAGCATCGCCGCGCTTTGCTCAGGGCTTAGCGAGCCTTTGTTGTCGTTATTTTTGGTTCTGACCCAGCCGGGGTGGCACGCGGCTGCGATCACCCCTTTATCCTTGAGTGCAAGGCCAACCTGGAACATGACTTGGCTGACGGCTGACTTTGTGGCGCGGTAGCCCACGAAGCCATAGTTGGGTTTGGCGCCCATGCGGCTGGAGATCGTCATCATCACTTTGCGTTTAGATGCGATCACATGAGGGGCAAAAGCTTCGCACATGCGCATCGGGCCTTTGGTATTGATGGCGAAGTGCTTATCCCAAAGGTCATAGTCAGTTTGGCCAAAGACGATGTCGCTTTGAACCGTGAGACCCGCAACGTTGAAGAGGACATCGATGGGCTCGTTCTTCAGTGTGGTGGCAACCGAAGCAATGTTCTGTGCGTCGGTGATGTCTAAATCAAACATCCTGACCCGGCCTTGTGAGTGTTCAGCAAATTCAGTAAACGCAGGCATCCTATCTTTGGGCAAGCACGTGGCGAACACACGCCAGCCCTCATGGAAGAATTTCTGCGTAAGCGCAAACCCAACGTGGCCAGCCGCGCCTGTAATCAGAACACTTTCCATTATTTATGCACTCCGGCTGACTTCCAATTATAGATGCCGTCGCTGCGGCCATCGACGGTGAATGATTGAGTTGTGTCTCCGGCCACCCGGTCGGATAAGCTCTTTTTTGTCGGCCTTGATCTCGACCAATCTGATAAAGTCGTATTGAGATTCAGCGTTGTCAACCAACACTTGATCAGCAGGTGTTTCAGTATCCAAGTCCCACAGGTGCGCGACTGAGGCGTCTGCCTTGCCTAAATCAAAAATTTTCCACTTCATGACATCAGTAAATGTCGGCAGTGTGCGCTTCATATCCGAGACGCTGATCATAAATTCTTGAATATGGCTGCCCTGTGACAGGTCAATCGGAAAGGCTGGTTGGTCTTGGGCTGCTGCGATGCTGCTGGTCAGCAGTGCGGCTGCGCAGATAGTCGATGTTTTCATGATTCTCCTCTCCTGGCCTCAAGTTTGAGTATCAGGTGATCTCAGCTGAGTCGCAAGCACGCAAAACAAAAAGGGGAGACGTGATGTCCCTCTTAAGGTGTGCTCTTGAGATGGTTAGTTCTGCAGATTACGCCAATCGTGCGATATGCACGTTTCGTCAATGAGCGTGCGGCGCAATATTTTTCCACCTTTGATCCATTGCCAGATGCGGCTTCGAAAATTCCCGCAATCGGAAAGATGGATCATTTCATAAAGGTACATCTCAGGGTCGTCCTTGCGTACCCAGTACAGCATGGTAGTGCGTGCGTTATGATCCAATGCGATATCTGCTGCCCAACCTTTGATCAGCTCGTTGTCCCACTCCAAGCGCCCGTTGCGCAGGTGGCCAGGAAACTCACGCGTTTCGGTGCGTCCATCGGCCCAGGTATAAAAATTTGTTTGTTGATAAGGGCAGGGGCCTGCATCAGGGAAACGGCAGACAAGCTGCGATTTGTGTTCGTCGATTTTGTTTCCAGCGTCATCGTAGTATCGATAGACCCCTTCCCAAACACCTTCGTGCCGCGCAAGAAGCGGCATCTGCTCTTTGAGGTTCGGCAATTTTGTAACTGTGGCAGGGGACATCTCGAACTCCATTCAAACAACGAATGTGCTCATATAGCCCACAAGCTCAATATTGACCTTGCGATAACGCAAAGAGCGTCAAATTCAAGGTTTGCAATTTATCATTTTTTCAAGGGGCCAGCTCCGCCGCCGCGCGTAGCGCTTTTAAATCTGCGATCAGTATATCCCCATGCGGTTCGGGCTTAATTTCTCCTGTTGATTTGAGTTGTGAGAAGGATCGGCTTACGGTTTCCATAGTGAGTCCCAGGAAATCAGCGATGTCTTGGCGCGTCATGGGGACGTGGAGGCGCTTTGAACCGAGCCCCAGTAATTCTTGACGTCGCTGCAAATGTAAAAGAAATGACGCAACACGTGCCTTGGAGTTCTTGCGGCCCAATGAGAACACAAGATCTAAAACGTTGTTCAGAATCAGCGAAGACATATGCGCGAAGGCCACACCAAGATCTGCTCGGCTAGCCAATAACTCAAGAAGTCGTGAGCGAGACAGCGACCAAGCCATCACCGGCGTCAAGGTTTCTGCCCCTGTATTGTGGTGCGGCGTAAACGTCATGCCCAAGAAGTCTCCGGGAAACAGAAAGGCCAGGATTTGCCGCTCGCCATTCTCGCCAAATCGCGTCACCACAACGTTTCCTTCGCTAAGGCAAAACACATCACTCACATCATCCCCTTCGCGAAATAATAGTCGGCCCGCTGGAAAGGACACTTTTTTGCCCTGCGCGAAGAGATCCAGCACAGCTTTAGGCGTGGACAGTTGGGGTGCGCTTGGTGTGGCCATGGGATCGGCTCTATAATGCGTACAAATTGGGTGAGCCTTGATAAGGTATTTTTCGCTTCTCGTCACCGCCAGAGGGTAGGTGGCCGACCTACCCTACGTGAGGCCCGCTCAACATGATCACGGATCCCAAAGCATTTCTGCTGCGGCTTTTTGAGCACTCCCTTGCGGCAGTTGATCCCCGCCGCGTGCTTGACCGCCATTGGCCTGCGCGAAAATTGGGTCGACTCATCGTTCTTGGGGCAGGCAAAGCTGCGGGGGCGATGGCGCAGGCTGCTGAGGCCTTTTATGGCACTGATCTTGAGGGCATCGTGGTGACTCGTGATGGCTATGGGCAACCTACTCAGAAAATTGAGATCATTGAGGCCTCCCACCCGCTACCTGATCATCGCGGAGTCGTTGCCGCCGAGCGCATCTTAGCGCTGGCCAAAAGCGCGCGGGCTGGTGATCTCGTTGTCTGCTTATGGTCGGGCGGCGCGTCCGCGCTGATGGTGGCTCCACCTCAATCGATGGGCTTCACTGAAAAACAGAATATTAACGCCGTCTTGCTGAGAAGCGGCGCGACAATTGGCGAAATCAATTGTGTTCGCAAACATCTTTCGATGATTAAAGGCGGGCGTTTGGCACAAGCCTGTGGTTCTGCAGATGTGGTTTCACTCATTATGTCCGATGTTGTGGGCGATGACCCCAGCATCATTGCTTCTGGGCCAACGGTAGCCGATCCCACCACGTGCACAGATGCTCTGTTGATCCTTCAGCGCCACCGTGTGCCGGTTAGCTTTGAGGTGCAACGCAATCTCGAGAGCGGAGCTTGGGAGTCACCGAAGACATTGGGCAGGAATGTCAGAAATAAAATAGTTTTAAGGCCGAAAGATTGTTTTTACGCCGCCGCGGCCTTTGCTGAATCGACTGGTATTGCATTTCTTGATTTGGGTGATCATTTCGATGGCTTCGTGTCTGAGGTTGCCGTCCAGCATGTATCCCGTATTCGGGCGATTGCGGCAGGGCGCGATGTCATCAAAAGTCCCTGCCTCGTCGTATCGGGAGGCGAGGCGCTCGTTCGCGTCGCGGGCCAAGGCCGGGGTGGACCGAATTCGGAGTTTATCTTATCGCTCGGGCAGCAATTGCAAGGCCAAGAAGGTGTTTTTGCCTTGGCATGCGATAGTGACGGCAGTGATGGCAAGGGGCACCATGCCGGAGCGTTTCTAGGCCCCGATTCGTTGACAAGGGCGCAGGCTATGGGCCTCGACCCATTTCAGGCCCAAGACCAGAATGATACGGCCACTTTTTTTGAAGCATTGGGTGACCTGATTGTGACAGGGCCAACTTACACCAACGTCAACGATTTTAGGGCGATTCTCGTCCTTTAATTGGTCTTGTCACGGATTAGTTACGCATCCTTGAATGATTTATCATGCATAAAGGAGAGTTATTATGGGACGCATACATACCGAATAATTTAGACGAGAAGTTGTGCGGATGGCACTGACAAGTGGGCTGAATCGGCGTCAGGTCGCGTCTGATCTGGGCGTTGGCTTTTCGACATTGGCAAAATGGATATAAAAAGCCCGCCCTGGAGATTTTCCGCTGGCCGCAGATATTGATCTCGCAAAAGAGAATGAACGACTTCGCAAGGAAAACCGCTTGCTTCTGGAGGAGAGGGAGATCACAAAAAGAAGCAACGAAGTTCTTCGCGGGCCAAAGCAATTGAGGTTTGCCTTTGTGTAAGAACACCAAAAGCACATGCCAGTGAATAGATTGCGTCATATTCTGGGCGTTACGGTGCGTGGGTGCCGGTCCTGGCGAAGGCGCCCCATCAGTCGCAGGCGGCGCACCGAATGCACCACTGTCATATACCGCACCCTTAGCATCGACGTTTGGCGCTAATATTGTTCTCTATAAACCTTTTGAGAAAGATGAACTGTTAGGGGCGTTGAAATCAGTGCTCTAGAAAGCTACTGTTATTCCTTCAGTAACTCGCGCAAGACTTTTTCCATATTGACTGCTAACGACCACCGCTCGTCTTCAGACAGCGTTTCAAGCGCGCGACTGAGTTCTTGTAATGGGTCACTTTTCAAAATCAACAGGCCATCTTTGGTCAGCACAAGGCGATGAACGCGCCGGTCTTTCTTATCAGCGTCCCGCCGCAAATGACCCTTGCGTACAAGTGCGGCGACCGTTTGTGATGCCGTACCCTTGGTCGTTCCTTGAAATTGCGCAAAGCCGGTCACGGTTTGGCGCTCGACTATTGCCTCATCGAAGTAACGCAAAGCGGCCCATTGCGCGGGGTTAAGGCCTGGCGTGTAACCTAAATTGTAGGCAGCCTTGCCCACCTGCTCAATCAGTCGGGCCAAACCACGCATCGATGGTTGAGTATCTGTGCGCACGTTCTAAACAACCTAATGTCTCTTTCAGCCACGAATATAGTTATTCCGTCGGTGTATCTGAAGCAGTTAATTACCATGATAGCCTGCTCAATTTATGCAGGAATCGTCAATTCAATCCCAGATTTAAAGATTGGCCCCGATTCTCGCCTCTAGATTTGGCTTCAGTCAGACGCTACAGGTGTAGGAGAACATTTTACAACAATTGTTATACCTTATCAGCCATGTCGCTCTACCGTTTTGTCTGGCCGTTGCTTGCCTCGCTTGAGCCAGAGACCGCGCACTCTGCCGCGATCTTAGCCTTGAAATCTGGTATCATCGGCGCGCTCTATGGGCGCGGATACGATCTCTCAGTCCTTCGAACCGAGGTTTGGGGGCGATCTTTTCCAAACCCCGTAGGGCTTGCGGCCGGATTTGATAAAAATGCCGAGGTCCCACTTCAAGCTCATGCGCTCGGTTTTGGCTTCGTGGAAGTGGGGGGCGTCACGCCAATGCCTCAGCCCGGTAACCCATCTCCACGCCTTTTTAGGCTGATGAAAGATCGCGCCATTATTAATCGCTTAGGTTTCAATAGTGAAGGTCTTGAGGTTGTCAGGGCGCGTCTGGCTGCTGTGCGCGCAAGACAATCCCAATGCATCGTGGGCGTTAATATCGGCAAGAACAAAGATTCGCTTGATGCAACGGCCGACTATGTCGCGAGTGTCAAAGTGTTGGCCCCTGTTGCAGATTTCTTGGTTATCAATGTCTCCTCGCCAAATACGCCAGGATTGCGCGCTTTACAAAGCGTTGATGCGTTGGTGGGGCTAACACGCGCCGTGCGTGAAGCCCGGCAGGCAACTGGGAGTGCTCCACCTTTGTTGTTTAAAATAGCGCCTGATCTCGACGTGGCCGATGTAACAGATATATGCCGTGTGGCCGTCGCAGAGCGCATGGATGGAATTGTCGTGAGCAACACCACTGTGGCACGGCCTTCAAGTTTGCAATCACAGCATCGCGGTGAAATGGGTGGCTTGAGTGGTGCGCCGTTGTTCAATACCTCAACCCAGCTGTTGCGAGGGGTGTACGCGTTGACCGAAGGAAAGCTGCCACTCATCGGCGTCGGTGGCATTGCGTCGGCTGAGCAGGCTTATGCCAAGATTCGCGCTGGCGCCTCGCTCGTTCAACTCTACACTGCGTTCGTTTTCCAAGGGCCTGGTGTGATTCGCGAGATTACACAAGGATTAGCCGCACTTCTCCAACGGGATGGTTTTAGTTCTGTCGTGCAAGCTGTCGGCGCTGACCATCACGCAGAAGGATCGCGCTAGCTCCATGCGGCATATCAAATCTTTGCGCGAAATTACAAAGGCTTATGATGGGTTCATTCTGGACCTGTGGGGCCTGGTTCACGATGGCGAAACGCCCTATCCGCCTGCGAAGTCGACGCTTGCGGCGCTGAAGGCCGCAGGCCTCAAAACGCTTTTGCTGTCCAATGCGCCGCGCAGGGCGCATGTCTTGGTTGAGGCCATGGCCCGCATGGGCATAGAGCGATCATTGTACGGCGAAGTACTCTCCTCGGGCGAGGCGACCCGGGATGCTTTGATTGCCCGCGATGATTCGTTCTTCGCATCACTCGGCCATCGAGTTTATCATTTAGGGCCAGAGCGGGATCGAAGTGTATTTGAAGATACGAATTTGAATATTGTAGCCAACCTGGGCATTGCCGATTTTATTTTGTGTACGGGCCCAATCGAGCTGACAGATCAGGTCGCTGATTATCAAAGCGTTCTTGACGCGGGCCTTACGTATCGACTGCCGATGGTCTGTGCCAACCCAGATCTTCTTGTTATTCGTGGAGGGAAAGCTGTGATCTGCGCCGGGGCCATTGCCGAACGCTATCGTTCGATGGGGGGGCTCGTGGCCTATCGCGGCAAGCCCGACCCGGCCATCTACCATTTGGCTGCGCGCCTGCTTGGTGTATCGAATCCGCGCCGAATAGCTGGTGTCGGCGATGCCTTAGAGACTGACATCAAAGGAGCCAACGCTGCAGGCTTCGATTCGATTTGGTGCACGGGTGGTATTCATGCCGCTGAATTGGGCTGCGCGTATGGCGTGGCTGTCGACCCCTTACGCGCCGAGACGCTGGCCCAGGCGTCTGGTCAATTGCCCACCGCGACGATCCCAGGGTTTATTTACTAACTTTCAGATCAAGCATTTTCCGGAGAGAATTGCTCCATCAGAATACGTTCGCCCAAGTTCATCTCTGGATCAAAGAGGAGACGAATCTTTGTGTTGCGATCCTCTGATACGGTCACCTGAACAACGTCGCGCACTTCATCGCGGTCGGCCACGGCGCTGACCGGACGCTTGGCGGCCTCCAGCACGTCGAATCGTACAGAGGCTGTGTGCGGTAGAATCGCTCCGCGCCAGCGCCGGGGACGGAAGGCGCTGATGGGCGTCAGCGCCAGGATATTGGAATCGAGCGGCAGAACCGGGCCATGAACCGACAGATTATAGGCGGTACTGCCTGCGGTTGTGCAGACCAAAGCTCCGTCGCAGACGAGTTCGCTTAAGCGTTCGCGTCCATCAATGGATATCTGTAGCTTCGCGGCTTGACGGGTTTGACGTAGCATCGAGATCTCATTGATGGCGAGGGCAACGTGTGCAGCCCCGTCAGCTGTAATCGCTTCCATCCGCAGGGGGCGCAGGCCCACCTCCTGCGCTTTATCCAGGCGCTGGAGAAGGTTTTCGTCATCGTAGCGGTTCATCAAGAAGCCGACCGTGCCGCGATGCATACCAAAAACTGGGCGCGCCAACTTCATCGTTGTATGTAGCGCCTCAAGCATAAACCCGTCGCCGCCAAGGGCCACAATCACCTCAGCTTCATTCGGCGCATACTGTCCGTATTTCGTGCTTAGCGCATCCAAAGCCTCACGCGCGGGCGAGGTGTCGGCAGCAATAAAAGCAATACGTGATATGGCCATGAGAAAATCCAGATTGGGCTGACGCGCAGGCGGCTAGCCGCCGGTCACGCTCATATGGCGGTTGACGGCAGGTTTGTTTTGGCGACGATCAATAATAAAGTCATGACCCTTGGGTTTGCGAACGATGGCGTCATGGATTGCATTGATCAGCGCAGCGTTGCTCTCGCTTGTTCGCAATGGCGTTCTGAGATCGGCTGCATCGTCCTGACCGAGGCACATATAAAGTGTCCCCGTGCATGTCAGCCGTACGCGATTGCAAGATTCGCAGAAGTTGTGCGTCATCGGCGTGATGAACCCTACGCGACCGCCGGTTTCAGAGCATCGCGTGTAGCGAGCAGGACCTCCGGTGTTGTCGGGGATAGCAGTCAGGGTCCAGCGACTCTCTAACCGCGCACGCACAAGCGACAAGGGCAGGTACTGGTCTGTTCGGTCTCCGCTAATGTCTCCCATCGGCATCGTTTCGATGAAGACGAGATCAAATCCTTCAGCCCCACACCAGTCCACAAGCTGATCGAATTCATCTTCGTTCACACTGCGCATAGCGACGGTGTTGATCTTGACCTTCAGTCCTGCCGCTTTGGCAGCGCGAATGCCATCGATGACTTGCGCATGATTTCCCCAGCGGGTGATCGTCTTGAACCTCGTCGCATCAAGAGAATCAAGCGAGATATTGATTCGCTCGACGCCCGCCGCCCGCAACGGTTCGGCGAACTTTGCGAGTTGCGTGCCATTGGTCGTTAGGGTCAGTTCATTCAGCGCGCCGGTTTTTAAGTGGCGACCCAAGCTCTCAAATAGCCCAAGAACATTCTTGCGAACGAGGGGCTCGCCGCCGGTGATGCGGAGTTTTTTGACCCCCAGTTCGATAAAGGTCGAACACATACGGTCCAGCTCTTCCAGGCTGAGCAATTCATTTTTGGGCAAAAAAGTCATATCTTCAGACATGCAGTAGACGCACCGCAAATCGCAGCGATCTGTCACGGATACGCGCAGATATTGAATGGCTCGGCCGAAAGGGTCGATCATCTGTGGTCCAACAAAAAACAGGTAAAAGTTAAAAAAGGTGCCGCCCGTCAAAGTGTGGCTTCGTGTCCCAATATAAGCCTTAAGGTCTATCTGCCAAGTGAGCTAATGACATTAAGGACGATGGATTTGTGTCGGCACACAGGCCTGTTACACTATACTCAGCCACCTAAATAGCTTGAGATTGATGTTTTATGATCGACCCTTTGACTCTCACCCAAGCGCTCTGCACAAGACTCTGTCATGATTTGGCTGGGCCCATCGGAGCTGTGTCGGCCGGCATCGAGCTTGTCGGCGGCGATCCATCTCAGGTCGATGCCGAGATGTTGCAACTCATTGCCAGTAGTTCTAATGCCGCGACGCAAAAATTGAAATTTTTGCGGGTGGCGCTGGGAACCCCTGCGGCATCGGGATCGATGACAGATGTGAAAGCGACCATTGAAGGCTATCTTGCATCTGTTGCAGGTCTCTCAGGTGCGGCGGCCGTGAGTTGGCCTGCTGACCGTGACCCTGAATCAGCCCTGCAAAATACGTCAGGCGCCGCACTTCAAATCTTGGCTAATCTGATCGTGATGGCGATTGAGGTGGTTCCGCGTTTACGCAAAGTGATGATCAGCGTCATTCAAGATGGACTATCGATTGAAGCGCAGGGTGAAATTTCCGCGCGTCTTGATCAGCGCCTGGATTTGATTGCGCTTCTCGCCGACCCAAACGGTGCAACGTTGACGCCGAAAACCGTTCAAGCCCTCTATACGGTGGGGCTAATCGCCCAGGTTGGGGGCTCATTGTCAGCGGTCGCGGTCGACGGCGGATGTCGTGTTAACATTCATTACAATCGTGCCAACGCCAAGATTGGCGATCATGTGCTGCGTGAATAAGCTAGGGGTGAGGATGGCGCTTAAATTGAGATCGAAGAGGGGGGTGCAATGAAGCGATGCTTGATCATAGATGACTCGCGCATCATCCGTCGTGTCGCCTCGAAAATTATGTTTGAGCTCGGTTTCTGTCCGCCATCAGCATTCGATAGGCAAAGTGGCGTGAATTGTTAACGGAGGAATTCTGGTTCATCGTAGCCCCGAAGGAGGAGCGAAAATGACGCAGAAAACTGAGCCGACCGAGACGGCCGAACAACACGTGCGCGACATTCGTCGTGCGACCTGCAAGAAGTGTTCGGCGGAGTAGAAGATCAGAATTGTGCTGGCCGGGCTGCGTGGCGAGTATTCGATCTCTGAGCTTTGCCGCCGTGAGGGTCTGGCCGAGAGTTTGTATTACAGCTGGTCGAAAGACTTTCTTGAGGCTGGCAAGCGGCGCTTGGCTGGCGACAAGGAGCGGCAGGCCAATCTCGCCGATTTCGTAAAAGGCGCGAGGCTGGATGAGGTCCTCGCCCCGAATGATTGTGGCGGCGTTCAGCTGGTTGTGAAGACGCTGGGCCCCAAAATAGTCTATGATTCTATGACTCGTGGGAACTGCATCTCGCGGGCCTACGTCATTCTTTCCTCTCATTATTTTGGAGATCATACATGAAACGTTTATTGGTTGGTGCGCTGTTGGCAAGCGCGCTTGCACTGCCTGCGTTCGCGGCCCTGAAAATGGGCGAGAAAGCCCCTGATTTTTCCGCTCCTGCGTCATTGGCGGGCAAGGAGTTTAAATTCTTGCTGAAAGAGGCCCTGAAGAAAGGTCCAGCGGTCGTGTATTTCTACCCGTCAGCCTACACCCAAGGCTGCAATATCCAGGCGCATACGTTCGCCGAAGACGCGGATAAGTTTGCAGCCGCCGGTGCTACGATTATTGGCGTGTCGCAAGATAGCATCGCGCGGCTTAATCAGTTCTCTGCCGACCCTGAGTATTGCGCGGGTAAATTCCCAGTGGCGTCGGATGCCGATGGCGCGATTGCAAAGACCTATAATTTAAACGTGCGCGAAGGAAAACCGGGCATGAAGGACTCGAAAGGCAATGAGATCGATCATGCCTTCACCGAGCGTACGACGTTTGTGATCTCGCAAGACAACAAGATTTTGGCGACGTTGTCGTCAGCTGACGATAAAATCACGCCAGCTGATCACGTCGAGAAGTCTCTGGCCATCGTTCAGGATTTGAAGAAATAATGCTGCCCGATATCAGCCATTCAAACGAAAAATGCCGGAGAGCGATCTCCGGCATTTTTATGTTCTGGGGTATCAGTATATGCTGACCACTCAGTGGCCGATAAAACCATCAGATGTACAACAGGAACTGGGCGAAGGCTCTGCAGCCTCACCGAAGCTGCTGAGCGTTAAGCGTTGACTGCTTTTTTCTTGGCCACAGGGGCAGCTGCTTCTTCCGATTGCGGGTCGCGCAGCACGTAGCCCCGGCCCCAGACGGTCTCGATATAGTTCTCGCCGCCCGTTGCTGTGGTCAGCTTCTTCCGAAGCTTACAGATGAACACATCGATGATTTTGAGTTCAGGCTCATCCATGCCGCCATACAGGTGGTTGAGGAACTGCTCTTTGGTCAGCGTCGTGCCTTTACGCAGGGCCAACAATTCAAGAATGTCGAACTCTTTTCCGGTGAGGTGTAGCGGAGCACCTTGGACTTCGGCGACACGCGCTTCCAAGTTCACTGTCAGCTTGCCGACATGGACCTGGGGCTGTGCGTGACCTTTGGATCGGCGCACGATGGCCTGCACACGGGCCACAAGTTCATCGCGATTGAAGGGCTTGGTGAGATAATCGTCCGCACCGAGGCCGAAGCCTTGCACCTTCTTGTCTGGTTGTGTCAGGCCCGAAAGTATCAGTACCGGCGTGGTGATCTTGGCGTTTCGCAATTGCCGGATGACATCCATGCCGTCCATGTCGGGCAGCATCAGATCAAGGATGATAAGGTCGTATTCATAAACCTTACCCAGATCGAGACCGTCCTCGCCTAAGTCAGTGGCGTCGACGACCCACTCTTCTTTTTTCAGCATTGCCGTAATGGCTTGGGCTGTGGACTGATCGTCCTCAATCAATAGGATGCGCATGATCTAGTGCCCCTTGTTAGACTGCCCCACTGAATAGTGACCGAAAGGTTAACACAGCGACTCCTAAATCCCTAATATTTCCTGACGAAATGATGCTTTTGGGTGCTAAACGCCCGGCCGATGCCGAAATAGCGGCAGGTCTTTGCCACATGCCCGGTTTGCTAAGCATAAAGGAGCACCTTGAGCTTGCGCTGTATGTCTCGTTCTTGGCTGGTCATTCGATACATCCTCCTTGCCACAAATCGGCATTATGAAAGATGTCTCGCGAGTCCGTGCGGTCCTACAGTTGTCGGCGCACCGACGGGGACAAGGGTAGCCTTCAACACATATTCTGATAACGGTTGCACGGCTGTGATTGCGACAGGTCCGCCAGGCGTCCAGGCTTGGCCTGTCGCCAACACGGCTGCGCGGGTTGGGGGTGTGGTTTGCGCCAGCTTATCCAGTGCGATGTCTGGTGGCGTGTGGATGTTTCGCGCGTGGATTGTGCTAGGGCTTGCTTCAATTGCACATCGTCGATCGTTACAATCGGCGCGGTCACTCGGTTGGATGAATTACGAAGGACTTCCAAGGCGACGCGAGCGCCATCTTCCAACAGAATGTTCGTGCGAACTGAAACATCACCCGCGGTGGTGCTTAACGTCAAAATTTGTCGTGCATTATCGCGTTCGAGCGTTTGTTGCTGTTGGGCAATCACCACAGTTTCAAGGGTTGTTCCCGGAGGGAGTTTGAGAATCTCGGGTGTGGACTGCTAAATGACCACAACCGGCCCCGCAGCAGTTGCAACCACAGCCGGGAGGATTGGTGCGGCAGTGGGGGGAATCGTGGTCATGGACGTTGAGTGTGGCTATCCGGCCAGGAGTCGATCAGCGATCGCGTCGACGTCCACGGCGGCTTCTGAACTGGGCGAACGGACGAGAATCGGCGTTTGGTGGCGGATACTCTCTCGTACCCGTGCATCGCGTCGGACAATGCCTGCGAGGGGTGGTGAGATTTTTAAAAACCCATTGCAGGCCTTAAACAGCGTCTGATAGATGCGCTCGCCCTCGCGGGTTGAGTTGGCAGCATTCACAACGATGCGAATATCAGTCGATGCCCGCTCCATCGTACTGAGTTTGATGAAGGCATAAGCATCCGTCAGCGATGTTGGCTCATCCGACGTGACAATGATTATGGTATCTGCAGCCTTGGCCAATTGACGTACCGATTTCTCGATGCCAGCTCCAAGGTCGATGACGATGCTGTCATAACGCCCGGCCATAATGGCAAGGTCCTCGCCGAGGATTTGTAACCGTGAGAGCGGGATGTTTGCGAGGCTACCTGAACCTGACCGCCCAGCGATAACATCAAATCCGCCCGCATCGTAACGCACCGCAGCTTGATTGAGCGCAACCTTGCCTGAGATCACAGCGCCAAGATCATACTTGGGCATCAGGCCCAGTTGGATGTCGACATTGGCCAGGCCCAAATCGCCATCGAATAATAAGACACGTTGCCCGCGTTTGGCTAATGCGCAACTCAACGTGACTGAAAGAAACGTTTTGCCGACGCCGCCTTTGCCCGAGGCGACAGCAATGATGCGGCCTCGCCGTGCTGAGACGGCAGGTCGACCGGCAAGCCGCGGCTGTTGTGAGGGTGGAAGTGTTTGGTCCGGGGGACTCATCTTTGATTGACCTCGGTACGAATACTGGTGGACCTGAGGACGGTTTTAACCGTTTCCTCTGGTTGCGGTTGTAATTCTTCCTCAGGCGGCAGAATTAATCGGGCCATCGACACAGGGTTCACGGCGCATAAACCCGTTGCGACATGCGGATTCAAACTCACCTCGCTGAACATCAGCTGCCCCGCATCTGCTGCGGCGAGAATCGCGCCCAACCGTCGTGTCATATCCAAACGCGTGGCGAGCAGGCGCGTTGCGCCGCTGGCGCCAAAAGCTTCTCCAATGTCAGCGGCTTCCGATGCATCACCACCAGCAGCAAGGACCAGAATCGGCTCAAGGTCGGCACTGGCAATCAGTGTCTTGAGGTATTCCATATCGTGATAGCTAAAAGGATTCAGGCCAGGGCTATCGATGAAGACCAAGTCGTACTTTTGCATCATTTCATTGACCGCTGGCCCAAGGCCGTCTGGTCCGCGCACTTGACGCAGCTCGATCTCCAAAATTCCAGTGAAGGCTGAAAGCTGCTCAACGGCGCCTGCGCGAATCGTGTCGGCGGTAATGACGCCCACGGGGCGTCCGGACAATCGCGCGCGAGCAGCCAGTTTTGCAGTCGTAATCGTTTTGCCCGAACCGGGTGGACCAACCATCATGAAGGGGCGCGGTGATTTACGTTCGGGGAGTGGTGCAAAATCGAATTGATCTTCCAGGGCTGCAGCACAGGCCATGGTGGGCGAGCCCACTTCGACGGCGGTTGCGGCAGCGACTAATTTCTCGGTCAGGCGTGCAGGGGTGCCATGGTACTCCAGCGCATCCTTGACGCGCTCACCGAAAGCCGAGGTGTTGCGTCCCGAGAGTGCGCGACGGATATCGTCGTCGGCGTCAGCGCTATCTTTTAAGACGGCAGTGATGCGTACGCCCTGTCCGTCGGAGGCACGTTGGGTCGAGACGATAATCGCGTCATCTCCCAACTCCTCGCGCACCAGACGCATGGCATCTGCCATGGTCGATGCGTTGTAAGACTTTAGGCGCATGCCGTTTCCCAACAGGCGTGGCGAACTTCGCCCCGCCGCTCTTCGACTTTAGTGCCGCTGACCTTGGCCTGCAATTGCGGCCAAAAGGAAAGGTAAGTGCGGCGTTTAAATCTGCCCAACCGTGCGAATTTTCGCTTTCGGATGGATTTCGTTTTGCGACATCACGACTGTCATGGGCCTGATTCCCCACACCAGGAAACACTCCTGATCCGGCGCTTTTTAAGGTCTTAGGGCACACGCTATGAGCGCGAGGTGAAAAAGCCGTTAAGACCTGGCAAAAATTACCCCATTGACCAGTGATAGTTCGGCGGCGTTGAATCAGGACGCGCGTAGCGGGGTTGGCGCTGAAGGAAAAATGCCAAAAGCCTGGAAAAAACAATCAGATAGCGGTCAGCGCGAGCTTTCAATTGAGCTCAGTGCGGCGCTTGTTGCTGTCAACGACGAGGCTCCGAAAATCCTTCTGGTGCGTGGCCAGGGTGACGATTCTGCAACACACAGCCAATTTGGATTGCCCTGCGGACCCTTCGACCCCATTGGCCATCGCACGCTTGAAGAGGGCTTGCGCACATGGGTCCGTGAGCAATCGGGCATACACCTTGGTTATACCGAGCAGCTTTACACTTTTGGTGATCGCTTTCGTGATCCACAGGAACGTGAAGGTGGGCCGCGGCCCGTCTCTGTGGGCTACCTCGCGCTGGTGCGCCAGACCGACCTGATGAGCCCCGAGAACGCTGATTGGAGCGATTGGTATCGTCACTTCCCTTGGGAAGATTGGCGCGCCGGGGCTCCGGCGATTGTCAGCCAGGTCATCGCCTCGGGTTTGAGGGCATGGGTTGAAACTGGTGAGACTCGCATCGATAAGCAGCGCCGCCGCGAGCGGGTCGACATGACTTTCGGTCTTGGCGGTGCAACCTGGGATAACGAGCGCGTACTTGAGCGGTATGAGTTACTTTACGAGGCGGGCCTCATTGCAGAAACCGTTGCCGATGGGCGCTCGCGGAATGATGACTCTTTGCTCCAAGTCCATACCCTGATGGGTGCGGCCTTGATCAAGGATCATCGGCGCATCATGGCCACCGCCATGGGCCGGCTGAGGGGCAAGATTAAATACCGCCCTGTCATCTTCGAACTGATGCCGCCGAATTTTACGCTTTATCAATTACAGCGCGCAGTTGAGGCGCTTGCAGGGGTTCGATTGCACAAACAGAACTTTCGGCGCTTGGTCGCCAACGAGGGCTTGGTTGAAGCCACTGGGCAAATCGCCAACCAAACGGGTGGCCGACCCGCAGAGTTCTTTCGATTCCGTCGTGATGTGGTGCGCGAACGACCCGTTTCGGGCGTGCGGTTGCCATCGCGCGTTCGCACAAATCAGCAATAACAAAAGGGCCATTGTAACAGTCTAAAACTAGGCCAAGCCGTCGCCCAAAAAGCCCTAAGGCGTTTTCTACCTCTATATCACGCCACTAACGCGATATCGTACGGCTACCACTTGTGCTTGACTTGAGCATTATGGTAACCTAAATTTCATACCACGTGGACATCGTGGTTTTTGTGTACCCCCCTTATGCTCAAAAATAGCATAAATATTGGGGGGCTTTAAGCTAGCTTCGAAAGGAACGGCCATGAACGTGGTCAACACTGCTCAGCCCGATTTGCGATTCACCTCGGAGGTGCAAAGCAAAACAGCTCACTTCTATGAGAAAGTGAAGAACGTCATTCCCGAAGTAGAATGGCCGGTGTTCGCGCCTTTGATCGACCGAATCAACACGCTGAAAAAGCAGAAGAACGCTGTCATCCTGGGTCACAATTACATGACGCCCGAGATTTTTCATTGCGTCGCCGATATGACGGGCGACTCCCTAGCACTTGCGCGCAGTGCCACCAAGACCACTGCTGATATCATTGTGATGGCCGGCGTGCATTTCATGGCCGAGACGGCCAAGTTGCTAAACCCATCAAAGAAAGTGCTGATTCCCAACATCCAAGCTGGCTGTTCGCTCGCTGAATCGGTGACTGCCACTGACGTTCGTGCTTTGAAAGCGCAATATCCAGGTGTTCCGGTTGTGACGTATGTGAATACGTCAGCTGATGTAAAGGCCGAGTCTGATATTTGCTGCACATCAGGAAATGCGGTGGAAATCGTCAACGGGCTTGGTGTATCTCGCGTGATTATGCTGCCCGATGAGTTCTTGGCGCTGAATACGGCGAAGTTGGTGAAACCTGAAGTGATCACTTACAAGGGCCGTTGCATTGTGCACGAGCAATACACCCCCTCTGATATTCTCAATATGCGCGAAACCAATCCGGGCGTCGTTGTTCTGGCGCACCCTGAATGCTCGCCCGAGGTTGTCGCTGTTTCAGATTATTCTGGCTCAACGGCTGGCATGATCGATTATGTTGCCAAGCATCGCCCGGCAAAGGTCGTGCTCGTGACCGAATGCTCCATGAGCGATAACGTGGCGGCAGACTTTCCAGACCTTGAGTTCGTGAAGCCTTGCAACCTTTGCCCGTTCATGAAGAAGATCGAACTATCGAATATTCTTGCCGCCCTAGAGACTGAACAAACCGAAGTCCACATTGACCCAGCCATCGCGGGTCGCGCGCGAATTTCAGTCGAGCGCATGCTCAATGGTTGGAGGCCAGGTCAGCCCTAAGCTCGCCCGGTCGAAAACAGGAAATCTCGCGCGTGTTTGCTCCGCTCCCTCGGCAGATCATTGATGATGCCATCAGCCGCGCGTTGGCTGAAGACTTGGGCCTGGCTGGCGACATCACAACGGCGGCTACAGTACCTCTTGATGCGCAAGCCCGCGCCGTGATTGCCGCGCGCAAACCTGGAGTGATTTCGGGTCTTGATGTGGCATCCGCGACTTTTAATGCTGTCGATTTAAAAGTCACGGCCCGTTTACGAAAGGCCGATGGCGATCGAGTCCTGGCCGGTGACGTGGTGATGGAGTTAAGTGGGCGAGCGCGTGGCATTCTCACGGCTGAACGTGTGGCCTTAAATTTTCTGGGTCATATGTCTGGAATTGCGACGGCCACCGCCGACATTGCGCGCTCCATCTCTCATACGAGTGCTAAAGTTTGTTGCACTCGAAAGACGACACCAGGGCTGCGCGCGCTTGAGAAATATGCCGTCCGGTGCGGCGGCGGCGTTAATCATCGCTTTGGTCTCTATGATGCGGTCCTCATCAAAGATAACCACATTGCTGCAGCAGGCGGTATTATGAAGGCGATCAAAGCTTCGCGAAGCGCCGTGGGCCATATGGTGAAAATCGAAGTGGAAGTAGATACGCTTGCCCAGCTTCAAGACGCCCTGACTGCCGGAGTCGATATTGTTCTTTTAGACAACATGACACCCGAGCAATTGAAAGAAGCTGTGCGCCTTGTGAACGGGCGTGCCGTGACGGAAGCCTCTGGGTCAATCACGAAGGCAAACGCCCTGGCGATTGCAGAGAGCGGCGTGAACCTGATGTCGGTCGGATGGATTACGCATTCGGCACCGTGCCTCGACCTGGGGCTTGATTTTAACTAAGGCATCGAATTTTTTAATTTGGACGCTTCTCGGGCCGGTCCTCTGGAAATTAAAACCCCGACCCAGAGAGCCGGGGGTTTGTATTTTTATCAGTCCTCTATTTATTCTTTAGGCTTACCGCTTGATGCTGAGCAGTTCGTCGACCTTACAAGTCTTTCGGGTCTTTCATATCAACCGACCTCGTCGCGGCTTGGGCGGACGGAATCGTGGATGCGCTGGCGGCACCTGCGGCAAGGCCAGCAAAGCTTTTAAGCGCGCTACGGCGGTTGGTTAGCAGATCTGAGACGAAAGACGACAGTATGTGTTCACTCCTTTGGTCTTGAGATTCCGGTGGGTGGGTTTGCGCTAGCTTAGGGTGGCCCCGCGGTCCGACGCCAAATAATCGGGAGGATGGATTCAGGTATCGGTGCGCCTTCTGTCACGGCGTCTAGGCCCTGGAACGGCGGGTTGCGGGCGGTTGGATTATGCTCGTAGCGAATGTCACTGCCGATCCACCGCAGCGAAAACCCGATACGCCGACCATCCCGTTGTGTCGTACGGGGAAGTGAGGCGTGAATGGTTTTGGAGTGAATCACTAGCATATCACCGGCCTTTGCTGTCCAAACGCGAATGTCAGCGTTGGGGGCGTGAGCCCGTTCAAGCAACTCACGCCAGGGGTGGAAGTTTGAAGGCGGCGTGATGCCATCTTTGGCCCAAGAACTGACATGGCGGTGTTTATCTTTGTTCGACGCGGCCAAGGTTTGCAGCGGCGCGTTATCGTGGTCGACATCCGTCATCGCAATCCACATTGATGGACTATGCTGACCGCTGAGCGGAAACAGGCACTCGTCGTTATGCCAGGGCGTTGCTGTTTGTGGATCGCGGCCTTCCTTGATGAACGTGCCGTCGATCCAAGGCTGCATCGAATCAGAGCCAATCACATCGGCGACCATCTCGGGGCAATCGCTGTGTTCGACCACCTTTCGCAAATTGGCGTAATTCCAGTATATTTTGATGAGCCTGATGTACCCGTCATGATCTTCAAACTCGGCAGGGCCAAGCAATGTCGATGATCGGTTTGCGGGCTTTCCCGATCTCAGATCGGCGATGGCAGAGTCGAGGACGTGCGTCATCGCGCTCATCCACTGGGCCGACACTGCGCCCTGAATATGCGCAACGCCGACTTCGTTGTAAGTATCGATAATGCTTTGACTAACCTTGGGGTGCATAGCGCCGCTCGCGGGACATTTGTGGACGGAAATTGTGTTGGAATAGTGGCTTGCGGGAGCACTGTTCGCAAACGATTAGTAGGTCTAACCGCTGATCGAACAGGCGGCGATTTAAATGGGCCAGCCGGGATTCCGCTGTTTATAAACTCATGGCCAAGCCGCAGGAGGATACGCCCATGTATATGAATTTCTGGTACGTCGCCGCAGAAGCCAGCGAAATTACTGACAAGCCGGTGAAGATTAAAATGCTGGGGCAGAACTTCGTCGTGTTCCGCGATAGTGCCGGAAAGGTTCACTGCCTGCATAATGTTTGCACACACCGTGGCGGGAATCTAGCGGGCGGCAAGATGCGGGGCGACCGCGTCGAATGCCCCTATCACGGCTGGCAGTACAATGGTTCGGGCGAGTGCGTTAAAATTCCCTCTATTGGCAAAGACGGTAAAATTCCAGCGCGCACCCGCATCGATAGTTACCCAACACAAGAAAAGTATGGCTTGGTGTTTTGCTTCCTAGGCGATTTGCCTGAACACGAACGACCGCCCATTATGGATATCCCCGAATGGGGCAAGGATGGTTGGTGGCCTAACCTGCTGAGGAATGAATACAAAGCCAGCTACGAGCGCGCCGTGGAAAACACCCTCGACCCGGCGCACAATGAATTTGTTCATCCCACGCATGGTTATTCAGGCGAAAAAGAAAGCTACGCCATGCCCGATTACAAACTGGATGAAGTGCCCGATGGTTGTGGTTTCATGATGATCTTCAAGGCGCCGCCCTTGAAAGATGAGACCATGGCTAAGTTGCGTAACTTCGGGGGTGATCTGGAAGCAGGTGCTGGGCACGTCGGTCCGCATCAAACGTGGACACAGATTCATTTGTCCCCAACGAACTGGTTTCACCAGTATACGTTCCGCACGCCGGTTACGCGCACGCACACCAAGGGCTATCTGATCAACTTGCGAAATGCATTGCAGGGCGCGGAGCATGACGAGGCCATCAATAAGCGCCAACGCGTCATCCAAGATCAAGATGTTGTAGTGCTTGAGGCCATCGAGCCGTCAATTCCGCCCGTGACCAACACAAAAGAAGTATTGATGCCCGCCGACAAAGCCATCGTGCGTTATCGGCAATATACCAAGGAATGGAATAGCAAGGGCTGGCGTGTGGATATCGAACAGGTTGAGCGTGAAGCAGGTAAATCGGTCTTCGCAATCCCTTGCCCAGCCCGGCGCGAAACCAAGGGCTGGGTGACCGATTCGGTGCCCGTGGTGCAGGCGGGCGCGGCGAAGTAGGCGGCGGAGTAGCAGTCACTTTCTGTTACAAAAAGTGCTGTAAACACTGCGAAAATAGGGTGATGTCGCGCGCGATCTTGGGGTAAATACAATCCCATGATCGAGCCAGCCTCGCCACGGGTCTATGAACCCAATGAGCCGCCGAAAGGAACGCCCACGCCGAAGTGGATGTGTCCCTTTTTTATGGGACTTGGTTTGGTGTCAACGGCACTTGGCATTATTGGCGTGTTCGTTCCTGGTCTGCCGACAACGATCTTTCTGATCATCGCGCTCTGGGCATTTTCGCGCAGTTCCGACAGGCTCAAGCTTTGGCTGTGGGATCACCCAAATTTTGGCCCAGGCCTGCGTGCATGGCACTTACATCGCGTGATTCCAAAGCGCGCGAAAATATCTGCAGTTGTCGTCATGTTACTTAGCTTGGCGCTCTTGACGGCCCTGCGGCAGTCATGGGCATTGCCTGCCATCGTTGCCGTCGTCATGCTGCCGATCGCGATTTGGATCTGCATGCGCCGCAGCGAGCCTGTGACTGATCAGCCAGTAGCCTAAATCTCTTTCAAAGATAATCTGCCTTTGAGCTTTTGTTCGGGGTTCTCGGTCCGTTCAACCGAGGTTTAATATATCTGTCGGCGATTCTGCCATTCCCATCACGCCCCCGCCTGAGTCCCGCCTTTCTGTGTTTTGGCGGCCTGTTCTGTTGGTGGTTGGCGGACTTGCGGTCGCTCTTGGTGTGATCGGGCTATTCGTGCCCGCTCTTCCGACAACATCTTTAATGCTTTTGGCCTTGTGGGCCTTTTCGAAAAGCTCGACACGACTGCTCAACTGGCTTTGGTATCATCCGACTTTTGGACCGTCGGTACGTGCGTGGTTTATGTACCAAGTTATTCCACGCGTGGCTAAAATTGCCGCAGTTGTAACGATGACACTGTCTGTTGTGTTACTGATCTTGTTGGCCGAGTCATGGCTTCTGCCAACCATTGTTGCAGCAATTCTTGCTTCGGTGGCGAGGTGGATTTGCACTCGGCGTAGTGAACAGCCTGCATACGTCACCCTGGGGCATTGCCCCAGGGCCCAGAGTAAATAACTCAAAGTTTGCTTTTAATTCTGGGTCCTGGGAACGAGTCCCAGGGCACCCAAGAATTCTTTTCTCAAGAACCTTTCGGTGGCTTTGGCTTATTCTGGCTCATGTAAACCGTGAATGAGCTATCGTTCGGTTTGCCCCATGTTTCATCGCCAGGCGCTTTCAGGAAATCTGGGTATTTCTTTTCCATATAAGCCAGAAGCTTCGGCGGTAGATTCTCGATCTTGCCGGTCCGATTCATAAAGCTGCGATACATCATATGGCCATCGGCTTGGCCCATTAGCATCCATGGCAACCAAGGCCCAACGCGGGTCCAGGTGCCGATATAGTTCGCCGCACTGACATCATCACGTTCCAGGTCTTCCAGGTTGCACATGCGCTGAAACATCTCGCTGGTGCGATTGATTGGCCCGGCGGACTCGCGGGGCCAAACGTCGGGCTTCATCGGGTTGGGGAAGGCTGCATGAATCTCAAGCAGCGAAAACGCTTTATCTGTTTGCGTAATCCACGGGGGTGTGAAGGGAAAGGTCACCTTATGTCCGTCGAAGTCTTGCTCGATAATGGGCGATACTTTTGCATTCACGATCATGTTCTTGATTGGAATCACCTCTACCGTTTCTTCGGTATAGGGGTTCTTCCAATTTTCTAAAATTTCGCCCGTCTTCAAGTCGGTGTACGTGGCGAATTCGCGATTGAACACATGGTAAACATTATCGGCCATGGGCTTGATGCGCATCATGCCCACACCTTGTACACCGATCAGTGGCTTGAGGGCTTCGATCCCACGGTTCCCATAAATGGTACCGCCAAACCAGCCCACCGATGTTTTGGTGGGGTCAAGATCCGCGGTGATCTTGATGAACGCCTTGAGGTTCTGTGCCGGGTCTTTGAAGTCGACCGGCACGCGTTTTGAGCCCGCAGCCTGCGCCGGAAAACTGCCCATCGCGGCCATACCGGCCGCGATGGTTGACGCGCCCGCCATGCCGCGAAGGGCGTCACGACGGTTGGTCATCGAGTCGATCACACTTGAAAACATCATCTGGGCTTTTCCTGTAGGTATTGATGTAATGGCTTTGGTTTATGTGGGCGCAAGGCTCATGCGCTCAGGGTGTTCGTTCATCGCGCGGTTGCGATGTTCATCGGGAATATCAGCGACTGATTTCAACTTTGCACCGGAGGCATGCCAGACGATATGGCCGGGCCGCTCGCCCATCTCCATCCACTTCGGCCAGGGCATAAACACAGCGGCGGTGAACATCGATGCCAAACTGTCGACCTTCGGGTCCAAAAATTGATCGCGGCGAATAAAATTAGTTTTGCGTTGCATGCGCGGGGCTTGCATCCCCGGCGGATAGACCGTGCTGTCATGCAGCCAGATGTAATCCCCTGCCGCTGTCCACCACATTTTTAAAGGCTGGTCGGGGAATTTATCCTTGGCCATTTTTGGCCGAATGCCGCGCACGGAATATTCGAAGCCGCGCCCGGCCTTACCGCCTTGCACGGCGGCTTCAACTTTGTTGGTTGCCCCGGTGTAGGGGTTTTTGTAGTCGTACAGAAATACGTTGGTTTCAAAATCGCGAAAGAAGGTAACGGTATTGCCGATCATTTCATATTCATCGGGGGCAATCCGAATCATCCGGTACATTTCCATGCCGGTGAAATTGAACAGGGGGCGGGGTTGTTCTTCGCCAACAACGCCGAAGATGGTGCCGTTGTAGTACCACGGGCAGTCTACCTCTTTTAGGCTGGCCGAGACGCGCACAATGGCGCGGAGGTTTTCCTCTGGCGTGTTTAGCGGCAATGCCGCGTCCTTTGCCATGCTGGTGGCTGGCATCGCCGCAAGGCCAAGGCCTGCAATAGCAAGCCCCGAAAGTAATTCGCGACGGTCAACGACTGACTCGATCTTCTGCATTGGCGCTCTCCCCAGCGAGGTCACCATTCTGACGGGGTTGATATGTTAAAGGGGAGGACAAACTTAGGCTTGACCGCAGCCTGGAGGGTGCCGTCAGTTTAGGGTTTCGTTTTCGTGACCAAACGCAACACGGTGTAGCCCACGATAGCCGAAGCTAACGAACTGGACTGGACACCGATTTTCATGACGGTGAGCATGTCAGGGTCAGCGAAGGCGAGATCACCGATAAACAAGCTCATCGTGAACCCAATGCCTGTCAGAATGGCGACCCCGCAGATCTAAATTAAACTTGCGCCCGTTGGTAATTTGGCTAGCCCGACCATCAGGCACACCCCGACAACAAGCATAACGTCGGCCTTTTTGCCTATGAACAATCCAAGCCCAATGCCCAGCGCGAGGGCGTGTCGTGGTAGCCTACACAAGCAAGCCAAAACTTCGATGGCACTTTCATACACGGGTAAAGGCCCTGAAAAAGTCAAGATTAAGGGCATTTTCCTGAGTGGTCCGACAGGGCTGTGTTCTACAACCCCAAGCTTCCCGGGTTCATCAATCGTTTAGGATCCAGGAGTGATTTAAGCGATTTCAGCATCTCGGCATTCCGTGGGTCGCGACCCTTCATGTACGGATAGCTTTTGCCGACTTGCATATGAACGCCGCCGCATGATGCGAATGCATCACGAATCGCGTCACGCATTTCTTCGACTTTTGCGCGCGCTTCAGGGTTCTCGTCGTAGGTTGGCAGCACGGCTAAGAATTCCTGTGGTAAATAGCGATCATGATAAAGGTGGCGTTTATCTTGCCAATAAAACACCGGCTCGTACAAAAAGCTGGTGGTGCTGATTGTCGTGAACATCGCAGCCGAAACAATTTTCAACCGTTCCATCTCGCTCGCATACTTTGCATGAAGCGCCGTCAACTTATCGTGAAAGGTTTTGACCTGAGAGAACGCCAGAATACCGTGCAGCGGTACCCAGCGCTCGCCCGCTGGTCCTATGATCGGGTAGAGCGGCATGAAGGGCATGCTACGCACCACCGTGGGAATGGTGTTGGGAACTTCGACGCCATGGGGTTCCACGGCGCGACGGACAGCGGCCAACAAACTGCGGGCATGGTCAACATCCACACCTTCGACGATAAAGTGGGCCGAGTATTCTGATTTATCGAGGAAGCTTTTTCCCGCGACAGCCATGCGTACGAGTTTGTACAAGCCTTCAAACGGATTGCGGGCGGTTTTGTAGACGGCAAAGGCGGCATCCAAACTTTGCTTCATGTTCGTGCGGCCTAACCACGCTTTTTGCAGGCGCGGATTCAAGCCAAAGTTGTCGCTCACCACGCCCTCTTTTGCGGCGACTTCCATGCCACTCGCCATACTCTCGAAGTTTGCAAAGCCAAATGAGGCCGACATGACGACAGGCAGTTTCTTCATGAGACGTAATGTAATGCGCGCTTTCACGCCCATGGCGCCGGTGTCGCCGGTAAACAGCGCTGATAAGTCGGGGCCGTAATGACGAAAATGCGGGCGGCCATTGGCAGCGGCGAGCGAGCCGGTTTTCAAGATGGACCCATCGGCCAGCACGACTTCCATCGCCAACACAGAGTCTGCTGACGGGCCAAACAAACCGCTGCCAAGACTGACTGAGCCTTGCGACATCGAGCCGCCGACGGTGGCTTTCAGGCCCGAGAATGGCCCCCAGAACGGCGTGCGCAAACCTTTTTTGCGCAAGTTTTCATAAAGGTCAGCCCAGGTGACGCCGCAGTCTACAGTGGCTGTCATATCACGCTCGTTGATGTCGATACGGGTCAGGCGCGTCGTATCAATCGACAATGAGTTCTCAGTCGTTGCGCAGTAGCCATCGGAATACGACGCGCCGCCCCCGCGCGGCACAATCGCAATGCCTTCAGCTGTGGCCATGCCAACAATACGCGCCAGTTCTTCAATGCTGCCGGGGCGCACGACAGCGAGGGGCGTGGCCATCTGGCGATACACGTCATGGCTATAGAAGGCGCGATCCTCTGCGCTTGTCAGCACATTTTCTGTTCCCACAGCCTGCACGAGGCGCGCCATCATGGGGTGCGAAGTGACATCTTGAGGGGCCATATTCAAAATCCTACGGGGCTGGAGAATGCATAGTGTATTCTATAAATCGGGCACGGAAAACCAAGGTGCCGTCGGCCACCGCCCGCGCGTTGGTCGCGGGCTATTATTACCCATCCATCGTAGGTGGGGCGCGCAAACGATGTATCGAGCGCTGTGAGCCAGGGTATCATGCAGGGTCTTGGGTTTGGAGGGAGATTTCACCATGCGCCGTGTCGCCAAAACCATTCGGGCCCTTTCCTGTACTGCGTTGCTCGCAACAATCACCTCTCAGGGCGTATGGGCTGCCGAATCAAAGTATCGCACTGAGGTTGTTGTGCCTGCATCACCCATGCATGGTGTCCACGGGCTGGCGTTTGGGCCTGATGGCGCACTTTATGCCTGCAGTCTGACCGGCCACAGCATCTATCGCATCGATGTAAAGTCCAACGAAGTGACGACACATGTCGGCCCGCCAAGTGGAACGTGCGACGATCTTGCTTTCGCGCCCGACGGCACATTGGCGTGGACAGCGGGGAGTTTCGAGACGGTTTATGCCCGCACGCCGAGGGGCAAGATTGTCACGCTGGCCAAAGGGTTATCGGGTCTCAATTCCATCAACTATTCCAAAGACGGTCGTTTGTTCGCCACGCGTATTTTTCGCGCTGATGCCCTGCTTGAGATTGATCCCACCGGCCAAACAGCACCGCGCGTCGTGGCCGAAAAACTCGGTGGCCTCAATGGCTTTGAGATCTCTGCCGACGGCACGCTTTATGGCCCGCTATTTCTTAAAGGCAAGCTGGTGAAGGTGAACATCGATACCGGCGCTGTGACTGACTTCGCCACAGGATTTATGCAACCCGCCGCCGTGAACTTGGATTCCAAGGGCAGGGTGATTGCGATTGATTATATCACCGGCGAAGTGATGCGCTTTTCCACCGATGGCACAACGCGTCAATTGTTGGCTACCGTCCCGCCGCCCGCCGACAATATTGCCATCGCAAAGAATGATTTCGTTTACGTTTCCAGCACATCCTTCAACGGGATCACCGAGATCAACCCTGAGACCGGTGCCACACGCCGATTGACCTGGGGCAACATCAGCTCGCCGGGCAGCGTGGCATCCATTGAACAGGATGGACGCGAACAACTCATTGTCGCTGATTCCTGGGGCCCGCGGTTGATCGATCCCGTCAGTGGTCAGGTCACACCCATACCACGTGGTCTAGGCGTGCTGGGCGCCAGCGGCGTGGCGGTGAGCAGGGATAGCTATATTCTCTCCAACATCTGGCCCTTCGGAACCGTCCAACTGGTCGCGCGTGACTCGGGGAAGTTGATCGCAAGTTTGCCAGGTTTCGGTGCGCCCTATGATGTGCGCCCTGTCGCAGACGGATTCATTGTCGCAGATTTCTTAGCAGATCGGCTGATCCATGTGGCCAACGATACCGATAGAACCCGCAGCCAAGCAGCCTGGGGCTTGGAAGGTCCCGTTGGATTAGCAGATGCAGGCGGTGGCGTGTTCTATGTCACTGAATACGGGAAGAGAGACAAAAAGGGGCAGTATCTCAATGGTGATGTCAGTCGTGTTGAGCTTGCGACGAATACACGCACCATCGTTGCCCGTAAATTGAAACGTCCCGAAGGCATTGCGCTGGCGGCGGGTGGCCGGTTGGTTGTGGCTGAGGTCGGCGCCAAGCGCGTTGTGGCCATTGACCCATCGGGCAAGGCGAAGATCGAGGTGCTGGCAGATCATCTGTCCATAGGTCTTGATGTCGGCCCCCAAGTTCCTGCACCGTTCTTACCGACAGGTGTGGCCATCACTAAAGATGGCGCGATCTATGTGACGGGCGACGTCGATAACACGCTCTATCGCATCACGAAACGCTAAAAGCATTCGCAACATTCATGTCTGCAGCGCGTACCATTAAAGTTATTTCCATCACTGACATCGGTCAGCCGTGCGCGGCCCCTGAGATTGGAACGATGGCTGCTCCGGCGATTGCATTCCTCCAACGTTCGTCTGGTGATGCTTTCGCTCCGCCACTGCCAGCGTTTCTCAGTCGACCGGACCTGGTCGCCACTTTTACGCCCAATGTTTCACGCGCCGGGGCAGATATGCTGTGTAGCGTGCAAAACGCTTTTCTATTCGGTCCTTATGGTTTTGTGGTGCTGCCAGACGGAACGATCATTCAAGAATCAGTTCTGCGGGTCGATGCCGTTCGGCTCAGCCAAAATTTCGATCAGTTCAAAGCCATGTTTCCGGGCGAGCACGTGCTTTGGTCACATGTGACTTAGCCGGTATTGGCGCTGAACGGCTATTCGACGAACAATTACTTCCATTTCCTGATCGACAACCTGAGCCAACTTGAATGACGTACGAATGCGCTGCAGTTGGCAGACATGCCTGTCATTCTCAGCGGCTTTCCAGAACGTGCCGAAGCGCATCAACCCTTTATTCCTGAGGCTCGTAAATTGTTGGATTTGGACGGCGCGCGTTCAGCGCCCTTCGATGGCACGCTGATGTTTTGTGTCAATATTATTCCCGGCGCGCCATATGGGCGCGACACCACGCAAGGTGGCGACTTTGCGGAAATTGTTTGCCGCCCATCGCAGTTCTGCAAAACCTCATTGACTGATCTATGTTGATCGGCCTGCGGGCGAGCGCCGTCAGCTCATGAATGCTGATGAAGTCCGCGCCCGAGCGGTTAAATATGGATTTGAAATCGTCAACCCCGGCGTTCTGTCGTTAGCCGAGCAAGTGCGGGTGTTTTCCGAAGCGCGAATGATCTGTGGGCCTCATGGCGCGGGTCTTGCCAATGCCGCCTTCATGCCGACCGGCGGCGCTGTGCTGGAACTCACACATTCGGGTTTGCTCCACCAAACGAGTGGTCCGTGGGTGGACCTTTTGTTTTACGAACTGGCCGCAGCGGCTGGCTTAATTTATAGCTGCGTCGTTGGCGATCAAATCTCCGGCGCGACGGAGCCGCTGGACATGGACTTCAGTGTCGATCTCACACAAATGGAAACGGCGCTCAAAGCCATGAGCGCCGCTCTTAACCCTTAATGGCAGAAAACTATTCTGCGGCGGCTTGCGCAGCCACCGCACTCGGCCCAAAGACTGGCACAGGATCAAGCGCCCAGCCTTTGTTGGTACGCCGCGCGGGCGAGGGGATGGCGAAGGCTTTATTCTCGCGCAAGGCGTTGGCCTTCTCCACATCAATCCGCCAGCCTTGGGCTTCGTAGCCCTTCAACTTTTCGCGGAAGCGCACAATCACCGCGTCGGCTTTGACCATCACTTCTTCAACATGAGAGGCGGGTGTAAAGAACGGCTCAAGACGCGTGACCACTTGTTTGTCTTGGTCGACCACAACCATATTGCGTTCATTCACGGGTGCGTCCATCGCTTCATCTGTGCGGAAGTTGCGGCCCTGCAAAAACCAGCGCTTGATGTGGTGTTCGTCAACAGGCGTGGTGAAGGTGTATTGATGCGCCCAGGTGACGGGCGAAAAATGGAGTTTGGTCACCGATTGGCCAATGCCCCAGGTGGTGGAGCCCGCTTCCATTTGGCCTTCGCCTTTCAAGCCCTTCATTTTTTCGTGCGGTAAATCAGGCGAGACAAACTTGGTCATGGTGCCCACGCCCCAAGCGTGCTCGACCACATCGAGGTCGGGCACGTTGTAATCTTCACGGCCGCCTTGATAGCCCATGGAGGGGTGAACAAATTCGGTGTGAGCGGGGTCAAGCGAGTTTTCCATGGCACGCTGCCAATCGGCCCGCCAATCATAGGCCAGCGTGGTGAAGCGCCACTTGGGGTCATTCCACTCTTCGATGTCCATAATTGGAACGCGCTCGGCTTCCGGCAAATCACCCAAGAAGCAAAACGCCAGGCCGTATTTTTCCTGCACAGGGTAGCTATCGACTTTTGCCCGCGCGGGGATTTTGCCGTCTTTGCCCAGCGAGGGGATTTTGGCGCACACGCCATCGGCTCCGCCGAATTGCCAACCGTGATAGGGGCACTCGATGTTGTCGCCCTTGACCTTGCCGTGGGCCAGAGATGCCCCGCGATGCACGCAGGTATTGGAAAGGCAATGCGCTGCACCTTTGCTGTCTCGGAACAGCACGAAATCTTGCCCCAGCATCTTCAGATGCATTGGCTTGTCGGTCAGTTCGCGCCCTTCGGCGGCGACGTACCAGAAATTCATATACATTTGGGTCTCTCCTGTGGCGGCTGTCGAGGCAAAGTGTGACATGGCCGCTCATGATCACTAACAACTCTCTGTCTTACCTGACAACACGGAGGTGCCGTGCTGACCATGGAGAGGCGCTAGGCCCAGGCCCTTATACCGCAGTGCAGCAGAGCGAACCTGGAAGGGAGCCAGCATTCTGTGGGGAACAACGCCACGCAGATTTATGGATCGCGGCGGTCAGAGTGGGAGTATAGTCCCCAAGTCATTCAGTGTTTTTGAACGCAGCTCTGGTCGCCACCGGGCTTGTTCCGGTGGTCGATCTCTGAGCGCAAGCGCAGAGGAGGCGAACGATGGCGACATCTAAATCGGATCTCAAGGGCTACACGACGGACTTCATCAAATCCGACACCGATAAGGCGGTGTTTTTAGGCAATCCCTTGATGGACGACATGATGACCGCGCTCATCAATCTCGGCGCTGAAACCTGGGCGAACCGTCGTCGCGTGAAAATTATTGAAATGCTGTTCGAGAAGAACGGTAAAATCTCGCGTGAGATGGTCGAGGCTTACATGCCAACGCCTGAACAAGAAAAACAAATGCAAGTCGAGCGTGACGAATTTATCCGCACCGCCTTTGGTCATTTTGCGCGGGGAGCGACAGATATTGTTGCCTTGAGTACGCTCAATCCGACGTCGAAGAAATAGCGAGGGACGAAGTCATGACCATGCTCAATCGACGCACACTCTTCACCTCAACAGCCGCTGCGGCCACGATTGCTCAAGACACTTTCTTGGGACGTTCAGCGCAGGCTGCAAACCGCCTGGATGTCGAGCCTAGAGGTACGATAGGTCGGCTGGAACGGCTTCCACGGCTCGATCTGGAAAGCCAGCACGACTTTATCACCGGGTTTCGTCAATTCGTGAATGGCGAAATGACGCGAGCTGCCGAGGCGCGGATCAACGCCCTGCTCAAAGCCAAGGGCCTAGACCCCGCCAGTGACCTGCCGATTGACACAATTCTTGAACACACCGCCAACGATCCCGTTATCGCTAACAGCGCTCGGTCGTGGCTCAGTGCGCAACAGTTGAGCTGGCGAACCTTGAGGAATGAGTTCCACGGCAACAAGGACGCCTATTTATCCGAGATGGAAGCTGCTGATAAGTCAGGGCCAGGGTCTCTGGAACTCAATCCAGGAATCGAATTGCCCGATTACACCCGCCACGAGATTCACATTCAGCCCGGTGGGTATGTCGGCGATCCGTTTGCAGGGCATAGCTATCTTTATGGCACCAACAATTTCTATACCGGGCGTAATAATCAAGATGAGTTGCATATTACTTTAGCCAACGTGCTGCCCTTGCCGGCCGACGGGAAAGTTATTCGCATTCTCGAGCAGGGCACGAGTTGTGGGCAGTTGGCGGTTGCCTTGAAACAGCGTTTCCCCAACGCCGAGGTATGGGGCATCGATTGCGGCGGGCCCATGGTGCGGTTTGCCCATATGCGTGCTGCTGATTTGGGAGTCGAGGTACACTTTGCGCAGCGTTTGGCCGAAGACAGCAAGTTCCCGGATAACCACTTCGACATTATCACCAACAACATCATGTTCCACGAGGTGTCGCCCGAAGGCATCCACGCCGTTCTCAAGGAATCAATGCGCACGTTGCGCCCCGGCGGCGTGTATTTCCCAATCGATTTCTTCACCGGCTCACCCCCCTCTAAGACGGCCTTCAGTAAGTTCCGGAGCTGGTGGGATTCGCGCTGGAACGGCGAGCCCTGGCGGTTGGAGTACGCGGCGTTTGATTTCAATGGCGCCATGCTTAAAGCCGGGTTTGACGTCAACGAGAATGGCCCGGCGGCCAGGCCGGGCACTAAGAGCAACGTCATGGGCACCAAGCGCGCATAATCATCAAAAGGAGAACAGCTATGTTTCAGCGTCGTTCATTCCTCCTCTCTTCTGCGGCTGCAGCCGCGGCCGGGCTTACGGCATTCAAAGCCAACGCCAAGGGTTTGCCCTTAGATATAGAGCCGCGCGGGACCAACGGTATTCTCGAGCGCTTGCCCAGGGTTGATCTGGAAAGCGCGCAAGATTTTATGACGGGCTACCGCGTATTTATTAATCAGGAACTCAACCGGGCGGCCATGACTCGCTGTAACGAAATCCTGAAAGCCAACGGCATACCGCTTGATGCGCCGCTGTCGATGGAAGACACAGTTAAACTCATGGCGCCTGACCCCACGATGGGTCTTTACATCCACAATTGGGAAAATACCCAACGCGCGATGTGGGCCACGGTGCAGGTGGAGGCCCATAAGAACGCTGACGCCTATATGGACGAAATGGATGGGGCGATGAAGGCCGGTCCAGGTTCGCTGGAACTGGATTCAAAGTTGGTGTTGCCGCCTTACGTGAAGCACGAGATCCACATTCAGCCGGGCGGCTATGTGGGCGATCCATTCGCGGGCTATATCTATCTGCATGGCCAGAACGTGGTGTTCAGCGGCGGCAACTTCCAGGATAACGCGCAGATTAATTTTGCCAATGCCGTGCCGACACCTGCAGATGGCAAAGTGGGTCGTGTACTGGAACAGGGGTGCAGTATTGGCCAACTCACCATGGCTTTGAAACTTCGTTTTCCCAAAGCAGAGGTGTGGGGCGATGATGTGGCAGCGCCGATGCTGCGTTATGCGAAGGTGCTGGCGGTTGATCGCGGCATTGATGTAAATTTCATGCAACAACTCTCGGAACAGAGCAAGTTTCCCACCAACCACTTCGATGTGGTGATGAACAATTTGCTGTTCCATGAAGTGACGACCGAGGGTGCGCGCGGCATCATCGCCGAGGCCTACCGTACGCTCAGGCCGGGAGGGGTATTTTATCCCATCGATTTGTTTACCGGCAGCGCCAAACCCAGTAGCGCCTATAGCCAATTCCGGGCGTGGCAGGATTATCGCTGGAACTCTGAGGTTTGGCGCATGGAGTACACAGCGCTCGACCTTGAAGGCGAAATGCGCAAGGCCGGTTTCATCGTCAACGAAAAAGGTCCCACGGCGCGCCGTGGGACCGACCGCAACGTGATGGGCACGAAGCCCGCCTAAAAAGTTGACGCCGCTAAGATAAAAACCCCGCCAAGTTGGCGGGGTTTTTTGCGGTGCTTATTCGGCAGCCTGCGCCATTTGTTTCTGCGGCGGAACCAACGGCACGGGGTCGAGCACCCAGCCCTTGTCGCTGCGTCGCGCGGGGCTTGGGATCGCGTGAATCACATCGCCTTTGGCATGGGCAGCATTCAGGGCATCCATGTCGATCTTCCACCCGCGATGCTCGAAACTATCGAGCATATCGCGGTATTGCAAAATCACTTTGTCATGGGGCATCAGCAGTTCTTTGGTGCGCGACGACGGTGTAATGATCGGCTTTAATTTATCGACGACCACGATGTCTTGGCCAGCAATGACCATGTTGCGTTCGTTGATTTTTTTATCAAGGAAGCGGTTGAGCCATTGGTACTTCGTAATGCCAACGTTGCGGAAATTCACCAAGAACACGCGGGTTTTATTTTCTGAGATCGGCGCCTCGAACATGTACTGATGCATGAACTTGGTCTCGGAAAAGTGGATGAAGGTCCACATGTGGTTCGGGCCAACGGTGCCCGAGCCCGCTTGCATCTTGCCGCCTTCAGGGCGGAAGCGCTTAAACAGCCAATTCTTCAAGGGCGGTGCGTCGAACGTGGCCAAGAAACCAAAGCCCCACGGATTATTCTTGTGTGGTTCCAGTTGGTCCATCCGGTATTCGTCTTCCTTCTCACCCTGATTGCCGTGGGTGGGGTGAACATATTCGTTGTGTGCCGGGTCCAAGCCATTCTCGATGGAGCGCTCGTAGTGGTAGTTGATGTCAAAGCTCATGACGGTCGAGCGCCACTTCGGGTCGTTCTCTTCTTCGATCTCCAAAATTGGCGGACGCTCAGCTTCGGGCAGGTCGCCCAGGAACGCGAACACGACGCCATACTTTTCTTGAATCGGATAACTGTCGACGCGCGCGCGTGCCGGGATTTTGGCTTTGATTCCGAGCGAGGGAATGCGCGTGCATTCGCCTTCTGCGTTGAAACGCCAGCCATGATAGGGGCACTGCACGGTGCCGTCTTCTTTGCACTTGCCACCTGCCAGTGAACCGCCGCGGTGCACGCAGGTATCAGACAAGACCACCGCGCGACCCTTGTTGTCGCGGTAGGCGACAAAGTCGTGTTTGAGTATGCTCACGCGTACCGGCGTGTTGATGAGTTCGGTTGAAATGGCGACCGGATACCAGAAATTGATGTACATCGAAGATCTCCCCGAGTTCGTGACGTGTTAGTCTCTAGATATTGCTACGCTCATATTACCACGATAGATCAATGGTATTCGACCGCTCTGCGGGTGTCTAACCGGGGTATGGCAACCGCCGGGGTCATACAAGGCCACAACTTTCTGGCCTGAACCCCTAAGAACCCTAGAAAAACTGTCAGTCCAAGCCATTTTTTGCCAAGTCTAGTGAGCCCAAGGCGTCGTATAATACAAGCTCACTCAAGAGGAATGCGTATGTTTATCAATTTCTGGTACGCCGCAGCCGAGGCTGCGAAGCTCATAGACCAGCCCATGCATGTCAAAATCCTGGGCCAGGAGTTCGTTCTCTTCCGCGACTCGCAGGGTAAAGCCCATTGCTTGTCCAATACCTGCATCCATCGCGGTGCGTCGTTGGCCCATGGCAAAGTCAAAGGCGAGGCCATCGAGTGTCCTTACCATGGGTGGCAGTTTCGTGGTGATGACGGCGTATGCACAAAAATCCCCTCGCTGGGCAAAGACGCCAAAATTCCCGCTCGTGCCAAGGTCGACAGTTACCCAGTTCAAGAAAAATATGGCCTCGTGTTTTGCTTCCTCGGCGATTTGCCTGAAGCCGAACGTCCGCCCATCATCGATATCCCCGAATGGGATAATCCGCAGTGGCGCGTCACCCTAATGACGACGCTGTGGAAGGTGAACACGCTGCGCGGTGTTGAGAATACGCTCGACCCCGCCCATACCGAATTTGTGCATCCAGTCATGGGTTTTCAGGGCGAGCGCGAAGACTACAATGTTCCGCAAATTGAACCTATCGAGCGTGATTGGGGTACGGGGACGAAAACCAAATTCGTCACACCTGGTGCCGCTGGCACATTGAAAGCCGAGCTTAAGGGTGGCGCTTTTCAAACTGAAGCGGAAGCCGGGCACCACGGCGCGACAACCACCTACACCTGGATTCAGTTCAGTCCCGTGTCATGGTCACGCCAGTACACCTTCAACACTCCGGTCGACGCGCATCACACCCAGAAGTTCTTTTTGCAGGCGCGCAACTTTGCGGTCGATCCCTCGGGCGATGCACGCATGGATGTGCGCACGCGCGAAGTAATGGATCAGGACCGGGTGGTGATGGAGCGCGTTCAGCCATTTTTTGTGCCGCTCAGCCCAACCGAGGAAGTGATTGTGCCCGCTGACCGCGTGATCGTGCGTTACCGCGAATGGCAAAAGCAATGGGAAGCTAAGGGCTGGCTGATTGACCTGGATGCCGTGGTGGCTGCAGGCGAGCACAAGAAGTTTGCGATTCCCTCGCCCGCACGCCGCACCAACAAAGGCTGGGCGCTCGATGCCGTGCCGTTGGTGGGTGCTGGTGTGGCGGCAAGAGTGGCTGCTGAGTGTCTATGAATGCCTGAACCCTCTCCCGCTTGTGGGAGAGGGTAGGGTGAGGGGTTTAGGGACAATGCCCCGGCCACGACTTTCGTTACGCAGCCACAGAATTGAAAAAAGAAAAAGCCTCATCCTCCCCTTCTCCCATCGCCTCGCGCGTGAGAAGGAATAAAGCGAGCGGGATCAAGCCCCAGGATGCCGATTGGTGTTTCGCTTACTTCTGTGCGCCGAAGATGTACCAGCCGCCTATGCCATGACGTGGGGCGGGCATATCTCCTTTCATGAACTTGGCGAAATTGGCATCTCCAAATGTCGCGCGATTGGGCACCGTAATCTCGTACCCCGTTGCGACAGGAAAGCCGCTTTGCGCACACAACGCCACAGGGTCTGAGGCACGGAACGCCGAATACGCGGGCTCGTTGTTATTGAGCGTGTCCCAATCCCAATAGAAGTTGAGATACGCTTCGCAATTTTTGCGTGGCGGCAACTCCATGTGTGCCATCAGGCCACCCGCCGCTAACATCCGATGGCATTCGGCTAGAATTTTCTTGGTCGATTTCACTGGCACTTCGTGAAAAAAGAAACTCGAAACAATCAAATCGAAATGCCCATCGGGGAAGGTCGTGCTTTCGGCATTTTGCTGGCTGTAATGAGCCGGAATGCCAACGGCTTCGGCTTTGGCGTGGCCGTAACGCAGCAAGGGCGCGCCCACATCGATTCCGTAGAGCTCTGCGTCTGGGAAGAGATCGGCATAGGGCAGCAGGTTTTTCCCCGACGCGGTCCCGATATCGAGGATGCGGCGAGGTTTGAAGTTCGGAAATTTGTTCTTGATGTAATAGGCAACTGACTCGCCAACCGCACCATAGGACCCTTTGAATCCTTGACGCCAACCCATGGCGCCCGCAAACACCATGCCGCCGAAGGCCACAACGGCACCTTGGGCCACGTCATCTTGCGTATATTCGCTGTAAAAGCAGCCCGGGATCAGGTGCACATCAAGCGCGCTGACGTAGCGTGGAATTTCAATGGCGGGATTGAGCGTCAATGAGCCGCCCGCGGGCTGATCCGTGGCCGCACGTTTTGCCACCGCGATCATCTCTGGTAGCACGCGTTCGACGGGCTCTTGTACCGAGGCCCACACCATTTCTTGGGCCACATAGCGCATCGACCCATACACCTCATATGAGAGTTGGCCGGTCATGGCCTTCTCAATCTCATGGCCGGTGCGCGGCATGTGGCCCGTGGTTTTTTTGTAGGCGGGGGCCACTTGCGTTTTGTAGACCTGCTCCATATCGCCTTGCTTATCGAACAGCACATGCTTGCGCAGGGCGCTGACATAACGCTGGCGTGCGATCTCGTTATGGTTCGGTTGAAAGAAGCTGTCGATGTCGGGCAGTGTCGCAGCATTCGCGCGGGGCAATGAGCCGTCAGGCATGGTGTTCATCCGTGTGTTTAAACTGGGGCGATGATACACTAAATTCTGGCCAGGGGTTATCATGACTATGGCTCGTTCGAGGTATGAAAATGACTGACAAGAACACACCAGTTTCCCGTCGCAACGGGCTGATCGCCTCAGGGGCGGCACTTTTGGCTGGGCAGTCTGCTTCGGCCTGGGATGCCACCAACCAGCAGGTGGCTAATGTGGTTCTGCGCCGCCAGTATGTCGAGGGTCCTTTTGGGCAAATGCACGTTCGTATGGCTTCGCCTGCCGAAGAAAAGGTAAACACAAAACCGGCGTTGGCCTGCTTTCATTTCACGCCGGGATCGAGCCGGATGTACGACCAGATCATGCCGTTGCTGGCCACCGACCGTACTGTCATGGCGATTGATACCCCTGGCTATGGCGCGTCATCGCCGCCGCCGAGCATTCCCAAATTATCTGATTATGCGAATGCGATGATTGCCGCGTTGACCGCATTAGGTCATGGACCAAGCGGAAAACCCATCGACCTCTTGGGACATCTGACAGGATCGTTGATCTCGGTCGAGTTGGCCGTGACGCAGCAAAAATGGATTCGCCGCGTCGTATTGTCGCGCTCGCCCGCCTTCAGTGCCGAAAAGCGAAAAAATTATGTTGTCGAAATGGTGGCCTTAGCGGAAGGCCGCAAGACCGATATGAAGGGGCAGTACCTGATCGACCGCCTCAACCGAGGGCTCGGCCAATTGCGCCCCGGAGAGGAGCCAGCGTTATACATGGGGGCCTTCATCGACAGCGTTACGCCCGGGCATCGCTGGGTTGACGGTGAGGTTGCGGCGATTTCATATCCTGCCGAAGATAAGTTCCCGTTGATCAAGCAACCCGTACTTCTATTCACATATCCCGATACCGTGGCTGAGGAGTGGAAGCGCCCACCTGGTTTACTGAAAACAGCGATGGTGGTTCATCTAGCCGAGGCGGGGCCGTGGTTATGGCAGCAGCAAGCCGACCTTATTGCGGGGCACGTGCGGCCTTTTCTTGATCGCGCCTAAGCACAGCTTGTTTTTCGGCTTCATTCTTTTGTTGCGCGATTTTGGCCAGGCGCTCGAAATTGTGCACCATGCTTTCTAGCGCCGCTGTTTCGGCGCCATTGGCGGCAGCGGTCATGAGTTTGCCTCGAGCTTTGCGCAGCATCGCCTTGGCTTGCTCGGGCGTGCCTGAAGCTGCGGCCAGTGCGGCGGTCTCGTGCATGGATTTCTCTTCCAAAGTATCAAGGTTGGTGAGGGTTTTCTTTTCCACTTCGCGGCGCACGAGATCGTTGCTCAAGGCCACGGCATTACGTCGCAATTATTAGGCGACACTCTCGGTCGCAAATCGAAACTCAGTGAGTGGAATAGCCGTCGTTGATAAGACAACCTCAGGACCATCGGTCATGGTCGTACCTCATTTCTTTCTGAAACGCCCCAAAGGGCATTGCGCACCCTGATTGTCACATTCAGTAACAATTCCACCTTATCAAATGGATTGCTCGCAGGCCAATTATCTCTCGGTTGAGACTTGTCGGGTGTAATCGGTATGAGGCATGCTTGGTTCAAGTTAAAAGCGGGGAGATTGAGTAGTGGGTGCGAAGGTTTGGCGGCAATATGGTGCCGGTCGCTATGGTCAGATCCATCTCACGATGGCTCAGCCTGATGCAGGCCCAGGATCGCTAACGCCGGTCGTTTGCTTTCATCCCAGCCCCATGTCGGGGGCCTCATATAAAGTTTTTCAGCGTGTACTGGCCGAAGATCGGTTGGTCCTGTGTCCTGATACACCTGGCTTCGGTGGATCTGATGGGCCCGACACGCCTGTGACCATTCCAGACTACGCCGCCGCCATGACCGATTTGCTGGTTGGGCTTGGTTACGGCGCGAAGGGCAAGGGGCCAGTGGACGTGGTGGGATGCCATACGGGCACCTTGATCGGTGTCGAGTTAGCCACCGGCCGACCCGACCTCGTGCGCAAACTCTCGCTCCCCAGCTTGGCGCTGTTCACCGCCGAAGAACGCACCAAGATGAAGGTGCAGTTTGGTGGCCCGCAGCCGATCCTGACCGATCCTGATTTTGTGCCTAAAGTGTGGCGCACAACTGTGATTGAAGGCAGCACAGATTCACCGCCAGAGCGCCGCCTCGAACTGTTTGTCGAGCGATTGAGGTCGGGCACCAAGGGCTGGTTCGGGCCCGAGGCGTCGTTGAATTACGATTGCGAGAGTCGGCTGAAGCAACTGACCCAACCGTTGTTATTGCTCGTACTCAATGAAATGCTTGGCCCCAATACGCGCCGCGCGAAGGATATCGTGAAGCACGCCGTGTTGGTCGACATCAGCGCGCAGGCTGCACACGGGGCATGGGATGCGCAGGCGCAACTGATGGCTGATTCGATGCGCGCCTTCTTTGATGCGGCGTGAGAGCACAGCAGTGAGCACACTTCGCCGCGCTTACGGAACCAGCCGCTACGGCCAGTTGCACTACGCAGCAGCAGGGCCGAATGGAACGACGGACAAGACGCCTGTGGTCTGCTTCCACCAAAGCCCCATCTCGGGCGCGCAGTTTAAGCTGTTTCAACGGGCCATGGCGGTGGATAGGTTGGTGCTGTGTCCCGACACGCCTGGCTTTGGCGGCTCTGAAGGGCCATCGCGCTTGCCGCAAATTGCCGACTACGCAGCGGCTATGGGTGATTGGCTTGATGGGCTGAAGCTTGGGCCTGTAGATGCGTTGGGATTTCATACCGGAACCTTAGTCGCCATGGAACTTGCGATCTTGCGTCCCGAGTTGGTGCGGCGATTGTCTTTGACCAGTTTGGCGTTGTTCAGTGACGCGGAGCGCGAACGCAACCGCAAAATCTTCGGCAATCCACGCCCGTTGTTCGACGACCCCGATTATCTGGGGCGCTATTACCGCGATCAGGTGAGTGCGGCCGACCCCGCCATTTCCGAAGTGCGACGTCTTGAATTGTTTACCGAGCGTATGCGTGCGGGTGCAAATTCGTGGTGGGGGCCAGCGGCCGTTTTTGCTTACGACACAGCCGAGCGTGCGAAATTGGTGAGTCAACCAACGTTGCTGTTGGTCATGCGCGATACGCTGGCCGACGCCACACGGCGTGCATCTGCGCTATTCCCTAGATCGCGTGTTGTGGAACGGCTCGACTGGCATGGCCCGACGGCGTGGGACGCAAAGGCTACTGAGGTTGCAGGAGATGTCTCGCGATACTTCGATGGGGCTGCATAAATTTCATGACCGGAACATTTGCTGCGTGGGTACGGTTCATATCCAGTCATGGTCGATTCTTAAGCTTCGGCTTTTGCATCAACGCATTTATTTCAGTTGGCCAAACATTTTACATTTCGTTGTTTAATGGCAGCATTCAAGACGCGTTAGGAATCAGTCACGGTGAGATCGCGACGATCTATGGGGCGAGCCTCATGCTCGGGGCGCTTTTAACCTCGCAGGCGGGGCGCATTTATGACCTCTTTGATTTGCGACTGATCTGCACCATTTTGCTCTTACTGGTGGTTGGCTCAGCGGCGGCCATGGCAATGGTCACGTCGCCTGTCGGGCTCTTCTTTGCAATGTTTGGAATTAGATTCTTCGGTGGCGGACTGCTGGGGCTTGGTGCGCAGTCCAGCATGGCGAGATACTTCGATTTCGAGCGCGGCAAAGCGGCCAGCATCGCCAACGCTGGCCATACATTTGGGTTCGGTATTCTCCCACTGATCGGTGCCATGCTAGTTGATGGCTTCGGATGGCGCGGGGCGTGGTGGGCCGTGGCGGCGTTCGCGTTGGTCATTATGCTGCCGCTGGTGGCCACGCAACTCCGCGGCCATGGCGCACGGCATGCGCGGTATATGCAGCGCATGGCCGAGCTTGGCGCAATGCCCTCGGATAACACGGTGCGCCACTTTAGTGTCGGCGAGATGCTGCGCGATAGGCGCTTTTATATGCTGTTGCCAGGCATGTTGGCGGTTCCAGCAATTTTGTTCACATTTCAATTTCACCAATTGGAGCTGATTGCCGAAAAAGGGTGGGACCTAAGAACGTTCGCTGCTAGTTACATTTTGTTTTCTGTCTCTGCATTTCTGGGCAATATGATCGCGGGCGAGTTAGTCGACCGCCACGGCACACGCTGGCTGCTGCCCTGGTATCTCATCCCGATGATTCCGGCATTGTTCGCAATCGCGTTGACGGACCACCCCGTCGTTATCCAGATTTATATGATTGGGATGGGTCTCACGTTTGGTTTGGCGCTGGTTGTCGGTGTCACATTGTGGGCCGAACTTTATGGAAGCAAGCACATCGGCGCCATTCGGGGATTCACCGTTGCCCTCAACACTTTCATTGCAGCTGGTGGCATGGCTGGTGTGGGTTGGCTGATCGATGTTGGCTACACCATTGCGCAGCAGGCCTTTGCGTGTGGTCTGGTCACAGTCCTTTCGGCGCTATTGCTGATTCGCGTGGCGCAGCGGTTGCCAGTCAAAGCGAATTAGCCAGCTTACGCGTTGATCTTCGTGCTGCATGGGCTCGGCTCTTTCACGCAATAAAATTCTCTCTCACGCGCCACGAAGGTGGCTTCACGCGATGGGTTTTCGTGATCTGCTTTGTGGGTCGATTGCCTTAGCCTTGGCCACTGGCCTAAAGTTCGGGTGGGCGAATTCGGCTCCCATCACGGTGGTTGGTCACAAAAATAGATTCAACAAAGGGCGGGCAAAATGACGACAGTAAAAATTCTAGCTTTAGCGGCGATAGTGGTAATCAGCAGTGGCGCGCAGGCTCAAGAGAGCAAAGTCCAAAGCATGCTGCTGCGTTCGGTGACCGTGACATGCAAGCTTGAAGAGTCGATCGCATTCTATCGTGATATTCTTGGCCAAGAGGTGATGGAAGACGGCATCCAAAGTACCGAAGGCGCCATGCGCTTTCTCGATACCAATCCCGCCTCAAAAGTGCGTTTTGTCATCATGCGCGGCTCGGGCGTTTATCCGGGCGGTGAGATCATTGGTGGGCGCGTGGCCTTCATGGGCATTGAAGACCCCAAGGCACCCGCGTGCAAAGATGTAGCCAAACTGAAAAACCAACGCGGTGTGCAGGGCAGCGAGATTCATCCTCATCGTGTCGCCAATATTGATGAAATCGCCAAACGTGCGAAAGCCAAGGGCGTTGAGATTTTATTTGGACCCAAAGTGTCTGGCACGCGCCTCTCACGCAACATGATGATGTATGATCCGAACGGGCGCATCGTTGAGGTGTTTGAAGTAAACATTACGAAAGTGCCGGAATAACAGAATAAAAGAGATAGAGTCGCTCGCGTCTTTTGCTTGCGCATCCTGCGCGCAGCAGCGACTCGAGCGCTAACGCTCTGATTCCTTAGACTCTTCAAAGTTAATGAAGGATGCCGTCTTTTTACCCGATGGTTTGCATGCCCGACGGTTACCCCAAGCCCACACGGGAGCGAAGAATGAGTGAAGTGTTCAGAAAGAGCCTGATGATCGCAGCAAGCGCTATTCTTGCCGCGTTAGTTGTCGCCGCCCACGGCTATCACGTTCAGTCCAGCGGCCTCACCTCAAATTTCGCAAGTTTGCCACACGCCTGATTTCCCCCTCCACTTCAGTTGTGTGCAAAAACTCCGCCATTCCCCCCCCCGGCGGGGTTTTTGATTCCAGCATTTTTATCCGGTGGCTTTTTTGCGGGCGTCAAGAATCCGCTCGAAGAAACTGGTGCCCTCGTCGAACTCGGGCGATTTTTCAAACAACGGCGAATACGCGCGGGCGCGCGCCAAGTAGTCGGCATCAAGGCCTTCAAAGCCGGTCATCTTCACCGCGTCGAAATGCCAAATGTCATGGCCGGGCAAGCCCGCCCCTTTGTCATCGACCATCTCGAGCCAGCGTTCCCAGACGCGGATGTTCCAGCCAGTGCTGGCCGCCCAGGGGGTTTGAACTTTGGGGTTAAACACTTCCGATGCGTGGGCCACCAGCGTCGCGCACTCTTTGCTGGGCTGCTGCAAGATCGGTGGGAAGTTTGAAGCGCCGCGAAGTCGAATCGTATCTCCGTCCAGTGCCCACGAAGGTTTGGGCTCTTCGTCTTTGTAAACGTCAGGGAAGGCTTTTTTCATGCTGCCGTAGTAGTCGCCTTTGGTGGTTTTGTATTCGCCTTCTTTGTGGCGAATAAAACTGACGCCGACCTTTACGGCTTTGCCATTGAGCGGATTCTTGAATTCGTCGATGAACTTGCCCGTCTCCAAATCTTCGAAGAACGACATGGTCGACGAATATCGCACCCAGGTTGCTTCATCTTTGCGCGTCCACCAAGCACTTTCCGAACCGCGAAAACCGATCAGAGGTGTGACGGCGGTGGGCTGCACGCCATAAACGATCCCACGTGTTTTCCACACCACGGGCTCTTTGCCCGATGTGCCATACATGCGCACCAGCGTTTCGGTGATCGCCTTGGCGTCTGTCGGTAGCGCCTTGGGTGTTGCAGCAGCCGCTGAGGCGCTCGCCATCAACCCCAAGCCTGCGGCCGCAAGGCCAAATCTGCGTCGCGAAACATCTTCCTTCATCGTGGTTCTCCCTTAGTTATAATCGAATACTAACGCGCATCTCCAGACAACTCGACCAAATCATACGTTTGTTTCAAGTGATCCCAGCGCAGCCGAACGGGAATGCAGTCCTCGGGTGTCGCCCAAATATCGATGGGGGAAAACTGATCGAACAGCATTTGAAAGTGCGCAGCTTTGAATGTCCCTGCCGCGACGGTGATATCCTCCAGGCCAATGTATTGGCGCTTGATATAGGTGGTCGTGGGCATCAGGTAGGGGCCCGATCCGCCGTTGGGCAGGTGCGATGATGAAAAACTGGGGCCTTCGCGTTGGGCTATTTCACCGGGAGTGCGTTGTTTGAAGGTATTCAGGCCCCAGGCATCGCCATGCACCGGGTGTGTACCAAAGCTAGAAGTGCGGCTCGGCGTCTCGAACATCTGATTAAAGCGGCCTTCTATCGCCGTATAGCCCTGGCATTCAGCGGTCGTGTCGGTGAAGCGAAACCACGAACTGCCGTAGAATTTTTCCTCGATGGTCAATCGCACAAATGAGTCGGTGGGTTGCCAGTCTTTGTTGACGGTCATCACCACGTCACGGAGTAGACGATCATCATCCATTTCGCACGTCGCGCGCATGGTGCGTGTGCCATCGGGCTGAATAGTCACATAAAATATCTCGCGACCCATCTCGCCTTTGCCGTCTGTCAGGTAAAGGACTTTGCCGCTGTAGGACCGGTGTTTCATCGCGCGTCTCCTGTCAGTTCCATCAATTCATACGTCTGCTTGCGGAAGGGCCATTGCGCCCTCACGGGAATAAAATCTTGGTCAGCGACACACAACTCGGTGGGCGGCTTGTCGGGGAACAGATTTTGAAAATGCACCACATCGAATTTGGCAGTGGGTACTGAAATTGTTTCTCGCCCCACATAGCGGCGCAATTTGCGCCCGGTGGATGGCACTAACAACGGGCCCGAGCCGCCATCAAGCTGCGTAGAGGTGGAAAACCGCAAGTTCGGTGCTTGGGGTCGACCCGGTTGACTTGGGCCAAGCCCCAGGCATCGGCATGAACCGGGTGGGTGCCGAGCTCGCGCACGCCATGGTAAAAAAGCTGGTCGCCATACCCGTGGCAGCCGTGGCTATGCTCCATGCGCCGATGCAGGCTGTCATCAACTTGCGGCGGCTGAGGCTATCAGACAACCGGCCCAATGGAATCCCTACGACCGCATAGAAGGCGGCGAAGGCAAGCCCGGTGATAAATCCTAGTTGCGTATCGGTCAACAGCAGGTCTTTTTTGATCGACGGCAGCAAGATCGCCGGCAATTGTCGATCAAGATAGTTGAATATCTGGCAGAGCATCATCAGGCCGAGGAGGTGGCGTCGATAATTCGGCGTAATATGATGTGCAGTAACCTCGGTCATACTGTTATTCCGCCGCCCTCTTTACACCATCGTCGGGGTACGTGATCACTCCAGCTTTTTCCATATTCTTTAGGGCAACTGATTGGATTTCCATAATGCGCGCTTTGGAATCCATCGGCTGTTCGGCGAACTGATTGGCCGGATAGAACACGCTAGAGTTATACAGCGGGCGATAAATCTCCACCCGCTGGCGCAGCAAACGATTGCCCGCGCCGGGTTGCAGCCGTGCGCGACGCAAACCCTCAACGTCAATCGTTGATGAGGCCGTTGTGCATTCGCCTGGTCCGCCGGACGCTGCCAACACCAAGCCGTTGTAATCGATGATCTTGGAATTTCCCATGGTCTGGCCTTCGGGCAAGTACGTTCCCAACTGGCCCGTCGCATTGCTGGAAATCAGGTACATCATGTTTTCAGCCGCGCGCACTTTCTTGGCCGACTCCCACGCCCATTTATCGCCCGTGCCCTGGTCGGATGTGGGGTGCAGCAGCACTTCGGCCCCTCGGAACATGAACATGCGCGCGGCTTCGGGGTACATAATTTCGCCACAGGGCATGATCGCCAAGTTACCCAGCTCGGTTTTGGCGACGGGGAACGTGCCCTCAATGCCATACATATCCATGTACTTATCGAGAAAATCGTGGGGGCTGCCGGTGTGCACCGTGTTGATGCGCCGGTATTTAATCAATACATCGCCGTTGGGCCCGATGATAAACGAGCAGTTGAAGTATCGCCCGGGCCACTTCGGGTCAGTCTCGTAGGCATTCATGCCAAAATAGCATTTCAATTCTTGTGCCGCTTTTTGAAAGCGCTCGGTGACGGGCCCCGGAATTTCGATACAAGCTTTGTCGATCCATTCTGCGGCGGTTTCGTGCAACGGAAAACCGGTGAGGGCAAACTCAGGGAACAGCATCAACTGTTTGCCGCCGCCCGCCATGCGCGCCCCGGCTTTGGCCAGTTGCAGCCAGCGGTCGACACTTTTGTTCACAATCACCATGGCATCAGCTCGCGTGGTGGTGCTGTTCACACAGTGCGTGTAGACCTGCATGCAGGTCGCCGTCCAAGGCGCAATCATCTGAAACTCCTCAATGTGGTGGGGTGATCTTTTCACCGAGCCGGGTGTCGTGCAACCGCTTATCCTCCGCTCGGTCAACATATGATCGGCCATGGATTAAATCATAAAATCGGGCGATGAAAGGAGGGTTAGGTCACAGGAGCCGCTGCGATGATTGCTGCCATCCGAGTCGTTCTGATACTGCTGTCAGTCACGCTTGCTGCCTGTGCCGCAGCACCACCTGCCAAACAGCGCACTATCGGCGTGCTGTTTGTCGTCCATGGTGGTGGCGAAGAGCAAGGGGTTGCCAACCAGTGGGATAACACACTGCAATTTTTTCAATACGATCCCCACAACGTCATTTATAAGAACGTGATCTGGAATCCCGAGGCGTGGCCGACGGTGGTGAAGGGGGCCGATGATCAGTCTTACGCCAATGCCTCGACGCAGTTGAAGAAGTACGCGTTCGCCTCAGAACGGATGGGGGGCAAAGATCCGGCGCTTAAATTCACCGAGCAGCAGCAAGCCAGTCTGGGGGCGGCCCTGAAGACGGCCGAGAAGAAAGCGGGCGTACGGTTCATCGCTGACCGTGCGCAATGGATTGGAGATATGGAGCAAACCAAATATCTGCCCTGGCCGCGCTATATGTACGAGCCCAAAGTGCCCGGCGGTATGCAACTCACCTATTGCGGCAGCGCCAAAGACGGCGGCCCCTGGAAAGGCTGCAACCCTCAGCGCTACAACATCGATGGCCCCGGCGAGCGCTTACTTAAGCAGGGCGCCGATGAACTGGTTATGATCGACATGACGGTGGCGGGCACACGGTTTTGGAAATCTTACGACGTGGTCACCATGACGCGGCGCATGGTTGACGACTGGAACAAAAAGAACGGCACCAACATTAAGGTGCGCTGGTTGAATGACATCACCGACCTTCTGGCCGAGAGCTACCCGAACGATCCACCCGGCTGGACCCGTTCATTGGGCGAGCCAAAGAATGATCCCAAAGTATCGCTGGTGGGCCGGCCTAATCCGGTGGTCGAGGACCCGATACTGGCGGCGATGATGGTCGACGGGGTGGTGAATTCCTTCAACAAAAATATTTCACCTGCTGATACGGCGGTGATGTTCATCAACCATGCCACGCGCGAGGGCAACGAGGCGTTCGATCCCAAAATCGATGACACCTTGGTTCTCGATGCGCGCATCAAGGCCGAGTTACTGCGGCGTTACCGCACCATGAATCCTGAAAATATCGTGGGCAGTTGGATGGGGCTGCGTGAGCCGAATATCAAAATCAAAATCGCAGGCCGCGTAAGCTCGAACCAGGAGCGTACGCGCCAGATGCGCGGCGAAGACTTAGGCAATGCATGGATGTACGAAAGCAACAAACAGTTGCCCGGCGGCGATCACCAATACCGATATTGGGATGCGCTGGCGATGTTGAAAGATCGCGGTGTCAAACACATCGTGGTCATTTTCTCGCAGATCGTCATTCACTCGGCGCTCGATTTGGTTGAGGTGCCTAATCAGATCGCCAAGGAAATCGGCTGGAAGACGTGGCTGTATGCGAAAGACGGCGATTACAAACGTTACCCAAAGCACGGCAACCCCTTTGCCGACTACTGGGGCGTCTGGGCCGAGAAAGAATGCAAAGTCGGAGACACCAAGCAGGCCTGCTGCTTCGAGATGGGGGGCTGCAAAGATGGCAGGCCTTATCCACCACTGCGCCAATCGCCCATAGATCGCGCGCGCGAGGATGTTGATCCGTCATTGACGTTTGATGTGCCCGCCTATGGGCACTTGGGTTATGATGCGGCCAAAGGCTCGCCGCGTGAGGATGCTGCCGTGCAAAACCAATACACCGGCACCTGGGCCATGTGGGTGCCCGCCAACGATGATCCCCGTATGGGCGAATTGTTAGCGGGCGAAGTGTTGAAGTACGTGAAGGGTGAGAAGTAATACTCATCCATGTCATCCTCGCGTTAAGCGCGAAGGTGACGAGTAGGAAGGTCGGGTTGGCAAAGGGCCAGCTCGCGACGACCAAGATTGCTGCGTTGAAAACATGAGCGGCGGCGGCAATGGGCTGATGACGCTCCATGGTGAGCATGCGCTCAATATTGACGGCGTTCGCCGTCTCTGCCAGACAGTTCGGGCTACTCCATAAGCCATAAGCGCTTCGATTGTTGACAGGCGATTCGTGTTCTCCTTATGGTAGAAATTTGGAGCATTTTCGTTAGGGCTGGGAACAGACTTCGCGACTGATATGCTCTCTATTCTTGGGTTTGCTCGTGCTGCGAAGGCTCCATTGACCCTGTCCAGGCCTTTTGGTTTAGGCTTTGGAGCATTCATAGGCTTGGGAGGATGATCATGACATTGAAGAAATTTATCTTTGCTATGGCGATGGCACTTGCTTCGGCGGCACCCGCAGCAGCGACCAATTCGCCGATGGAACTGAAATCAGTGCTGAACGATTTGATGACCTGGATGCCAGGTGTTTATTCCAGTGCGCCTCAGGTGTTCTTTGAGAACTCCGCCGGTCCGCCACCCGATGGCCCCCACGAAAATCTCTATCGTGTCTTTGCGAAAATCGATGCCCCGCATTTGGGCGAACACGTCATCTACACGCAAATTCATATCGAGGGCAAAGACGGCCCGATGTTTGAAGGCCAGCAAGTCTTGTTCCTTGTCGATATCGATAAAGAGCGCCAAGCCGTGCGCATTCAAGGTCGACGAATTGCCAACCCCGAGCAATTTCGCGATGCCCATCTGCACCCCGAGATGTGGAAAACCATTGCGCCCGATCCGCAATACGGCGGCAATTGCGAATTCCTGTGGCGGCGTCACGGGGCACAGATCGTGGGTAAGCTCACGGAGAAAACTAAGAACAATGATACCTGCACGATGGTCTCAAAAATTTCAGACACCCAAATGACATGGGATGCTGAATGGATTCTCAACGATCACGAGCTTTGGGTGTATGACAACGGCTATTTGAAAGATGGCTCGCTCTTCTCGGGCCGCGCGGACAAAACATATTTGCGCATGTCCAAGACCCGTTCTTATGAGTGCTTTGCCAGTTACCGCCCGTTCAAAGGTGATCCCATCGTCAACAGCGGGTTTGCGATGCACGATGGCGCGGATCGTTATACCTGGGCGGTCCAGGGCGTGAAGCAGCCGGTGCATATTGAACTGACGCGCAGTATGTGGCCTTCTGAATCAGGTCAAAATTATAAAGAGCTGCTGCGCATCGAGATGTATCAAGGCGACCCCGAGGCTGAACCAGCTAAGCGCAAAGTCTTGGGCAACGGCTGGGCCGGTGCAGATAGTGACCGTGCGTCATTTGGAACAGGCACGTGGGGCGCGCGCTGCAAGTTGGCCGAAGCTGGCGCGGCGCCTCCGAAAGCCAGCTGATTTAAACCCTGGTTCCGCCAACCGTGAGGTTTTCGATGCGCAGTGTGGGCTGACCGACGCCCACAGGCACGCCTTGGCCCTCTTTGCCGCAGGTGCCGATGCCGGGATCCATCGCCAAGTCATTGCCAATCATGCTGATCTTTTTCATGACTTCGGGACCACTACCAATCAGCGTCGCGCCTTTGACAGCGGCGCCCACTTTCCCATTCTCGATCATGTAGGCCTCGGTGGCCGTGAAGGTAAATTTGCCCGAGGTGATGTCGACCTGGCCGCCACCAAAATTGACGGCATACAAACCTTTTTTGACCGATGCGATGATCTCGTTTTTGGTTTTGTCGCCGGCTAGCATGAACGTATTGGTCATGCGCGGCATGGGGTGGTGCGCATAGCTTTGACGGCGCCCATTGCCTGTGGGTTTCATTTTCATCAGGCGTGCGTTCAAGCGATCCTGCAAGTAGCAACGTAAAATCCCGTCTTCAATCAGCACGGTGCGACTTGTGGGTGTGCCTTCATCGTCAATGGTCAGCGAGCCGCGCCGATCAGTGAACGTTCCATCGTCAACAATGGTCACGCCCTTGGCTGCCACGCGTTTGCCAATCATGTCACTGAAGGCGGATGTTTTTTTGCGGTTGAAGTCGCCCTCAAGCCCGTGGCCTACCGCTTCATGCAGCAGCACACCAGGCCAGCCTGGCCCCAATACCACCGTCATCTCGCCGCCGGGTGCATCGACAGACGATAAATTCACCAACGCTTGACGCAGGGCTTCATCGACAGCGGCTTGCCAGCTTTGTGGCTTCAAAAACTCGCCGTAGGTCACGCGACCGCCTGAACCATAACTGCCACTTTCCATGCGCGTGCCGTCGCCCACCACGATATTCACATTCAAGCGCACGAGTGGGCGAATATCAGAGGCAGTTGATCCATCGCCGCGCACAATGTGCACAGCTTGCCACGAGCCCCCAATCGATACGGTCACTTGTTTGACGCGAGGGTCACGCTTGCGTGCATAGGCATCAATCGCCGCCAGCGTTTCCACTTTTTTCTCAAACGGAATGGCGGGCAGGGGGTTGGCGTCGGTATACAGTTGTTGGTTGGTGCCGCGCGGCGCCTCAGCCAAAGTGGCCCTCTTGCCAGAGCGCACTGCTTTGACAGTGGTGGCTGCGCGCTTCATGGCGCCTTCGTCGAGTGTTGTGGAGTGGGCAAAGCCTGTTGTTTCACCCGCCACGGCGCGCAACCCAAACCCTTGCGAGGTGTCGAAATTGGCGTTCTTCACGCGCCCATCGTCGAACAGCACACTTTCGGACTGCGCGTATTCTAAATACATCTCACCATCGTCGCAGCCCTTTAATGCGTCGCCGACAATGGTCGCGACTTTCTTTTTGTCCAACCCGGCCTTTGTGTAGAACAGGTCGTTGATGATTTTGCTGTCGGCCATGAAACTTGAATTCCTAACTATTCTGCTGGCTTCATATGGAGAGGCGGGGCCGCAGAAGCAACTTGGGTGCGGGGGACCCAGAAGTGATGTGTCAGCACAATGGCCAGCGTAAACACAATCTGCGCGCCGGTTTGATGCGCCAGCGCCAGCGGGATCGGCACCACATATAAAAGCGTGAGAACACCCAAGCCCGCCTGCACAAAAACCATGTACTTCAGCGCGCTCACGGCCCGCCGCGCTGAAGTTGAGAGATCAAGCGTGCGTGCTTTGAACCACAGCGTTATGATCAGCGCCACCAAGACCATGGCCAGCACCCGATGATTAAATTGCACTGTCATGTGGTTCTCGAACCAGTTTAGCCACCAAGGTGATTGCGCGTAAAGGCCATCGGGAATGACCTGGCCGTCCATGAGTGGAAACGTGTTGAAACCTTTGCCCGCATCAAGCCCAGCGACAAAGGCCCCCGAGGTCACGACCAACAGCGCAAACAAATTAACACTGAGTGACCAGCCGCCAAGGCCTGCATTCTTATCAGCTGCCGCGTCGCGCCCCGAGGCTAGGCGAAACTGGTCAAGCGCCACCCAGGTAATGAGCCCATAGCAAACGAAGGCTGTGACCAGGTGTGCCGCTAAGCGGTACTGGCTGACGTCGGGGCGGTCCACCAGGCCACTCGCCACCATGTACCAACCCAGCAGGCCTTGCGCGCCACCCAAGGCGAAGAGGCCTGTGCATTTCCACGCCAGCGGGCGATCAATCCAGCCGCGCCACAGGAAAACCATAAACGGCGCAAAGAAGACAAAACCAATGGTGCGGCCCCACAAGCGGTGGGAATACTCAAGCCAGAAAATCTCTTTGAAATCCTCAACCGCCATCCAGGTATTCTTTTTCTGGAACTCGGGGAACTGCTGATAGGCCGCAAATTCTTCGGCCCATTCTAAATCAGTAAGCGGCGGTAATATATGCAGCGGCTTCCAGTGCACCATCGACAGGCCTGATTCGGTCAGGCGTGTCGCACCCCCCAACACGACCATGAGAAACACCATGGCGGCGCAGATCAGCAGCCACCATCCGATGGCGCGGCGTTGAGCTTGAAATGTAGCCGTTGTCATATGATCCAAGCGCGAATTCCAAAGATCATATTTTAAGCCAATATTGCCGTCGGGACAAGCAACTGCGGGCTGGAAACCTTTGCTTCAAAGGTGGCTTTTCGTGCGCCGAACAGCCGTGTATGGGGGGCCAAGGCTTTACACGTCCCCTAGGTGCGTTTTTTATGTCCGCTCTCCACGCATTTTCCATAGTCGTGCCGATGCAGGACGAAGCGGGCCATGTGGCGACGTTATTATCTGAGATTGAAAAGGCCTTTGTCTCATTTGGGCCAATTGAGATCATCGTCGTCGACGATGCTTCGCGTGATCGCACGTTCGATGAACTGAGCGTCGCGCAAAAACGAACGCCAAACCTGCGCATCGTCTGCCACGCAACCCACTGCGGCCAAAGCCAAGCGATCATTTCGGGTGTCTTAGCCTCACATGGCCAGTGGATCGTTACGCTTGATGGCGATGGTCAGAACGATACTGCAGACGCTGCCAAATTGATTGGTGCGCGAGATGCGCGTGGGGCTGCGGCAGAAAACACTTTGTTCATTGGCAATCGCGCGAGCCGTCAGCAGGAAGATGCCAAGGCTCTTGCCTCACGCTTGGCCAATGCCGTACACGCGTTTGGCCCACACTTGTCAATCGACTCACTTCCAACAGCATGGCATGTTTTAAAACAGAAATTGAGGCGCTTTGCTGAGGGGAGTTGCCATCATGCTGCATCGTTTAGGGTTAGTTGCTGTGTTGGCATTCGCGTGCGGCGGTCATGCGCACGCCGACAGTCCCGGTCCACAACCGTTGCCTATGCCGAGCGCGATCCCTGCACCGCAGGATGTCGCATTCCCAGGCGTGATCAATTTAGAGATTGATGCCACTGATCTCGACCGGCGCATTATCAATGTGCGCGAGAGTATTCCTGTCTCCGGTCCTGGTCGCATCACATTGCTGTACCCTGAATGGCTGCCGGGCAATCATGCGCCGCGCGGGCAAATCGAAAAGCTGGCGGGGTTGGTGATCAAGGCTAACGGTCAGCGCCTGGCCTGGACGCGCGATGTGGTCGACGTTTTTGCGTTTCATGTGGATGTGCCAGCGGGCGTGAAGGCGCTCGATCTGGAATTTCAGTTTGTCTCGGCTGTTGAGTCTGCGCAGGGTCGCGTCGTCGTGACGCAGGAGATGATGAACCTGCAATGGAATTCCATGGTGCTATACCCAGCCGGGTATTACGCGCGCCAAATCCCCGTTGATCTGAGTGTCAAGTTGCCCGACGGCTGGCAGTTCGGTACCGCGTTGGAGACGACATCGACGACGGGCGCCGATAGCACGTTCAAAACTTCATCACTGGAGGCGGTGGTGGATTCACCGATGTTTGCCGGGCGGCATTTTTTGAAGCTCGATCTCACGCCCAACATTCAGGGGCCGGGCAACGTCAGTTTGAATATCGTTGCCGACCGCGCCGCGCTGCTGCCCATTAAGGCCGAACACATCGCTGCCCATCGCGAAATGGTCAGCCAATCCTTGAAGCTGTTTGGTTCGCGCCATTATGAGCGCTACAATTTTTTGCTAGCGCTGACCGACCAAATGGGTGGCATAGGGCTGGAGCATCAGCAGTCCAGCGAGAACGGCACGGTGCCGGGATATTTTAGCGAGTGGGACAATTACGCCGATGGGCGCGATTTGTTACCCCATGAATTTACGCACTCCTGGAACGGCAAGTTCCGTCGCCCGGCGGATTTATGGACGCCGAATTTCAACGTGCCTATGCGCAACTCGTTGCTGTGGGTCTACGAAGGCCAAACGCAATATTGGGGCTTGGTGCTGGCTGCGCGCAGCGGTCTGATCACCAAACAACAAGCACTCGAGTCCATCGCTGTTCAGGCTGCGCTGTATGACGTGCGCGTGGGCCGCGCGTGGAAAAACTTGCAAGATACCACCAACGATTCCATCACGGCGTCGCGTCGCCCGCTGCCCTGGCGCAGTTGGCAACGCAGCGAGGATTATTATTCCGAAGGTCAGTTGATATGGCTCGATACCGACATGTTGATCCGCGAATTATCGGGCGGCAAAAAATCGCTCGATGATTTTGCCAAGGCGTTCTTCGGCATTAACGATGGCAGCACGCTGCCCGTTACCTATACTTTCGATGATGTGGTCAAAGCGTTGAACGGCGTGCAGCGCCACGATTGGGCGACGTTCTTGCGCGCACGCTTGGACGACACCGGCGAACCTACACCGTTGGATGGCGTCGCGCGCGGCGGATACAAGCTGGTGTATACCGATACGCCGAGCGATTTTTTCAAGGCGAGTGAGGCCAACCGCAAAAATACCGATCTCACCTACTCATTGGGCATGACAGTGGCGCGCGATGGCAAGCTCAGCGCCGTTCAATGGGATGGCCCAGCCTTCCAGAAAGGCCTGACCATCGGTGCGCAAATCGTGGCGGTGAATGGCACCGCCTACGATGCCGACCGCCTGAAAGACGCCATTAAAAGCGCCCAGAAAAGCACTGATCCGATTGTGATGATTTTGCGCAACGGTGATCGCTTTTTCTCTGAGAGCTTTGAATACCGGGGTGGCTTGCGTTATCCTCGCTTGGTACGAGAGGACAAAACCCCCGCGCGGTTAGATCAAATTTTGGCTGCGAGGTAGGCTGATGGGGTGTCGGTTTCCCCACATTCCACATTTTTGTCCATCCAGTGGCCGGTCGTTCCTGTATTTTTTATATTAACAGGGCGTCGCTATTTTCTCTGGGCACCTTCTCACCACGAGACAAGCGATTTCGATTGAGTTATTGATAAGTCCTCGTCACCACCAACTGTGAGACACCCCATGCGCTTGCGTCATTCTCTTCTCGGGTTTTCTGCCCTCATCGCCGTCAGCCTTTCGGCGAACACGGCTTGGTCGATTGCTGGGGTCGATTTCCCCTCACACAACTTGACCGAGGCACAAGCCAAGGTCGACGAAGGTGACTTCAAAGTGGCCCTCGACATGCTGGAAGAACTGTTCCGCTTCGAGCCGAAAAATCCCGAAGTCAGCAATTTGCTGGGATACACGCTTCGCAATCTCGAGCGCTTCGACGAAGCCATGGTCAGCTATAACCGCGCGCTGGAACTCGAGCCCAACCACATGGGCACCTTGGAGTATCAAGGCGAGTTGTTCTTGAAGTTGAACAATCAACCCGCTGCCGAGGGCAATCTGGCCAAGTTGAAAGTGATTTGTTCGTCGGGTTGCGAAGCCCACGACGTACTGCAAGCCGCCATTGAGCGCTCCAAAGACGGCGAATTCGCCTGGTCCAAGAAAACCATGAGCAACCAGGCCGCCGCGAGCAGCGGTCAATAACCGTTTCTGCTTATGCAGTGACGCGACCGCCGCTCAATTTCACAGCGAATTCAAGAACGCGAGTAAATCCGCCCGCGTTTCTTTTGAAGCGGTGCGGAAGTTCTCTTTGGCGTTTTGCGCTTCGCCGCCGTGCCACAGAATAGCTTCAGAGACGTTGTGCGCTCGGCCATCATGCAGCAAGAGCATATGGCCATTCACTTTTTGCGTCAGGCCTAAACCCCACAGTGGCGCGGTGCGCCATTCTGTTCCGCTGGCCAACCAATCGGGTCGGTTGTCGGCTAATCCTTCGCCCATGTCGTGCAGCAGCAAGTCCGTAAACGAGTGAAAGGTCTGCGCACGCAGTTCAGGTAATGCTGCATCAGGCGCAGTGATCAAAGTCGGCATGTGGCAATCCGCGCAGCCCATGTCGCGAAACACACGTTCGCCTTGTTGCACTTCTGGCAAACCGTGACCGCGTTGGCGCGGCACGGCAATCAATTGCATATAAAGCAGCAGGTCATCGAACTGCGCGTCGGTGATCTCGATGCCATCGGGCGGATTTGCTTTTTTTGCTGCAGCCACACAGGCATCTTGCGTCGGCCGGCACAGATCGCGCGGTAACACGCGCGTCGATAGTCCCATGTCGGTCAGGGCTGCGTTCGAATTTTGCTGCTTCAGGCTGGCCACATTGGCCTTCCAGCCAAAGCGCCCAATGCGTTTTTTGCGCGCAGGAACATCAAAGACGCGGTTGACTCGCCCGGAAATGCCATCGCCGTTGCGATCATCAGGATCAGCCAAGGCTTCGAGCGTGCTTTCGGGCACGGACTCGAGCAGGCCGAGGCCAATCACGGGGTTAGAGACGCGAAACGACGTCATTACTTCAGCCGGAAATGGTCCGTAGCCGGGTTCACTCAAACGCACCTTTGGCGCGCGTAAGGTGTAGCTGTTGCCATCTCCATAAGCGCCGTTGATCTCGGTCCAGCGTATTTCAGGTCGGGCTTCCGGCGGTACACCTTCAATGGCGCGATCCCGAATTTGATCACCATAAATGGGCACCGGATTAGGCCCGCCATTGGGGTCGGTTCCCGGCACCGAGATTCGCACCAACGAGGTATCTAAAGTTTGGCGCGGACCAGTGGGGGGTGATCCTCGACCGTTCTCGAGATGGCATTTGAAGCAGGAGTTGCGATTAAAAAACGGTCCCAATCCATCGAAGTCAGGGTCAGGCCCCGGGGCGGGCGACCAGTCTGAGGTAAACACAAGATTGCCGCGCTTAAACGCCGCTTTGTGGAGATCGGGCGCATTACCAGCCACGAACGTAAAAGCGTCCTTGGTTGCCACGGGCCGCGTTGTCTCGCCACCGAGTTCAGGCGTTAGCGGGGTCGCGAGTAACTGCGCACGCAAGCTATCGTGCTGACCCAGCGCCAACGACGGCAGGGCCAAGGCGAGCAGCGCGATCATTTTTGCGGCAGGCGTCATGCGTTAACCTTCAGTCTCTCTAAGGTTACTACAGACAGCGCCTGGGGTCTGCCAGTCGATCTCGCCAGAAATACTCTCAATTTCATCAGGCCCGGCCTTGACTCCTGGGGCCACCACCCCTACATGCGTGGCACTCAGCATTGAAGAGTGCTAACACACCTTCGACGCTCAGAAGAAAATACATTATTTTCAATATCTTAACGGAGGATCACATGAAATTTAAACCGCTGCACGACCGGGTCGTGGTTGAGCGAGCAGAATCCGATTCCAAGACCAAGGGCGGCATCATTATCCCCGACACGGCAAAAGAAAAGCCGATGGAAGGCAAAGTCATCTCCGTGGGCCCCGGCGCGCGTGATGAGAACGGCAAGTTGCAGCCGCTCGACGTCAAAAAGGGCGACCGCATCCTTTTCGGCAAGTGGTCAGGCACCGAAGTGAAGCTCGACGGCAAGGATCTCCTGATCATGAAGGAATCCGACATCATGGGTATCATCGAGTAATTCAACCCGATCATTCCAACACCAAGACCAATTCAAATTTAAGGAAATACGCACATGGCAGCTAAAGACGTTCGTTTTTCGTCTGACGCCCGCGACAAAATGCTCCGCGGCGTCGACATTCTCGCCAACGCCGTCCGAGTCACGCTCGGCCCCAAGGGTCGTAACGTTGTCATCGACAAAGCGTTCGGCGCTCCGCGCATCACCAAAGACGGCGTGACCGTCGCCAAAGAAATCGAACTGAAAGACAAGTTCGAGAACATGGGCGCGCAGATGGTGAAAGAGGTGGCCTCGAAGACTGCTGACGAAGCAGGCGACGGCACCACCACCGCCACCGTTTTGGCCCAATGCATCGTTCGCGAAGGCTGCAAAGCTGTCGCGGCGGGCATGAACCCCATGGACTTGAAGCGTGGCATCGATAAGGCCGTTGAATCGGTCGTTGCCGAACTCAAGAAAATGTCCAAGCCCATCAAGACCAGCGGCGAAATCTCACAAGTCGGCACTGTGTCAGCCAATGGCGAGCGCGAAATCGGCGAAATCATTGCCAAGGCCATGGATAAAGTCGGCAAAGAAGGCGTCATCACCGTTGAAGAAGCCAAAGGTTTGGAAACCGAACTCGACATCGTCGAGGGCATGCAGTTCGATCGCGGCTACTTGTCGCCCTACTTCATCACCAACGCTGACAAGATGACGGTTGATTTACAGAACTGCTACATCTTGATCCACGAGAAAAAGCTGTCCAGCTTGCAGCCTTTGCTGCCGGTGTTGGAAGCCGTTGTGCAAACCACCAAACCCTTGCTGATCATCGCTGAAGACATCGAAGGCGAAGCTTTGGCGACGCTGGTTGTCAATAAGCTGCGTGGTGGCTTGAAGGTCGCGGCTGTGAAAGCCCCAGGCTTCGGTGACCGCCGCAAAGCCATGCTGGAAGACATCGCGACCCTGACCAACGGTCAGCTGATCAGCGACGAACTCGGCATTAAACTTGAAGACGTGACCATCGCGATGCTGGGAACAGCCAAGCAAGTCTCGATCGACAAGGATAACACGACCATTGTTGATGGCGCGGGCAAAAAGGGCGATATCGCAGCGCGTTGCGAGCAAATCCGTCGTCAAATCGAAGACACGACCTCGGACTACGACCGTGAGAAGCTGCAAGAACGTTTGGCCAAGTTGGCTGGCGGCGTTGCCGTGATCCGCGTCGGCGGTGCAACCGAAATGGCCGTGAAAGAAAAGAAAGACCGCGTTGACGATGCGCTGCATGCCACACGTGCAGCCGTTGAAGAAGGCATCGTGCCAGGCGGCGGTGTTGCGCTGGTTCGTGCAGCCACACGTTTGGGCAAGATTGACGTTGATAACGACGATCAGCGCGTTGGCGTCGACATCGTGCGTCGCTCGTTGTCACAGCCGTTGCGTCAAATCGCCGAGAACGCAGGTGAAGATGGTGCCGTGGTGGCTGGCAAAGTTGCCGAAGCCAAGGAAACTAACACCGGGTTCGATGCGCAAACCCACAAGTACGTCGACATGATTAAGGCCGGTATCGTTGACCCGACCAAAGTTGTCCGCGTCGCTCTGCAAGACGCGGCCTCGGTCGCTGGCTTGTTGATCACCACCGAAGCCATGATCGGCGAACTGCCGAAGTCCGACTCACCCTCGATGGGCGGTGGCGGCGGCGGTATGCCTGGCGGCGGAATGGATTTCTAAGATCAGTCCATCTGATTGTGAAAATGAAAGAGCCGGGGGCAACCCCGGCTCTTTTTTTATGGGGTGCTTTGCTCACGCACCTCGACGTTCATGTCTTTCAAAGTGCGGTTACGTCGCGCGAAGCGCCACAGCGGCCACAGTCGTGCAGCGCGACCTCCAGCAGCTTCCACAGCGCGACCCAGCGAACAATCAGCAGGCCTTCATCGAGCACGCGCGAGGCGGTGGCGTCGTCATTGACCAAGACTTGACGGACGAAAGGGCACGTGAACAAGAATGCTAGACCAATGACCAGCGACACCACGCCGGTTCTGAGCAGTCGGCGCAAATCTTCACGGGCCACCCATTCGCGATAGGCAAAATAGTTGTTCACGGCCGCGCCGAAGTGCTGCCCTGCGGCGCTGGCCACTTCGTCAGCGGGTAAATGAAACGCGAGTTTTGCATGACGCGGATCGCCAATCTTGGGTGGCGCATTTAAAATGTAGGCATCCACTTCTGGGTCAAGCTCTTTGTGGCTGAAGGGCCCGGATCACGGCCACTGAACAACTGCGCTACCGTCCCGGCGCTCACATCAATCACATGCACGCCGCCTTCTTGGCGGTAATGGTGCACCGACCCTCAGCCCTCGCCGGGCGCATGTACGGGCGTTGTAATGGGTGTCTTGGCGGTGAACGCAGGAGTTGCCATGGCGCTCCATGCCGCTATGGTGCGGCCATTGTATAACGATAGTATTGCAAATAATCAGCCAGGACGCCGCCCTGATGTCGATCAAACCCACAGCCTCTTTTATGAAAGCCGCTGGACTGCTAGCTTTTTTGTCGCTGACGCCATTTTCGATTTACTTCATGTACAATCGATCTGGCGGGCCGGAATCGCAGAAGGAAATGACCTTCCAGAAAAACCTGCGTTACGCCTTCATGGCCGAATCTAATGCCATTGATCTGGCACCCTTGACGGCGTGGCCGTGGGTGAGGGTGTGTGCGGTCGATGCCGGAGTAACGCGCGAAGAGTTCAAGAAAATCATTGGGTTCGACTACAAAAACTATGACGAAATGCATTGGTTGCCGCTGAAGACTCATTGGTCATTGGTGTTCATTGACTACGAACGCGAGGCCAGTTGGGGCACGGCGCACCCGGTCACGCCGGTACGTATTCCACGTGCTGCCTTGGCCAATGCGACGTTTCCCGAGGGCGTGAAAGGCGTGTGCGTACCCCGCGAAACAGCGCGCTTGGTGTTCGCGCGCGGCGCAGCGCCTGTGGGCGCCTCGCCGATTATGGCAGAGTTGAAACACGCGCCTGTGTTGACGTCATCTGAAACTGAAAACAAACCCAGTACCCCCTAGTCCAGTAAACGAGTGGGGAGACGCCCCGAACGCGATGCCACGTCTCTGTCTTGCGAGGGCGACGCAAACGCTTATTATTTGCAGATGTCCTGGCAATATTTTATTGTGATAGATCCAGCCATGCGAAGCGGTAAACCGCATATCGCGGGGACCAGCATTACCGTCTCGGATGTGCTTGAATACCTCGCGGGCGGCATGGGCGAGGCGGACATCCTGGCTGATTTTCCTGACGTCAAATCTGAGCACATTCGCGCCGTGCTGGTCTTCGCAGCCGAACGTGAGCGTCGGCTTTCCGGTCCTTTCGCGGCGTGAAGCTTCTCTTCGGCGAAAATCTCAGCTTCAAGCTCGCAGTACGGCTCAATGTTGAATATCTCTATAGTTCCTATGTGCGCCTCGTCGGCTTGCGCGGAGCATCTGACCAAAAAATTTGGCAATACGCTCGCGATAACGGATTCATTCTTATATCCAAAGACGATGACTTCCGCGATTTTAGCTTGGTTCATGGTGCTCCGCCCAAGGTCATACTACTCACAGTCGGCAATGACGGCACCCAACATATTAAAAACTCTTATGAACCAAGCGCAAGGAGATTGAAGAGTTCGTTGCTGCCGAGCTGGAGTCTTTGTTGATCTTGCAGAGCAAGAGCTAAGTTTCACAATGGTAATGGCGGGGAACCAAGAAATACTCTGATCTCGCGCACCGCATCGGCCATGCCCAGTCGTTCGTACCGCGCATCGAGCGGGAATGCACCCCTGAGGCGTGAGGGCATCATCGGATCCAGCAGCACAAACACGCCGCGATCTGTCTCGCGGCGGATCAATCGGCCAAAGGCTTGTTTCAATCTCAGCCGTGTCACCACATCGTCGTACACGCGTTTGCCAAAAAACGTGCGCCGCGCTTTGTGCAATATATCAGGCCGCGGCCACGGCACGCGATCACACACCACCATACGCAGCGAGCGCCCCGGCACATCCACGCCTTCGCGCAAGGCATCTGTGCCTAGCAGGCAAGCATTTTCCTCGGCGCGGAAAATATCGACCAACGTTCCGGCGTCCATGTCATCGACATGTTGGGCGTAAAGCGGGAGACCTGCGTGCTCCAGCGGCGAGGAAATTTTGCTGTGCACGTCTTTCAGCCGCGCGATGGATGTAAAAATCCCCAGCGCACCGCCGCCCGCCGCCATGAACAACTCCCGAAACGCCGCTGCCACTTGGGCCATGTCATCTTTGCGCACGTCGATGATGACTAAAACCAAAGTGTTTTTGGCATAGTCAAACGGCGAGGCTTGCGAACTGCGCGCCAGTTGCGCGCCCATATGTAGGGCACCTACGCGCCGCTCGGCGGCGGCCCAATCGGCGTCTATTTCACCGCTGCCATCCAGCAATGTTGCCGACGTCACCGCAATGCCGTGCGCTTGGTCGGCAATCGCGCGTGCAAAAGGTAATGTGGGGTCCAGCCAGTGCCGATGCAGACCCACATCAAAGTCGTGGCCATCAACGCGGTCGATACTAAGCCAGTCAATAAATTCAGGCGGCGTTTCGCTGCGCAGGGCTTTCAGCATGTCACGCCAGGCAATCACGTCCATCAATCCGCGCCGTTCAAGCGTGCGAATGAGCGCTTCGATGCGTATGCGGGCCGAGGTTTCCAGTGTTTCGGCATCGGCGTCGAGTTTGGCTTTGAAGCCCGCCACTAAACGCCGCAGCGGAGACTCGAGGCGATGAAGTTTCTCATCCAATGCGGCGGCTGCTTCCAGCAACCCAGCAACTGGCGTTGTCGCTTCGGTTTCCAGCGAGTAGGGCGATTTCGCGTCAGCGCGGGCATAAACTTGCTGGCGAACAAAAGCGAGAAACTCCTCGGCTGCTCCGCTGCCCTGTTCGTCCTTGATACGATTGCGCCAACCTGGCCCCGGCAGTACGCGCGCTGCGGTTAATGTTTCATCTAAGGCATTGAGCAATAATTCGGGTGAGGATGTGCCCTCGGCGATTAAATCTTCAGCGCGTTTCTTCAAACCGCGCGCTCGTCCGCTGCCTTTATCTTCAGCCCCCAGCAGCCAGCGCCGCAATTCAGCGCCTTCCATGCCGCTGAGATGGGCGGAGAAGGCTGAGTCTGCCGCCTCAAAAATATGATGACCCTCGTCGAAGATATACCGCGTGGGCCGCGTGCCATCGTCAAGCCCGCCCATGGCGGCTTGCACCATCACCAAGGCATGGTTGGCCACAACAATATCGGCGTAACGCGCGCGGCGCACGGTGCGCTCGACGAAGCACTTTTGATAGTGCGCGCATGCCGCATAAATGCATTCGCCGCGACGGTCGGCCAAAGGCAGCGTTTTCTCGCGGCCAAAGATTTCCATGATCCAGCCAGGCAAATCGCTGCCGATCATGTCGCCGTTGTCGGTCACCAAGGCCCATCGCGCCATCAAGCCCAGCAAGATGGCATCGGTGGGCTGCGTCGAGAGCCGATTGACAGCTTCTTCAAAGTTCAAAAGGCAAAGATAATTCTCGCGGCCCTTGCGAATCACCACGCGACGTTTTTTGTCGTCGTGGTCAGGGCATAGGCGATCGAGTTCATCATTCAATTGGCGTTGAAGATTGCGGGTGAAGGTTGAAATCCACACCGTGCCTTCGTTTTTCTCGGCCCACAAACTTGCCGGCGCGATGTAGCCCAAGGTCTTGCCCACGCCCGTGCCTGCTTCGGCCAGCACCAGATGTGGCGCATCAAGTTCTTCGCGGGGTTGAAAGGCTTGCGTGACTTCGCGCGCGAAACTCACCTGCTGTGGTCGGCGTTCTGCTGCCGTGCCTAAAAGCTGTTCCAATCGTTCGGCCGATTCATCAGGCGTGATGGCGTTATTGGCGGGCGGGGCCGGTGGAGCGCGCTCTTGCCATTCGGGCAATCGCGCCCACACCCGCAAGCCAGAGCCCACACCAAATTCACCTGTGTCAGCCTCATCGCCGCCCAATGCGGCCAGCACGGTCGGCCCCCATGGCCAGCGGGCCCGCGCCATACTGGCAGCGATAGTGCGCAGCGGCTTGGCCTCTATTTCCGGGATCAGGGCCAGCTCGTTAAGTAGGGCCAGACAGATGTTGGCCAGCAAGGCTGGCTTGTCCTCAATGCTTTTGGCGCGCGGCAGGCCCATCGCTTGGGCAAGGCCATCAACGGTTGGAACCGCAAACCTGGCGGGGCGCGTAAAGGCAAACAGTTCCAGCGCATCAGCGGCTTCAAAGCGCTCCAGCTTCAGTCGTTTTGCTGTGGCCCGGGCATGGCAAAGAATCATATTTTTACGCGCCACCACCTGGGCGGCTTTGGCCGTGGGCAGCACTTTTACTTCGCCGTCAGGGTCCAGTATGGCCGCGTCCGACCATTCGGCCACAATAATGTGGACCAGCGGTAAACCGACGCGGCGGGAAGAGGGGGTTGGGGCGGAGGCGCTCATGTGGCAAGAAGACTTATATATAAAGTCGACCAATCTCTAGTGTACATGTCGGGCCACCATCCGGCCTCTGCTTGACCTCCGGTGGGCTGCCGCCTACACACCCAATTCATTTCTAGCCCCAGATCATTCATGACCACCGCAGATCACGCTCGTAGCTCCAACGCCTGGCCATTCCAAGAAGCACGGTTCTTATGGAACGACCGGCTGAAGGCCAAACTGCCTGAGAAGGGCTATGTGCTGTTCGAGACGGGCTATGGCCCTTCGGGCTTGCCGCACATCGGCACCTTTGGCGAAGTGGTGCGCACCACCATGGTCCGCCGTGCGTTCGAGCTGGCAACGCCTGGAATTAAAACCCGGATGTTTACCTTTTCCGATGACATGGATGGCTTGCGCAAGGTTCCCGATAACGTCCCCAACAAAGAAATGATCGCGAGCCATTTGGGCAAACCGCTGACCAGCATCCCCGATCCGTTTGGAACCCATGACAGCTTCGGGGCTCATAACAATGCGCGGCTCAAAGCGTTCCTGGATCGTTTTGGCTTCGAGTACGAATTCAAAAGCTCAACGGTTAGCTATAAAACCGGCGAGTTTGATGCCGCACTGTTGCGTGTGCTTGAGCATTATGACGACATTATCAATGTCATCTTGCCGACGCTGGGGCCCGAGCGCCGCGCGACCTACTCGCCATTCTTGCCCATCTGCAAAAAAACCGGCGTGGTGCTGCAAGTTCCCATTGTTCATCGCGACGTTGCCGCTGGAACCGTCGTCTATGAAGACGAGTCTGGCCAAAAGATTGAAACGCCTGTCACGGGTGGCCATTGCAAACTACAATGGAAGTGCGATTGGGCCATGCGCTGGTACTCGCTGGGCGTTGACTATGAAATGTCGGGCAAAGACCTGATTGATTCCGTCAGGTTGTCGAGCCGCATTTGCAATATCCTCGGCGGCATTCCCCCGGCCAACCTGACCTACGAGTTGTTTAACGATGAACTTGGGCAAAAGATTTCCAAGTCCAAAGGCAATGGCATCTCGGTCGATGACTGGTTGAAGTACGCGCCACCCGAAAGCTTGGCACTCTATATGTACCAGAAGCCCAAGGCGGCGAAACGTTTGCATTTTGATGTTATTCCTAAAGCGGTTGACGAGTACGTCGATTTTCTCGACAAATTTTCGGCTGAGGACGATGCCAAGAAGCTCGAAAATCCGGCCTGGCATATTCATGGCGGTAAGCTGCCAACGGAATCAGTTCCGCTCACTTTCGGATTGCTGCTTAATCTCGCAGGCGTTTGCCATGCCGAGGGGCCACAGGTGATGTGGGCGTATGTCTCGCGCTATGCGCCGGGCACCACGCCTGCGTCTGCGCCGATGCTCGACAAGTTGGTAAAATATGCAGTCGCGTACTACAGCGATTTCGTCAAACCGGCGAAGTTCTATAAAAAAGCCTCTGCCGACGAAATAACCGCCCTGGTTGATTTGCGTGACAGTGTTTCTACGTTCACCGGCGAACCCACGGCTGAATTGCTTCAAACCCTTGTCTTTGAGGTGGGCAAACGCCACGCGGCGACATTCCCCTTGTTGCGCGATTGGTTCAAGGCGCTGTATCAAATTCTGCTGGGCCAGGAACAGGGGCCGCGAATGGGCTCGTTCATTGCGCTTTTTGGGATCAAAGAGTTGCTGGCTTTGCTCGATCGGGCGATCAAAGGGGACAACCTCGCAGCTTAAAGCAATCGTGCTGCGTGGTCGTTAGATGCCCTAAGGGCGGCAAGACCCCTTATCTTATGCTCTATTTACAGCACTGCACATATGCTGATGCCGCGCCGAAACTTGATGGCCAAAGAGCCCAGCACCGGAAGCATACCCTGAGCACGAAATTTGCCCCATACACCGTTGCGAATCATCATGGCGATGCGCGCGATATCCATAAAGCTGGAATGGCAGCCATTCGTGAAGTAAAGGTTGAAGTCAATGTCGGTGGGTAGGCAGCGGTACTGATAGCGCGCTTCATCAAAAAAGCCGACAGACTTGCCAAACCTCAGGCCCACCCACGCAGTAAGGAGCGTTCACGACATGCGGAAGATCAGGTTCATGTCTGAAGCCTCGGCGCGGAGTCTTTGATTTGGTCGCATTTTCACCGATTGACCCTTTTGGGCCAAGCGGAAGACCACTTCTCGGGAAAATGCGACTAAGCCGCTACCGCTGTGCCGAACAATTCCTCTTCCATGTCCATGATGGAATTGCCACCGGCGAGGATGCTCGATAACAACGCGCCCGTTTTGGGCAGCATCTTGGCCATGTAGAAGTTGGCCGTCTTGACCTTGCTTTTGTAAAAGCCAGTTGGATCGTCGTTCTGCTTGGTTAAGGCCAGCTTGGCCATGCGTGCCCACAAGTAGCCCAGCGCCACGTAGCCAAACAGATTGAGCAGGTCCATGGCCGCCGCGCCCGCTTCGTTGGGGTTGCCCATGCCCTTTTGGGCGGTGGCACCCACAGCTTGCTGCAAACGTCCGAAGGCCTTGGCCAGCGCAAGCGTGTATTCTTCCATGGCCGGGTCAGACGCATTTTGTTCGATGAACTCTTGGACCGGATGGAAGAACGCGCGCAGGTAACGCCCATAATGCGCACCCATTTTGCGGCCCACGAGATCGAGCGCCTGAATGCCGTTGGTGCCTTCATAAAGTTGCGTAATGCGCGCATCGCGCACGAACTGCTCCATGCCATGCTCGCGGATAAAGCCGTGCCCGCCGTAAATTTGTACGCCGATGTTGGCAACCTCGAAGCCCACATCGGTACCAAAGGATTTCACCACAGGCGTCAGCAATTGCACCAAGTCATCGGCGGCTTGGCGTTCTTCGGCTGCCTCGGCCTTAGCGGAGCGGTCCAGCTCCAGCGCCACCCACATCACCAACGCGCGCACGCCTTCCGTGAGCGACTTTGCCGTCAGCAAGTTCTTGCGCACGTCGGGGTGAACGATAATCGGGTCTGCCGCTTTGTCGGGGTGCTGGGCACCCTTCAACGCGCGGCCCTGGATGCGGTCTTTGGCGTAGGCGAGGCCGCTTTGATAGGCCACTTCAGCCAGCCCTAAGCCTTGCACGCCCACACCCAAGCGCGCGGTGTTCATCATCGCGAACATGGCGCGCATGCCTTTGTGCTTTTCGCCCACCAACCAGCCAATCGCGTTATCGAAGTTCATCACACAGGTGGCATTGGCTTTAATGCCCATTTTGTGTTCCAGCGATCCACACGCCAAGCTGTTGCGTTGGCCAACACCGCCATCAGGTTTGGGCATGAATTTCGGCACAATGAACAGGCTGATGCCTTTCACGCCCGCAGGCGCTTCGGGAAGCTTCGCCAAAACCAAGTGGCAAATGTTCTGCGTCAGGTCATGTTCGCCCGCCGAGATAAATATTTTGGTCCCGGTGATTTTGTAGCTGCCGTCGGGTTGTGGGTCGGCCTTAGTGCGGATCAGGCCTAAGTCAGTGCCGCAATGGGGTTCGGTCAAACACATGGTGCCCGACCACGAGCCGTCGACGAATTTTGGCAGGTACGTTGCTTTTTGCTCGTCGGTGCCATAAAGCTCAAGTGCGTTATATGCGCCGTGGGTCAGGCCGGGGTACATGCCAAAGGCCATGTTAGACGAGCAAATCAACTCCTCGATCATCATGTTGATGGCCTTAGGTAAGCCTTGCCCGCCGTACTCGGGGTCGCAGGCAATGCCGCACCAACCGCCTGCCGCGAACTGTTGGTAAGCCTCTTTGAACCCCTTCGGTGTGCGCACCACGCCATTCTCAAACGTGCAGCCTTCTTCGTCCCCTGAAAGATTGAGCGGGAACAATACTTCGGTAGACAATTTTCCTGCTTCTTCCAGCACGGCATCGACCACATCGGCAGAAAAATCGCCGTAGCCTTTCAGGTTTTGCAAATCGTCGCCGTTGAACAACTCACGGAAGACGAACTTCATTTCGCGCAGCGGAGGTGTGAATGTGGCCATTGTCGCTCTCCTTAATTGCGCAGCGGTTTGCCGGTATCGAGCATGTGCTCGATGCGGGCTAAAGTCGCCGATGTGTGCATCAAGTCCATGAAGGCCTTACGCTCAAGTTTTAGCAGGTCTTTTTCGGTGACGGTTTCGGTGTGGTTGGTCTTGCCGCCCGTCAGCACGTTCGCCAAGGCCAATGAGACTGTGACGTCATGTGGTGTGGCTTTGCCGGTGGCAACAAACCCTGATAGGGCCAGTTTCAACGCAGCAACGCCGGTTGCGCCAGGCAGCGAGATCACCGCATCCTTAGGCGGTTGATATCCATTCACTAACTCCAAGGCTTTGGCTTTAGCATCGGCCAGCACTTGGTCGCAGTTCATGGTGATGCCGTCTTTGGCCCGCAAGAATCCCATTTCCTTGGCTTCGAATGCAGACTTTGAAACCTGCGCCGTGCCGATCATCTCGAAGGCTTTGGCGACGGCTGGCATCGGTCCACCGGGCAATCGTTTGTCGGCCTTCGCGCGCAGCAGCATTTCCTTGCAGCCGCCCCAACCGGGGATCACGCCCACGCCGACTTCGACCAGGCCGATGTAGGTTTCCGCATGGGCCACAATCGCGTCGGAATGTAGCAAGATTTCGCAGCCACCACCCAGCGCCATGCCCAAGGGGGCCGAGACGACGGGGAAGGGGGCTTGCTTCAAGGCCAGATAAGTTTTCTGGCCGTCTTCGATCATGCTCTCGATCTCGCCCCAGACCGCAATGTTAGCAGCGAACAGGGCCAGGCCAATGTTGGCGCCGACGCAGAAGTTCGGGCCCTCGTTGTAAATCACCAACGCTTTATATTGCGTGTTGGTTTTGAACAATTTCAGTGTGTCTTTGTAGGCCGCGAACGTCAGCGGATCAAGCGCGTTCATTTTTGAAGCAAACTCGAAACACAGCACGCCATCGCCAATGTCCCACACCTGCGCTGACGGATTTTTGATGATGGGTTTTCCCGCACGTTTGATGTCGGCCAGTTTCAACACACCCGGCGCGCGCGGCACATCAACATAGCTGCCGCTGGTTGTCAGGTATTGCAGCTTGCCGCCGTCGACGCGGTAGAACCCGCCTTTCTCAGCAGCTAGTTTCAGAAGCGGAGGCACGGCTGTGCCAGCTTTGGTCAGCTTCTCGGCAAACCAAGCTGCGCCCATTTTATCGATGGTCTCGAAGGGGCCCACATCCCAGCCGTAGCCGTCTTTCATGGCCTCATCGATATCCACAATCGTACTGGCGATTTCTGGCACCAACGACGCCGTGTAAGCCAAGCCTTGGCTTGCGATCTTCCAGGCGTACTGGCCGCCCCGGTCGGGGTGTTCCACCAACGCCTTTAGCCCGCCTTTTTTCGACGCCTCTAAGCTCTCCAACACGGCCTTGGTCGAGGGACCATAGGTGCTGGTCTTCAGGTTGATACTTTCCTTCGACCGCTTGCCATCGGGCGACTTGGTCATTTTGTAAAAACCGCTGGGGCCTTTGCGACCAATCCAGCCATTTTTCAGCATTTCAGTAATGACTGCAGGCTGCCCATGGATGCGTTGATAGTCATCAGTTTTGGTCAGGCGCGATTGCATCGAATTGGCCACGTGGGGCATCAGGTCAAGACCCACCAAGTCGATCAAGCCGAAGAGGCCAGTTTTGGGAATCCCAAAGGGTCGTGAGCCAATAGCGTCGGCTTCTTCCACCGTCAGGCCTAAATTGATGGCTTCCGCCACGCCGCATTGCATCCAGTAGGTGCCGATACGATTGGCGATGAAGCCAGGTGTGTCATTGCAAACGATAACGCCTTTGCCCAAGCGCACATCGCCGAATTGTTTGATCTGATCAACGGCGTCTTTGCGGGTTTTGTCGGAAATCACGACTTCCAAAAGCCGCATGTAACGCGGTGGGTTGAAGAAGTGGGTGATCATAAAGTTTGGCACTAAGGATGCTGCCATGCCCCCGGTGAGATCTTTGAGGGGAATCGTCGACGTGTTCGACGAAACGATGGAACCCTTTTTGCGGTTGGCGTCTATCTTTTTGTAAAGATCTTGCTTGATGTCGATGCGCTCGATCACGGCTTCGATAATCCAATCGCAATCGCCCAACAGACCCAAGTGGTCTTCGGTGTTGGCGGCGGTCATGAGCTTCGCATTGTGTTTGCTCATGAAGGCAGCGGGTTCCACTTTCATCAACTTGGCAATCGCGCCCTCGGCAATGGCGTTGCGATTTTTGGCGTCCTTGGGGACGATGTCGAACAAGATTACCTCGACGCCCGCATTGGTCAGGTGCGCGGCAATGCCTGCGCCCATCACGCCTGCGCCAATCACGGCGGCTTTTTTGATGTCGGCCATTTTTTGATTCTCCTTACATGGCCTCAAGGACGGTCGCGATGCCTTGCCCGCCGCCGATGCACTGCGTTGCCAGCGCATACTTCTTTTTCTCGCGCTTGAGCAACGCAGCGGCCTTGCCGGTGATACGTGCACCCGTGGCCCCCAGCGGGTGGCCCAAAGCCAGTGCGCCGCCATCGATGTTGGTTTTCTTCAGATCAACGCCGAGTTCCTTCACCACGGCCAAACTTTGGGCCGAGAACGCTTCGTTGAGTTCAATAATGTCGATTTGGTCAAGCTTTAGGCCTGCGCGTTTCAGTGCTTTTTGGCTCGAGAGTACAGGGCCGATGCCCATGATTTCAGGCGCGCAGCCCGACACAGCAATCGACAAAATACGCGCGAGCGGGATGAGCCCGTTTTTGGCTGCATATTCTTCCGAGCACACGATGACCGCCGAAGCACCGTCCGTGAGTGGCGAGGATGTGCCAGCCGTGACGGTGCCCTTTTCGTTAAATGCGGGTTTCAAGCCTGCCAATGTTTCGGGTGTGGTCTCGGGGCGGATGCAGCCGTCGGCATCAATCATGCCGCCTTCGCCGGGCACGGGAACAATTTCATCTTTGAATTTGCCAGCCGCTTGGGCCGCCGTTGCGCGCTTGTGGCTTTCCACCGCAAAGACTTCCTGCTCGACGCGGCTGATGTTGTATTTTTTAGCCAGGTTCTCGGCCGTTTCGCCCATACCCATGTAGGCAGCGTGTCCGGCGTTAATGAGGATCGGATTGGGCATGGGGTTGAACCCGCCCATCATCACTCGGCTCATGCTCTCTATACCTGCGCATATAAAGGCCTCACCAGCGCCCATTTTGATGGCCCCAGCAGCCTGGTGAATGGCCTGCATGGATGATCCGCAGAATCGGTTGATCGTGTCGCCGGCGATGCTGTTGGGCAAGCCCGCCAGAAAAATGATGTTACGTGCGACGTTTAAGCCTTGCTCGGCTTCAGGGAACGCGCAGCCCAGCGCCAAATCCTCGATGTGGTCAGGGTTGATTTTGGTGCGCGCAACCAAGGCTTTCACCACGGCTGCCGTCATATCATCGGGCCGTAATTTCTTCAGCGCGCCTTTGTTGGCGAGTGTAAAAGGCGAACGGGCATATCCCGCAATGACAACGTTACTCATGGCTTCGTTCTCCCTTGGTGTGTTTCCCCAGGAACGGTTGTGAATTTTCGCGCTGGCGTTCTGGTGCGCCCGCGCTTCACTTTGATGCGTGTCACAGCTTCGTGTTCAATATGGCGCAGTTCCTTGATGGTGACCTGAAGGTCTTGCAGCTTGCCTTCCAGTTCCGCAATGCGTTCGCGACTTTTACTGACAACATAACCGAGTTGTTCAATGTGCTCAGAGTCCGAGCCGTAAAGTTCAAGGTAATTGCCGATTTCTGTCAGTCTGAACCCTAAGCGCTTGCCACGCAAGATCAGCAGCAATCGCGCACGGTCTACATAGGTGAACACGCGTACAGTCCCGGCGCGCTCAGGTTTGAGCAGCCCGCGTGTCTCATAGAAGCGCACCGTGCGTGGCGTAACCCCCACTGCGCCCGCCAACTCGGCGGTGGAGTAAAAGTGACTGTGCGTCGCTGCAGGTTGCGGGGCTGATATGGTTGCCATTCTAGGCCGCCCCTTGAGGAGCGGGAAGATCTTTGCCCGCCTCTTCTTGCCTCAGTTCTTTCTTCGAGAGCTTGCCGATGAGGGTTTTTGGCAAGACATCGCGGAACTCGACAAACTCGGGCCGTTCGATGGCTGATAATTTATCTTTCAGGAACTCAGCTAACTCCTTCTCTGTCAGCGTTGCACCTTTCTTCAGTTTGATAAACGCTTTGGGGGCTTGGCCGCGATAGGGGTGATCGACGCCGATCACGGTGACTTCTTCGACTGACGGGTGCAACTGAATGGCCTCTTCGACCATACGCGGGTAGATCTTGAACCCTGAGGCGTTAATCATGTCTTTGATGCGATCAACGATGAACACGTAACCGTCGTCGTCCATGGTCGCGACATCACCCGTATGAAGCGCGCCATTTTTTAGTACGTTGGTTGTTTCTCCTGGCTTATTCCAGTAGCCCTTCATCACTTGCGGCCCGCGGACGCAAAGCTCGCCTCGTTCTCCAATACCAAGCACACGGTCGTCATCGAACGAGCGAATTTCAACAATCGTGCCTGGCATCGGCAAGCCAATGGACCCGGCTTTATTCATGCCCACGGTTGGGTTGGTGCAAACGACTGGCGATGTTTCGCTCAAGCCATAGCCTTCAACCACGACGCAGCCGGTCAGCGCTTCGAACTGTTTTTTCACTTCGACCGGCAAGGCCGCGCCACCCGAGATGCACAGCTTGATCGAGGTCAGGTCGTATTTCTTGACCAGGGGTGAATTGTTGATGGCGGTGAAAATCGTCGGCACCGCCGGGAAGAAAGTGGGTTTGCGTTTATGAATCAATTTTAGACAGTCTTTCAAATCGAAGCGCGGCATCAAGATAATAACGGCGCCATATTCGAAAGCGCTGAGCATCACCACGGTCATGGCGAAGACATGGAAGAAGGGCAGCGCAGCCAGGAATCTCTCTTTGCCAAGTTGTGGGTTGTTGCACCAGCGCGCAACTTGATGCGTGTTGGCCGTGACATTGGCGTGTGTCAGCATGGCGGCTTTGGGCATGCCGGTTGTCCCGCCGGTATATTGAAACACGGCGATATCTTCTGTGGGATTGATCGCGACACGCTCGTAGTCGCCACGATTATCCAGCAACTCGTCGAACCACATTTGCAACGGGTCTTCTTTGACGTCCGCTAACGTCTTGCGCCGAAACATCGAGAATAACACGCCCTTATGAGTAGGCATCGCGTCGGTCATAGAGCAGACGATGAGTTTTTTGAGTTTTGTGATGTCGAGGATTTTGCGCGCCTTGGGATACATGGCGGCCAGGTCCATCGTGACTAAAATATCGGCCCCAGCATCTTTGACCAGATGTTCAAGTTCGCGATCCGCATACAGCGAGTTCACATTGACCACCGTGCCGCCCGCGAGCAGCGTGCCCATGTAGGCCAGTACATAATAATGTGTGTTGGGCAGCATCAATGCGACCCGCGTGCCCTTGGTTACGCCGATCTTTTGAAATCCTTTGGCCGCGCGCGCAGCCATGTGCCCAATCTCTTCGTAGGTCCAAAAATTACCCAAAAATTCGAGGCAGATGTTGTCGGGGTAGTTTTTGACCGCGTTCAGAAAGCCCGCGTAGGCAGGCAACTGTGGAATGGCGGCATGCCAATCCACGAATTTTGGGTAGCTTTTCAGCCAGGGGTAATCGCTATGTGCATCCATCTCATCCCTCGTGGACCTTGATTTTTCGATCCCGTGATCGCCCGCTTCAGGTCTTACGTTAGTAACCAGTGGGGAAACTTCAATGCCAATCGCTGACGTTAACATCACTTGCGAGACTGAGATTCTAAAGATTCAATATTGTGTTATTATTAAATGGCTTAATGGGCATTTCAGCCCCAGGCCATTCTCGTCGCGCTGGTTTTTGGTCGAGCACCGTCGCGTGGCGCGGGCCTATCCCGTGGCGTCTCGATCACTTTATTTGTCGAGCAGGCTTGAAAGCTTGAGGGCGATTCCCTTTGAGCCGAACACCTTGAGGTACCCCATGGTAAACGCGACCATGGGATTCAGGTCGCCGTTCATCAATTTCATCATATTCTCGGGCGAAAGGACCAGGGTTGTTTCCGCATCGTCGCTGGCGGGATTGGGTGTGATTTTGACCTCATCGCCAGTGGCGTCCAGCAGCACTTTGCCATCATCGCCCAAGTCGAAAAGCACGATGTGATTTAAGGGTTTCAGGACATCGGCCTGCTTTTGCATTTCACCAACGATCTCGTCCAAAGTCATGTTTGTCAATCCCATTCACATCAATAAAATGCATCTTCACAGCTGATTATGAGCAATATTCGGTTGCGGTCCTGGAGGGATCGTCTCACAACAACGCCCATATTGTCAGCAACAGGATTTGTCATGCCAAGTGTTTTGATGACCGGTGCGAATCGTGGCCTTGGGTTTGGCCTTGTGAAACTCTATGCTGTCGAAGGGTGGCGCGTGTTTGCCTGCTGCCGCGACCCCAATAAGGCCAAAGGCCTCAATGAGTTGGCGGCCAAGTCGTCGGGCAAAGTTACGGTCCATGCCGTCGACATCGAAAACCATGCCTCGATCGATGCGCTGGCGCTTCAGATCAAGGGGCAACCTATCGACGTGCTTTTGAATGTGGCTGGATACTATGGTCCGAAAATTGTCAGCGAACCCGGCGGGTTGCAAAAATTCGGCGAGAGCGATTACGCCGACTGGTCACGCATCTACAAAATAAATGTCATGGGTCACATGAAAATGTGTGAAGCGCTGATCGAGAACGTTGCGGCGAGCCAACACAAGAAGATCGTCAATATTTCTAGTATTGTTGGATCCATTGGCACCATCGGTCATGGTTACGGTGGCAATATGTATGGCTACCGGGCCTCTAAGGCTGCGCTGAATGCGATCACGCGCGGGATGGCCGAGGACATGAAAGCCCGCGGCATCATTGTTGTCGCCATGCATCCGGGGTGGGTGCGCACCGACATGGGCGGCCCCGGCGCCGATATTGATACCGACACCTCAGTCAAGGGTATGAAGAAGGTGATCGACGGCCTGAAGGCCGACGACATTGATAAGTTCATGACGCACGACGGCTCGACACTGCCCTGGTAATCATCGCTGAAAGACACCACCCATGCGTGCCATCCAAATTCGCCAGCGCATCCTTGCGGTGCGTGTTGATCGCGACGAGAACGGCAAGTCACAATGCATTGTCGAATTGGACCCCAAACTGATCGAGACCGAGCCCTATCCGTTTCGCCCTTTCCAGGACTGGCGCTATCTGAAGCCCGACGCTGCTCCGCCAGATATCCGGTCAGGCGCGGCGCACATCGACCCACACATGCCGTCAGCTCTGCGCGTCGAGTTGCGACGGCCGGGCCTTCTTTAGCTCACATAATTTGGGGCAACACATTCTTTGTTTGCAGGCAGCCGTCGAACGCCAATTGTGGATGCAGGCTTTTGTCCCAAAACTTTGCGATAATGCGCCGGCCTGTGACGCCGTTGGTCGCATCACCACACAGCCACACCGCTGGCGGCACAATCACATCACCGGGCAATAACTTAGATCTCGTCCCCACTTTGCCGGGCACCATGTCTTGGCTGATGAACGGGGTGTCGGCTGCGCCGCCCGGCAGCAGAATATTCACATCAACGCCTGAGCCTGCTAATTCTTTAGCCCAGATCACGTGGCTCATTTCCAAGCCAGCTTTGGAAGCGCCGTAAGGCGAGAGTCCAGCGGAACTCATGGTTGTGAGACTCGTGGAGATCGAGAAAATCTTGCCGAACTTCTGCGCCAGCATGTGCGGCACCGCCGCGCGGGTCATCTGATAAACCCCGGTGATGTTGGTATCAATGATGGCTTTCCAGCCGTCCAGCGGCACGTCCCAAAAGCGCGGGCCGCCTTGCCCCGCGAGCCCGATGCGATATTCGCCAGTCCCGCGCCCGGCATTGTTGACCAGCACATCAATGCGGCCAAAGTTTTTGAGTGTTAATTCAACGGTGGCCACACAATCAGCCCATTCGCGCACATCGGCTTTCAGGGTGACGAAACGGCCCGGCCCGGCAATGGCATCGGCTTTGATTTGAACATCGGCCAGTTCTTCTGGCTTGCGACTGCCGGTCGCGACGACCTTTGCCCCACCTTTTAGCAACTCCTCAGCGATGGACCAGCCAAAGCCCCGCCCACCGCCGGTGACGATGACAACGCGATCTTTCAGCGACGGGTGATGTAACGGGTTCATAGCTGCAACTCCATCATTAAGATGCCATTACTTAGCGCGAGCGACCGGGTCCGCGCAATCTGGCCTCCGATTGTGTCCGTTGAGAGAACGCCCTTGCCTTTAAGTGTGCAGATAACTGCGGGTGAGCGGAACGGTGCCCAGACGTTTCTCGATCTGAATCTGGGCAATCATGAGTTCGCCCTGACGGAACGCCACTTCGCTGCCGGTCAAATAGAAATCCCACATTCTGAAAAATCGCGCATCGTACATTTTCTCGACGTCATTTTTATGGGCATACAAGCGCTCGCGCCAATGGCGCAGGGTTTCGGCGTAATGGATGCGTAGGGTTTCGATATCGCTGAAGTACAATCCGGATTTTTCAATGGCCGGGGTCATTTCTGACAACGTCGGCACATACGCGCCCGGGAACACATATTTGGAGGTCCAGGTCGGAATGGGGCCGGGGTCGCGGAACTTTGCAATGGTGTGAATCAGCGCCACACCATCGTCAGCGAGAAGTTTTGATACTTGCCGGAAGAAGGCTTGACCATGCCGCAAGCCCACATGCTCGTACATGCCCACAGAGACGACCCGATCAAACCGGCCCTCCTCGTTGCGATAATCGCGCAAGATAAAGCGGCAGCGATCAGACAAGCCCGCCTCAGCGGCGCGGCGTTGGCTGATGGCGAGTTGGTGTTCCGACAACGTAATGCCGGTGACGTCGGCCCCGAAGTCTTTGGCAAGCGTGAGCGCCATCCCGCCCCATCCACTGCCGATGTCGAGCACTTTCATGCCCGGCTTGATCAGTAGTTTTTTGCCGATGTGGCGCTTTTTGTTGATCTGCGCTTGTTCGAGTGTGTCGGTCGGTGATGCAAAGTAGGCACAGGAGTACTGCTTGTCCGCATCCAGGAATAAATCGAAGAGTTCGT
>NSIP01000007.1 GCA_002737725.1 Rhodospirillaceae bacterium
GCAGCGTGCTTATCCCGTTTCGCCTGGACAAGCACATCGAGAACCTCGCCTTCGGCATCTACGGCTCGCCAAAGATAGGCCATGCGATCGTCGATCTTGAGGTAGAGCCTCGTCCAGATGCCAGGTGGAGTGGGGCCTGGGCCGACGTTTGCGCAAGACCGATGCGATCCTCGGTCCGAAATAGTTCACCCAGCTCCGAACGGTCTCGTAGGAAACCGTGACGCCGCGTTCCGACAACAGATCCTCGACGTCGCGGAAGCTGAGCGTGAACCGGAGATATAACCAAATCGCCCGGTGAAGGATCTCAGGCGGAAACCGGTAACCGGAATAGCTGATTTTATTCATCAGCTTGGCTAACGGATGGTCAGTCTGGTCGCAGGGCTGCTGTCAATGTGACAATGCCAACCGGAGGCGCCGGACCCACCACGCATAGCTTTTCTTAAGAGCGTAGCGAATTAGAAAAGCTGTTGCCCTGCCGGAGCGAAGTAATTGAGTCACTGAGATCGCCTGACATTTGCAGTCTCTTCACGCCCGACTTCATCATACACATGATCTATAAGCTTGGATTGAATTTGTCGATCTATAAATGACAAAAATAAACCTTTCCAAAAAGATATTTGTCAACAGGCTTGTTGCGTTCTTCGGGCGGTGACGTGACAATACCGAAAGTATTACTGTATCACGGCGCCATTCGGATCTCTTCTTAGCATAAGGCTAGGCGGGGGCCGGCCGTTCCAGGAGGCCAAAATGAAATTTTCAGTCCTACTATGGGGATTGGTCCAAGCTTTGAGATTGGCGGCGCGGTTTTATCCGGCCTTCGCGGCCCGTTTGCGGGAACGCAACGTTATTGCTCAGTTTAAGATTCGGGACAATTCGGCTGGGCGCTGGATCGCGTTTGAGAACGGCAAGGTCAAATCAAAAAGCGGCATTCACCCGAAGCCGGATGTGACGATCTTTTTCCAAAACGAAGCGATTGCCGTAGAGTTTTTGACGCCCCCCTTTGACCAGCTTGTGCGGATCGATGCGGCCAAAAATTTCAAAGTTGGCATGGACGGTCCCGATGAGTTGGTCGTTTGGTTTGCATCCACGCTGACATTTATGACGACGGTGGGATGGAAGAGCGGCACCGATATGGGTAACGGCGTCATGCGTTATACCAACGGTACCAATGGGGGGCCGATCTTTGTGTACGTCAAGGATGGCAAAATCGTCCGCCTCACGCCCATGGAATTCGATGATGATGACGCGCCATCGTGGTCCATTAAAGCTCGCGGCAAGACTTTTACGCCGCCACGCAAGACGTCATTGGCCTCCCATGGCTTGGCGCTTAAGTCGATGGTCTATTCCAAGGATCGCATTAACTATCCCATGAAGCGGGTCGACTTTGATCCTGATGGCAACCGCAACATTCAAAATCGCGGGAAGTCTGAATTTGTGCGCATCAGTTGGGATGAAGCGCTCGAGATTGTCGTCAAGGAAATCAAACGCGCCAAGGCCGTTGGCCGCGGGGCGATCCTTGCTGCCAGTGGCTCACATCACCAGTGGGGAAATTTCGGGCATTATCTCAGCGCCTTTGGCCGGTTCATCAATCTTGTCGGTTGCACCAAGGTCATGGGCAGTCCCGATAGTTGGGAGGGATGGTTCTGGGGCGCGATGCACCACTGGGGCAACAGCATGCGCCTGGGCACCCCAGAGTTCTACGGCACGGTCGAAGACTGCCTGAAAGAGGCCGAGATGATCGTGTTCTGGTCCAGCGATCCCGATAAAACCTATGGCTACGAGGGAACCATTCGGCGTGGTTGGGCTAAGGAACTGGGCATCAAGATGGTGCACATCGATCCCTACCTCAATCACACCGCAGCGCTGATGGGTGGCAAGTGGTTCGCGCCCAAGCCCGGCACGGATGCAGCACTTGCCCAAGCGCTGTGTCACGTGTGGATCACGGAGGGGCTTTACGACAAGGAGTTTGTTGAAAAACGATCCACCGGATTCGAGGAATGGAAGACTTACATCCTTGGGCAAGCCGACGACACACCAAAGACACCTGAATGGCAGGAAGCCGAGACGGGAATTCCCGCACGCGAGGTCAGAGCACTGGCGCGAGAGTGGGGACGTAAGAAAACGTATCTCGGCGCGGGAAGTTGGGGGTGTGGTCTTGGAGGTGCGGGTCGCGGACCTATGGGTGCGCAATGGGCGCGGATGATGGCCATCCTCGGGGCGATGCAGGGCTACGGACGGCCCGGTGTGAACTTCGGGAATCTGCAATTCGGTGCGCCGTTGGACTTTTCCTTCTATTTCCCAGGGTACTCTGAAGGGGGGATGTCTGGCGAACTAACCCAGAGCGCTAACGCAGCCAACAATTATCAGCGGATGCCGCACATCGTGACCATGAATTCAGTACGGCAGTCTATTCCTCGGAAATTCATACCCGAGGCGATTATTGACGGAAAAGCCGCCGGCTTTGTGACGGACGTCTCGAGTGTTCAGGGCCAATTCCAAAGGACTGGCTACCCGGCGGCAGGGCACGCCAAAATTGAGATGATGTACAAATATGGAAGTTCATCATTCGGGACGCAGATCAACGGCAATCGTTACGTGAAGATGTATCAGTCGGAGAACTTGAAGTTTGTCGTCAACCAATCGATCTGGTGGGAAGGCGAGACAAAGTACGCCGACGTTATTTTGCCGGCCTGCACGGTGTTTGAGCACTGGGATATTGGCGAATGGTACAACGTGGGCACTGGTTATGTGCATCACATGTATTCGATGAACAATCACCGCGTCATATCGTTACAGCACAAGTGCATTGAGCCTCTGGGCGAGTCGAAGTCCGATCACGATATCTTCCTTGAAATTTGCAAACGTCTGGGCCTGGGCGCGGTCTACTCAGAGGGTGGCAATACCGAGCTTGATTGGTGCAAACGGGCTTTCGATTCTTCCGATATGTCGAAACACACGACCTGGAAGAAGTTTCTCAAGAAGGGTTATTACGTCGTGCCGCCTGTTTCTGAAGGAACACGTGCGCCCACTGCCAATCGCTGGTTCTATGAAGGGCGGAACAAGGATGTCCCCGAGCCCTATCCATTGCCGGCCGATTACGTCGCCGACTATGGCAAAGGGCTGCAAACACCTTCAGGCAAGTTCGAGTTCGTGGCGCAGACGCTCAAGAACATTGATGATCCGGAACGCCCACCGCTGAACAAATATATCCCGACCTATGAGAATTCGAAGAAGGATGCGCGCTTTAAAGACTTTCCTCTGCAGCTCCTTTCGCCACACTCACGCTATCCCTTTCACATCATGGGTGATGAGCGGGGCTGCACCATTCGCGACATCAAAGAGCACCGCGTGCGGGTTGACGACCACGAATACTTGGTCGCCATTATCAACCGGCAGGATGCAGAGGAGCGGGGAATCAAAGGCGACGACCTTATTCGTTTGTGGAACTACCGCGGCTCGGTTGTTTGCGCGGCGTATGTGACCGATCGGGTTAGGCCGGGCATCGTCACCGCCCCCACAGCCTCGGCCGAATTCAGGCCCGTGGGCGAGCCGGGCAATTCGACCGATCTGGGGGGATGCGTGAATTTGCTCACGCCCAGTGAGAATATGACGCCACTCACCCATAGCATTAAGCCCAATGCCGCGCTGATCCAGATGGAAAAATGGACCGGTGTTGACACCTGGCGGCGCCAGGAGGCCGTGTAATGACCAACAAATGGAATCTGATTGTTGACGTCGCGCGCTGTGATAACTGCCGCAACTGCTTTCTCGCGACCAAGGACGAGCATATCGGCAACGATTTCCCGGGTTACGCCGCCTCACAACCCGAACGCACGCATAGTTGGGTCGATATCAAGACGAAGGAGCGTGGAAGCTGGCCCATCGTCGAGGCGCACTTCATGCCGGTGATGTGCAACCACTGCGATGATGCGCCATGCATGAAAGTCGCGAAGGACGGTGCGATCACCAAGCGTGCTGACGGCATCGTGATCATCGATCCTGTGAAATCGAAGGGGCAAAAAGCGATTGTTGACGCATGTCCCTACGGCGCGGTCTATTGGAATGAGGAAAAGCAGATCCCGCAGGCCTGGATCTTCGACGCGCATTTACTCGACCAAGGCTGGACTAAGCCGCGCGTCGAGCAAAGTTGCCCAACCAGTGTGTTCCGTACGCTGAAGGTAACCGACGACGAGATGCGGCAGATTGCCAAGCAAGAAAGTCTTGATGTTCTGCTCCCGGAGCAAAACTCAAAACCTCGCGTTTATTATAAAAACTTGCATCTGATGACCTCGTGTTTCGTGTCTGGGTCCGTGGTGGTTCATGTCAAGGGCGTGGAAGAGTGTGCCGCAAATGCAGACGTCGTCCTGAAGCGTAATGGGGCCGAAGCCGGGCGCACCACTACTGATGTCTTTGGAGAATTCAAGATTGATAAACTTGAACCGCGAAGTGGCCGATATGAACTGCAGGTCGGCTTAGAGCCTGCGCACAGCTTATCGCTAACGTTAGATCTGGTTGATGACAGCCTGAACTTAGGTGTCATGACCCTCAACGCGAAGGCATAAGGCCCGAACTCAGGAGAGATGGCTATACTTTAGGCGGCACGCAACTATGCCATGTGCATGTGTGAGTGCTTATGGGCGAGGTGATCTGACGCTGGATAAATTTCTAGCGTCAGATCACGAGGCAACCTTAAGCCAGGTCGAAACGGTCCTGGGTCATGACTTTGGTCCAGGCGGCAACAAAGTCTTGAACAAACTTCACTTTGCTGTCGTTCTGAGCATAGACCTCGCTCAGGGCGCGCAACTGCGAGTGTGACCCAAAGATCAAGTCCACGCGCGTGCCGGTCCATTTGACTTCGCCGGTCTTGCGGTCGCGACCCTCGAAGACATCGCCAGAGTCGGCCTTCGGACGCCAAGCCGTGCTCATGTCGAGCAAGTTGACGAAGAAGTCATTGGTCAGTTCACCCACACGACGGGTGAACACACCGTGCTTGGCACCACCCGCATTGGCTCCCAGAACGCGCAGGCCACCGACAAGGGCCGTCATTTCAGGTGCACTGAGTTTCAGCAACTGCGCTTTGTCTAAAAGCATCTCTTCTGCTGCCAAGCTATAGGCCTTTTTCTGGAAGTTCCGGAAGCCATCGGCCTCGGGCTCCAACACTGCAAAAGCCGCGGGGTCGGTTTGCTTCTGCGTGGCGTCGGCCCGTCCCGGTGCAAAGGGCACGCTGATGGCTTGACCCGCAGCCTTCGTGGCTTGTTCCACCGCAGCACCACCGCCCAGAACGATAAGATCGGCCATCGAGACTTTCTTGCCGGCACTGGCCGATTTGTTGAAGTCTTTCTGGATGCTCTCTAACTTCGACAACACCTTCGAGAGTTGCTTGGGTTGATTTGCTTCCCAATCTTTTTGCGGGGCGAGGCGGATGCGCGCACCGTTCGCCCCACCGCGTTTGTCGGACCCACGGAAGGTTGAGGCCGCGGCCCAAGCTGTCGACACTAATTCGCTGACTGACAACCCACTGGCGAGGATCTTCGCTTTTAGATCAGCGGTGTCTTTGCCATCGATCAGGGGATGGTCGACTACTGGCAGCGGATCTTGCCAAATCAGGTCTTCCTTCGGCACCTCGGGGCCGAGGTAGCGAACCTTGGGGCCCATGTCGCGATGCGTCAGCTTGAACCAAGCGCGAGCGAAGGCATCGGCAAATGCATCCGGGTTCTTGTAAAAGCGCCGCGCGATGGGTTCGTAAATCGGGTCGAAGCGCAGCGAGAGGTCCGCTGTCGTCATCATCGGGGGATGCACCTTAGAGGGATCATGAGCATCGGGAATCAGGTTTTCCGGCCTGACGTCTTTCGGGATCCACTGTTGGGCACCAGCCGGGCTTTTGGTTAGCTCCCACTCGTACGTAAACAGCATCTCGAAATAGCCGTTATCCCACTTCGTCGGGTTGGGCTTCCAGGCGCCTTCAATGCCGCTGGTTGTTGTGTCTACACCCTTGCCGGTGTTGAGCTTATTGATCCAGCCCAAACCCTGCGTTTCAATTGGTGCGGCTTCCGGCTCGGGACCGACGAGTTTTGGGTCGCCTGCGCCATGGGCTTTGCCGAAGGTATGGCCGCCAGCGATTAACGCGACGGTTTCCTCATCGTTCATGCCCATGCGGCCAAAGGTTTCGCGGACATCGCGGCCCGAGGCCACTGGATCGGGTTTGCCATCTGGACCTTCCGGGTTCACATAAATCAAACCCATCTGCACTGCAGCCAGCGGATTTTCTAATTTGCGATCATCGGTATAGCGCTTGTTAGCAAGCCACTCGGTTTCCGCGCCCCAATAGATGTCTTCTTCGGGCCGCCAAATATCTGCGCGGCCGCCACCGAAGCCAAAGGTCTTGAAGCCCATGGATTCCAGCGCAACGTTGCCGGTGAGGATCATCAGGTCGGCCCATGAAATCTGGTTGCCGTATTTCTGCTTGATTGGCCACAGCAAGCGACGTGCTTTATCGAGGTTGCCGTTGTCGGGCCAGCTATTCAAAGGCGCGAAGCGCTGATTGCCGGTGCCGCCACCCCCACGACCATCGCCCGTGCGATACGTGCCCGCAGCGTGCCACGCCATGCGGATGAAAAGACCACCGTAATGGCCCCAGTCAGCCGGCCACCACTCTTGCGAGGTGGTCATTAAATTCTTCAGGTCTTTTTTGAGTGTCGCATAGTCGAGTTTCTTAAACGCATCTGCGTATTTGAAATCTTGATCCATGGGATTTGATGCGGGCGCATGCTGATGCAGGATGCTGAGGTTGATCTGCTTTGGCCACCAGTTGTAGTCAGCGCCACCACCTCCGCCGGTAGAAGGTCCGCTCTTCACGCTTGATGACTCTGTCGCAGCGCTGAGGGGTTGAGTTGTGGCCGCGGCGGCTGCGAGCACAGTGGTTGCGGCTAGAACGTTGCGGCGGCTGGTCGTGGCGGTTCCGCCAGAGAAGGGGCAGCTTGATTGATTCGACATTGCATTCTCCATTAACTGAACGGTGGTTGGAAGTAGGCATCGGAGGCGACTCTCAGGTCTTCATGCAATTATCTTAGAATTATTCTAATATATAATCTAGCAGAAAACCTGCCCACTTTCTGCCAAGCCATGGATGAGTATCGGTTGTCCTGGCCCGACGGGGGTATGAATCGCTCAGATTATTTGCTGGTCGCGACGTAGACGGTATCCCAATTTGCGCCCGGCGGATGGGCGCGATACTCTTGACGCGCTCCAAATACAAATCGTAAAGCTCGGTGATGTCGGCAGCCGCATCTTTAACCACTTTGCTGAGAGGGTTGCAGGATAAACAGTTCCGTTGATCACATCGACTGCTGAAACGTAGTTTTTCCGATACTCAGCGCTTGGCGTGAAGTAGATAATTTTGCTGCCCTTAAAATCCGTGGGGACGGTGTAGCAGTCCCGCGAGCCGCGCGGTCGCATCAACAACTCAGCGATACCAAAAGTTTCGGTGGCTTTGTCAGTGCCGGCCAAAAAAGCCACAGTGAAAGTTGATACCTATGACTACGCCCGGTAAGGCGGAATTAGCGGCGAAGTCATTTCGGTTGCCCCAGACTCGACGGTTCCCGACGGCGGAACGCCCTATATCAAGGTGGTGATTCGCACTGCTAAACCCTATCTCGGAAGCGAATCGAACCCGTTGCAGATTCTTCCGGGAATGGGCACTTCAGTAGATATCTGCACAGGTTCGAAGTCGGTTCTGAGCTACCTTTTAAAGCCCTTTATTAAGCTGCGCGATGAGGCGTTCCGCGAACGCTAGAACTGCAATGTTGCCTCACGTGAGATGGCCTTAAGACATTAGGCCGAGCCATCCAAGATCAAGAAAAGCCTCAGAAAACATGGCTCAAATGAGTGTTGCGCTGCGCTACTGAGCGCGGCTAGGCGCTAATCAACGATGCTCTAAAATTCTCGATGTCAGTCCAATCCTCAGACGAAACATTGCCTCAACGTCTCATACTCCAGCCCTAAAATGAGCATTTTTAAGCCCTGGAAGCCTGCTGGCTGTATGCTATTCCTGGGGGTCAACCCCTCAAAAACCCCTATAAATAGTGTATTTTGGCTTGCATCAGGCTTCTTGCTGTGATTCTCTCTTTCACGATTTAACGCGTGTTCTAAAAAAGGAAGGACCCCATGGCCAAATCAGACACCGCCAAACAAGAGATCGTCACTTTGAAGCATCTCGCAGAAACACTTGCCACGAACCATGAACTGTCCAAGAAGCTCGCAAACGAGATCTTGGTCGACTTCGTTGGCCAAATCACCAAGCACCTGAAGAAGGGCAGCAAGATTCGTATCCCGGATTTCGGCATCATGCAGGTCCGTAAGCGCCCCGCGCGCATGGGTCGTAACCCTGCCACAGGCGAAGCGATCAAGATTAAAGCCAGTAAGAAAGTTGCGTTCCGCGCTTCAAAGGCGCTAAAGGAAGCGGTCTAAGCCGCCAGCGGATTTATCCGTGAATGCTAAAAAAGCCCGGACGGTTGTCCGGGTTTTTTTTATTTTGAGCCGTGGCGGTTGGGGCTTGCTTAGCTTCCAACCAAGGCCTTAAAGCCACCGAAGATCATGCGCTTGGGATCGAACGGCATTTTCACTTTGCCCGACATGTAGGGGGACATGCGCTTGTCCTTCATCACCTTAGCCATGACGGCATAGCGGTGCTTGCGTGATTTGTAGGTGATGACCGAAAACCAAACGGTTTCGGTTTTCTTCAACTTCACGCTGCGCGGGAACGACGTTACTTTGCCTACGGGTGCATCGTCGGCGATGGCTTCAAAGTAAGCTACGGCCGCCGTGGGCCATCCATACCTTGCGACCCAGCTTGGCCATGCGAATATAGGCAGCCTTATTTTTGGTGGGGACGGGAATCACAAATCCATCAACGTAGGTCATGAAAGTTTTCCTCTCAAATGGGCTAATAATTTCAACCAGACACTTATTAGTGTTTTCTCATTGGGATACCTAAGTGACAATATGAAACATGCTTGAATGGGGAAAATTGTGATGTCCGTTAAGTTCTTACTTTCGCGTCGCAGCACCATGGCTGCTGCCGGTAGCCTGATAGCGGTCAATTTTAGCGGCCTGGCATCGGCCGCACGTGAGAATCAGCTAGGATTGGTGCCCAAGGGCAAAATGAGAACGTGGCAGCTAGGCGAGCAAAAAAGCTTCGACACATTGGCATTGGTGGAGCGCCCTATCCCTAAACCAGGCCCCGGACAGGCGCTGATCAAGGTGCATTACGCGGGCATTGCCGCGCGCGATCAAGGCATTGCCATGAACATGTTCCCCGTGCCGCCGGGCCCGCGCGCGGGCACGCTGATCCCCTTAAGCGAAGGATGCGGCGAGGTGCTGGCGGTGGGTGCCGGCGAAACGCGCATCAAGGTGGGCTGGCGGGTTACCGCGCCGCACTGGGCGCAATGGATCAGCGGGCCATGGTTGCCCGCCAACTATATCGCCGATGTAGGCAATACCATTGATGGCTGGTTGGGCGAGTATGTGCTGATGCCGACAATGGCGTTGGTGCAGGTGCCCGACAACGTAACATCGGAGCATGCAGCCACGTTGTCAGGCTCGGGCGTCACTGCCTGGCACGCCCTGCAAGAGGTGGCGCATGTGCGCAGCGACGATACGGTGCTGACGTTGGGCACAGGCGGGGTATCGACTTTCGGATTGATCTTTGCCAAGGCGGCAGGCGCACGGGTAGTTGTGACGTCGTCGTCCGATGCCAAGCTAGACCAGATGAAAAAGCTCGGCGCTGATATCACGGTAAACTACAAAACTAATCCGCAATGGGGCAAAGAAGTCTTCGATAAAACCGGTGGCGTGAGCGTGGTGATGGAGAATGTAGGGCCTGCGACGCTCGATCAATCCATGACGGCGTGTGGCAACAATGCGCGTATCGTGATGATCGGCACCGGTCGCCCACCTGCAACGCCGCCGAACATGAACGGCATGTATTTGAAGAACCTGATGTTGAAAGCTATCAGTGCAGGCAGCCGCACGATGATGGAAAACATGGTCGCTGCCATGTCCTACGGTAACCTCAAGCCGGTGATTGCGTTAAGCGTGCCGTTCAGCGATGCACGTCGGGCGTACACCGAAATCCGCGATGGCGATCATTTGGGAAAGATCGTGATAAAAATTGCGGGTTAAACTTTGATCGTCTGCCACTTGCCTGAATTCCATATGGCAGCAAATGTACCCGCGGTCAGGAAGCGCGAGAAGATAAACCACGCCCACACGCCCAGCAGGCCGAAGCCGAGCACGCTATCAATGACGTAGGCTATGGGCAGCATCACCAGCCACTGCAACCCGACACTGAACTTAGCCACGGTTTTGGTGGCACCGGCACCTTGCAGCGCGTTGAGAATGATAATGCCCACGGCCTCAACCATGATGGTGGAGCCGGCCAACTGCAGCGGAAGTTTGGCGATGCCGACCACCGCCGCATCGCGCAGGAAAATGCCTAGGATCGGGGTGGGGAACAACACCATGGGAAGGCCAATAATTGTCATGACGACCAGGCCGACGCGCATGACCTGCCAGCCCCAGGCTTTGGCGTCGGCGGGGTCGCCGCGCCCCAGCGCCTGACCCACCAGTGAGGCGGCGGCTATGCCTAAACCCAGGCCCGGCAAGAATGCGGTTTGCGAAATGTTCAGTAGTACATTGGCCGCGGCCAATTCAGCGGTGCCGATGCGGCCGATGATGGCGAAGAGAACCGTGAATGCGCCAGCGAAGAACAACTGTTGCACCGAAGCCGGCAAAGAGATTGAGAGGATGCTTTTCAAAGTCTCGCGCCTCGGCAGGCGCTCCAAAAAGCCGTTGCCGCGCGCTAAGTCCCACGCTTGAATCGCATAGAGCGCACTGCCGAAGACAATCGACAACGTCGTGCCGATGCCCGCACCCAAGGCTCCCAGTTCGGGTGCGCCGAGGTTGCCGAAAATAAAAACCCAGCTGAACGTGATTTGCGCAATGTGGATGGCGATGATGGTGCGCATATAGATGCGCGGGCGGCTGATGCCGTTCCAATACCCACGAAACGCAAAGTTCATGCCGTTAAACGTCATTCCCGCCATGCGCGCTTGCAGATAGGGCGTGCCGATTTCGCGCACGAGCGGGTCGGTGGACAGTAGCGTGAAAATCCACGGTGCGAGAAAAATGAGGATGATGCTAACTGGAATGCCGACGACTGCGGACAAAAATAAACCGCCGTTGAGCGCAATGGCGGTTTCAGAGTCGCGGCTCTCCCCTTTCTGCGGGCGGCGATGGCTTGCACCCCCGCCGATAGCCCCGTGACCAGCGAAATGCACATGAAATTGACGAAACTGGCGATGCCTACGGCGGCCAGCGCGGTCGAGCCGATGAAGCCCATCATGCCGATGTCGATGAGGTTGGTGATGTTCTGCGACACCATGCCCGCGACAATGGGCAGCGCCAGCACAGCAATTGTGCGGCGGCGCTCAGGAAGCGTCAGTGGCGGGGAGGCGGGTAGTGATGTCATGTTCTGTCAAGTCTGGAAGCTAGCATCGGGCTTCTAACCTGCGCGCTTTATTTGGTATAAAACAGCGTACTTTCGTGAATAAGTGTTATGCGTTTTTGCCAACAGTGCAGCCCCATAGCCCGCCGGGTGGGCAGTGTGGAGATTGCCTGGGAGCTCCATGCTGACCTATCCTTATGCTTCGAGCGTAAATTTGGGGATTGCCATGTTACATCAATGGGGCGTGCTTGCGGTCGTGATTCTGGGCTTTGCGTCAGGTGCGCATGCACAAGCGCCGAGCGATACTTCTAAACAGTGCGCAGCGGTAGCGGGAACGGATTTCTCGAGGGTGATGGACGCCCCGACACAGATCACGTCGTCAAAGAATGTTGCGGCGACAACGGACTTACCAGCATTTTGCCAGGTGCAGGGCTATGTTGCCCCGGCGGTAGGGTTTGAGTTGCGTCTGCCCATGTCGGATTGGAATGGCAAGTTTTTCAAAGTCGGCTGTGGCGGCTTCTGTGGAGCGGTATTTACTGCCGCCTGTAACGCTCCGTTGAAGAAAGGCTACGCCTGTATCGCATCGGATATGGGTCATAAGTCGACGGCGCTCGATGCGAAGTGGGGTTATAACAACACCCAGACGGAAATCGATTTCGGTTATCGAGCAACGCACGTCAGTGCCGTCGCGGGCAAAGCGATTACCCAGCAGTTTTATTCAAAAGCCCCCACGCGCTCGTACTACGCGGGTTGCTCGACCGGCGGACGCCAAGGTTTGGTCGAGGCGCAACGCTTCCCCTATGATTTCGACGGAATCATTGCAGGCGCACCGGTCATCAACGAAACCGGCGCAGGGATGCAATTGCTTTGGAACGTCGTCGTTAACCGCGACAAGTCGGGCAAACAAATTCTCGGGCCAGATGAGGCCAGAATGGTCAACGCCGCCGTGGTGAACAAGTGCGACATGCAAGACAATGTTGAAGATGGCATCATCGGCGATCCGCGCACCTGTAAATTTGATCCAGCCGGATTGCAGTGCAGGGGTAGCCAGACTGCAAATTGCCTGACGCCTGAGCAGGTGAGTGTTGTGAGGAAAATCTATGCGGGCCCGAAAAATTCACAAGGATTAGCTCTCTATACGGGGGGTGCCTTGCCGGGTTCGGAGATGAACTGGATCGACAATTACATCAGCCGTGATGGCGCTGAGTCCACGTACTGGAAGTTCATGGGCGATTTGTTCCGCTATATCGGTTTCATGCCAGACCCAGGCCCCGATTGGCAGCCAACGCAGTTTGATTTTGACCGCGACTATAAGCGGCTGGGGATGATGGAGACGATGTACTCGGGCTCGAACCCAGATTTGCGCAAGTTCAAATACAACGGCGGTAAAATCATCGCTTACCAAGGCTGGGCCGATCAATCCGTGGTGCCGCTGAATGTGATCGATTATTACGAGCTGACCGAGCGCACCATGGGCGGTCGTGCCGCAACGCAGGATTTTTTCCGCCTGTTTATGGTCCCTGGCATGAATCATTGTCGCGGGGGCGTGGGTGCTGATGCGATTGATTATCTCGGTCATCTTGAGGCCTGGGTCGAACAGGGCAAGGCCCCTGACATGGTGCTGGCCACACGTCTCAAAGACGAGGCTGCGGCGAAGTATTTGCCAACGGGCTACAGCTTTCCGCTTGCCGCGAGTGAAGTGGAATTTACACGGCCTGTGTATCCCTATCCGGCGGCTTATCGCTACAATGGCTCTAGCGACGCTAAAGATGCGGCTAGCTTCAAAATGACAAAGTAATGTGGGTTTTACATTTAGTCTTCGTCGCATTGATCAATGTCAACGCATGGGCGAACACCGATAAATCCATCCAGGGCATTGATCTTGCCCGCGCATGCCGAAGCGATGTGGCTGCCGATCAATCGCTCTGTCGTGGCTTTCTCGATGGCTTCACGTTTGGCAGCCAAATGAATGTCGGGTCGGAATTCATTGGCCAATGGCGCTACGGCGGCCAGTCGTGGTGTTTCCCACGAGAGATCGATAAGGATAGTGTTCGGCAAACGTTACTCGAGTTCGCACAGAAGAATACGGGAATGCTGCATTTTCCGGCTGCCGTGGTTTTGGCGAACGCACTGACAGTCGCGTTTCCCTGCAAGCCCCGTTAGGTTGGCCAGACCATCTTTTGCGTTTCAAGCGCGACCAGATCGTACACCGAGCCTTCTTTATCGCCCTCGGCGACCAAAAGCCTCACGAACATATGGTGCGGGCCTGTGCGCCAGACGTGCAGGATTTTATCGAAAGATGTATTCCAAATAAATTTCTCGCACTCAAATGTGCCTGCGGGCCCCGTGATGCGCTCGGTTCCGGCGAACTTGGCGCTGCCGGTTACTTTTTGGCCATGACCGAGCGAACTGCCGTTCCAACTGTTTGAGACGGTATGTCCCAAAATGGGCTGGAACTCGTGATGTGATGTGTCGAGAAAGCTCATTTTCCAGGCGTCGTGAAAGATAGGGTGGAAGCCGATGTTCATGTTGGGTGGAGCATCGAACTCGGCGAACTCAACAGTTCCGCTTTGCGGCCAGACGTAGGAATGAAGCTTGTCCCCCATGGTGCGCCGCAGGACCGTGCCTTGTGCTTGGTTTTTGTAAAACAACCGCCCTATCGCCTCGATCGGTCGCCAGTTTGCTGCAACCAACTGATTGGTATCACGCAGAAGATCGCCATTGGGCGAGTGCGTGAGCGTGCGCAAGGTGCGTGTGCCGTCGGGATTGGCCGTGAGAATGAAGACTTCGTAATCGAATTTTGTGCCGTCAGGCTCGGTGAGGTCGATACGCCCGATGTAGGTTTCAAAGCTCATGGTTTTGGACCTTTTTTGATTTCAAGCCGCCGAGTTTTCCTGGGCTGAGATGGCTCGTGGGATCAAGCGTGCCTTTGATATCTTCCAGCAAGCGCAACGTCGTAGGCTCAATGGCCTTGGTAAAATCGTAGAACCCGCCGATCTGAATATGGACCGCACCCATGTCAAAAAACAGATCGCGGAGTTTGTCACGCAATGTGCGAACCATAGCGCGCGTTTCGGCAGCGCCGCTGAGTGATTTGAAACGTGCGGCTTCTTCGGCCGACAGTGCGCGTAAATGCAAATCCGACAGCTTATCATTCCAATAAAAGCAAGGCTCGCTGAGGAAATAATGCTGGCCAAAGTTTGTGACGTACGAATGAATAATCTTATGGCGGTCCATGGCAGCTTTATGGGTTACAAAGAAGGCTTCAGTTGCCTTTGCGACCTCGACCGCGCGACCCAAAGGCCACATGGAGCTTGTCGCGATCCAGCGCTCGCCATCTTTGCCCAGGAATTTACGGATCGAGAAGCCAATGGCTTCGCGCGCACGCGGTAGAATGGCTGGAAATTCACGGCCGCGTTTTGCGGCAATGGTTTTGACAATGGCAATACCATCTTCGGCGGCGCGCTCGGAGTGAGACTCGACTTTCAAATGCAAAGACCATTTCACGCCCGCCATAAAATCAAGCCCGCCCGCCGCCATGTCGGCCATGGCCCTGAGCCCCGCCGTTAAGCCGCGCTCTTGGCCCGCAATTTTTGCGGCTGCGGCTACAGCATCTTTCATACTCACCTTGGCAATAGACTGACTTTCATATGGGTCGAGGCCCGTGCGACGCGTAATAAAGTCGTAGGGCGAGAGGTCGATCATGGTTGCCGCCATGGCTTCATAGGTTTCAAAGGCGAAGGAGGCGTACACCTGGGCCTTGGCGCGGTGTTTGAGGTGCAGGCCAGCCGCAAGCTTGATGCCGAACGTACCGTTATCGCCCAAAAAGAGCCCGGTCAGGTCTGGCCCATAGTTGCGTGTGAACGGCTTGCCGTTGATACGCGCCGCCCAGGAGCCCGTGCGCACCACATCGCCATTGGCGCGAACCAATTCTAACCCCAACACGCCTTGCATACCGCCCGGTACATTTTGGGCCAATGCCCCGCCGACTGTGGAATGACTGCCCGACAAAGGCGGCGCAAAATCAACAACCATATTATGTGGTGCCAGGGCTTGCACAACTTGGGCCCAGGTACACCCGGCCTCAAGCGCAATAAAGCGGTTGAGTGGATCGACTTCGATGATCCGATTCAATCCACCGAGATCGAGAATGATACTGCGGGTGAGGGCGGGGCCATAGCCGTTTGTGTATGACATACCGCCGCCACGCACATAAATTGCCACATCATGCGACACAGCGGCGCGAACAATGGCAGGGACCTGCTCGCGCGTTGTTGGTCGAACGACAGCCAAGGGATCGACCCGCTCGTCCCAGAAGAAAAGGTCGTTGCCATAGTAAGCGCGATCGCCCTCCGTAGTCAGGACTGCATCCTGGCCTACGATCCGGACCGCCTCGTCGAGAAATGCTGAAATTGGTAACGACGCTGATGGGCTCGTCATCTCTGGGACCTTGGACTGATGGTTGAATGTTCGCAGTTCGTGGGAATGGCTACAAGTCAGATCACCGATCTGCGCGTCTGCCGAACAGCAGGGATGGGTCCAGAGTGATCTGGTGGCGAGTTTCGGTCACCTTCACGAAAGCATTTTGTCTTTAACGGGCAAGCCCATTTAGCGGGCGATTACCAACGATATGATAAGCCTGCGTTGGCCGTATGACCTCCCAGCCGGTCATTCAAAATTCCTGACCATCCCATGCGCGCCATCAGTCCTGGCATGATCTCGATGTTGACGCCGGCTTGTGTATTTAACCAACCGCGTTTTTCAGCCATGCCAACAATTATGAAATCGCTACCGGGCAGTCCGCTCAAGCGAGCCTGAGCTGTCCGATCATTGTCCTTCAAGTTTTGCGACCAGAAAACCGCTGCGCTGAAATGCACGGGCCCTGGCTTGGCGATGGCCCGCACGCCGACATCTCCACGCAACGAAGATGCTGTTTCTTGCCTAACCGCCAAGCCCGTGGTGGCGCGTTCATCAAGGCTCCCGATTTTGGCTCGCACATACGTCAAGCTTGCGGTTGGTTTCAGCAGCCACATCTCGGTGCCCATGGCATAGCTCGTTTGGATGAACGCACTTTCACCGCCCGTATCGGCTCGCGACATAAAGTTCGATATTTGGGCGCCAAGCGTTTGTGTGCGCTTGGCATTCAGTTGACCATCGCTGGTCGTGATTCCCGCTCCAGCCCGCCAATTCGGCCACGCTTGTGAGAGATACAAGCTCAACGAGTTCGTCGATAAGCTAGTTTTAGCCGCCCCGGCTGCAAAAAACGTTTCGCCAGTTATGCGAGAAGCCGCAACGCCGATGCGCGTTCCGTCGCTAACGGCATAATCGCCAGCCGCAATGACGCCTTGCATGTCGTAATCAAAGTTGGCGCTATCGGTTTTTGAGCCGCCTTCGCCTGTCCGTGCGAACACGCTGCCCCACGTACGCCATTGACCGCGTGGGCTGTCAGATGGCGCCACCTCGAGCCAAGGAGAAATCGCACTCGCCAGGCTTGTTCCGGCCATAAGCCCCCAGGTTTGTGAGGCGGCGGGCTGGTCGCTCGTTAGGTTGCTAAAGGTTGCGCGTGCTTCACTCGCGGTTTGCTGGTCCAACAGCGTCACAACGCTTGATGGGTTCGTTCCGCTGGCAACAGCACGGTCAAAAAACGCTGCAAGCGCGAATTCCTCGGGCAGTTGCGCGACAGAGGCGAACGGTCGGCGTGTTGTTCGAAGCGTCACGCGGTTAGCGCTCATGATGATCGTCGAGTTAATGAAGTAAGGCGAGTTGTCGGTAACTTGGGTAAATGCCCCGCTGGTTCGCAACGTGCCCCCAGTTGGTGCGTCGAACAGGATAATGTCCTGGCCGTCTTTCACAGGCGCTCCAGCGTAACGGAGATTCAGGGTGCCCAGAAAGCTTGCCGTTCCATTCACCAGAATGCGGTCACTGGTGGGGCCATTGACGTCAAGAACTGTTTGCCCCGTTGCTCCTTGCAGGAACGCGCCGACAATCGTGATGGCCGCACCTGCTGGACCATTCAGGCCGGGCGATAACGTTCCGTAATTTTCGAGTTCGTTTTGCAGCGGCCTAGGCCCGCTGAGTTCGCCGAACGTATAGTCTGACCCTGCGAGCGTTGCCGTGGGAGAAACAGTAATGCCCCCTGTAAAGCGACGATTGGCTGCAATTTCCAAAGTGCCTTCAATGACTTCGATGGGATAAAAGAATTGATAGTCACGAGCGAGCGTCCATGTGCCAGCGCCGACCTTAAATATGGTAAAGTTACCAAGAAGGACATTTGAAAAAGTTCCCGACCCATCTAGCGTAAGGTTGCTGCCAACGGCTTGACTGCCATCAATTACGCCGTTGATGATGCTGCCGGTCTTCAAAGTGACTTCATTGAAGGAACGACCGAGAATGATATCTCCGTCGATACGTCCAGAATTTGTGATGATCAGGTCGAAGAGCGCGTTCGTGAATAAAGGGCGAATGGCGGCCACCCCATTCCCCTGAATCGTGCCACTATTCGTGATCTCGATCTTACGCTCAATGCCGGATACACCGCCCTGCCCAAACAAAATGGCGGCACCTGGGCGCGACGAAGTGGTTAGCGTGCGCGCAGAGATCGTGCCATCATTGCGAACGGTTCCTTGCGCGAGAGAGAAATAAACACCTGCGTAATCGCCCCGAATCGTACCGCTATTCACCACAGTGCCCCCACCGTTCTCGACCGCGATTCCGACACTTTCTTCGCCGTCGCGTGTAGTGAGGGCGGGTAGGGCTGTGATTGTGCCGCGATTGACCACACTATTTCCGCTGCCGCGGAGGCGAACACCAGCCGAAGAAATGCCAGTTGTTGTAATCGTCCCGGTGTTGGTAACTAGGTTGCCAGCCCCTACGTCGATGCCGAAACTCCCGGCGTTTACTGTCAGAATCCGGCCATCGTTGGTGATGGTGTTCGTATTCTCAACAAAGATTCCAGGCGAATCTGCTCCTGTCGTTTCAATCACCCCAGTGGCTGAATTGATGAAGCGTCCCCGGCTTGCCCCCACAAACGCTGTGCTGCCCGCGCTCACGGTTCGCAGGGTTCCGCTGTTGGTTACATTGAACCCATCGCCCGCCAATACGGCGAAACCCACCTCGGCATCGGTAATGATCGTGCCCTCATTGCTCAAAGTCAGGCCGATGAGTGCTTCGATTCCCAAGCCGCACGTCCCGCGCCCGAGCATCTGACCACGATTGGTCACGCGTGCATTTTGCCCGAGACGCAGTGCAGAGCGAAATTCGGGGCACAAGGTGTCTGGATTACCGTCGTAAATGCTGTCGACGCTGGCCCCGGTCTCGACAGTCACGGTCAAATTATTGCCGCCGATAAAGCCATCGTCGTCGCGGCCCGTGCAGGTCACAGTGCCCCCAACGAGCACACAGGCTGCGCTCGCAGGCGTTGAACCAGCAGAGACGGTGATCAGGGCGGCGAAAAAGCTAAATAAGCCTAAGTGAGCCTGTAAATTCATCCTGACCTCCTCATGTCCAATTTAGGTCCCCTCAAACCCTAGTTTATGGGCTCTGCGGGGGCAATCAGGCCTTACCGGTTATTCAAGCTTCTCAGGTCGACAGTTTGCAAGGGTTCGGGTAAAAGCCGCGCAATTCTGTCCTCTAGTGAGCAGGCGACATGGCGAGCAATCAGTACATTTACGTGATGAAGGGCCTCGGCAAGGCCTATCCCGGCGGCAAAGAGGTCATGAAGGACATTTGGTTGTCCTTTTTACCCGGAGCCAAGATCGGCGTGCTGGGGCTCAATGGGTCGGGCAAATCCACCCTAATGCGTATTATGGCCGGGATTGATACGGAATTTACCGGGGAAGCCTGGGCCGCCGATGGTGTCAAAATTGGCTACCTGTCGCAAGAGCCCCACTTGGACGAAACCAAAAATGCCCTCGAAAACGCTATGGACGGTGTAGGGGAGGTGAAGGGTCTTCTCGACCGGTTCGAGGCTGTTAGTGCGAAGTTCTCCGAAGAACTGTCTGACGACGAAATGAACGCCGTCATTGCCGAGCAAGCCGAACTCCAAGAAAAAATCGATGCGGCCAATGGCTGGGATTTGCAGCGTAATGTCGAGATCGCCATGGACGCGCTGCGCTGTCCACCCGGTGATGCGGAGGTCGCTAAACTTTCTGGCGGCGAGCGCCGTCGGATTGCGCTGTGTCGCTTGTTGCTCTCCAAGCCCGATATGTTGCTGCTCGATGAACCGACGAACCATTTGGACGCCGAGTCTGTCGGTTGGCTGGAAACCTTCCTTGAAGAGTATCCCGGAACCGTCGTGGCTGTGACCCACGACCGCTATTTCTTAGACAACGTGACGGGTTGGATTTTAGAGTTAGATCGCGGTCGCGGCATTCCCTACGAGGGCAATTATTCGTCTTGGCTGAAGCAAAAGAAAAAGCGCATCGTTCAGGAAGAGCGCGATGAAGCCGCCCGCGAGCGCACCATTGATCGTGAGTTGGAGTGGATCGGGCAAAGCCCACAGGCGCGGCGAACCAAAAGCAAGGCGCGTATTGCAGCCTTCAACGATCTCGTCGCTGAAGCCGCCGAGAAGGCCCCCGATACCGCTCAGATTGTGATCCCGGCGGGCGAGCGCCTAGGCGGCTTGGTCATCGAATTCGAAAATTTGACAAAGGGCTATGGCGACCGGCTGCTCATCGACAATCTGTCGTTCAAGTTGCCGCCCGGCGGCATCATTGGGGTCATTGGCCCGAACGGTGCGGGTAAAACGACACTCTTTCGTATGATCACCGGGCAAGACAAACCAGATTCCGGCACCATCCGTATCGGCGAAACGGTTAAGCTTGGCTATGTGGATCAAAGCCGCGATAGCTTGAAAGATACCGCCACCGTTTGGGAAGAAATTTCCGGCGGTCAGGACGAGATCATGCTTGGCAAATTCAAGGTCGCCAGCCGGGCCTACGTGGGCCGATTCAACTTCAAGGGCTCAGACCAGCAAAAAAAGGTCGGGCAGTTGTCAGGGGGCGAGCGCAATCGCGTTCACTTGGCCAAAATGCTGAAAACCGGCTCCAACGTCATTCTGCTTGATGAGCCAACCAACGACCTTGACGTCGATACGCTGCGCGCACTCGAAGAGGCGCTGCTCGATTTCGCGGGTTGCGCAGTCATAATTTCACATGATCGGTGGTTCTTGGATCGCATTGCGACCCACATTCTCGCTTTCGAAGGCGAGAGCCATGTGGAATGGTTTGAGGGCAACTATGACGCCTATGAAGTTGATAAGAAGCGTAGGCTCGGCGTAGACGCCACTCAGCCGCATCGTATCAAGTACAAGCCGATCTCGCGCTAATTGCTCGCTTAAGCCAGCTTAGCCTTCATCTCGTCGACCTGCTTTTGCATCTGGGCGAGCAATCCGCCGATACCGCCATTCTGCTGAATGATGGTGGAATACTCCTGGCGATAGGTAATCGCCATGCTGACCCCTTCGATGATGATGTCAACGACGCGATAACCTGCTGCACGCTTGCGCAGTCGCCACGCTACAGCAAAGCTTTGGCTGTCATTATCCATGATGTAGGAATTGACGAGTGCGCCGTCATTGCCGTCGGGCGTGTTATCTTTGACCTTAAGTATCTGCCCCTTGTATTCGCCGAAGCGCCGCGACCACGTGTAAACGATTACATCTTCAAACAGCATTGCAAATTTCTCGTTCTCTTCGGCAGATGCCGTTCGTGCAAACCGCGCCAGCACAAAGCGACCAATTGAGGGGATATCGAAAAAGTCCTTGAAGAGGACGCGGAAACGATCGGCTTTCTCACGTTGCGAGATCGCAGCGCCGAGAATGTCGGTGATGCCCTTCTCGGCAAATTTCTCGACCAGGGCGTTCGGGCTGTTGCGCCAATCTTGTGCAAAGGCGGATCTGCTGACAGCAACGCAGGCCACTGAAAGGGTTGCGAAATCACGGCGTGAGATCATCATGGGGGAGGTCCTGAGTATGTGTGGCGCGCAGCTTATTTATTGGCCGGGGCCTCGGCAAACGGATCGTCCTCGCCATTGGTCATGGATGGCAGAGGAGCAGGCGCACCGTTACGGATTTCTTTCTCCCGATTTTGACGGTAGGCCGAGCGCAGGGAGGCGTAATGGTCGATGGACGAGGCTTTCAATTCATCGGTAGCTGTCATGGTGTTCGCTCTTGCGTCTATATACACCGATCCGAAATAGGCCCATCGCACCCAACCCGGGTTGTCGGCATAGTTGTACCAAGCGACGGGGTCGATCAGGAATGTATCAAGCGCTTGACTAAAACCATCGCGGAAACTGGTGGGGCCAATGACAGGAAGATAAAGGTACGAGCCATCCTTCAAGCCCCAAGTCGCCAGCGTTTGCCCAAGGTCTTCATAATGATAGGGCGTGCCCAGGTCTGCTGCGATATCAGCAAAACCAAGCACACCAATGGTGGTGTTTACAACAAAACGACCAATTGTCTGCCCGGCGCGGTCAACATTGCCTTGCAGAAGATCGCTCGCCAACGTGATGGGTGAGCGTAAATTGCGTAGGAAATTCGTGATCCCACGCCGCACAGGGTCGGGGACGAACTCGCGGTAAGTCCAGGCGACAGGGCGAAAGATGACGGCATCAATCGCTTGGTCGACGTCAAACATCGCCCGGTTGAAGGGCTCGAGACGGTCGTTGTTTTCTTTAAACGCAGATCTGGCGGCTAGGTCTGATGCAGGGGGCTTGGTTGCACAGCTGCTGATGACCAAGGTGAGGGCTGCGACGAAGAGAAGTTTGATTATAAATTTCTGGCTATGGGGCAAAATCTTGAGCACGCTCGAATTCGGAACCTTTTCAAAAGGACTTAATCGTCTTCCCGATCAAGCGCTATTTGGCGCTGCATACCAGGTATGAGCGAAACAATTATCACGTCATCGCCCCCACAGACTATACACGAATATGTAATCATCAAGGTCCAATTCTGATCGGTTTGTGCTATGCCAATTCTGGCGTCGTTGCTTCTAGAATAAGGCATCCTAAAACGTTTATGTTGCGCCATGGGTTGAATTCTGTCTGCATGTTAAATCGATTCAAGGTTAAGGGTTATGTCAGTTATTTCTAAGCCCCTCATGATGCCCGATTCGGGCTCAGGCTCACCTCCAATCCGAGTCTCCTTCGAATTCTCCCCACCCCGGACCGAGGTGCTATCCGAGCAATTGTGGGTGGCGATCGAGCGCCTCGCGCCCCTGAAGCCAAACTTCGTTTCGGTGACCTACGGTGCGGGAGGTTCAACCCGCGAACGCACGCATGAGATCGTTGATCGCATTCAGCGCGAAAAAGGGCTTCGGGCGGCTGCGCACCTGACCTGTGTTGCTGCGACCCGCGAGGAAGTTGATGCTGTGGCGCAGCGGTATTGGGCTTCGGGGATTCGCCATATTGTGGCTTTGCGGGGTGATCCGCCGAGCGGTGTTGGCCATTACGAGCCGCACCCCGGCGGCTATGCATTTGCGGCGGATTTGGTGACGGGCCTGAAAAAGGTCGCCGATTTTGAAATTTCCGTTGCGGCGAATCCTGAAGGTCATCCCGAAGCGCCGACCAGGGCTGCCGATATCGACAATTTGAAGCGCAAAATTGACGCTGGGGCCTGCCGTGCCATCACGCAATTTTTCTTTGATGTGGATATCTACCGCAGATTTATGGATCAGGCGCTGGCTGCAGGCATTAAGGTGCCTATTCTGCCCGGTATCATTCCCGTCACCAACTTCGTCTCAACGGCCAACATGGCCATTAAAGCGGGTGCTGCGGTGCCCCAATGGCTCTCGAAGCTTTATGAGGGCCTTGAGGACGATGTTGAAACGCGCCGTCTGGTTGCAGCCACGGTTGTTGCCGAGCAGGTCCGGCAATTGCGTCAGGATGGCGTGCAAGACTTTCATTTCTACACCCTCAACCGCGCCGATTTGACCTACGCGATTTGCCATGTCCTAGGGGTGAAGCCGTAACTTAAGTAGGGCTAGCCAGCTTGGAATTTCACGCGAGTGCTACCAAAGCGTGTTTGACCGTCTGCCGCGGCTTGGATTAAATGAAGGCTTTGGGGGCGTTCATGTCAAAGCCATCATTTAAGCGCGAAAACGAAGCCGCAGACGCGGTGCTGCGCATTCTCCGTACTTCTTTCTCTTAAGCCCGAGCCACTCAGTTATGCGGTGTGGTTTACGTATTGCAGCGGGGAAAGCCTCTATTTGAAGGCTGAACTCGATACTTATTTCAAAGCCAAGACGCCCATCACACCCGATATTAACGAAGCCATTTTTGCCAAATACATTGCGCAGGCCATGGTTGGTGGGGCCGATCAAGCCACCCGCCAAAAACTCGATGACGCCAACGGCCGTCAGGCCAAAACGCTGAACTCGGTCATGAGCCTCGTCGCCTCGGGCGCCCAGGGCACCGAAGGCTTTGCACAAGCCCTTGATAAGTTCAAAAATGAAATGGACACGATTGATAATCCAAAGTTGGCAGCAGCCGTTAAATCAATGTTCGCTGAAACGCACAAGATGGCGAAGTTGAATGCGGAGTTGCAAAGAAAAATCGCCGCGACCTCCAGCGATATCGGCGCGCTCAAAAACTATCTGAGTGTCATCCGCCAAGATGCCTTGACCGATGGCCTCACCGACATCCCCAACCGCAAGGCTTTTAATCAGAGGATCGGTGAGCTTACCGCGTCGTTGAAATTGAAGAGCGGCTATTTTTGCCTCTTGATGACGGATATTGATCGTTTCAAAGCCTTCAACGACAAACACGGACACGTCGTTGGCGACCAAGTCCTTAAGGCGGTCACAAAGACGCTGGCGAAGAATGTGCGCGAGGCTGATTTTGCCGCACGCTATGGCGGCGAAGAATTTGCCGTTTTGTTTCCCAATACCAGGCTCAAGGATGCCATCGCCATTGCCGAGAAAGCTCGCAATGTAGTACGCGCGAAGGATAAGCAAAATCGTCGCACAGGCGAAAATCTCGGCAAAGTCACAATTTCAATCGGTGTGGCTGAATATTCCATCGGCGAAAGCATTGAGGATTTTATTGCCCGTGCCGACACAGCGTTGTATCTCGCCGAGCAAATAGGCCGTGACCGGGTCATGTCGCAGCTTGATCTCCCGCGCTAGCGGAGTACTTTTTTTGCCCAACCGGGGCGAAGCGCGTATATAAGCCTGCATGCCTGATCCTTTCGATCTTTCCACTGACGCTGAACCTGCGGCTGGGCCCATTTCCGCAGCCCCTCGGACACTGCCTTGGCTGGCCGATCTAAACCCCGAGCAACGTGAGGCAGTGGAAACTACGGATGGGCCGTTGCTGGTACTGTCGGGCGCAGGCACCGGCAAGACGCGCGTGCTGACCTGCCGGGTGGCTTACATTCTGGCGAAGGGATTAGCCAAGCCCTGGCAAATCCTGGCTGTGACCTTCACGAACCGTGCGGCTAAGGAAATGCGTGAGCGCGTGGCCACGCTTGTGGGGCCGGTGGCCGAAGCGGTGTGGTTGGGCACCTTCCATGCGCTGTGTGTGCGGATGTTGCGCCGTCATGGCGAGCTGATTGGGTTGCGATCTAGCTTCACGATTCTCGATTCTGACGATCAGCTGCGCTTGCTCAAGCAGGTGATGGAAGCCGATGAAATCGATATCAAAAAATGGCCGGCGCAGGCGTTGATGGGCGTGATCCAGCGTTGGAAAGACCGCGGCCTGACGCCGGATAAGGCATCGCAAGAAAGCAGCAGTGAATTTGCGGGCGGCCGCGCGCTGGCCATGTATGCAGCCTATCAAGAGCGATTGCGCGTGCTGAATGCGACTGATTTTGGTGATCTATTGCTGTTGTGTCTCGACCTTTTCCGAAAACACCCAGCTGTTCTGATCGAGTATCAAGAGCAGTTCAGATATATCCTGGTTGATGAGTATCAAGACACCAACGTCGCGCAATATCTGTGGCTGCGGCTGCTCTGCCAGAAGCATAGCAATCTGTGTTGCGTCGGTGATGACGACCAGTCGATCTATTCATGGCGCGGGGCAGAAGTCGGAAACATTTTGCGCTTCGAGAAAGACTTTTCGGAAGCCAAAGTTGTGCGCCTGGAGCGCAATTACCGCTCAACGCCGGTGATTCTCGAAGCCGCATCGCACCTGATTAGTCACAACGAAGACCGCTTGGGTAAAACGCTGCGAACCGGGCACGGTGGTGACGTCGAGCGCGGTGCGCCCGTGAAAGTGCGCAGTGTATGGGACGGCCCCGAAGAAGCGCGCTGGGTGGTTGAAGAAATCGAGGCCTTGCAACGCAAAGGCCAGGCACTTAAACAAATCGCCATTCTGGTGCGGGCTGGGTTTCAAATGCTTGAATTTGAAGAACGCCTCATTACAACGGGCATTCCTTATCGTGTGATCGGTGGCCCGCGCTTTTACGAGCGCCTGGAAATCCGTGACGCGATTGCCTATTTGCGTCTTGTGCAGCAGCCCGATGACGATCTGGCATTTGAACGCATCGTCAATAAACCCAAGCGCGGCATTGGCGAGTCAACAGTTCAGAAAATCCACATCCTCGCGCGCGCCGAAGGTATTCCATTGTTTGAGGCAACCCGGCGCATGGTTGAAACTGACGAATTGCGGCCTAAGGTGCGCACCACGTTGAAAGCGCTGACACATGATTTCGAGCGTTGGCAAAGCTTGAAAGAAGCCATGGCGACGTCGGAATTAACGGCGATGATTTTGGAGGAGTCCGGTTATAGCGAGATGTGGCGGCAGGATAAAACCGCCGAGGCGCCGGGTCGGTTGGAGAATTTGCGCGAGTTCGCAAGCGCCATGGAGGATTGGGATACCATCGGTGCGTTCCTGGAGCACGTTAGCCTGGTGATGGAGAACGATGCCCAAACCGGTGAGGATTGCATCACGTTGATGACCTTGCACGGCGCCAAAGGGTTGGAGTTCGACGCGGTTTTTTTGCCGGGTTGGGAAGAGGAAATCTTTCCCCATCGGCGCGCATTGGACGAGGGCGGTCAGAAGTCGCTGGAGGAGGAGCGCAGGCTCGCCTACGTCGGCCTGACACGCGCCCGAAAAAAGGCCTATGTCTCGTTTGCGGCCAATCGTCGTGTCTACAATCAGTGGCAGGCCAGCTTGCCGTCGCGGTTTATCGACGAACTGCCAGAAAGTGCCGTTGAGCGCCAATCCGACTCTGGGCTTTACGGCAGTTCCCATGGTGGCGGCATCGGCCTCGGTGATGGTTGGAAACAGCCATGGTGGCGTGATGGGCAAAAAAGGAAGGCGCCCGAGATAGCGGATGCAACTTGGGATGTCAGCCCGCGGGTTAATAATAGTTCTTTCAAAGTTGGTGAGCGTGTCTTTCACCAGAAATTCGGCTACGGCGTGGTGAAAAGTATCAACGACACCAAGCTCGATATTCAATTTGAAAAATCCGGTATCAAGAAGGTGTTAGATAGCTTTGTGCAGCCCGCCTGACGTGACCGCTCCAGACTGTGCGAGAGGGAAGAAATACGGCGGGGATGCTGGGAGAATGCAGCCCCGCCGTGAGTTCCGGTACTGAGGGGGAGGAATTTCAGTTAACCGGCTTTCTGACCAAGGCTTTGCCTTGATATGTACTCATTACGCACCCAAGCAAGATTTGGATCACGCTTAAGTGGGCCGTAGCATTCCCCCTTTTTGCAGGGCATAAACCCTTCTCGCATTTAATGTTTTGGCTCTTCCTCGTTGGTTGATCGTGAAGTCCGCCCGCAATACCCCACAATCTTTCTGGGCTGTACGCTTAGAATGCCCCTACATTCAGTGCGAAGTCTTTGAGACGGCGCTGGCCGATATCGCACTCGCGGTTAGTTCCTATGAGGTTGAAGAGCACGCGAAACCCGAAGCTATTTGGGGCGTGGAAGGGTTGTTCACCGAGCAACCTGATGCAGGACTGATTGCCACGCGCATTGCGCTGGCGGCAAAGGCGCACAATCTCAGCGAGCCCAAATTTCGCATCGAGCATGTCCCCGCCCGAGATTGGCTGAAAGAAAGTTATGCCAGTTTCGCCCCCATACGCGCTGGGCAGTTTTATATCTATGGCGATCATATCGAAACCCCGCCACCCCCCAGTGTCGTGCCCCTTCGGCTGAATGCCGCAACCGCTTTTGGGTCGGGTGAACACGAGAGTACCTTCGGCTGTATGTTGGCGCTTTCTGAATTGCGAAAAAGATCGGCCACAACCCATCTCGTCCGTTCAGGCGGGGATGTGCTCGATCTTGGGTGCGGGTCTGGAATCTTGGCTTTGGCGATGACCAAAGCGTGGCGGCGTTCAGTGCTGGCAACTGACATCGACCCCGAGGCTGTGCGTGTGGCCGGTATCAACGTCCGGCGCAATCGTGAACAGGCCTGGGTGCGGGTTGCCGTGGCTGATGGGCTGCAAGCCGCTGCCTTGCGCGGCCGTGGGCCCTTTGCCCTGATTACTGCCAACATCTTGGCTCGTCCGTTGTGTAAAATGGCGCGTGGGATCGCGGCTCGTCTGATGCCTGGTGGGCGCTTGGTGATGGCGGGGTTATTGCAACGCCAAGAGGCCATGGTTCTGGCTTCGTATCGCATGCAAGGTTTGCGCCTGCACAAACGGATTGTGCTCAATGGCTGGTCCACACTGATCCTGGCCCGTTGAAATGCAGGGCTACAATGACTAGCTTGGCCTTATGAACCATAGCCAATCACAGTTACGATTTGCGGCTCAGGCGCAGCGCTTGGCGGCCCTTCGAGTAGCGATGTCTGGCGCTAACGTTGACGCCTACATTGTCCCTCATGCCGACGAACACCAAGGCGAATACGTGGCAGCTTATGCTGCAAGACTGGAATGGCTGACAGGTTTTAGTGGCTCGGCAGGACTTGCCATCGTTACGAAAGACGCGGCTACTGTTTTCATCGACGGCCGTTATACTTTGCAAGTCCGCGACCAAGTCGATGGACGTCTGTATGAGTACCGCCATCTTATCGACGAACCACCACAAATGTGGTTGGCCAGCCAGCTAAAAGCGGGCATGAGGCTTGGGTTTGATCCGCGCCTACATACACCCTCGGGCCTCACCAAGATTGAGGATGCCGCGCGTAAGGCTGGCGCTGAACCCGTGCCGGTGTCACAAAACCTGATTGATACGATTTGGGAGAGCCAGCCGTCGCGCCCGCATGGCCCTGTTGAAATTTACCCTGATAAATTCGCAGGCCGTACTGCGGCGCAAAAACAAAAATTGGTTGTGGACTGGCTCAAGGCCGAACGACTTGACGCCTTCATTTTTTCTGCGCTCGATTCGATTGCTTGGTTGTTCAATATCCGCAGCGACGACGTTGAATTTACCCCGCTGGCACTGGGCTATGCGCTGCTGACCGATCAGGGGAAGGGCACGTTGTTTGTTGAGGCAGAAAAAATCACACCCTCTTTGCAACAGCATTTGGGGGCAGATATCTTGCTCGCACCATACGATAGTGTGAATGCCGCGTTACTCGGCCGGGATGGAGAGCTGAAAACGATTGGCGTTGACCGCGACACAGGGTCGCGCTGGCTTGTCGATTGCATTAAAAATGTTGGCTTCGAGGCCAAGATCAGTGCGGACCCTGTCACGGCGATCAAGGCCCGCAAGACCAGCGAAGAGCTGGATGGCGTACGCGCCGCTCATTTACGCGACGGCGCGGCGCTCACCAAGTTCTTAGCATGGCTGTCTCGCGACGCACCGAAAGGCCATCTCACCGAAATCGAAGTTGCGGACAAATTGGCGAGTTTTCGAGCTGAGGCGAACCTCTATCGCGGCCCTAGCTTTGCGACAATTGCCGGGGCTGGGGGTAATGGGGCTATCGTGCACTACCGTGCTTCGCCCGACAGTAACGCGACGATTAAGCCTGATATGCTTCTGTTGGTGGATTCGGGCGGGCAGTATTTGGATGGCACAACCGATGTCACCCGAACTGTTGTGATTGGGACGCCGACGTCGGAACAGAAGAAGCGTTTCACACTCGTTCTGAAGGGCCATATTGCGCTGGGCTCGGCCCGCTTTGTCAAAGGAACCACGGGCAGTCAGCTCGATGCGCTTGCGCGTCACGCTTTGTGGCAAGAAGGCCTCGATTATGATCACGGCACAGGTCACGGCGTTGGGACGTTTTTAGGCGTTCACGAAGGCCCTCAACGCATCAGCAAGGTCGGTAATACGGTCGCGCTAGAGCCTGGCATGGTGATCTCAAACGAGCCCGGTTATTACAAAACAGGCGAGTACGGTATCCGCATTGAGAATTTGGTTGCGGTTCGCGCGGCACAAGGCCCCGCGAGCGCCGAGAAAATCATTTATGAATTTGAGACCCTGACAATGGCGCCGATTGATGTAAGCCTCGTCGACACGTCGATTCTGACCCCCAGCGAAACCATGTGGCTGAACGCTTATCACGCCCGCGTCCGAGAAGTCTTGGCGCCGCTCCTCGATGCTGAGACGCAGGATTGGCTGAAGAATGCCACGCCCACACTTTAAGCTAAGCGCCAATCAAGCGCAAAAACTCATCCTCATCGACAACTTTGACGCCCAGCGACTCAGCTTCCTTGAGTTTTGTTCCAGCGCCAGGCCCCGCGACCACGAGGTCAGTCTGCTTCGACACCGATCCTGAGACTTTTGCCCCAAGGCTCAGTGCTTTTGACTTTGCCTCGTTGCGTGTCATGCGCTCTAAATTACCGGTGAAAACCACCGTTAGCCCGGCGATCTTGGAGCCGGAAATATTGGCTTGAACGAAATCTTCAATTTTATCTAGCTGCCCAGCAAGTTGATCGACGGCGGCAAGATTTTGCTCCTCGGCGAAGAACGCAATGAGTTCGTCCGTGACAATTTCCCCGAAAGATTCAATGCCTTTAAGTTTAGCATAAACATCTGTGTTGCCATTGACTGCAGCAACCATAGCGGCGCGCCAAGCCTTGAAGGAAACATAGTTCTGAGCCAGCAGCCGCGCCTTTGCTTGGCCGATCAGTCGAATTCCAAGTGCGTAGATCAAGCGTTCGAGGGAGATCGTGCGCCGGGCATCAATTGCTTTAAATAATTTTTCAGCAGATTGTGGCCCCCAGCCTTCCTTAGCGCACAGGGGTGTCAGTGATTTTTTGTCACGCGCTTCAAGCCTAAAAAGGTCGGCGGGGCTTTTAATTGTTCCGTCTTCGAAGAACGATTCGATATTTTTCTCGCCCATGCCCTCGATGTCGAAGGCGTCGCGACTGACGAAGTGTCGCAGCCTTTCAACGGCCTGCGCTTTGCAAAACAGGCCGCCCGTACAGCGCATCACGGCCTCGTCTGCTTCACGGTGGGCCTTGCTACCACACACGGGGCAATGGTCGGGGAAAATAAACGCCTTCGACGATTTTGGGCGCTTATCGATTTTGACTTCGACGATTTGGGGGATGACATCGCCCGCGCGTTGGACGACGACGGTGTCACTTTTGCGTATATCTTTGCGCTCAATCTCGTCTTTGTTGTGAAGTGTGGCGCGTGAGACCGTGACGCCGCCGACATTCACAGGCGTCAGGTGCGCGACGGGCGTTAAAGCGCCTGTACGACCCACTTGAATCTCAATCTCTTCTACAATGGTCTCGGCTTGTTGGGCCGGAAATTTGTGCGCTGTCGCCCACCTAGGCGCACGGCTCACAAATCCCAAGCGCTTTTGCCAATCACTGCGGTTCACTTTATACACGATTCCGTCTATGTCGTAGTCTAGGGCGGCGCGTCGGCTTTCAAGGGCACGGTAAGCGGCAAGAATCTCGTCCACTGTTTTGCAGCGTTTCGAATCCGGGTTGACCGGAAAGCCCCAAGTCTTGAGTTGCATTAAAAAGTCCCAGTGCGTCTCCCAGTCCATGCCCTCGACGAGTCCGGAGGCATAGGCGAACAGTTTTAAGGGGCGCGCAGCTGTCATTTTCGGGTCGAGTTGGCGCAGCGATCCAGCCGCCGCATTTCGTGGATTGGCGAAAATCTTGCCGTCTTTCTTGGCCTGCTCCTCGTTCATGGCTAAGAAGTCAGCTTTTGAAATATAGACCTCGCCGCGGACCTCGATCACCTTCGGCGTATCGCCCATCAGGAAGTCTGGCAGCCCCTTGATCGTGCGCATGTTGGCGGTGATGTCCTCACCCTCGGTGCCATCACCGCGCGTGGCCGCAACGGTGAGTCGACCGTTCTCGTAGCGCACTGAGAACGACAAGCCGTCAATCTTGGGCTCGGCGGTCATTTCAACAATTTCATCAGGACCGAGTTTCAGAAACCGGCGAACCCGCGCATCAAAATCGCGCACATCATCATCGGAGAAGAGGTTGTCCAGCGACAGCATGGCTGTGCTATGCTTCACCTTCTTGAATCCGCTGGCAGCGACGGCACCGACTTTACGGCTGGGGCTGTCAGCTCGGATTAACTTTGAAAAGCGCTGTTCGATAGCGGAGTTGCGAATCCGCAGTGCATCGTAGGCAGCATCGGTGATGGTCGGCGAGTCGTCGCGATGGTAAGCGGAGTCGTGTTCGGTGATTTCAGTGGCCAGAGCGCTCAGTTCTTTTGCAGCCTCTGTCGCTGTCAGGCGGTCGACGGGCTTTTCGCGCAAAGATCGGCTCAAGACGCCGCTCCGGCGATCAGGCGTTGAGCCGCCGCGCGCGCTTCATCGGTAACCTTGTCGCCTGCCAGCATGCGCGCGATTTCTTCGCGACGGCTGTCGGCATCGAGCAATCCCACTTTCGTAGAGGTGTCGCCGCTTTTTGTGGCTTTGGCCACACGCCAATGGTGCATGGCTCGTGCCGCAACTTGGGGTGAATGTGTGACCACCAGAACCTGCACGTTCTTTGCTAAACGGAACAAACGTTCACCAACAGCATTGGCTGTGGCACCGCCAATGCCGGTATCAACTTCGTCGAAAATTAGCGTGGTCAGGCTTTGCGTGCCCGCGAGCACCACTTTCAGCGCCAACATAAAGCGCGCCAATTCGCCGCCCGAGGCAATTTGGGCTAACGGCCCCATAGGTGTTCCAGGATTGGTCGAGGCCTCGAACGTGACTTTGCTATAGCCGCAGGCCGACCAGTGCTCTTCTGACAAAATCGTGAGAGCCGTTGTGAAAACTGCTTTTTCAAGCTTCAGCGGGGCGAGTTCCTTTGCCACGCCCTTGTCGAGCTTTCCGGCAGCCGTGAGTCGCGCATCGTGCATCGTTTTGGCTGTAGCTTCGTAGTTCAGTTTGGCCGCAGAAGCGGCGACTGCCAGGTCGCGAATCGCGTCGGTCCCATGATCGATTGCATCAAGCTGTATCTTCAGATCGGTTTGGACGCTCACTAGCTCGTCGACGGTGCACTTATGTTTGCGCGCCAAGGCCTTGAGTGCGAACAAGCGTTCTTCGGCTTGTTCCAAGGCTTTGGGCTCGGCGTCGATTTGAGCAGCCGTTTTATCGAGTTCCTGCATGACATCAGCAATCTCAATGACTGCGCGTGCCAGTGACTGGCACAGGCCATCCAACTGGCCCCCGGATTGCTGAGCAAGGCGGGCCAAGCGGCTGGCGGAGGTTCTAACCATGCTTTCGACATCGGTTTCACCCGAGAGGCTGGCGCGTGTCTCAGCCAGGGCAGCGACAATATGCTCGGCGTTTTTCAGCAATGATCTGCGGTCTGAGAGCTCTTTATCCTCACCGACACGCGGGGAGAGTTCGTTGAGTTCCGCAAGTGCTGCACGTAAGTAAGACTCATCGGCGGCGGCACGTGCGGTCGTTGCTTCCGCCTCGCGTAGTTTCGTGTTGGCGGCGTACCAGGTCGTGTGGGCGGCCGCGCAGGCGTAATCAAGGCGGTCGCCATCCTTCGCGCGCCGGAAGTCATCGAGCACACCAAGATGCGTCGCAGGGTCGAGCAGGCCATGCGTATCGAATTGGCCATGAACCTCAACTAACCGCTCGGCGACTTCGCGCAGCAGGCTGATACTGACGGGCTGATCATTAATGAAGGCTTTGCCACGCCCGTCGCGCGATAGCACACGGCGGACGACAATTGAGTTGTCCTCGAATGAGATATCTTGTTCGCTCAGTGCATCGATGGCCGCATGTTTTGCAGGCAACAGAAACGAAGCCGAGACGGAGAGCTTGTCGCTTTTGGCCCGAATCAGGTTCAGGTCTGCGCGCCCACCCAAAGCCAATCCCAGCGCATCAAGGACAATGGATTTTCCAGCTCCAGTTTCGCCGGTGAGGACGCACAGACCGCGTTCAAATTCGATATCGAGCCGTTCAATCAGCACAACATCGCGTATGGAAAGGTGTGTCAGCATTCCCGTGTGGCGCCTATGAACGCTTTGCGTATGCCTGAACGCCGCCTACCAAAGCTGATACCAGGGCTTGTCGCTGTTGGCTTGTTGCTGGACTGACTTTTGCTCACGCCCCTGGACCAACTCATAGGCGTCTTCGTACCAATCTGTCCCAGGATAATTAAAGCCCAAAACTGCTGCACTCTTTTGTGCTTCGCCAGGAATTCCGAGCACGGTGTAAGTCTCGGTGAGCCGATATAACGCCTCGGGAACGTGGGTGGTGTTCCCGTAGGTGTCGACGACGTTCTTGAACCGGTTAATTGCAGCTAAGTATTGCTTTCGGCCGAGATAGAAGCGCCCGACGGTCATTTCTTTGCCAGCCAAATGGTCGCGTGTCAGGTCGATTTTAAGACGGGAATCGCGGGCATATGAGGTGCCGGGGAAGCGCGTCAAAACATCTTGTAAGGCTTCCAGCGACTTACGGGTCATATCTTGGTCGCGCTGAACGTCGGTAATTTGTTCGTAGTAGCACAGCGCTTTCAAATAATAGGCGTAAGCAACGTCTCGATTGCCTGGGTGTACGGCAATGAAGCGGTCGATACCCGAGATGGCATCGTCGTATTTATTGTTCTGATAATGCGAATAGGCTGACATCAGTTTGGATTTTGTCGCCCAAACGGAATAGGGGTGCTGGCGTTCGACTTCGTCGAAATATGCCGCTGCATCCTTGTAGCGGCCATCGTCGAGGTAGGTCATGGCCTGGCTATAGATTTCGTAAACGCTTTGCTCTTTGTATGCGATTTCGTCGTCGCCAGCGCATGCCGAGAGAAGCACGGCAGCGACCATGGCGGGGATGAACAAACCAAGCTTAGCCGCGAGTGACGTCACGACAATCAGACCTCCCACAGGGGTTTGTAGCCACAGCAAGCTTGCCGATCAACGCCGACAATAATGCTGGGTGCGGAGTATACCATCTGGCCTTGGTGTGTCACGCCGGAGCGTTCGACCGTGACAAAAAGGATTTGCCACAATTTGGCGGCTTAGGCGAGGGCTGCGAAGGGTTGAGAATCAACCCGAGCTGATTCAGACATGTTATCGCCGACTTCGACTAATTCCCAACAGCTGGGGTCGGCGAGGACCTGCCGCATCAGTCGGGCCGTATCCCCGTGGCTCGAGCAATGGCCCGAGAAATGTCCAATGATGGGGTGTCCACAAAGGTAAAGATCGCCGATGGCATCGAGAACCTTATGGCGCACAAACTCGTCGGCATGGCGCAGGCCATCGTCATTTAAAATGCGGTCACCATCCACGACAATGGCGTTCTCTAAGCTCCCGCCGCGCGCCAAGCCAGCTTCCCGCAGGGCGGTAACCTCAGACAAGAGGCCAAAAGTACGTGCCCGGCTGATCTCGGATTTGAAGGTCTCGGCGCTAATGCTAAAACTACAATGCTGCCGACCGATGGCGGCAGCCCTGAAATCGATCTCGAAATCGATACGTAAATCACTTTGGGTGGGGACGAGGGAGACCCGCTTCGCGCCGTTCGTAAAGCTTTTGGACTTGCGGATGCGAAAGGCTTTGCGAGTGACCTGAAGTTCTGCGAGGCCTGCGCATTCCATCAAGAACATGAACGGCCAGGCGCTTCCATCCATGGCAGGTACTTCAGGGCCGTTCACTTCGACAACTGCATTATCTATGCCCATGCCGTAAAGGGCGGCCATGAGGTGCTCGACTGTTGTCACACTCACGCCATGCTCGTCAGCGATCACCGTGCAAAGTCGCGAGTCTGTTACATTGCACCAGCGGGCCGGGATTTCTCTCCCGCCCCCGACCAAATCAATTCTGCGGAAGATAATGCCCGTATCGGCTGGGGCGGGATGAAGTTTTAGGGCTACGCGTGAGCCAGAATGAAGCCCCACGCCGGTGCAGCCAATTGATGTTTTAAGGGTCTTTTGCATGATCGGGCGCGCCGAGAAGGACGCGCGTGCCCCATCTCGTGGCTCTGGGTTGCTAAAATCCAAGTTCATTTCATCAGTTCTTTCAAAACGAACCATAAGGCAGAGCAAGCAGGTGATCGACAAGTTGGTGTTCTTGGGTAGCAATCCTCTGAGGTCGCTAAGAATTATATTTGCAGAAAGGCCTTGAGAAACAAAGGAAGAAGTTGCTGTAACGATGTTTCATTACGCTCAAGTTTATCGCAGTAACCTATTGTTTAATATGGCTTTCTTAAGGCGGTGAAGTAGGAGCCATCGATCACTCGATCGCTTTAGATTGCCGAAAGCTTAAAGCAAGAAGGGGCCTGCAGATTCAGGCCCCTTCTGTTAACAGAAAAAATACTGTCGGTAAGTATTTAGTTCGCTTGGCGGCGTAAGAAAGCCGGGATTTCCAGCTCGTCCTCAGTTTGCGACGCAAGCGGGCGATCCAAAGGGCCAACCGAGATATTCATCGCCGGTGCTGCTCTTTCGGCCTTTAATTGTGGCTCTACAACAGCCTTAGGGGCCTCATCAGTCTTGGCCTTGCTGGTTATCAGGCTGCGATAGCGGCTGAACAAGCTCAGTCGGCTACCGCCATCGTCGGTCTTGGCCGCAGGAGCAGGAGGAGCAATAGCGGCTGTTTTCGCTTCGGCAGCGAGCTTAGGTTCTGCCAATGCCAAAGTCGGAGCCTTCATCTCCACTTTCGGCTCCATTGGTGCGCGGGGAATAAACACATCTTTGGGTTTATTAACCGTCACAAGCGGAATCCGAGGTTGAGCCGCAGGGATCGTAGAACGCGCGACCGCTTCGGCAACCGCGGCAGCCTGTGCGGCTTGAGAGGCCGCAGCCATGACAGGCGCCAAGACCGCTGCGATTGGAAGTTCAGTCGCAACAGGCTCAGACATTGGCGCTGGTTCGGCCTCAAGCCCTGAAGCTTCGGCATATTGCGGCACCATTTCTTCAATCACCGCAACTTCGAGCTCTTCTTCTGCCGCAACCAGTAGGGCTTTTTCTGCCTTGATCGCCGCAGCCATTTGGACGAGGGCTTTCTCCTCGTTACTGAGCTCGGACACCTGCGCAACCGGGGCCGGTGCAGGTGCGCCGAGCCCAAATGCGAGGGTTGGCTGAGCCGGTGCGGGTGCGGCTTTCGCCACGGGTGCTGCGGCAGCTCTTGCCACAGGTGCGGGTGCCGACGTTCTGATCTCTGGCACGAAGCGACCCACGGCGCGGGTTTCGGGTCGATTGAACATGGGGCGCGGTTGGACGCCCGCAACGGATTCAATGCCTGTGGCCACAACCGACACGCGGATGCGCCCTTCCATATTTTGATCGAAGCATGACCCGAAGATTATAATAGCATCACTCTCGACTTCGTCACGGATACGGTTGGCGGCTTCGTCCACCTCGAACAAGGTGATGTCGGCTCCGCCGGTGATGTTAATCAACACCCCTTTAGCACCTTTCATCGAGGTTTCTTCGATCAGCGGGTTGGCGATGGCTGCTTCGGCTGCATCCAACGCACGACGATCACCTTCGGCTTCGCCGGTACCCATCATGGCACGGCCCATTTCCTTCATCACGGTGCGCACGTCCGCGAAGTCGAGGTTGATGAGGCCTGGCATGATCATCAGGTCGGTGACGCTGCGAACGCCTCCGTACAAAACATCATCTGCCATTTTAAAGGCATCAGCGAAGGTGGTTTTCTCATTGGCCACCCGGAACAGATTTTGGTTCGGGATGACAATGAGTGTATCCACCAAGCCCGCCAATTCTTCGATGCCAGCATCGGCAAGGCGCATTCTGTTTGCACCTTCAAAGTGGAACGGCTTAGTAATAACGCCAACGGTGAGAATGCCCATTTCGCGTGCGATACGCGCGATCACGGGCGCAGCGCCAGTGCCTGTGCCACCGCCCATACCAGCGGTAATGAACGCCATGTGGCTACCGTCCAATTCGCGGGCGATCAGCTCCACAGATTCTTCGGCCGCATGACGGCCGATATCGGGTCGAGCGCCAGCGCCAAGGCCTTGGGTCGTATCGCGGCCAAGTTGGATGCGCCGATCCGTCCGTGAAAGGGACAGGGATTGAGCGTCGGTGTTGGCGACGACGAAGTCGACGCCTTCCATCGCGGCGTTAATCATATTGTTCACCGCATTGCCGCCGGCACCACCGATGCCGACTACGGTGATGCGCGGCTTGAGCTGCGCCTCGATCGTTGTCTTGGGTACGCTTAGGTTGATTGTCATTTTTGGCTCCATCTTTTTTCTGTGTTCGTTGCAACGACACCCATGGGTCGACCCACGGTTATTATTTTTTTATTGAATCGTCGCGGTGGGGGACCGGTCGTCCACCGCGAAGATCCCGATTCGGCCCTGCTCCTCATTAGAAATTTTCTCGCAGCCATTGGCCTATCCGACCAAAGCCACGTTTTTGATTGGCGGCCGCCATGACCGCATAACTGGGACGCAATACGTGCTCTTTCAGGCCATAGCGAAGAAGGCCTGCCGCCGTCGAAAACGCTGGGCCTGAAACTGAATCGGGGAGACCCCGAATCAATTTCGGTCGACCCAAGCGAACCTGCTTATCAAGTACGAGTTCAGCTAAATCGCGAACGCCTTCAAGTTGGCTAGCGCCTCCTGTCAGCACGACCCGGCGACCAGCGCTTTTGACAAAGCCACTGGCATCAAGGTGGGAGCGGACAAGCTCGAAGGTTTCCTCGATGCGAGGTTGGATAATTTGCACCAGCATCGACTTAGGAACTTCGCTGGCATTGGTTTCATCGTCCTCGCCAACGAGGGGGACTTTCAACAGTTCGCGCGCATCGCCGGGTGTCATGGCCACGGTACCATAGACCGTCTTCAAACGCTCGGCCTTGGCGACGGGCGTGGATAAGCCCTTGGCGATGTCATTGGTGACGTGGTTGCCGCCAATGGTAATGGATTCAACGAACACCACTTGGCTGTCATTAAAGACAGCGATAGAGGTTGTGCCGCCGCCCATATCAATCACGGTTACGCCCATGTCTTTCTCGTCGTCGACGAGGCAAGCCAATCCGGCTGCATAGGGCGAGACCACGCGGTCTTTGATATCGAGATGGCAACGATCAATGACGGTGGCGAGGTTGCGCCCTGGCCCGATTCCCGCAGTGACCAGGTGAATCGTCACACCCAACTTCTCGCCGTACATCCCGCGTGGATCAATGATACCGTTGCCGCCGTCGATGCTGTAGCCGGTGGGAATACAATGAATTAACTCGCGATCGGCATCGTCGAACATGCTGCTACCATGATCCAGCACCCGGCGCACATCGGTATCACGGATTTGGTGGCCTGAAACTGATAGTTCCACCTCGACGCGCGTTGAGCGAGGCGTACCGCACGACATATTGACGAACACTTGGTCGACGCGCACGTTAGCCATCTGCTCAGCCGCTTCGACGGCCTCGCGTACTGATGCTTCGACTTCATCCAAGTTCGCGACCTGACCGTTGCGCATGCCACGCGAACGATGATGTCCGACACCAATCACCTGCAGGTCGCCATCTTCACCGCTATTAGCGATAAAGCACGCGACCTTAGTGGTTCCGACATCCAACGCGGCGATATGTGCGCCGGGGGACACAGCTTTTGACACTGAACGTATCTCCTTTAACTTTCTAGTCACGATCGTCTCCGTTCAGTCGCTCTCATCTCTAGACGTCCCGTTTAACGATCTTGATGGCACTTGGACGTTGGTTTTCTGCTTTGGGCACAGCAGTGTTTGCTGTCTGGCCCTGGTTCAGTTGCACGATCAATCGGTCGGGCAATTGCATGTCGATGGATGCTAGATCGCGCTCGAGAAGGCTATGTTCGCGCTGAAGGGTGGCCAAGCGCGCCCAAGTTGCTGCGATTCCCGTTTCGGGCATGCGCACGGCAATCCCAGATTCAAAAGAATCGAAATGAATGTTCCAGCGTCGTTCACCAATTCTGACAGCACCACGCACGCGGCTGAGCAACTCAGGTTCCGTCTTGAGTGTTTCAAAGAGTTCAAAGGCATGAGTGGGGGCGTCGTTGCCGACAATCAAAGGAAGCTCGCCGATTTGGCCAGGCACATCGACGATGCTGTGGCCGCTGGCGTCGATCAGAGTGTAACGCTTGCCGCGTTGCCACAGGGCGTAAGCCACGCGCTCCTCGATCACGACATGCACGGCGCTTGGCAGTTGACGTTCGACTTGGGCAGACTTGACCCACGGCAGGCTTTCCAAGGCTTCGCGCGCCTCGCCAACGTTGATTGACAGAATTGGCGTTCCGCGTTCGATATCCATAGACGCTAAAATATCCTCGGGATTGGTGTTGCTTCGTCCCTCGACGGTCAAAGCTTCCAGGCGCAAGCCTGCCATGGCACTCAGATCCAACGTATGGTCCATGGCGTTGTTGTATGGCGAGACGATTTGCGGCCAACGATCCGTGGCTCGCAAGGCTAACGTTGCCAAGCCGACCAAGGCGATCGAACCAAAAAGGATGGCTAAGCGTCGCATGCGGCGTGCTCCACCATCCACTGGATGAGTTGATTGAAACTAATGCCCAGATGCAGGGCCTGCTCTGGGACCAGCGATGTTGGCGTTAAGCCTGGCTGGGTGTTGACTTCCAGCATGTAGAATTCCGTGCCGTCAAAACGCAAATCAGCACGCGAAACGCCGCGACAGCCCAGGGCGCGATGCGCGGTAAGAGATAGTTCCATGGCCCGGTCGTAGAGTTTTTTATCCAAGGCTGCTGGAATGACGTGCGTTGAGCCGCCTGAAGCGTATTTCGCCTCGTAGTCGTAGAAGGAGCGGTCTGTCATGATCTCGGTGACGGCCAGGGCTTTCTCACCCATGACGGCGACTGTCACTTCGCGGCCTGGGATGTATTGCTCAACCAAGATGAGTCCATCGGCAGGTATGCCCAGATCTTCCAAGGGTTGACGATTGTCACCCGGATGGACAAAACGAATGCCAACGCTGGAGCCTTCGTTAGTTGGTTTCAGAACGTAGGGCGGTGGCAACACATCGCCTTTTTCTGCTTCGGCGCGCGTGACGACGCGATCTTTGGCAACCGGGATCCCCACAGATGCGAAAATCTTCTTCGCCATGGGTTTATCCATGGCCATGGCCGAGGCCATGCGGCCTGAATGCGTATAGGGCAGGGCCATCATGTCGAGCAAGCCCTGAATGGAACCATCTTCACCGACGCGCCCGTGGAGCGCATTGAAAACAACGTCTGGCTTTCCGACGGTAATGTCGCGCACAAGGGCGGCCACATCGCGAGTCACGTCAATGGTGATCACGTCGTAGCCGAGCGCCCCAAGCGCGCGTGCTGCTGCGCCTGCCGACACAAGCGAAACCTCGCGCTCCTTCGAGGGGCCGCCTGCGAGCACGGCAACGCGTTTGATGTTGCGTGTGCTCATGACGGCTTCACCAAGGCGCGTGGATCCATGGCAGTAACGCCAATGCGGCGAATTTCCCACTCCAAGCTAATGCCAGTTTTTTCTTTCACGCGGCGGCGGAGTTCATCACCCAGCCCTTCAATGTCTGAAGACGTCGCGTTGCCGGCATTGATCAGGAAATTGGTGTGCTTGTCTGAGACCATTGCCCCGCCCCGCACTAACCCGCGCCCACCCACATCATCGATGAGCTTCCATGCTTTGGCTTCGGCAGGATTTGCGAATGTCGACCCGCCCGTGTGACTTTGGGTCGGCTGACTTTCTTCGCGTTCAGCGCGGATCTCGCGGATACGCGCCGTGATGGCATCGGGGTCGCCTTTGGCGCCACGCAGTTCGGCACCGATGAACACCCAATCTTCTGAAATAGCGCAGTGACGATAACTGAAACCTAATTCGTCGAGTGAGAGCTTGTGTAACTCGCCGTGGTTATCGAGCGCGGTAGCGTTGACGCAAATATTTTGAATTTCGTGGCCATAGCAGCCCGCATTCATGCGCACTGCGCCGCCGATGGTGCCGGGAACCCCGGTCAAGAATTCTAATCCAGTGATGGCCGCATCGCGCGCAGCTGTGGCGATATTGGCATCAACGGCTGCTGCGCCGCAGCGCAAGCTTAATCCGTCGGTTTCGATGTTATTGAAAGCTTTGCCCAGACGAATCAGGACTCCCGGGACACCGCCATCACGCACCAGCAAGTTCGAACCCAGTCCGATGACTGTGACAGGCACATCGGCAGGCTTGGCCTTCAGAAAAGCCGACAGATCAGTCACGTCCGCAGGCGTAAACAGCACCTCGGCTGGACCGCCGACACGAAACCATGTCATGCGCCCGAGATCAGCCATGGACTCATAGCCGCCGCGCACACGTGGCAGGCGATCAGCCAAGCTCGACGATGAGGCGCTGGCCGTCATCATGCAGTGCTCCCCGAACAACGGTCATTGGCCGTTGCGCTTTTGTGGATGGCACTCAGTTCAGCCGGAAGGGCGTTCGCCCAAGCGGTAATGTTGCCTGCCCCCATGCACACGACGAAGTCGCCGGGCTTGGCGATGTCGTCGATGACCGCCGCTAAGTGTTTCGGGGCCAGCAGCGCTGTGACTTGCGGGTGGCCGTACGCATGCAAACCGTTGATCAAGGCATCGCGATTGATGCCCGCGATTGGGGCTTCGCCAGCTGGATAAACATCAGCGACGACGACATGGTCGGCATCGTTGAAGCAAGTGCAGAATCCTTCGAATAGCTGCTGAAGCCTTGAATAGCGGTGCGGCTGCACAACAGCGATCACTCGGCCCTTGGTGGCGGTCCGGGCTGCTTTCAAGACAGCGGCGATCTCGACAGGATGGTGGCCATAGTCATCGATTACCGTAATGCCATCGACCTCACCAACTTTGGTGAAGCGGCGTTTGACACCTTTGAAGCGCCCAAGGCCTTCCCTGATCACATCATCGGCGATACCCATTTCGGCAGCGACCGACACTGCGGCCAAAGCGTTGAGTACGTTGTGCTGGCCAAACATGGGCAAGTGAATATCTTTAATTGTGCGCTCGCCACCGACCACGCGGTCAGACATGGCGGCATCGAAGCGCACACCATGTCCATCCAAGACAACGTTGAGACCGCGCACGACGGCGGTCGGGCTCAGGCCATAGGTGATAATCTTGCGATCTTGGAGATGCGGAATCAAAGATTGCACTTCAGGGTGGTCGATGCACAACACAGCAAAACCGTAGAACGGAATGGACTCGATAAATTTGCGGAAGGCCGCTTTCAGGCTTGCGAAGTCGCCATAAAAATCCATGTGCTCGGGGTCAATGTTAGTTACCACGGCAATCGTCGCAGGCAGGCGATTAAACGTGCCGTCAGATTCGTCGGCTTCAACGACCATCCATTCGCCGGTGCCCAGGCGCGCATTCGTTCCGTAGGCATTAATAATTCCACCGTTGATCACGGTCGGGTCCAGCTTGGCTGTTTCCAGAACACTTGCGATCAGCGATGTGGTGGTTGTCTTGCCGTGCGTGCCGCCAATCGCAATCGACCATTTCAGTCGCATCAACTCGGCGAGCATTTCAGCGCGCCGGACCACCGGCAACATGCCCTTGCGTGCGGCGAGAACTTCAGGGTTTTCGGGTTTGACCGCAGACGAAATGACGATGACCCGTGCCTCGCCCAAGTTCTCGGCGCGGTGGCCCACTTCGACTTTGATACCGAGGCCGCGCAAACGGTCTACATTGGCGTTTTGCGCGATGTCGCTGCCTTGGACTTTATAGCCAAGGTTATGTATCACTTCAGCAATGCCGCTCATGCCGATGCCGCCGATGCCGACGAAGTGAATAATGCCGATGTCGAGTGGCATGGACTGCATCAAGCGACTCCTCGTGTCATTTTGTGGTCCAATGTGTGGCGTTCCATTGAGCTATTTTTATTGAGCGTGGTCACAGAGGCTGAGACAGATGAGGCAGAGATGTTCCGCCCGGCGTGCGCGCCATTCTTGCCATGGGCCACAGTGGCCACCACCGCCGCTATACGACTGGCAGCCTCGGGGATGCTAAAGGATTGTGCAGCAGCTGCAGCGTCAGTGAGTAGGTGTGGTTGTTCGCTGAACTGAATCAACCGTTCTGCTAAAGCCGACGCGGTGAATTTATCTTGCGTCATCACCCAGCCGCCGCCTGCAGTCGTGAGCACCCTCGCGTTGGCCGTTTGATGATCATCGGCAGCGAAGGGATAGGGCACGAGCAAGCTGGGCCGGCCGGCCACTGTGACTTCGCCAACGGTGGACGCGCCAGCACGCGCAATCAGCACGTGTGCCTTGGCGAGCAGTTCGGGGACGTTGTCGAAGAAATAGCGCAGTTCCACATGAACGCCGAGCCCCTCGTAGGCCGCGAGCGTGCGGCCGATTTCTTCCGGGCGGCATTGTTGTGAAATCTCAAGCCGATGGCGCAAGCCCTCGGGCAATAATTGAACGGCAGCGGGCAGCACATCGCTGAATACGCGCGCACCTTGGCTACCGCCCAGCACCAAAATCCTGAAGGCGCCATTGGTTGTGGGCGCTTGATAGGGCGTGGCGCGCACGGCGGCGACGGCGGGTCGCACAGGCATCCCAGTGCGAATCACGTGCGCTTTATCAGGCGCGTGGCGCGCCAACTCGAACGAGATGCAAACTTTGGTCACAAGCCCGGCCAATTTTCGGTTGGCCCAGCCCAGAATGGCATTTTGCTCATGAATGATGGTTGGCACGCCTGCCAATATTGCTGCAGCCACTGTGGGTGCCGCCGCATACCCACCAAAACCGACGACTACGGCGGGCTTCACGCGTTTGAGCAAGCGATAGGCTTGAATCAAACCAATTATCAGTCGCACCCCAGAGATGGCTTTGCCGAAGAGGCCATGGCCTGCGAGGGCACCGGCGCTGATGGAGTATTTCTCGATCAAACCCAACGTGCCGCCATAACGCTCGCCCCGGCTGTCGGTGACAAGTGCCAGGCGATAATCCTGTCCCAGCAACTCTTGCGCTAAAGCTTCGGCTGGAAATACATGCCCGCCGGTCCCGCCAGCAGCTAAAACGATGAGGGGGGCGTCAGGTGAAGGAGTTGGCGTCATGTGGAATGGCCCTCCAAATCGCGACGGCGCCGCGTCAGCGCCAGTATCATGCCCATGCCGACACCGAGCGCGACCAACGATGAGCCGCCGTATGAAATAAACGGCAGTGTCATGCCCTTGGTAGGCATCATATGAAGGCTCGAAGCCATGTTGATGATGGCTTGCAATCCGAATTGCACGGCCAACCCGCCGACGGCAAGCAACACAAACATGTTTTCCTCGCGCAGCACTTTCAGCAAAGCGCGGATCACAAGGAACGCGAACAAGGCGACCATGAGCAGGCAGAGAAGAATACCAAACTCCTCGCCCGCGACGGCGAAGATAAAATCCGTATGCGCATCGGGAAGAGCTTCCTTGACGCGCCCCTCGCCGGGTCCGCGCCCGAAAAGCCCGCCTTGCTGGAACGCGCGCATGGCCTGCGTGATTTGGTAACTGTCGCCGGTCGTGGGGTCGAGAAACCGATCAACTCGGCTGGCCACATGCGGGAAGGTAAAATAGGCACTAACGATCGCCCCCATGCCCGCGACAATAATCAAAATCACCCAAAAGATCGGCAACCCGGCCATGAAAAATTGTGCGCACCACACGGCTGTGACCACGAGTGTCATCCCGATGTCAGGTTGGCTGAGTAGAACGGCGATCACGGAGAACAACAAACCCATCGAGATTATGTTTCCAGGAAAGTCCTCGCGCAGGCGATGCTCGGAAAACATCCAGGCTGCAACGACAGCAAAGAAAGGTTTGATGAACTCTGAGGGCTGCAATGACATGCCTGCAAAGTAAATCCAGCGCTTGGCGCCTTTGACTTCGATGCCGATCAATAAAGTCAAGACCATCAGGCCGAGGGCAATCAAAAATCCGATGACAGCAAAGCGCCGCACTTGAACAGGGGCCAGCAGCGAGATGCCAAAAATCACCATAATCGTCAGTGGAAGGAACACCATCTGACGACGCACAAAGTGGAACATTTCGACACCGATGCGCTCGGCTGCCGGTGGGCCAGCCGCAAAATTCAGGATGATGCCAATAAAAATCAGCAGAGTGGTGGCGGCGAGGATCCATTTGTCGATGGTCCACCACCACCGGCCGACGGTGCTAATATCGGTGCGGGCGACGGTCATGCTCATGGACTTAAGCTCTCCGTCATGGGGTCAGCAGCATGCGGCAAGAAGTTTCTGACTTCCGAGCGAAACCGATCGCCGCGCTCTTCAAAATTCTTGAACATGTCGAATGAGGCGCACGCGGGCGACAGCAACACTACAGCTCCGGGCAGTTTTTCCGCGAGCGCGCGGCGGCCTGCGTCTTCAATCGCCGTTTCGAGATCTTCATAAAGATCATACGCGACTTTGCCTTCGAGTTTGTCGGCAAAGTCATCTGCTGACTCCCCGATCAGAAATGCATAACGAATGCGCGGGAACAAAGGTGCTAACGACGCAATGCCGCCCTCTTTGGCAACACCACCAGCGATCCAATAGATATTTTGGTAGCACCGCAGTGCTTTTTCAGCTGCGTCGGCGTTGGTCGCTTTACTGTCATTGACGAATTGGACGCCGTTGACGGTCGCAACCAATTCTTGACGATGAGATAAACCCGTAAATGATTTCAAAGCAGCCGCAATGACGGGGCCGGGGATGCCTTGGCTCAGTGCGGCTGCGGCCGCCGCCGCTGCGTTCTGCCAGTTGTGTTCCCCCGGCAGTGTGGCGATGGTTCGCAAATCGGCGATTGTGTTTGGGCGGCGGTCGGTGGCATCAATCAGAACGCCGTTCTCGACATAAACACCACCCGCAATCGCATGTTTGCCTGAGATCGGAATCACAGTGTGCAGTCCTGCGCGAACCAATTGATCGCGTACCGAGGCTGAGTAAGCGTCATCGATGCCGATGATCGCGGCGCGAGGATGGCGCTGGTTGGCAAAAATATTTTTCTTCGCGGCCACATAGTCATCCATGTTGCCGTGTCTTTCGAGATGATCGGGTGTGATGTTGAGAAAAATGGCTGTCTCGAGGGCCAAAGACGGCACGAGCTCTAACTGATACGATGACAGCTCAATCACATAGGTTCCAAGTCCACCCAATGCTTTCAGATCAAGCGCTGGCGTCCCCAAGTTGCCGCCGACGGCGGTGGGGCGGCCCGCGTGCTTGAAAATGTGAGCGGTCAAGGCAGTAGTGGTTGATTTGCCGTTAGTGCCGGTGATGCCAATAAACGATGAGGCTTCCTGCGCCCGGGCCAAGAGGTCCACATCACATACGATCTGAATGTTTTGCTCACGCGCTTTGATGGCCAGTGGGTGGGGCTTGGGGCGCGTATGTGGAACGCCGGGGCTCCACACCAGAGCCGTAATATCAAGGCGGTTTGACGTGATATCGAGCAGCGCCCAACCCGCCGTTGTCGCTGCGGTGCGTTGCTCGGCCTTGTCATCCCAGACGAGAACGGTCGCCCCGCCCGCTTTCAATGCAGCAGCAGCCGAGAGCCCGGATTTCCCGAGGCCCATCACGCCGACGCGCTGCCCTGCAAATGTGAAAACGGGAATCATTTTGTGCGCCTACCTCAACTTCAATGTTGCCAAGCCGGCGATGGCCAGAATCATGGCGATGATCCAGAAGCGAATGACGATGGTGGATTCAGCCCAGCCTTTTTCTTCGTAGTGATGGTGCAGTGGTGCCATGCGGAACACGCGCTTGCCCGTCAGTTTGAATGACACGACCTGAACGATGACCGAGATCGTCTCGAGTACGAATAAACCGCCAACAAGTCCAAGAACGATTTCGTGTTTGGTGACGACGGCCACCGAGCCCAGCGCGCCACCCATGGCCAGCGAACCGGTATCGCCCATGAACACCATGGCGGGTGGTGCGTTGAACCACAGGAAGCCAAGTCCTGCACCAACAACCGCACCGCAGAAGATGGCTAGTTCGCCAGCGCCGACGACGTAATGGACCTGAAGGTAGTTGGCGAACACCGTATTGCCGATCAGATATGCAATAGCAACGAACACACCCGCTGCGATGATGACCGGAACGATGGCCAGGCCATCCAACCCATCGGTCAAATTTACGGCGTTCGATGCCCCAGCCATGATGAAGACTGCGAAGGGCACGTAGAAAACGCCAAGGTTGATCAACAGGTCTTTGAAGAACGGCACAGCCAGCATTCCCGAAAGGTTGGGGCTGCTGATGTCAGTGATCCAAATTGCTGCACCTGCAGCGATGGCGATTTCAGCGATGAGCTTAATGCGCCCGGCAAGCCCACCTGAAGATCGGCGCGTGACTTTCAGGTAGTCGTCGAGGAACCCTATGAAACCATACCCAAGTGTTACCAGCAGCACGACCCAGACATACCGGTTGGACAAGTCCGACCAGAGTAATGTTGCCACGCCGATGGCCAGCAGCATCATGACGCCGCCCATGGTCGGCGTACCTTGCTTGGTGATCAGGTGTCCCTGCGGCCCGTCTTGACGGATCGGCTGGCCTTTTCCTTGCTTGACTTTCAGCCACTGAATAATGGCTGGTCCAAAAAGGAAGCAAACCACCATCGCGGTTACAACAGACGCGCCTGCGCGGAACGTCAAGTAACGGAACAGGTTCAAGGCTGGTAACTGATCGGAAAATTGTGCGAGACTGAATAACATCGCGTTCTGTTTCCCCTATGAACCGTTCGCTGCTTTGGGCATCGGATGCGCGATACTGCCAAGGGCCTCAACCACGTGGCTCATGCGGCTGCCGTTGGATCCCTTGACCGCAAGGACATCGCCAGGCTTCACAGATGCGGCCACAAGTGGCGCAAGGGTGGCTGCATCTTTGGTGTGGCCGCCGCGTTTTTCACGTGGCAAAGCATGATGAAGATGTTCCATCAATGGGCCGGCAGTAAAAACCGTATCGATTCCGTTAGCGACAATGGTGGTTTGTAGCTCGGCATGCAGTTCGGCAGACTGAGTGCCCAACTCAAGCATGTCGCCCAGCACCAAGACGACGCGCTTTTTACTGTTGGCTTTGATTTGGCCCAATGTCTCGGCCAAAGCTTTCACGGATGCGGGGCTTGCATTGTAGCTTTCATCGATGAGCGTGAATGACCCGCCCTGGAGCTGAATTGCGGTCCTTGTTCCACGGCCTTTTGTTGGCGTGAGTTGAGATAAAGCCGCCGCGGCCGCAAGCACGTCGCCGCCTATTACTTTCACTGCCGCCAACACCGCCAGCGCGTTGATGGCCCATTGCCTTCCGGTGACGCCGAGGTCGAACGTGATGCGCTGGCCCAGGATATCAGCAGCGACCTGCATTCCTTTGGCATTGAAGGCCGCACTCACCAAGCGCGCTTGCGCATCGCCATCAGCACCGAAGGAAATGATGTTGCGACACCGGTGGGATCGAACTTGTGCGCATAAGCGATCAAAAAATTCGCTATCAGCTGGCAGAATCGCCATGCCATCATAGATCAAGCCTGCCGCAATGCTGGCTTTTTCATCGGCGATGCCCGCGACACTATCAAAGAATTCAAGATGCACTGCGGCGACGGTTGTGATGATCACGACATGCGGCGCTACTAATTTTGCCAGTGGCGCAATTTCGCCAGCATGATTCATGCCGATTTCAAAAATGCTAAACTGAGTTTCACGCGCCATCCGTGCAAGGCTAAGCGGGACCCCCCAATGATTGTTCAGGTTGCCGCTGGTCGCGTACGTTGCGCCGAGCGCTGCAAACGCCAGCTTCAAGGCTTCTTTGGTTCCAGTCTTGCCGACACTGCCCGTGACAGCGACGATCTTTCCATCGCAGCGTGCGCGCGCAGCCCTGCCAAGATCATTCAGCGCTGTGAACGTATCCTTAACGAGTAATAGTTTATCGTTAGAATCGGAGGAGAAGGCCTTGGGTTCGTGATGCACAAGAAGACCAGCCGCGCCCGCCGCAATTGCCGCCTCCACATGATCATGGCCATCATGATTCGGACCTTGTAAAGCGATGAATAGATCACCTTTCTGAATCGTACGGCTATCAATCGAAACGCTACTTGCGGTCCAAGATCCTGAGGTTGCTCCGCGTGTTGCGGCGGCGATGTCTTGTGCATTCCACAAAGCTGTCATGAGGGGCTTCGCGTCAGCTGGTCGCGCGCTACATCGGCATCATTGAAGGGAATAACATTTGTTCCGACAATCTGGCCATTCTCGTGACCCTTGCCTGCAATCAGTAAAACGTCGCCTGCGTTCAGCGCGGCAATGGCAGTTTGAATGGCCAGCTCGCGATCACCGATCTCGGTGGCATCCGGGCAGCCTTGCAATATTTCTCGACGAATCGTGGCTGCAGGTTCGGTGCGCGGATTGTCATCAGTCACAAAAACGAGGTCGGCGTGCTCTTTGGCTTTCTCGCCCATCAAGCGGCGCTTGCCTTTGTCACGGTCGCCGCCGCAGCCGAACACGACGACAAGTTTCCCAGATGCGTGTGGCCGCAAGGCAGCTAAAACGGTCTCAAGGGCATCGGGTGTATGTGCATAGTCCACGTAAACCGGCGCGCCAGCAGCCGAATCGCCCACATGCTCTAGACGGCCAGAAACGCCATGTAAGGATTCAAGCGCAGTCACAGCAGCTTTTGGATCTGCGCCTGAGGCCAAGACCAGGCCAAGTGCGCACATGGCGTTGCTGGCTTGGAAGCGACCTGTCAATGGCAGCCTGACATCAAAAGACTGTCCAAAAACCGTGAGCTTCAGTTTTTGTGCAGCCGCTTCGCGTGTGACGTCGTCTAGTCGAATGGCATCGCCACTTTCGCCAAAGGATAACACGCGATGACGGCGCAGACGGCACGCGGCATCAAATGCTAGAAACTCAGGCGCATCGGCGTTCAAAACGGCCGTGCCGCCCTCAATCATGACATCTGAGAACAACCGCAATTTAGCAGCCAAATACGCGGTCATTGACCCGTGATAGTCGAGGTGGTCCTGGCTCAGATTGGTAAAGCCAGCCATCGCTATCCTTACGCCATCAATGCGGAATTGGTGCAAGCCATGGCTCGAAGCTTCCATCGCCAAGTGAGTCACGCCAGCCCTCTCAAGATCTTCCAATACACGATGCACGCCAACAGGGTCGGGTGTGGTCAAGCTGCCATTTATTTTCTTTGATCCACCCCACGCGCCCAACGTTCCCATATAGCCCGAGCGTTTCCCCAGGGTCTGCCACAGTTGCTGCGTGAAATGAGCAACGGATGTTTTGCCATTGGTGCCCGTGACGGCGGCCACGGTGTTAGGTTGATTGCGATAGAATTTTGCAGCCATCAACGCGAACCGACGACGTGGATTGCTGTCGGTGATGAGTCGAACCACCTTTCCGTTCGCATCAGCCCGCGCATCACCTAAATCTGTTCCGGGTGGTGCTAAGATTGCACTAGCCCCACGCGCAACGGCGTCAACTAAAAATGCGCGGCCATCGACCTTTGCTCCGGGCAAGGCCGCAAAAAGATAGCCCGGTTCGACGTCGCGCGAATCCGCGGTCAAGCCGGCAATTTCCAACTCTTTTAAAGCCGCAGGGTCCATGCCCCGTTCTTCCAATAATTCACTCAACTTCACCGTCACCACCAATAGTGTCGATGAGCGTGCCGATTGTGTCGTGCTCGTCTTGAATTGTTCGATCTGATTCGCCGTCGTCCGGCAACGTATTGCGCATCACCAGCGGTGCGACTGTTGCTTTTTCTGCTGCTGGTGTTGATACGAGTGCCGTCTTGATTGGCGCAGCATGGTCATTGTCGTGATGGTTGCCGCCGGCAGCCATCAGGCCGACTAGCGGCTGAAACGAATCTGTGTGTCCAATCGGAAATACGCCGAGCATCGGTGCGATCCGGCCGATGATGTTGCCCGCAGTGGGGGCCGCATTCCAACCGGCCGTCGCAAAATTATAAGTTTCTTTGATGCCCTTCGGCTCATCGAGCACAACCAGCACGACATAACGTGGCGCATTAATGGGGAACGCCGAGACGAACGATGTGCGCAGCGAGCTTTCCATGTAACCACCACGACGCGAGACTTTTTCGGCCGAACCAGTTTTGCCGCCGACAAGGTAGCCCTTCACATCGGCTTGCTTACCAGAACCTTCCAACACAACCATGCGCATCAACGCGCGCATGGCATCGGATGTTTTTTGTGACAGAACTTGGCGGCCTTCTGGCATCGCGCCTGACTCATGATGGATGATGGTCGGTTGATACAACACGCCACCATTGACCAGCGCGCCGATGGCCGAGACGACATTCACCGGCGTGACGGAGACGCCGTGGCCATATGAAATCGTAATGGTGTTAATGTCACGCCAGGTACTGGGGAATTGGGGTTTGCCAATTTCAGGTAACTCAAGGTTTGCCTGCGTCAGAAGGCCCAGTTTACGTAAAAATCCCTTTTGACGCTCGGTTCCGGCATCCAGCGCCATTTTCGCTGCGCCAATGTTGGATGAGTGGATCAAAATCTCAGGCACGCTTAGCCAACGGTTTTGCGCGTGATAGTCGGTGATGGTGAAGCGGCCGATTTTGATTGGCTTGCTGGCGTCATAGCGGCTCTCAAGGTTCGCAGTGCCCGCGTCCAACGCCATTGCTGCGGTAAAAAGTTTGAACGTCGAACCCATTTCATAAAGGCCAAGCGTGACGCGATTGAAGCGTGAATCTTCGCTGGCGGTTCCCAGTGACTTAGGGTCGAAGTCAGGTAACGACACCATGGCCAGCAAGGCGCCGGAATTGGCATCCATCACCACCGCGCTGCCGGCAGATGCACGATAGCGCGCGATGCCTTCAGCCAATGCATCGCGCACCGAATGCTGAATGCGGACATCCAGTGAAAGTTTGATGGGCTCGTCTAGTGTTGTCAGCTGCTGATCGAAAGATTTCTCAACACCAGCATTGCCGTGATTCTCGGTATCGGTCACCCCGACGACATGAGAGAGGAGTGATCCGTGCGGATAAGCACGCCGTTCAGCGTTCTCAAAATAGAGGCCAGGGATTCCCAGGCTGTTGACCGACATTTGCTCGGTGGGCGTTAAATGACGGCGTAGGTATATAAAGCGCTGACCGGATGACAAGCGTCGCAACGTGTCGGCGCGATTAATGTCGGGCAAAATCTCGGTTAGCTTTTCAGCCGCATGAACTGCGTCTGGCACTTTTTGTGAGTCGGCATACAGATTGACCGTCGGCAGGTTTGTTGCAATCAAGATGCCATTTCGATCGATGATATCCGCGCGGTGGTGCGCGGGGGTGGGGATTTTGGCGCTCGTTCTCGCGGCGGGGATGCCGAGAGCATTTTCCAAGAGCATCAAGTCGACGATACGCCCGGCGATGCCGATAAAGGCCAGGCCGAACAAGCCGGCCGTAACGATCAAGCGAATACGGCCCGTATCGACGACGCGTTTGGTGGCTCCATCAAGTCGCAGTTTGGGCGTGCGGCTGGGGCGCACTTCTTCGCCCGGGTAAAGGAAGTTACGGCGCTTGGCCGTCATGGAACCGATCATTGCTGCGGCCCCTGAAAGAGCATCGACCCAGACCACGTTGGTCCTAACATACGCTGAAGACGGGCAACGGTGACCGCGATGGCGCTGGGACGATTAGTTTCAGCAGCGGCCGTCATAAATAAGGCGCTCGGCTGTTCATTCTCAAATGTCGTAAAGGCGATTGGGGTGACCATTGCAGTTTTTATACCGATGGTTTTCTTCGGCGTGCCTGCGGGCGGCATTGGCGTTGACGCGCCTTCGGGGATGGGGGTGCGTCCATCGCGGTAGGGCAATTGCGCCAAGGTCGCCACTTGCTTCGCGTTTGGTGCACCAAAACCAAGGTGCTGCTCGCTCAATCGACGCAAGCGTGCGGGGTCGTTCAGATATGTCCATTCCGCGTGAAGGACCCGGATCGCACTTTTATCTTTTTCAATCTGTGTATAGGTCGCTTGGAGTTGATCCTCCAGTTCTTGAACTTGGTACTTCAACAAGAACAAGCTAATTCCAACAACGACGGTCAGTGCCGCCCACATGAGCATGGAAAATCTCATGCCTGACCTCCTGCGACGGCGGCCAGCGCCGTTGCTGAGGTGCGTTCGGCTGCACGCAGACGTGCTGAATGCGAGCGGGGATTGCGGTCGATCTCGTCGTTGCTAGGCAGTGCTGGGCGCTTTGTGATTAGAGTAAAGGTTGGCACGCTGGCCTTCACTGCACTCGCAGGCATATGACGCGAGGGCCTTGCGGCCTCAGCCGAGCGCGTTCGCAGAAATGTTTTGACGATGCGATCTTCGAGCGAATGAAACGATACCACGGCGATACGCCCGCCGGGGCGCAGTAAAAATTCAGCACACCGCAGCCCACGCCCTAATTCGCCAAGCTCATCGTTCACATAGATCCGCAATCCTTGGAACGTGCGGGTTGCAGGGTCGATGCCATCAAGCGCACGGCGGACAACGGCACGAATCACATCGGCCAAATGCAGCGTCCGCGAGAAGGGGCGTTCTAAGCGCGCGGCAACAATGGCCTTGGCAACACGCCGGGCATACCTCTCTTCGCCAAATGTGAAAATGATATCCGCGAGTTCTTTTTCGGGCAAGGTGTTGACGATGTCTGCAGCGCTACGTCCGGCGCGCTCCATGCGCATATCGAGCGGCCCGTCGCGTAAAAAAGAAAAGCCGCGGGCGCGATCGTCGATCTGCATCGAGCTGACACCGATGTCGAGCGCAATCCCGTCGACATTGCGTACGCCCTGGGCTGCGAGCAAATCAGCCATCTCGCCAAACCGCCCCGCGATCAGATGCAAGCGGTCGGGGAAGCGCTCGGCCAATGCTGCGCCGCGAGCTAGCGCATCGGGGTCGCGGTCGATGGCCCAGACCTGACAGTGCGCCGCCTCCAGAAGGGCCGACGTGTAACCGCCAGCGCCAAAGGTGCCGTCGACATAAATACCGCCGTCGCGCGGTTGCAGCGCAGCGATAACTTCAGCAAGCAAAACAGGAACATGAGGTGTTTCTGATGATGCGGCGGCTGTGTTCATCGCGCCTCATCTTTACCGACGGCGAGTTGAGCTTGCCGTGCGGCGAGTACGCGTTTCATCAGCGCGTCTTGTGTTTTGGCCAACGCACTTGGTTCCCATATTTGGAACGTGCGGCCCTTGCCGACAAAGGCGCCTTTGTCGGTGAGCTTCGCTTTGGCAATGAAGTCCTCCGGCAGCACAATTCGCCCGCCAGCATCAAATGGCGTCTCGCGGGCGCTGCCGACAATGAGGTGAGCAATCGCGTCGTCGTCGACGCTGGGTAGGGGGTCATCGCGCATCGACTCCACAAGGGTTTCGATGCGGTCCATACCGCAACCCTCGATGCAATCGCCGATCAGTGCGGGAAACAAAGCAACGCCGGTTAGCCCTTTTGCCTGCAACGCAGTACGAAAAGGCGCCGGGACTGAAATTCGTCCCTTCGCGTCGATTTTGTTAACAAAGGTCCCGATATATGCCTTCACGGCCGGACCGCCCTCTACCCGTTCCCCGCAGACCCATCATCCAGGCGCAAATCGAGCGCTTAGATTTTGGACCAGCATGGTATCTCATGGGAAAATATGGGTGTCAATGGGATCGGCTCCTAAGCCCATGAAAATGTTCTTTATTTGTTCTTTATCTAAGTGCTTCGCCTACCACGACATTCTTGGAAATTAAGAATGATAAACGCCGATGAGTAAGACTGACCATGCTGGGGATTTAAGGTGATTTAACGCCCCCTGCGCGGCGCAATCGTGGCAACGCGCAAAAAACAACTAACTATCTGAATATAAAAGAAAAATGCCAGATGGCCTGTAAGCCGGGTTCTGTCCCCGGCCGAAACCGGGGGATAGCCATTCATCTGGGATGCCCGTTACCGGACACCTCGTGCGACCGACCCGGGCGACTGTGCGGAAGCACATTTACCGGCACGGTTTCCCGCCCGATCGGTCGCCCCTATTTGGTCTTGCTCCAGGTGGGGTTTACCTTGCCACGCTTGTTACCAAGCCTGCGGTGCGCTCTTACCGCACCGTTTCACCCTTACCTTGAACCGAAGTTCAAGGCGGTTTGTTTTCTGTTGCACTTTCCCTAGGGTTGCCCCCGCCGGTCGTTAACCGGCACCTTACTTCCGTGGAGCCCGGACTTTCCTCGATCACTTTTAAGGGTGAGCGCGGCTATCCGGCCATCTGGCAGAGCCAACATGGTCTTCTGTTAAGATGAGGTCAAGCGAGGTCTGGCGCGGCCAGAGCTTGAATCAGGGCCAGCGTTTCAGTGTCTAAGACGCCGTCGATGCGTGCCGGGCGATAGTGGCGCTGGAATGCGGCCACAGTGTCGGCGGGCGCGGCCAAAATGTCTGCGCCCAATTCCGCCAACAGCGGCACGGCGTATCCAATTTGCGACAACAGTATCATCGCGTCGTTGGTGGTGATGAGATGTTTGGTGCCGCTCAGCTTAGGCCAGCGGCCCAGGCCAGTGCTTGCCAAGTGTTCCCACGGGAATAATTCGCCTGGGTCAATTTTGCGGCCCGGCGCGATATCCGAATGCCCGATGACAGCGTCAGCATTGAGCATATGGCGTGCCAGAATGTCTTTGACCAAGTCGCGCACCGCATCAATTTGCGTCTGCGGAAATGCGCGGTAGCCGCAATCGTGTCCGGGGTTGGTGATTTCGATGCCAATCGAAAGACTGTTGAGATCGCGCCGTCCCTGCCAGTAAGAAACGCCCGCATGCCATGCGCGGCGGTCTTCTGGCACAAGGTGGAAGATCTCGCCCTCGTCATTGATGAGATAGTGCGCACTAACTTGCGCTAATGGGTCCGTCAGTCTGGCGAGGGCCTGCTCGGCTGTTGCCATGCCGGTGTAATGCAGAACGACAAAACGCACAGCCGTGGCTCCGTCCACGGGCTGGCGCGCACCATGATTGGGCGAGGGGCGGTCAATAACTTTAAGGCGCGGGAGTCCGGGAGGGGTCACGGTCGGCCAAGCGTTTCATTATGAGACTCAATTGAATGATCGCCAGGCCCGCAAACGTCAATACCCACAAAGAAAAGGCTGCGGCGATTTTACTCGCCGCAGCATATCTGCGTGGGGCTAAGCGTTCGATTCTGCAACGGCAAAGAACATCGCAAAAAGGCCGCTGATCAAGGCCGGCTGGCGCATTTTGGGGTTCATGTACTGTTTGATTTTCTCAATCGCCTTCGATTCAATTTGGCGAACGCGCTCGGCTGTCAGGCCATAGATGCGGGCCAACGTCGACAGAGTCACAGGCTTTTCTGTCAAATAACGCCGTGTAAGGATCTCACGCTCGCGCTTGTCAAGTTTCTCGACGGCATCGCGCAAAGCTCTCGAGCGCCAGGCGCGATCATCGGATGCAATCAGAATTTCTTCGGCATTTGGCGAGTCGTCAGCCAACGTGTCGCCGAATTCAATCGCGTCGCCATCATGGCTTTGTCCGACCGTCTGTGACATCGACACATCGTTAGCCGACATGCGGCGGTCCATCGCGACCACGTCATCCTTGCTGACACCAAAGTGACGCGCCAGATGAGCGATGTCTTTTTCGCTGAGATAACGCTCGCCATCAACATGCAGGGCGCGCTTGGCACGGCGCAAGTTGAAGAACAGACGTTTCTTGTTCGCGCCATTCCCAACTTTGACGAGCGACCACATTCTCAAAACGTAATTCAAAATGGCGGCCTTGATCCACCAGCGGGCATATGTGGAAAACCGGAAGCCTTTCTCGGGCATGAAGCGCTCGACCGAATGCAACAGTCCGACGTTGCCTTCGCTGATGAGGTCGCTGACGTCGATTCCGTACCCTGCATATTTCTGTGCGATCTTGGGGACCAACCGCAAATGGCTGGTGATCAAGGCTTCAAAAGCCTTTTGGTCGCCATGTTGATACCAGCGCTCGGTCAGCGCGTGCTCTTCCTGTTCGGTCAGCACGGGGTAGGCTTTCACACGGCTCAAATAATCGACGCTGTTTACGCCATTGATTTTGAGCGCGGCTGTCGCGCCTTTGGACATGGCTTTCGACATTAAACCAGGTCGGGCGGCGGTGGATGCCTTACGAAAGAAATTAAAGGCCACCTGTGAACTCCGTCGTCTACGGCCTTGGCGGGCCTGGTTTGAACCACTCAATTAAGACTAATATAGTCCTATATTTCAAGAGCATTCGGACTGATATGGTCTACATTCGCTACGAAACTGACCATATTTTGGATCAGGCCATTGAAACCGTTGAAAAATTCCCGCTGGCTGCCGGGTTGACCGCAAATCGCCTTAGCTTAATCTAAGGCCCTTGATCGGGCGCTTTTGTGCCGAATCGGGGCCCCGTCCAAGTATTACAATCACTTCAAAAGACATAGACACACCATGACCACTTACACCGCACCGCTGCGCGATATGCGTTTTGTCCTTCACGAGGTCTTTGCTGCTGAAAAAACACTGACGGCTTTGCCTGGCCTTGAGGACGTGACAGCCGATGTCATGGACGCGGTATTAGAGGAGTGCGCCAAGCTTTGCCAAAACGTGTTGCATCCACTCAATCAGTCGGGCGATCTTGAAGGCTGCACTTTCAAAGACGGGCAAGTCATAACGCCGAAGGGTTTCAAAGAGGCCTATAAGCAATACGCCGAGGGCGGCTGGTGTGGCCTGACCGCAAGCCCCGACTTTGGCGGACAAGGTTTGCCCGAGGCGCTCGATTACTTTGTCGCTGAGATGGTTGGCTCAGCCAACTTGTCATTTGGGCTGTACCCGGGACTTAGTCAGGGCACGATGTTGGCCTTGGCTGCGCACGGTACCGTAGAGCTTCAACAAATGTACCTGCCAAAGCTTGTCAGTGGTGAGTGGCAAGGCGCCATGAATTTAACCGAGCCCCATTGCGGTTCGGACTTAGGACTGTTGCGGTCCAAGGCCGTTCCCAATGGTGATGTTTCTTTTAGTGTGAGCGGCACAAAGATTTTTATTTCCGCAGGCGACTCAGATTTGGTCGACAATGTGGTTCATCTGGTCCTGGCGCGCTTGCCTGATGCGCCTGAAGGCAGCCGCGGGATTTCCTTGTTCTTAGTGCCAAAGCTGTTCGTGAACGCCGACGGCTCATTGGGCGCGCGCAATGCGCTCAGCGTTGGTTCTATTGAACATAAAATGGGCATTAAAGGCTCCGCCACGTGCGTGATGAACTTTGATGGCGCCAAGGGATGGTTGGTCGGTCAGCCGCACAAGGGCTTGGCTTGCATGTTCACCATGATGAACAAAGAGCGCATGTTCGTGGGCGCTCAAGGGATCAGCCAGTCTGAATTAGCCTATCAAAACGCCACGGCCTACGCCAAAGATCGCCTCCAAGGCCGCGCTGAAGATGGAGCAAAGCGGCCCGACAAGGCGGCCGATCCTATTTTGGTTCACCCTGATATTCGCAACAAACTGCTTTATGCCCGCGCCGTCGTTGAAGCGCAGCGTGCGCTGGCGTTGTATGCCCATATGCAGGTTGATATCTCGCACCGTCATGCTGACGCAGCCGTGCGTGAACGCGCTGACGATATGGCTGGCATTCTGACGCCCATCATTAAAGCTGGTGGCAGCGGCTTTGGCTCAGAGATCACGAATCTCTGCCTGCAAGTCTTTGGTGGACATGGGTACGTGCGCGAATGGGGCATGGAGCAAATGGTGCGCGATGTGCGCATCACCGAGATTTACGAAGGCACCAACACGATTCAGTCGCTTGATCTCATCGGTCGTAAGTTAGGACTTGGCGGCGGCAGACTGGTCAAAGGCTTCATGGCGGAAACAGACTTGCTGCTCGCGCGCGCGAAAGGCCAAACCGTGATGGCTGAGTTTATCGGCCCCTTCAAAGATGCGCGCGATAAGCTTGCGGCCTGTACGCAATGGATTGTCGATCAGTCACAAGCTGACCCAAATTTGCGCGGTGCTGTGGCCAATGACTACCTTCGGATGTTCACGATTACATGCATGGCGTGGATGTGGGTGTTGATGGTTGAAGCTGCGCTGCCCAAAAAAGACAGCGGTGATTCGTTCTATGCCACGAAGTTGCAGGTTGCACGTTTCTTTATAGCCAAGGTGTTGCCGCAAATAGCTTCGCTCGATGCGCTCATCCGCACTGGGAGCGCAGCTACCATGGCCGTGCCCGAAGCTGCGTTCTAGCCGCGCAACGACTAAACCCTCGTGACTTCGTCCGGTACATCGCGGACCGCAATTGTCTTCGCCGCATTTCTCGTGGGCCTGCTCACGCTGGCTGCGATTTTTGCCCCGCGACTCATTGATCTGCGTTCGCTCAGTCCAAGCATCACGGCGGAACTCAGCCGCGCATTAGGCCAAGACGTTCGTGTGCGCGGCGATATTTTTCTGTCGCTCATTCCTCGCCCTCAGCTGATGATTCGCGATATTGCGACCAAACCTTATAGCGGGACTCAGTTGGCGCTCGCAGCGGGTGAGGTTCGGGCCGACCTGAGTTGGGGCGATTTGATTCTCGGTCGCTACGCCATCACCAACGTGACGTTGCGAAGCGCTGAGATTGATGGCCGCTGGGCTGATCTCGCTTCGTTTGGCGAAGCTGTAACCCAATTATCTTTTGAACGGGCTCGGCTCAGATTACATGTCGCTGACCGCCCTCTGGTTTTCGATGGGCTGGATGGTGCCGTCTCGTCCACTGCCAACGGAGCGTTGACGTGGATGACGAGTGGTGTGTTCGAGAGCGCGCCCATTACGATGGATGGCAAGCTGAATGCGCCGAGCAAAGGCGATGGTCGTTATGGCCAGCTCACCGTGAAGTTACCTGAAGCCGATGTGACCATTGAGCTTTCCGGAACGATGTCATCACCCGAGCCTCAGGGTGTGCTTGCGCCGTCATTCAAGGGCCGCATGAACTTATCGGCGTTGCATGTCGTGGATGCGCTCAGCTTGGCGTCGTTTGCCGACTTCGATCTGACTCGCTGGCCATGGTCGGCACAACCGCTTTCTATTTCATCTGACATTGAGGCGAGCGCGCAACGGATCAGCATCAGTGATACAACCCTTGGTCTGGGCGATCAAACCGCCCGTCTTTCAGGGGCCCTCGAACTCACGCCGCAGCCCAAATTTAATCTTAACGCTGAACTGACCAACATTGATGCCGCGCAATGGTTCCCCACTGGGCCATCAGGCGCGTTGCAAGCCTCAATTCCATCACGCGCCAGTGTGCTTGATGCATTGACTCAGAAACCATGGGCCGGGGCCATCAAAGTCAATGGAACAATGCTCCGTTTGGGTGATCAGGTGGCGCGCGATGTCACCATCGACCTCGCGTATGACAAATCTGAATGGGCGATCCGCAATGCCGCCATGACTCTGCCAGGCCAAGCACGCGTCTCGGTGGCGGGGCTATGGACGTCCGCTTCTGAAGATGCAGGGTTCACGGGGTCTTGGCGCGGCGATATTCAAGACGTGCGAGGGTTTTTGTCGTGGCTCAGCGTCGATAGCGCGGCCATACCCGATGGCCGTCTCGCCAATTTCTCGGCCAGTGGGCTCGTTCAGAACAATGCAAAGCTGACGGTCCTCAGCGATGTCGCCCTGTCCTTCGATGCCATGCAAGCCAAAGGTCGCTTGGCTTTTGGATGGGATCAAGCCACACCGTTTGCCATCGATCTCGACGTTGATCGTTTAGCGCTGGATGTTTATGTGCCGCTGATCCGCCAAGGAATCGGCGCGATCATTGGGTTGTCACCGACCTCAGGCCCGCAAGCGTCGGGCTACGGCGTCAACCCGCTGGCGCCGTGGATGGGCACTTTGGCTGCGCAACGCGGGCTTGTCAGGATTGCAGTGCCAATCTTGACGTGGCGAGATCTGCTGGCTGGCCCACTTGGCATCGACGTTGCGTTCGGAGATGGCTTTGTCGATGTGCGCTCGATTGCGTTTACCGATGCCTCGGGTGCCGCGGTGTGGGTGGGCGGCAAAATCAAAAACCTGGATGGCGTGCCGACAGCGGAAAGTTTGCAGTTTGACATGAAGGTCAGCGATGTCGCGCGCTTTGCACGTGCCACACGCACGGACATTGCCGCGCCTTTACGTGCGATGGCCCCGTGGTCCATGACCGGGGCCATCAATGGCTCGTTGCTCGATGCGACCGTGGCGCTTGAGGGCAAGCTTGGGCCCGTTGACGCGAATGCACGCGGCAAGGCGAGCGTGGCCGACCGACGCTTGAAACTCGATCTTGCATTGGATCTGTCGCACCCCAATGCCAACCAAGTGCGTGATTTGGCGTGGCCGGGTTTGAAATTTAAGACCAAGCTTGATGGCTCCATGACGGTTGCCGCCAAGCTTAAGCTTGATGGCGCGAAGCTGGCGGTCAACGATATAGCTGCGACTATTGGGCGTTATGGCCTGCGCGGACAAATGGATGTCGATCAGTCAACGCAGCCTCGTTCAGTGAGCGCGACATTCAGTAACATCGATATCGACTTCACAGCCCTGACGCCGCTGCCGATCTTTCCTTTGCCGGCGCCGGGCGGCTGGCAGGGCGAAGTCACGTTGTCTGGCCCGCACATCCGGTCGTCTATCCTCGACGCGGAAAATTTTACGGCGCGCTTTGTCGCGGTTTCCGATTCTGTTGAACTGGCAGAATGGCAGGGCAAACTTTTTGGCGGGCAGTGCCAGGTTGGACTGAAGTGGTCCAAAGCACCCGATGCCACCACAAGCGAAAACGCGCAACACCTGCAAGGCCAACTGGTTCTCAATGGGGCTGACCCCTCCTTGATGTTTGATGGATTGACCACAACATCGAAGGCCCAGGCCGACCTCAGTCTCAGCTTTGCCACATCTGCAGCCAAACCCAATGGATGGCTCAAGGCATTGTCGGGCACAGGAACCGCGCGATTGTCATTACCTGCCAATGCGCCCTTGAAAGCGTCAGGCCTGTTTGCCCCGCTTGCCGCGGTTGCGCAGGCCGAAGGGCCGGGGGGGCAAGTGCCGACGAAGCAAGAGAGTACGGCGTCGTTTACCATCGATAGCGGTGTCGCGACGTTGAAGGATCTGCGCATTCAATCCAATGCCTATAGCGCTATGTTTGACGGGGCGGTTGATCTGAATCGACAGACCTTTGATTTGAAAGGGACGCTCAAGCTGCGCGACCGTGGCTTGATTGTTGGCCCATCGGCGCAACTGGTGTTACCGCCCACTGCGCCTATGACCATCACCGGGCCGATTGCAGCGCCGACCATCAAACTCGATGTCTCCCGCGCTCAGCGCTAGGCTTGGTACGATTTCAATACATACAAGCGGATCGCACTTGAGAGATTGCCAGGTCTGTCGGCATCAATGCGTGTCAGTAAATCCGAGACGGTCATGCTCTGCGATTGCGCGAGTGTTTTGAGAACCTCCCAAAACTCATCTTCCACAGAAACACTGGTGCTGTGCCCGGCCAGTTTGACCGAGCGCTTTCGGATTGTGCCGGTGCTCACGCGGTCGGACCGATCATGTCGCGCGCGCGCACCCAGCGATCAAAGTCGGCGTCAGACACATGGCCTAATTTCAGGGCGGCTTGCTTGAGTGTGAGATTGTCGTGATGCGCTAACTTGGCAATAGCTGCCGCTTTGTCATAGCCGATATGCGGCACCAAGGCGGTGACCAGCATTAGCGATTCATCCAGATGGCGCTGAACGGTCGTACGGTTAACCTCAAGGCCTGCGATGCAATTCTCGGCAAAGCTCAGCGACGCATCGGCCAGCAGACGAATAGACCGCAGCACATTAGCGATGATCACAGGTTTATAGACATTCAGTTCTAAGTGCCCTTGGGATCCGGCGATGGTGACAGCGGTGTGGTTGCCCATCACCTGTACGCACACCATCGTCAACGCTTCGGCCTGCGTGGGGTTCATCTTGCCGGGCATGATCGATGAGCCCGGTTCATTTTCAGGCAATGACAATTCGCCAATGCCTGCGCGTGGACCAGAGCCCAGCAGCCGGATGTCGTTGGCAATTTTCATCAATGACACAGCTAAAGTGTTCAGCACGCCCGAGCATTCCACCAATGAATCATGTGCCGCCAACGCTTCGAAGAAATTGGGCACGGGCGTGAAGGACAATGCCGTGATTGCGCTCAGTTCCCGACAAAACTGCGTGGCAAAACCAGCTTTTGCATTTAATCCCGTGCCCACAGCCGTACCGCCCTGGGCCAAGCGCGACAACGCAGGCGCGACGTTTTGCACACGTTCAATCCCGTAATGCAGTTGCGCGGTGTAGCCAGAGAATTCCTGCCCCACGGTTAGTGGCGTCGCGTCTTGCATGTGGGTGCGGCCGATTTTCACGATGTCGGCGAATTGTTTGGCTTTCAAGTCAAGTGCGGCGTGTGATTTTGTCAGCGCGGGCAGCAGGCGATGCTCGATCTCCATCACAGCAGCGATATGCATGGCGGTGGGGAAACTGTCGTTGGATGATTGCCCCCGATTAACATGATCGTTGGGGTGAACCGGCGATTTGCCGCCGCGCGGGTTACCCATCATCTCGTTGGCGCGACCCGCAATCACCTCATTGAGATTCATGTTGGTTTGCGTACCCGAGCCCGTTTGCCAGATCACCAACGGAAATTCATCGTCGAGTTTGCCGTCCATCACCTCTTGGGCGGCCCGCGCAATCACATCTGCAATATCACCCGGAAGTTCACTTAAAATTTTATTCGCCAGTGCTGCGGCTTTTTTCTGGGCGCCGAAGGCATGGATCAACGCCAGCGGCATACGTTCGTCGCCGATTTTAAAATTACCAATGCTGCGCTGGGTTTGTGCGCCCCAATAGTGTTTGGCGGGCACTTCGATGGCACCCATGGAATCGGTTTCAGTGCGGGTTGATGTGCTCATGATGGTAAGGCTGCGAGAAAACCAGCCACGGCGTCAAGCGCATCGTTGAAGTTTTGGGCGTGTGTGCGCCCCGACGCCTTGCGCGGTTTGAGGTCGTGATCGCCGTCTGCGGCCCAGTGTAGCGAGATTGCTTTCGACAATTTGAGGGCCTCAACCGTTGCTCGGTCGCCCAATTTATCGCGCTCGCCTTGGCATATGAGCGTGCGTGTTTTAAGTGTTTCGAGGTGGGCGATACGCGGTTTATCGCGCCGCCCTGCGCCATAAAACGGAAAGGCCAGGCAGATCAGCCCCGCCACGCCCATCTCATCGGCCACCATGCTGGCGATACGCCCGCCCATGGACTTGCCGCCGATGACAACCCTATCCGCACCGCACGTGTTAATGGCAGTACGCCAGGTATTCATCAATGCTTGCGCTGGGTTCGGTGGCTTACGTTTGCCGGTCAGTCGGCGCTCGGCCATGTACGCAAACTCGAATCGCCCGACGCGAACGCCCTTCACTGCTAATCCATCAGCAAAGAACGACATGAACGGAGTGTCCATCGGTGCGCCAGCGCCATGGGCAAGCAGCAGTGTGTTTGCTGCGCGCGGCGGCCCGGTCCAGAGAAAGTCAATTTGATCTGTCATCGCCGTCCTTGGGCATGTCGAGGAGGAGGGTGACACTAAATAAATGTGTAATCCATGCGTTCAACGCAAGGCAGCGGCGCGCGTAGTCGAAATTGACACTGCGCACCGAGGGGTAGAGAACACAAAGCCTTAAATCGCGCCCCAGAAGGCCAATATGACCGCCGCCTTGCCCCTTTCTCATCTTTTACTCGCGCTGTTGGTGGTGGCGGTGTGGGGTATTAACTTTGTCGTCATCAAAACGGGCCTCGATCATCTGCCGCCGTTGTTGTTCGCGGCCCTGCGGTTCACGTTTGCGTTCGTTCCGGCGGTGTTTTTCATCCCACGTCCCAACGTGTCTTGGCGCAATCTGATCGCTTATGGGCTGTTTATCGGCGTGGGGCAGTTTGGGCTTTTGTACATCGCCATCAATGGTCACATCTCGCCGGGCCTTGCCTCACTGGTGGCGCAAACCAATGCGTTCTTCACCATTGGACTGGCAATGATCCTCAGCGGCGAGCGTGTGCGCTTGGTCCAAGTCATGGCGCTGTTGCTCGCGGTGGCGGGTATGGCCGTTATTGTGGCGCACACCGACGGCACCACGACGTTGCTCGGCCTGAGCTTAGTGTTGTTGGCAGCCTTCTCATGGGCGCCTCGGCCATCATGCTGGCCGAACCGTTGCCCGCATGGAAACTCATCGCCGCAGCGCTTGTCATGTGCGGCCTCGCACTCAATGTGTTCTGGCCGTATGTGATGAAGTGGATGCGGGTGGCTGTCGGTCGTTAAGTCAACTTCTGGAAAAAGTCATTGCCCTTATCGTCGACCACCACGAACGCCGGGAAGTCTTGCACTTCAATTTTCCAAATCGCTTCCATGCCCAGTTCGGGGTACTCAATCACCTCGACCTTCTTGATGGATTTTTCAGCCAGGCTGGCGGCCGCGCCACCGATGGAGCCTAAATAAAATCCACCGTGCTTTTTGCACGCATCCGTCACGGCCTTCGAGCGATTGCCCTTGGCCAGCATCACCATGGAGCCACCTGCGGCTTGTAAGTCGTCGACATATGAGTCCATCCGCCCCGCTGTGGTGGGGCCGAACGAGCCTGACGCATATCCGGTGGGTGTTTTCGCGGGCCCGGCGTAATAGACCGGGTGATTTTTCATGTAGTCGGGCAAGCCCTGGCCGGCGTCGATGCGCTCTTTCAGTTTGGCGTGTGCAATGTCGCGTGCCACCACCATAGGTCCGCTGAGCGACACGCGGGTTTTGATCGGATATTGCGACAAGGTTTTGCGTATTTCCGCCATAGGACGGTTGAGGTCGATTTTCACCACTTCGCTCGATAGTTTGTCCTCGCGCACCTCGGGCAGGTACTGCACCGGGTTGGTTTCCAGTTGCTCCAGGTACACGCCGTCTTTGCTAATTTTGCCCAGCACCTGTCGGTCGGCCGAGCACGAGACGCCGATGCCTACGGGGCATGAAGCGCCGTGACGCGGCAATCTGATCACACGTACATCGTGGCAGTAATATTTGCCGCCGAACTGCGCGCCGATGCCCATCCCGCGCGTCATGGCCAGCACTTCTTGCTCCATGTCGATGTCACGGAACGCCTGGCCGTGCATGCCGCCCTTGGTGGGCAAGCCGTCGAGATAGCGCGCCGACGCCAGCTTGACAGTTTTCAGTGTCATCTCGGCTGACGTGCCGCCAATGACGATAGCCAAGTGATAGGGCGGGCAAGCCGATGTGCCGATATGTTTAATTTCTTCATCCAGAAATTTCTTAATTCCCGCTGGGTTCAGAAGCGATTTCGTTTTTTGAAAAAGGAAGGTTTTGTTAGCCGAGCCGCCGCCCTTGGCCATGAACATGAACTTGTAGGTATCGCCGGGCACGGCATACAAATCGATTTGTGCTGGCAAATTGTTGCCGGTATTTTTTTCGTCAAACAAAGACGTGGGCGTCATCTGCGAATAACGCAGGTTGAGTTTGTTGTAGGCGTCTGCCACGCCTTCACTAATGGCTGCGGCATCGTCGCCTTCGGTGAAAATGTTCTGGCCCTTCTTGCCCATGATAATCGCCGTGCCGGTGTCTTGGCACATGGGCAGCACAAAGCCGGCTGAGATGTTGGCGTTCTTCATCAACTCCAGCGCCACGAAGCGGTCGTTCGGTGACGCCTCGGGGTCATCCATAATCGCACGCAGTTGTTTCAGGTGCCCCGGGCGCAGGAGGTGCGAGACATCACGGAAGGCCTCCGCCGTCAGGCCTGAAATGGCTGCCGCTGAAACGGTGACCAGCTTTTGATTGCGGAATGTTTCCAGCGCCACGCCGTCGCCTGAGAGCTTGCGATAGGGTGTGGTGTCGGGGCCAAGCGGAAAAATCTCGGAGAACGCGGCGTCGAGCATGGGGCAATCCCGTCTGTATCAGAATGAAAGCGGCTTTCACCGCGCCGTTATTTTTTTCGAAACGCATCCAGCGTCACGACATTCGCGCCGGGCGGCACCGTGTCGGGCGTCGGATGAACGATGGTTGGGCGAGGGGCCTCTTTGGGCTTTGTGCCCTTGGTCTTTAACTCTTTGATTTGAGGGTTTGCGGCGCTGAGCGTTGTGGGGGTTTCTTCACGCGCAATGGCTTCAGCGTCTTCGTCAGTGCTGGTCTTTTCCTCGAACTCCACATGGAACTGCAAGCCAAACTTAGCATGGGGGTCTGCAAAGGCGGTCACGGCCGCAAAGGGCATCTTCAGACGCTGACTGACGCCCGAGAAACTGAGCGTGATCTCGAAGCCTTCGTCCGTCACCTGCAAGTCCCAGAATTGGTGTTGCAGCACAATCGTCATTTCGTTGGGGTGCAAGGCGCGCAAGGATTCAGGAATGCGCACGCCAGGATGGGTAGTGTCAAAGGTGATGTAGAAGTGATGCGAGCCCAGCAGGCCTTGGGCCGCGGTTATGCGAAGGGCCTGACGCAGCACACCGCGCAGCGCGTCTTCTACCATCCGCTCGTAACTGAATGTCGACACAGCCATTGTCAGCGTTAAATCCTCGTGTAGCGAATATAAGGGTTCATTTTCCCTCGCGGTTGAACCGACTGCAATGGTCTAAAAGATTGTGGGGCAGGGAATAAAGTGGGGGGGCTTCTGTTGCCCGGTGCCCCCCCGAACCGCGCTTTGGACATATAATCTAGCGGCCGTTAGGCGGCGAGACGGACGTCCTCAACGAGTGCAACGTTGTCGTTGGCACTTCTAGATTTAGCCCGATAACGGCGGTACCATGCCGAGCACAAGCGTTGTCTTTATTACGCCCGTCGATCCTGGATCGGCCCCACAGCGACCCGCGGCGGACTTATAAAGTCGGCGCGGGCCGGGAATTGGTGGAGCCGCCGGGCACTGCCCCCGGGTCCGAAACGTTTATTTCACAACGTGTTTAGCGCCATAGCCGCCGAAGCGGCACGCCCAATATAAGCCTAAACGTCGTCCCACGCCACCTTCGCGTAATAGGCGAAAAGTAGCCCCCCTGGCGAAGCTACCCATACCTTTGCCCGCTTTGAAGGACCGGGCCTCAAAGGCTATGGTCGCACCTGGCCGGTCGTAGATCAGTGTTGGTGTTTGATGATTGCGCAATATGATTTGGTGCTGTGGCTGCATGTGGTGATCATGGGCTACTGGCTGGGCAGTGATTTCGTTTTGAATGCGCTGACCCATTATTTCAAAAACGCCAAGGATATGCCCGCCGCTGAACGCCTGAAGCTGTGGGATTTTTTGCTGCTGGTGGATCAGCATCCCCGCAATGCGCTGATTTTATCGATCCCGCTCGGTTTTCAACTTGCGGCTGATCTGAACCTTTCGCCTGTTACGGGGTCTGCACTGACGGCGCTCTGGATCGCTTCTGTGGCTTGGTTCATTTTCATTTGGGTGCTGCATTTTCAAACGGGAAAGCCCAGCTATCGACCTCTGAGCCAAATGGATTTAACCCTCCGGTATAGTCTAGTCGTCGTATTGTTCTTGATCGGCGCGATGTCGCTGCTAGGCGATGGCCCACTGATGGCCAAATGGCTTGGGGCGAAGGTTGCGCTGTTCGCGCTGGTGATCGCGGGCGGGCTTGGGATTCGGCATTATATTGCGAAGGTATATGTCGTGATCCCAAAACTAAAAGCCGAAGGTTCGACGCCTGAAGTGGAGGCCGTGATCACCCATTCTCTGAATTGGGGCAGCTATATCTTGTTCGGGATGTGGGCAGTGATTGTTGCGATTGGCTATTTGGGCGTCGCCAAACCGTTTTAGGCGCTCGCCGTCTCTTGGCCACGCTCGCTCACGCCGCTATAACCCCAGGATGCAGCAGTACCATGATCTTCTCCGGTTAGTTCTCGACAAGGGCGTCAAAAAGTCTGATCGAACCGGCACGGGCACGCTCAGCGTGTTCGGCCATCAAATGCGGTTTGATCTGTCGGCTGGCTTTCCACTACTGACCACTAAGAAAGTGCACCTCAAATCGATCATCCACGAACTTCTGTGGTTTTTGCGCGGCGACACCAACATTAAGTATCTCAAGGATCATGGCGTTTCGATTTGGGACGAGTGGGCCGATGAGGATGGCGATCTGGGCCCGGTCTATGGCTCGCAATGGCGTAGCTGGCCTACGTTAGAGGGCCGCAAGATCGATCAGATTGCAGGGGTGGTGCAGTCACTCATCCGCAATCCCAACAGTCGCCGGCATATCGTCACGGCCTGGAACCCAGCCGAGGTGGACGAGATGGCGTTGCCGCCATGTCATTGTCTGTTTCAGTTCTATGTGGCCGACGACAAGCTCTCGTGTCAGCTCTATCAACGCAGTGCGGATATCTTCCTCGGCGTGCCGTTTAACATTGCCTCATATGCCCTGCTGACGATGATGATCGCTCAGGTGACGGGGCTGAAGCTGGGCGATTTCGTGCACACATTAGGAGATGCACATCTGTATCTCAACCATCTCGACCAGGCGAAGCTACAGCTCACGCGCGAGCTTCGTCCGTTGCCCACGATGAGCGTCAATCCCAAAGTGGCTGACATCTTCGGTTTCGAGTACGCGGATTTTACCCTGACGAATTACAACCCCCATCCCAGTATCTCCGCGCCGATCGCGGTGTAGGGCGATTCATGCTTGAAGGCCCTATTATTGTTGCCCTGATTGTTGCCCGTGCTGAAAACGGCGTTATTGGCGTGGACGGAAAATTGCCCTGGCATCTCTCGGAAGATCTCAAATTCTTTAAAGCCCAGACCGTCGGCAAGCCCATCATCATGGGCCGTAAAACCTATGCCTCGATTGGTAAGCCGCTACCGCGTCGCACCAACATTGTCGTGACGCGTGATTTAAATTGGAAAGCCGATGGCGTGTTTGTGGCGCACGATATGCCCACCGCGCTGGCCCTGGGCTACGAAGACGCGCACCGCACGGGCGTTGATGAAGTGATGGTGATTGGTGGGGCCGAGATTTATGCCCAGGCCTTCACACAAGCCAAACGCATCTACTTGACGGAAGTACACCGGGCTTATGCGGGCGACACAAAATTAGAAATGGATTTGTCCGGCTGGGAGGAAACCCGCCGCGCACCACATAAAAACGAAATGTCGGGCGAGCCGGACTTTAGCTTCGTGACGCTGGAGCGAAGCTAAACCCCAAACATCTTGCCCAAGTTGATTTTGGGCGGCGCTTTTTTCACGCTGCCAGCATCTAGCTTTGCCCAAATCTTTTCTGCGATGGCCATGTAAGCCTTGGAATGTGGGCTGTCGGGTTGCGCAACCACAATGGGTGTGCCGCTGTCCGATGTCATACGGATTTGCAGATCCAACGGAATCTCGCCCAAGAATTCGGCATCCAACTCATCAGCCGTGCGATGAGCGCCACCGTGCGAAAAGATGTCCTCGCGATGTCCGCAGTTCGTGCAGATATGGTAGCTCATGTTTTCGATAATGCCCAAAATCGGCACTTCGACGCGTCGAAACATATTTAAGCCCTTACGCGCGTCCAGCAACGCAATGTCTTGCGGCGTTGAGACAATCACAGCGCCTGCCAGCGGAACGCGCTGCGACACGGTCAACTGCGTGTCACCGGTTCCCGGCGGCATATCGATGATCATCACATCTAATTCGCCCCAGGCGACATCGCGCAACATTTGCTCAAGCGCGCCCATCACCATCGGCCCGCGCCAGACAACGGGGTTGTCTTCGGCGATCATAAAACCAATCGACATCACTTTGACGCCATGAACATCCAGCGGGTAAACCTTGTCGCCGTCTGAGCTCGGTTTAAGCTTCGAGACGCCCAGGAGGCGCGGCTGCGAGGGGCCAAAAATATCGGCATCGAAAATAGCGACCTTGCGGCCAAGCTTGGCCAAGGCGACTGCTAAGTTTGTCGCTGTTGTGGATTTTCCCACGCCGCCCTTGCCCGAGGCGACGGCGACAATGTGCTTCACATTCGGAAGTTCAATGCGCCCCGCCCCTTTGGGCGATCCGCCCTTGGCCGTGGCTGGTTGCGCTGCCCGGGCTGCGGTCAGCACCACGGTGGCTGAAATCACGCCCGGCAGATCATGGATGATCTTCTCAGCGGCTTGGCGAACAGGCTCAAGCTTCGGGCCCATGGTAGCAGGCACCTCAAGCGTGACAGTGACATGGCCATCTTTGCACAGGACATCCTTTACCCAACCGCGTGCAACGATATCCAAGCCCCCGGTGCCAGAGTCGACGGCTTTGAGGGCATTTGTGATGTCATCTAGGGTCGGCGCGGGCATTCTTGAAATCCGTTGGTCTCGAACCGATATGAGAATACGCGGCCTGCAAAAGGACGCGGCTGCGTTGCGGCAGTATCAGGGGTGTCCTATAAGCCCTCGACCACTCGCCGCAAGCTGATTCTATATATTCGGGGCAAGACAAAGGCTAAATTTTTTGCAAATGTGGGCTTTGTTCACCCGGGCTCACGGTCTAAATTTCGTTAAGATCACACGTCAATATTTCGAGGATAGACGACACCAATGGAAAACGACATGGCGTACAAGCAGCAAGGCCCCTGGGGTGGCGGTAGTGGCGGCGGGGGAGGCGGCGGTGGTAATCCATGGGGTGGTCGTGGTGGCGGTGGTCAACCGCCCGATCTCGAAGACCTCATCCGTCGCAGCCAAGACAATATCCGTCGCTTAATTCCGGGCGGTCTCGGAACCGGCCGTGGGTTCTTGTTGGCTGGTGCCATCGTGGTAGGCCTGTGGGCCATCAGCGGCTTCTACCGCGTTCAGTCCGACGAGCAGGGCGTTGAGCTACTGTTTGGGAAATACGTAAAGACCACGCAACCAGGCTTGAATTATTGGTTTCCTACACCCATCGGCGAGGTGATTAAGCCGAAAGTGACCCAGACCAACCAGATCACCGTGGGCTTCCGTGGTGCCACGGGTGGCCAAAATAGCCGCGACGTTCCGCAGGAAAGCTTGATGCTGACGGGTGATGAGAACATCGTCGATGTCAAATATACTGTCCAATGGCGCATTCGTGACGCTGGCGAATTCCTATTCAACATTCGCGAGCCTGAATCAACGGTCAAGATCGCCTCGGAAAGTGCTGTGCGCGAAATCGTTGGCCGTACGCCATTGCAAGCCATTCTAACACGCGAACGTGAATCGGTCGCGCAGACATCCGAAGAACTGCTGCAAGGCATTATTGATAACTACAAGGCTGGCGTGACGATTTTGGATTTGCAAATTCAAGCCGCCGAGCCGCCCAAGGAAGTGCGCGATGCATTTGACGACGTGCAGCGTGCGAACCAGGACCGCGAACGGCTGATTAACGAAGCCAACGCTTACCGCAATGATATCGTGCCCCGCGCCAAGGGCGACGCGGCCCGCATGGTTCAAAACGCCGAAGCGCAAAAAGAACGCCTTGTCAAAGAGGGCGAAGGTCAGGCCTCGCGCTTCACGGCCTTCTACAACACTTATGTTCTCAACAAGGATATAACCGCACGGCGTATGTACCTCGAAACCATGCAGGAAGTTCTGGGTCGTGCCGACAAAGTAATTATGGACAGCAAGGGAACGAGCGGTGTGGTGCCGTATCTACCGCTGCCTGAAATTAAAAAGCGAACACAGCCCGCCGCAGGAGCCCCGCAATGAACTCGCCCCGTACCGTCCTCTTTGCGATCCTCGGCGTCGTCATCGTCCTGCTGGGGTCCAGCTCGTTCTTCACCGTGCAGCAAACTCAGGTTGCCATTATTTTCCAATTCGGTAACCCGAGAGACGTGATCAGTTCGCCCGGATTGAGTTTCAAAGTCCCGTTCATTCAGAACGTGGAATTTTTCGACTCGAGGATTCTCGATTTGGACCCGCCAGGCCAAGACATGGTTCTGGTCGATCAACGCCGAATTAATGTCGATTCGTTTGCGCGCTATAAAATTGTAGATCCACTCAAGTTTTATCAGTCCGTCAAATCCGAAGTTCGCTTTCGTGATACCTTCGGGAACATCTTGAACGGTGCGGTGCGTGACCGCGTCGGTCGGGCCAATTTGCAAAACTTACTGGGTGATCAACGCGCATCAATGATGAAAGATATTACCGAGGTTGTCCGCCGCCGCGCGCCCGAGTTCGGCATCGAGTTAGTGGAAGTTCGCATTGGTCGAACTGATTTGACCGAGCAGGTCTTGCAATCGACGTACAACCGCATGAGATCAGACCGCGTGGCCGAAGCTGCCCAAGCGCGCGGTTTGGGCCAAGAGTCCAAATCTCGCATCGAAGCCGAGGCGGATCGCGAACGGACCGTGATCATCGCCGAAGCCGAGAAAGAACTGCAGGTGCTGCTGGGAACCGGCGAAGCCGAGAGCCGCAAAATCTTGAACGCGGCGCAAGGCAAAGACCCCGAGTTCTATTCGTTCTTCCGGGCCATGGAGGCCTACCGCGGCGCACTGGGCGCTGGCACGACAATGGTGCTAAGCCCCGATTCCGAGTTCTTTAAGTACTTCGACCGCTTGCCCGCCGGCGCGCGTTAACACCGCCACGTTTCTCTCTAACGCCTTGATCGGGCCTCGCTTTTCAAAGCGGCGGGGCCCGATGTCGTTTGGGGCTGCATTGTCGTAGGACTTATTGCTCCAGCCCTGGGATTGGGCCATTAATGGTTCAAATCATGGCCATTGGCCTACCGCTAGGCCTCAGTGCCCCATCCACAGGAGCGTTTTTTGTTCCGACATTTCTCACTCGCGGCATTTGCATGTGCAGCTCTGGCACTCAGTCCCGCCCAAGCCCGTGTACCGACGGACTCTTTTGCCGACTTGACAGCAAAGCTGCTGCCCGCCGTCGTCAACATTTCCACCTCGCAAACGGTCGAGAGCAAAGGCGAGATGGGTGAAATGGACGAGGCCGAGCCCTTTCAGGATTGGTTCAAAGAGTTCGATAAACGTCGCCAGGCCGACCCCGACGCAGCTCCAAACCGTCCTAAAAAGCGCAAGCAAACCTCGCTCGGCTCGGGGTTCATTATCGATAAAGCTGGCTACATCGTCACCAATAATCACGTCGTCGCCGATGCCGACAAAATTTCGGTGACGCTGTCTGATGATAGTGTTCATCCTGCCAACCTGATTGGGCGTGATGAAAAAACCGACATCGCGTTGCTGAAAATCACCACCGACAAGCCCCTCACGGCGGTGCCGTGGGGTGATTCCGACAAAGTGCGCGTTGGTGATTGGGCGGTAGCGATTGGCAATCCGTTTGGACTAGGCGGCACCGTCACGGCGGGTATTATTTCTGCACGCGCACGTGACATCGACGCTGGTCAGTACGATGATTTTTTTCAAACCGATGCGGCCATCAACCGCGGTAACTCCGGTGGGCCGTTGTTCAATTTGAATGGCGAAGTGATCGGCATCAACACTGCAATTTTCTCGCCATCGGGTGGCTCGGTTGGTGTGGGCTTTGCAGCCGCCGCTAATTTGGTCAAACCCGTACTGGCATCTTTACGCCAATATGGCCGCACGCGGCGCGGCTGGTTGGGCGTGCAAATCCAATCCGTCAGCCCTGAAATGGCCGAGAGCATTGGCCTAGATAAAGCGCGCGGTGCGATGATCGCCGAGGTACTGCCCGATGGTCCAGCGGCCAAGGCCGGGCTTGAAGCGGGCGATATCATTTTGTCGTTCGATCAAAAGCCCATCGACAAAATGCGCGCGCTGCCGCGCGTGGTGGCTGAAACGCCCATCGATAAAACGGTGGACCTGAATATTTGGCGCCAGGGCAAGCCCGTGACGCTGAGGGCCAAAGTGCTGGAGTTGAAGGAAGACGCGCCTGCGGTCGCTGCGGTAGTGACGCCCGATGACAACCGCCAATCTGAAAAAACCCAACTGGCTGATTTGGGTGTGAGCGTTACGCCCATCAATGATCTCATTCGCAAGCGCTATGACTTGGCCGATGATGTTGAAGGGCTGCTGGTGATGGATGTCGATGAAGACAGCGATGCGGGCGAGAAAGGTATTCGTCGCGGCGACGTCATTGATGAAATCCAGCAAACCCCCGTTCTCAATGCGGACGACGCGAAAGCCGCCATCGCCAAAGCCAAGCAAGATCAGCGTAAATCTGTTCTACTGCGGGTGCTGTCGGGCAAAAAGGTTGGCTTCGTCGGCGTGAAGTTAACTGGTTAATTGGTCGTATTTTTCAACAATTTGTTTATTGGGGCCAAGTGGAAGGCCACTTCTCGGGAAAATACTCCAATGAGAGTCGATTTCTATCACCTGCAAAGTTCATCGTTAGAGCGCGCACTGCCCGCATTGCTGGAACGCGTGGTGGCGGCGGGCAAACGTGCTGTCGTCATGGCCTCCTCGGAAGAGCGCATCGAGGCGCTCGCTAATCACCTTTGGACCTATAATCCGGCCGCTTGGCTACCCCACGGCTCGGCCAAAGATGGCTTTGCAGACAACCAGCCGATTTGGTTAACAGACCAGGAAGAAAACCCCAATGAGGCGGGTGTGCTGGTGCTCACCGACGGTATGGCGGCGGCCTTTCAGGTCACGTTCGAGCGTTGCCTCGACCTGTTCGACGGCACTGCCGCCGAGGCCGTCACCCAGGCCCGCGAACGCTGGGCGCAGGCCAAACAGGCGGGCCATGAGCTGCATTACTGGCAGCAAAACGAGGCGGGCGGCTGGGCTGAGAAGGTCACTTAGCCGCCTCTGCACTCCGTTGCGCATGCCCCTGGGGCCGTCTATAAACCGCCCGATTTCATTGGTTCACCCCCCGTCACAACACTTGAGAGAAGCGAATTCCCATGGCTGTTCAACGCACCTTTTCGATCATTAAACCCGACGCCACACGCCGTAACTTGACAGGCAAAATCAATGCTCTGCTGGAAGAAGGCGGCCTGCGCATCGTTGCCCAAAAGCGTATCCACATGACGCGCGGCCAGGCCGAAGAGTTCTATGGCGTCCACAAAGAGCGCCCCTTCTTCGCCAGCCTCGTGGCTTTCATGACCTCGGGCCCGGTTGTGGTGCAAGTGCTGGAAGGCGAAAACGCCGTGGCTCGCAATCGCGAGATCATGGGGGCGACTAATCCGGCCAACGCGGCGCCGGGTACCATTCGCAAAACCTTCGCGGAATCAATCGAAGCCAATTCGGCCCACGGCTCTGATTCGCCCGAGAACGCCGCGGTCGAAATCGCTTACTTCTTCGCTGGTCTGGAAATCGTCGGCTAATTTGCGGCGATGACACCGCTTCCACAGCGCCCGCGTTTGGGCTTCCTGGCATCGCATAATGGAACCAATATGCGGGCGATTGTGGTGGCGTGCCGTCAAGGGTGGTTGGCGGCCGAACCTGCGTTGCTGATCAGCAATAACCGCGATTGCGGCGCGATCAACTGGGCCGACTTGCAGGGCATCGCGTGGCAGCACATGAGCGCGACCAAGCTGGGCTCGGACGCCGCGCTCGACGAAGCGATGGCGCGCGAATTAAAGGCGGCGCAAGTCGATTTTGTGGTGCTGGCGGGTTATATGCGCAAGCTTGGCCCCAAAGCTTTGGCGGCGTATTCCAAACGGATTTTGAATGTTCACCCAGCACTACTGCCGCATTTCGGCGGGCAGGGCATGTACGGCAAGCATGTTCACGAAGCGGTTCTGAAATCTGGTGATCAAATTTCAGGCGTGACGATTCATATTGTTGATGGCGAATACGATCACGGCCCGATTGTTGCTCAGTCCGAAGTGCCGGTTGAGTCGGGTGACACACCCGACACCCTGGCTGCGCGCGTGCAGGCTGCAGAGCAAGAGCTCTATCCGCGCGTGTTGCAAAGCATCGTCAGCGGTAAGATTGATTTGGATAAGCTTTAAGCCCGCAAATGCATATCCGCATCGGTGTACGTGACACCAATGGGCTCGATCACAACACTTTTGGGGCCAGCTTCCACACGGCCCGCCACCCAGGCTTCAATACCCGCAGCTTTTGCAACGGCCACTGTTTTCTCGGCGTGTGCGGGGTCAACAAAGAGCGCGAAGCCTGCGCCCATATTGAACGTTCCATAGGCGTCGGCATCGCTCATGCCCGCCGCGTGTTGCAAGTAAGCCAACACTGGCGGTACCGGTGCGATTTTAGCAAAGCGGTAAGTGAACGCCGCCGGGTGACGCATCAACTTGCGCCAGCCATGGCCGGTGATGTTGGCGCAGTAGTGCGGGATAATGCCCGCCGCAAACAGCGCTTTGGTAACGGGTGAATACAGAACGGTCGGGTCCAGCAGTGCGTCGCCATACAGGCGTCCATCGCTCAGTGTGGCTTTGTAGCCTTCACTTGAGTCTGCCGCGACCTTGCGGGCCAACGAAACCCCATTGGCGTGTATGCCGCTCGACGCCAGCAAAACAATTGCATCGTTGACCGCAAGTTTATCGGCGATGGTCAGGCGCTCTTTCGGGCGCACGATTCCGATGCACGATGCGGCCAAGTCGATGGTGTTCGGATTGACAACTCCCCCCAAGCTGGGCGTCTCGCCACCACCCCAGGCCACGTTGCAGCGGTCACAGGCAGCCTTCCAGCCCTGGACTAAATCGCGCGCACGCTGTTTGTCATCGAACCACTCGCTGCTGCCCGCCGCCCAATAGGCCTGAACCGAAATAGGTGTCGCACCCACGGTGATAATGTCATTGATCGCCATAGCCAGGGTATCCTGGGCCAGGGAATCGAAATAGGTTTTTCCGGTAATGGGGCGCATCGCATCAGCGATCAGCACTTTGGTGCCCAGACATTCAGTGATCGAGGCCAGCAAAAAATCCCCCATATCGACCACATAGGCCGATTCGCCGCGCGAGGCCGTAATCTCGATCAGGCCATGGTGGCGCAGATTGCCTGCCGTTTCGCGCGCCGCGCGCTGGGCATCAATCTTCAAGGGGTCGATCTTGGAATAGTCGACCCCGGCATCGTTGTAGGTTAAACCGTTGCCTCGTGGTGCGTTCACTGAATGCGGACCGATGATAGCGAGGGGACGAAAAAGCTTGGGCAACATACTCAAACACCACACGATGGCAAGCGGCCAAACTGTGCCCGTTCTGGGCTTCATTTTCGTCGTTCTGGCGTTATGGGCCGCGATGTTGGTGCCTGCGCTCGCGCAAGGCACGGCGGACTCGACGCCTGCCCCATCTGCATCCCCTGTGGTCCCAGCCGAGGTGATCGCCGACCCCTTCGTAGTGCACAATGTGCCTGTTGATGTGACGGCGACCAGCGTGACTGAGGCGCGTGAACGCGGCCTGACCCAGGCCCGCGTGACGGCCTTCCGTCGGCTGATCGAGTGGATGACCTTGCGCGAAAACTGGGCGGCGATTGCGACGCCAGACACGAACAAAGTGATCGAGATGGTGTTGGAGTTCTCGGTAGCGAACGAGCGCTCTTCGGCGGTGCGTTACCTCGCTGACCTCACGGTTCGCTTCGACCCTGTCTTGATCCGTACGTTCTTACGCGCTCAGAACTTTCCCTTCGCGGAAACACCCAGCCGATTTTTGGTGGTCGTGCCGCTCTATCAGCCCAGTGCTGGCGGTGCGGTTGAGTTGTGGCAAGACGCCAACCCCTGGCGCGATGCCTGGAGCGCGATTTTGCCCCACGATGGTTTGGTGCCCATCACCTTACCGCTGGGAGACTTGCAGGACATTGCAATGGTTTCGGCTGATCAGGCAATCGCGAAAGATCGTGAAGCGTTGATGAAGCTGGCCGCTAAATACGGTGCGGCCGGTGTTGTGCTGGCGCGCGCAACATCTACAGGCGATACGCTGAATATTGCCGTGACGGAACTTCGCCCCTTAGGTGATCCGTTCGAGGCTCAACTCAGCGCGACGGTTTCTGGCGCGGACGATAAGGCGCGCGCGGAAGCATTTAAGACCGCAGCCATCGAGGCGATGCAGCCCGTTGAAGATCACTGGAAAAAGCGCAATACGCTACGTTTTGGCGCAGGCGGAAAGCTCACAGCTTTAATCTCGGTCAACTCCCTTCAAGAATGGTTGGGGATTAAGGCGCGATTGGCGCGCGTGCCGGCGGTCGAGAAGGTTGATCTTGAGGCCATGAGCAAGACCTTGGTTCAGGCGGCGATTACGTTTGTGGGTGATGAGGCACAGCTTCAGTTCGCCATGAGTCAGAGCGATTTAGAACTGTCAAAAGACGGCGACATGTGGATTTTGCGTGCGCCCTCATTGCGGGTTCAGCCACCCGCGACTGAACCACCGCCCGCGGCGGTAGCGCCGCCCAAGCCGTAATGCTGTTCCGATGGTCCGCATGAACACCGCAAAACAAATTCCGCTCGATCTTGGGTTTCGCCCCGCGCTCGGTCGCGAGGATTTTTTTGTGGCCCCCGGAAACGCCGACGCGGTTGCTTGGATTGATCGCTGGCCCACATGGCCGGGGCAAGTGCTCGCGCTCTTTGGTCCGCCGGGATGCGGTAAAAGCCATTTGGCGCATGTATTTGCGGCGCGCTCGGCGGCTCAGATTTTGACGGGTCAGGACCTGGTGCTGAAAAGCATCGGCGATCTGGCGAGCGCGCAACCTGCAATCGTGATTGAGGATGCAGATCGGGGTGTGGACGAGAACGCGCTGTTTCATCTTTATAATGCGCTCAGCGAAGCCAAGGGCTGGCTGCTTCTGACGGGGCGAATGGCACCGGCGCGATGGGCTGTGAGCTTGCCCGATCTGCGTTCGCGACTGTCTGCGCTTCAAGCCATCAAGATTGATTCGCCCGACGATGACATGATGCAGGCTGTGCTGGTCAAGTTATTCGCCGATCGCCAAATTGCGGTTGCACCTGATGTGGTGTCGTATCTCATCCGTCACATGGACCGTACTTTCGCCACCGCCCGCCAAGTTGTTGCTATCGCTGACCGCGAGTCATTGGCCGGGCAACGCTCCGTCAGCGTGCCGTTGATCAAAGATATCTTGAATCAAATCACTACTCAGTCGTTTTGATCAAGATCGCGCGGGCGAACGAAGCGGGTGAGCGTCGCGAGACCTGCGCCTATTTTTTCCCACGCGGCAAGCTCGAAACTGAGAGTGCAGAGGCCACCTGTTGGCAACTTGGTGCGTAATTTGTCGAGCATCTTTGCCTGGTTTTTTCCAGATCGCCCGATCAACATCAGAGCTAGGTCGTGCAAGCCCGGATTATGCCCAATAATCATCGCGCTTTTGATTGGCTCAGGGATGGTTTGTATGAACGCGATCAGTTCATCGCAAGGCGCGAGATAAAGCGAGTCTTGAAATGAAACGGGCGGCTTTTCCAGCCCAGTACGGATCAGATCAAATGTTTGGCGCGTGCGTTTGGCCGTCGAGCAATAAATTCGATCCACGTGGATATCTTCTGCTGCAAAGAACATGGCCAGGGATTTGCCATCCTTCTGACCGCGCAGAGCTAGCCCCCGTGCATGGTCCTTGCTTGGGTCAGCGGGGCCGGCATCGAGCGCTTTTGTATGCCTCAAAAGATAAAGCGTCTTGGTCATCTTCGTTTGTTCTAGCCTCTCAAATATGGTGGGCGTTCGACACTGACGGTAAATAATGGTACCTTTAGGGCGTTCCTTTTTATTGCTGTTATATGAAATATGGTGCTCAGCGCTTGCTTTTCCACCCCGTGGCCTATGGAATTGCACCCTAATCAGAGAAAAGTATGGTCAATCATTTGAACATCGCCGCGAGCCGCCCTTCCGCTGCGCCCCCTTTGCCCGAGGATTTGCCACCGCGCGAACGCTTCATTAACCGCGAAGTGTCTTGGCTGGCCTTTAACACGCGGGTTTTGGAAGAGGCGCGAAACCCGCGCCACCCCCTGCTCGAACGTGTGCGTTTTTTATCGATTTCTGCCTCCAACCTCGACGAGTTTTGCATGTTTCGTGTCGCAGGCCTGAAGGGCTAGGTGAACGCGGGCGTCGCGCAAACGTCTGATGATGGCCTCACGCCTGCCGAGCAGTTGGAGCAAATCAACGTCTACGTCTGCGATCTCTTCCGCTTGCAGGACGAAATTTGGCGCGAACTGCGATTAATTCTTGAGAAGGAAGGAATTACTGTTCTCGGGGCGAACGAATTGAATGCTTCTGACCGCGAGTGGCTCGAGCGGCGGTTCATGGATCATATTTTCCCCGTGATCACGCCGCTTGCCATTGACCCGGCACGTCCATTCCCCTTCATCCCAAATCTTGCCCATGCGCTGGCTCTGCGCCGTTTTGCGCTCACGACTATTTCATGAATAACCCCAGCCTTTCTGGCCGCGGCAGCGCGGTCGAGCGGGCGCGGACTCGTGTACCTAAGCTGGTTCCCACCCGCCGCTAAAGCTGATAATACCCCCCAGATTAAGGGGCGGTATTGAGCAGCTGGAGCATCGTTTCGGGGACCATGAGTCAAGATCGCGAGACTACCCAAAAGCCAATCGGGATTATCGATATCGGGTCGAACTCCGTTCGTCTGGTTGTTTATACCGCGCAGACCCGCATCCCCATTCCGTTGCATAACGAGAAGGAGATTTGCGCGCTGGGCAAGGGCCTTGAGAAAACCGGCTGTTTGAATTCCGACGGCGTGAAGATGGCATTTGATGCGCTGACGCGGTTTGTCAAAATTGCGAACTCGCTCAATGTCGAGCGGCTGGATGTGTTGGCTACTGCAGCCGTGCGCGATGCCATCGATGGCAAGGATTTTGCCAAAGCCGTCGAGAAGCGCTGTGGTGTGCGTGTCCAAATTCTGACCGGCAAGCAAGAGGCGCGGCGCTCGGCGCTGGGCGTGCTGTGCGGTGCTCCTGACGCCGAGGGGGTTGTGGCCGACCTGGGTGGCGGTAGTTTGGAACTCGTGCACATCGCGAAGGGCGACTTGACCGAGCATACGACCCTCCCACTTGGTTTGTTGCGTTTGGCTGAAGCTGCCGAAGATGACCGCGTCAAAGCTGTCGCCATTATCAACAAGGCGCTTGAGAAGCACAAATGGGTAACGGGCCGCGCCAAAGACCAGTCATTGTTTGCGGTCGGTGGGGCGTGGCGCGCACTCGCCCGCGTGTGTATCGCGCAAATGAACTATCCGTTGCACGTGCTCGACAATTTCGCGCTTGATCGCCAGCAGGCGTTGAGCCTCTTCGATGTGATTGCGCGCCAAGGACCGCGCAGCCTCGAGAACATTAAAGGTGTCTCGAAAAGCCGCCTCGTGAATTTGCCGATGGCGGCGGCGGTGCTCGAGCGTTTGATTGAAATCACTAAACCTAAGAACCTCGTCTTCTCGATTTACGGCATGCGCGAAGGACAGTTCTTCAAGGCGCTACCTGAGAACTTGCGCAAACAAGATCCGCTGATCGGCTTAGCCGAGGATATGGCGGTGAAGGCTGGTCGTTCACCGCAAGTTGGTCATGACACTTTTGAGTGGATGTCAGCTCTGTTTCCTGACGAAACGCCCAAGCAACGCCGCTTACGTCTCGCAGCATGTATTCTGCGCGATGCATGGTGGATGGAGCATCCCGATTATCGCGGCGAGCAGGCGTTTTTGCGAATGCTGCGCTTGCCATTTTTGGGATTAGGCCATGAAGACCGCGCGGGTCTGGCGCTGGCGATGTTTTATCGATACGGCGGTGAGGCGTCAGAGCCCGTCGTGAAACAAGCCCATGCGTTGCTGGAAGAATCGCGGATCTTCCGGGTGCAAACCATCGGGATGGCGTTACGGCTTGCTTATGTTTTGGCGCCGGGCGGGTCCGCCATTTTGAACAAGCGCGCCAAGCTCTCGATTCAGAGCAAGGTTCTCGTGCTGACTCTGGCCGAAGGCGAGCCGATGTTTAGTGCCGGGTCGTACCCGCGTCGATTGCAGCGCCTCGCCGCTCATTTAGGCCTCGATCACCGCATCGATTGGAAATAACAGTGCGCCGATGACGAGGACATTCAAAGTTGCTGCTGCGCACGCCTCCCCGATCTTGATGGACAAGCAAGCGACCATTGCCAAGGTTTGCGACCTCGTGGTCGAGGCCGGCAGGCTCGATGTGCGTCTGCTTGCATTCCCGGAGACCTTTGTCCCGGGCTATCCGTATTGGCTTGGCCTCTATGCGCCCATACATCAAATGCAGGCCATGGCCGCGTATGCCAAAGAATCCGTGGTGCTTGATGGTCCGGATTTAGATACGGTGAAAACTGTTTGTAAGGCACACAAGGTCAATATTGTGCTGGGTATCTCCGAGCGCGCTGGTGGTACGTTGTATAACGCGCAGGTGTATATCGACGAGACCGGTGCAATCATTGGCAATCACCGTAAATTACAGCCCACGATGTCCGAACGCACACTTTGGGGGCAAGGCGATGGATCGACGCTGAAAGTGTTCGATATGCCCGTGGGAAAGGTCGGGGGCCTGATTTGCGGCGAGCATTCGATGAACTTGGCGCGCCACGCATTGATTTTGCAAGGCGAGCAAATTCATTGCTCAGCCTGGCCGACGTTTGCAACTATGAAAGGCCGCGAGGCGTGGTTCGATCCGCATGTCGAAGCCTTGTCCATGGTCCACGCCTATACAGCGGGGTGTTTTGTGATTGTTGCGCAAGATCCCATCACGCAGGGCAATTTAGACCGCATTGAGCAGATGCTGGGTCATCAAGATATTCTTAAGGCTGGCGGCGCACGTTCAGCGATCTATGGACCGCGCGAAAATCATGTGGTTCCACCGCACAAAGGTCCTGAAGAAAAACTCTTAGTTGCCGAGATCGATCTCGATCACATCGCAGCAATAAAATTGCAGCATGATTCTGCTGGGCATTATGCGCGCGCTGACGTTTTGCGTCTGGTGATTGATACCGAGGCCAAGACGCCTCTGATCGAAGTGCGGGGGCAGAGGAATTAAAAGGGAATATTGTTCTCATTCAATGCGTTATATGAGTGAATCGATCTTTCCGCCCTTCGACATTGCCCTTGCCGTGGTTTATGCGTTCGCCTGAAAACGTGAACCAACCACCGAACCAACGCGCGCTTCCATTGAACATCAAGGACGAAACATGAGCTCCGTAAAGTTGCACCCTGAAACGTTGGCGTTGCATGGCGGCTATCGGGCTGATCCCACCACGGGTGCCGTGGCCGTGCCGATTTATCAAACGACGTCATATCAGTTTCGCGATACCGAACATGCCGCCAACTTGTTTGCCCTGAAAGAACTGGGCAACATTTATACGCGCATCATGAACCCCACGACGGACGCTCTCGAACAACGTCTTGCGGCGATGGAAGGCGGTGTTGCCGCGTTAGCTATCGCCTCTGGTCAGGCGGCTTCAACATTTGCCGTCCTTAACCTCTGCCAAGCGGGCGATAATTTCGTCACATCGACCGACCTTTACGGCGGGACGTGGAACCTGTTTGCAAATACCTTCAAGCAAATGGGAATCGAAGCGCGCTTTGCCGACCCTCAAGACCCCCAGTCATTTGCAAAATTGACCGATGCAAAAACGCGCTGCTATTACGCCGAAACATTACCCAACCCGAAGCTTGAAGTCTTCCCCATACGTGAAGTGGCTGACATTGGTCGCAAACTCGGCGTGCCACTCATCGTCGATAACACCGCGGCCCCCATGATCTGCCGCCCGCTTGATCACGGCGCGGCGATTGTCATGTATTCTGCAACCAAATATATCGGTGGGCACGGAAACTCCATTGGGGGTGTCATTATCGATGGCGGCAATTTCGATTGGGCCGCCGATAAGGCGCGCTTCCCGCTCTTGAATGAACCAGACCCCAGCTATCACGGCGCGGTCTGGACCGAGGCCGCCAAGTCGCTCGGCCCGATTGCCTATATTCTGCGTGCTCGTGTGACGTTGCTGCGTGATATCGGCGCGGCTTTAAGCCCCTTCAACGCGTTTCTGCTTCTGCAAGGCCTTGAAACGCTACCCTTGCGCCTGCAGCGACATTGCGACAATGCGGCTAAGGTGGCTGATGTCTTGAAGGCGCATAGCAAAGTCGCACGTGTGATTTACCCAGGCTTGATGTCGGGCGAGGCGAAGCGGCGCGCAGATGCGTATCTTGCTAAAGGTCGTTATGGCGCACTGGTGGGATTCGAGGTGAAGGGCGGCGTTGCCAGCGGGCAGAAATTTATCAACGCGCTGAAATTATTATACCATGTCGCCAATATTGGCGATGCGCGCTCGCTGGCGATTCACCCGGCTTCAACAACACATTCGCAACTCTCAGCCGAGGATCAGGCGACCACGGGTGTAACGCCGGGTTACGTTCGCTTGGCTATCGGCTTGGAACATCCTGACGATATCCTGGCCGATATCACTCAGGCGTTAGGGCAAGTGTAAGTTGGTTCGCGGTCTAACGCGGGAAGATATCAATCTTCTTGCCGCCGTCACTTAAGGCGACTGCAAGTTTGCCGTGCTTGAGTTTCAGGGCGTCTTCGCCAAACAGCGTGCGTCGCCAGCCGTGCATGGCTGGAACGTCCGCATCGTCTTTTTGGGCGATGGCATCAATGTCCTCTGACGATGCAATCAGTCGCGGGGCCACATCTTCCTGTTCGCACTTCAGTTTGAGTAGCAGGCGCAAGAGCTCGACGACAGCCCGCGGGCCTTGGTTTGCCGGATCGTAGTCGGGCACTTCGGGCCATTCCGATTCGGGAACCAGCATGCCTTTTTGCGCTGCCGCCACAACCGCGCTTGCAAAGCGCTCGGATGCTAATTGCTTGGCCAATCTCGAGCGTTTCAAATCTTCAACCGAGGTGGGGGCGTGGGCGGCTAATTCTAAAAGGGCATCATCTTTGGCAACCCGTTGGCGGGGCCAATCCATTGCGTGTGCCGTATCTTCACGCCAAGCGGCCAACTCGCGCAGCACAGCCAGCATCCGGCCAGAGCGAGTGCGCGCCTTGATGCGTCGCCAGGCCTCGCGTGGCTCAATGCGGTAGGTTTTCTCGGTCGTCAGGATGGCCATTTCTTCGCTCAGCCATGCGCTCCGACCGGTTCGTTCCAAGCGCTTCTGCAGCGTGGTGTAGGCTTTACGTAAGTGGGTCACATCCGACAGCGCGTATTTGACCTGCCGTTCGGTCAGGGGGCGGCGAGACCAATCGGTAAATCGTTGCGTTTTATCAAGCTTGGCATCCACCAATTTGGCCACCAGCGCCTCGTAGCCCACCTGATCACCAAAGCCGCAGACCATCGCGGCAACCTGTGTATCGAAGATGGGAACGGGCAAGGCACCGCCTTCATGTAGGAAAATTTCCAAATCCTGCCGTGCCGCATGGAAAACCTTCAAAACTTTGTTGTTGGCGAAAAGTTTATACATCGGCGCCAGGTCGATGCCCGGCGCTAAGGGGTCGATACAAACCGCTTCGTCAGGACCGGCAATTTGAACCAGGCACAACTTGGCCCAAAAGGTCGTCTCGCGCATGAACTCTGTGTCCACCGTGACGAACTCTGCCGTGATTTGGCGCTCGCAGAAGGCGCTCAGCGTGGCCGTGTCAGAGATGAGGGCGAGTGTAGAGGTCATTACGGGGGCTTATGTAGCGTCCCTGACCGCTGGCCGCAACCAATGTAATCAGGGCGTTCCTAGCTTCGCTGCAGCCTTGACAAAAACGGCCATTCGGTGTGGTTTCACGCGCGCCAGCTGGGGGCAACGAGCCCCCAAGCCCTGGCGAAACTGCGGAATTGAGCCAGATGTTCTGGCCCCCCGCGCCACGAAAAGGTTGTCCCGATGCATAGTTACCGGACCCATACGTGCGGCGCCCTGCGCCCCGAGGCCGCAGGCCAAGATGCCCGCTTAGCTGGCTGGGTCCACCGTAAGCGCGACCATGGGAACCTTTTGTTCGTCGATTTACGCGATATGTACGGCATCACCCAATGCGTGGCCGACATCTCAAGCCCGGTGTTTAAGCAGCTTGAGGCCCTTCGCCCCGAAACCGTGATCAGCGTCACCGGCAAGGTTGTGCTGCGCTCGCCCGAGACGGCCAATGATAAACTGCCGACGGGCCATATTGAGCTGCTCGTCAGTTCGGTCGAAGTGTTGTCGGATGCAGCCGTTCTGCCCATGCAGGTGGCGGGTGATCAGGAATACTCGGAAGAGACCCGCCTGACGTACCGCTTCCTCGATCTGCGCCGTGAAAAAGTGCGCGAGAATATGCTGTTGCGCTCGAAAGTGATTGCGAGCATCCGGCGCAGAATGTGGGATGCGGGCTTCCACGAATTCCAGACGCCGATTTTAACAGCGTCATCGCCTGAAGGTGCGCGCGATTTCTTGGTGCCCTCGCGCATTCATCCGGGCAAGTTCTATGCATTGCCGCAAGCTCCGCAGCAATTCAAACAACTGTTGATGACATCTGGCTTCGACCGCTATTTCCAAATTGCCGCATGCTTTCGCGACGAAGACAGCCGCGCCGACCGTTCACCGGGCGAGTTTTACCAACTTGATTTCGAGATGGCCTTTGTCACACAAGACGATGTGTTCAACACCATTGCGCCGGTGTTAGCGGGCGTGTTCGAAGAATTCGCCAATGGCAAGACAGTCACCAAGCCGCCATTCCCCCGCATCACCTATGACAATGCGTTGCTGCTTTATGGCTCGGACAAACCTGATCTGCGCAATCCGTTGTTGATCACCGATGTGACGGACGCGTTCCGGGGGTCGAACTTTGGCTTGTTTGCCAAAAACATCGAGAAGGGTTCCATTGTGCGCGCCATCCCCGCGCCGAAGTCGGCCGACCAGCCGCGCAGTTGGTTTGATAAACTCAACGAGTGGGCGCGGACTGAGGGTGCCGGCGGCCTTGGATATATTCAATATAAAGACGGCGAGACCAAAGGCCCCATTGCCAAGAATCTTGATGCTGAGCGCGTGGCCCAAATCAAAGCCGCCACCGGTATTCAAGACGGCGATAGCGTGTTCTTTGTGTGCGATACCAAGCCCAAGGCCGAGAAATTTGCAGGCGCCGTGCGCACTAAAATTTGCGACGAATTAGGGTTGTTGGAGCAGAATCAATTTAAGTTCTGCTGGATCGTGGATTTCCCGATGTACGAGCGGAACCCTGACACCGGCCAGATCGAATTCAGTCACAACCCGTTCTCGATGCCCCAAGGCGAGCTTGAGGCGTTGCTGACCAAGGATCCGACCGAAATTAAGGCGTATCAGTACGACATCGTCTGTAATGGGATAGAGCTTTCATCGGGTGCTATTCGTAATCACCGCCCCGAAATTATGTACAAAGCGTTTGAGATTGCCGGGTATTCGCAAGCCGATGTCGAAAGCCGGTTCGGCGGCATGCTCAATGCCTTTAAGTACGGCGCGCCACCTCATGGCGGCTCTGCGCCGGGCATTGATCGTATCGTGATGCTGCTGGCCAATGAGCCCAATATCCGCGAAGTGATTTTGTTCCCGATGACTGGCAGGGCGGAAGATTTATTGATGCAAGCGCCCAATACCGTGTCGGCCAAGCAGCTCAAAGAACTGCACATCAAACTAGATCTGCCGAAGGAAGCTAAGGATACAAAACCCATCACTTGATTCGGGAATCACTTCCCCCTCTCCCCCTGGGAGAGGGATGGGGTGAGGGCGAGTTGTTTTTTAGAAAACGAAACACCCTCACCCGACCCTTTGGGTCGACCTCTCCCAAAGGAGAGGTTTTTTTAAGCTTTGACCTCAGCCGCATGTGGCGATGCCCAGGCGTGCTTTACACTCTTGCTTGATCTCGTAAATTGCGGCGTCTGCATTTTCGAGCAGTTCTTTCATCTCGATCTTTGACATGTACATGTACACGCCGCAACTTTCTTTGATCGCTATGTTATGACCACCCCAGGCGGCATAGGCATTATTCAGCTTATGATCCAAATCCTCGGCGCGACTGACGCCGTTGCGTTTGTTCGAGCGGGGCAGCAGCACCGCAAACTCATCACCACCTAAACGAACAATGTAGTCGGTGTCGCGGATGTGCGTCTTTAAGACATTCGCCACCGTCACCAGCACTTCGTCACCGGCAGCGTGCCCATAGGTGTCGTTTACGGGCTTAAATTCATCGAGATCGACAAAGATCAATACACCACCCACGCCGTGCTGACAGGCGACGGATAATTCATGCGATAAACGGTCCTCAAACCCACGTCGATTGAGCACGCGCGTGAGGCCGTCGGTGATTGGCCCACAGTTGGCCCCTGTGGGGCTTCCCAATATTGTCGCTCTGCCGCAGATTGACAAAGATTTACTCAATTCACCGGCGTGAGATTTGAATCTGGCGTTCTATAATCTCATCGAGCGCCGCGACACGCCCAACTTTGAAGTTTTTCAACGCTATTATGCGTCGGGCATTGCGCCGGCCTTCGAGCAACAGTTTAGCGACTTTACGATTCGCGCCGAGCTGCGAAGTGAGCGAAACCAAAAAGCCTGAAGCGAAAAAGCAATCCCGTTAATGTCACCGCCTTACGGCCAAAGCCAAGCAGCACCCCGCACCCCGCTGGAATCGCCATGCTGAGGCGGTCGGATGGGCGTCACGACGGTATCGCTGAAAACATAATCTGTGAGTAGGGGGGGGACATCGCGGTAAAGACGCGCGATGTGTGACAATCCGCCGCCTAGCACAATCACAGAAGGGTCGATCAAATTGATGACGGTTGCTAAGCTGCGGGCCAATCGGTCCACATACCGATCGAGTACAGCGCTCGCCGTGCTATCGCCCTCCTGCGCGACGGTGACGATCTCTGTGGCTGTCAGTTTGCGGCTGGTGGCGCGTTGCATGTCAGCGCTGAGCGCCGGGCCTGATAAAAATGTCTCGATGCAGCCCTGGCGGCCACAATAACAATTCTGGCCTGGCCTTTCGTCACCTGTGGGCCAAGGCAGGGGGTTATGTCCCCATTCGCCGGTGATGGCATTGGGGCCGCGCACAATCTTTTTGTCGATGACCAACCCGCTGCCCACGCCCGTGCCCAGAATAGAGCCGAAGACAATCTGTCCATCACGACCAGCCCCGTCGCACGCTTCGGATAACGCAAAACAATCGGCATCGTTTGCAAGCCGCACAGGCTGGCCGATGGCCTGGGCCAAATCCTGATCAAGAGGTTTGCCAATCAGGCAGACTGAGTTCGCGCCTTTGATCAACCCCGTTGCCGGTGAGATGGTGCCAGGAATCCCAACGCCAACGCTGACACGCCCACCATCCAAAAATTGCGCTACTTCTGCCTGCACCTGGGCGACGATCCCAGCAATGGCGCGCACGGTTGCAGTATAGTCGCCCTGGGGTGTGTTGATACGTTGGCGAAACCGCTCGGTGCCAGTGCGGTCAAGCGCGATGGCTTCAATTTTCGTTCCGCCCAGATCAACGCCGATGCGAATTTTAGAATTTTCGTTCTGTTTCGCCATGAAAATCTTGTACTTGTCGCTGTCGCTCCATGCTAATCCATACGCTATCATGAGCCAAGTCCACCACAACATTGTAGCGCGAATGTCGTCACCTGAAATAACTGGCTTTCATGAGTCTGTGACTGGTACGGTGAGCTATATCGTCACTGATCCGGCGACAAAGCGGGCAGCGATTATTGACCCGGTTCTCAATTACGACGCCAGTTCTGGCCGCACCAGCACAGTCTCGGCTGATCAGCTTCTTGAATTCGTGCGCTCAGGTGAGCTTACAGTTGATTGGATCCTTGAGACCCATATGCATGCCGATCACCTGACGGCGGCGGCATATCTGAAGTCGCAGACCGGCGCGAAGGTTGCCATCGGTGCCGAGGTCACGACCGTTCAACAGACCTTTGGAAGTTTATTTGGTACAACCGCAAACCTGAAATCGAACGCCGGCGACTTTGATCACGTCTTTCGCGATGGCGAAACCTTCATGATCGGTGGCCTGACTGCAAAAGTTATGCACACGCCTGGCCATACGCCCGCCTGTCTGACGTATGCCATCGCTGATGCCATCTTTGTCGGCGATACGCTCTTCATGCCTGATTTCGGCACCGCACGATGTGATTTCCCGGGTGGAGATGCTGCGACCCTTTATCGGTCTATTCAGAAAATTTTCAGCCTCCACGATAGCACGCCCATTTTTGTTGGTCACGACTATGGCCCCAATGGCCGCGCCATTGCTTGGCAAACAACCGTCGGTGCTGAAAAGGAAAGTAATACGCAAGTGGGTGGCGGCATGTCGCTCGAAGCATTTGTTGAATTGCGCACCGCGCGCGATAAAACGCTGAGTTTGCCGAATCTGATTCTGCCATCCGTTCAAGTGAATATCCGCGCTGGGCGCACGCCCGAACCTGAAGCGAACGGCATCGCGTACTTGAAGATGCCGCTCAACACGTTCTGAGGTGTGCCGTAATGTCGACGTCTACGCTGATTGTCACGCATGCCAGCGGCCTTGATCACGATACTGGCGCTCATCACCCTGAATCGCCCGACCGATTGCGTAGCGTTCTTAAAGCGTTAAGTCAGCCCGCGTTCAAAGACCTGATGCGTGAGGATGCGCCCATCGCAACGTCAGAACAAATTGCGCGCGCCCATCCGGGGAATTTTGTCGCCAAGATCATGGCGGCCATCCCGAAGTCGGGGCACAACCACCTCGACCCCGATACGGTCTTGTCCCCAGGCTCCGGTGAGGCGATGATGCACGCGGCTGGGGCTGTGGTTCGCGCCGTTGATGCGGTGGCCGCCGGTCAAGCGCGCAACGCCTTTTGTGCCGTGCGCCCACCAGGTCATCACGCCGAGTCCTCGCGTGCCATGGGCTTTTGCTTGATCAACAATGCCGCAGTCGGTGTCTATCACGCCCGCGCCGTGCATGGGTTCCAACGCGTTGCCGTCGTCGATTTCGATGTTCACCATGGTAATGGCACGCAGCAGATTTTCTGGAATGATGCCGATGCCTTTTATGCCTCGACGCATCAATTTCCGTTCTACCCCGGCACAGGCGCGCGGGCCGAAAAGGGCGCACATGGGAATGTTGTAAATGTGCCGCTGGCGTCTGGCAGCCGGGGTGATGTGTTTCGGGGCGGGATGCGCGATGACATCCTGCCAGCGTTGAGCGCATTTAAGCCTGATATCATTCTCATTTCTGCCGGATTTGACGCCCATAAAGATGACCCTTTGGCCAACCTCGGCTTCGTTGAAGACGACTTCGCCTGGGCCACGGCTGCCTTAATGGATGTGGCCACCAAAGTCTGTGGTGGCCGGGTGGTATCGTTGCTTGAGGGCGGGTATAACCTTCATGCGCTTGGCGATAGTGTGATCGCACATGTGCAAACCCTGAAGGAATACTAATGGCTAAAACTCCGACGCACGACCCAGCACCTGAAGACATCGCAAAGATGGGCTTTGAAGACGCCATGAAGGAACTCGATTCCATCGTGCGCAGTCTCGAGGGCGGTCAGGTCAAATTGGATGAGGCGGTTGAAAAATATACGCGCGGCTCGCAGCTCAAACGTCACTGTGAAGCGAAGCTGGCGGACGCTAAAATGAAGGTCGAGAAAATCACCCAGGCCGGCAAGGCGCTGGGGCTTGAGCCCATGGACGAGGCTTGAGCGCCTCCACATCCATTTCAATGTCTCACGATTTCGCAACGGCGCTGGCCGCCACGGCCTCGGCTGTCAACCAACGCCTTGATGAATTGATTCCGCCCACGACCGGCCCAGAAGGCCGTGTGGTTGAGGCCATGCGTTACGCGGTGCTTGATGGCGGCAAACGGTTCCGCCCTTTTTTGATTTGTGCGGGGGCCGATATGTTGGGCGCAGCACCCGAATCTGCTTTGCGCACCGCCGCCGCCGTGGAAATGATTCACTGCTACTCGCTGATCCATGATGATCTGCCCGCGATGGATAATGACGATCTGCGTCGCGGTCGCCCGACGGTCCATAAGCATTGGGATGAAGCTACGGCAATTCTTGCGGGTGATGCATTGTTGACGCTGGCGTTCGAGGTGCTGGCTGCGAAAGACACCAGCCCTAACGCGGATATTCGCACAGCGCTGATTGCAGGGCTGGCGAAAGCATCTGGCGCTGCGGGCATGGTCGGTGGGCAAATGATCGATTTGGCCGCGCTTAACGCTAATCTTGATGTGGCCGGATTGACGCACCTTCAAGCCCTGAAAACGGGCGCGTTGATCGCGTTTTCTGCATCTGCTGCTGCCGTTCTGAAAAATGACGACGCGGCGCAGGTCGCATTACACGCCTATGGGCTAGATGTGGGCCTGGCATTTCAGGTCACCGACGACATCTTGGATGTTGAAGGTTCGTCGGGCCAAATTGGCAAGACGCCGGGCAAGGATAAGGCAGCAGGAAAGCCTACATTTGTTTCCCAGTTAGGCCTCGGAGGTGCTAAAATGATGGCCCGTTCACTGCTTGAGCGGGCAGTGGGCCATTTGGATATCTTCGGACACCAAGCTGGGCTTTTACATCAGGCCGCTGTCTTCGTACTCGAGCGAAAATCTTGATTCGACGTGTAAAACGGTTTTGACATGACTGACGCGCCCGTAGCTCCGCAAACTCCGCTGCTCGACTCGCTCGTGGCGCCTAAGGATATCCGTGACTGGTCCATCGAGCAGTTGACGCAGCTCTCTCGCGAGGTGCGCGCGGACCTGATTCATTCCGTCTCGCGCACGGGTGGACATTTGGGTGCGGGCTTGGGTGTTGTGGAATTGACGGTGGCCGTCCATCACGTGTTCAACACCCCCACAGATCGGCTGATTTGGGATGTGGGTCATCAGGCCTATCCCCATAAAATTCTCACGGGCCGTCGCAACCGCATGACCACGATCCGTCAAAAAGACGGGCTGTCGGGTTTCACCATGCGCTCGGAAAGCGAATACGACCCGTTTGGGGCGGGCCATAGTTCGACGTCGATTTCCGCGGGTTTGGGCATGGCTGTCGCGCGCGATCTACGCGGCGAGAAGAACCATGTCGTATGCGTGATTGGCGATGGTGCCATGAGCGCAGGCATGGCCTATGAAGCCATGAACAATGCCGGAAGTTTGAATAGCGGCTTGATCGTGATTCTCAACGACAATGATATGTCGATTGCACCGCCCGTCGGGGCCATGAGTGCTTATCTGTCGCGGCTGCTGTCCTCGAAGTCGTATCTCACACTGCGCCAAGCCATGAAACAATTGGCATCGCACTTCCCCAAGCCGCTCGCCGAAGCTGCGCGCAAAGCCGAAGAGTACACACGCGGCATGGTCGCGGGCGGCACGCTGTTTGAAGAGTTAGGTTTTTACTACGTCGGCCCCCTCGATGGTCATCGCATTGATCATCTGGTGCCGGTGTTAAAGAACATTGCCAACTCTGCCCGCCCTGGCCCCGTGTTGCTGCATGTGGTCACACAAAAGGGCAAGGGCTACGCGCCCGCCGAGCAATCGGCAGACAAATTCCACGGCGTCACAAAATTCGATGTGGTGTCTGGCGCACAAGTTAAAGCACAATCTCAGGCGCCCTCATATACGTCGGTGTTCGCCAAGGGCCTGATCGCCGAAGCGAAGCATGACGACAAAATTATTGGTATTACGGCGGCGATGCCAAGTGGTACGGGTCTTGATAAGTTTGCCGAGAAGTTTCCCACCCGGTGTTTCGATGTGGGGATCGCCGAGCAACATGCCGTGACGTTTGCAGCGGGTCTGGCGACCGAAGGCTTTAAGCCCTTCTGTGCGATTTATTCCACATTCTTGCAGCGCGCTTACGACCAAGTTGTTCATGACGTCGCGGTGCAAAATCTGCCCGTGCGCTTTGCGCTGGACCGTGCGGGGTATGTTGGTGCAGATGGCGCGACACACGCTGGCTCTTTTGACCTCGCGTACCTCGGCTGCTTGCCGAATTTCACCATTATGGCGGCGGCTGACGAACTTGAATTGATGCATATGGTGGCGACGTCGGCTGCACATGACGCTGGGCCGATTGCTTTGCGCTATCCACGCGGCGAAGGCGTGGGGCTGGCGTTACCCGAACGCGGCAGCGTGCTGCCCATCGGCAAAGGCCGCGTCGTGCGTGAGGGGTCAACCGTGGCGCTGCTTAGCCTCGGCACGCGGCTGGCTGATTGCCTCAAGGCCGCCGATGCCCTGGCGGCGCGGGGCCTCACATGCACGGTGGCCGATGCACGCTTCGCTAAGCCACTCGATAAAGATCTGATCGGCCAATTAGCCGATCACCATGAAGTAGTGATTACGGTTGAAGAATCTGCCGGGGGGTTTGGATCGGCTGTGCTGCAATACCTAGCCTCGACCGGGCGGTTTGATCACGGCCTTAAAATCCGCACGCTGACGATGCCCAATGCCTTCTTCGAGCACGCCAAGCCCGAAGAGCAACTGCAGGCGGCGGGGCTCAACGCGTTTCATATCGCGGCTGCTGCCGTGGGCGCGCTCGGACTCGATCTCGGCAAAGAGATCCTGCCGGCGCGCGCGTAAAATTAGGTTCGAGAGTAGGTCATGGCCGTCGGGAAAATTCGGCTCGACCAATTGCTTGTCGCGCGTAGGTTGGCAGATAGCCCCGCCAAGGCGCAGGCCCTCATCATGTTGGGCGTTGTCTATACAGGTGAGCGCAAGCTCACATCAGCGGGCGAAAAAGTTCCTGAAGATTTAGCCATCGATGTGCGTGGGCGCGAACATCCTTGGGTCTCGCGCGGCGGGATGAAGTTGGCGCATGGCCTCACTCACTTCAACCTCGATCCCACAGGCTGGGTGTGTGTCGATGTGGGCTCGTCGACGGGTGGGTTTACGGATGTCCTTGTACATCGTGCCGCGGCGAAAGTTTACGCGGTCGATGTGGGTTACGGCCAACTCGCCGATAAACTTCGCAAAGACCCACGCGTGGTAGTGCTGGAACGCACCAATGCCCGCCATCTTACGCCTGATCAGATTCCCGAACCTCTTGATGTGGTGGTGTGTGACGCCAGCTTTATTGGCCTGCGAACGGTTTTGCCTGCGGCCATGGCGTTGACGAAGCCCGGCGCAATTCTCATTGCGCTGATCAAGCCGCAGTTCGAAGTCGGCCGCGGGCGTGTTGGCCCCAAGGGTGTGGTGCGCGATCCCGCACTTCATGCTGAAGTGTGTGATGACATCTCAAACTGGCTCGGAACACAACTGGGCTGGCGCGTGCTGGGCCTCACGCCTAGCCCCATCACCGGCCCGGAAGGCAACGTCGAGTTTTTGATCGGGGCGCGACGCGAAGCTTAAGCTCGTTACTTCACCGCAATCGGCTCGGCGTACATTTGAACGCCGGTGCGGGTCATGGCTTTGCTGGCCGCGTTCAAGGGCCCCAGCTGTTCGCCAAGCTTTGCCAGCACCTTCATGCCGCTCATGATGCCGAAGGGTAAATCGCCCTCCTGAACGGCTTTCAGCAATGATTTCCAGGGATCTTCCGGGGCAGGGTAAGGCACCAGCCAAGCAGAGTCGGTCGGCTGCAAGCCCAGCTTTTCTTTGGTGTAATCGATGGCGCGGCCAAAGCCGCCCAATTCATCCACTAATCCGGCCTTTAAGGCATCGGCACCGGTCCACACACGCCCCCGCGCCGAGCGTTCCAGATCAGCAACCTCGCGGCCGCGTCCCTTGGCGGCTTTCGTCGTGAAGTCGGTATACGCAGCGTCGATCAACTCATTTAAACGCGTCAGTTCTTTCGGCGAGAAGTCGGTGGCGGCACTGAACATGCCCGCAGACTCGCCAAAGGAAATACGCTCCCAGTTGACATCAAGTTTTTCCAAGGCACCCGCAAACACCAACTTGCCCATGATCACACCAATCGAGCCGGTGATGGTCGCAGGCTGCGCAAAAATACGATCAGCAGGCATGGCCAAGAAATAACCGCCCGAGGCGGCCGTGTTGCCCATGCTGACAATAATCGGCTTCTTTTCTTTGGCCCGTACAATCTCACGCCAGATGGTGTCAGACGCCACATAAGACCCGCCGGGGCTGTCGATGCGCAACAAGATCGCATCAATCTTGATGTCTTGCGCCGCGTCGGCCACAGCTTCTGCAAAATTGTCCGACAACACGCCGTCGTTAGATCTGAATGAAGAATCGTCACGTCCGCGTGTGATCTCGCCAATGGCATGAATCACAGCGATGTGTTTTTTCGGTTCGGGCCGGTCTTTGGCAGGTGCGAACGACATATATTTGTTGATGCTCACAGCTTTGGCGTCTGGGATGCGTTCATCGACGGAGGCATCAAATTCGTCGCGATACCCGATCTTGTCGATCAGCTTTGCTGCTAAGGCTTCCTGCGCCAGCAGCGGACCCTTGTCGATCATGCGCCGCACGATAGCGGGATCAAGCGCGCGGTCTTTGGCAATCCCCGACACAAACTGGTCGAAGAACGATCCCAGCAAGGCTTCCAGCGCCTCACGATTGGCCGGTGAAATTCTGCTGTTGCTCAGATTCTCCATCGCACTCTTGTATTCTTTGCGCTGAATCACATTGGCTTTCACACCAATCCGATCGAGTAAGCCCTTCAAGAACGGTTGCTCGATGCCGATGCCAGCAAGGCCCACATTGCCTGAAGGCTGCACCCACAACTCGCCGAACGATGCGGCAAGGTAATAAACTGCTGTTGCGGGCGTACCTTCGCCAATCGTTTCTGAATACAGCAGCGCCGGTTTGCCAGACGTGCGGAATTCCGTAATCACGTCGCGAACATCTTGGGTTTGGGCTAAGCCCATCGACTGGCTACTGAGGTTTGCGACTATGCCCAACACACGCGGGTCATCCTTGGCACGGCGAATGGAGATCAAGGCATCCTGAAGCGTTGTGCCTGAATGAAAAGAAAAACCCTCGAAATAGCGGCCCGTGGCCCCCTCGACAAATCCTTCATCGAGGTCGAGTTCGAGAACCATTTTATCGGGCGCTGAAGGCGCGGCGCTCCCTCCTTCTTCCGCCCGCATGACGAAGTAAATGCCCACGCTCATGGACACCACTACGAAGAATCCGACGCTGGCAAGAATTCCGAGCAGAAGCTTACCGATGAATTTCATAACGATGCCTAGTGAAAAAAGAGACTAACGCTTAATCGGGCCGCACTGCGCTTCGTGGCGCAAAAGATGATCAGCCAAAACCACAGCCATCATAGCTTCGGCAACAGGAACGCCACGAATGCCGACACAGGGGTCGTGGCGGCCTTTGGTGACGATTTCGGTATTCTGGCCGTGCACATCAATCGTGCGCATCGGACTAAGGATCGAGCTTGTCGGTTTTATGGCAACCCGCGCGACGATGGGTTGGCCGGTGGAAATGCCGCCTAAAATGCCACCCGCATGATTGGACAGGAAAACCGTGCCGTCGTTGCTGCTGCGCATTTCATCAGCGTTTTCTTCGCCCGACAGGGCGGCGGCGGCAAAGCCATCGCCAATTTCCACGCCCTTGGCCGCGTTAATGCCCATCATCGCGGTGGCCAAATCTGCATCCAGCTTGCCGTAGATCGGCGCGCCTAAGCCGACGGGAATGCCTTCGGCCACAACCTCTATGATCGCACCTGTCGATGAGCCTTTTTTGCGCACGGCGTCTAAATATTCTTCCCAGGCGCTCGCGGCCTTGGCATCGGGGCAGAAAAATGGGTTTAGATCGACTGCCGCCCAATCCCAGTTGTTGCGATTAATCTTATGGGGCCCCAGTTGGACCAATGCTCCACGGATTTGAATTTGCTTGCCGAGGCGTGCATTCAAGATCAGCCGCGCAATAGCGCCTGCGGCCACGCGCATGGCGGTCTCGCGGGCCGATTGTCGCCCGCCACCGCGATAATCGCGAATGCCGTATTTTTTCCAATACGTGTAGTCGGCGTGTCCGGGGCGAAACTTCTCGACGATATCGCCATAGTCTTTCGAGCGCGCGTCCACGTTGTCAATCAGCAGGCCGATGGGCGTTCCTGTTGTTTTGCCCTCGAATACGCCCGAGAGAATACGCACGCTGTCGGGTTCTTTACGTTGCGTTGTGAATCGAGATGTCCCAGGCTTGCGCTTGTCCAGCCACACTTGCAAATCGGCTTCACTGAGCGGGATCAACGGCGGTGTGCCGTCCACGACGCAGCCAATGGCTGGCCCGTGGCTCTCGCCGAATGTTGTAAAACGGAACAGAGTTCCGAAAGTGTTGCTCGACATGGGCCTGTGGTTCCGGTGTTGCGGCCTTATTGGCTGATCTTGGCGCCTTGAAGCATCTCGGCGATTTCAGAGATCGAGTTCACGTCCATCATACCGATGACATTATATCCGCCATCGACGTAATGCACTTCGCCGGTGACGGCGGCTGAGAGATCGCTTAACAAATACACGCCGGCCTTGCCGACATCCTCGATGGTCACCGCGCGATGCAACGGCGCGTTCAACTCGTTCCAACGAATAATGTGGCGCACATCGCCGATGCCTGAGGCGGCAAGCGTGCGGATGGGGCCTGCCGAAATCGCGTTCACACGAATTTTTCCACGCCCCATGTCAACGGCAAGGTAGCGAACGCTGGCTTCAAGGGCGGCTTTGGCCACGCCCATCACGTTGTAATGGGGGATGACTTTCTCCGCGCCGTAATAAGACAGCGTCAAAAGGCTACCGCCTTGGGGCATCAAAGGTTCGGCGCGGCGGCAAATGTCGGTAAAGGAGAAGCACGAGATATCCATGGTGCGCTGGAAGTTCTCGCGCGTGGTATCGAGATAACGGCCCTTTAATTGTTCCTTATCCGAGAACGCGATGGCATGGAGGACGAAATCCAAATCTCCCCACGACGTTTGGATCGTCTCAAAAACGTTGTCGAGCGAGGCGGGGTCGGTCACATCGCACGGTAGCAGTAACGAGCTTTTCACGCTTTGGGCTAAGGGGCGCACCCGTTTTTCCAGGGCCTCGCCTTGGAAGGTGAAGGCTAACTCGGCGCCGTGGGCGGCGGCTTGCTGGGCAATGCCCCAGGCGATAGAGCGGTCGTTGGCCACGCCCATAATCAGGCCTTTTTTGCCGGCCATCAATGCGGGGGAAGTGTTCATGCTTTGGCTTAAACTCACTGCAAATAAAGAGAATCTTTAATCAATCCGGACTTTGCGGCATTATAGCTTGTAGACTTAGATTTCGCACGAAACCAACCTTTGGGCAAGGCGGCCACGATGCCAGACAGCCAGACACCACCTGTAAAGCAAGGCCAGGACCGCGTCTGGCACGGCATGCAGGCCAGCATAGGTTTTGTGGTCGACCGAATGCTCGACGACAAGATCACCCGCGTTGCGGCGTCCTTAAGTTTCACCACCTCGCTTGCCGTTATTCCGGCATTTGCCGTCGTTCTGGCCATCCTCACGGCCTTTCCGGCGTTTGAAGGCATCCGCATGGCCGCGCAAGATTTCATCCTCAGCAACGTCGTGCCCGATACCGATATGAAGATGCGCGAGCAAATTGCTTCATTTATCGAGGCGGCAGGTCAATTAACTATCTTTGGCATCGTCGGCTTGGCAGTCACGTCGATCCTGCTTTTGCTCACCATCGAAACCTCATTCAATGAGATCTTCCGAGTGCGGCGACCCCGGTTGTTGATGACGCGGCTATTGGTGTTGTGGGCCATGATGACGGTGGGGCCGTTTCTGTTTGGCATTAGCTTTACGATGTTCGGCTATGTCGCCACCGCCGAGCTTTGGTTGGGCGAGGATGTTGCAAAGTCCTTGAGTGTTCTCTTGGACCAAGTTGCGCCCACACTAATTGTCTGGCTTGCGATCACGCTGTTGTATTTGGTTCTCCCCAATCGTCGGGTGCAGTTGAAAGACGCGATCATCGGCGCAGGCTTTGCAGCAGTCTTGTTTGCTTTGCTGCGCTACGGCTTTGCCACCTACGTCGCATCGATAACATCGCATCAGGGCGTCTATGGTGCCGTTGCCGCAGTGCCGGTGTTTCTGATTTGGGTTTATCTCAACTGGATTGTGGTCATGGCGGGCGCGGTGATCACTGCTTCGCTGCCCGATTGGCGTTATGCCAATGAGGGCCGCGCCGACAAGCCGCTTGATCGGCTGGCCCTGGCCATGGATGTCATCGCCAAGCTGGCCACGGCCCAGCATGGGGGCGCTGCCATTTCATCGCGCATCCTCGCGCGCATCTTAGGCGCGCCCGACGTTGTTTTAGGTCGTGTTCTGGAAACGTTGCGCCAAGGCCGATTTGTCGCTGTGACCGATGAGGGTGGTTGGATGCTGGCGCGCGATCTCGATCGCATCGCCTTGGCCGATGTGGTTCATCAATTCGGCCTGGGCTTAAATTTTATGGCCATGGGGGCTGACCAAACCGGACGCTTAGCCGATACTGCGAAACGCTTATATTATCATTTGGGGCGCGCCGCTGAGTCCGAGCGCGGGCTGCTCAGTGTCACCCTGGCCAATATTGTCACGCCACCTGCCGAGGTGGCTGATGCACCGGCAGACAAACCGGCTATGTCTTAGCCTTCAACAATCCGCCACGAGCCGTCGGGTTGTTGGCAAGCCACGCCATGGGCGTTTTCTTTTTTGCCACCTACCGTCACTTCGGTTTGGAACTCGCGGCAGTAACTGCCTGCGGTCGAACGGCCATCACGCACCGGCGTGACGATGCCCGAGTTGCCCGTATTGGGGTTTTTCCAAACAATCGCCTCGCCCATTGGCGCAGAATACGCACGCTGTTCAGCCTCGCGCATTTTAATGCGATCTAATTCATTCATTGATTTGCCGATGGAATTGCCGACCACCGCACCCAGCATGGTGCCGACGCCGATGGCAACGGCTTTGCCGCCGCCCCTGCCGACGGACGAGCCTGCCCACGCGCCAGCAGCGCCACCCAATAAGGTGCCCATGGCCTCTTTGTCGACGCGGCCATCAGCCGCGCAGCCCGATAAAAGCAAGCTCGAAGCAACAGCGGTCATCATCAAAATGCGTGGTGCAAAACGTGTGGTCATGGTGTCCTCAAAAGGGCCTGGAAAAGAGCGTTTCAGCGATGCCGATTAAAGCCTGGGAAGGTGGCAAAATGAGGGCGCTTCTTATGCTTTTTACCACATCTCGGCCATCAAAAATAAGCCCATTTCCGCACCCCTTAAGCCCCGGTGCGCCATTGTCGAATGAGGCCGGGGGCACTAATACAGAGGAATGGATGCAAACCCAATTATCCCGGCCTTGGCCGACCCCTTTTCGCTGTTCCGGCAATGGTTTGAGGCGGCCGCAGCGGCTGAACCCAACAACCCCGAGGCGATGAGCCTCGCCACGGCCACCAAGGCTGGAAAGCCCTCGGTACGAATGGTTTTGTTGAAGGACATCGGTGCCGATGGTCTGGTGCTTTACACGAATGGTCAAAGCCGCAAGGGCCGCGAGATCGCCGAGAACCCGTTTGGGGCCATCTGCCTTTTTTGGAAAAGCATGGGTCGCCAAATCCGAGCTGAAGGGCCGCTGTTCCAAGTCAGTGCTGCGCAGGCTGATGCCTATTTTGCAAGCCGCCCGCGCGCGAGCCAGATGGGCGCTTGGGCCTCGGACCAGTCGCGTTTTTTGCCCGAGCGGGCCGAACTGGTGAATCGACTGGCATCGGCTGAAAGCCGTTTTGAGGGCCAGAGCGTCACGCGACCTCCTTACTGGATCGGATTTCGTATGATGCCTGAGGTCATTGAGTTTTGGCACGACGTGCCCAATCGTTTGCACGACCGCCTCGTGTATAAGCGCCAGGGTGACACCTGGACGACAGAAAGACTGTACCCGTGATGGGCATTGGATCGCATCAAGACAAACCGATCGCGCCGACAGCGGCGCGCCTGATGCGCGCCGCCACGATTGTTGCCATGTCAGCCGCCGTACTGATGATCGCGATCAAGGGGGCAGCGTATGTTACCACCAATTCTGTGGCGTTGTTATCTAGCCTCGCCGACTCAGCGCTCGATTTGTTGGCCTCGGCCTTGAATTTTTTTGCCGTGCGTCATGCCCTGACACCGGCTGATAAAGAACATCGGTTCGGGCATGGCAAGGCCGAGCCTTTGTCAGCGTTGGGTCAGTCGGCCTTTGTCGCAGGCTCTGCGGTGCTGATTGCCGCTGAAGCCGCCTCGCGCTTTCGCTCGCCCATTGTTGTTGAGCAAGGCAACGTCGGCCTGATTGTTATGGTTGTCGCGACCGTGATTACGCTGGCATTGGTAACCTTTCAAAAATTTGTGGTGCGCAAAACCGGCTCGACGGCTATTGGTGCAGATTCGTTGCACTACACGGGCGATGTGTTGATGAATCTCAGCGTCATGGCAGCTATTTACGCCTCGACCGCACTCAATTTCCCCTTGGCCGACCCGATTTTCGGCGCTGGAATCGCAATCTTCTTGCTGATCAACGCCGTTCGCATCGGATATAGCGCGATCGGCGATTTGATGGACCAAGAAATGCCTACTGCTGACCGCGACAAAATCATCGCCATCGTTAAAACCAATCCCGCGGTCAGAAATATTCACGAAATGCGCACGCGCACCTCGGGCGTACAGTCGTTCATTCAGATGCATATCGTGCTGGATCAGTCGTTGACCCTGATGGAGGCCCATCGCATTTCCGACGATGTCGAGGATGCGGTCTTAGCGGCCTATCCGGGGGCTGATGTGATTATCCACCAAGACCCCGAAGGTGTCGCCGAGGTGCACCGGCCCGTCGGAGCCCAGTTACAATAGGTCTTAAGACTCGTGCTGGTGGTCCGTTCCTAACATTAACATCCCGGTTCGGATGGCTATCTTGCGAGTGTCAGATCCGCTCCACTAGTCTGGCGAAACTTGATAAGATTGCCGGTCTAATCGGCGAATATGGGAGTGTGCCGGTGTCGAGCATTAAAAATATTCTAGCCGTAGTTGGCGACGCGACCAACGGTCGTGCCAGCTTGGAGGCCGCTCTGCGGATTGGCCGTCATCTCGACTGCCATGTCGAAGTCTTGCATGTGCGCTCTGATCCGACAGCGGCGCTGCCCTTGGTGGGCGAGGCCATGTCTGGTGCCATGGTGGACGAGATGATGGGCGTGGCCGAGAAAGAGTCTGGTCAACGTGCCGCCAAATCCCGCGGTGTTTATGAAGCGCTGCTGGCGCGCGAACACCTCACAGACTCACAGGCCGCTCCTGGGCGTCATGTGGGGTTTGCTACGACCTGGCTTGAGACCTCTGGCATCGAGGAACAGGTGGTGGCACTGCGCGGGTGCCGGGCCGATCTCTCCATCGTAGCCCGCCCCACAGGGGATGGTGAAACCGCCTCGCTGATGACGCTGAACGCCGCTTTGATGCAAAGTGGTCGGCCTGTTATCGCCGCGCCCCCTCTGCTAACCGACGGCGCCCCGCGCACGGGCGCGTTCAAGAAAATCGCCGTGTTTTGGAATGGCTCTACCGAGGCCACACGCGCTGTCGCAGCAGCTTTGCCGTTTTTGATTAAAGCCGAAGAAGTGACCGTGCTGCGTGTTGAGGAAGAAGAATGGTACGCCGAAACCAATGACCTTGAAGCGCACCTGGCACATCACGGTGTACACGCCGTTGTTTCAAAAGTTCTGCCACGTGAAGGACGAACGGGGCGTTCGTTATTGTTCGCCGCAGGCGATGTTGGCGCCGACATAATGGTGATGGGTGCTTATACGCGCTCAAAGCTACGTCAGCTCATTCTCGGCAGCGTCACCGGCTACGTGATGCAACACGCGATTCTGCCGGTTCTCCTCAGCCACTAAAATACCAGTACACCTTGGCGTTTGGGCGGTGGTGTAATTTCTTCGAAGGCTAAGTCGCCGCCAAACGGAGCCAACACCGACTTAACTTCGCTATATGGCCGATCAGACAGCCACAAATCTTGCCCCGCGCGATCAAGAATCACAGGCATGCGGTCGTGAATATTCGCAATGGCGGGCGCAGGCGCGCAGGTGATAATGAGGAAGCGGTTGTCGCTGAGCAATCCCGCGAACGTGAAAACATTAGAATGATCAGCGCGGATTCGCGTTTTGATCTTCTCACGCCCTGTGACGCGCCACTCAAAGTATGCGGATGCGGGCACTAGGCAGCGCCGATTGAGCAGCGGTTGAAACGTGGGCTTGCTGCCCAAAGTTTCCGCGCGCGCATTGATCACGGGTTGGTTTTGCCAATCCACCGCCAACCCCCAGGGTATCCAAGCCAGGGTGCGATCTGGGGTGATGATGGGGGCGAGATTTGTGGGCCGCACTTCGCCGCGCTCGAACGCACGCGCCTTGTGTACTTGGTCATCGGTTGGTGGTGTGCGCAACACAACGCCAGCAGCAATGCCCTCAAGCGTGGTCAGCAGCTCGTAACGCGCACACATTACTAATGTTGATCGCGAGAAATCGCGCTCTCAGCTCGATTTATTTTTGGCAGGCCCAAGCGATTTGCGAACCTTCAGGCTCAGCGCAATATTTTGCAGCAGCACATCATCACCCGGGCTGAAGGTCATGGCTTTATAGTATTCAGCCAGCGCGCGGTCGAACTCGCTACGATAAAAGTAAATATTGCCGCGATTGTTATAAAAGCTCCATTGGCGGGGCTTCAGTGCAATCGCCTTATTGCAGGCCTCCATGGCGTCGTCGAACTTGCCCATGCCCGTCAGGCCGATGCACAGGTTGTTGTAGGCAGCAGGCACATTGCTGGGCATCAGTTCGCCTGAACGCAGCGCTTCCTGGGCAAGCGATGTTCCTTGGCGCCAATTGTCGCGATCAAGCGCATAAGCGGACTCGTTCACAAGTCCGTTGCCGCGCGAAAATATCTGTGCCGATGCCGTGACGGCGGCCAGCGTTAAAAGTGCAGCTGTGTAGAAGAGGGTGGTGCGACGAAGGGCCATGGCGTTCCTCCTCAATCTCAATAAGGGTTTAGAGAGGGAATCTTACCAGGATTCCCGATCCCCGACCATAGACCTCAACGGGGCACGAGCCCTGCTAAATTGGGCGGCGGATGGTGCCTTCGGTCATCATCACCGCCGTACCGCCACAGCGCACAGCGGTGATCTTTCCGCCGCTCACGTCGGCTTCGATGAAAATCCGGCTGGGGCGGCCAATTTCCAGGCCTTGATTAATCGTCCATCGCCCGGTGCCATCGCGAAGGCCATCGTCGCGTACCAGCCACTCAGCCACGGCACAGGCCGCCGCGCCCGTGGCAGGGTCTTCGGTCACACCATCGCCGGGGGCAAACATGCGAGCATGTACGTTCAACGGATCGGGTCGTGCGAAGATGTAGACTTTATGGGCTGGCGTTGTGGCCAGATGTTTGCGCCAAAGATCGGTGCTGAGAAGGGCGCGCTCAACCGTATCTGATGACGCTAAGGGAATGCACGTATAGGGCGTTCCGCACGTCAACGACATGGGCGGTGCACCCGTGGTGCGGAGATCGGTGGGCGCTAAATTGACGATGGCGGCTAATTCATTCAGGCCCGGGGGCGCGGCGAGAACCTCGGGCACGATGGCGGAGGTGAAGGACACATAAGTGGGCAGGTCGCTGTTATAGCGCACCGTGAGAGGCACCAGCCCGACGCCTTCCTCGAACACAGCCTTCGCTTCGCTGCCATTGCGTTTCAACAAACCTAGGCTTGCCATGGCCCAGGCGGTGCCGACGGTGGGGTAGCCTGCGAATGGCAACTCAATGGCGGGCGTAAAAATACGCACCTGGGCTGTATGCGCGGGGTTTTTTGGGGGTAGGATGAAGGTGGTCTCCGAGAGGTTGAATTCTCGCGCCATGGTTTGCATTTGCGCAGGCAACAAGCCGCGCCCATCCAACACCACCGCCAAAGGGTTTCCGCCATAAACGGACGTGGTAAACACATCCACCGTCACATATCGCAAGAGACCAGACATCCGAGAGGCCTTCAGATTAAACGCACATTGAACAAGCCACGCGCGCCTAAGCTAGAGACCACTCATAGGATTGCTAGCTTTATGATTGTCATAGTGCGCTTTAGAACTCTGGCTTCCCGTCGCGGTTTGATTCCTGGTAGCACATCACCAACGTCCAGCCCAAATTGAGGCCGGTGCGTTTCACGGTTGGCTCGGTGAACGAATAGGCGCTGTCGGTAGTTTTGCCATCTTTATCTTTTGCGAACACATACAGCACCAAAACGTCGCGTGTGAAGGCGCCGGTTTCGTTATTCACCTGCCAATCGACATTGCGCAGCAGAATATTGATCTCGCGCGGTTCCTTCTCATTGCTCATAAACTTCACTTGGCCGCCCTGGTCGGTCATGGGGAAGGGGCCGTTGCGTTTGAAGGGAATGTCACGCCCGCCCGAGACGCCGGGAATATCGGCTTGGCACATGAAGTCGCGCGCGCGATTCATCTTGTGAAAAACGCCGTCAGGGTTGCCCGCGATCTGTTTGCCTTTGGTGTCGAACGTCAGTTCACGCACCCACAATGCATTGTTTGTTAATTGCGCTTGGTAATCGGCGACGCGTTTAGTTTTCTCGCCTTTGCGCGACCAGATGCAAGCGCCAGGTTTGATCGCGCCATGAAACTGCCCCGCTTCGCGCCGCCACAGCACATCGCAGCCTTCGGTAAAACGCGCTGTCGTAGGCGTCAGGTCATTCAAAACAGTGGGGTTGAGGTTGGCGTTCCAGTATTTTTTCTTAGCCTTGCCCTCGGCGCTATCGAGGTAATACATCCGCATACGCACGACTTTTTCTTTGTTGTCGGCGCTGAGGGTGTACAGACGCACGCGATTGGGTTCGTCGAGTTTGTTCTCAATGCTGTCTTGCACATAGAACACATACTTGCCAAAGGCCGGCAGGTCGACTTTCACAATCTTCGAGTTCATCCGCACGTTGCGCGCTTCTTTGCGCACATTGGTACGGTTCTCGAAATAAACCTGCTCTTCACTGTCGTAAACACCGGGCAGCATTTCCGCCAATACCATGATGTCGCGTTCGGTGGGCGTTGTATCTTGCCCCTGGGCAAAAACCTGCCCCGACAGCGTGGCTAACCCGACGAGGATTATTGCGCGAAGAATGAGATTCATTTTTTATCTCCATTACCAAGAAGGAATTTTGGTTCGAATACTCGGGCAGAGTCCAGCATATTCATTCTATTGCCGCGCCAAATCGAACGTGTTTCGCTATACTCCCTTCCCTGTGTGCGGCAGCGGGAGGTGTTATTGATGGCCGAGCCGTTCAATCGGCGCCGTGCCATAGGCACGGCGGCGGGGCTGGCGGTGTTGCCTTTCTCGCGCGCCGCACACGCTGCTGCGCCGAAGGGAAAGATGCCAGTCGATCAATATCTTGCCTATGACGGTCTTGGCCTCGCAGAACTCGTGACCAGAGGCGATGCCACACCGCGCGAATTGCTGGAGGCCGCCATCGAGCGCCTTGAGGCGACCAATACAAAAGTCAATTGTATCGCCGCTAAACTTTACGACCACGGCCGCAAGCAAATCGCCGATGGCTTACCGAAGGGTGCATTCACCGGCATGCCGTTTCTGCTGAAAGACCTCAGCGTGAATCTTGCAGGCACCGTGACGGGCTCGGGTAGTGCGTTCTTCCAAGATGACCTCGCCAAAGCCGATAGCACATTGGTCGCGCGCTACAAAAATTCAGGCCTTGTGATCTTCGGCAAAATAACCACGCCGGAATTGGGCCTGACGGGCACGACGGAATCTGTTCCCCACGGCCAGACCAAAAACCCCTGGAACTTAGAACCCACCGTCGGTGGATCATCGGGTGGGGCAGCGGCTACGGTGGCGGCCAGCATTGTGCCCATGGCCAATGCCAGCGATGGCGCAGGCTCCATTCGCACGCCTGCATCGTGTTGTGGTGTGTTTGGGATGAAGCCTACGCACGCACGCGTGCCCTGGGGCCCGGCGCGGTTGTTAGGTTGGAACGGGCTCAGCACTGTTCACGCCGTGACGCGCAGTGTGCGCGATAACGCCGCCTTGCTGGATGCGGCGGCGGGGGCAGACGTGGGCGACCCCTATGCAGCGATTGCGCCCGCGCGGGCGTTTTTTAAAGAATTCGGTGCCGATCCGGGTAAGTTGCGCATTGCGTTAATGTTGTCGCCAACATCGGGTTCGTCGGTTGATCCCGTTTGCATTGCTGCCGTTCGTGATGCGGCCAAGAGGTGCCAAGACATTGGCTATATTGTCGAGGAGCAGCAGCCAACCATCGACTATACAGCTATTAACGCTGGCATGCTTGCGACCTTAAACGTGTCGACGACAGCAGCACTTGATGCCCGCGCTACACGCCTTGGCCGAGCTGTGACGGAAAACGATGTGGAACCGGTGACGTGGTATTTCTATCAGGAAGGCAAGAAGGTGTCAGGCTTAGCCTATGCGACAGCGCGCGCAGCTTTCGACCAAGCGGGGCGCGCCATAGCCGAATTCCAACAAACCTATGATGTTATTCTCTCACCCACGCTGGCCAAGCCGCCAATGAAACTGGGCCTGCTCAGCTTGTCACCTGCCAACTTCAACGACTATGTGCGCGAAGTGTTCAGCTTCGGAGCGTTTACGGCGCTGGCCAATATTTGTGGCCAACCGGCCATGTCGATACCGTTATATTGGTCGCCCGATGGATTAGCGATCGGTGTGATGTTTCCGGGTCGCGTCGGCGATGAGGCGACATTATATCGCCTCGCTGGCCAGCTTGAAATCGCGCGGCCATGGTTCAACCGACGGCCCGTCATTTAACTCAACCCGAATCGGGGTCATTGCCAATGCGGTGATGCGGGCTATGGGTACGCCGAAATAATGCTCATAGGGATTGTCCCTCTCCCTTGGGAGGGGGCCGGGGTGATGGCGTCTTGTTTTCTATGGTCGCGTTCGAAATTCGATTCTTATTAACGACACACCCTCACCCTCGCTTCGCTCGACCTCTCCCAAAGGAGAGGTTGTTGTGGTCATTTCCTCGGCGTGGCATCCAGCTGCTGGGGGGCTTCCTTGCGCGCACGGGCCAGATATTTAGGCGGCAAGTCATTGACGGATTTTAGTTTGCGTCCAGCGGCATGCCAGACCATGTGGCCGGGGACATCTTTCATCTCCATCCACGGCAACCACGGTGCGATATAGGTTGATGAAAACCACGACTCAGCGCGTTTGATTTTGGGATCAGCGATTTCTTTCACCCAGCCGAATGTCGATGAGCACTCCAGCCAGGGCTGGGGCATTTCGGCCAGGCCGCGATCTTTGATCATCCAGATCATATCGCCCATGGCATACCAATTCAGCTTCAGCGTCTTATCGGGAATTTTACTCAGTTGGCTTTTGAATCGAAGACCGTTGGTCGAGAGCAGGAAATTATCATCGCCGCCGAGCGTGTTCGACTTCGGTACGAGAACTTTCCCTGTATAGGGGTTCGCCCAGGTCTCGATCATCTTTTCTGATTCGAGATCGCGGAAGAATGTCAGTGTGCGTCCGCTTTGGATGTATCCGTCGCCGTTGGGATTGGCGCGGTAGCGATTGATTTCGCAACCTTCAAATCTGAACAGCGCTTTGGGCGCCTGCTTTTCCTGCTGACCGTAGATGATCCCGGTGTACCACCATGGGCTGTCAATTTCCTCCAGGCTGCCGTGCAGTTTCATAAAGCTGTGAAGGTTAACCAACGGATCGCTCAGGTCTGGCAAGCCTGGCGCGTTTCCAAGCGCCGCGTGCGCGGTGCCCGATGCTGACAAACTTCCCAGCATCATCGCGGTCACGCTAAAGCCCCCTATGAGGTCGCGGCGTGAATAATCTGTGTCGTGCATGTGTTCCTCTGGGATGATGCTTTATCATAGATAGGGATGTCAGCGGCGCAAACAAAAGCGGCGCCGAACATGTCGGCGCCGCTGGAGTTTTCGCGACGGGTGAGCCGCGGGGTCTTAGAATTTAATCGAGGCGTCAACACCCACCAAACGGCGAGCCGCCGGATGGATGAACGAGCCGCCGAACTCGGGTGCTGGGATGACTTCAGCTAAGTGCTTGCTGTTGGCCAAGTTCTTCGCAAAGGCCGTAATTGACCACGCGTCGCTTTGGATACCAACTCGCAAGTCCACGGTGGTGTAGGCATTGCGACGTTGACCGCAACCATCGCTGGGTGCACCAAACAAAGTCGGGCGGCTTTGGCATTGCACGACATGGAACCAAGTAGGTCCGATGATGCTGAAGTCCGCGCGGGCCAGCAGGTTGAAGGCGTCGGTGATCGGCGCATCTAACTGCGTGCCAAAGTTCAGGGTGTAATCGGCCGTGTAGGGCGATTTGTTGCCTGCCGTGTAGGGGCGTGAGACCATCTTCTTGATCTTGCTATCAAGCGCGTTACCACCGGCATAGACCGACAATTCGTCAGTGATTTGGGCACTCAAGGCCAATTCAGCGCCGTAGATGCGGACTTTGTCGATGTTGTTGACGACGCGCAGCAGGCCGAAGGGGCCCACCAAGAATTCGAAGAACTGCATGTCATCGATGGTGTTGTGGTAGGCCGCGCCGGTTAAGTTGACGCGACGATCCAGAAACTCGGACTTGAAGCCCACTTCAAAGGCCGATGATGTTTCTTCGCGGAAATCATCGTTGATGATCAGGGCCGCGTTGGTCGGCGCACGATTGAAGAACACATTGACTGTCGCATTCGAGCCTTGGTTGTTAAAGCCACCGGCCTTAAATCCAATGCCCCAGTTGGCGTACAAGGTGACTTCTTCGCTCGGCTGGAAGCTCAAGCTGATTTTGGGTTCCAACTGGTCAAAAGTGTTCTTCTTCACGGCTTGCACGCCGCGAGGATTGATCGTTGGGTCCAGCGCCGGGTTCAAGAACGCATTGCCGCCTGAGATGCCGTCGTTCGTGAAATCAACAAACTGTGTGCGCGCCGTTGCGGGCACCAGGTTGCGAACCTTGCGTTCTTCACGGTCATAACGCAACGCGATCGAGAATTCGGTATTTTCCTGGATGTCATACGCGACTGATCCGAAAGCGGCATAGACGTCGCTCTTGAAGTTGTCGTGCACCAAGGATTCGGTCGCATTCACATCACCGCGCGGCAAGAACAACTTCTCGGTGACGCCGCGGCCGCGGTCGATGCCAAGGTTGACGCCAACTTCGCGATCAATGTGCAGGCCGTAAGCGCCGATGATCCAGCGCAGGTCTTGGTCGGACGATGACGCGAAGCGGATTTCCGCGCTGATGTCTTTTTGGTTACGCACTTGGAACTGCGTGCCATCGCATGCTGTTGGCGTATAGGGGCCCAGGAACGAAGCTTCTGGCGTGGGGGCCAGGAATTGCGGCGAGGGCAGACGGAAGCGTTGCGCTGTCAGTTGCGTGACCGAGGCACGGCAGGCGGGGTCTTGGTTGAAGAAGCCAAAGGCACCCGAAGTGCCATCGGCTGTTAAATCATTCTTAATGTTGCTGTAGAGTGCCCAGGCAGTCAGCGTGCCCGCAGAGTACTCTTGATCGATCTTGGCCGAGAGTTCCAAGGTGTCTTGGTCGTTCTCAGGGTCAATGTTGTTAACGAACGAGAACTTATGCTTGTTGACGTTCTCGTTCAGGTCCGGGTTGCCCAAGAAGGCCGCAAAGCCAGGCAAATGGAACGCCGCGTTGAAGCTGATGGAGGCGGCGTCGACTTGGCCCCAGCGGGCTTTCAAATCAATACTGGTTTCATCGCTGGGTTCAAATACCAAACGACCTGCAATGTTGTAACCTTCGTAGTCGTCAACGGCTTTCTTGTTCAAGAACGTATTCTTGAAGAAGCCGTCGGTGGTGCGCCAATCGCCTTGCAGCTTGTAGAACACTTTGTCGTTCACCGGGCCGCTGGAGGCAACCATCGTGGCATAGCTTTTGTTATCAGCAACCGTGCCTTTAATGATCGACTCTTGCCTGTCGGTGGGCTTGCGGGTGGTGACAATTATGGCACCGGCAGCGGCGTTACGTCCATACAGCGCGCCTTGGGGGCCTTTCAAAATTTCGATCTGGCTGAGGTCTGAATACTCGCGGTTAAAGGCGGCGGGGTTCGTGGTCAAAATGCCATCAATGATCAGGCCGAAGCTGTTTTCGGCGTCGCGCGCACCGTTGATGCCGCGGATGTTGACTTGCGTGTCACCGACTTCAGCGGTGTTGACCATGGTCACGCCCGGCGTTAGCGCAACGAAATCTTCAGCGCGCACGATGCCAGCGTTGGCAATAGTCTCTGAGGTGATGGCGGTGATCGAGGCGGGCACATCTTTCAGCGTTTCAGAGCGCTGACGGGCCGTCACAATGATTTCCTCGACCTGAGCTTCGGCGACTGCCGAAAACATCATCAGCGAGCTTACAGAAAGAAAAAGCGACGATTTGAAATTCTTCACGTAGAGCCTCCTTAAAAATATGTTCGAGCACTTGCCCGCCAAAAACAGTGACTACTTCGACCTTGAAAATAGTCGAGCGGCATCACATTGGTAAGAGAAGCTATCAACAAATGCCTTTTTTGCAATGCTCAGACAGCTTTTTAACTATGGGCAATCTTGATTTTTCTTCGCGGATGTGGCGCCGGGGCAACACTCTTCAGGCGTTAACCAATATTGAAAGTGCCGAATTATCATTCTTAGCCCTTCTCGCTAGGGGAGATTAAGACTTGCGATTATGGTCTGGCTCAGTGAGACGGGGGAAATTGATCATGTTCAGTCGGATTTGGACGACACTTTTTGTTGTGCCGATGGTTTGGGCAGCCGCAGCACAAGCAGCGCCCCTCTCGGACTACCTTCCGGCCGACGAGACCTATGATCCAAAGATCCCCACACCCGAAGTGGCGTTGGGTTACGAGGTGGTCCTACATTTGGCGCGGCCCGATTTGATAGCAGCTTAAGCGCAGATGCTGGGTGCGGCCTGGGACCGCGTCAGCACCGAGATCGTCGGTTATACCCACGAACATCGCCCTATAGTAGCGGTCACGATTACCTCGGCTGAAAACCACGCCAAGCTCGATGCGATCCGAACCAAACACCTCACGCTCAGCAACCCTGCCGTCAAGGCCCCGATTGACGACGTCATGCCGGTAGTGACGTGGCTCAGCCTTGGCGTTCATCCCGATTAAGTCAGCTTGCTCGATGCATCTTTGCTGACCATACCACCTGACAGCCGCCATGAGCGAGAAGGCACAAGCCGTGCGTCGTGAAAGTATTGTGGTGGTCATGCCGCTGCTGAACCCCGATGGCGCAGGGCGCGGCGTACAATAGATGAATCTGCGTGCATCGAAGGTTCCGGTCGCCGACGATCAGCACCGCGAACACAACGCATGCTGGCCGCACCGCCGAGGATGGCATTGCAATTGAGGCGATCAGCAGTGGCAGCACGCGAGCCGGGTCCGATATTGGAAGTAACTTCGTGGTGCCGTTGTGAGCGCCCAAGCCGCTGATTGTGACCGTCGAGCCGATCCGTCAGTACGACGCGGGCGAGCTTTAGTATCTGCTTGATCAAACCGCCGAAATAGCCACGATCTTGCGTGACATGGGCACGCTTCGTACCGCTGATCTGGCGCGCTACACACATATCATATTGCCCGATGGCAATTACGCCAGTTTGGGAGAAGATATGGCGAAGTCACTCGATACATGGGTGAAGGCGGGCGGCACGCTGATTGGCACCAAACGCGGCTCATTATGGATGGTCAAAAACAACTTCGTGGCCACGGAAATTATTGATGATCGGATCGATAGTGGCTTGGACGCGCCGCCGCCCAAAGACAAGAAAGGTGACAACAAAAATCCGCCGCCGCGCCTCAGTTATGCGCAAAAATAAGTGACCGAAGCCGCCGACAAAGTGCGCGGGGCAATTTTTGCGAGCCAACTCGATTTGGCCCATCCGCTGGGATTTGGTTATCGCTCGACGGACATTGCCATGTTCCGCGAAACCCGCGTGATTTTGGGGCGTTCGGAAAATCAATTTGCAACCGTTGTGGCGTAAGCGAACGGCGGGAAATTGGCGGGCTATGTGTCGCCCGAGAATTTGAAAAAACTGCTAGGCACGGCTGCGGTGATTACCGAGCAAAGCGGCAAAGGTAGTGTGGTGTTGTTTGCCGATAACACGGCGTTTCGCGCCTACTGGCACGCCAATTCGCGCATGGTGCTCAACGTACTATTTTTCTCGACTGCGTTTATGTTCGAGGGGCAACGCTTCGCAGGAGGCACGGCTGATGATGGCAACTAGTTTTATCTACTTTGCTGGTTGAGCCGCAAACGCTCGTTTGCCGGCTTGCAACGCATCGAACAGGCTTTGCGATTGCCCGCCTTGCTCGGCGATGACTTTTTTGTTGATGCCCACGGCCACGGCTTTCCAGGCCGCGCGTTGAACAGGCGTGAGTTCATAAGCCGTAAAGCCCAGTTCAATTTGCCGCGTCAAGCCTGCTGCCGCTGCGCCACGAATGAGGGTGCGGATTTCAAGGTTGCTGGCAAACGAGTCCGTCACGATTTGCGCGTGATCGGTCGGCAAGCTCTCGAGCCACTTTTTGTTGGCCAGAATCAAATTCCCAATTTGGCAAAATCCGATCAGTGAATAGTGGGGCGCATCACGCACCAATCCCGTTTCGGCATAGGCGATGGTGGGCGTCACACCGCCATCCAGCAGCCCGGTTTGCAATGACGAAATCACATCCGGGCTGGGCAAATAAATCACATCGGCTTGGGCGACTTCTAAGAACAACTTGGTGGCGATATCTTGCGTGGTGCGTATGCGTACGCTCTTGATATCTGCGGGGGTGAGGATGGGTTTGCGTGCAAATATATTTTGTGGCCCCAATTCTAACCACCGCAGGGCCACCAGGCCTTTGTCGGCGGCCAGTTGGTTGACACGCGGAATGATGAAGTTGTCGATGATGAAATCCACTTCATCCACGCTGTCGAACAAAAACGGGATAGTCAGAACGCCCACTTCGGGCATGACGCTCGACAACACCAACGTGGACAAGGACGCCACCTGTATGCGCCCACGACGCAACGCGGTGAGCACTTGTTCTTCTGAACCGCCTTCGCCGTGGATCAACATGTTCGGGGCCAGCGCGCCGTTGGATTTTGTTTTTAAGCGCTCAGCATAGTCCGTGAATAATTTGGCACCGGGTGAACCGGGAATCACATAGGCACCTACGGCCACTTCGGTGGCGGCATGGGCCGGGGCTGCGGCCAGTGCTGCGGCGGTTGAGAGAAGGGTGCGTCGGCAAAGAAGTGAGGGCATAGCCCAATGTATCATAGAAATATTTCTTTCTACTCCCTCTCTTTTGGGAGAGGGGCGGGGTGAGGGGGCTTTGTTTTTTAAGAGAAGACTTGGCTCAATAACCCAAAACGAACTCGCCCTCACCCGCCCTTTCAGACCCCTCGCGTGCAAAGGCGATAGCCATACCTCGACCAATGCCTGATGAACTGCCTCTAATCAGTACGACTTTATGACCGAGTCTTATGTGCGTCCTCTGGGTTTATGGCTCATTGCTGTCATGTTCAGTTCTTATTTCTAAATCGTGCGGGCTAATTTTGCGGCGTCGGATGTGGCGGCCCAAATGCCGCGTGGGGCAACACAATCGCCAACAGCCAAGACGCCATCGGGGAAGTTATCAGCGGCTGTCCCCGTATTGAGGATGATCGCATCGAAGGGACCAAGCTTTTGCTCGCTCGCCAAAATGGCACCGCCGTCTTTGACTGCCTTTACTAATGTCTCCGTCAGAACTGTGATTTTATTTTGACGCAGTCGCACGTTGAGGGTTTTAATTTCCCAGGTCAGCGTCAGCGCGGTATCGCCCAGCGCCCGCTCGGGCGTCGTCACCGTCACGTGCGTTACCTTTGGGTCTGCTGCAAGCGTTTCCACCAGCGACACGGTGGGCCAGCCGCCTTCTTCCTCAATCACAAGCACCGCGCCAGACACCTGCACACGGCCAGCCAACACATCACGACCATGGGGCAGGTTGGCTGTTCCCGGAATGCCGTCGAACAAATAGGGGCGCAACCGCCACACCGCCGTCGGGCCGGGCGTGGCACCGGTGGCCCAAATCACCGTCTCGGCTTCGATGTTTTTGGCATCGGTGACATTGTGGTTCAGGAAGATACGTACTTGCAGGTGTTCAAGTTCGCCTTGCCACCACGCCAATGCGGGTTTCATTTCTGCACGGTGCGGGGCCTGCACGGCAAGGCGAAAATCACCGCCCAACGACGATTGTTTTTCGTAAATCGACACACGATGGCCGCGCAAGGCCAACACGCGGGCCGCTTCCATGCCTGCTGGGCCTCCACCAATCACAGCAACAGTTTGTGGCCGCGCGCTCAGGCCAACATCGCCGATATCATGCTCGCGCCCTGCAACGGGATTAATCACGCATGAGCCGGGAATGCCCCGGAACACAAAGCCGACACACGCTTGGTTACACGACATGCAGGGGCGAATGCGATGCGCATTGCCGCTTTCAACTTTTGTGCCCCACTCAGGGTCGGCAATCCATGTCCGCGCCATGGCGACAATGTCAGCCGAGCCTTCGGCTATGACCTGCTCGGCTTCTTCGGCTGAGCGAATACGCCCGGCGATAACAACGGGGACCTTGATGGCCTGTTTGAAGGCTTTACCTTCTTCGCGAAGCTGAACGCGGGTTTGTGCCATGTGCGCGATGGATGAAGACTCAGGGGGCGACCAACCCGAGCCCGTCATCACGCTAACGTAATCGACTAATCCCGCATCAGCTAGCGCCTTCATGCTCGCCACCGATTCATCCAAGCCATAGTCGATGGGTGATCCGGGGATGTGATGGCGCGCTGACGTGCGCACACCCACGGCAATCGAGCTTCCGACATTATCGCGGATGGAATCCATGATCTGTCGAATAAACCGAATGCGGTTTTCGAACGAACCGCCATAGTCATCGGTGCGGCGGTTAAGAACAGGCGACAAAAACGAGCCCAATAAATAGTCTGTAGACGTCTGGACTTCGATGGCATCAAGCCCCGCATCGCGGCACCGTCGCGCTGCTTGCCCATAGGCTGTAATCAGCTCGCGAATTTCGCGACCTGTCATTTGCTTGGGCACTTCACCTGCTAAGTTCGGAACAGGCGAGGGGGCAAGTGCCACACCGCCGCGAATAAAACTATCTTTATGTCCGCCATGCCAAAGTGTGATTGCCAGTCGTGACCCTGCGGCGCGGATCTCCTCAGCCGAGCGGCGCAAACTTGGAATCACCTCATCGCTATACAAATGGATGCCGAGGCTGCGGCTTGAGGTGCTGGCATGGACGGGCGCGGACTCGCTGCCCACCATGGCCGCACCGCCCTTGGCGCGCGCCATCAGGTAGGCCTGAAATCGATCACTGATTCCGACCTCGCCGTTGCCCAGGGCCATGCCGTGGCCGCTCATGACGGCGCGGTGGCGTAAGGTGATCGGCCCTATGCGTATGGGCGATAACAACTTTGGAAAACTCATATCAGTCTTGGCGCTGGTCATGGTGTAGCGACGCTCCCAGGATAGTTTAGAGCTCAGAGTAGAAACTCAAGGCTCTTCGCCCAGTTTCGTGCCCGCTCCCGACACAAATCAAACAATTTATTATTCCTCGCCCCCGGAGCGAAGCGAGCGGGGGAGAGGGATGCGTCGCGTTAGGGAGGAGTAGCCGAATTTACGCAAAGCTGGGTGAGGGGGCCACGAACTCGCCGCTCTGACAAACGCACCATTCTGCAGGCATCGTTAAAACAACTAACCCCTCACCCTGCCCTCTCCCTTCGCGTGGTTTGTGGCTCGACCCTCCGGGGGATGTCTGGAATTCGCAAGTACGGTTCATGACTTTCAGCCCTGAACCGTCTGCTCGTATCACTCCATTGTTGCACGTGAAACAATTTTTGCGCGACAATGAGCGACCGGATCATACCGCTGCGGTATATACCGCAGCGGTATGCCTGTTAATTTTCGACATTAACAGGCGGAACAGGCTCAAGCAGCTCGTGATTCTATTTCATCTCGGCTGATGGAAGCGTTGGGTCCACCGCGTGCATGATCTTTCTGAACATCGCTTTGTCAGTCACGCTGCTGGCAACAAGTTTGCCTAACTCTTCGCGGTTGATGTCGGAGTGAGCGGTGTGGTCGGCGGTCAACGAAGTCTTGCCCGTGGCCGGGCCATTCTTCAAGCCGCCGGGGCGGATGATGGTGTAATCAAGGCCCGAGTTCACCAAGTAGTCCTCGCCTTTGCACTTTTCGATCATGACGGGCTGTAACATCTTCTTCAGCGCTTCGGGCATCATGGCGTTGGAATCGCCCACGCCAATCGCGGTCACAATCACCATACGTTTCACGCCCGCAGCCTTTGCTGCATCGGTAATGTTTTTAATCCCCACGAAATCGATACTGGGTTGGCCGCGCAGAGTGCCAAGCGCACTGACCACCACCGTAAACTTGGCCGTCGCGAATGCCTTTTGCACATCAGCGGGCTGCAGCACATCACCCGTGATCATGGTCACACCCAAGGCTTTCAAATCAGTGACTTCCGCTGATGGGCGTACCACAACGGTGACTTTGTCTTTCTTTGCCACCAAGGCTTTGACGGTTTCCAGGCCCGTTGCGCGATTGCCGCCAAACACCAGCACGGTCTCGGCGGCGAAGGCGGTGAAGCTGAAAACCGACATTGCAACGGCGATCATCAGGGCAACGGGCTTTTTCATGGCGGTGGTCCTTTACGATATTTGGCAGATGAGGTGACTCTAGGCGATGGCGCGTTGGCCTCAAGTCATCGACATAAAAATGCCCCGGCGGGGCTGGGGGGCGCCGCCGGGGCTGGGGTCGGTCGAGAGCGAGGGCGCGAACTAAACTGGGGGTCTGTTCGTGAGACTCGACCAATTGGTGTTGGCGTGAGTTGCGCGCTTTAGTTTCTTTCTGTGCGGCCGGTGTGTTTGTCGACGTCGCGCTGCACAACAAGTGAGTTATTGGCGGCAACGATATCGACCGTGTAGGTGTCTTTGTCTTTTTCCTTCACCGCGCCGACTTTCAAGCTCGGGTTGCCGTTCATGATCAGGCGCGCTTCAGCTAATTTCTTTACTTGATCAGCGCCGAGATTGAGGTCGCGTCCTGGGCCAGCGCCAAACAGCGCCATGGCTTCGCCGCCAGAACCTCCGCGACCACCGGCTCCGCGACCCATACGACCGGGGCCACGGTCTTCGCGACGTTGACTGGCTTTTTCGTTACGCTCTTCAAGCTTGTCGCAGCGCCGTGCTGCTTCTACGGACAGTCCGGTTTTGGTCGAGATCTCGCGCGTGTTCACCAGCGCGCCGTCTTTGGTGACGATCTCGACGCCCACCACGCCATCGCCCTTGGCCTGCACTTTGCCGACTTTGATGTTGGGGTTGTCCGCCTGCGCTAAGTGCCCCGCGACGATGTCGCGCACTTGGTCAGTGGTTAGCTTCTTGTCCATGTTGGCCAACCGCGCTTCGAATTTCTCGCAGCGCTCTTTCATGCGCTCGGCCATGCGTTCCATGCCGCGCCCCCCTCGCATGTCTTCGCCGCCCATGCCGCCCGGAGCTTCGGCGAAGGCAAAGCTTGGGGCCAGCACACCCAAGCCAAGAAAGACAGCAAGCGACGAACTGCGTATCAAGCGATAGTGAAGGGTCATGGGGGGTGACTCCGGTTGGGGGTGTGAAGGTGTTCGGGTTGGTTCAGGTTAACTTATTTCGGCAAGATCGAGCTTAAGCCCATCCATGCGGTGCTGATGCCCATCAAGCCGATAATTGCGTTGAAAAAGATGTCCATGTTCGTTTCTCCTTATGTGGGGCCGCTCGGGGTTCCGCTCGGCTTGTGGAGACGTTTATGAGCCCATCTTGTAACAGCGCGATGTCACATCGCGTATGAAAAGCATATTAAAGTGTAACGGCTTGTAACCCTGGCAGCTGGGGTTACAACTGGTTGCCGGAAATCGTGGAAGTTCCTGATTTTCACAGATAAATTGACCTTCATGACCACCGCCACCGAAAGCCCCAAACCGCACATTCTCATTGTCGACGACGACACCGAGATTCGCGACCTTCTCAGCCGGTTCCTGGCCAAGCATGATTTTCGTGTGACCACCGCCAAGGATGGTCGCGACATGCATCAGGCGCTGAAGGATTGGAAAATTGATCTCATTGTGCTCGACCTGATGATGCCGGGTGATAATGGCCTGACGCTATGCAGCCAAGTGCGCGCCGAGTCGGACATCCCGATTATTATGCTCACCGCTATGGGCGAGGATGTGGACCGCATTGTCGGGCTTGAGGTCGGCGCAGACGATTACATCCCCAAGCCGTTCAATCCGCGCGAACTGACGGCGCGCATTAAGGCGGTGCTCCGGCGCACCACTGCGGCATCGCTGGCACCCAGTATGCCGATCACAGAAGACAGTGGCGAGATCGTCCGGTTCGAGGATTTCGAGTTGGAGACCGCTACGCGTACGCTGCGCAAAGATGGCGAGGCGATTTTTCTGACAGCAGGCGAGTACGAATTGCTGGTGGCATTTGTCGAGCACCCCCGCCGCGTACTGAACCGCGATCAGTTACTCGACATGGCGCGCGGCCGTGCTGCCATTCCCTTCGACCGCGCCATTGATGTGCAAGTGGGTCGCCTGCGCAAGAAGATCGAGCCCGCGGCCAAAATCCCCAACCTGATTAAAACCGTGCGTGGCGATGGCTACATGTTTACGCCCGAGGTCATCCGTGGCTGAAACAATAATCAATACTGAGGCGCCCGATCAAGCCGCCGTATGGCGCGATCCGCTGCGCTGGGTGCAGCGGCTGCGCATCGACAACTTAGCGACGTTTATCATCGCAGTGGTGATGCTCGTTGTCATTGCGCTTAATACGGCCTCGCTGGTGTTCTACTTTGTCTTCCGTGAGGAAGCTGCGGTGGCGGCCTCGGTGAGCCAAGCGGCCGATCAGGTGCTTGCGGTGCGCCGCTTGGTCGAGCGCGTCGATGCCCCAGAGCGGGCGCTGATTATCCGGCGCATGAATTCGCCCGCCATGGCCATGGCCGTCACGCGCCGGCCCATCGTGCAGCAATCGGATGATCAGTTCCCAAGTCGCGTTGCCCTGCGCCGGCTCAAGCGCGAGTTCCCGCCCGGCACCGAGATACATGTCGACAGCCGCATTGATCGCGGCATCGACCCAACGGCAGCCTTTCCGTCTGATGAACAAATCCGCGAGCACATGCGCGGTGAAGACGACGTGGCCCGCGACGATGCTGCACAACCACCCGAAGGCCTGTTGAGCCGCGAGGAACGCCGCGAGCAACGCATGGAACGCTTTATGAATAGCCCAGCCCTAGCTCTTCCGGGCGGTGAGGCGATTATCCGCGTTTCGGTGCGGGTGGGTGATATGAGCTGGTTCAACGCGCGCATTTCGCTGGCGGTGGATGAAAGCCCATCGCGCGCTCAGCCCATTATCTTTCTCAGTATCTTGTCACTTATCATTGCGGTGGTTGCGTTGTGGGGCGTCAATCGTGCCACAAAACCATTACGATTATTTGCCAGTGCGGCTGAGCGGCTGGGCGTGGACGTCAACGCCGACCCGTTAGACGAGAAAGGCCCCGGCGAAGTGCGCCGTGCCGCACGCGCCTTCAACACCATGCAAATGCGCCTGAAGCGTTTTATTCAAGACCGCACCCAAATACTCGCGGCCATTAGTCATGATCTGCGCACGCCCATCACGCGCATGAAGCTTCGCGCCGAGTTTGTCGACGACGACGACCAGCGCGGCAAAATGCTGAATGACCTCGACGAAATGGAGGCGATGATCGCCGCCACTTTGGCGTTTGCGCGCGACGATGCCGCCAATAAACCGACGACGATTGTTGACGTGGCCGGGTTGCTGGCCACCATCGCCGAGGATGACCGCGCCGCCGGACACGATGTGACCTATACCGGCCCAGACTCGGCTGATCTCCTCGCCCGCCCGCTGGCGCTGAAACGCTCGATCGGCAACCTGGTCGACAACGCCATCAAGTACGGCAAGCGCGCGCGCATCTCATTCACCCTCGGTATCGACACCATCGAGATCATCGTCGACGACGATGGCCCCGGCATCGCTGCCGCCGACAAAGAGCGTGTGTTCGCGCCCTTCGTGCGGCTGGAAACATCGCGCTCGCGCGAGACGGGCGGGACAGGGTTGGGTCTGACCATCACCCGCAACGCCATTCGCAGCATGGGCGGCGATATTGAACTCATCAACCGAGTTGAAGGTGGCTTGCGTGCCCGCGTCACGCTGCCCGCGACGACGGCGTAAGCCTCACGCGTCTTTTTATCTCGCGCATGACCTGATCGGAAAACCGGTTCCCACTTTTCCAGCTCACGCGCCCTTGCCTCCGTGCTTCACGCTCCAGCCTACGGGGTCAGCCAGAAAGTCTTTCACGCCGGCAATGGCGGCGGGTGAAAATGATTTGCGTTCCTCGGCCACCGCCAGCACATCGCGCCAGGTGCACAAGTAGTGCAGTGTCAGCCCCTCGGCGGCCAGTGTTTCCAAGGCCCCCGGAAACGCGCCGTAGAAGAACACCACAAACACATGCTCACAAATTGCACCCGCATCGCGCAGCGCTTTGGCGAACACCAACTTCGAGCCGCCGTCGCTGGCTAAATCTTCCACCAGCACAATACGTTGGCCTTCTTTGAAGTCGCCCTCAATTTGCGCGTTGCGGCCAAAGCCCTTGGGCTTTTTGCGCACATACTGCATGGGCACCGACAGGGCGTCGGATATCCAGGCGGCGTAGGGAATGCCCGCCGTCTCGCCGCCCGCAACACTGTCGATGTTGGCGCGGCCCACGTTCTCCTCCAACTCCACGCGCGCGAGGTCCATGGCCGTGCGGCGCTCAGGTAAGAACGAAATCAACTTGCGGCAGTCGATGTACACCGGGCTGGCCCACCCTGCCGTCAGTTTGTAGGGATCCTCGGGGCGGAAGTTGACGGCTTTGATGGTCAGCAAAATCTCAGCCACCGTGCGCCCGGTAGCGAGTTGACGGGGGCTGCGAGAAGGGTCGATGGTTGCGGGCGGGGGGGTCATAGTGTAGCAAACCTTTATGGACGAACAAAACCGAAACAATTAGTGAGGTTTAAACCAACGGTCGAAAACGTGAAGCGGAGAATGTGTGCTCGGCCCTGCAAATAACACGCCTGTTAATTCAAAAAGAAAAGGTGAGTTTGGTGGAAAACGCCCGTAAGTCCTTGATTTTCCCAAAGACCATTTTTTGATATCAGGCAATTATCAGGTAGAGTTTTGATAACATTCGCTTTTTGGGTATTTCCATAGGCCACCCGCTCGCCGAAGCTGCGCGTAATGCGAGAGGAGACGTAGACCGAGAGCCGTGGGTAAAAACTAAAATTGAGAGTCATGCCAAACCTCCTTGCGCCAAATTTTACGCGTTTCTGTCTGCGCTGCCGATACGGCGACATTATGTGCACACGCAAATGCCTGCCAACGTATCAGCGGGTACAATGACTGAAAGCTAAGAGTGGTAGTGGCTTTGCGCTAGCAGAAAATTATACCGGAGCGGTATGGCGCGCGTCTTACGACCGCTCGGCCTTTTCTGATTTAAAGTGCGGGATGGGTTTAAGTTTGTTGGTCTTTGGTTTTGTCGTCATGTGCGGCTCGGCATATTGAACCATTCGTGTATGTAACTCTGGATACTTCTGTCTGTGCGCCAGTTTTTCTAAACTCCCTTTGGTCGCTAAGAAAAACTAGGCGTCAAGCACGAGTATGACGCGAGCATGAAAACCCTCACCCCATCCCCTTCCTCTTTTTATCAATGTGATCTTTGAACTGGTCGTAGAAGAATCTTTTCTTGTCTTTGTCGGCCAGGGTCGGCGCAGTCAGGAACTCGGGCGAATTCTTTTCCATCCAGGCGCGTAAGTGCTTGGGCAAGTCGGCAATGCCGTTGGCAAGTTTTTTTCCACGGCTGGGCATCACTACGCCGCCCGCCCATTGGCCCATCTCCATCCATGGCAGCCATTGGCGCACACCCGTATGCGAGGTGGTGACGGGCGCTGACATGAGGCTTGCATTGTCCAGGTCGGCGCGCTTGGCATGAAAGTGATAAATGCCCGCGCCTTCGTAAACATCGCTGGCGGCATAGGTGGGGTAATCTTTCACCGACAACTTTGAGGGCGACGAATAAAACAAGTCGATGAAGAACGTCACGTCACCGGCATGCTCCATATACGTCTTATGGTGTTGCCCTCGCGAGCCCACAGCATCGATATGCCCGCCCGCTGATGCGTTTTGGATATGGAACACATCCACCATGCGCTCGGTAAACGGGTTGCGCCAGGTTTTCAAAGGCTCACCGGTCTCGGCATCGGAGAAAATCACGCACTCGCGTTCCAGGAACTCGTAGCCTTTGTCGTCTTTGATGCAACGTGTGCACTTCACACCCTGGCCCATCATCAGTTTGCGCGCGGGCTGGCCGGGGATGTGGCTGTAGACAAACCCTTGCGTCCACGACACCGAGATCGCGCCGGAAATATCGCTGCGCGCTTTCAGATAAGCAGTCAGGTTATCCCACGGGTCGTCGAGGTTCAGGTGTTTGGTGGGGTTGGCTTCTGCGGGTGCGGCGATGCCGGTGGCCAGCCCTGCGAGCGACAAGGTGCTCAGGGCGTGACGGCGCGAGGGTGTGGTGATGGTCATGGCGGTTCCTCCCTAGGTGGTGTGCCAAGCGCTTTGACTTTCTGCCTGGGATGCGGCGAATACAAGTGAAGCGATGGCCTAGAGGGCGTGGTGGTGTATGGTCCGGCGCATGACCAACTCATCCCCCCTCATTTGGGTTCTGACCGACGACCGGCCTGGCAATGCGGGGCAAGCTTTGGGCGTGGCCGAGGCGTTAGCCAAGCCGTTTATCCAAAAAGATATTCGCTATAGCTCGCTGGGCAAGTTGCCCAACATTGTGCGCGGATCGACGTTGATCGGCGTCACCGATGAAAGTGTCGCGGGCCTGACAGCACCTTGGCCCGACCTGGTAATTGCCGCAGGGCGGCGCACCGCACCTGTTGCGCGCTGGATCAAAAAAGTATCAGGCCAGCCGGTGCATCTGGTGCAAATCATGAACCCCGGCAGCATGGGCGCGGAGGATTTTAGCCTCATCGCTATTCCGCGTCATGATTGCACGCGGCCTGATGGCGACCTGCCCAATGTCATGCGCATCACCGGTGCGCCGCATCGGTTTTCACAATCTAAATTTGAGGCTGACGCCGCGATATGGGCGCCGCGCTTGGCTGCGTTATCGCGCCCGTATGTAGCGCTGTTCGTCGGTGGGGCCACACGCCAACAGCCATTTTCTGCGATGTTTGCCAAAGAAGTGTGCGCGCGCGTTAATGCCATGGCCAAGTCATTGGGCGGATCAATTTTGCTGGCCACCTCGCGCCGCACGGGGTTCGAGGCCGAGGCCATGTTGAAGGCCACCATCGATGCGCCCAGCCACCTGTATTTATGGGGGCAGGAGAAAGAGAGTTTGGCCGAAAATCCCTACGGTGGGTTTTTGGCGTTAGCCGATGCGATTGTGGTGACGGGGGATTCGGTGTCGATGTGCTCGGAAGCCTGCGCCAACCCCGGCAGTGTCTATATCTATGCGCCCGAGGAGATGGTCAGCGACAAGCACGCGCGCCTGCACCGCGAACTGTACGAGCGCGGCGTGGCCAAGCCCTTCACCGCCGCGCCCCCGCTGTTTGGCCACGAGCCCTTTACCCACGCACGCCTCAACGTGGCTGCCGATCTGGCGGCGCGGATTGCAGAGTTGATGGCCAAACATTTGGGTTAAAAGCACATCATTTGATCGAGATCAGGTGACGTGAGGCTTGGGATCGGCCATAAAGCGCCCATGCCCCGTTTTGCCGCCAATACATCATTGCTGTTTACCGAAGTGCCGTTCGCCGAGCGCTTTGCGTTGGCGGCCAAGTGCGGCTTTGCGGGCACCGAATGTATGTTCCCCTACGAGATGGAAGCGGGTTCTTTCGGGGATGTGGTAGCCATGTCGAACATCCCCTTGGTGCTCTTCAACGCCCCACCGGGTGATTTTGAGAGCGGCGAGCGCGGGCTTGCATCGTTGCGCGGGCGAGAAGCTGAGTTCAAGGCCACGCTGGAAACCGTGTTGCAATACGCCGAGTACACCGAATGCAAGCAGGTTCACATTCTGGCCGGTGTGGTGCCCGAGGATGAGCAGGTCGATGCCGTCGATGTGTTGGTGAAGAACCTGGAATATGCCGGGCGCACGCTGCAAAAAGAAGGCATTCGAGTGTTGGTAGAAAACATCAACATGGAAAACTATATGGTTCAAACGCCCAGCCAAGCGGCCATGATTGTGCGCGCGGTGGCCAGTAAGAACGTCAAGCTGCAGTATGATATCTTCCATGCCCAGATGCTGGAGGGCGGCATTACCGCCTTCATCGAGAACAACCTCGATATCATTGGTCACATTCAAATTGCGGGTGCGCCCAATCGTGATGAGCCCGATAGCTTGGGCGAGCTGAATTGGGGTTACATCATGAACCTGCTTGATGCCCATGGCTTTGATGGTTGGATTGGCGCCGAGTACAAACCGCGCGATCACACGCTGGACGGCTTGAGTTGGGGCCGCGATTGGGGAATCACCGCCCCGGTGGAAACTGTTTCTCGCCCCCGCTATAAGACGAATAGTGGTCGTGACAAAAAAGGGACGAGCAAATGATCACCCTGTACGGCAAAGCCGCCTCGCGCACTTCGCGCAACTTGTGGGCGCTGGAAGAATTGGGCATTGCCTATAAGCACGTGCCGTTTGATTACCTGAAGGGGGACACCAAGATGGCGGAATATCTGACCATCAATCCGGCAGGCAAAGTGCCAGCACTGGTGGATGATGATGTGGTGATGACCGAATCTTTGGGTATGAATTTGTATATTGCGCACAATTACGGCATCGGAACACTGTGGCCCGAGGGCAAAGCCGCCCGCGCCAAGTGCATTCAATGGACGCTGTGGGCGGCAACTGAACTGGAGCCGCCAGCCGTTGGCCGCTTGATCGAGTTCAATTTCAAAAAAGAGCACGAGCGTGACCAAAAGAACATCGACGAACTGGCCGAGCATACCAAGTGGCCGTTGAATACGCTCGACGCTGCGCTTCAGCGTTCAACGTATTTAGCCGGGGCGATGTTCACAATTGCTGATTTGAACGTGGCGGCGGTGTGCGAATACCTGACGCGCACCAAGTTCGACCTCACACCTTGGCCTGCGGCGAACAGGTGGGTGAGCGAATGCCTGGCTCGCCCGGCCAATCAAAAAGTCAATGCCATGAAAATGGCAGCTTAATTCCAAACCTGAGGAGTCGTCCGTATGCTAAAAATCTATGGTTCTGTGATGTCGCGCGCCTCACGCAATATTTGGGCCGCCGAAGAATGCGCGGCACCTTATGAATTAGTGTCACTTGATTTTCGCAAGGGCGAGCATAAGCAGCCCGCGTATTTAGCCATCAATCCGGCTGGGAAAATGCCATCGATTGTCGATGGCGATGTGGTGATGGCTGAGTCATTGGCGATCAATGCCTTCATCGCGCAAAAGTATGGCAAAGGCAAATTGTGGCCCGCCGACGAAAAGGGCCAGGCAAAATGCCTGCAATGGACATTGTGGGCAGCGGCTGAACTGGAGCCAGTGGCCTATGGCCGTCTGCGCGAAGTTTTGTTCAAAAAGGAAGACGAGCGCGATCATAAATTGCTGGCCGAACTGGCCGAGCGCGGCAAACCCATTGTTGGTGTGCTGGATGCTGTGTTGCAAGACACGCCATTCATTTGCGGATCGCAATTCACGCTGGCCGACCTCAATGTGGCGTGCGTGATGGAATACATGGTGCGCAGTAATTTCGACATCTCGCCGTGGCCTAAAACCGCAGCCTGGTACAAGGCGTGCGCGGGCCGCCTGGGAAATATGAAGGTACAGGAGATGCGCGCCCAGGCCATGAAGGTTGCGGCATGATGATCGGCGCTCAGATACTGCGCATGGTTGGGTTTGCCCTCGCGGGACTCCTGGCCAGCGCAGCTCCGGCGCTGGCCAAAAGCAATACGTTCAAGTCCTACGGTGATGTGTTCCGTTATGTCTTGCCAGCCTCTACTGCGACGCTCGCTTTGATGCAGGACGATCTGCCCGGTCTGGGTCAGTTTGCCGCCAGTGGCGCCTTGACGATAGGTCTGACGACGGGGTTGAAGTATTCAATCGATTCGACACGGCCCAACGGCGGCAAGCACTCATTTCCATCGGGTCATACATCTGCGGCTTTCCTCGGCGCCGCTTTTATTCATGAGCGCTACGGCTGGCAACTGGGACTTCCCGCCGAGGCTCTGGCTGTGGCCGTCGCAGTTAGCCGCGTCGACGCCAAGGCGCACCATTGGCGCGATGTGATTGCCTCGGCCGTGATCGCGCATGCGTCGGCCTATACATTGGTCGATCCACGGAATAACACTGTCTTGCTGGTCCCCTGGATCGATGGTCCGAAACCCCAATTCGGACTTGTGGGACGGCTGAGGTTTTGATTGTCCATCACACCTAACATGGAAAGACGACGTCATGATTACTGTTTACGGCGGAAATAACTCACGCGCGACGCGGAATGTGTGGGTGCTTGAAGAGCTGGGCCTGCCTTACGAGCAGAAGAGTGTCAATTTCACCAATGGCGAAAACAAAACGCCTGCGTTTCTAGCGATTAATCCATCAGGCAAAGTTCCGGCGTTGACCGACAGCGATGGCAACGTCGCGTTGTCGGAAAGCTTCGCCATCAATTTGTATCTGGCACAGCGCTACGGCACGGGCAAACTCTGGCCTGCAGACCCGGCCAGCCAGGCACGCTGCTTGCAGTGGTCTATGTGGGCGGCCACGGAAGTGGAGGGACCTGTTGTCGGCCTGATCGTTGAAAAATTTTTCAAACCCGAAGCCTTCCGCAACGCCGAAACGGCCAAGAAGTTTGAAGAGCACTTTATCCCGTCGCTCAAGCGCATCGATGCGGACTTGGCGGGCAAGGATTGGCTGGTGGGCAACAGCTTTACCATTGCTGACTTGCAATGCGCCTGCGTCATCAACGGGCTGAATATGCTGCGTTACGACTTTACACCGTATCCAAACTTGGCCCACTGGCTCAAAGCCTGCCTCGCGCGGCCTGCGCAGCAAAAGGTTGATGCGATGCCGCGAGCGTAAGCCCTTTATCCCGGCGGTGCCGCCGCCGGGGTTTCGCTCACTGGCGCATCAAAGAATGCTCGTGCGTCTGAGACAGTTTGCTCGGGCGCTTCATGCACCGCCATATGCCCAACGCCGGGATAGGTGATGAGGATCACTGACTTGGCCGCCTTCATCAGTCCCACCATTTGCTTGGCCTGGTCGACAGGCACGACGGGGTTTTTCTCGCCCCACATAATCAGCGTCGGCTGAGTGAGTGTGCGGATCAAGGCATCGACATCGCCTGATACGTATTGACGATTACGCGAAATCTCTGCCGCGCGCTGTCCTTCGCGGCGCATCATCTCCCACCACTGGGTAATCAGCTGGTCCGTAACTTTTCTTTTGTCGCCATAGCCATTATTCAACAAGCCCTCGAACATCATCTTTGGCGTGATGATCTTGAGGAGGTCAATGCCCGGCGGAAGCGGTGGGGGCGTATCGCGGCTGCGGATACGCGTATTGAGCGCACCCGGGCTGAGCAAAATCAGTTTCTCGACTTTTTCCGGGTTGCGACTGGCATAATGCATCGAAATGGTGCCGCCCATGGAGGTGCCCGCCATGGAGAAGGTGGACAGGTTTAATTCCTTCGCCAGCATCTCGACCAAATCCACTGTGCGTTTCAGAGTATAGTCGCCCGACGGGTCAGGCCCGGTCAGGCCGTGGCTGGTGAAATCAAACCGCACCACGCGATATTTGTCTTTGAGCGCTGCAACCCATGTGTCCCACATCAGCAAGCTGTCGAAGTGGGCATGGACTAAAACAATAGTAGGTGCCGTGGCTTTGTCGCCGGTGGTCGGGCCTTCGTCGCGATAGTGCATGCGCACACCATCGAGCATGATGAATTTTGATTCCGCATTGGCGTACTTCTTTTCAAGTTCTGCAGCGGGAATGTCTTTGTAATACACCGCACCGACACCAAGCACGACCGCAAGGAGCACGGCAATGGAGCCAAAAATCCAACCGAGAACGCCAAGAAATTCCTTCATGGCATGAGTCTCTTTCTTTTTTGTCGTCCTCGCGAAAGCGTGGACCCATCATTGGTTTTCAGTTGATCAACCACTCAAAACGAGAAGCGTGGATTCCCGCTTGCACGGGAATGACGAAAATTATGTTGGCGTTTTGCACAGCATCACCTTTTTATCAGTAATCGAGCCGAGTAGCATTTTGTCGCCCAGCGTTGCAGCAATGCTGCCCGCTGAAATCAGATCGCCCTTGGTGAAAAACACCTGCGTGGCTTTCAAACTGTCAGCGGGAATGCGAAATACTTGAGTGGGCGCCACTTTAGTAGGATCGGCGAATTGCTGCACCAGCGCAATGGCGTTGGAATGGGCTGTCACCCACAACGATCCATCAGCGGCGACATCAATATTGTCGGGCAGGCTGGGTAGCTCTGCGGCCCCCGTTGGCGTGAGTTTGCTCGTGGCAACATTGCGCTTAAATATAGAGACGCGGTTGGCTTGGGTTTCAGCTACATAGATTGTGCCAAGATCGGGCGAAGCATTGATTCCGCCGGGCGAGGCGGTGCCGTCAATAGCCACCGAGAACTTTGCCCCGTCATAATAGGTAACCGCAGCCAAGCTGGCGCCAAACGCCATCTCGCGCATTTTGTCCAAACCGCTTTTGGCCCCAGAGTCATTGGCGATGTAGAACGCGCGTAGGCCCACGGCCTGAATGTCATTGGGGCGGATCAACAATGGATCTTCGATGGTTTGCTTGTGTTCGTACATGCCATCGGTATTGGCTTCAAAAACTTCAACGCGGTGCGGTTTTCCGCTGGGATGACTGATCACAAACAGTGTGCGCTGACCTTCGGCGTCAATGAACAGTGACATGCCATGGGGCCGGAATTCAGGTGGGTCGGAGACGAGGGCGGATTCAATCTTTGGCTCCGCCGAGGTGAGGTCAATGCGACCGACGGTGCCTGGCGTGGGTGTTCCGGTCACCGAGCCGCGCCGGTCAAGCCACGAGACGAGGGCCTGGCTGCGCTCACGATCAATTAGAATGTCTTCACCACTTTTGCCTTGGCCATCAATCGGCGTGCATGCGGTCAGTTGATCGGGGCCGCGGTCAGTCAGCATGCCTGAGCGCACGACAAACACAGTGGTCACCACGCCCACAAGAATAATGAGGATCGCGATGACGACGCCGATGGCTTTCAATGTGGTTTTCATCACCGATTCCTCAAATTCTATTTCTTCGACAGAACAACCTTCTCAAACTCCAGTCCTGCGACACGCAGCGGTGCAGCCTTCACGCGCGGTGACCACGCCGTCAAGTTCGGAAAATCCACCAGGATCAAGGCCGGCGCAATATTTTGCGTTTTGACCATGATCTCTTGTAGCAACTTCAGGCGTGCGGGCTCATCCATGGTTTGATTGCTCTGCTTGATCAGGGGCACAATCGAAGGGTCACAGAAAAACGCAGCCGCTTTTAAGCACGAGAAATACTCAATCGGCCGAATGACGTCCTGAAACGGCGCTGAGTTCCAGGTGAGTGAGAAGGCATCGATATCGCCCCATTCGTTGACATTATATTTGCGAACCCAACTGGCAAAGGTGGTCGAGCGCAGTTCCACTTTCACGCCCACTTTGCCCAAATCCTCAGCCATTTTTTGGTACAGCGCGGTATCGGAGTTGCCCAGGTTCGTCAGCACCTCAATGCGCAACGCAAAGCCATCAGGGTATCCAGCCTCTTCCAGCAAAGACTTGGCTTTGGCAGGATCGTAAGGGTAGGGCTTGAGTGCTGGGTTATAGCCAAAGGTTTCAGCCGTCGCCCCTTGCGAGGCGGCCACTGCGATCCCGCCCAGCATGTCTTGGGCCATGGACTGGCGGTTGACGGCGTAATTCAAAGCTTGTCGTACGCGCTTGTCTTTCAGTGGTGCTGCGTCGGGGCGTTCGGTGCGAAAAGCAATGCTCATCACCACGCCTAAGGGTTGGCTTTTGACTACGAAGCCCGCATCGGTCAGAACCTGAACATCCTCAGGGCCGGGCGCCAGGGCAATGTCCACCTGGTCGGACATAATGGCCTGCACGCGCGATGTGGTTTCGGTGATGATGATCAGTTCCACTTTGTCGATGAGGGGGGATGGCCCGCCCGGCTTAGGCGCGCGCCAAGATGTGGGATCGAGTTCATATTTAATGCGCGCATTGCCACGGCCCCAGTCGGTCAATTTGTACGCGCCGGTGCCGATGGGTTTCATGGCGTAAGCATCAGCGCCCATCTCTTTCCACGCTTTGGGTTCGACCATCATGATGATGTTTAGGCGCTTGGGCAGCACAGCATCTGCTTCGGCTGTTGTGAATTGCACGGTCAGAGCGTCAATCGCTTTGACCGCCGTGACCCCGCGCAGTTCACTCGCAATGAGAAAGCGCTGCGTGTCGGGTGATTTGAGCATGGTGATAACATCAACCACGCTTTGGGCATTAAAGGGCGCGCCGTTGTGATACATCACCCCTGGGCGCAGCTTAAACTCCCATGTCGTCGGCGTGGTGTTACGCCAACTTTCGGCCAAGGCGGGGTCGATTTTTCCTGCGGAATTGATGACCGTGAGCCCGTCATACATGGGCGACCACACGGTGCTGGCGGGCGGACCTACGGCTGAATATGGATTTCCTAATGTCGGCGGGGCCTGGGTGCCTGCGATGCGCAGGGTTTCAGCGTGGGTGGGCATTAACGCGATGAGGAGCGTTATCATTCCCGCAACTGCGGGAATCCAGCTTTTTATTTTCATAACTTTAATCGCTCGCAAGGCGCAAGGTGGACCCCCGCTCTTGCGGGGGTGACAATGGGTGACTTTTACTCACCTTAGCTTACTGGCTAGGACCCCTGGGGTGCAAGTCAACGCCAGTGTATTCAGGCCCTCACACCCAGCTATAGCCAATGGTTGGGCAGCCCCCGTAAAGTAGCGGTGTCATGTTTGGAGGATTGTTGTGTCGCTTTTATCTCCCGCTGCTGCAAATTTTCAGGGCACAGTGCCTGTACTGATTGTGGGGGGCGGTGGCTGTGGCCTGACTGCCGCATTGTCGGCCAAGCAATGCGGTGCCGAGGTATTGGTGCTGGAACGCGACCAAACCGCGCTGGGCACGACGGCCATGTCGACCGGGTTGATCCCCGCACCCGGCAGCCGCTTTCAGAAAGCCAAGGGCATCATTGATAGTCCCGAGCAGTTTGCCGCCGATGTGATGGCCAAAACCAAGAATGCCACTGATACCGAGATGGCCTTGCATCTGTCGCGCGAAGGGGCGCCGACGGTGGAGTGGTTGGCCGACTACTGCGATGTGCCGCTATCGTTGGTGGATTCGTTCCTCTATCCGGGGCACTCGCGCATGAGGATGCATGGCACGCCGAACCGCACCGGCTCGGAACTCATGGGCGCGCTGCACCAAGCCGCCGAGCGCGAAAGCATCGACATTATTCTCGAAGCGCAAGTCACCAACCTCTTCGCCGATGACACCCAGCGTGTGCATGGCGTGCGCCTGACGCGCCCTGACGGTTCGACTGAGGACATAGGGTGTGACGCACTGATTTTGGCGTGCTGCGGTTTTGCCGGCAGCCGCGAAATGTTACAGCAATATATCCCTGAGATTCTTGAGGCGACATTCTTTGGCCACCCCGGCAACAAGGGCGATGCGATTGCCTGGGGCCGTGAACTCGGCGCGGCTGTCGCCGACATTCATTCCTACCAAGGCCACGGCGGATTAGCATACGGGCAGGGAATACCCATTTTATGGGCGCACATTGTGCGCGGCGGTTTTCAGGTGAATGCCAACGGCGTGCGCTTTTCCAATGAGGCGCGTGGCTACTCCGAGCAGGCGGTGGAGATTGTCGCGCAGCCCGGTCACTGGGCATGGAGCATTTTTGACCAGAAAATTCACGACGCGATGAAAGAATTCGACGATTACCAAGACGCGATCAAGGCCAACTGCATTCGCCATGCCGAAACGCTGGACGCGTTGTGCAACATCACGGGCTTGCCTGATGCGCTGAAAGCTACACTGGCGGCTGTTGCTGATATGGCGGCGGGCAAAACGAAAGACGCGTTCGGGCGCGATTTTACCACCGGCAGCATTTTGCAACCGCCCTATAAGGCCGTGAAAGTTTCTGGTGCGCTGTTTCACACGCAAGGCGGTTTGGTGGTGGACAAACACGCGCGCGTACTGCGGGCTGATAAAACGCCACTGCCAAATTTGTTTGCCGGTGGTGGGGCGGCGCGCGGTATTTCGGGGCCGGGGAATTCGGGCTACCTCGCAGGCAATGGGCTATTGGCGGCCACTGCGCTGGGGCGTTTCGCGGGAATCGCGGCGGCGAAATTGGTGAAGGCGTTTGCTTAGTTCGCGGTGAGCATTTGCCACAGACCAGCAAGGCCTTTGTTGGGGTCCCCGCGGTGGGTGAGGTAAACCGCATGTGTGGTTACGCACCGCTTGCATCCAGCATTCTGGAAACGCGACTATGCAGAGGAACTGACATCGTACTATGGAGACATGGACGATATTCTGGCGGCAGCAGGGAAGGCGGGGATTACAGTTCGCAACCGCACGCCGTCCTACGTGCCCGCCTTGGCCACAAGGTTTGTGCCGGGCTAATGTTCAAGCGCCTGATTTGCGTGAACTCTTTTTCTTTCTCGGCTTGGCATACTCGTCGATGCGATGGGCTACGACTTCGACTGGATCGGGGGGGCGGAGGTGCTTATCGAGGCCGTGCGGCAGAAGGTTGAAATGACGTGCGGTGGTCAACACATCAACAATCTCCTCGCAGAAGTTGGTGTTCGTGACCCACAGTTTTGGGTCAATGCGACGCAGGTCAACCGCAGCCGAGTAGGTGCGCAAGGTCTTGCGGCGGCCTTTGGTGTACTCATGGAAATATGACAACGCCAACTCGCGCAACGTGCGGTACATCGGATCACGAAAGCGTAAGTACGTGCCATTGCTTTTCGAGATGGCGCCCCAATAGCCTCTACGCTTAAACAGCGCAATGACGTGATCGTCATCACCCACATCGGCGCCCATGTCCATCAGCAACGGCGGCTCGCCGCCGATCCACAACGCGCACGCCGCCACAAACGCCCCTTCAATGCAATGGGCGCGGTTTTGCGCCAAAACTTCAGTCACAGACAGCGCCGTGCCGCCCTCGGGTTCAAAGTTCATAGGGATTTCGGTGACGAAATCTTGAATCTGCTGCGGAGTGTGCAACGTGCTGAGGGCCGTCGCAGCGGCTTTTGATAAACCTAATTTCAGTCCGCGTGTGATGCGCGCGTTCATGCGGTTGCTCAACTCACCAAACTTTTCGTGGCCAATTCCATCACATCGCGCGACAGGCCGGGCTCGGCGACGATTTGGTTGAGGGCGGCTTTCATTTGGCCTTGGCGTGCGGCTTCAAAGCGTTTCCAGCGCCCCAAGGGTGGCAATAAACGCGCCGCCGTTTGGGGGTTAAATCTATCAATCGCGATAATCTGCTCGGACAAGAACGTATAACCCGAGCCATCGTCTGCATGATAGTGTAGCGGGTTGCGCATGGCAAACGCGCCTACCAGTGCGCGGATGCGATTTGGGTTTTTGGCCTCATAGCTGGGGTGACTGAGCAGCGCTCGCACGGTGCTGAGTGTGCCGGGCAAGGTGCACGTTGACTGAATCAAGAGCCACTTATCCAGCACCACACCGTCGCCCTGATATCGCGTATGGAACGCATCAAGGGCCTGCGAACGCTCGGGGCCAGGAAGATCTCCCAAGATGGCCAGCGCAGCCATGCGGTCGGTCATGTTTTCAGCAGAATCGAACTGCGCTTTAACAAGCGCTGTTGTTTCGGGTGTCTCATGCGCTGCGAGGTAAGACAGCGCGGTATTCTTGAGGGCGCGTTTGCCAGCGTTCATGGCGTCGGGCGAGAATGCGCCGCTTGAGCGTTTGGTTGTGTAGAGGCTCATGAGCTGATCTTGATGCGCAATGCCGATGGCCTTCTTCAGCGTTTCGAGGGCGGCAAAGAGTTTCAGCGGGTCTTCAACCGACATCCTATTGGCAAGGTCATCAAAAGCGGGCAGGGCCATCAACCACGCGCGATACGCATCATCAATGCTGGTGTCGGCGATGATGGCCCCCATGGCATCCAAGAACGCTTTGTCGGATGGCCCGTCGCGGAGAAGCACGCTCGCGGCGAAATCTTGTTTGGCTTGCCAGCGGTTAAAGCTGTCGGAATCATGCGCCATCAAGAATGCGCGGTCTTGATCTGTCAGTGCCGAGGTAACATTCACGGGTGCTGAGAATGCGCGATTGAGCGATGGCAATGCGCCGGGTAGGATATTTTTGAACACGAATTGTTGTGAGGATTGGCGCAGTTCAAGAACGCGTGTGGCGGTGGCAGCGTTGTCGCCCTCAAGTTTCAGCGGTACATCCTGGCCATTGCGCCCGACAAAACCCACGGCAAAGGGAAAATGCATGGGTTCTTTGACGGCTTGGCCCGGCGTCGCTGCCAAAGACTGCGTGAGCGTAAGTGTATAAGTGTTGTTGGCCGGATCATGGTTGCCCGCCGCTGTGATGGTGGGAGTGCCCGCTTGCCGATACCAAAGCTTGAATTGTGTGAGGTCGCGACCGCTGACGTCTTCCATACAGGTCACAAAGTCTTCGCAGGTGACGGCTTGGCCATCGTGGCGCTTGAAATAAAGATCCAGCGCTTCGCGGTATTTCTGCGGGCCTAACAGCGTGTGCTGCATACGGATGACTTCCGCACCCTTCTCGTAAACTGTCGACGTATAGAAATTATTGATCTCGATATAACTGTCGGGCCGCACCGGATGGGCGAGCGGGCTGGCATCCTCGCTGAACTGGCGCCCCCGCAAAGCATCGACATCGTCAATGCGCCGAACTGCGGCATTGCGCATATCTTCCGAGAACTGCTGATCGCGAAAGACGGTGAGCCCTTCTTTGAGGCTGAGTTGGAACCACTCGCGGCAGGTGACGCGATTGCCCGTCCAGTTGTGGAAATACTCGTGCGCGACGATGCCCTCAATCAGTTCGTAGTCGGTGTCGGTGGCTGTGTCGGGGTCTGCCAGGACGTATTTGTCGTTGAAGATATTCAGGCCCTTGTTCTCCATGGCCCCCATATTGAAATCGCTGACGGCGACGATGTTGAACACATCAAGGTCGTACTCGCGACCGTATTTCTCCTCATCCCAACGCATGGAGCGCTTCAGCGAGTCCATGGCGTACAACGCGCGGGGCTCTTTGCCGTGCTCGACATAAATCTTCAGCGCAACCTTGCGACCGCTCGCTGTCGTAAGCGTGTCGGCGATATGCCCCAGATCGCCCGCGACCAGCGCGAACAAATAGCAAGGCTTGGGGAAGGGGTCGTGCCATACCGCGCTATGGTGATCCTTGGCCTCGTCACGCAACTCGATCAGGTTGCCATTGCTGAGCAACACCGGGCAAGTAGATTTAGGCGCGGTCAGCGTGACCTTGAACCGCGTCATCACATCGGGGCGGTCTTGGAAATAGGTGATGCGCCGGAATCCTTCGGCTTCGCATTGCGTGGTGAATTTGCCGCGCGAGACATACAAGCCCTCGAGTGCCTTATTCTCCTCGGGGTTGAGTTCCGTCACGACCCTGAGCATGAATGCGGCGGGCGGTAAAACAATTGTCAGGTCGCGCTCGGTGAGGATGTAATCTTGGCCCGCCACTAAATCCCTCTCGTTTATTTGCACGAAAAGAAGATTCATTTTCTCGCCGTCGAGCACCAAGGCTTTCACACCTTTGGCACGATCATGGTTGGCCTCGTAGCGCGTCAGCGCCGTTACCAGCGTTGAGGTGGGGTGCAGATCAAAGGCCAGGTCAATGTCAGTCGCGCGGTAGGGTGGGGCCGTATAGTCCGACAGTCGGATGGTCTTGGGTGTTTCTGCAATGGGGGCGTTGGCTTGTTGTGTATCGGCCATGGGCGGCGGGAGGTCCTATATAACGATTTGCCCACTTTATATAGGAACTGGCCTAAACGCCAAATGGCGCAGCATTCCAATAAAGCAAAAGGGCCGATGCAAGCACCGGCCCTTTTGCGTTTGGATATGTGTCTGAAGCTTATGCGGGCTTGGTGGCGTTCAAGATACCAAAGCCGCGCAGCAGCTCGGGTTCTTTTTCGTTCAAGTCGAAACCAGCCTTGCGGATCATATCGGGCAAGCCATTGGTGCGGAATTTCTGCGTCCACACTTCGTTGTTCCAGCGATGATCCATCCAGCCACGATACATGCCATAGGCCGTGCGGCGCGGGGCGCCGTTCAGCTTAAAGTCGAGCGGGTAGTAGATGCCGCCTGGACGCACGATGCGCATGGCTTCTTTTACCTGCGCCGCCGTGCCTTCGGGGCTGACTTCGTGGAACATGATGTAGCTGGTCACGATGTCAAAGTAGTTGTCGGGGAACTGAGTATCTTCACCCAACCGCTGTGAGAAATTGACATCAAGCCCGCGTTCGACACTACGCAAGTGCGCGTAGCGCACCATGGGTCCGCCCACGTCGATGCCCCACACTTCGGCATTGGGGAAGCGTTCTTTCAAGGCCAATGCTAATTGGCCGATGCCGCAACCGACATCGAGAATGCGCATCACTTTGCCGTCTTTGGGGATCGGCATGTTGTTGGCGCTGCCCACGTGCAATTCGTCGTTGAAGTTGCGGCCCGTGTAGAAGGCGTTGGTGCCGTAGTGGTACATATGGCCAGCAAACTCGCTGCCGACATAACCGCCGGGCTGAATGTGAATTTCGTGCTTCACATAGTCTGGCAGTTTGAGGTTGGCATTGAGTTCCAGCTTGCCCGGACCCATTTTGTCGGCCGCTTCCATTTCCGACAAATAGCGATCAGCGTTGCCTTCGAACTCTTCCTTCAGTCCGCTCCACATCAGCTGCTGCGCACTGCACCACCCGCGTGTGCTCATGGCGATGATGGGGTCGTCCTTCAGCAACTCGATAGCTTCGGCTTGGCTCAACTGGTTGTCTTTCGGGATGCCCTTCGATTTCAAAATTTCGTCAGCGCGGGCATTGGCTGTGCGCCCTAAGTCGCCATTGGCCCAGGTGCGAAAGCTCATCAAGAAATCTTGGCGGCTCTCAAGGCTGAGGTTGGCGAAGCGCTCGAGGCGCTCGACATGACCGCGGGGCTGCATGGTGCCCTTCGGGTAAGCCATGTCTTTGGCTTTGGCTTCGGCTTTGCGGCCGCCGAAGAATGAGCTAACGGCGGTGGTGAGCGCAGCGCCGACGCCGACGAGTGTGCGACGATCCATCATGGGTGTGTTCCTTGCTCTGCGGGTGCTTAGTTGAACTTGCGTTCTTCACCGAACGGTTTGGCGCCGCTGGTGTCGCGCGCCATGACGCTGTAGACGCGTTTGGCCATCGCATCGCGTTCGGCTGCCCAGGCCGCTTTTTGTTCGTTCGTGGGCACATACTGTTCAATCATCTCGGTCGTGACTTTGCCCTTGGTGCTGAGCAAGTGTTCGACAATGCGCATGCGCTGACGGTCGGACCAAATTTCGGCGCCCATGGCGATGACAATGGTCATCAGGTTGTCGATGTGTGGGTTGCCCAAAAACACCGCGCTATCGGTGTCGCCTTTTATAAAGTCAGACGCCGCTTTCGTGCGCTCACCCATCTTTTTCTCGTCTGCCATGATCTTAGACTCCTTTGGTTCAATAAAATCAGATTCTAAAAAGAGATGCTTTGATGGGTATTTGTACTGCCCGTCTAGCAATGCCAGCAACGGTCATTTGGTAACAAATGTTGTCTGGCGAACACTTCAGTCACTATATTGCACCGCAACAAATGCCCTCAGGCGCTGGTGGCCCCATAATGTCAGGCTGTACCTGCCCCATAATAGAGCGTCACCGTATGCTTGGCCTGGGCGAAGAACAGCCAACGCTCGGCCACGATGCCAATGGCCATGACCAGCGCTGCGGGGATGGTCAGCCAGGTTCCTAAATCCGCTGGCAGCAGAATCGAGGTTTCCAGGGCAATTGCTGGCAGTAAAAACCCGGCCCAAATCGCGATCTGCCTGAGCCGCGTGGCGTGTTTGCGCGCCACCTGAAACCCCATTTCCTTCATCACATAGTTGGCTTCGGTATGGGGCCATTCAACGCTCGTCACTTTGACGTTCGGGCCTGAAAGCCCAACGGCGCTGGCAGGTGTGCTGGAGGCGGTCGTCGAATCGATGAACGCCCAATACAGCCATTTCACGCTCAGCCCCGCCGCCAGAAGAAGGCCGCAGATGGGCGTGAGGTAGACGATGCGTTGGCCAAAGAGGGAGGATAGCGCCAGCACAAACACGGCGCCGGTCATGACGCCAAGGACCAGATAACAGCCCACAACGTGTTTGTTGTGCCACTGGTGAATCGGCTTCAGGCTGCGGTAGATCATCGCCGTTGTATAAATTGTGCCGAGCGCAAACAGCGCCGCCCCGACACCGACAATGCCCAGCGGCACGGTGATAAGGTTTGGGAAGGCCCACGCGAGTCCGAAACCCAAAGCGGGCATGTAAGTTGCCACAGCCATAATGCCCTCGCGCGACAACCAACTAGAGCGCCATTGTGAAAACGCGCGCCAGGCGCGTTCGGGGTGGCCAAGGTGAAATGTCGATGACAGTAATCCCGCTGTGATGAGGCCCAGAGCCACAACCATCGTGACAAGCGAGAACCACAGATGTTGCGGTAATTGGCCCAGCAGCGCAGCAAGACCCAACGTCACGAGCATGCCGTAACCTGCGCCCGAGGCTGTCGTAAAGAAGATGACTGAGAGCGCGGGGTTCATGGCGCGGCGCTACCGTGACAACAAGCGATCAACCCAACCCAGCAAACCGTCGGTGGCGATTGGCTTGAGTTCGGGTGCAGGCATCGCGGCGGCGGTATCTTTGCGCGCGCGCGGCGGAAGATATTTGTTGGTAGGCTGGTAGCCCAACTCGGGCATCAGGTCTGCACCACCGCGCGCTTTCACCAGCTTCGACACATCCGAGTTGGGATCGCCCAAGTCGCCAAAATGACGCGCACTGGTGGGGCAGGTGAGAACGCAGGCGGGCACACGATCTTCCTCGGCGAGGTTTTCATTGTAAATGCGGTCGACGCACAGCGTGCATTTTTTCATTACACCTTCGAACACATCAAACTCGCGCGCGCCGTAGGGGCACGCCCACGAGCACAGCTTGCAGCCGATGCATAAATCTTCGTTCACCAGCACAATGCCGTCAGAGGCGCGTTTGTAGGACGCCCCTGTGGGGCACACCGTCACGCAGTCGGGTTTTTCGCAGTGCAGGCACGAGCGCGGAAAGTGCATGGTACGCGAGCTTGAGGCGCCGCACGCCTCGTGCCCTGCTACTTCGTACGTATGCACACGGTTAAACCACACACCGTCTGCTTCTGCGCCATAGGCCATGAGATCCGTCAGCGGCGCCATGTGCCCGCTGGTGTTCCATTCCTTACAGTTGGTCACACAGGCCTGGCAGCCCACGCAGGTGTCGAGGTCGATGACTAAGCCTAATTTTTTGTCGGTCTTTGCGGGAAGAGACGTCATTCGGCGGCCTCGCGGTGCCCAGCATCGTATTGCAGAACGTCGGGGCCGGTGACAATGCCCGGTGGCGGATTGAGCGCGCCGAAGGTATGGCCCGCATCATTTTGCTCGTGATCTGCGGCGCGTTCCACTTTCACACGCACGTCAAACCACGCAGCTTGCCCCGTGACAGGGTCGCTGTTGGATTGCAAGCTGTTGGGAAGGCGATCCGAAATCACGTGGTTCAATAAAAACGCGCGGGTTGATTCAGGCGCATCGGGTTTCAAAGCCCAACTTCCCTTGCGCTTGCCAATGGCGTTCCACGTCCACACCGTGTCTTTGTTGACACCATTCACGAGCTTAACTTGCGCTTTCACGCGGCCCACATGGCTGGTGATCCAAACCCAATCATCATCGGTAATGTTTTGGGCGGCTGCCGTCTCGCGATGCATGAACAATCGATTTTGAGCCGTGATCTGGCGTAACCAAGCGTTCTGAGACCCCCACGAATGATAATGATGCATGGGACGTTGTGTCAGCGCGTGCAACGGATATTGCTTGGGATCAATCGCAGCTTCTTCGAACGGCGCGTACCAAATCGGCAACGGATCGAAATATTTGTCGATGCGCGCGCGGTCTTTGTCGGGCGGCTGCACAGCGCCATGGCCGCGCGCAGCATTGCGAAACCTTTGCAAAGGTTCGCTGTAGATTTGCAGGACGATTTGCTCGGCCTTGGGAATGAATCCCATCTGCTTCGACCACGCTAAATAAGAAGCATTGGCCATTTTGTAGTAGCGGGCATCGTGCGGAATTTCACCGCGCCAGAAGCAGCCGTTTTCGATGTAGTTATCAAGCTGTGCTGCATTGGGCGCGCCATGCCCTTGCTGCGTGCCATCGCCCCGCCAGCCCGCCAACGGGCCAATGCCCGGAGCGCGTTCGTGGTTGACGATGTAGTCGGGATACCCACCCGGATACTTTGGCGCGCCATCTTCATCGACCATGCCCGGTAACTTCAACCGCGCACCAAGATCAAGCAGTACGGTTTGAAACGCGCGTACGTCGCGGTCGGGCGCCATAACGGGCTGGCGGATGGCATCACCGGCTGCATCGGCATCGGAAATCGGGCGATCCAACAATGAGATGCAGTCCCACCGCTCCAGGTACGTGGTGTCGGGGAAAATCAAATCGGCGTATGCCACGGTTTCAGAAAAATACGCGTCGGAATAAATGATGTGCGGAATCTTGTAGCTGCCGTCTGCATTTTTCGCCGTCAGCATGTCGATGGTCTGCGCCGTATTCATCGACGAGTTCCAGGCCATATTGGCCATGTACATGAACAGCGTATCGATGGGGTAGGGGTCAGCGTTTACCGCGTTGCTGATCACCATATGCATCAAGCCATGGGAGGCGATGGGGTGATCCCACGAATAGGCTTTGTCGATGCGAATGGGCTGGCCTTGCGCATCAAGCAACAAATCTTCGGGTGCTGTCACAAACCCCAGCGGCATTCCGCCCAAGGGCTGATTTGGTTGCGCGCCATTTTTGCCGGCGGGCTTGGGGCCAGGCGGGATGGGGCGCGGGTAGGGCGGCTTATAACGAAACCCACCCGGCACATCGATGCTGCCCAGCAACATTTGCAGCAGATGGATTGATCGGCAGGTGTGAAAGCCATTGGTATGCGCCGAGATGCCGCGCATGGCATGCATGGCGACGGGGCGGCCAATCATTTTGTCGTGCTTACGCCCAGCCCAATCGGTCCAGGCGATGGGCAGTTCGATCTGCTGTGCAAACGCCACGTGCGCCAACTCCGCCGCGATGCGTTTGATGGTGGCTGCGGGCAGGCCGCAACGATCAGCAACCGCATGTGGCGCATAGGCGGCGTCGAGATACCGCTCGGCCATCAATTGAAAGGCAGGCACTGCGCGCTTGCCGTTGATGTCAAAGTTTCCGCGCAACGCCGGGGCCACTTCGGCCATCAGCGCGTTGATTGGCGTTTTGGTTTTCTGATCCCAACACAACGGATTGCCGTCTGGATCGCGTGCAATCATGCCGTCATCGGCAGTGCCGGGGGCATCAATCACCAGCCAAGGCGCATTGGTGTAGCGAATCAAATACTCCAGATCGACGCTGCCCGATTTCAGCAACTCGTGAATGATCGCGAGCACGAACAAACCATCGGTGCCGGGGCGGATTCCGATCCACTCGTCGGCAATGGCCGAGTAGCCAGTTTGTGCGGGGTTGACCGACACAAATTTTGCGCCCCGGCCTTTCAACTTCCCAAGACCGATCTTGATGGGGTTGGAGTCATGATCTTCGGCCACGCCGAACATCATGAAATACTTGGTATGCTCCCAGTCGGGCTCGCCAAACTCCCAAAACGACCCGCCAATAGAATAGATTCCGGCTGTGGCCATGTTGACGGAACAAAACCCGCCATGGGCCGCGTAATTGGGCGTGCCGAATTGCTTGGCCCACCAGCCTGTCAACGACTGCGATTGGTCGCGCCCGGTAAAGAACGCTAATTTTTTCGGGTCGGTGGCGCGGATGTTGGCCAGCCATCCGATCGCAATACTCAGCGCTTCGTCCCACTCGATTTCTTGGTATTCGCCAGCACCCCGTTCGCCCACGCGCTTGAGCGGTTTGCGCAGCCGCGCCGGAGAATAGTGCTGCATGATGCCCGCCGCGCCCTTGCCGCACAGGATACCTTTGTTGACGGGATGGTCGCGGTTGCCTTCGATGTAGCGGACTTTGCCATTCTGCAAATGCACCTTGATGCCGCAGCGGCAGGCGCACATGTAGCAGGTGGTGGTTTTAACTTCGTCCGAGACGTGTGGCGACGTATTGACGCCGTCATCCTCAATCGGCGCCGAAAACGCCATTACTTTGCCACTCCAAAAACAATCCCTGGCTGGAACTTAGAGTGTGAACTGTGAAAGCGGAAGGCAGTTCTTCGAGGAGATCTTGCTTGTACGAAAAGATATCGCGCGTATTTGATTAAATATGAAACGAAAATGCGCCGCCGACGGCTTCAACCCGACGTCAGGCGGTCGATGTCAGCGGCCGTTAACTCGCCTGGAACCACAGTCACGGGGATGCCGATTTTGCCAGCAAACTTGCCGGTGACGGCCTCGACTAACGGACCGGGTTTTTTGCCCGGCGCTGCGCCCAGTACCAAAATACTAATCTCGGGGTGTTCGACCACCAGCTTGAATAATTCCTCGCGCGAATTGCCCTTGCGCACGAACATTTCCGGCACGCGGTTGGTCGCGGTTTGAATCACGGCGGCATGGCGCTGCAGCGCTTCTTCGGCGGTGCGTTTGGCTTCTTCTTCCATCAATTTGCCAACAGCGGCGAACTGCTGAAAGTCTTTGTCGATATCGTACACATACAGCATGGCCATGCGCCCGCCGGTTTTTCTCATCCGGTTGCAGGTATAGCGGATCGCCGCCGTGAATTCCTCGCTGTCGTCGACCACGACCAGGAACATACGTTGGTCTTCATGACCGATCATTGGGTCACGCAGACGTGGATGGGTATTTGGGGGGCAGGCGTCATCATGGTTAGCCTTTCAGCCAGGTTCGCTGTCGTAGCCTTCGGCACTCCAGGCGAGAAAGCCGCCTTCCATGCGTTTGATCACGCCCTTATACCCGGCCGCCACGGCCTTCTCGGCGGCCATGCCGCAACGCCGACCACTGCGACAATGAAAGACCAAGTGCTTGCCCTGGGGGTCGGGGATTTGGGCCGGGTCGAAGGTGGACAAGGGCATGAGAATGGCACCGGGCACATGGGCTTCGTCCCACTCATTTTCCTCGCGCACATCAATAATCACGGATTGGTCTGTGGTCCGCCAATCGTTGATCTGGGTGGGGGTGACATAAAATACTTGATCGGGGGGAAGTGACATAAAGGCTCCCATGATTGGATCTGGTCGAATACTATGCGTTACAATCTCGATTGTCATTCCCGCGCTTGACGCTTTCTAGCCCAGAGTTTTCATGCCCCACGATCACCCGCACGACCATGACCACGGCCATCATCATGATCACCACCACGAGCCGAAGTTCAAACTTCAGGCTGTGAAGGTTTACGTGGGTGATTTTGCAGCCGCCTTTACCTTTTATGGCACCACCCTGGGCTTGCAGTTGGTTGATGGCACGCCCGCCGGGCCTTATGCCTTCTTCGATACGGGCGGTACACAGTTGGCCCTAGAGCGCATCCCACTCAATCATCCGGCCTATGGCGAGCTGGTGGGACGGTTCGCGGCCCTTAGTTTTAAAGTGCCTGACCTGAGTGCATTGTATGATGAGCTTGTGGCCAAGGGTGTCGAGTTTATGGCGCCGCCGCAAAAGCAAACCTGGGGTGGCGGCATTGCCCACTTCCGCGACCCGGCGGGCAATATTCTCTCGCTGGTGGGGAAAATTTAGTTTCCCGCTCGCTCACGGCGATGCGGTGCCGATGGTGAACTCCGAGCGCATCTTGAGCGTGGTGTAGGGGTTCCAGGTCGAGAGCGTGAAATAGAGCTGAAACGTATTACCCGAAACGCGATGGAACCGCTCGATCATGAACGGCGCATAGGTTCCGCGCGGCGTCGTGTTCATGTCGGTCGAACCGATGAACGGCCCGGCCAGCTTGTCGCCCGGCGGGTTGGGCAGAACGCTTGGGTCGTGAATGTACATGGCCATGGCGGTCACGCAAATTGCGGCGGCGGCGGGCTTGTCGTGGATGTTTGTGGAATGGCCCGGTCATCACATATGAGATGACCGGCTTTGGTTTTTCGGCTATATTTATTCTCTTTATTTATGGAAGAATTTGATGATTGGCGGCGACGTTCTACTTATGTTCATGGGCGCGGTCATGGTGTTGGCCATGCACGCAGGGTTTGCGTTCTTGGAAGTTGGCACCGTTCGCAAGAAAAATCAGGTGAATGCCCTGGTGAAAATTCTGGTGGATTTCTCGATGTCTACGGTCGCCTATTTCTTCATCGGTTATTGGATCGCTTACGGAATGACGTTTCTCGAAAGCGCGCAAATTATTTCAGGCGGCGCAGGCGGTGGCTTCGCGCCCCAGGGTTACGACCTGTTGAAGTTCTTTTTTCTTCTCACATTCGCCGCCGCCATTCCTGCGATTATCTCGGGCGGCATAGCCGAACGTGCCAAGTTCGGCCCGCAACTCTTCGCCACGTTTATCATCGTCGCGCTGATCTACCCATTCTTCGAGGGGTTGGTGTGGAACGGCAACATGGGTTTCCAGGCGATGATGGAGAGCAAGTTCGGCGCGAAATTCCACGACTTCGCCGGCTCGGTGGTGGTACATGCCATGGGCGGTTGGTTGGCCTTGGGCGCAGTTTTTGTGCTGGGGGCGCGCAAGGGCCGTTACAAGGCTGATGGTTCGCCCATTGGCATTCCGCCCTCGAACATTGTCTGGCTGGCGCTGGGGGCCTGGGTGCTGTCGGTGGGCTGGTTCGGATTCAATGTCATGAGCGCCCAGAAGCTTGAGGCCATGACGGGTCTAGTGGCGATGAACTCGCTGATGGCCATGGTCGGTGGCGTACTTTCAGCATTGATAGTGGGCAAGAACGATCCAGGGTTTGTCCATAACGGGGCATTGGCGGGCTTAGTTGCAATCTGTGCGGGCTCGGATGTCATGCACCCCATTGGCGCACTCGTCACTGGTGGGTTGGCGGGGGTGATGTTCGTCTATGCCTTCATCCTTTGTCAAAACAAACTGCGGCTTGATGATGTTTTGGGCGTCTGGCCGTTGCATGGGTTATGTGGCGCGCTGGGCGGCATTTTGTGCGGCGTCTTCGGGCTCGAAGCCTTGGGCGGCATGGGCGGTGTGACGTTCATGGCGCAATTGGTGGGCACATTCACAGGTGTTGTGATCGCAGGCGTGAGCGGTCTCATTCTTTACGGCGTTCTGAAGTCGGCCATTGGCATCAGGCTGTCGGAAGAAGACGAGTACGCCGGCGCGGACTTGGCTGTTCACAACATCGGTTCAACGCACGATGAGGACATCACGCTTCGGTAATTCTCGGTCAGTGTAATTTAAGTTTTACGAAACGCAGTGCGCGCCATTCGAATGCCGATGGTGATGGCCCACAACGATTGAATCAAAACCGTCGCGTCAAAGCCGTGAAAATCCACCTGTAGGGCCCCCGAGATAATGCCGAGGCCAGGGGCTGCGCCCGCGACAATCCCCAATCCCAACCCCCAATCCGCCGATCCAACGTCATGCGGCGTGCTGGCGAAGCAGCATAACGGACCAGCACAATATGCCTGCTGATTCTGCAACGATACCGACTTGGATCAAACCTTGGTTCAAGGACCACCCGAATCCCATGACCTGTCGGGCAAGCTCCTGTTGCTCAATGGGGCCGCTGGCAGCAAGGCCCTCGTAAAATGGAACAACTAAGCCATTCACCGCGCCGCCGAGACACACGCTGATCACGCCGAGCGCGCAGAAAAAGAACCCGGCATTGACTAACGGGCGTTACGAGCCTTGGTGGAGGGCAAAACCCCAAAAGCCAAGCAGTTGAAGGGCCGCAAATGAGATGAGGATGCCGTGAACTATGCGATTAACGCTGCCCTCTTTAGTTATCTCGGCTAAAATCGCCGCGTGGTTTTAGCTTCAATCGTCGGGTGCATGGCCATGAACACCACCGACAGAATTGGAATAAGGCTGAGAATAATCTCTGCTGGGCGATCCATTACCGAGGGCTGCTCAGTTGTTGTGGTGGTCATCATAGCTCTGTGCTGGTTTTTTAGTTCAAGCTATTGCTGCGCTGAATCGTCATAGTTTTCAACATCGCGGTGGCGGTATTGCAGCGCGACCATGATGGATTTGATGGGGCGCATCGCAAGCGCCGTCACGCCCAGAATAAAGATGGGCCACAACACCATATGAACCCACATCGGCGGCCGGAAGGTCAGGTCGACCCACAGCGCCGAGCCAGCAACAATAAGGCACAGCGGCAAGATGATAAAGAATGCAGGGCCGTCGCCGGTATCGTGACCGGCGAAACTCAAGCCACATGAGTCGCATTTGTCAGCGATTTTAATAAAGCCATCAAACAGGCGCCCTTTGCCGCAGCGGGGGCAGCAACCGCGCAGGGCCACGGTAGCAAGTGACTCGCTGGTTTGGGGGTATGTGTCCATGGTCACAGTGTGTACTGCCGACGGGCACAAAGCAAAAGGGCCGACTTGCGCCGGCCCTTTTATACTGGTCGCATTTTTTCCACGCCAAGTGGAAGACCACTTCTCGGGAAAATACTCTTAATGCACAAACGTGCGGACTGGATCGCCCAGCAGCCAGTACACCCACACGAACAGGAACAGCCAGACCACGTCGACGAAGTGCCAATACCAAGCCGCAGCTTGAAAGCCGATGTGCTTGTGGGGCTCGAACTGGTTTTTCATGGCGCGGAAGCCGCAGACGATGAGGAAAATCGTTCCCACGAAAACGTGGAAGCCATGGAAGCCGGTGGCGAGATAGAACGTCGAGGGATAGATGCCTTCGGTCAGTTTGAATGCCGCGTGGCCATATTCAAAGATCTGAAGCCCAAGGAACCCGGCCCCCAAAGCCGCCGTAATGAACAGCCACAGGGCTGCGTTCTTGTTATCGCCGCGTTCGACGAACAAGTGCGCACGGGTGACGGTGCCGCCCGAGGTCAGCAAGATCAGGGTGTTGTAAAAGGGCAGTTCCCAGGCGGGAAGAGTAACGATGCCTTCTGGCGGCCATTGCATCACCGAGGTGCCAAAACCAAGGCTGTGATGGAAAAAGGCCCAGAAGAAAGCGGCGAAGAACATGACTTCAGAAGCGATGAACAACGCCATGCCCATGCGCAGGCCATGACTGACTTCGGCGGTGTGGGCGTGTTCGACGCGGGACTCGTGGGTGACGTCACGCCACCAGAAGCGCATGGTCAGGAGGATTAAGAGCAACCCTGGCACGATCTTCAGGATGCCCAGTTGAACGCCCATGATCGGCACTTTGTGGAACATCAAGACCGCGCCGATGGCGAGGATGAGCGCAGAGAATGCGCCCATTGCGGGCCATGGGCTGGGGTTAACCATGTGATAGGGGTGTTTGCTGACAGCGCTCATCGTAGCCCTTCCTTACAACGCAAAACTTAGTTGATCCCGCTCGCCGGTGTCGGCGCCAGCGAGACTTCAGACTCAGCAGCTTTCTCGGGCAACATGCCGTCGTCGGCCTTAAAGAACGTATATGATAACGTGATCGTTCGCACATCTGCAGTGGTGGCGTCGTCCAGCATCGCAGGATCAATAAAAAGGGTCACAGGCATATCAACAGATTGGCCCGGTTGCAGTGTCTGTAAGTTAAAACAAAAACACTGCAGCTTATTGAAGTACTGTCCGGTCTTTTCGGGCGTGACATTGAAGGTCGCAATCCCGGTGGTCGGCTCGTCGCTGATATTGCGCACATGGTAATTGATGGTGACCGTTTCGCCGATCTTCATCGAGACTTTCTTTTGGTTGGCTTTGAACTCCCACGGCAAGTCGCGGTCGGTATTGGCATCGAAACGCACGGTCATCATCTCATTGGCAATATGATCAGGTGACTGTGTTGCGATTTGTGGTGTTCCGTCGACACCAAGTGCTCGGCAAACAATGCGATAGAGCGGTGCCGAGGCCAAAGCCAATCCCAACATGCCCGCCACAACCGTCAGCGAAATCGCTGCGGAGCGGAGGTTCTTGGCCTTGAGGTTCGGCGCGCTCATATCGTCCTGATGGCCTACTTACTCGGCGGGATTAAGTTTGCCCGAGGGGCCGAAGTGAGGCTGTTGCTCGAACGTATGGAAAGGGGCTGGTGAAGCTACAGTCCATTCCAACGTGTCGGCGCCTTCGCCCCACGGATTGGCTTCTGACTTCTCGCCTGCGTAAATATTACGCACGGCGAAGATCAAGAAGAACACCGATGCGCCACCGGCAATGAACGCGCCGATGGACGATACGTAGTTCCAATGGGCGAAGATATCCGGGTAGTCAACGTAACGGCGCGGCATGCCCGCGAGGCCCAGGAAGTGCTGCGGGAAGAACGTGATGTTGACGCCAATGAACGTCAGCCAGAAGTGGATTTTGCCAGCCCATTCCGGGAACATGTGGCCGGTCATCTTGTCTACCCAGTAATAGTAGCCGCAGAACATCGCGAACACGGCACCCAGCGACAACACATAATGGAAGTGCGCCACAACGTAATAGGTGTCGTGCAATGCTATATCCATGCCCGCATTAGCCAACACCACGCCTGTGACGCCTCCAACGGTGAACAAGAAGATGAAGCCAATCGCCCACAGCATGGGAACGCGGAACTGGATGGAGCCGCCCCACATAGTGGCGATCCAGCTAAAGATTTTCACACCCGTGGGCACGGCAATCGCCATGGTCACGGCAATGAAGTAAGCGCGATAGTTCACCCCCATCCCAACCGAGTACATATGGTGGGCCCACACGACGAAGCCGACCACGCCGATCGAGGCCATGGCGTAAGCCATGCCCAAATAGCCGAACACCGGCTTGCGCGAGAAGGTCGACACTACGTGGCTGACAATGCCGAAGGCTGGCAGAATCATGATGTACACTTCGGGGTGACCGAAGAACCAGAATAAGTGCTGCCACAAGAGTGGGTCGCCACCGCCGCGCGGATCAAAAAAGGTCGTTCCGAAATTACGGTCGGTCAGCAACATCGTCAGCGCGCCTGCTAACACGGGCATGGCCAGCAGCAACAGGACGGCAGTGATGAGCGTCGCCCAAACAAACAGCGGGGCCTTGTGCATGGTCATGCCAGGCGCGCGCATGTTGAGAATGGTGGTGATGAAGTTGGTGGCACCCAAAATCGATGACGCGCCAGCTAAGTGCAGCGATAGAATAGCGAAGTCGACGCTCATGTCGGGCTGTCCGGCCAGGCCTGAGAGCGGTGGATAGAGCGTCCAGCCCGTGCCAGCGCCTTGACCTGCCACCATCGACAGCACCAACAGAACCAGGGCAGGGGGCATCAACCAGAACGAGATGTTATTCATGCGCGGGAAGGCCATGTCGGGCGCACCGATCATCATTGGAACCATCCAGTTACCAAAGCCGCCGATGAGGGCCGGCATGACAACGAAGAACACCATCAACAAGGCGTGGGCGGTCACTAGCACGTTGTAGAACTGTTTATCCGTGACGAATTGCAGGCCGGGGTCCATCAACTCCATGCGGATCAGCATCGAGAAGCCACCGCCGACCAGTGCGGCCACCACAGAGAAGATCAGGTACATCGTCCCGATGTCTTTGTGGTTGGTGGAATACAGCCAACGGGTGATCCCCGTCGGATGGTGGTCGCCGTGATCGTGACCATGATTAGCGTGAGCGTGTGCGGCTGAACTCATCGGAACTTCTCCAAAATCGCAGTCTTAAGCGAAACGGTTGGATTTATTGAGCGGAAGCGAGCTTGGCTGTCGCAGGGCCTTCGGCAGCCTGCTTTTCCTTGCTGACCCACGCCTGGAACTTTTCTTTGCTGACAGCGTCAACAACGATGGGCATGAACGAGTGGTTAACCCCGCAAAGTTCAGAACATTGGCCATAGTAACGACCTTCTTTATCGATCCGCACCCAGGTTTCATTAATGCGACCGGGCACGTTGTCGAGTTTCACGCCGAAAGCCGGGATGGTCCATGCGTGAAGGACGTCGGTGGCCGTAAACAACAGCCGAATATTGGTGCCGACCGGCAGTACGACATGCTTGTCGACTTCCAACAGGCGATGCTCGCCTTTGGCGGTATCGATCTCGTTGTCGGGTCGAGGAATAGAGTCGAAAGAAATTTCCTGATCGGGATATTCGTAAGACCAGAACCACTGATTGCCGATGATCTTCATCGTCATTTCGGCTTCGGTGGTGCGATCAGCGAAAAACAGCAAACGGTATGACGGGATCGCTATTACAACCAAGATGACAATGGGAAGTACGGTCCAAACGACTTCCAACACTGAGTTATGCGTGGTCTTTGAGGGGACCGGGTTGGCTTTTTCGTTGAAGCGAAAAATGCAGATCAACAGCAGGGCCAGGACGAACAGGGTGATGATAGTCACGATCCACAACAGTTCGGTGTGGAAGTCGTACATCATCTGCGCCATGGGGCTGGCGGGTGTTTGTAAGTTCAGCTGCCACTCCTTTGGGAAGGAAGGCGTCGGCATTTGCGTGCCTTCTTGCGCCATGACGGCCCAGGAAAGGAATGTGCTTGAAACGATGGAAAGAAAGCCCAAGATCTTATCGGTCACAGAAGGTCTCCATATCAGGCCGTGATGTGCGTCGGTTTAAGCGCCGGGGCACTGCCATTCAACTGATTTTTTTGACGAATTCGATTTTATATGCCCCGCTGGGCGACCACTGAAATTCCCACTGGTTCGTCTCCTCGCTGCGATGCAGCGTAACCCAGCGATGGAGCTGCCGTAAAGCAATCCGAAGGCCTAAAATGGGGTGATGCGCGATCAAGGGCTTTCTGTGTGGGGTTATTCGATTTTGAAGCACTTTTTGCAAGTGACTCGCATTTATGAGCGCCCTGATCGAAGGCGACATCGACTCGCGCTGGTCCCAACGCATCGCCCTCTATCTTTGGAATGTTTGAAAGGCGGCTTGGTTCGGCTATAGACGCGTCTATATTAGGTGAAGACGAAACTTTGAAAGCGAGCCCGCCATGACTGGACACCCGCAGAATAACCAATCCAACACCCCGCCTGTCAGCCGGAAAAAGCTGGTCATCTTCGCGATTTGTCTCGGCTTATTGTCGACGTTTATGTACGTCAGCATCATCATCAAAACAGCGACCATTGGGCCTTAAGGCGTTCTTGGTCACGAGGCTTTATCCCCCGGCATAGATTGAGCGTCATGGACACATCCACGCTACTTCCGCACGTCAATGCGGCTTTAAACGCGATCTCAACAGTGCTGCTGCTGATCGGCTTTATCTTGATCAAAGCCGGACGGCGCGAGCAGCACAGCAAAGCCATGCTAGCGGCCACGGCCGTGTCGGCTGTCTTTCTCGTCTGTTACCTCGTGTACCATTTCACCGCGCCAATCTTCGTTTTTCCCGGCACGGGGTGGGAGCGGCCGGCTTATTTCATATTGCTGATCAGCCACGTGATTTTGGCCATAGCCGTGACGCCGATGGTGTTTCTCACCCTCTGGCGCGCCTTTAAGGCCTGGCAATCGACGGGTGATTTGTTTGCGCCCGGCGCGTTTACGTCGCATCGCAAAATCGCTCGACTCACCTGGCCGGTGTGGATTTATGTGACCGTGACAGGGGTCCTCATCTATATCATTCTCTATCATGTTTATCCTGCCCCGGTTTAGGCTTTGACTCGCGGTCAGAACGCCGGTTTATTTTTGCGTTGTATGCGCCTTTGAGTAAGAAAATGATTCACGAGATCGATATTTCCGAGCGTTCCCGGGCCGCACCACTCGATGTTGCGGTTGATGGCCGTTTTGCAGGCGTCCTTACGACGCATTTCAAGCATGAGTTATTTGGCTGGGCGGCTTTGCCGCTGGTCTCGCTTGGTATTGCCGGGCTGCTGGCGTTATTGATCGCGCTGCTGCGCGTGCCAGGGGCCGAGGCGGTTTTGCCGTGGTCGGGCCAAGCGTTCTTCGAGAAAGCGCTGGTGGCCCATGTCACCTTTGCTTTCGTTATTTGGTACATGGGTGTGCACGGGGCGCTGACAGTGCTGATGACCGCCCAAACGCTGGGCCCGGCGAATTCACAACTCAACGGCGCAGGGATATTGATCGGGCGTACTGGCCTTTACGGCGCTGGCCTAAGCCTGGTTTTGCTGCTGATCCCGGTATTGGGCGATCTGGGCGAACCGTCACCAAATAATTACATCCCCGTTCTCGTCCATCCGCTTTACTACGCAGGCCTGACGCTGCTGGCCGTTAGTTTGGCCTTGCCGATTTTGCGGCTGTTGACGATCCTGGGCGCCAAACGCGATGTTGAGCCAGTCACGCTGGGCGTTGCAGCTGCAGGGGTGATCTATCTGATCGCGCTGATTTGCATTCTGATTGCCTGGATTGTTCGCCCGGGCAATCTTGAGATGGATGCGCTGAATGATTTTGTCATCTGGGGCGGCGGCCACGTTCTCCAGTTCACCAATACGGTGCTGATGCTGTGCGCATTTTATTTGCTCACCCGCGTGACTTTGGGGGAGACGCCGGTCTCGGGTCGGCTGTTCTCATGGATGATGTTGCTGATGGTGGGCGGGGCTGCGATTGGCCCTCTATTATATGTGACCTATGAAGCGGGCGATCCAGCCCAGCGCCAAATGTTCACCGAGTTGTATTGGTATGTGCTGCCGTTACCCACTACGGTAATCTTGGTCGGAATTATCGCGCTGTTGGCCCGCCGCTGGCGAGATATACGTGATGGCGCACCCGAAGTGACGGGTATGGTGGTCTCGATCTTGCTGTTCGGTTTTGGGGGCCTGATCGGTTTTTTTGAAAGTTCGGTCGATACCCGCACCCCCGCCCATTACCATGCGGCCTTGATTGCCGTGACGTTGGCCTTTATGGCGCTTTATTTCGCGCTGTTCCTTCCCTTGTTGGGCCTGCGCACTGGACGGCGCAAACTGCGCACCTGGATGTACTGCTTGCTGGGCAGCGGACAATTTTTGCATTCCATCTCTTTGTTTGTGGCCGGGACAATGGGGGTTGCGCGCAAGACCGCAGGTGACGGCCAAGGCCTGGATAGCTGGCAGAAGATCGTTTCGCTCTCGTTTATGGGGGTTGGCGGTTTTATTGCCGTGATTGGTGGGGCTATTTTCGTGGTTTTGGTATGGAAATTGCTGTTGGCCCATGGCCGTGAAGGTGTTACCGCATCGGCTTAGATTGAGAGCGGGAACGCCCGGCCAGCGGAATAACGACCTTAAAAATGCTGCTCAGAAGTTACATTGAACTTTGCAAGCCCCGGATCGGTTTCCTGATCGCCGTCACGGCGATGGCGGGCTATGCCGCCATGGCTAAAGACGTCGATGCTGTTCAGCTGGCGGTGCTTTTTGTTGCAGCGTTGTTGGGCTCGTTCGGTTCGGCGGTTTTCAATCAGTATTGGGATCGCGATCTTGACCGGCTGATGCCGCGCACCGCCAAGCGCCCCTTAGCCGCAGGCACGCTGGGTGATCCAACTCATACGATTTGGCTGGCCGGAGCACTGGTGCTGGCAAGCTGCGCCATCGCACTTCTGGCCTTTAATTGGTTGGTTGCCACGCACTTGGCACTAGGCGCTTTCGTGTACGGCATCGTCTACACGATTTGGCTAAAGCGCTATCATTGGACCAACATCATCATTGGCGGTGCGGCGGGAAGTTTTGCCATTCTCGCAGGTGCTGCGGTGGTGGACCCGACGCAATGGCTGCTGCCGTGGATGATGGCGATTATTCTGTTTTTGTGGACGCCCTCGCACTTTTGGGCCTTAGCGATTTTGATCAAAGACGACTACGCGGCGGCAGGCGTGCCGATGTTGCCGGTTGTAAAAGGTGATGCCGTTTGCGCCCGTTGGATTTTTGGCAACACCATTACCTTAGTTATTTCTGCAATTCTGCCCTGGGCCTTTGGCGAGCTGGGTGCGGTTTACGGCGTGATTGCGCTGGCCTTCGGAGCGCGCTTCCTGTGGCTCAATTGGCTGTTAGTCAAAGACACGTCATTGGTGCTGGCGCGCAAAAACTTCTTATTCTCGATGCAATACTTGGCAGGTGTGTTCCTGGCCATTGTCATCGACCGGCATGTGCCGTTTGCACAGTGGCTGTCATAGCCAACTCTCTCTAGCCCACATCTAAAAACAAGGCGTAAACTTCCCAGCATCAACACCGGGAGGGTTTTGTGCGTTCATTCCTTTTAGCTGCCATCGTTTGTGCCGTTGCTGCGCCCGCTGTGGCGATAGAAACGCAATGCAAGGGTAACGAGAAAAATCTCGAGACCTATTTGAAAATGTACGATGTGCTGTTCATGAAACGCGATGAGTCGCGGGTGTTGGAATTTTATGCACCTGAGTTTGTCAGCCATAACTCAGACGCCGGCGGTGGTGGGGCCGAGACACGTACGGCCGAGAGCATGAAGCCGATGTGGATTGACTCGAAGAAGAACCAGCCTGATCGGGTGATGATCAACGAACTCATTCTCTGTGCTGGCAACTTGGTGGTGGCGCGCGTGACCATGAAGGGCACGCAAACCGGCCCGCTGTTCGGGATGACCGCGACGGGTAAGACCTACAGCACCACGGCGACCGACATTTACCGTTTTAAAGACGGCAAGGTTGTCGAGCGCTGGGGCAATAGCGACGGGATCGGCATGCTCAGTCAGTTGGGTCTGCTGCTGCCGTTTGCACAGGCGCAAGCAGCGCGCGCTGAGAAGAAATAACATTCGTTATTTTGTGGGGAGGGTGTGATGGTAACGCTTCGATTGATTGCGATGGCTGCCTTGTCTTTTCTCGCTGCATCAGGCGCTCACGCAACTGAAGTGAAATGCAAGGGCAACGAGGCCATGCTGACGCGTTACCTCGGCATGTTCGACGAGGTCTTCAATGGCCGCAAACTTGATCGCATCGCGGAATACACCTCCGAGGATTTTCAACCCCACGATTCTGCACCGGGCACACCAAAAGGACATGAGGCGATTCGATTGTTGGTGACCAACATGGCCAAGTCGTTTCCTAAACGGAAGCTCACCAATGATTTAATTATCTGCGGCGGCGACATGGTGGTGGCCTACCAAACCGTCGAGGGCATCAACGACGGCCCGCTGTTCGGTGGCATACCGGCCACGGGCAAGTCATTTAACTTCAATTGGATTGACATCTGCCGTTTCAAGTACGGCAAAGTCGTCGAGCGCTGGGGCGCGGGCGATGCGCTGGGCATGATGACGCAAATGGGATTTAAGCTGACACCGCCAAGCGCCGAAGCCAAATAATCAGTTCAAATCCACTGCGTGTTTTTTGAGGTCGGCCAGCGCGCAATGTTCCAGTGCGCCTTCGTGGGTTGCCATCAGAACCACTTTGGGCGCGGCTTTGGCCTCAAATGCTTCTTGCCAGCGCGGCGCACACAGGCACCAACGGTCGCCAGGCTTTAGACCGTCGAAACCAAATTCGGGATGCGGCGTGCTCAGGTCATTGCCGCGTGCTTTGGAAAAAGCCAAAAATTCTGCTGTGGCGAGAATACACACCGTGTGCGAACCCACATCTTGGGCGTTCGTGTTGCAGCAGCCGTCACGAAAAAAACCAGTCATTGGTCTCATGGAGCAGGCCAGCAGCTTGCCGCCCAGTACGTTCTTTGACGGGCGTTGTTGAAACCGCCGTCCCTCTTCGTCGCCCATATCGCGCATCTGTCGCCTCACTGGTTAGACAGCTTAAAGTTATAATCACTTTGCGCGTAAAACCAATGCCCGTTGATGCATTGTAGAAGCCGAGGGCTACCGATAGTCTGCTGCTCATCTTTGGTCGGGTGAATTGAATGCAACAGTGGTTGGCGAGTCTGTTTGTTTTTGCCCTTGTGGTTCCGCTCAGTGTAGCCCAAGCCGCAGACAAAGAACTGCGCATGGCGCTGATCTCGGCCCCACCGACGCTGGGCAATCCTTTTGGCGGCGTTGGCCCGCCGTCGAGTTTTGTTTGGAACACGCTGTTCGATACCCTGACGACGCCCGGCAAGACTGGCGATCTGGAACCCTCATTGGCGCTGTCGTGGAAAGCCGTTGAGCCAACACGCTGGCGCTTTGTGTTGCGCTCCGGCATCAAATTCTCCAACGGTGAGCCGATGGACGCCACCGCCGTTGTGACCACCCTGAAATGGCTGACCAGTGGCCTAGGCAAGAGTACAGTGGTTGGCGGTGAAGTGTCCAATATCGTCGATGTCACTATGGTCGACACGATGACGGTTGATGTTGTCACCGACAAGCCCGATGCGATTTTACCCAAGCGCCTCACGTCGGTCGCCATCATGGCACCCAAGGCATTTATATCGCTGGGCATTGAAGGCTTTGCGCAAACGCCGGTGGGAACCGGACCGTTCACACTGAAGACGTGGAAAGACGGCGGGCGGATTGTCGTTGCGGCCAATCGCGCCTCGTGGCGCAAACCGATCATTGACCGCATTATCTTTACCGTGATCCCCGATCCGACATCGCGCATCCAATCCATACTGTCTGGACAAATTGATATTGTGATTGCGATCTCGCCCGAGCAAGCGATGCAATTCGAGGGCACAGGTTTTCAAACCGTCGTCTCGCTCACCTCGCAAGTTTACGGTTTTGCATTTGTGACCACCCAAGCCAAGAACACGGCTGTAAAAGACCAGCGCGTACGCCAAGCGCTGAACTATGCGGTGAATAAAGAGGCCATCACGAAGGTCATTATGCGCGGCACCATGGCGGCAGCAGGCCAAGGCTCAACGCCCGTCACGTTCGGCTATGACCCAAAACTCAAGCCCTATCCCTATGACCCAACCAAAGCTAAGGCGCTGCTGGCCGAGGCCGGTTATGCCAATGGATTGAAACTGAGTTCCGAAATTGTCACCAGTGGCTTGCCGGGCGATGTGGGTTTCCTGCCGCTGGTGCAACAAGATTTACGTGCTGTTGGTGTTGAATTGGAAATGCGCTCGACACTCTTTGGCGACTGGTTGCGTAAGTACAATACGAATACTTTTGAGACCGAGTTGATCGGCCTGTCGTGGAATGGCGCACCATACTACGACGCTATTCGCGCCATCGCTTATCATTCTTGCGATAAACCCAGCGCGTTCTTCTGCGACAAATCGTGGATGCCTTTGTTTGCCGCTACAGGCTTGGAGTTCGATGTCGAAAAGCGCCGCGCGTTGCTGCAAGACCTGTCGGCCAAAGTCCGCGAGTCAGCGCCCAGTCTTTACCTTTATGAAGTGACGGATTTGTCGGTGGTTGCTGCACGGGTTAAGAATTACGACGTGAAGTTGCGCGTGCCCGTTTATGAAGCCCTAGATATCGCACAAAAGTGATCAGAATTAGGCATCCATAGCCGGGCTTCCGGCGTATCTGTGATATGATGCCTCACATGAACAATTTTCCCGGAAAGCCATGACGCCCCACCGCGCCCTCCGACTTTTCCCTGCTCTTTGCACGACACTGGTCTTGGTTGGAATCAGTGTGCGGGCTTTCGCGCAAGAGGCCCCACCGCCCGTTGCGCCGGAGCCTCAGGGCATGACGCTCGATGTGCAAAACGTCAGTCCGCCAGCAGCGGACCAAAACCCGAATATCGACCCCATCGCCCTTTACGGCGGAGGCATGAGCTTCGACATCTATCGCAAGAACAGAAAGGTCGGTGAGCACCGCGTCAGCTTTGCGCGCAACGGCGACGACTTGACCGTGATGACGAAAATGAACATCGCCATCGATGTGTTTTTTTTTACAGCATATAGCTTTGACTACGACTCAACCGAGGTTTGGCGAAATAACCAACTTCATGCCATTGCTGTGAACGTTGATGACAATGGCAAGATGGCCAATGTCAATGCGCGCATGGAAGACAACCTGTTTAAGATTGATGGTCCGAAAGGATCGTTCATCGGTTCGTCGTGGGTCTTCCCGACCAATCATTGGCATCGCGGTCAAGCCAATTCAAAAACGATCTTGAATACGCTCACCGGCAAACTGACCCAAGTTGAGGTCGTGAACCGCGGGATTGAGCGCGTAGACACTTCGCAAGGCTCGGTCGATGCGGATCATTTTGAATACACCGGCCAGTTGCGCGATACCGAAGTGTGGTACGACGCTGATAATCGCTGGGTCAAAATGCGCTTCAAAGCGCGTGATGGTACCGACATTGAGTATCGATGCCGCCAATGCGGCCTCGC
>NSIP01000008.1 GCA_002737725.1 Rhodospirillaceae bacterium
GCCCCATTGTTCGAGAATCTCAACCACGACGCATTGGAAGTGATCGCCGCGCGCGGTATCGAGTGGGCGATCAGACAACTCCACCTGAACAACACGGTAACCGCGATCGCGCACGCCACAGGCCAATGCTGCGCCCGCAATACCGGCACCCACGATCAGAATATCACACTCGATTTTTTCAGTTTGTGAAGATGACACAGCGCGCTATTGATGAAATGCAATCAGGACCAACACCTTATCGCCTCACGTTACCAACGCAAAGAGCCCGCGTTGATCCCTTGGCCTGAACACGCGAGTGAAAGAAAAACTACGCGCTCAGGGCGTTTGGCGCGCCTTTACCGCCATGCCAGAATAATCACCATGAGCTGCCCCAGGCACACTGACCCCCTACCTCAGAGACATGCTGGACCGCGCTGAACCCAAGCTGCAACCAGCCGTTGCATTGGTCGATGTTGAGCCACCTGAAACGTTGACTGTGCGATTATTCGGAACCAAGCGCGAGGCGGCTTTTGGCCAGAACATTACGCGCGCCAATACTTTAGATTTTTATCCACCCAACCTACGTGCCGCAGTGTTTGCCCGAGCCATGTGCGTCGTGGCTCACCCCGTCGGCTGGCTAACGTAGCGCGTGTTGACATTCACCCGCGGCACGACGGTGCGGTTCTTATCGCTGAGGCTACCGCTGGCCGTCGTCTCGGGAGCCGCGCCCTGCATCGTCAATTTTGGCGCGGCCATCGATCGTCAACCGAATGAGGACTTTCCATCCCGCATCCAGGTTGTCAGCGGAGAAGAATGGGTTGATTTAGGCGCAGGGGTACCGACGTTAACTGATAAAATATAATATTCTCAGTGCTTTAGACCTTACATTTGGGTTCCATTCGGCTTCGCAATAAATCGATAAAATCAAACTTATGGGTGACTTAATTTCGTTTAATTGATTTATCAACCTATCGCTAAAGTCGACATCTTCGCGGGGACGGACCGGTTTAGCCATTATCGATAAGTTAGAGCCCCACGAAGCGGATGTGATTTTTTGGCGGCTGATGTTGGGGCATACCCCGATGATCAGCACCCGTTAGGGCCGGAAACGGTGAAGTTTCGGTCGGTTCTTAACCACAGGAGATCGGGCAACAACGGAGTGAGACAGAACGAAAATAAAAAATGCGAGAAAGCGCCCCGTCAATAGCGGGGCGTTTTCAATTCTATGTGGTCGCTCAATCCGCCAGGGTGTAGGCAATGAGGTGGTCGCCCAAGGGCGTCTCGACGCGCGAATGCCCGCCTGCCGCAATCACCACATATTGCTTGCCTCCGGCCATATACGTCATGGGCACAGCCATACCCGGAACCGGCAACTTGGATTGCCAGAGTTCTTTTCCGCTGGCGAGGTCGAGCGCGCGTAATTTTTCATCCAGCGCGGCGGCCACAAAAATGAGGCCGCCGCCGGTAATGATCGGCCCGCCGATATTGGGTGAACCCCACCCGAAAGAGTCAGGAATCGTGACGCCAAATTTCTTCACCTGGCCTAGCGGAACCTGCCACTTCAGTTTGCCCGTGCCCATGTCGATGGCTGTCAGCGTGCCCCAGGGCGTTGGTGTGCACGGAATGCCCAACGGCGACATGAAGATTTCGCCCTCGGTGCGATAAGGCGTGCCTTGCAACGGCCGGGTAAGATAATCGACGCCTGGAACTTTATCTTCTTTCTCGCCATCAACTTTTTTGATGAACTTCAGACGCGAGGCAAGGTTCTCAGACTTGATGATCAGCATGTTGCTGGCCTGGTCAAACGCTGCGCCGCCCCAATTGCCGCCACCCAACGCCGATGGGAACAGCAGCGTACCCTTCTCGCTGGGGGGCGTGTACATGCCGTCATATCTCATCGTATCGAACTCGCGCTGGCACCAGGCCTTATCGATCGGCGTGAGGCCGAACAGATCCCCGCGCTTCATCACCTGGCCGGCAAAGGCATCAATGCCAATCGGCACGGGCTGCGTCGGGGCGGATTTTTCGCCGGGCAAGTCAGATTGCGGCACCGCGCGTTCTTCGATGGGCCACAAGGGTACGCCGGTCTCGCGATCATGCACGAACAGCCAGCCCATTTTGGTTTGCGTAATCGCCACATCGATGCGACGGCCATCTTTTTCGATATTGACCAACAAAGGGTGCCCGACAAGATCGTAGTCAAATAAATCATGCCGAACGGTCTGATAGGACCACACAACCTTGCCTGTTTCGGTTGAGACGGCCACCGTGGCGTCAGACAATGGAATATCGAACAGCCGCTCGCCGCCATAGTAATCAGTCGACGGGCTGGTGGTTGGCAAGAACACAAGACCGCGTTTGATATCGGCACTCGTCGTCGTCCACACATTTGCCGCGCCCGTTTGATCGCTTTTGTCGGCGGAGATGGGATTGAACTCCCACTTCATTTCGCCGGTGCGCACATCAAAGCCGCGCACCACGCCGTCGGCCGCGTCCACCAGGCCATCATTGGCCGCAGACGTTGCCACAACCACATCACCAACCACCGCAGAGGGCGATGACATTGCGCCGGCAAAGCCTTGGCCATGATTGTCGTAGTCGAGCTGCGACGCATAGCCCGGATGACCCTTGGCCGCGCCAAAATCAAGGCACGGTTGGCCGGTGTCGGCGTCAATGGCATACAAGTTGGCGTAGGCATCGCCTTTAAAGATACGCCGTTGGCACGCAGCGCCCGCTTCGGGTTGCGCGGCTTCCCAATACGATACGCCGCGGCAGGTCATGGCGCGTTTGGGTTTCTCGAGCAGCGGTTTGCCATCGGCATTTTTGGCCACCGTCGGGTCGAACACCCACTTTTCTTTGCCCGTGGCGGGATCGAGCGCAAACACGCGGTTAAACGGCGTGCAGTAGTACAGCATGCCATTGGCTTGGATGGGCGTGACTTCCATATTCGAGCCGCCGGTCGGCGAGCCCACTTCAGAGAAATCACCTGAGCGATGGGTCCAGGCCACCTTCAACTTGCCAATATTTTTGGTGTTGATCTGATCGAGCGATGAATACTGGCTGCCGCCCGCATCGTTGCCGAAGGTGGGCCAATCAGCACGGCGTTGATCATCTTGCGCCTGCGCTAAACCGGCAACAGCCAAGCCCGCGATAGACATCAAAACACGAATTATCATGGTGCACCCCATCTTAATTTGGCGAAGCCTAGAGCAAGCAGATCGTCCGTCAATAAGTTTACCGCCTCGTCGGGCTTGCAGCCACGCCGCGAGCGCGAGGCAGGCCGCCGTCATCAGCACCAAGACTGTCGCGAGTGCATTTGACCTGACGGCTTTTTTGTACCCGTCGATTTGAGAGAATTGACCCCAAAAGGTGGACTGAGGAGCGATCTTAGGGAACAGCGATAGCCACTGTAAACATCAACCAGAGCGGGCCTTACCATTCGTAGCGCCCCAGGGGGTGCGTTCGGGCGGGGGGTTGTCGAGACGCTCCATGCCCGTGGGCAAGCCCAACTGTCGACGTCCAAAATTCATCATATGAACATCCCAGTTCAATGCCACTTGGTTTTGCATGACATTGAGGTCGCGGTAAAAACGCTGCACGGGGTTGGTGTCATAAATGCCGACGGCACCCATTTGACGCACCAGCCGATGCACCAGGTTATGACACAGCCGCGCGATGTAGGTGCGCTCGCGTCCGGAATCGATAAATTCATCAGGCTTAATGTTGCGCCGCTCCATACCACGCTGATGGAGAAATTGATTGTGCTTGTCATACAGCGCACGCGCGGCTTCGAGCTCGCAGTATGATTCAGCCAGGCGTTCTTGCACGGTATGCAACTGCGCCGGAGAATTGGGCATCATCGCGCTGACACGGCCCTTGGTGGACTCGCGGTAGGCCTCGTAGGCCCCTTCGGCCGCCCCCAACACCGGCCCCAACAGCCAGCTTGAAAAATACGCGCCAAAGGCCACGTCGTAGAGATAACACTCGGAGTTCACCTCAGCGCCCGGCGGATTGGCCTGAAAGTTACTGGGTCCGTCGACCAGCCATTTTTCTGGCACGAAAACGTTATTAAAATTGAGGTCCTTCGAGCCCGTGCCCTTCATGCCTGCGACATGCCACGTATCAAGAATCTCAACGTGCTTTGCGGGGACAACCACACGCACGGCGCGCCCGCTTTTACTGCCGTCTTCATTCAAGACATCGCCGTTGACCATAATCCAGCTGGCATGATCGCAACCTGATGCAAACCGCCAAATGCCGTTGGCCGTCACGCCGCCTTTAGCTTTCATGAGCTTGCCCGTGGTCTGGGCCGAGCCTGTGGCGAACAATTGATTTGGACCGGCTTCAAAGATCTCGTCTTGAATGGCCTTGGGGCAACGCCCGACGATGCCCGAGTGCCCGCCAACCACCGCCACAATCCACGCGGTCGACGCACACCCGCGCGCAATAATGCGGGCCGCTTCGGGCAAAGCAGGCCAATCCATCTCAAGCCCGCCGTATCGTTTAGGCGTGATGATGCGCATCAAGCCCGCCTCGTACAGCTCGGCCATGGTCTCGTCTGGGAGCTTACGCAGCTCTTCGGTTTTTGCGGCGCGCTTGGCCAAACCTGCGACCAAGCCTTGCGCATTAGACATCAGTTGATCGACCGTCAGATTTTGCACAGAGGCCTTGGTGGCTGAGCGAGCCGCCGAAGTTTGAGCTATATTCATCGAGTTCTCCTTCAGCGCGACGCCGATTTACGTTTTGCTTTTTTAAGTTTTGGTTTTGGCAAATGCCCTAATTTGATCAGCGCTTCACGCACGACATGAAAACTATCAATCGTCGCCGGAATGCCTGCGTAAAGTGCAGTATGCAGCAGCACCTCTTTGATCTCGGTGACGCTGCATCCATTGTTGAGCGCACCGCGCAGATGAATCAACAATTCGCGCGGGCGATTGAGCGCGGTCAGCAGCGCCAGATTGATCAGGCTGCGTGTTTTCAGCAGTAGTTGGGGCCGCATCCAGACATCGTGCCACACCCACTCGTGGATGAAGGTCAGCAGTTCACGATTAAAATCGTCCATGCCTGCGAGGGACGCATCCACATAGTCATCACCTAGCACGCGGCGGCGTTGCTGTTCACCCTTGGCCCCACGCGATGAGTTTTTATTTGCTGGTCGCTTAGCTTTAGCCATAAATTGATGATCGCTCGAATTGCTTCAGACGATTAATGATAAGCCTATGATGACCTGACGCCAGGGTGCAGGCCCAGGGTTTTCAGCGACGTTCACAGGTTGGGCAGAGAGGTTTAGATCAACCCCGCCTCGCCGATGGGATCGCGCTTGATGAGCTTGGCGGTCAGAACGCGCCACAGCAGCTTGGGCACCGAGAGCCAGTTGATGCGTGCGCCCGGCTTTTTATTGGCTAGCACCTTCTCGACAATATACGTGGCCACCGGGCCGACCGGGTCGCCAAACATCATGATGAATTTCTTTTTAGCACGCACTTCGGCGGCGGGCTGACCCCAGGCCTCGCCCAGACCGAGCTCGGTGACGACGATGCCCGGCTGAATGTAGCCGACCAGCACTCCTTTGTTTTTAAGCTCCTTCGCTGCTGCGCCCGTAAAGTATGTGAGTGCGCGTTTGGTCGTGCCGTAAACCGACATGCCTGCGCGCGTCATGCCGTCGGAGCCGAAGCCCTCGAAATTGTAGATCGCACCGCGCCAGCCCTCAATAACGTCCTGCGCTTCCATCTGCTTGGCAGCAACAGCCGTGCCGTTCATGGCCCCTGACAGATTGGTCTCCACCACGTTGACGATATCTGCCGGATCGAGATCGCCCACATTGCGGTACTTATTTATGAGGCCTGCGTTGTTGATCCAAATATCGATGCGGCCAAACACTTTGGCTGATTGCCGCCATAAATTTTGCACTTGCACCACGTCGCTGACATCGCACGCCACGCCAACTGCGCGCGCCGATGCATGGCCGGTGTTGAGGCTTGCGACTGAGGCGTCCACGGTGTCCTGACGGCGACCACTGATGACAACGTGATAGCCGCGCTTCATGAACTCGGCGGCCAAGCCAAGCCCAATGCCCTTGGTGGAGCCAGTAATAACGATGGTTTTGGGTGACATCAAAACTATCCCTGCATTAGGTCGTTTTTAAGATCAGACCCGGCGCTGTCAGCCGCACCCAAATCGCTGCAACCAGCAGTAACAGATTAGCAACGCCCATAATGACAAAGGGTGCGTAGGGCGCCCATGAGTCGAACAATCGACCGCCGATGCCGGTGGCAAACAAAATCCCCACCGCGCCGCACAGGCTGAACATACCCACCACAGCCCCGCGATCTTGATCGCGCGTCTCTTGGCCGATCAATCCTTGCGAAGTAATCAGCGCGCTGATTTGCCCAATGCCGAGAATCATAAACACAACAATGCCTGGTGTTCCGAGAGGCGAGTCCAGCAACGCCGTGCCCAGGTAACCTGCGCTGGCCAAGGCCATGGCAATGATAATGGCGGTGACACGATTCACCTTATCCATGATCCAACCCATAATTGGGGCCCAGATCAGCGCCATGGTTTGCGAGATGGCAAATACAATTGTTCCTTGCTTCAAGGCTTCGCCAGTATCAAGCCCAGCGGCCGTGCCTGCCTGCACCGACCACAGCGCAATGAAAATACCGACCACAACAAGGTCGCCGCGCGAGGTGAAGGCGGCGGCATACGACAACGCCACACGCGGATTTGTGGCCGCCGAGAATCCGACCTTCACTAAAGCAGACAAGGGCTGGCGCTCAGCGGTCGAGGCAGACACGCCTGCTTTTAAGCCGAGCTGAAAGGCCACCGCCGCCGCCACGCAGAAGCCCGCCGTCAGCAGCATCATCCACTGACCTGCTTCAATGGGGGCCATGCCGCCTTGGCGTAGCACATTGGGCAACTGACCCAAAACGACCGAGAGCATCACAATACCCAAGCCATTCATGACCGAGCTGAGGCCGATCATCTTGCCGCGCGACACTTCTTGCGGGTAGTCGGCGCCGATGGTGGCAATCATGCCCGAGCCAGCCGCAGCACCCACCGCATAAATCATGCGGCCAATGGTGAGGTCTAAAATATCGGTAGCGAAGGCATACACACCAAAACCCATCGCGATGCACAGCGTCGCAAAAACGATAATAGGCCGGCGACCAATCCGGTCGGCCAAAATCCCGAAGGGGCTGGCCAAAAGAATAATGATCATCTCATTCCAAAAAGCGAGATCACCCGAGACCCGGCCTTGCGTCTCCTGGGGCAGATTCAAGTGTTCGGTGAGAATGTAGCTTTGGGCGACATTGAGAAACGCCAGCGTTCCGATCACCGTAAAATTGGCGAACATGAACGTCCATGCGTTCGCAGGGCTGATTCCCCGTGACAGCCACAACGGAAACGGGCGAAGGCGTGCGCAGGTTTGATCTGGTTGCATGGCTAGCCCTGTTCCCGGAAATGATAGAGTTAGGTTCTATCTGTATGAATAAGCGAGCGCGCGGTCGGCATCATTTGACCCATGATTGCACCAACCATCAAGCGGATATGCTGGCTTATCGCATATGAGCAAAACCACTCCGTCGCCTGGGACTTGTTGCTACAGGATTCACACAATTTAATATTCCTCGCCCCCGAAGTGCACCGAGCGGGGGCGGGGGCTCAAGGCGCGCATACCCATATGCTGAATCGGCTTAGGCAGCCGACAAATCATACCGCGCGAACAGATCGCGCTTGTTAAAGCCCGCCATCAGGAAGCGGGCCATAATTTTGCCGCCGCTCATCCACGCGATCTTTTTGCCCTGCGCGCCTGCCGCAACAGTGGCCAGCATTTGATCCACCAGCCAGGGCGTCGTGGTTTCAACGTAATCGCCCAGAACGTTGATCGCCCACATGGCTTTTTTGCGCTCAGGCTCGGGCAAGGCTTTCATTTCGCGCAACATGCCTTCGCTGATGTTGACACCGGGGCTGACCATGCCTGCCCGCACGGTGCCCTTGCCCAACTCCTTGATCAGCACTTCGGTGAAATAGCGAATGGCGCGCTTGGTGGTGCTGTAACAGATCATGCCCGGATAGACGCGCCCATCGCTGCCGCCGCCCAGCGTGTTGAATAGATGTCCATAGCCTTGGGCCTTCATGCCCCGCACCGCGACTTGGCTGCCGTTGATGGTGCCGATGACATTTGATTCGACCATGGATTTAATTTCATCGGCCGTGTGCTGCAGCAGCGATACGCCGGTGCGTGCGAAGCCTGCGTTGTTGACCCAGATATCGACCTTGCCAAAAGTGCTGGCCGCTCGATCCCACAAAGCCTGAACTTGACCGACATCCGATACCTCGCAGGGCTGGCCGATGGCTTTGGCACCGTCTGCGGCCTCTTTGTTCAACGTCTCCACCGCCTTCACCACTTCCATTGCATGGCGGCCAGCAATGCACACATTGTTGCCACGCTTGAGAAATTCCCGCGCATAGCCAAAGCCAATGCCCTTGGTCGAACCTGTAATGACAACATTGCTCATAGCGCGCTCCGATCAACTTCAGGCCACCGACACGCGGCTAATATTTGGGCCATTATACCGCAATTGAAACCCACCCGGTAAGACAGTCATACTGTTACCCAAGGCTCATCCGCGAGGCAGTCATGACCGGCAAGGTTGTCGTTGTTACAGGTTCGACCAAAGGCATCGGCAAGGGTTTGGCGCGCGAGTTTTTGAAGCGCGGCCATAGCGTTGTGATCTCGGGGCGCAAACAGGCCGACACCGAAGCCGTGGCAACTGAAATTGGGCCCGAGGCTGTGTCAGGTGCAAAAGCCATTGGTGTGGCCTGCGAGGTAACCGATTACGCCCATGTGCAGAATTTATGGGACAAAGCCATTACTGCCTTTGGCAGGGTCGATATCTGGATTAACAACGCAGGCATGTCGAATTCGCGCTTTGAGATCGGCGCTTTGGAGCAAGCCGAAGTTGAGACGGTTCCCCGCACGAACCTGATTGGCACCATAAACGGCAGCCATGTGGCATTGCGCGGCATGACGGCGCAAGGATCGGGTGACATTTACAACTTCGAAGGCTTCGGTTCCAACGGCTCGAAGCAAAAAGGCATGAGCTTGTATGGCGCTACTAAATTTGGCGTCACGTACTTCACCAAAGCCTTGATCGCCGAGACCAAAGACGGGCCCGTGCGCGTGGGCTACCTGAGCCCCGGCATCGTGATCACCGATTTATCGGTGCGCGACAAAACCAAAGTACCCCCCAAGCAGTGGGAATTCACTATTTTAGTTTATAATATTCTGGCTGATCGTGTTGAAACCGTGACGCCCTGGCTGGTGGAGAATGTGTTAGCCAACACCACGCATGGTGCGCGCATTGCCTGGCTGACACGTGGCAAAAGTTTGTGGCGCTTCCTGCGCTCGCGATTTATCAAAACCGGCGATCGCTTCCCCGAACTGAAACTTCCAAACGCGGCATAAAGAGAAAAGCATGAGTTCCAGAACTATCGTTGTCACCGGATCGACCAAGGGAATTGGCTTTGGACTAGCCAAGCAATTCATTGCGCGCGGGCATAATGTCGTGGTGTGCGGGCGCAATTCGGCAAATGCTGAAAAAGCGGCATCTGAGTTGCAAGCCTTCGCAACTGGAGGCGCCAAAGCCAAAGGCTTTGGCTGCGACGTCAGCGACATGGCCCAAGTTGAAGCGTTGTGGGCTGGGGCCAAAGCTGCCTTTGAGCGGATTGATATTTGGATCAATAATGCGGGCGCAATTAACACCATGCGCCCCATTAGCGAGTTAGACGCGGCTGATATTTTGTCGGTACCGCGCACCAACCTGATCGGCACCATGAATTGCTGCCAGACCGTGATCAACGGCATGAACGGCCAGGAGATCGTCGAGGGAACCAAGGGCGCGCTGTATAACTTCGAAGGTTTTGGCTCCGACGGCACAAAGACCGAAGGCTTGAGTATTTATGGGGCCAGCAAATTCGGCCTGACTTATTTTACAAAAGCGTTAATCAAAGAAACAAAGGGTGGCCTTGTGCGCGTAGGGTTTCTCAGCCCCGGCATGGTGACCACCGAGATGTTACTCAAAGCCAAGCATGACGTGTCGCCCGAACGCTGGAAGAAAATGAAATGGATTTATCGCATTCTGGCCAATGACGTTGAAACCGTGACCGCCTGGCTGGCCGAAAACACGCTGGCCAATACCAAGCATGGTGCGCACATCGCCTGGCTGACCACCGGCAAAGCAGCGCTGCGGTTCTTTAAGTCGTTCGTCGTGAAGCCCAAGCCATTGCCGGAGTTGGAAGCGGCTTAGCCAACAAGTAGGGCTTGCGCGCGACCGAGGCGTTGGTCATTCATGGTGGTCGTGAGATTCGTCAGGGGAGTGTGATTGTGATGTTGAGCAAACGCGAGGAATTCAAGCGTGGGTGGACCGTTGTGCTGGCATCGGCTGTCGGTGCGGGCACGGGCGTTTCGGCGCTGACCTTTTACACACTCGGCGCATTCATGGAGCCGCTGAGCCAAGACATGGGCTGGTCGCGCGCTCAAATTAGCGCAGCGCCTTTGTTCATGACCGCCGCCTCGCTCATCATGGGGCCGGTTGCAGGCTGGCTAGCCGATAAGCACGGCGCGCGGCCCGTGGCGATTTTCTCACAAATTATGTTTGTGCTGGCGGTGGCTGGGCTGGCGCTGACGACGGAACAAATTTGGACGTTTTATGCCGGGTTTTTCCTACTGGCCTTCGTCGGCGCAGGCACCATACCGATTACTTGGACCCGCGCGATCACTGGCTGGTTTTCCTCAGCCCGCGGATTAGCTTTGGGATTCGCGCTGATGGGCACCGGCGTCATGGGCATGATCGCGCCCAGCCTCGCCACTACCATGATTGACGAGTTCGGTTGGCGCATGGCCTATGTGGGGCTGGCCGCCGTGCCGTTGATCATCGGCTTGCCGCTGGCCATTGTGTTTTTCCGCGACCCGCCCAAAGCCGTGACAAACCCCGCGCAAGGCGCTGCGGGCGATGAATGGGGCATGACGCTTGGCGAGACGGTGCGCACACGCCTGTTTTGGCAAATGGCGGCGGGCTTCTTTATTGCCGCCATGGGCGTGGGCGCCATACTGGTGCATTCTGTTCCATTACTGCAAGAGCACGGCCTTGACCGCGGCACGGCGGCCCAGGTGGCAGGGCTGTTTGGCCTCTCCGTAACAGTCGGGCGCATCTTCACGGGCTATTTGCTCGACCGGATGTTCGGGCCGACGGTGGCGATGGTGATGTTCATCGCCCCAGCACTTGCATGTGTTGTGATGTTGGTTGCGGGCAACAATGTTCTGATCTGCGCGCTCGCCATTATGATTTTTGGTTTGGCGGCGGGTGCCGAGTTCGACATTGCGGCGTACTTTGTGTCGCGCTATTTCGGGCGCAAGAATTACGGCGCGATCTATGGGCTGCTGTACACGATTTTTGTCGTGGGCTCGGCGGTGACGCCACCGATGGCGGGCAAAGTGTTCGACCTTTACCAGACCTACGATCCAGCACTCATGGCGGGCATCGCGATATTTTTGGTGGCCGCAGTTTTATGCGGAACGCTAGGGCCGTATCCAAAAGAGACCTATCAACCTTAATGCATCTCCTCGCCGCCCGAGACGTTCATCGCCTCGCCAGTGATGTAGGACGACTCGTCTGAGGCCAAGAACACGCAAGCATTTGCGGTGTCGGCAGCTTGGCCCACGCGGCCAAGCGGAATTTTGGCGGTGCGGAAGGCAATAATTTCATCGTGCGTACTGGCGCCAATCACTTTGCCGCGAAAGGCGTTCTGCTTTGCGCCTAAACCCGTCGTCACATGATTAGGGCACACCGCATTCACGGTAATGCCATGCGGCGCCAGTTCGGCGGCTGACACGCGCGTCAGCCCGACCATGCCGTGTTTGGATGATGTATAGGCCACCAGCTGCGGGGCCGGGCTTTTGGCCGCTTGGCTAGCGATGTTGATAATGCGCCCGCCTGTACGGTCCGCTTTGTTTTGGGCGATCATTTGCGCGCCGGCGTGTTTAGTGAACAAAAACGGCCCGCGCAAATTGACGTTGAGCACCAAGTCCCACTCTTCAATGGAGCATTCGATCAGCGGTTTCATGATGGTGCCGACGCCCGCATTGTTCACCACAATATCGAGGCTGCCGAATTGTTTCACCGTATCGGTGACCACGCGCTTGATGTCGTCTTCGCTGCGCACATCGCAGATCATGGTGGCAACTTTGCCGTTGGTGGCCGTGCGGATGGCGGTGGCCACCTCTTCCATTTCCGCCGACGTGCCAATGTTCTCGGCGGTGAGGTGTGGGCCCGAGGGCGCACCAATGTCCGTGAGCACCACCACAGCCCCCTCGGCGGCAAAGCGCAGGGCAATGGCCTCGCCTAGGCCCTTTTTGCGGCCCGCGCCCGTGATGACGGCGACTTTTCCTTGCAAACGATTCATGGTTTTGCCCTGTGTTTAATGTCTTAGGGTTTATATCGGGCTGAGCGCCCTGCTCCAAGCACCCAGAAGTCGCCGTTGACCACGTCAACGCCGCACCGCAAGCTAGCGCCCATGACCGACGCATTGACCACGGCCCTGGTGCCCGCATTTCGCGATGCCGCGATTTTGAAAGAATTGCCCGATCGTGTCGTGAAGCACTTAAAGGCACTTGATGATGAAAAATCCCTGAAAGGGCGCTTCGGGGCGGTCAGCCGACTCAAGCACTGTTTACAGACGGCAACCTTAGCGCACCGCGCAGGCGAGGATGACGAGTATGTAGCGCTGGCGCTGGTGCATGATATAGGGGACTTGCTCGGCCCTTATAATCACGGAGAGTTTGCCGCCACCCTGATGGCGCCGTTTATTTCAGAGCCCAATCATTGGATGGTCGCCCATCATCACTGCTTCCAAGGCTATTATTACTTCGAGCACTTGGGGCTCGATAAAAACATGCGCGAGCAATTTCGCGGCCACCCGCATTTCGAGCGCACGCTCAAGTTTTGTGACGCCTACGACGAGAAGGCCTTTGACCCGAATCTTGACACCATGCCGCTCGATGCCCTTATGCCGACTTTGCGTAGGGTTATGTTGAATCCAAAACGAACCATTTACGTGCCCGGAAGCGCTGTCCCCGGCACAGTTTTTTGAAGTGTTTTGAAGGCCAACAGCCGGTCGTGGCGGATTCCCGGCTGGGATGCTTTGGAGATAGCAGCCATAGTCCCCAAACTGATATGGGGAAGATAGGGGACTAAAATCATGGCGATGGGTGCAATATCAGGTCAGCGTCCGACCACGCCGCCCGATCCGGCGGGTTTGAAAATCGGCCCCTATTGGTTCACGCCCGGCATCAGTACGCTCAACGTAGCAACATGCCTTTTCGCTGTGGGCGCCGCGTTGGCGATGATGACTTTCATGAATTTCGTCCAGCCCTATGTGCTGACGGAAATTTTGGATATTCCACGCGAACAGCAAGGCAAGCTCACCGGCACGCTGGCCTCGATGCAAGAAGTTGTGGTGATTTTGCTGATGGGTTTTATCGGAGCCTTTTCCGATAAAGTGGGTCGACGTTGGCTTTTTGCCATCGGTTTTATCATCCTGGGTCTTGGGTACATTGTGTATCCCTTGGCGACAAATGTGACTCAACTGTTCATCTACCGCATCCTTTTCGCCGTCGGCACGGCGATGATTCCAGTGATGATGACGGCGTGCATTCAAGATTATTCGCAAGATTGCAGCCGCGGGAAATGGGTGGGTCTGACCAGTGTGTTCAATGGCCTCGGCGTTGCCTCAATGTCGTTATTCTTCTCGAAGCTTCCAAAATATTTCGAGGAGTCAGGCTACGACGGCGCCACCGCAGGAACCTATGCATTTTGGGTGATGGGCGCGACGTCGATAGTCATCGGCGTGGTCATCCTTTTCGGGCTTTCTAAGATCACGGGTGCCCCACGCCAGCGCGAGCCGTTGCTGAAACTGCTCAAGGAGGGTTTGGCGTGCGCCTACGATAACCCCAAAATTGTGTTGTCATACTACTCGGCACTCGCCACGCGCGGCGATGTCGTGATCGTCGGCACCTACTTCTCGGCCTGGTTTGTCGCCGTGGGTGCGCAAGATGGCTTGAGCACCGGCGCGGCGATGAGCAAGGCCGGCTTTTATTTTGGCGTAGTCGTCAACACGGCCGCATTGTTCTTCGCCTTCTTCCAAGGCTGGATCAGCGACCGGGTCAATCGGGTGACGGGCATGATCATTGCCTTTAGTTTATCGACCATCGGATATGCGGCTATGGGCATGATTGGCGACCCCTTCGTCAGCGTTTGGCTGATTCCGGCGTGTATTATCTTGGGCTTTGGTGAGACAGCCAACGTCGTGGCGGGTAGTGCGTTGATCGGCCAGGAAGCGCCTGCACGCATTCGCGGCTCCGTGTTAGGTGTGTTCAATCTCTTCGGTGCCGTTGGCATCGCCGGCTGCGTTGGACTTGGCGGGTATCTGTTTGATCACTGGTACTACAACGCACCCTTCATGATGATGGGCATTATCAATGGATCAGTTTTGCTATTGGCGATTTGGGTTCGCATGCGCGAACCTCGCGATGTGGCACAAGCAGCCCCACAGCCCGCACAATAAAAAAGGGCCGCCTCTTCAGGCGGCCCTTTTCAGATGACTCAAGACGTGGGTTAACCAGGATATTCAGCAAAGCCCGCCAGCGAGCGCTGCGCTGGCACCGTGCATGTGCCCACGACCCTGCCGCTGTCTTTCTCGAACTTCAGACACTGACCCGTGAAGAAGCTGTTGACGAACACATACTGTCCGTCGAGCGATTCCTTGATGATCGCCCAGCCCGGACCTTCCAGCGGATAGCTGCGCACGACCTTGCCGTCATTGTCGATATGCTCCCACTTCGCGCCGCGCGTGGCCAAAATCGTGCCGTCTTTCGACAGCCCCAGGCAGAACATGAATTCGCGGGCTTCTTGTGGCAGCTGCATAAGATCGGGCAGTTGCTTATCGGCAATGATGTCGTAGCGCATCAGGCGCTTGGAGGTTTCAGTCGTATAAATCAAGTGCGTCTCATCGGCACTGAGCAGGCAACTAGTCACGCCCAGGTGACCAGCAAAGCTGGTGGACGTTTCGGTGTTGAATTCTTTAATCAGCGTGCCGTCCTTGCTGAACTTCAAGACATGACCAAAACCAACGTAGTCGGTGCCGGGGACCATCTTGGTCATGGGGCGATATTTTTCGGGCACTTTGTCCATGGTGCCGGTGATGTGTTCGTAAAGATAAGTGTTACCCGCTTTATCCCAAAACGCCGACGACCAGGGCCGCGAGGGGAATTTATAGCCCGGGCTCACTTGGCTGCCGGTTTTGGGGTCCACCCAAATGATGGCGTGTTCGGCGGAATCAAACGCCCACAGAAGGCCGTCGGGCGCAAAGGTCAGCCCCTTCACCAAATGCGTCGTGCCCGTGGTATACAGCACACCCTTCATATTCATGTTTTTGTCGAACTGGAAGATTCGACCGTCACCCGCATGATCATCGGTCGGCACGTTTAAATCCGTCGCGCCCAGGAATAAGTCACCGACGGCAAAGGGCTGCATGGTTGAAACTTTAGATGTAGTCGCTGCGGTATCGGTCATAGAGGTCTCCTTCAAATTCAGGTGGGCAATGAAAGCCTGATTGCGCCTGGGATCAATGTCTTTCACGTTGCGCTGACCGGTGCTTGGTCGAAGGTCAGGCTTTCAGTTTATCAGCTAATTCAAGTGGATTGGTCTGGTTCTTGGCATTCCAGGGCAGTTCCAACAAAGCCCCAGCTGTATACGACTGCTCCAAAGCAGTGATGTCATGGGTCGACAGCGCCAGCGAGGCGGCTTTGAGCGCCGCCACGGCAACTTGGGGCAGATCGGGCTAATCTTCAGCTACGGTCGCGTGCAGTTTAATGAGCGGTTTGAGGTTACACGCCACCGCGACCAACTCATTCAGTGTCGGTGTTGAAGTAGCTTTGAGGGCGGTGGCAGCGCGTGTCATGTCGATCCCCACGTGGTTGCGCGACGACGATGCCCCCGAACCGCCTGCCCGGCTAACAACTCATGGTCAGCATTGTCAACCATCTGTCGTCACAGAGCACGGCAAGACTTTAGAGCGCATCGATGCGGCTTTGCCAGCCATTGAAAATTTTGTGCGGACCGCTGGCCCAATCAGCTTGGCCGATGGCTTTGCACAGCGCCCACCCCAGGCAAAGATTGGTGGAGAGCGCAGGCAAACCTGTGGTGCGTTCAGCAGCGATTAACGCACGAAAACTAGCCATGCCACTGCCGGTAAACAAAACGCAATCGGCATTTCTCAGGTCTAATTTTGGGACCGCATTGATGGCATCAGCGCTGGAGAGTTCGTAAATCGCACGCGTATCAGCCGATGTATCTTGGATTTGTAACATTGACACAATCTCAAACCCGGCTTCCTCGTAGTACTGCTTGCAGGCCTCGATCACGAAGGCGGGGTATGGCGCGCCAATGGCAATTCTTTTGGCACCCAACGCTTTCAGCCCCGCAATGATCGCTTTGCCCCCAGAAATAATCGGATAGCCTCTTTTCTGCGCGAGTGCCCCGAGATGCTGATCCTCGCGCGTGTGCCCCACCAAGTACGACGACGCTGTGCAGGCGAAGGCCACCGCATCAAGCTTCAGCGTGTCGTAAGCTTGCAACGTTTGATCGAGGCGCTCGAAGTAGTCCAGAAATCTGTCTTTGGGTTGCGGGCAAGCGCTGGTGAGCCGCGCCGTATACAGCGCAACGCCGGGCGGCAGGCACGCGCGTACTTCCGGCTCAACGGTCGGATTGGCTTGGGGCGGCGTGACACCAATGCGCCCCTTTGATCCATACTCACGGTGTTGCATCTGATCTCCGATGACTCTGGTGTCCCCATCTCAACCCCTGTTCGCCGCGCGGTCAACGATAAAGGCATCTGCGCGCTCGCAAGGCGAGCCTCTTAAGGTCTTCACGACGCACTGGTGGCTAGGGCGTCTTTTGGGGATTTCACGATGAAAATTTTATTCTTTATCATTTTGCTCGATCTCATGGGCATCGGGGTGATGAACCCGATCTTCCCGTTCATCGCCACACGCATGGGCATCGAACCCGGCGTTGTCACCCTCATTCTGGCGATCTATCCCATATCATCGTTCATCGCCGCGCCCATTTGGGGCCGCATGAGCGACCAACGCGGACGTCGCCCGATTTTGATGATCAGCCAAGTCGGGGCCGTGGCTGCGTTCATCCTGCTGGCCTTCGCAGACAATATGTGGATGCTAGTGCTCTTGCGTTTCGTCGGCGGGATTTGTGCCGGAAACATTGGCGCAGCTTACGCCTATATTACCGATGTGACCACCAACGAGAACCGGGCTAAAGGCATGGCGATGGTGGGTGGCGCGTTGTCGCTGGGCTTTATTATCGGGCCCATGGTCGGCGGCTTGCTGGCGGGAGGCGACAAAGAGACAGCGAATTTCACGACCGTTGCGTTATTCTGCGCCGCCATGAATTTCCTGGCGTTGATGGGCACCGTGTTCTTACTGCCGGAATCACTCAAGCCCGAAATTCGCGAGAAAATGAAAAGCCGCCCGCAGGTTTCACGCTGGGCGCAGTTCAATAAGATCAGAACGCGCAGTGGATTGTTTTTGATCTTCATGGCGGCCCTTGCTTTCGGGACTGGTGGCAGTGTGTTTGAATCAACCTTCCCGCTGTGGGGCGCGGCAGCCATGGACTTCGGCCCGCGCGATGTCGGCTTAGCACTTTCGTTTGCGGCCGTGGTGTTGGTGTTCCTGCAACTCGTCGTGATGCAGTCGAAGGTCGGCTCGAATCTCGCCAAGAAATTCGGCGAGTTGCCAATCATCACCGCATCATGTGTGATTTATGGGGCGGGGCTTTTGACCGTCGCCTATTCAAATAGTTGGCCGCAATTACTGGTGGGGCAAGCGTTGCTGCCCATGGGGCTGGCGTTCTTCAACCCCAACATCACCAGCCTGGTATCCAAACAAGCCGCCGACACCGAGCGCGGCATGGTGATGGGCTTCTACGCCTCGTGGGGAAGCTTAGCGCGCGGCGCAGGCCCGCTGTTCTCGGGCTCGCTGCTGCAAGCCAACCTGCACTTTCCATTTTACTACGGCGTGATTGCCATGGCCGTCACCATTACGCTGATCTACATCGTGAAAGGGAAAGCACCCCCCACCGCTGCAGCTGCTTAGTTTTTAAGTCCTGCAATTAAAGGGTTGATAATTGTCGCATCGTCCCAGGCAAAGTTGATCTTTCCGATGCGAATAACAGCGATGCCCTTTGAGGGAATCCACAACGTGCGTTGGCCGCCCCGGCCCTCAAGATAACGCACGTCACTGGCCGCGAAGGGCTCGCTGGCTTGGGTGGGTTGCGCCCGATCAGAATTGTCGCGACGGCGCGGTGGATCGGGCTGGGCGACATACATATGAAAGCCAAATTTTGGATTAAGCGATGTGGGCGTGGTCATGTCGCTGATCCATGCCGGTGAAATCACTTGTACGTCGCCAACCTTGCCACCATCAAGCACCATCTGCGCGATGCGCAACCACGAGTGCGCGGTGGTTTGGAAACAACACACCGTGCGCGCATTGCCGCCCGGTTCATCGAGCCTGATTTGCGCCGCGCCATTGCCGAGCGGACCCCAGAAATAGCGCGTGAGAAAATCGGCATAGCTCATGCCCGTAGCACGCGTCAGTACCGCGTGGAGAATCTGGCTATTGACGTGATTGAACAGAAATTTTGTGCCAGGCGGTTCGGCCTGCGGCATGCCCAAGACCATACGGTCGACATCGGTGCCAACAAACAACTGGTAGCCCATCGACCATGGCACTTCGGAGTAGGTTGCTTCCGCTAACCCGCTGGTATTGGAGATCAAGTGCCGGATGGTAATAGCGCGACGATCATCATTCTTCCATTCGGGCAGATAAGTTGCTGCGGGCATATCGAGCGTTGGGATCAAGCCTTTATCAAGCGCGATCCCAAAAGCGATGCTCAGCAGCCCCTTATGCATGGACTGGGTATCGAACATCGAGTTTGCGTTAAACCCGTCTTTATAAAATTCGGCTTGGATTTTGCCGTTGTGGGCCACGACAAACGCATAGGAATCGAGTTCTTTCGCATAAGCCACAACTTGATCAAGCGCAGCTTGATCGATGGTGCGGTCTTCGGCAGTGGTGATCGGAATCGCCCGCCCCTCGCCCTCGCCGATGCGCGCCTTGGGCTCATACCAATCGAAGTCGAAAATAATGCGCTCGTCGCTGGGGCTTTGCAGATGGCGCGCCCAATAGCGCCAGTCATAGGCAAAATAAGCCGCCATCAAAATGACGATGGTCGAGAACCAAACCCACAAACTTCCGCGCCGCGACATATTACCTCGCTCTATGCTTTTATCTCATCAAGGTAACATGCCGGCTAGAAATGGCCTAGGAAGGGTGCAGCGAAATGACCATACTAAGAGATCTTTTCATCATCAGTTAGGCCGAGACATGAGCCGACTAAAGGTAGGAATCATCGCCGGGATTATTGTGATCCTGGCCGGAGGCGTGTGGCTGTATCCGCGAATTTCTATGTTGGCGATGATGCGCCCGCTGGACAAACCCTTCGACGCTTATCCCCATCCGCCTGCGCCCAACTATGCGGACCCATCGGCCTGGGCGGCGCTGCCTGGCACTGAGCATAAAGATGCTGCTGATTTAATCCCGGCCGGGGAAACTGTAGGGGACAAACAATCAGAAGCCGCCGTTGATGTATTCTACATTCACCCTACTACATTTCGGGGCCGTGACAATTGGAACCAGGACCTCACCGACGCCGAGACGAACACCTGGACCGACATCAGCGTGATCGCGCGTCAAGCTGCCGCGTTTAATGGCTGCTGCCGGATTTATGCGCCCCGTTATCGCCAAGCCGCGTCTGCTGCTGTCTATGCCAAGGACGACAGCGGCGATAAAGCCCGCGCGCTGGGATACGAGGACGTCAAGGCCGCCTTTCAATATTATCTTGATCACTATAACGATGGGCGACCCTTCATTCTGGTGGGCCACAGCCAAGGTACGTTCTACATCCAGCGCATGCTGGAAGAATTGATCGACACCTCGCCCATTCGCCCGCAAATGGTCGCAGCCTATGGAATCGGAATCGGCTTTCCCATCGGCGTTTTTGGTCGCCAATACAAAACCATTACCCCTTGCGCGAAGCCCGACGATACGGGCTGTGTCGTGAGTTGGAATACCTTCGGCCGTGGTGGAGCAGGTGCTGCGGGTGCCGAGCGCAATGCTGCGCGCTACGAGGCACGGTTCAAAACACGCGAAGGCTCTGAAACCTTATGCATCAATCCGCTGACGTTTGATCTGTCACAGCCCGACGCCCCCGCCAGTGCCAATCGCGGCACATTGTCAGGCGTGGCGGCGTCAGGCCCGTTACCTGCGCTCAAAGCCGGCATCATCGGCGCAACCTGTGAGAAGGGCATGCTCTACGTTGACATTCCAACCTCGGATGATTTTAAACTCCTCGTTCTTCCGGGACAAAGTCTGCATTTCCACGACATGGATCTTTTTTTCAAAAGTATTCGTGACAATGCTATTCTCAGAACCGAGGCGTTCCTGAAAGCGCGCGGAAATGCAGCGAACTAACTTTCTTCAGGCCATTGGCATATTCGTTTTCGTGAGCGCGAGCCCTGCGCAGTCTCAAGAGGCGACATGCTCGCCGCCGATTGCAACGCTTCAAGCTGCGGTGGCCAAAGCAGAGGGGCAATTAACGTCGGTCGCAGAGTCTTCGGAACGCTCTCGTGCCAATGTCGTGACCGTCTATCGCACGCTTGATACAGCGATCACCAATGTCGCCAAGGCGCGAGCTGAAAATGTAGAAGTACAGCTTAACCGCGCCGTCAGTGCCCTGGCCACTACCAAAAAAGCATACGACGAGGCTGTGGCCGCCGAACGACCACAGCTGATCGCGCGTATTGAAGCGGAGCGTAGATTGCGTGGCGCACGGCAGGCTTTGAATGAGACCGTAGTCCGATTGCAAGACCAGGGCAAAGCGCTGATCAGCGCTGTTGAACGTGCCAAGCGTGCAGAAGTCGTGCCTTCGGCGATGGATCTGCTGGCTTGCGAACAAGGCGACTGCGTCAAAATCACCACCGTGGAACACGCTACGATGATGAGCATTGGCGCGCTCGCCGATACGCTCGATCCTTCGGCTTGGCCGCCAAAAGATCGCGCCTGCGACTTCACACTGTTTGAGCGCACCGCTAGCCAGCAAGCCATAACGAGAGTGCTCCGCACGGCCCAAAAAGACACTCAGAGCAAACTTCAAACCACCGAGGCCAATCTGATCGCGGCGCGACAAGACTTAGCCACCCGCATTCCCGCTTGGAATACAGCGATTACGGACGTGTTGGATACCTATGGCAGCCCAGCGGGCAACAGTCATGCCGACGAGCTTTTAGGCTTGGCCATCGAAGAATTGCGCAAACAAGATGCCGCCTTCGACAAGCTCACGGCGCCCTACCGCAGCGCGGATGAGGCTGCCATCGCAGCACGGCAAACTGCGGCCGAGGCAGATCGTCGCCTGTCTCGCCAATTTGAGTATTGGGCAGACCTGGGCCGTGCTGTCATCGATGCGGCGGCGCGTGCTCAACGCGGAGGTTCGCCACGCTCGGCGGGGGCCTGCCAATTCGGTTCCTCGTCCCCAGCGGGACCATGGGTTTTTGCGATAATCCCACCGCCGAATTGCTAGTGGTTCGATTTTAACATTCGCATCCCATTTCGGATCGCGTTCTTGCGAATGTTAGAATCATAAGAACCACTAGCAAATATAGGGTCTTAGTGGAGCTTTGGATTTGATATTCGCCTCTCAGTTTGGCCGCAAATTTTGGTAGCGAATGTCAAATCCGCTCCACTAGCGGCACGCAAGATGTTCAGGCTAGTGTTGCCCCCTGATTTAGGAGAGCAGCATGAGCACCGTCTGGGATGTCGTTGTGGTTGGCGCGGGCACAGCAGGGTTGCCGTGTGCCATTTTTGCAGCCAAGCGCGGCGCGAAAGTTATTGTTATTGAGGCGGCTGACAAAATTGGTGGCTCATTGTGGCTGGCCAGCGGCCAGATCAGCGGCACACAAACAAAGCTGCAAGCCAAGCGCGGCATCGACGACAACCCTGACAAACATTTCACTGATTTCATGCGCATCAATCATGGAACCGGCGATCACCCGTTCATGAAAATGTTCGCTGACAACGCCGGCGCGACGGTCGACTGGCTGCAGGACATTGGCTGGGCGCCCCAAGACGACCACCCGGCCATTACCTACGGACATGAAATTTACACCACGCCACGCACCTATTGGTCAAAGGACGGAGGCATTGGGCTAGCGAATGCGCTGGCCCCAGTTTTCGACGCCGAAGTGAAGAAGGGCAACATCACGCTGAATCTTTCAACGCGGATGAGTGAGCTGATCACCAATGACCAAGGCGGCGTAGCTGGTGTGCGTGTGAGCGCCAACGGCAATACCGAGGACATTCGCGGCAAAAATGTCGTACTGACCTGCGGTGGCTACGCGGCCAGCTCAGAATTATGGGGCAAATTTCATCAGCGCCCGGTTCGCGGGCACTACTGGCCACACTCCCAGGGTGATGGCCTGAAAGTGGCTATGTCGTTGGGCGCCGATTTTAAATGGGGTGAAAACTTTATTCCAACCTTTGCCGGCACCTCCGACCCCGACGCGGGCGATACGAAGTGGATCAATACCGTATGCGTGCCTCAGCTCCGTCAGCCCTGGGAGATATACGTCAATCTCAATGGCGAGCGCTTTTTGGCCGAAGACAACCCCTCGGTCGATCTGCGTGAACGTGCACTGATGAAACAGCCCGACATGGCGTTCTGGAGCATTTACGACGAAGCCGCGCGCGAAAAAGCCCCGCCGCTGCTGTTTGCGTGGAGCAAAGACAAACAAGACCGCGCCTTTGCCACGCACGCCGACTATAAAAAAGGTGCGACGCTAGAAGACCTGGCAGCGGCAACGGGGCTATCAGCAGGAGCGTTGCAGCATACCGTCGCGCGCTATAACCAAGGCCAGGTGGTGAAGTCCGATGCGTTTGGGCGGCAGTTCATGCCACAGCCCATTCACAAAGGGCCGTTCTATGCCGTGAAACATTACGCCATTTCGGTTGTCAGCTTTGGCGGCGTCAACACCGACTTGAAATGCCGCGTGCTGCGTGGCAACGGCCAACCCATTCCCAACCTCTACGCAGCTGGCGAGATGGTGGGGTTTGGTCGGTTCGGCAATGCTTACTTGTCAGGCACCAGCATTGGCCCGGCCATGACATTTGGACGACTGTTGGGCGATCAGATTTTGGTGTGGAACTCGAACGCCGCACAAGCCGCAGAATAACGCTTAGGTTTTTATCGGGCGTGGATACACAAGCAGGGCTACGAAAAATATAATCCACGACAGGCCTTCGTTGGTGACTTCAGGAATGTTCTTGGGCGTGACGCCATCAACGCCTAAGCTATACAGACGCCCTGCAACGATGCATGCGTTCATGACGACCAAAAACCACAAGCACGCCAAAAGCCGAGTTGGCCGGGCGAGGCCGTAGGCTGCTGTGATCGCGAAACCCACAAACATCGCGCCCAAGCTGGTGCGGATAAATGTAACGGAATGGGGGTCGCTCAGGCTTACCCTGAATGACTTGATGCCCTCCAACGAATCAAGAAAGAAGAGCTGACCCGAAAATCTAAAATCAGCAGCGCATAGAGCATGACAACGCGCGCGAACCAAAGCAGCGCTGTAGTTATTTGTTCACCCCAAAAAATCGAGAATAACTTTGATGCACCCGGACATCCCCTGCTCGCGGGTGATCAGCATTTTCTTTGAACCCGGAACCAGCGCTGCGGCTGCATCCAAGTACACATTCAGCGGGTCGGGCTCTGACGCGGTGAAGAGCAAGGGCGTGTTTTTGATGAGGGGCAAACGACCTTTGGTATCGTGGCTAAACACGGCACGGTAGCCATTGTGATAGGTCGTCACCGCCTTCAGCACTTCGGTCACGGACCGATGCAAGGCCTCGGCAGGCGGCATGGGATTGTTAAGCCTGTGTGCTGGGTCACGCATAAAGTACGGAAAGTGTAACGATTGATCGCGGACAAAGTGCCACGCCCAGGTGAACTGACGACCAAACTCATCGGGTTTGATTTCCGGCGCATAGTTGGCCAGCATTTCTTTTTTAAGATCATCGGGGAAAATGCCGATCCCGTCGAAGATCGCTTTCCGCACACGATCAGGTCGCGTTAGCAAAAGCTCCACCCCAATATGCGAGCCCGTATGTGTGCCGAAGTAGTCGGCTTTCTCGATATTTAATTTGTCCATAATGCGTATGACGCTGTCAGCGTAATAAGCCACATCAGGATTTTGTAGGCCTGGCCCAACCGAGTCGCCGTTGCCAAGGGTATCGGGGGCAACCACCCAGCGCGTTTTGCCTAATTCGGAGATCAAGGGAGCCATGCCTGCGGACGATCCCGGACCGGCGTGCACCATATACAGCGGTAATGCTGCGGCTTTATTCACCTCGCCCGCATGACGATAGTGAACCAATCCCTCTTGGAGGCGAACGAACGCGCGATCAACATCGGGTGTGGCAGCCATGTGGTCTGACCTTTTTGCAAAAGTTGCTCGGGCGCGCGAAGCTTATGAAACAATCTGTTGCACATCTTCATCAAATTTCCTCGGCGATCATTGCCCAGGCGATGTAAGGTAACATCAAATCGAATATGAATAAAATGCGCCGCTTCTTCGCAAAGCGCACGGGGAAACGAAAATGGCACCGACAGCCGGACAAGCATCACCTGCGACCATCACGCGCAGCTACACCAAAAGCCGCCATGGGCAAATCCATTACCGCATCGCGGGCTCACATGGCAGCCGTGGCCCGCTACTATTGCTCCATCCCAGCCCCTTGACGGGCTCTGTCTTCGAAAACCTCATGGCCGACATGGCGCGAGATCGCTTGGTCGTTGCCCCGGACACGCCTGGCTTTGGCATGTCAGACCCGCCGAGCACGCCGCCTGAGATTCAAGACTACGCGGCTATCATGCGCGACTTTATTGCTGATCTTGGCCTCGGCATCGTGGATGTCATGGGCTATCATACCGGCTCGCTGACAGCCGTGGAAATGTCGTGCCAAAGTTCCGACGTGGTGCGAAAGATCGTGATGATCTCGGCCACCCTATTTACACGCGAAGAAACCGAAGGTTTCCGCACCAAGTATGTCCCCAAAACGGCAGATGAACGCACCGCCGAAGCAGCAGCACGATGGAAATGGTTCAAGACTGAATTCTGGAAGATGGAGAAAAGCGACCACCGTAAGCTCAATCTTTTTCTCGATGGGCTGCGCAATCCAGATTGGTCGGCCTGGGGCCATAACGCAGCATTTAACTACGACATTGCAACGGCATTGCAGGAATCGGCTCATCCGATTTTGGTTCTCAATCCTGAAGATGACTTGTGGCCCTACACGCCGCGTGTTGCGCCCCTGCTCAAGAACGGTCGGGTTCATGATCTTACAGGCTGGACGCATGGGTTCTTGGATGCCGAAACCGCGAAAGTCGGCATCATCTTGCGAAATTTTCTGGATCACTAACGACCGCTTTAAACTACTTGTAAAAGTGCCGTATCACGGAACTCGGCCAAGCGTGGCGGCATCCAAAACCCGGCTCACCTGCCCATGACCCGCGAAGATATCGCCGACTATTTGGGGCTGGCGTTCGAAACTGTCAGCCTTTATTTTACGCTCCTCGAGAGTGAAGGCCTGATTGCGATTGAATCGACAGCGTGGTGCGCATTAAAGATTTTTAAGCGTTGGCTGATTACAGCGACGAAGACCGAAATTGAAACTCACTCATATCAGGCAAGTCGCCACCTTAAGCCTCAGCATCGCGATGGCTGTCGGTGGACTCAATGCCAAACAAATTTTTATCGACAACTGCGCGGCTTGCCATGGCGAAGATGCCCGAGGCATCAAGGACCAGGGCGCGAATCTCGTCACGAGCGTATTTGTGAAGCGAATGAACGACGCAGAGTTGGCAGGGTTTATAAAGATGGGCCGCCAACCCGATTCACCCGACAGCACCATGAAACTGCTGATGCCTGCATTCGACTACTTGTCGGATGAAGACATTGCTCAGGTGATCGCCTACACGCGCGACCCGAAGTAAGCCCTACGCGCCTTTCGTCGGCTGATGCTCGAACTCTACACGCAGAGGAATATGGTCTGAACTGCGCACATGTAAAAGTGCGGCGGCGCGGGTTCCAAGTATTAAAATCACCTACCAGAACAACAGGGCCGCTGAGCTGACAGGCAGGACAGGCCTGGGCGGGGTCTGCGGACAAAGTGCATGGGTTGGGGTCGGGGAATTGCGAAGGTGGCGGGGAGCAGTGGCGGGGAGCAGTGGCGGGGCGGAGACACCAAATAATAACGCATGGCTCGACCGGACCACGAAGGCGAAGCGTGTCCCACCGGGTGCACAGATCGATTCTTCCCCCGCGAGGGGAGGCTCTAAAAACCTACTAAGTCATTGATAATACGATGGTGGGCGCAGTAGGATTCGAACCTACGGCCCGCTGATTAAGAGTCAGCTGCTCTACCAACTGAGCTATGCGCCCATCGTTTCGACGTGAGGAAAAGTGGGCTCGATAAGTGAGCCAACAGTGCCGTAAGGCCGCCGGTTATAGAGGGATCGCCCGGGCGTGGCAATACAGCTAAAGGTCAGAAAATCCGCCGCGCTGAGCAATTTGGACGTCTCGATGAACCCACACATTCATCATCAAGCCCGCACACAACATGAGGTTTAAAAGGGCCGTCCCGCCATAGGAAATCAAGGGTAGCGGCACCCCAACAACCGGGATCAGCCCCATGACCATGGCCATGTTGATAAAGAAGTAGAAGAACAAGGTGCTGGTAATGCCTGCTGCGACGAGCCGCCCAAATTGATGGCGCGCGCGAAACGCAATGGCAAAGCCATAAATCATGACGATCACATAAAGCGAGAGGAGCGTCAGAGCGCCCACCAATCCCAATTCCTCGGCCAACATAGTGAAGATAAAATCGGTCTGGCGTTCGGGCAGAAAATTCAAGTGGCTTTGCGTACCTTGCATGAAGCCCTTGCCGAAGAGGCCGCCCGAGCCCAGTGCGATTTTAGATTGAAGAATATGATAGCCAGCACCGAGCGAGTCGCGCTCGGGATTCAAAAATGTGAGCACGCGGTTTTGTTGGTATTCCCGCAAGAACGACCACGCAATGGGAATAGCCGCAATGCTCGCCACACCAATGGTTACAAACTTCCACACCCGCACACCGGCGAGAAAGAACATGACAGTGGCCCCCATCACAATCACTCCTGCGGTCCCCAGATCGGGCTGCAAGAGAACTAGCACAAAGGGCGCCAAAACCATCAGCAAGGGCGCCAGCAGCGCCAGTGGGTTCCCAATATCGTCCAGACTAATACCCTGAAAATACCGCGCTAAGGCCAGCACAATTGCGGCCTTCATCATCTCGGAGGGCTGCAAATTGATCACACCCAGATCAATCCACCGCTGGGCGCCACCGCCGATCACGCCCCGGATATCGACAACAGCCAGCAGAACCAAAATGACGAAATAGAAAGCATAGGCATAGCGCATGATGATTCGGATATCGATCAAGGCGATGGCGATCAGCAGCCCAAGGCCGACAACAAAGCGAACCATTTGTGGCAGTGCCCAGGGGTCCCAGTTTCCGTAGGCAGCCGAATACAACATGGCAAAGCCAAATGTTGCAATCACGCACAGCCACATCACAAAGGACCAACTGATTTGACACAGCTTCTCAACGGCGGACATATTACCACGGCGCAAGCGTGCAGTCAGAAACCCAATGTCGCTCATGCGGGCGGTTCCGCCGTTGCGGTGGCAATTTGCTCGTCATCCACACGTGGCTTGCGCGAAGGATCAAGCTCAAGCACGCGTTCCATAATATCGCGGGCAATGGGCGCGGCGATTTTTCCGCCGCCGCCCATTGCGTGGTCGACCACAACAGCGATGGCGTACCTGGGTTGATGCGAGGGGGCAAACGCGACAAACAAGGCATTGTCGCGCAAGTGCCAGGGCAATTCGCCAGGCTCACGCGGACCAGCCTCGCGCTCGGTGACGCTAATGCGGCGCACCGCTGCTGTGCCCGTTTTGCCGCTCATGGTCCATGTTCGACGCTCAGGATCCTTGAACCTTAATCTAGCAACGGCTGCCGTGGTAAACCCAGGGGCGTTGATCACATCTGACATGCCTTGACGTAAGATGGCGAGGTGCTTTTCCGAGATCCCGAGCGAGGGCATCGCTGTTTCAGCCTGCGCATCTGGGGGCTGATCAACACCGGTCGCAGGTCGCACCAGACGAGGCTTGACGGCCAGCCCCCCATTAGCCACACGCGCCGCCATAATGGCCAATTGTAGGGGTGTCGTCAGAACATCGCCCTGACCAATTCCCACGTTCAACGTATCACCCGTAGACCAGCGCTCATTGCGCGCCGCCTTTTTCCACGCTTCGGTGGGGACGAGGCCGCGTTGTTCGCCGGGCAGCCCAATACCCGAAAGTTCGCCCAGGCCTAGCCTGCGGGCCATGGCAGCAATTTTATCGACACCCAGACGGCGCGCGATTTCATAAAAATAAACATCGCACGACATTGAAATGGCGCGTGTCATGTTCACACTGCCATGCACCTTGTGGCAGCGCTTCACATAGTTCCCAAGCATGTATCTCCCATTGCAGGACACTGTCTGCTCAGGCGAAATCACTTGATGTTCTAGCGCTGCCAACGTGACGACGAGCTTGAATGTCGAGCCAGGCGAATACTGCCCCGCAACCGCTTTATTGACCAAAGGCTTGTGGTCATCGGTCGACAGTGTCTTCCATTCCTCAGACGTCAACCCGCGACTAAAAGCATTGGCATCAAAACTCGGGTTCGAGACCAGCGCCAGAAGATCGCCGGTGTGGACATCGAGCACGACCACCGAGGCGCTTTCGGGGCCCAGCCGTTCGGCGGCATAATGCTGGATGCGTTCATCAATGGTCAGGACAACATCGGCCCCCGGCTCGCCTTCGTCGCGCTGCAATTCGCGGATGATGCGGCCATAGGCGTTGACCTCGACTTGGCTCGCCCCAGCCTTACCCCGAAGCGCCATGTCGTAGACTTTTTCGATGCCTTCTTTGCCAGCGCGAAATCCTGGCAATTGCAAAAGTGGATCACCGGTGAGGTCGGCCTCGTCGACCGCGGCCACATAGCCCAAAAGATGCGCTGCGTTTTCGTGTTGTGGGTAATAGCGTGTGAGGCCGAGATCGATAGTCACGCCGGGCAAGTCGGGCGCGTTCACCTGAATCCGCGACATTTCATCCCAGGTCAGGTTTTCACGCACTGTGATCGGCAAAAAGCCCCGCTTACGACTGGCTTCTTTTTTCACACGTTCGTGGTCGAGTTCAGACAATGAGATAATCTGACCAAGGGCATCGAGGGTATCGCTGAGCGTTCGGACTTGCTCCGGTACGATGAGGGCGCTGAAATTTTGCTGGTTTATCGCTAACGGTTGGCCAAAACGGTCGAGGATTCGCCCGCGCGGCGGTTTCAACAATTGCATATTGATGCGGTTATCTTCCGCCAACATCATATAGCGGTCAGACTCGACGATCTGGAGATAGTACAGCCTGCCCACAAGCGCCGAGACGAGCACAGCCTGCCCGCCAGCCAAAACCGCAGCCCTGCGGTTGAACATGCGAACCCATTCGCTGTCGCGATTGATCATCATGGCTGTTGCATCAACTTCATTTGGGTCCAAGCCAGCAACCATCCAATCACCGGGTAGATCACAACAGTCAACACAACAGAGCCTGCCGTATCACCAAACGGAGAGAATCTGCCGGTTCCAATCAGCCCTGCGCACAGCCAACGCAGGATGCCGGTGCCCACTGCAATCACAGCGAACCCCAGCCAGACTTCCAAGAACGGGCGGTTTTTGAAAAACTTTTTCTGATTCAGAACCACCCATTGGCAAATCAGAAGCGCCAACGCCGTTGATCCCAATGGCGTGCCCACCAACAGATCCTCAAGGATGCCGATCATGAAAGCCGCACCGTAGCCGAAGCCGTCGGGCCGATAGACCGACCAAAAATAAACCGCCATAAGCGTGTACATGGGCGCCAAAGATGGCACACCAGGCACGTACATGGGGACCATACTAAACAGCAGCAGAAAGATGGTGATACTCACCGGCACGCCGCGGCGCGCTTGCTGATCTAATTTTTGCCAGACCGTTGTTTGGTGCATGGCGCGCGGCTTTACTTCTTAGGTCCAGAAGGCGGGCTCGGTGTTGCCAAGATTCCGCTGAGACCGTAATCGACGACACGAACATGCTGTAATTTGTCGCGCGAAAAATAAGGTTCAATCTCAACAATGACATCCTGAACACGCGCCACGCGACCCACAGGCAAGCCAGGCGGGAAAGCCTCGGCGTCGCCCGAGGTGGTCACTTTATCGCCCGGCACCACCACCGTCTTGGCACCGACATACAGCAACCGCGGGCGTAACCCGTTATCGCCAACGAGGATGGCGCGATTGCCCGCCTCACCGACCACGACAGGGATGCGCGAGTTAATATCTGTGATCAGTAAAACGCGGGCGGAGCGTGTCCCGGCCTGCATCACGCGGCCAACCAGGCCTTCGCCGGTCATGACCACATTGCCTTTGCCCACGCCATCACCAGTACCGGCCGTGATCAACACACTTTGTGCAAAAGTGCCGCCGGTATCGCCGACCACACGGGCGCTGACAAAATTTGCTGTCGGCTCAGGGATCAAAGCCAACAAGGCTTTCAAAGAGCGGTTCTCAACCTCAAGGCGCTGAGCAATAGATTGCCATTGCAATAAACGCCCGTTGTCATCGCGCAATCTCGCGTTTTGTTCACGGATGGCCGCCAGTTCACGCACATTGGCAATGGTTACAGCAATGGCATTGGCCGGTTGTGAGAGAATGCGAAAAATGGGCATGACGGCATCGGTAATCGCGATTCGCGTGCGCTCGACGAATACGGTGTCGGCTTTGCCGATCAGCATGAGGGCAAACGTCAGCGCAATCAAAGACAAGAAGGCAAAGCGTTGAAGGAGCGTCTTCAACGACCCCAGCCGGGTAATCTGTCCGGTGGTTTGCCTCACGTCTTATGCCTCCCCTTCGGCGCCCACCAAGGCATGTGAGCGATACGTTTTAATAAACCGACGTCAACACGTTGCGCAGGCGCTTGTCTTCCAAAGCCCTGCCTGTGCCCATGACCACACAAGACAACGGATCATCGGCAATAGAGACCGGTAATCCAGTGGCATGGCGCAGAACAAAGTCCAGGTTATGCAGCATCGCGCCACCCCCGGTGAGAACGATGCCTTTGTCAACAATGTCAGCGGCCAATTCAGGCGGCGTATGTTCCAAGGCCTTTTTGACCGAATCAATGATGGCCGTGACCGGCTCGGCCAAGGCTTCTGCGATCTGGCGCTGGCTGATGACGATTTCTTTTGGCACGCCATTCATCAAATCGCGGCCCTTGATCATCATGGTTTCGCCGTCGCCATGCTCTGGCGGACATGCACAGCCGATTTTTTTCTTGGTGCGTTCAGCAGAACTCTCGCCGACCAACAAATTATGATGGCGACGAATATAGTTGATGATGGCTTCGTCCATCATGTCGCCCCCCACGCGCACCGAGCGCGCGTAAACGATGCCTTCAAGCGAGAGGACAGCCACTTCTGTCGTGCCCCCGCCGATATCAACCACCATGCTTCCCGTCGGCTCGGTGACAGGTAGGCCCGCGCCAATAGCTGCGGCCATGGGCTCTTCGATCAGGAATACTTTACGCGCGCCTGCGGCTTCAGCCGACTCTTGAATGGCGCGACGCTCAACGGCGGTGGAGCCTGAAGGCACGCACACGATGACCAGCGGCGAGGCAAAGCTGCGGCGGTTATGGACCTTGCGAATGAAGTGCTTGATCATTACTTCGGCGACTTCGAAGTCTGCGATGACGCCATCTCGGAGGGGACGAATGGCTTGGATGTTGCCGGGCGTGCGGCCCAGCATTTGCTTAGCTTCATTGCCGACGGCAAGAACTTGCTTGCGGCCCTTCACTTCTACCAGCGCGACCACCGACGGCTCATTCAAAACAATGCCCTTACCCTTCACATAGACAAGCGTATTCGCCGTGCCAAGATCGATAGCCATGTCGTTGGACAACCAGCCGGTCAAACGCGAAAACATCCCGATTTATTCCTTTTTCTTGCGGGTTTAGTGCAACGTCGCTCGGGTGCACAGCACCCGAGCGAACGCAGAAACTACAAAATGAACATTCGTTTCTGACGGCTCACGAAGCATGAGCAATCATCTCGACTGGCGCAGATTTCTGCCGCTTCACCAGAAGCTTATTCAGCGCATTAATATAGGCGCGAGCCGAGGCAACCAGCGTATCGGTATCCGCGCCCTGGCCCTGCACCGTCTTTCCGTTCTCTTCCAAGCGCACCATAACCTCGGCTTGCGCGTCGGTGCCGCCCGTGACGGCGTTCACCTGATAGATTTGCAAGTTTTGGGTCGAGGTCGTCAGGTGCTTGATCGCATTAAATAGGGCGTCGACAGGGCCAGCACCAGTGGCAGCGGTTGACTTCAACACGCCATCAATTTCCAGCTCGATCTCGGCGCGTTGCTTAGCAACCTTGGTGCCAGCCACAACTTCCAATGACACAAACTTGATGTGATCGTTACCGCGCACGACCTCGTCATCGACGAGTGCTATAATATCGTCGTCGAACACGTCTTTCTTTTTGTCGGCTAGGTCCTTGAAGCGCTTGAATGCGTCATTGACGGCATTGTCGCCCAGGTCATAGCCCAAATCTTTCAACTTGGCGCGGAAGGCATGGCGGCCCGAGTGCTTGCCCATGACCAGGTTAGATTTTTTCAAGCCGACTGATTCAGGCGTCATGATCTCGTAGGTCTGCGCATTCTTCAGCATTCCGTCTTGATGAATGCCTGACTCATGGGCAAAGGCATTAGCGCCAACAATGGCTTTATTAGGCTGCACCGGAAATCCAGTGATCGTGGAGACCAAGTGCGAAGCACGCGTAATCAACTCAGAGTTCACGCCGGTTGAGAATGGCATATGATCCTGGCGCGTGCGCAGGGCCATCACAATTTCCTCAAGAGCGGCATTGCCTGCCCGTTCGCCTAAGCCGTTAATCGTGCACTCCACTTGGCGTGCGCCTGCTTGCACGGCGGCTAGGGAGTTCGCCACAGCCAAGCCCAAGTCATTATGGCAATGCACCGAGATGATGGCCTGATCGATATTGGGAACGCGGTTGAATAGCATCTTGATCAAGGCGTTGTATTCGTCAGGCACTGTATAGCCAACAGTGTCGGGAATGTTGATGGTTCGCGCACCCGCTTTAATGGCTGATTCCACGCATTGGCACAGGAAGTCGTGTTCGGTGCGCGAGCCGTCCTCGGCCGACCATTCAACGTCTTCGGTGTGTTTACGCGCACGTGTCACGCTATCGATCACGGCCTGATGCACGTCTTTCGGGTCCATCTGCAATTTGAACTTCATATGCAGCGGGCTGGTCGAAATGAAGGTGTGAATACGGCCACGCTTGGCCGGTTTAATGGCATCAGCACAGCGGTCGATGTCGCCTTTGGCCGCACGGGCAAGCCCACACACAATGGAGTCTTTGATTTCTTTGGCGACAGCTTCGACGGCTTCGAAGTCACCTTGGCTGGCGATCGGAAAGCCAGCTTCGATCACATCAACGCGCATCTCTTCCAAAATTTTGGCAATGCGGATCTTTTCTTCTTTATTCATGGAAGCGCCCGGCGATTGTTCGCCGTCGCGCAAGGTGGTGTCAAAAATGATGACGCGGTTGTTGCTCATGGTTCTGCTCACGACTGGGGTCAAAGATTGCGTTTATTGGAGCGACTTAAAAATCCCAAGCCCCTGAACGCGTGCCGCTCTGTCGTGAACAGCGCTCAGGGGTGGTTAAGTCGCAGACCCCGGTCCGCAAGACGCTGGGCAACCGCAATGCCATCAACCACCGAGAAAAACGCAATCGACGCCGCGGCGGTTGCTGGGCGCAAAACGTTCTGGCTGCTGAAGGTCACGATAACCACGAGCGTTAATCCTTTGTCCTAAGCCGTCATTCTTCCCAAATATCAGCGGCTTATTGTATCTTGTTAAGATCGTTTTTCCAGACCGCTTGTCAACTAGTTTGGGGCCGGAAGGGTTAATTTGAGGTGAAACCCGGGGGAAAGAGCTTTTTGCGCCCTTCCCCCAGGATTCTTGCCTTAATTGCGGGCTTTATCGACCAGCTTCTTGTTTTTCAGCCACGGCATCATGGCACGCAGGCGATGGCCAACTTCTTCGATGGGGTGCTCGGCCCAAATGCGCCGTGTGGCCTTGAAGCTGGGCTGACCCGCTTTGCATTCGGTCATCCAGTTGGTGACGAAGCGGCCTGATTGAATGTCCTTCAAGACCTTTTTCATCTCTTTCTTCGTCTCGTCGGTGATGATGCGAGGGCCTGTGACATAGTCGCCGTACTCGGCGGTGTTGGAAATGGAGTAGCGCATGTCGGCCATGCCACCTTCGTACATCAAGTCCACGATCAACTTCACTTCGTGCAAGCACTCGAAGTAGGCCATCTCGGGCGCGTAACCAGCCTCGACCAAGGTTTCATAACCGGAAGCAATCAGTTGAGTCAGACCACCGCACAACACGACTTGCTCACCGAATAAATCGGTTTCGCATTCTTCGCGGAATGTCGTTTCGATAATGCCCGCACGGCCGCCACCGATGGCCGATGCGTATGACAGCGCCAATTCCATGGCATTGCCCGAAGCGTTTTGTTCCACAGCCACCAAGCACGGCACGCCAGCACCACGTTGATACTCTGAACGCACGGTATGTCCTGGGCCTTTAGGCGCAATCATGAACACGTCCAAGTCAGCGCGCGCTTCGATAAGCTTGAAATGAATATTCAGGCCGTGCGCAAACGCCAAGGCCCCGCCTTGCTTGAAATTATCGCGAATATCAGCCGCATAAATTTCAGCCTGCAGTTCATCAGGCGTCAACATCATCATGACGTCGGCCCACTTGGCGGCTTCTGCCGGTGTCATCACCTTCAAGCCTTCGCCCTCGGCCTTTTTGCGCGTCGCAGAACCTGCTTTCAGCGCAACGACAATGTCTTTGGCGCCTGAATCGCGCAGGTTCAAAATGTGGGCATGGCCCTGGCTGCCGTAGCCGACCACAGCAATTTTCTTGCCCTTGATCAAATTCACGTCGGCATCACGGTCATAATATACACGCATTGGGATCGTCCTCTCTGGCTTGAATTCGAAGATGTAATGGAATGTTAAGTTAGTCTGACAATCTGACATCAGCCTCGATGTCATCATCAATGTTGTGATCAATTGGCTTCGCGCCGCACGCGATTGCCGCAGCACCCGTGCGCGAAACCTCGACCAAACCTAGTGGTTGCAGGCCAAAAATAAAGTCGTTGATCTCGGCCGTTGTGCCAATCATTTGCAGTACGAACGATTTCGGTGTTGATTCCAAAATGTTAGCACCATGCTTGTCAACCCAGCGCAGTGCATCGGTGCGCTTTTTACCAACGCCGACAACTTTCATCAACGCCAACTCGCGTTCTATCGACGGGCCGTCGTCGGTGAGATCGCGCACCACGCGAACGGGAACCAACCGGCCCAACTGCGCCTTGATCTGTTCAATCACCTGATGCGTGCCCGAGGTGACGACGTTAATGCGCGAGACTTGCTTTTCTTTGTCGACCTCAGACACCGTCAAGCTTTCGATGTTGTAGCCGCGACCAGAAAAAAGCCCGGTGACGCGCGCCAGAACACCGGCCTCGTTATCGACCAAAACCGACAAAACGTGGCGGTAAATACGGCTGTCTTTGAGGCGCGCAACCGGCACCGAACCCTCATAAAGGTTGGCGGTTTGGTCGTTGGACGCGTTGGGGGTGTTCGCAGTCATGGCAATGCTCGGCAGCGCTAAACTAGCGCGGCACCAGCTCCGGTAATGGCACGTGCGTCTTTGCTTTCCGTGCCCAAAATCATTTCATTATGGGCCTTGCCCGAGGGAATCATCGGGAAGCAATTTTCCTTCTGATCAACCATCACGTCGACGATGACGGGGCGGTCGATGGACATCATTTCACGAATAGTGTCGTCTACTTTGGCCGGGTCTGACACGCGCAAGCCAGCACAATGATAGGCCTCGGCAAGCTTCACGAAGTCGGGCAGCGCATCGCTATAACTTTCGGAATAGCGCCCGCCGTGCAGCAGTTCTTGCCACTGGCGCACCATGCCCATGTACTGATTGTTGATGATAAAAATTTTCACCGGCAAACGGAATTGCACGGCAGTCGAAAGCTCTTGAATATTCATCAGGATCGAAGCTTCACCTGCGATGTCGACCACCAATGCATCTGGATGCGCAAGTTGCGCGCCGATGGCCGCCGGCAAACCATACCCCATGGTGCCAAGCCCGCCCGACGTCAGCCATCGATTGGGATCGTTAAACCGATAGAATTGAGCCGCCCACATTTGGTGCTGTCCCACTTCCGTGGTGACATACGTCTCGCGATCTTTGGTCAGCTCGTACAACCGCTCAATGGCGTACTGCGGCTTAATCAGTTTATCGTCTTGCTTATAGGCAAGACACATCCGGCCACGCCACTCGTTGATGGATTTCCACCACGGAGCTAACTCAACTTTGGGCGTGTTGGCACGTTTAGCTTTGATGATGCGGATCATCTCTTCCAAAACGTTACCGACATCACCGACAATCGGAACATCCACCACCACGTTTTTATTGATAGACGATGGATCGATATCGACATGAATTTTTTTCGAATCCGGCGAGAAAAATTTCAAGTTGCCTGTGACACGATCATCAAAGCGCGCGGCCAGGCTGACCATCACATCGCAGTGATACATGGCCATGTTCGACTCATAGAGACCATGCATGCCGACCATGCCCAGCCACTGTTCGCCCGACGCCGGGAACGCGCCTAAGCCCATCAAGGTCGAGGTGATCGGAAAACCTGTTAATTCAACGAGTTCACGCAGCAACTTAGATGCGCGGGGGCCTGAGTTTATAATGCCGCCACCAGTGTACAGAAGCGGGCGTTTGGCCGCGAGCATCAGGTCCACAGCTTGCTCGACCGCACGCTCACTTGGCATGGTGCGCGGATTATAGGTTTTGTGCTTCTTGCGATTGATTCCGCGCGGCGCAGTTTCATACTGACCCAGCGACATCATCACATCTTTGGGCAAGTCGATCACCACCGGGCCAGGACGTCCTGCAGTGGCGACATAAAATGCCTCGTGAACGATCAACGCCAGCTTATTGACGTCCTTGACCAAATAATTGTGCTTGGTGCAGGGCCGGGTAATACCCGTCGTATCAGCTTCTTGGAACGCGTCATTGCCAATCAAGTGCGTCGGCACTTGGCCCGTCAAACACACGACAGGTATAGAATCCATCAACGCGTCGGTCAGGCCGGTCACCGCGTTGGTGGCCCCAGGGCCCGAGGTGACCAACACCACACCAACCTTGCCGGTAGATCGCGCATACCCTTCAGCCGCATGAACCGCTCCTTGTTCATGGCGCACCAGGATGTGTCGAATGCTGTTCTGCTTGAACAATTCGTCATAGATCGGCAGCACGGCCCCACCGGGATAGCCAAATATCACTTCAACCCCTTGTTCTTGAAGGGCTTTGAGGATAATCGCGGCTCCGAGCATTGGCTCGTTTGTGACCCCGGTCTCGGGCATGGCACTCTCTAGAATCAATGATCGCCCTCGAAAACCCGCACAAATCCTAGGTTTGAGTGACGAAAGGAACCGTAAACTAGTCGCGGCCCTGGGTTAGGTCAACAACAATCGGCGAATTTCTGGAAAGATATTACACAATAAGCTTTCTGAAAATTGCGCATTGACCGTATATTCCGCATTAAACTGATTTTTAAACCAGGTTGTTTGCCTTTTCGCATAGTGTCGTGTGGTAGCTTGGGCCAAGCTTGTGGCCTCAGCCAGGCTCGCCTTGCCCGCTAAATGCCGGGCCAAGTCTTGTGCGCCCAGCGCCCGCATGACCGGGTCGGCAATGGTGGTGCCAGCCTTCACCAGAGCTTCAACCTCCGCCAACGCCCCGTTTGCCAACATCGACAAAAACCGCGCATCGCATGCTTGGTAAAGCGCCTCGCGAGGCGGCTGAACTAGCAGCCCGATGAACGTGGCCTGAATCGGTGGCGTCGGCGATTGCGATTGCCACGTACTCAGCGGTGTTTGCGTGGCTTCGAACACTTCCCAGGCGCGCGCGATTCGCTGTTTATCGGTGGGCTTCAGCCGCACCGCCGTGATGGGATCAATGATTTTTAATTTTTCATGCAGCGCTTGGGGGCCAATCGCAGAGATCAATTCATTCGTCTGTGCCCTAATCTCGGCAGGAACGGCTGGAATATCAGCCAGCCCCTCCATCAAGGCCTTCAAGTAAAAGCCGTTGCCACTAACGATGATCGGTTGCTTGCCCTGCGCAATCGTATTTTTGATTTCAACGCTGGCCTTATGAGCCCAAGCCATGGCCGAGAGCATTTCGGTGGGGCCGAGCATCCCATATAAGTGATGCGGTACACGGCGTTCATCTTGGGGCGTGGGGCGTGCGGTGAGCGTTGGCAGATCGCGGTAACACTGAATACTATCGGCGTTAATGATTACGTCGTTGCCCAACTCCTCGGCCAACGACACGGCCAAAGCCGACTTCCCGCTGGCCGTGGGCCCCGCGATGATAAGAACGCGCGGCCCAGGAACCATCCCTCTAATCCAGAACGTGGCTGAGCAGGCCGTCGGCGAGTTTGGGCTCGAACCATGTAGACTTCGGCGGCATGACTTCGCCGGCGTCAGCGACCGCCATCAATTGATCCATGCGCGTCGCATGAAGGGCAAAAGCGACAACCATCTCACCGGAGTTCACGCGGGCCTCGAGTTCATTCAAACCCCGAATGCCGCCAACGAAATCGATTCGCTTGTCGCGGCGCGGATCGGTGATGCCCAGGACAGGTGAGATCAAGTTGTCTTGCAGCAGACTTACATCCAGTTGTGCGACAGGATCGTGGTCGGGCAACAACTGTGGCTTGATCGCAAGCGCGTGCCACGTTTTGCCAATGTACATTCCAAAATGCGTCGGCGACGGGGGCCGCACTTGGCCGTCATGGGGCGTAATGACAAAACGCTCGGCCACTTTGGCAAGGAAATCTTTTTGCGTTAGGCCGTTTAAATCTTTGACCACACGGTTGTAATCGAAAATCCGCATCTGATCGTGCGGGAACGCCACTGCCAAAAACGACTCAGCGCTGTCTGATGCACTTTTACCGCGTCGCCCCGCCGCCACACGTGAGGCAGCGGCCGAGCGGTGATGACCATCAGCAATATAGAGCGTGTTCATTTTGGCAAACGTCGCGGTGATGCGCGCAATCACGGCTGCATCTTCAATACGCCACACCGAATGAACCACGCCATGATCGGCGACCACTTCGTAGAGCGGCGAGGCGGCGGTCGCGGCCATAAGAATATTTTGTAACTCCATATGCTTTCGGTAGGCCAACAGAACCGGACCGGTTTGCGTATTCAGCGCTTCGATTTGGCGCACGCGATCATCTTCTTTGTCGGGGCGCGTGAACTCGTGCTTGCGAATTTTATTGGTGTCGTAGTCGGCAACCGAGGCCGCAAACGCCAAGCCCGTTTGCGTATGCGCGCCCATGCGCATGCGGTAAACATAGTAACATGGAGCCGTATCGCGGATCAGCACGCCGTCTTTGATCAGCGTTTGTAAATTCTCAGCCCCCTTAGCGTAAACGGCGGGCCCGTAAACATCGGTGCCCTGGGGCAGATCAATCTCGGGCTTCGAGATATGTAGAAAACTATAGGGCTTGCCCGCAGCACGCTGTTTGGCTTCAGCTGAATTGAGGACGTCATAGGGTGGTGCAGCCACGCCCGTGGCAAAACTTGGGCTGGGGCGCAAAGCGCGGAATGGACGAACCAAGGGAATCATCTGTGAAGGGGCCATTGTGCTTTTGGTTTCACACAGGTCTTTAGCTTGGCCGGGGTCCATAGTGCAATACTCAACTAAGCCCGAGTTTTCACGCGACCTAATTTTCGACTCTAAATTCCGATGTAGGCGAGGCGAGTGGTGGCAGAATCATTCATAGTTGTCTTGCACAAACTTATCCAAAAGCCGCACCCCATACCCGGTCGCACCGCCGCCAGCTAAAGCTGTGCCCTTGTCGTTCCATACCACGCCCGCGATATCGAGGTGCGCCCAGGGTGTGTCTTTGATGAATCGTTGCAGGAATTGCGCCGCGGTGATAGAGCCCGCTTTGCCGCTGCCGATATTTTTCATGTCGGCGATGGGGGATTTAATGTCTTTGTCGTACTCCTCGCCCATGGGGAAACGCCACAGCCGTTCGTTGGTCGCTTGTCCGGCTTTAATCAAGCGCTCGGCCAACTCGTCATTGTTTGAAAAAATGCCCGCGTAGTGTTCCGACAACGCCGCGACAATTGCGCCTGTGAGTGTGGCCAAGTCGACTATCGCGCGCGGTTGATATTTGGCTTGCGCGTACCATAGCACATCGGCCAGCACCAAGCGGCCTTCAGCATCGGTGTTGAGCACCTCAATGGTTTGGCCCGACATGGAGGTGACAATATCGCCTGGGCGTTGGGCCGCCGCATCAGGCATGTTTTCAACCAAGCCGCACAGGCCAATCACGTGGGCGGTGGAATTTCTGCGGGCGAGCGCGCGCATGGTGCCCGTAACGGCCCCGGCACCGGCCATGTCCCACTTCATGTCCCACATGCCCGCACCCGGCTTGAGGCTGATGCCACCGGAATCAAAGCACACACCCTTGCCCACCAGTGCCAGGGGTTTGGAGTTTTTGTCACGCGAGCCGTTCCAATGCATCACCAATAATTTGGACTCGCGCAAACTACCCTGCCCCACGCCCAGCAGTGCGCCCATGCCCAGCTTGGTCATTTCCTTCATACCTAGCACTTCCACCTTCACGCCATCGGCGATCAACTCGCGGGCTTTTTGGGCAAAGCTTTCGGGGTAGATCACGTTGGGCGGCTCGGTGACCAAATCGCGCGTGAAAAACACGCCGTCGGCAATGGCGGCTAACGGCGCATGAACTTTTTTCGCAGACAGCGGGTCATCAGTTTGCAACGTCAGCGATTTGATTTTCGGTTTACCGTTCTTCTCGGGCTTAGTGTGGTACTTGTCGAAGCGGTAGGATTTGAGCTGCGCGCCCGAAGCCATGCGGGCTGCCGAGGTGGCAGCATCGGGCAAGCCTTCCAGTATGACAGTCACGGTTTCATCGGCGCTGATCTGGCCATAAAGGACGGCACCAGTTTTTTCGGCAGTGGCCGTATCAAACGCCTTCACCGGGCCAAGGCCCAACAAGAGAACGCGTTTGAGTTTGCCGCCCGCAGGGGCCGGGATGGACAGCGTGGCGTCTTTTTTGCCCTTGAACTCGGCCGCTGCCATGGCGCGGCTGAGGGCTGCTTTCGAGCGGCGATCGAGCATCACGCCGGTCCGGCCAAGCTTCGCACCTTCCGGCAACGCGATGACTACAGTGCCCGTGGCAGGCAAGCTCAGTTTGGCAAAGGCGATTTTCATGGGAGTCCTGCTGTGATTGGGCTTGATGAACCCACCGTAGGCAGCGTCAGCGGAGAAATCAATCACCGCGTCCATTTCCGCCCATGGACTTCCTGCGTTTGAGCGCTATTTTGAGCCCATCATCTCCGCGTTAAGTAAGTTTCAGATAGGAATCACGTCATGGGTAATTTTGGCATCGGCCAAGCCGTCCGCCGGGTTGAGGACAAACGCTTTCTCACGGGCGCAGGCCAGTACACCGACGACATCAATAAGCCAGGGCAGTTGTACCTGCACATCCTGCATTCACCCCACGCGCACGCCGACATTGCCTCTATCGACACCACAGCCGCCCGGGCCGCACCCGGCGTCGTGGGTGTGTTGACGCAGGCTGATTTGGACGCGCTGAAGATCGGGGATATTTTGAACCTTGCAGCGCCCGCCCACAAAGATGGCCGCGCGCTGCAAGTGCCGCCACGCCCAGCCCTGGCCCGAGGCCGCGTGCGCTACGTGGGCGAGCCCGTCGCCGCTGTGGTGGCCGATACGCTGGCCAATGCGAAGGACGCCGCTGACCTGATTGAGGTCGACTACAAAGAACTGACCGCGATTGTCGACATTTCTGATGCTGCCCAGCCGGGCACGGTGGAAGTTCACGCCAAAGAAGCGCCGGGCAATGTGTGGACCCATTGGCAATTGGGTGATGAAGCCGCGACCACCGCCGCGTTTGCCAAAGCGCACAAAGTTGTGAAGATCGACCTGATCAATAACCGCATTGCGCCCACAGCCATGGAACCCCGCGGGGCCATCGCCGAGTACGACCCAAAGACCGAGCGCTATACGCTGATTCAGGGCAGCCAAGGCTCGCATAAACTGCGCGACTGGTTTGCCAACACCATTCTGAAGGTGCCGTTAGATAAAGTGCGCGTGATCAGCCCCGATGTCGGCGGTGCATTTGGCATGAAAAACTTTTTGTTCAACGAACCGATTGTCGCCATGGTCGCGGCAAAATTATACGGCAAGCCGTTGAAGTGGATGGCCGACCGCTCGGGCAGTTTTTTGAACGACGCGCATGGGCGCGACCAAGTGAACCATGCCGAGTTGGCGCTCGATAAAGACGGAATGTTTTTAGGTTTGCGCGTGTCGTCGTTGGGTAATGTCGGCGCGTATTTATCACAATTCGGCGCTGCGATCCCCACCATGGCCGGGTGCGCCATGCTGGTGGGTGCGTATCGCACACCCGCAGCCTATGTGGACGTGCGTGTGATGATGACCAACACCGCGCCAGTCGATGCCTATCGAGGTGCTGGCCGACCCGAAGCCGCTTACGTGATGGAGCGCTTGGTCGATAAAGCCGCGCGAGAATTAGGAATCCAAGCGGCCGAGTTGCGGCGCAAGAATTTCATCCGCCCTGAAGACTTTCCTTACAAAACCGCACTGGGCCACACGTATGATTCGGGCCGCTATGCCGAGTTGATGGACGTGGCGTACAAACGCGCGGATGTGGCTGGGTTTGAAGCACGCCGCACTGAAGCTAAGAAGCATGGCAAGCTGCGCGGGCTTGGCATTTCTTATTACGTCGAAGCATGTGCGGGTGGTTCGGGCGAGCAGCCACATTTGAAGTTTGCCGAAGACGGCACGCTGACGATTATCATCGGCACGCAAGACAATGGCCAAGGTCATCGCACGGTCTATGCGCAAATTGCCGCTGATGCTTTTGGAATTCCAATTGATCGGATTGTGGTCAAGCAAGGCGATACCGACGAGGTTCCTACCGGTCAGGGGACAGGTGGCTCACGCTCGATCCCCGTGGGTGGCAGTGCGGTGCGCGCGACGCTGCTGAAAATGATCGAGTACGGCAAAAACATTGCGTCGAACTTATTGGAGGCAGCACCCCAAGACATTGAGTTTGATGCGGGTGAATTTAAAATTGCGGGCACCGACCGTAAGGTTGCTTTGAAAGACGTGATTGGTGCCTCGTTTGACGACGCAAAACGCGGCGACGTGACGCCCGGCCTTTATGCGGCTGAGTCTTATGCACCCACCGGCGCAACCTTCCCCAACGGCTGCCACATCTGTGAAGTCGACATCGACATCGAGACCGGCGAATTGGCGTTCGTCAACTACACCATCCAAGACGACCTGGGTTACGCGATGAACCCATTGCTGATGGAAGGTCAAATTTTTGGCGGGGCCGTGCAGGGCTTGGGTCAGTGTCTGTTCGAGCATGCGGTGTATGACAAAGACAGCGGCCAACTCGTGACGGGCTCGTTCATGGATTACACGATGCCGCGGGCAGGCAATACGCCGCGCTTCAACTACGCCTATACCGAAGTGCCCACGCCCAATAACGCGCTGGGCATTAAAGGCGCAGGCGAAGCTGGTACGATCGGTGCGACACCCACAGTGGCTAATGCGGTAATTGACGCGCTCGCCCCGCTGGGCATCACTGCCATCGACATGCCCATGACGGGTTTAAAGATTTGGCAGGCGATTCAAGCGGCCAAAGAAAAGCGGGCGGCGTGAGCGAACAGGGCATCGACGATGCGCGACTGAATGCCTGGGCCGACCGCTTGATCGACACAGCGCGTTGCGCAGGAGCTGCGATCATGGACGTCTACGTCACCGACTTCGCCGTGATTCAAAAGGCCGATGCCTCGCCCGTCACGCTGGCCGATCAACGCGCCGAAGCCATTGTGTTGGCCGATCTTGCAACGCTGACCCCCACCTTTCCCATTGTTGCCGAAGAGCGCGTGGCCGCATACGGAGCGCCGACGTTTGAGGGTCATAGTTTCTGGCTGGTGGACGCGCTGGACGGCACCCGAGAGTTCATCAGCAGGGGCCGCGAGTTCACGGTGAATATCGGCTTTATACACAATGGAATTCCGGTGCTGGGCATTGTTTATGCGCCAGCACTTGATGCGTTGTATGTGGGCGTGGTGAACGAGACGGGCACATCTCATCGTGCAGAAGTTTGGCGCGGTGGTGCGAAGACAGTCATCGGTTGTCGCGCACGACCGGCCACGCCGACGGTGGCTGGCAGCAAGACCCACGAGGTCAGCGATAACATGAAAAAGTTTCTAACTGAACGCGGCATCGAAGATCGGATGAAAGTCAGCTCGTCGCTGAAATTCGGCATGATCGCCGAAGGCAAGGTCGATCTTTACCCACGCTTTAGCCCCACCAGCGAGTGGGACACGGCAGCCGGCCATGCGCTGGTGCGGGCAGCAGGTGGCAGTGTGCATGATCAAACTGGCGTTGAGCTGGCATACAACAAGCCGAATTTTCTCAATGGGCGTTTCCTGGTCGAGGGTTGCGCGTGAGCGTCGTCGCACCAACACCCGAGAACATTGCCAAGGCCGCGCAAGTGTTGCGTGACGGCGGTTTGGTAGCATTCCCCACCGAGACCGTTTACGGGCTGGGTGGTGATGCGACGCAAGATTCAGCCGTGGAAAAAATCTACGCTGCCAAGGGTCGCCCGTCATTTAATCCATTGATCGTCCATGTGGGTGGCGTTGACTGGGTGGCCGATATCGCCCAGCCCGACGCACGCTTCGACAGCCTTGTGCGCGCATTCTGGCCGGGACCATTAACGTTGGTGCTCAATCGCCACACACAGTGCGCGGTGTCCAAAATTGTTTCAGCCGGGCGCGACAGCATTGCTGTGCGCATGCCCGACCATCCCGTGGCACATGATTTGTTGATGGCCACACAACGTCCCCTCGCCGCGCCCAGTGCTAACCGCTCTGGCTTCATGAGCCCCACAGAAGCCGCGCATGTTTTAACATCGCTCGACGCATTGCCCGAGATGATCATTGATGGTGGTCAGTGCCGCGTGGGCCTGGAATCGACCGTGTTGGATCTGACACAAACGACCCCTGCGATTCTGCGGCCAGGGTCCATCACCCGCGAGCAGATTGAAGCCGTTATTGGCCCCGTCAGTTTTGGTCGTGACGACCCCCTGGCCCCAAAGTCGCCGGGGCAATTGGCTAGCCACTACGCCCCAGGGCTGCCGGTGCGGCTGAATGCCACAGAGGTAAACGCGGGCGAAGTTTTGGTTGGCTTTGGGCCGGTTAAAGGCGCGCTGACCCTGAGCCTGGCGGGGGATTTGGCCGAGGCGGCGGCCAATTTGTTTGCGGTTTTGCGCCAAGCCGACAACACCACACTATATAATGGCATCGCCGTGGCCCCTGTCCCCGAGCTCGGGGTGGGTTTGGCGATCAACGACCGCTTGCGCCGCGCCGCTGCGCCGCGTAACACCGCTTCTTAACAGATCACCGCTGAGGCTGCAGCCGTGCCACTCGACCACATCCTCCAAAACCAATTGCGCGATATCGTCGGGGCCAAAGCCGCCATTGCCGACCCCGCAGAGATGGCCCCGTACTTGCACGAAGAGCGCGGGCTGTATCACGGCAAGGCTGCGCTGGTGCTGCGCCCGGGATCTACCGAAGAAGTGGCGCGCATTGTGAGTGCGTGTGCAGCGTCGAAAACACCCATCGTTCCGCAAGGCGGAAATACAGGTTTATGCGGCGGCGCGGCGCCCCACAAGGATGCATCGGAAGTAATCGTCAGCCTGGGGCGCATGAACAAAGTTCGCGCCATCGACCCCATGAACTTCACGATCACTGTTGATGCGGGTTGCGTGCTGGCTGACATCCAACGCATTGCGCTTGAGCACGACTGTATCTTCCCGCTCAGCCTGGCTGCTGAAGGCAGTTGCCAGATTGGGGGGAATTTGGCCACCAACGCTGGTGGTATCAATGTGCTACGTTACGGCAACACACGCGATTTGGTTCTGGGCCTTGAGGTCGTGTTGGCCGATGGGCGCATGTGGAATGGCATGCGAGCGCTGGGCAAAGACAACACCGGCTACGCGCTGCGCCATTTGTTCGTCGGTGCCGAAGGTACGTTGGGTATTATCACCGGCGCGGTGCTGAAGCTTTTCCCACGGCCTAAAGAAACCGCCACGGCGTTGTGTGCATTGCGTGATCTGGACTCGGTGACTCAACTTTTGAGTCACGCACGCGCCATCTCTGGTGATTGCGTGAGCGCGTTCGAGTTGATCCCGCGCATTGGCCTCGAGATGTGCAACCGCCACATTGCGGGCACGACTGACCCCCTCAGCACCAAACATGATTGGTATGTGTTGATTGAGTTCTCAACCTCGCGGCCCGATTCAGGATTGCGCAGCACGTTCGAGAAACTTCTGGAGACGGCTTTCGAGGCAGGAATCGTCACCGATGCTGTCGTGGCCGAGAGCATGGAGCAAGCCAAGAGCCTGTGGCGCATTCGCGAATCATTACCTGAAGCCCAAAAACACGAAGGGGGGAGCATCAAGCACGATGTGTCCGTGCCCGTCTCGCTGGTGCCGAAATTTATCGCCGATGCGTCCAAGGCGGTCACCGCGAACTTTGCGGGCTGTCGCCCGGTGCCTTTTGGACATGTGGGTGACGGCAACGTGCACTTCAATGTCTCGCAGCCTATCGGGATGGATAAAGCAACTTACATCGCGCAATGGGAAGCCATGAACCGCGTGGTGCATGACATGGTTGTCGGCATGAATGGGTCGATCTCGGCTGAACATGGCATCGGCATGCTGAAGGTCGATGAGATGAAGCACTACAAAGACCCTGTTGAACTTGACCTGATGCGCAAACTTAAACGCGCCATCGACCCCGCCAACCTGATGAACCCCGGCAAGGTGGTCGACTAGACCTGAGTTATTTGTTCAGCGCCGAGGGCGCTGAGCGATCAACATGCTGGTTGATCTGCATCCGCACGCCATCGGGGGTGAGCACTGGCTCGACCGCGAAATTCACGCGCCTTTGTATTTCCGACAAGGAAGTGGTCGTGATGTACAAGGGCGAGTCTGACCCAATGGTCGCAACTGGCGATGGCGTGAAAGAACCCCAGAACCGCTGCGTCGAAATCGTTCTGGAGTAATTGCTAAAAACGCTTACTGAGCCGCCGCCGCGCCCTCCAAGGGTGCGGCGGTTTGCTTTTTGGGCACCCGCTTTGCGACCGGCGGCTTGGGGCGTTCAACAGGAATGGTGCAAAGAACCGGTTGACCAATGGCTGGAATTGGATTGGCGGCGGCGAGTGTCCACAGCTCTGCTGGGTCCTGGTCAAGCTCCCAAAACATCTTCCACGCATGCGTACAAAAGGCCATGGGGTCGTCAGACCGGATCGAGGCGGCCGCGTTGGCTAAATCCGTGACATAGCGATTGAGCGCGACATCGTCCCCACTCGAACGTTTGTAGTAGGCGATTAGGCGCGGGCCAAAGCGCCCAAGATCGGGCTGATGGCGGGTCACAAATGTATTGTAGGCATCCTTATGACCACAACTGAGCCCGGCGACCATGAGGCGGCTGAGCAAGTGGCGCAGCCGAAATGCTTCCACCTCGTCGGCGGAAGCGCAAACCTCGGCACTTACCGCAACGGATTTCAGCAAGGTCATCGCCAGCGCAAAAAATACCGCTAGGTGAGCTCTAGTTTTGATTGCCACGAATTCCTCCTAATCGCTGAATATGATATAAAATCAAGGCCGGTCAGCATGCCGGTTATTCGTCCCTCATTTCCCTTGGCCTACGCAACCCAGCTGATGACCAGTATTTCCCGCTATGTCGCCCGCCAGCTTTTAATCGGCACGGCCTTGGTCAGCGTCGTGCTGGTGTTCATTGTCTGGCTGACACAGTCGCTGCGATTCTTACAATTTGTCATGAACAAGGGTTTACCGCTCGGGACGTGGCTGAAGCTGACCATTTTTATGCTGCCAGGATTTTTTACCCTGATTCTTCCGGTTGCGTTCTTTTTCGTCGTGCTGTTCATCTACAACAAGCTGTCCGTGGACAAAGAACTGGTGGTCGTTCAAGCCGTAGGTGTGAGCCAAATCGGTCTTGCGATGCCCGCCATCCTTAGCGCATCGGGCCTGATGGTCTTTGCCTTGATCCTCAGCTCGTTCATCGTTCCAGCGTCGGTTCGGGGTTTCAAAGATTTACAATGGACGATCCGCACCGATGTTTCGCAAGTTTTGCTCCGCGAAGGAGCCTTTAACGCGCTGGGTGATGGTTTGACGGTTTATGTGCGAGAACGCTCAGGTAATGGTGAACTTTTAGGCCTCATGGTCAACGATGCCCGCCTGCCACAACAGCCCATGACATTGCTGGCCGAGCGCGGCGTGGTCACGCGGGGGGATACAGGCTCGCGCGTCATGCTCTACAACGGCACGCGCCAAATGCGGCAGGGTGAATCCGGCTTATCGGTTCTCGCATTCGATTCATACACCCTCGACCTTGGACAAATGGGGCAATCCCCGACGAGGCGTGACCCCGATAACCGCGAACGGGGCACGATTGAGCTTTTAAGCTTGAGCGTGGCGGATGGATATTCGCCCCGGGCACTCGCGCGCATGCGTTCGGAAGGGCATCAACGCCTCACCATGCCGCTGAGTGTTTTGGGCTTTGCCTTGTTGGCTGCGGCCTGGCTGTTGTCAGGCAGCCATGATCGGCGGGGGCAGGCGGGCCGAATTGCTGGCGCCGTGATCGCAGTCATCGTATTACAGGCTGCCGCCTTGGGTGCTATGACCCTTACAGCAAAGACTGCAGGTTTTGCGCCATTGATGTATATGGTGGCTGTGCTGCCCATCGCTGTTTGCGCCTATGCGCTGGCCCGCCCACGCATACGCTGGCCTTTGATGGATAGCACAGCACAGCAAGCGATAGTGACACGAGAGTCGTGATAGTTTGGTTTAATCAGATGTCGCCCGTAGATATTTTCTCACGCCTTGTCGCAGGCCTTGCCCTCTGTAGCGGTTTTTCAGCCGCGGCACAGACCAGCCCTGAAGCGACAGCTACCAAAAATAGCACTGAGCTGCAAGCCGATGAAATGAATTATGAGGAAGCGACCGACACCCTCAAGGCCATCGGCCGGGTCGAGGTTACACGCGATGGGCGGGTGCTGCTGGCCGACACCGTGACCTATAATCAAGGCACAGATATTGCTGTCGCCACGGGCAATGTCAGCATGCTCGATAAAAATGGCACCGTCATGTTCTTCGACCGGCTTGAGATGAAGGGCGACCTGAAAGAAGGCTTTGCCAAGGAAGTGCGGGTATTGCTCGCCGATAAGTCCCGCCTGACAAGCCGCGAGTTTCGCCGGACCGAGGGCCGCTATAACGAAATGAGCCAGGCGACCTACTCCGCGTGCGACATCGTGTGTGAGGACCTGGCCCCAATCTGGCAAATCAAAGCCAGTCGCGTTCAGTACGATGAAGAGGCCGAGATGGTCTATTATCGCAACGCCAGGGTCGAACTGCTTGGCATTCCCATGTTCTATACGCCCTATCTGGCGCATCCAGACCCCACCTCAGGGCGTAAATCAGGATTACTGCTACCGATCATTAGCGGTGGGCGCAACCTTGGTCTGTCGTATGCGCAGCCCTATTATATCAATATCTCTCCGGACAAAGATGCGACCTTGAGCCCACTGATCACGACCAGCGCGGGCAAGGGTATGACGGGCGAATATCGGCAACGCTTCGGTAGCGGCGAGTTTCAGTTGTTTGGCAGTGTCGTCGGGGATGACGCTGATTCCAGCAAAGATGCGCGCGGGCATTTGCGTGGCCGTGCGCGCTGGGACATGGACGACAAATGGCGCAGCGGTGCAGATGTGCACTTGGCCTCGGATCGCACTTATCTTCGCCGTTACAATTTCGAAGCCCCGACGTGGCTAACAACCAACGCCTATGCCGAGCGATTCTCAAGTCATTCATATTTCTCGGCCAACACGTATCATTTCCAACGCCAGCGCCGGACTGTAGCTGTGGGCACAACACCCATCATTGCGCCGCTACTGCAGTATAATTATGTCGGCGATCAAACGGGCCGATCGGGTTATTTCTCGGCCGATGCAAATGCGCTTGTGCTTCTCCGCGAAGAAGGCAGTGACAGCAATCGCCTTTCCGCCAAGGTTGGTTGGACCTTGCCGTACACCAGCCCGCTTGGCGATATTTATATGCTGCGCACAACGTTACGCACCGATGGTTACTATGTTCGCGATGTTGCGCGGCTGTCGCGCAACGATACGTTTACCGGAACAGCAGGCCGCGTCCTGCCTGAAGCATCTCTGGAGTGGCGGTTTCCGTTGGTGCGCAACGACGGCAATGCCCATCAATTGCTCGAGCCCATTGTCATGGGTGTTGTCAGCCCCACCGAGCAGAACCCTGAAAAAATTCCCAACGAAGATAGTCGCGACCTGGAGTTCGATGACACCAACCTCTTCGACACCCAGCGCGTCAGCGGGCTTGATCGCGTTGAAGGTGGCGCGCGTGTGAACTACGGCTTGCGCTGGTCGGCCTATGGTGCGCGCGGTGGCAGCGTGGCGTCATTTATTGGTCAAAGCTATCGCTTCAATCGCGACAATACGTTCACTCCGATCTCAGGGTTGTCCGAAAAATTATCCGATATCGTTGGGCGTATCGACGCCGCCCCCAACCCCTACGTCAATCTTCTCTATCGGTTCCGTCTCAACAAGGATTCGCTGGGCAGTCGCCGTAACGAATTCGGCGCTACCTTGGGACCAGAAATCTCGCGGCTGGGCGTGAGTTATATTTTCCTGAAGCAAGACCCCACGAACCGAGCCCTGGGCGAGCGCGAAGAATTGTTCACTTCGTTTTCAACGCGGCTCACGAAATACTGGAGCTTGAACGCCAGTCATCGCCAAGACCTCAGCCCCAACGGCGGGCGCATCCGCACCGCCTTTGGGTTCACGTACGAGGACGAGTGTTCCATTTTTGGTTTGGACATCGCTGACGACAATACGCAGGATCGCGACTTCAAACGTGGCTTGACGGTCTTGCTACGGTTTAACTTAAAAACCATTGGTGACATCAAATTCAATACCGGCGTCGGTGCGCAGAAGTAGGACGCCAAGGATGTTTAGGGTCTTAACAGCACTGATGCTGGTGATGATCACGGGACTTTCGCAAACTCGGGCAGCAGACCCGAGCCTACGCGACCCGGCGAGCCTAACTGACGAGGGCAACCAATACTTCACCGGTAAGGGTGCGGCTCAAGACGATGCCCGCGCCGTTGAACTCTACCAACAGGCAGCCGATATGGGGTATGCCCGCGCGATGCATAACTTGGGGTTTATGTATGCCGAAGGGCGCGGCGTCGGGCAGGATGAGGTCAAGGCGTTGGACTTCTACCGAGCCGCCTTGGAGCAGTCGTATCTGCCCGCAGCGACGAGTCTGGGTATCGCCTATGCCGATGGGCGTGGGGTCACCCGTGAGCCCCGAACAGCGGCCATGCTTCTCAGAAAGGCGGCGGCTGGGGGCGACAAGCGGGCCAAAGATTACCTTGCACAGGCGAATCTACCTCCCTAAAGGGGGCCAATTAGCCATGGAAACGCTTGGAAAGATTAGCTTTCCCCGGCCTAGTTTTCGCCATCGTTCGTGATTATGGTAGCGCCGATTTTACCCCTCTGATCGGGTGTTCGCGGACATGAGACAGATTTTCTTCGGCTTAGTTTCGATCCTCTCAGGGATCCTCGGGATGACCTCGGCGCACGCCCAAGAGGGCGGCGCTGGAGCTGGGGCGGGCACTGGCGGCGCCATGGGGATTGCAGCCGTCGTGAACGAAGATATTATTACGGTGTTTGACGTTCAGTCGCGCTTAGGAATGTTCATCGCCACTTCGGGGCTCGAAAATACGCCCGATATTCAACGCCGCATTTTGCCGCAAGTAATCCAAAGCCTGATCGAAGAACGCCTGAAAATTCAGGAAGCCAAGCGCCTGAAAATTACAACGACCGAGCCCGAAGTGCGCGATGCGGTATCTTTGATCGAAAATAACAACAACATGCAACCGGGCTCTTTCCGCAAGCTCTTGGAAGAGCGCGGCGTCGATATGAGTACGCTGTTTATGCAGATCGAAGCTGATGTGGCGTGGGTCAAGGTGGTTCGCCAGGAATTGCGCCGTAATGTGTTGGTCGCGCCAGAAGAAGTGAAGAACGTGCTGGAGCGACTCAAAGCCAATCAAGGAAAACCAGAACATTGGCTATCCGAGATCTTTCTGCCCGTGAATGCCAATTCAAGCGAAGCCGACGTGCGACAAATCGCCGATCGCTTGGTGCAACAGGCGCGCGGCAATACCCCGTTCCCCGCGCTGGCGCAGCAGTTCTCACAAAGCCCAACGGCCGCTGTGGGTGGTGATTTGGGTTGGGTCTTGCAAGGCGAACTTGAAGACGAGCTGGACCGAGCTGTCATGGGCATGGAGCCCAACGAAATCTCCGAGCCCATTCGCAGCACAACGGGTTATCACATTCTTGCGCTGCGTGGCCGCCGCGCAGCGGGGGCCCCTGACCCGATGATGTCAGGCGTGACCCTGAGTCAGATTTATTTACCGACTCAAGGTGGACGCGCCATGACCGAGGCGCAAACCGCCCAACTGAGCAACACCATCGTCACTCAGATGACGTCGTGTACCCAAATGAACGAGTTGGCGGCACGCAGCGGCGCCCCTGGCTCGGGCCCAATTGACATGATTCGGGTTGGCGGGTTGCCCGAGACTGTTCGCAACGCCGTTGCCGCGCTGCCCGTGGGCCGAATCAGCCAACCTCTTGACGTTCCGGGCGCACGATTGTTTGTGATGGTGTGCTCGCGCTTGGATGACAGCGGGCTTCCGGGTGAAGACCAGATCGCGGGCAAACTTGAGAACGACAAACTCGAGAATCTGGCCCGCCAGAAGCTGCGCGACTTGCGTCGTCAGGCGCTGGTCGACGTTCGCATATAGACCGCAGAGCAAGGCGCCGGAATGCCCTTAGCCCCAATCGCCGTGACGATGGGCGAACCTGCAGGCATCGGGCCCGAAATCACGCTGAAAGCCTGGGCTCAACGCAAAGCATGTAGCCCAACCTTCTTCCTCATCGACAGTATTCAGCGGCTGGTATTGCTGTCCAAAACACTCAAACTCGAGATCCCGTTTCAAACCATCACGTCTGTTGGCGAAGCAGCGCTGGTTTATAAATCCGCGTTACCGGTGCTTGAGCGTCCCGAAATGCAGAACCTGAGTTTTTCTTTAGGCACGCCAGACCCGGCCACCAGCAAGGCCGTGATTGCGTCGATCGACCTTGCGGTGAAATTAGTTGGCGACAGGCAGGCCGCCGCCATCGTCACAAATCCAATTCAAAAAGCGACGTTGCAAGCCAGTGGGTTTGCCTTTCCCGGGCACACAGAATATTTGGGCCATCTGGCGGGGAGCATGCGTTCGGTCATGATGTTGACCGTCGAAAGGCCTCAGCCCCCCTTACGCGTGGTCCCGGTCACCGTCCACGAACCCATCCGCAAAGTGGCACATTTGTTAACGACTGAAGCTATCGTTCACTGCGGGCGCGTGACCGCGAAAGCCCTGCACCACGATTTCGGTATCGCTCAGCCTCGGTTGGCGGTGGCTGGCCTGAATCCGCATGCGGGCGAATCAGGTGAAATGGGAGATGAAGAAATTCGTATCATCGCCCCAGCACTAGAACAACTGCGGGCCGATGGCATCGATGTTCGCGGGCCCATGCCAGCAGATACATTGTTTCATGATGCGGCCCGCGCCAACTACGATGCCGTTTTATGCATGTATCATGACCAGGCGCTGGTCCCCCTTAAAACCCTCGACTTCGCAGGCGGCGTTAATGTGACCTTGGGGCTACCGTTTGTGCGCACCTCGCCCGATCACGGCACGGCGCTCGATATTGCAACACAAGGCTGTGCCGACCCTACCAGTTTTATCGCAGCGCTCGACTTAGCAGCACGGATCGCGGCGCGACGCGCTACATGAGCGAACCCTTAGCCCCTTTACGCGACGTCCTGGCCAAGCATGGCCTACGCGCAGATAAAAAACTTGGTCAGCACTTTCTGCTCGATCTCAACTTGACGGCTAAAATTGTGCGCGCGGCGGGTGATGTCACGTCCGGGACGACCATCGAAATCGGACCTGGCCCCGGCGGATTAACGCGTAGTTTACTAGCGGCTGGTGCCAGCGTGATTGCTGTTGAGCGCGATGCGCGCTGCATTGCGATCTTGGATGATTTATCTGCGGCTTATCCCGGCAAATTCCGCGTGATCTGGGGTGATGCGTTAAGAACGGATGTGCATACGTTGGGCGTTACTCCGCGCCGGGTGATTGCAAACTTGCCCTACAACATTGGTACGGAGTTGCTGATTGGCTGGCTGGCACATGCCGCGCATTTCGAATCATTGACACTCATGTTCCAGGCTGAGGTTGGTGATCGGTTGGTAGCGCCACCAGGATCGAAAACCTACGGACGCCTGAGCGTTTTAGTACAATGGTTGTGCGATGTGGAGCCGCTGTTTCGGATTGGCCCACAGGCGTTCACACCGCCGCCGCAAGTCGACTCGGTGGTGGTGCATCTGCGTCCTCTGCCCGCGCCACGTTATCCCGCCCGACAAGGCAACGTCGAGCGTGTCACGGCAGCAGCCTTCGGGCAGCGTCGCAAGATGTTGCGGCAAAGCTTGAAGATGCTCGCCAAGGATACGGGCTTTATGGACGGCACGCATTTGTGTGCAGCTGTGGATATCAATCCAGAATTGCGCGCTGAGAATTTGACAGTGGAACAGTTCTGCGCTCTGGCCCGTGCCATTGCCAAAACTTAAGCGCCTCGCATCCCTTTGACAAAATCACCGAGGCCGATTTGACGCGCACGCTTCATACGCTCGGCCGCCAAGATGGTTTGAACCTGAGAAATACTTTTATCAATGTCGCGATTGACAACGATGTAGTCGTATTCGGGCCAATGGCTCATTTCATCAGACGCACGCGCCATGCGCTTGCGCACGACATCATCAGGATCTTGTGCCCGCCCACGCAAGCGGCGCTCAAGTTCATCCAATGAGGGCGGAAAGATGAAGATGCTCACGAGGTCGTCGCGGGCATTCTCGCGTAGCTGTTGGGTGCCTTGCCAATCGATATCAAACAAAACATCTTTGCCAGCCGAGAGTTTCTTTTCCACATGGGCGCGCGGCGTGCCATAAAAATTGTCAAACACACGCGCATTCTCTAAAAATTCGCTGGCCGATTTCATTTTCTCAAATTGCTGCACCGTGACGAAATAGTAGTCGATGCCTTCGGTTTCTCCAGGACGAGGCGCACGCGTGGTCCCCGAGACCGATGAGACTAAATTTGAATCCGCCTTAAGCAGCGCACGCGCGATTGATGATTTGCCAGCGCCCGACGGCGAGGACAACACCAACATCAATCCACGACGGCTTAGGTTTTGAGTGTCCACGTCTTCAAGTCCTGCTTATTCGATATTCTGGATTTGCTCGCGGACTTGATCAATGGTTGCTTTGAGATCAAGCCCAATACGCGTCAGTTCAACGTCCTGTGACTTCGAGCACAGCGTATTGGCTTCGCGGTTCAACTCTTGGCTAAGAAAGTCGAGCCGCCGCCCGCAGGGGCCGCCTGCACCCAGCAAATCAGCGGCTTGCTCAAGATGAGCCTTCAGCCGATCGATCTCCTCGCGGATATCAGCTTTCACGGCCAGCACTGCCACCTCTTGCGCCAGGCGATCGGCCGTGAGCGCCGAGGGCCCTGATGTCATATCTGCGATTTGCCGCTCAAAACGTGCCCGAATCGCAGCGGGCTGGGCCGCCGAGCATGATGCTGCGGCTGTCACAAGCTCGCCCAATTTGGCAACATTCTGGCTTACAATCGCGACCAGCCGCGCACCTTCCTCTTGCCGAGCTTTAATGAGATCTTTCAGGACTGCGCGCAACGACCCCATCATCACGGCGTCGCGGGCGGCAATCGTAGTCGCATCAATGAGTGGTTCGATAGGCTCGATCACTCCCTTCAACGACAATAGCGCATCGAGGCTTGCGGGCCCGACACCTGGCGGCAACGCTTGTGACTTTTGCGCAGCCAGTGCGATCAAGCGATTGAGCAGGTCCTCATTAATCTTGACCCCTTGGGTTTGAGGTTCACCGGCCAGAGTAAGGCTGATGGACACTGATCCACGCGAAAGGTGTTCAGCAACAAGCTTGCGCGCGGGCGCATCAAGAGAATCAAAGCCATGCGGGTAGCGCAGGCGCACATCGAGGCTTTTGCCGTTCACGCTGCGCGCTTCCCACGCCCAGCTCATAGCCACAGGCGTCGCCATCTGGCCATCAACGCGCGCAAAGCCCGTCATGCTCGCCACTGCTCGCGCACCCATGCCTCTACCCCGAACCCGTCTGACAATATCTATGAGAGGATCGTTATATCGGCGTGGGGCAGTAATTCAAGGCAGGCAGGTCAGTTTAAGCAGCGAAACCGCGATAATCAGTGACAAATCGCGAAAAAGACGCTGGGCGCCAGAGGTTTTGACACCAAATAGCCCTGGATTTCATCACAGCCGCGTTCTTTCAAAAACTGAGCTTGCTCTTGGGTTTCGACCCCTTCTGCAATGACACGCAGAACCAGGCTTTGACTGAGGCTAATTATCGCCTCAACGATTTTCTCATAGCCACGAGAACACTGTCGAGCTTGAAGTTATCGACGTCTTAACCGATCCCGATATGGCTTTGCTTGATCAGGTGTTCGCGACACCGACCGTGATCAGAGTCTCGCCCGGCCCGGCCCGACGCCTGTTTGGCGATCTCTACTCGCCCGAGATGGTGATGATTGGCCTGCAACTTTCGCCCGAAGCAACCCCTACTTAGATTCGAAAGCGATTGATCCCGCCGAACACTTCTTCCAGCATGACGCTGTTAAAGACATGCAGGAGAAGCGCGTGAACCACATCCTTATTACTGGCGCATCATCAGGGATCGGCGAAGCCTTGGCTCTGCATTACGCAGTGCCGGGTCGCCTCCTGAGTTTACTGGGCAGAAACTCTGAGCGAACCGAGGCCGTCGCAAGTCTATGCCGCGCGAAGGGCGCTCGGGTTTCAGCGATCAGTTTGGATGTGCAAGACGCCACGGCCATGGAGGCTTGGGTCCGTGACCGCGATCACGAGCAGTCGCTCGACCTTGTGATCGCCAACGCAGGCGTATCGGCGGGAAGTGGTGGTTCGGGGGAAAGTGCTGAACAAACCCGTCAAATCTTTTCAATTAATGTGAACGGCATTTTCAATACGGTTCTGCCAACTATTGAGTTGATGCGCGCACGCCAACGCGGCCAGATCGCGATCATGAGCTCCATCGCGGGGTTTCGCGGCCTGCCCAGCGCGCCGGCTTATTGTGCTTCAAAAGCGGCCGTCAAAGTGTGGGGCGAGGGCTTACGCGGTCAATTGGCGCGCGAGCACATCGGCGTATCCGTCATCTGTCCGGGATTTGTGGTCAGTGGCATCTCGCGGCGCAACCGCTTCCCCATGCCCTTTCTAATGCAAACCGATGCTGCCGCGCTTTTGATTGCGAAGGGTATTGATGCCAATCGCGGTCGTATTGCTTTTCCGTGGCCCATGGCGTTTATGGCTTGGATCATGACAACCCTGCCCGAACGCCTGATTGGCGCCATCACATCACGGTTGCAACACAAAGAAACCTTGCCTGAACAGCCCTAGATCGTCGTGCGGAAAAGTGGATCCCGGTTTTCCGCAAAAACGACACGACAAAACAATAACTTAGAGCAAGCAGCCGATTCCAACTTAACGCTGCTTGCTCTAGCTGCGGGCGCGGCGTAGCGCCCATGCGATAGCCTCGCCGATCATAATTGCAATCACAGCCGCGAAAACCGGCCGCAGCCCGTGCATGATTTGAATAGCCGCGCCGCCACCCTCCACGGATGCCGCATCACCCATGCTGTAGGCCACCGCCCCCAACATGAAGGCCGCCAGTCGGGTTAAGCCCGCGCGCGCCAGGAATAACGCCGCGCCTACGGCAGCCTCCTGGGCAACCACCCCGGCAGTGACCGCAGCCTGGGGTGCAGGTGCAAACATACGACTGACCACAATCACAGAAATGGCGCCAATCAGCGGGCCAAAATCGTGCAGCCATAGCGCATTGGTCTTGAGCCAGCCCTCAAGCACTTGATCGGTGATGATCACCTCGCCGCCGATATAACCGATGAGCGCCGCACCCCCCGTCACAATGAACGGGTAGCGCACGATCAGTTTGAGCATCAGCGTTGCGCCATAGACTACCAAAGGAATGCTAATCAGCAACCCGGCGATCAGCAAAATGACGTCGCCTTTCGACGCCGCAGCAACCGCGATCACGTTGTCGAGGCTCATGACGGCGTCAGCAATCACGATGATGCGGATCGCGCGCCAAAGACTATCGGCAGGCTCAACATCCTCATCACCGCCCTCACCGACAACCAGTTTGAAGCCGACCCAAAACAAAAGAGCGCCGCCGACGATGCGCAGGTAAGGCACCATAATCAAATAAGCGATAAAAATCGTGAAGAGAACGCGCAAGGCAACGGCCGCACCCGCGCCAAGAATGATGCCCCACTTTTGCTGCTGTGGCGGCAAGCTGCGGCACGCCAAGGCAATGACCACGGCATTGTCGCCCGACAAGACGATGTCAATTCCGATGATCGTGAGCAGTTTGGCCCAAACTTCGGGGCTGGAGAGATATTCAATCATGAACGTTAAAGACCCGATTTCGAGCGCTTGCGCTTCGCCACTAGATTGAGTGTTTCGTTCAATGCTGAGAAGGCAATAGCGAAGTACAAGTATTCGCGAGGAATGTGAACGTGCGCGGCATCAGCCACCAGCGCCATGCCAATCAGCAGCAAGAAGCCCAACGCCAGCATTTTCACAGTGGGATGGCGATTGACGAAATTGCTGACAGACTCGGCCGCAAACAACATGATCAAAATGGCAATCACGATGGCCGTCGCCATCACGGGCAAGTTGTCGGTCATACCCACGGCTGTGATCACCGAATCGAGCGAGAAGACGAGATCAAGAATGACGATCTGAACGATGGTCGCGGCGAAAGAGGACTTCACGCCATGCTGACCATCTTCATGGCCTTCCATGGTGTTATGGATTTCGGCGGTGGCTTTGTAGAGAAGGAAAAGACCACCGAGACCCAAAATCACATCGCGCCACGACAAATCAAACCCTTGGATCGTGACAATGGGAGAGGTCAGCCCGGCAATCCACGACAAACTCATGAGCAGCGCGACACGCATCCCTAACGCAAGGCCGAGGCCAATGCGCCGGGCTTTAGCTTGCTGATGGGCGGGCAAGCGCCCCGTGACGATCGAGAGGAAAATGATGTTGTCGATGCCCAGAACAATCTCAAGCGCGGTCAGCGTGAGAAGGGCTGCCCACAAATTCAGGTCCGTCAGCATCTCGATCATGTCAGTCCTAACGTTCGCAAGATTAAATGGGCCGCTTACTTAGCTTAGATGATGTGCCCGAAAATAGCACACCAGCCAAACAGAAATCCAGCCGCGGCCGCGCTCGTGGAAGTGGCTAAAGCTTTTTGGGGACTGCTTTAGCAGGGGCGGGTTTTGCTTTAGGCGCAGCTTGAGCTGGCGCGGCCTTAGCTGAGGAGCCAGCCTCGATCTTGCGCCAATGGGCCACATTTAGATTATGCTCGGCCAGAGTCGCAGCAAAAGCGTGCCCCCCTGTTCCATCGGCAACGAAGTAGAGCGCGTCTGTCACATCGGGCTGTAAAACCGCAGCAATGGATGCACGACCCGGGTGACAAATCGGCGATGACGGCAAGCGATCAATCACATAAGTATTATAAGCGGTCGGGGCCTGCAGATCCTGGCGCGTTAAATCGCGATCAAGGCCCTGCGGGTTGATACCATAAATCACTGTCGGGTCGGATTGCAGGCGCATCTTTTTCTTGAGCCGATTGACGAACACCCCGGCCACCTGAGGCCGTTCGGCGGCAAGGCCGGTTTCTTTCTCGACAATCGCAGCCAAAATCATCGCTTCCTCGGGTGATGCCAAGGGCAGGTCTGGCGCGCGCGCCGCCCACAAATCGGCAAGCGTTGTGTCGCGCGCCTTGCGCATGCGTGCAATCAGCGCGGCCTTGGTGTCGCCCCACTCATATCGATAAGTCTCTGGCATCAGTTCACCGTCGGCAATGGTGTCGGGGCTACCGCCCACCAACCCGTCTGTCGCCATGATGATACGTAGGATTTCGACGCTCACCAAACCTTCCGGAATGGTGACAAATCGCGCCACCACATCGCGTTTGACCAGCTTATCGATGACCGCTGTGATCGACCGACCCGGCTCGAAGCGGTATTCGCCCGGCTTCAGGCTGCGTTCCTTGCCACTACGTCGCGCTTCAAATTGGAACAGCAGATCATTCGACACGATATCGGCGTCGGCAAGTTGGCTGGCGATGTTGGCCAGCCCCGTGCCAGTTCGAATTATCACCGTCACAGGCTGGCTTAAGGGGCCAGGCTGATTCACAGCGCTCAACGACCACAAGTACCCGCCAATCACAACAGCAAGGGCAAGCGCAAGAATCGAGAGAACAGCAGTGAAAAGCCGTTCGCGCATGTTCACGGCCTAAGGTGCAGGACCGATGACGAGCGCCGCATTCGTTCCGCCAAACCCAAACGAGTTCGACAGCGCATATCGGATAGGACGCTGCTTGGCTTTGTGCGGAACTAAATCGATGTCGCAGCCATCGGATGGATCATCGAGATTCAAGGTCGGCGGTGCCACTTGATCGCGCAGCGCTAAAATCGAGAAGATGGCCTCTACTGCCCCCGCCGCACCCAGCAAATGCCCGATGGCCGATTTGGTCGAGGACATCGACAGCTTGTAAGCTGCGTCACCAAACATGCGTTTGACCGCCTTCAGTTCGATCTCATCGCCCTTCGGCGTCGAAGTCCCGTGCGCATTGATGTAATCAATATCGGCGGGGTTCAGCTTGGCATCGCGCAACGCACCGCGCATCGCACGGAAACCACCCGAGCCATCTTCGGCGGGTGCGGTGATATGATACGCATCGCCCGCCAAGCCATAGCCCAAAATTTCGCCGTATATTTTTGCCCCGCGCTTCTTGGCGTGCTCATAACTTTCAAGCACCACAACGCCCGAGCCTTCGCCCATCACAAAACCATCACGGCCTTTGTCCCACGGGCGTGACGCCTTGGTGGGCGTATCATTGTACGATGTCGACAAAGCCTTAGCGGAAGCAAACCCTGCCAACCCCAAACGACACAGGGCAGACTCAGCGCCCCCCGCGACCATCACATCCGCATCGCCGTATTTAATAAGCCGACACGCATCGCCAATCGCATGCGCGCCGGTCGCACAGGCTGTGACAGGCGCATGATTGGGGCCTTTAAAGCCATGTTTGATTGAGACTTGGCCCGAGGCAAGATTGATTAGGCTGGCTGGAATAAAGAACGGGCTCACGCGACGTGGGCCTTGTGTTGCCAAAATTTGCGAGGTTTCATCGATCGTGAAAAGCCCGCCAATGCCCGACCCGATCATCACGCCCGTGCGCTCACGCGCATCATCTGTGGGGGGAACCCAGCCAGAGTTTTTGACAGCTTCGTCAGCGGCAGCAATCGCATAGACGATAAAATCGTCCATCCGGCGACGCTCTTTGGGGCTGACGAAATCATCGACGTTCAATCGAAACGGATGCGCTTCATCAATCGGCACAGAGCCGCCGATCCGACAAGGCATGTCGTCGACCTTAAAACGCGTGACAGGCGCAATCCCGGACTTTGCGGCCAACAGGCTTTCCCAGTTGCCGCGCACGCCACATCCCAGCGGCGTGACCAAGCCCATTCCTGTTACGACAATACGCTTCTCTTCAAAGCCCATAATCGATTGACCCCTATCGACGACGGCGGCGAACCAGCCATCCTAACACAGATCCAGAAACGGCTATGGGACCCGGACGAGTCCAGGCCCCATTCGAAGTGTAATATATGCGAACGCGCAACGCTCGCCCAGATCGCGGCTATTTCTTCGCATTCGCGTCGATAAACGCGATCGCATCTTTAACGGTGAGAATTTTCTCGGCCGCATCGTCGGGAATTTCTACGCCAAATTCTTCTTCGAAGGCCATGACAAGTTCAACCGTGTCCAAACTATCGGCACCCAGATCATCTATAAAACTGGAGTTATCCGTCACCTTGGCTTCTTCAACGCCCAAATGTTCGACGACAATTTTTTTCACGCGTTCGGCGACCGTGCTCATTCCTCTTTCCTCACGCTATTTATTGATTGGGATGACGCAATTCGAGATGTTCGTGTCTTAACGGATTCATCTGCTCAAGGCTGCTGCGATTATTCCCGGCTTCCCTAAAGCGACAGCGTGGTAACATATCCCCCAGGGCTTGGCTAGTGGAGCGGATTTGACATTCACACCCCTATCAGGGGCGGAATTTGACACCACAAAACGCACTCAAATCATTGCCATGCCGCCGTTCACATGCAGCGTTTGTCCTGTGACATATGCGGCTTCCGCGCTGGCCAAATACGCAACCGCCGCACCGATGTCTTCGCCCGTTCCCATCCGCGCCAACGGAATAGATTCTGTAATGCGCTTGCGTTGATCATCGGTCAGCCCATCTGTCATCGCGCTGACAATAAAGCCCGGCGCCACGGCGTTGACCGTGATGTTGCGGCTGGCAACTTCTTGCGCCAACGATTTCGTCAACCCAATCAGCCCTGCCTTTGATGCCACATAGTTGACTTGACCCGGATTACCGGTGACGCCGACAACGGAGGAAATATTAATGATGCGCCCGAAGCGACGTTTCATCATACCCTTCACTGCCGCGCGGCTGAGCCGAAATGCCGTGCCCAGATTAACACTCAGCACATCCCAAAAGTCCTGATCCTTCATGCGCAAGATCAATCCATCGCGGGTGATGCCTGCATTGTTGACCAGAATATCCAACTGCCCCATGGCCGCTTCGGCATTGGGCACCAATTTTTCTACGCCTTCGGTATCAGTGAGATTGCACGCCACCACATGGGTGCGTTCTTTCAGTTCGCCCGCCAGCGCCTCGAGCGCTTCGATGCGCGTCCCATGCAATGCAACGCTGGCCCCTTGCGCATGAAGCGCTTTGGCAATGGCCCGACCAATGCCGCCGCTAGCCCCAGTAATCAAAGCGCATTTTCCGGTGAGATCAAACATGAGGCTGCTCCTGAAGAAAAGCGTTGGGTTAAACGCGTTTCAAAAACTCTTCGACGTCTTTCGGCCCCTGGATACTGATGCCGACCAGATCACCATGGATACGCTTGGCCAGCCCCGTCAACACTTTGCCTGCGCCAATTTCGATCAACGTATCGACACCCGACTGAGCCATAAACAGAACGCTTTCGCGCCACCGCACCATGCCCGTGACTTGCTCCACCAACAGGCGACGGATATCGGCGGGGTCAATCGTGGTTCGGGCGGTGACGTTGGCCACGACCGGCACGACCGGCGCCAGAACCTGAACGTTCGACAAGGCCTCGGCCATCACATCGGCCGCAGGTTTCATCAGCGCACAATGGAACGGCGCACTGACGGCGAGCATAATCGCGCGCTTGGCACCTTTGGTTTTGGCAATTTCAATAGCGCGCTCAATAGCGGCGGCATGGCCTGAAATGACGACCTGGCCAGGCGCGTTGTCATTCGCCGCTGCGCAAATCTCTTCCGGGTTAGAGGCTTCGGCTGCAACCGCTTGAGCTTGATCAATCTCGAGACCCAGTAACGCGGCCATGGCTCCCTCGCCGACTGGAACGGCTTTCTGCATGGCTTGGCCACGCGTCTTTAACAGGCGTGCCGCATCAGAAAGCGACAACGACCCAGCAGCAGCAAGTGCTGAATATTCACCGAGCGAATGGCCAGCGACATAGCGCGCCTTCTCACGAATGGTGATTTTGCCCTGGCGTTCAAGCACACGCATGACCGCCAAGCTCACGGCCATCAGCGCGGGTTGGGCATTCTCGGTCAGCGTTAAGTCGGTCTCGTGGCCCTCGAACATCAGTTTCGTCAGGTTTTGCTTCAGCGCGTCATCGACCTCGCCAAACACTTCGCGGGCCTCGACAAAAACCTCGGCCAGTTCCTTGCCCATCCCGATGGCTTGCGAACCCTGACCTGGAAATACAAAGGCGCAGTTCATTCGATCTTCCTTTCGCTGCTTTGCGGACTGGCCGAACCGCTAGTTTGGTGCGGCGGGCTGAGTGCTGGGAAATGGCCGGAGTGTCAAGGCGGGGCAGAGGCCCACACAAGGGGTTGGGCCTTTTTGAGTTGCTTACGGTTTCCCACAAATCATTCTTTGTAGTAATTAATTATTGTTTTATATTAATTTATACTTGTTGCTATTGTTAACCTGCCACAGGTCAAGGCCCGATGACGGATCTGCAACTTTTAAGTGCCTTCAGCCGCTTTTTGGGCTGGATCTGCTTGGTATTGATGACTTTTTTGCCCGCCTCAGTTCTGGCCTGCTGGATCTATTTTGACGTCTTTGGTCCTGGGATCACCGACCGCCTGGGTCTCGCGCGAACCTACACCATCCCTGTCCAACTCATGCACCAACAAATCGTGCTCGGCATCGCCGTCATGATGGTGCCCGTGGGCATTATGATGTTCGGGCTATGGAACTTGCGCCACCTGTTCGTGGGCTTAAGCGCAGGACGCATCTTCACCTTAGAAAATACGCGCGCCTTGCGAATTTTTGCCTGGTCCGCGATGGCCGTCATCATCGTGCGGTTTTTTACCGATGGCCTTCTGAGTTTCGTGCTGACGCTGAGCAACCATCCGGGGCAGCGTTTGTTGGCGTTAAGCTTATCAACCGAGCAACTCGTGGCATTGTTTGTAGGTGCTGTTTTCGTGGTCATCGCGCGCGTGCTTGAGGAAGGCCGCAAGCTTGCCGACGATAACGCCTCGATTTTGTAGGGCACAATACATGGCGATTATTGTGAACCTCGATGTGATGATGGCGCGCCGCAAAGTAAAGTCGAAAGACTTGGCGGCCTTTGTCGGCGTCACCGAACAGAACATGTCACTGCTCAAATCCGGCAAGATCAAAGGTGTGCGCTTTTCCACGCTTGATCGGATTTGCTCGTATCTCAACTGCCAGCCTGGCGACTTGCTGGAACATCGACCGACGGGGCCGATTGAGGATGATCTGGCGCCAGCGTCCCGACACCCCGAAGCCGCGGAGTAAACCGATGACCCGCACTACCGTTGAATTGTCAGTCACCGCTACCAGCGAGGAACTCGCGTTTCTCTCGGCGGCGGCACAGCGCCGCCGGATGTAGCTGCGTGATTTTTTACGAATTCAGGTGATGGCTGCAGCCAAGCTTGCCGCCACATCCGAGAAAGCCAGCCCTGCCGGCGCCAGCTCCACAAGCCAAGGGTTGACTGAGAGCTTTGTGCCTGGTGCCCTTAAGCCCGCTTTTTTGCCATAGGTTACTGGACGGCTTGTTTAACACATTAATTTATATGGCTATTTAATTCTGCGACGACCTTGTACGGGATCGGCAAGTGTGTATATTCCGCGCCTTCCATAGCTCCTTGCCGGGTCATCTTTGGTCTCGGCTATGTCGGGCGCCGATTGTCGGCGACCAGACGAGACAATCCAAAAGGAGTAAAGAGCAATGGCTTTATACGAAAGCGTTGTGATCGCGCGCCAAGATCTCTCGACTGCACAGGTCGATACACTCGGCGACGAGCTCGCAAAGATCCTGACAGACGGCGGCATCAAAGTCGCAAAGCGCGAGAATTGGGGCCTTCGCTCCTTGAATTTTCGCATCAAGAAAAACCGCAAGGGTCACTACTTGCTGTTCAATCTCGACGGCCCGTCTTCTGCGGTTGTTGAGTATGAACGTCGCATGCGCATCAACGAAGACGTGTTGCGTTATCTGACTGTGAAAGTCGAAGAGCTTGAAGAAGGTCCTTCGGCCATTGTGCAAAACAAAGATCGCGGCGAACGTGAAGAACGCGGTGGCTTCGGTGGCGGTGGTCGTGGCGGCTTCGGCGGTGGCGGTGGATTCGGTGGCGGCGGTGGTCGCGGTGGATTCGGCGGTGGCGGTGGCGGTGGCGGCCGTGGCGCTGGCGGCGGCGGTGATCGCGGCGGCTTCGGCGGAGGTCGCGGTGGCGGTGGTCATTACGACTCAGGCCGGCGCTCATCTGCTCCAGGCTCAAGCGACGGAACGGGAGCATAAATCATGGCCAAAACACGTCGTCCATTTTTTCGCCGTCGCAAGTCCTGCCCGTTCACGGGCGTGAATGCGCCAAAGATCGATTTCAAAGACGTGCGGTTGCTGTCGCGCTACATCTCCGAGCGCGGCAAAATCGTACCTAGCCGAATCACAGCGGTGTCGACCAAGAAGCAACGTGAGCTCGCACGCGCCATAAAACGCGCGCGCTTCCTTGCCTTGCTGCCTTACGTCATTGCGACCTGATGCGAAACGGGACAAGCCCCCTGATGGGGCCTTGTCCCGGTCACTTATGAACCGCTCCGTGCTCTGGGCTGCTGCGGCTGGCGCTTTCGGTGCCACACTGATGGTGGCAGCACTCCAGGGCTCAGTGTTCGGGGTCACGTTCGGGCTTTTGTTTTCATCATTGCCGTTGGCGATGGTGGTGTTGGGCTTAGGGCCCGCTGTGCTGCCGGTGGCAGTGATGAGCGGGGCGGTCACAGTCACCGTTCTGACGGGATCATTCGTTGGGCCGGTGATTTACTTCCTGAATGATGTTCTGCCCGTGGCGTTTCTCACGCGCCTGATCAGAACACCGCCGGGAAGCTCTGTGACCAGGAGCGTAGTTATTGGCCGAAGCGTGACATTTCTGGGGCTGCTGGCCGCGGTTCTGGTGAGTGTAATTTTGGTGTCGCTGCCGATAGGCCCAGAGGGGCTTGAAGCGACATTGAAGAATGAGATTGAGAAAGCGCTGAGCGAAGTTGTGCAACGTGCAACCGCTGATCCCGCCCGAGTGGCGGCGGCGCTTGAGACGCTGAAGTCCACGGCAGTGTTTTTGCCGGGTGCGGCGGGATGGAATTGGTGCTTGCGAGCGATTGCAAGCGCTGCGGTGGCCCAGGCGATTTTAACGCGCATGAGCCTCGCACTGGACGTAACGCCTGCGTATCGCCAGATGGTGGTGCCGGGGTGGTTCCTGGTGGTGTTTTGGGCGACCATCATGATTGGATGGCTTGTCTCCGGTGATGTTGGTTTCATTGCCAAAAACGCAGCGGGAATGTTGTGTTTGCCATTGGTGATGCAGGGCCTTGCGTTGGTCCACTGTGCGCTGGGGCGAAAAGGAAATGCCGGCTTCTGGCTGGTAGGATTTTATATGCTAGCTGTATCAACGGCGACGGTGTCGTTAGCAATTTTAGTTGGTGTCGGTGTGGCGGATCATTTTTTAAAGCTGCGCGAGCGGATGGCCGCTCCGCCGCAAGGAGGCGTGTGATGCAAGTTATTCTGTTAGAGCGAATTGAGCGCTTAGGCGCATTGGGTGATGTGGTCAACGTGAAGCCTGGCTTCGCGCGAAACTTCCTTCTTCCACGGAAGAAGGCCTTGCGCGCGAACAAGGACAATATGACCTACTTCGAAAGCAAGCGTTCCGAATTGGAAGCGCTGAACGCGAAGCATCGCGACGAAGCCCAAGGGATAGCGGGCAAGCTGGACGGCTTCAAGCTGGTTTTAGTGCGTCAGGCAGGCGAAGGCGGTCAGTTGTACGGTTCTGTCAGCGCGCGCGATATCGCCGACGCACTGATCGAGCATAAATTCAAAGTTGAACGCACTCAAGTTGTGCTGGCCAATCCAATTAAAGTCTTGGGCGTGACCAAGATCCCGGTTCGACTCCACGCGGATGTGAAGGTAATTGTCGAAGTGACCATCGCCCGCTCGATGGAAAAGGCTGATTTGGAAGCCGCACAAGCCGCCAGCATGCTTGAGCGCCCAGAAGACGCCGAGAAATTGCTGGGCGCGCCTGCTCAGCCTGAGGCGGAGGGCGCAGACACTGCTACCGATGAAGAAGAAGCGTCGGCCGCTTAAGCCTTTCTTCCTGACATGTATTTGAGAACCGGCGCAGGCAACCCCTGCGCCGGTTTTGTTTTAGGCGTTATCTTTTTTCACCTGTGGATCGCACCCCGTTGACGCCTATATAACGGGCTCACCGAAAGGTTTGAGGCCAACACCATGACTGAACAAATTCCCGTCACCGTTCTGACCGGCTATCTCGGCGCAGGTAAAACCACGCTTCTGAACCGCGTGCTGTCAGAGAACCACGGCAAAAAATTTGCTGTGATAGTCAATGAGTTCGGCGAGATCGGGATTGATAGCGACCTCGTCGTCGGCGCCGACGAAGAAGTCTTCGAGATGAACAATGGCTGCATTTGCTGCACGGTGCGCGGCGATTTGATTCGCATCATCGGCGGACTGCTGAAACGCAAAGGCAAGTTTGACGCTATTTTGGTCGAGACCACGGGCTTGGCCGACCCCGCCCCTGTCGCGCAAACGTTCTTCGCCGACGAAGATGTGAAACGGCGCACAAAGCTCGATTCCGTGTTGACGGTGGTCGACGCCAAGCACGTTTTACAGCGCCTGGAAGACAGCCCCGAAGCGGCTGACCAAATCGCGTTCGCCGATGTGTTGTTGCTCAACAAAGTCGACGCCGTGACGCCCGATGAGTTGGCGGCGGTCGAGCGCAAGCTTCGCGCGATCAATCCCTTTGTTAAAATTCATCGCACCGAGCGCTGCGCCATCAGCCTTGATAAGATTCTCGATCAAGGCAGCTTCGATTTAAATCGCATAGTTGCGCTTAAGCCAGAATTTCTGGGTGATGATCACCACCACGACCATGGCGAAATGAAACACTATCACGACGAAAATATGGATAGCGTGTCGCTGAGCACCGCCAAACCATTGGATCCCGGCAAATTCAATACTTGGATCAACGATGTGCTGATGTCCAAAGGCCCCACCATCTTGCGCGCCAAAGGCATTTTGAATTTGGCTGATGCCGACGCTCGCTACGTCTTCCAGGCTGTGCATATGATGTCAGAGGGCGCGTTCGCAGGGCCGTGGCCTGCCAAAGATAAACGAAACAGCCGATTGGTTTTCATTGGCCGCGAGCTTGATGCCGAGGCGCTCAAACTGGGCTTTGCCTCCTGCCAGATGGCGTAATCGGGAATGACGTCGAGCGCGCCATTGGCGGAAAGCAAGGGTCTGTCGTGGGCGCTTGATGCCTATGTTGTTGGGGCCGCCGCCACACCCGATAGCCGTTATTTTGTCTGCTCGATGGGTGACGGCACGGTGTGCGTACTAGATCTCACGGACGCCGCCGCGGGCTTTAAGACCTACGACATTCACAAAGGCGGATCGCTGTGCTTTGCGCCCGATATTGAAGCTGGTGCGCATCTAACGGGCGGTGATGACGGCAAGCTGATCAAAGTGGCGCTCGATGGCGCCACCGAGATTGTCGCCGACTTGGGCCGCAAATGGATCGAGCACGTCACCACCCATCCCGAGACCGGCTTTCGCGCTTATGCCTCTGGCAAAGAAGCTTTCGTGCTGGGAAAGAAAAAGGGCGACGATCCGCGCATCATCAAGCTCGAGACATCGGTGGGCGGGCTAGCGATCAATCCCAAAGGCAAGCGACTTGCCATCACGCAATACAATAACGTCAACCTGTATTGGCTTGCGGCCAAAGAAGGCCTGCCCCAAGCGCTTACGTGGAAAGGCTCTCATCTCCACGTCACCTGGAGCCCTGATGGCGATTATGTGGTCACGACCATGCAAGAAAATGCCCTGCACGGCTGGCGATTGTCGGATGGCCAACATTTTCGCATGGAAGGTTATGCAGCAAAAATTCGCAGCCTCTCCTTTGCCAAACGCGGCCAATATTTGGCCACGGGTGGGGCCGACACCGTGATCTGTTGGCCGTTTACGGGCGGCGGACCCATGGGCAAAGCACCTTCGGAATTCGGCGGCATCCTGAACGGACCGCCCGTCACCGCAGTTCTGGCCCACCCGAAGTTAGATGCCATCGCGGCAGGCTTTGAGGATGGCAAGGTGATTGTGGGCCAACCGGGCAGCACGCGCGTGATGCCCATCGTCACGCCCGCCAAAGATCAAGAACCCAGCGCAGTCTCTGTCTTGGCGTGGACCCCCGACGGTGATCGTTTGTTGGCAGGCACCGAAGCGGGCGACGTGCATGTCGTCGATTTCCGTTCGCTCTCGTAACAGTTAGTGGAGCGGATTTGACATTCGCGGTGGACGTGAGAAGCGAATGTCAAATCCAAAGCTCCACTAAAACCATATATTTCCTAGTGGTCCTCATGATTCTAACATTCGCAAGGTCGCCATCCGAAATAGGATGCGAATGCTAGAATTGGACCACTAACTCGTCTTATCTTGCGGCAACTTCATCCGAAAGGTCAGCGCGAGCGCGACGAGCGACAGCACCCCCGCAATCATCAATGCTTCATTCGGGCTGGTAAAGCGCGCCACGGTTCCCCACAAGGGCGAGCCAAACGCATAGCCGCCCATCAACACAAGATTGAGTAGCGCAAGGCCACGACCGCGGATTTCATCTGGCAGAATCATCTGCGCGCCGATCTGCATCGATGACATCACAAAGAACCAGGTAAAACCAACGACAGCCGTTAAAGCCCCGAGTGCAAGTATCGACGACACCAGCGCCATGGCGATGAACGCCAGAGCATTGATGCCCACGGCCCAACTGACGATGACCTCGCGCGAGCGCCCGTGAGCTAAGCGTGGAAAACAGAACACGCCGGTGATCGCGCCCAGCCCCATGAAACTGAACACCGTGCCGAAGTCGTCGGCCTCGGGCACTTTCACGGGCAGGAGCGCCAGCAGAATCGATGCGACCGTGAAGAAAAGCCCACCGCGAATCAGTACCGCACGATAGAGCGACGATGTACGTGCGTAACTAAAGGCGCCAAATAAAAGCGAGAGAAACGGTTTGGGCGCCGCGCGAGGTCGAAGCGGTGCTTTCCAGGTATAGAGTGCGGCGATCACGCCAAGATAACTCAGCGCATTAAAGGCCATGATCCCAGCGGCACCGAACGCGGGGATCAATGCGCCAGCTAAAGACGGTCCTAAAATACGCGCACCATTGTTGGTCAGGGAATAGATGGCGACCGCTTGGGGAACTTCTTTCATACCCACCAGATCAGCCCAGATCGCCGACTGTGAGGGTGTATTGAGTGCAAAGCCAACCGCAAACAGGGCCAGCAACGCTAAAAGGCCCCAGCCACTTTGCACATCAGCCAATACCAAGGCAGTCACCGCGCAGGCCGCCAGCATCATCCAGATCTGCGAAAACATCATGAATTTGCGGCGGTCGAGCATGTCGACCCACGTCCCCGCCGGCAGAAGCAATAAGGCAGGTGGAACGAACAGCGCCGTTTGGACCAGCGAGACCATCAAGGGGTCGCCGTCCGTCCAGATTCGCATCAGATACGCCGCAGCCACGGTTTGCATCCAATAGCCGGTATTAGAAACGGCCATCGCCCCCATGAGGTTGCGAAACGCAGGCCGTTTCAGCGGCGTCCAGAGTGAGGGCGGCGGGGTGGACGAGTCGGTCACATTCAATCAACTTCTCTGAGGTTTGCGCCAGCCATAGCATGCGATGAAGGTGGTTTTGGGAGCATTGGAAACTCGATCATGCGGTGAACGTCTCACGGAAACCCATATTGCCCCCAGCTTTAAGGTTATCCACAAGCCCAAAAAAATATTTTATGCTGTTTGTGGTTATTCTTTGGCGTGCCGGGCTTGTCCTGACTATGACGGCATCATGAATTCCCCACTTCTGAAATCAATCGACACAAGCGGTCCCGTGTCTTCGGCGTTCCGTGCGCCCCCGCAGAATATCGACGCAGAAAAGGCGTTGCTGGGTGCTATTATGATGAATAACCGCTCCTACGAGCGGGTTTCGGACTTTTTGTTGCCCGATCATTTTTCCGACCCGGCAAACGCGCGCATTTACCAGGCCTGCATGCGACTGCTGGAACAAGGCCACCAGGCTAACCCGGTCACGTTAAAAACATATTTGGAACGCGACGAGGCGATTATCGCCGCAGGGGGCATGACCTATATCGCGGCACTAGCGGGCACGGTTGTCACCGTCATCAACGCAGGTGACTACGGCAAGCTAATCTATGACCTGTTTTTACGCCGCCAGTTGATTGCGCTGGGCGATGACATGGTCAATGACGCCTTCGACGTCATGCCAGATGAAACCGCGCTGAACCAAATTGAGAAATCCGAGCAAAAACTGTTCGATTTAGCGTCCAGCGGAACCACCGAAGGCGGCTTTCAGACGTTCGAACTTTCCGTCAAGCAAGCCATTCAGACGGCTGAATCTGCGCATCGTCGCGAAGGCGCGTTGGCTGGCGTCACGACAGGGCTGATCGATCTCGACCGCAAGCTTGGCGGATTACATAAATCTGACTTGCTGATCTTGGCAGGTCGCCCGTCCATGGGCAAAACGGCCCTGGCCACCACCATCGCCTTCAATGCCGCCGAGCATTACTTGACCACCGAGTCCCTTGAGGATCGCGGCAAGGTCGTGGCGTTCTTCTCGCTCGAAATGTCCTCGGAGCAGCTCGCAACACGTATCTTGTCAGAGCAAGCCCGCGTCTCAAGCCACGACATCCGCACCGGCAAACTCTCGAACGAGAATTTTGCGAGGCTGGTGAGTTCCAGTAACGACCTCAGCACCATGCCGCTGTATATTGATGACACGCCCGCCGTTACGGTGTCAGCTATCCGCACGCGTTGTCGTCGGCTTGCGCGCACACCCCGCAAAGGGGCCACGGATCCGGCGGCCAGCAGCTTGGGGCTGATCGTGATCGATTATCTGCAATTGATTGCGCCCAATCGCGGTGAGCGCAGCGAAAATCGCGTACAGGAAATTTCAGCCATCACGCGCGGACTGAAAGCGCTGGCGAAAGAACTGAATGTACCGGTGCTCGCGCTGTCGCAGCTCAGCCGCGCGGTTGAGCAACGCGAAGACAAACGTCCGCAACTGTCGGACTTGCGCGAATCAGGCACCATTGAGCAGGACTCGGACGTCGTGATGTTTGTCTACCGCGAGCAGTATTACCTGGAACGCATGGAGCCCCAGGAAAAGCCCGAGGAATCGGTCGAGCGCTTCAACGAGCGCTTCAACAAATGGAAGCAAAGCTGCGAGCGCGTTCACAACATCGCCGAAGTCATTATTGCCAAGCAGCGCCACGGGCCCATCGGCGCCGAGAAACTACACTTCGACCCTAGTTTCACTCACTTCTCGGATTACATCGATTCGGGGATGGTTCCCGCTGGGCCGGAATAGCGATTGATATACTGGCCTGCCCCAATAAAGCCGTAAAAGGCTTGCATTAGGGGCTTTCTCTTCCGCTCGTTTTGTGATTCTTAAATCGCGATGTTGTCCCGCACAGCCACCCCGGGCCGAAGCGTTTCGCGCCCTGAAGACCGCGCCGGTGCCATTCTGACCGTCGATCTGGCGGCCCTGGTGGAAAACTGGCGTATTCTAAAAAAGCGCGCACAGCCCGGTTGCGATATGGGCGCGGTGGTGAAAGCCGATGCCTACGGGTTGGGCCTGGGACAGGTGGCCACAGCGCTGAAGCTGGCAGGCTGCAACACCTTCTATGTCGCCCACCTGGACGGTGCCATTTCATTACGCCAGATCATCGGGCCCGACCCGCGCATTGCCTGTCTGAATGGCCCCAATAAGGGCACCGAACGTGACCACATCGCCTTTCGCATCATGCCGGTGCTGAGCACGCCCGAGCACATCAAGGCCTGGTGCGCCTTCGCGCTGAAGGAAGAAGTCCTGCATGAAAGTATCGTGCAGGTCGATACCGGCATGAACCGGCTGGGCCTGTCGGAGCGGGAGTTTAATGGCCTGATAGCCGAACCCGATGGGTTCCTGGGCCTCCATCCCCAAATGCTCATGAGCCACCTTGCTTGCGCCGACGAAGCGCAACACCCCATGAACCGAGCACAACTGGTGCTCTTCCGCACCATGTTGGGGGCATTCCGTACACGCTTTCCCGACGCCAAGGCCTCGCTGGCCAATTCAGGCGGTGTCGTGCTGGGGCATGATTGGCATTTTGATTATGCGCGCCCCGGCGTGGCGCTGTATGGCGTGAACCCCATGCACAGCGGCGGCCAGCCCATGTTGCCGGTGGTCAATCTGAAGGCGCGCATCATCCAGGTGCGTCGCGTTGACACCCCGGGACGCGTTGGATATGGTGCCGACGCAAGCGTCCGCGAAGGCGCTAAAATCGCAACTGTTTCAATGGGTTATGCCGACGGATACCTGCGCGCTTTAGGGTCATCTGGTGTCGGCGTTCTTGACGGGATTAAAGTTCCCGTCCTTGGGCGAGTGTCGATGGATTTGACCACCTACGATGTCTCAAATGTGCCCGACAGCGCCACACTTCCTGGTGGCTTTATCGATATCATCTCGCATGTTGTGACCGTGAATGACGTGGCCAAAGCTGCGGGCACCATCGGCTATGAAATTCTGACCTCATTGGGTAATCGGTTTCATCGGCGCTACTTGCCAGCCCCTATCGCGCGGGTCGGGCAGATATGAATTTTCTCGCACTCATCGGTCGCGTGGTTCTGGGCTTTCTCGGACATATCGGGCGGCTGACAATTTTTGCAGGCACGGCGATTTCGCATTGCGTCAGACCACCGCTGTATCCGCGCCTGATCGGCCAGCAAATGATCGATATTGGTTACTACTCGCTGCCCGTTGTGGGGCTGACGGCGATCTTTTCAGGAATGGTCTTGGCGCTGCAAAGCTATACCGGCTTTGCGCGCTTCTCGGCCGAAAGTGCCGTGGCAAATGTTGTGGTGCTGTCCATCACGCGCGAACTTGGACCCGTGTTGGCGGGGTTGATGGTGGCCGGGCGCATCGGCGCGTCGATGGCGGCTGAAATCGGCACCATGCGCGTCACCGAGCAAATCGATGCGCTGACGACGCTATCAACCAACCCATTTAAATATCTCGTCGTGCCGCGTTTGGTGGCCGGCGTGCTGATGCTACCCCTGCTGGTGCTGGTGGCCGACATCATTGGCGTCTTCGGGGGTTATCTCGTCGGCGTTTATAAGCTTGGGTTTAACGCTGGCGTTTACATCAACTCGACCGTGGATTTTCTTGAGCCCCTCGACGTGATCTCTGGGCTCGTCAAAGCCAGCGTGTTTGGTTTCTTGATCGCGCTCATGGGCTGCTACAACGGCTATTATTCAAAAGGTGGCGCGCAAGGCGTCGGTGCGGCCACCACCAACGCCGTGGTGTCGGCCTCGATCCTCATCTTGACGTCGAACTACCTGATTACAGAACTCTTCTTCGCCAGCTGATGATCATGACCACCCCGCCCAAAATTCATCTCAAAGATGTGCGCAAGGCGTTTGGCGATAAACAAGTGTTGAGCGGCGTTGATCTTGATATTGCGCCAGCCGAATCAGTGGTCATCATCGGCGGATCGGGGACCGGGAAATCGGTGCTCATCAAATGCATCTTAGGTATCCTCACGGCCGATTCCGGCACTATCGAAGTCGACGGCACCGACGTCACGCATACGCCTGCGGGCAGCCGCGTGGTTGTGAACAAAAAATTCGGAATGCTGTTTCAAAGTGCGGCGCTGTTTGACAGTTTGCCAGTCTGGGAAAATGTCGCCTTCGGGTTAATCCAAGGCGAGCAGATGAACCGCGATGAAGCCCGGCACCGCGCCATCGAGACGCTGGCCAAAGTTGGGCTTGCACCTGAAGTGGGTGATTTGTCGCCATCCGAGTTGTCTGGCGGGATGCAAAAACGCGTGGGCTTGGCGCGCGCCATCGCTGGCAACCCCGAGATCGTTTTTTTTGATGAGCCGACCACGGGCCTTGATCCGATTATGGCCGACGTCATCAATGATCTGATTATTACGTGCGTGAAAGACAAGGGCATCACGGCGCTGAGCATCACCCACGACATGCATTCGGCGCGGAAAATTGGCGACCGGATTGCAATGATTTACGAGGGCCGCTTGATTTGGGTGGGCAAGGCCAAGGATGTCGACACGGCGGGTAACGCCTTCGTCGACCAATTCGTCCATGGCCGCGCTGAAGGCCCGATTAAGATGCAATTGCGTCGTTAGCAACGCGACGGCGCACAAGGGAATGTAATGGCCAAAGCCAAAGCCATGTTTGTTTGCCAAAGCTGTGGCGCCACCACCACCAAGTGGCAGGGCAAATGCGACTCCTGTGGTGAGTGGAATACCATGGCTGAAGAAACGCCCCGCGCCCTGCCCAAGGGTGCGACGGGCGGCAAAGGTGGCAGTAAAATTGCGTTTGTCAGCTTGAAGGGGCAATCGGCCGCGCCGCCGCGCCGCAAAATGGGCATCAGCGAGTTTGATCGTGTGTGCGGCGGTGGTTTAGTCGCGGGCTCGGCGATTTTGGTGGGTGGCGATCCGGGGATCGGCAAGTCAACGTTACTTCTGCAAGCTTGCGCCGGACTGACGGGAGCCAGTTGCGCTTATATCACGGGTGAAGAATCCATCGACCAAGTGCGCTTGCGGGCCACGCGCTTAGGCCTTGAAGGCGCGCCGGTTCATTTGGCTTCGGCCACCAACGTACGTGATGTCGTGGCAAGCCTTGAGAACATGCCCGCGCTTGATGTGGCGGTGATTGATTCTATCCAAACCATGTATGCCGACACGGTTGATTCGGCGCCAGGCACCGTGACTCAGGTTCGCACCTGCGCCCATGAACTCATCCAAGTTGCCAAACGACGTGGCTTTGCATTGTTCCTAGTCGGCCACGTCACCAAAGAAGGCACGTTGGCAGGACCGCGCGTGCTGGAACATATGGTGGATACGGTTTTGTATTTCGAGGGCGACCGCGGCCATCAGTTTCGAATTTTACGCGCGGTGAAAAACCGCTTCGGGCCTACCGATGAGATTGGCGTGTTTGAGATGACCGACTTGGGTTTGCGTGAAGTCACGAACCCTTCGGCGCTTTTTCTGGCGGAGCGGCGTGGCAATGTCAGCGGAAGTTGCGTCTTTGCCGGGATCGAGGGCACACGACCGGTGTTGGTCGAGATTCAAGCCTTGGTGGCACCCACCACTTTTGGCACGCCCAGGCGCGCTGTGGTGGGCTGGGATATGGGCCGCCTGAACATGGTCACGGCGGTGCTCGAGTCGCGCTGTGGGGTTGCGATGGGCTCGAACGATATCTATCTCAATGTCGCAGGCGGCTTACGAATACAAGAACCCGCAGCCGACCTCGCTGTCGCCGCAGCATTATTATCAGCGCTATCGAGCGAGCCCGTACCCGCAGAAGCTGTTGTGTTTGGCGAAATTGGACTGTCGGGCGAAGTCCGCGCCGTCGCGCAACGCGATTTGCGGCTGAAAGAAGCCGGAAAACTGGGCTTCAAGCGCGCCTGGGCCCCAAAGCCGAGCACAGCGCCAGATAAGCGCAGTGCCAAACCCACAAGCGGCGAGATTGCCGTGAAAGATATCGGCCACGTGCAAGACATTGTCTCACTCTTTGGCATTGATGCCACCGAACGAACCAGAAGCGGGCACTGATGGACTCAATCCCGATCAACGGCTTGGATCTTGCAGTGATCATCGCGCTGCTGGTCTCGGCATTACTGGCGTTCATGCGCGGATTTGTTCACGAAGTTTTATCCATCGGCGCATGGGTTGGGGCCTCGTTGACCGCGCTTTATGGCCTGCCGCTGGCTCAGCCCTTTGTACGCAAAACCATCCCCATCGACTGGGCCGCAGACGCTGCCGCCGCCGTTGTGCTGTTCTTGGCTGCTTTATTGGTGCTGTCGTTCATCACCAACAGCCTGTCAAAGACCATCCAAGCCAGCGCCATGAATAACTTGGATCGATCCTTAGGCTTTGTCTTCGGTTTGGCCCGTGCGGCAGTGATTCTGTCGATTCTGCTCATTGCTACCGACTGGCTGATGGACAAGACCGCGCGGCCCGTCTGGATGCAAAAAGCCAAGACTTTGCCAGCCATTGAGTTGGGGGCAAATGTTCTGAAAGACTTGATGCCAGATAGCTTTATCGCTGCGGAGGATGCTGCTAAAGAAGCCGCCGATACGGCCAAGGATGCCCTGGAATTGAAGCAGACACTTGATCGCCTGACGCAGCCCACACCAACCGCCGAGCCGACGGCCAACACCCCGACCACATCTGACCCGAAGACGCCGCCACCTGCCGAAAAACCCGCCTACGACAACAAAGAGCGCCGCGACATGGAACGACTCTTGCAAAGCACTGAGACACCGAAATGAGTCGCTTGATTGTGCCTGCCACTCCGTTTGACCTGGGTGATGATGATCACCCGCATGAAGAGTGTGGGGTCTTCGGGATTATCGGCGATGAGGATGCCGCCACACACACAGTTCTAGGCCTCCATGCTTTGCAACATCGCGGCCAGGAAGCGGCTGGTATTGTCACCTACGATGGTAGCCAGTTCCACAGCCATCGCGGCCTTGGGCATGTCGCGGAGAATTTCAACGACGAGGTGACCAACCGCCTGAAGGGCAACATGGCGGTGGGGCATAACCGCTACGCCACAACAGGCGGCACCATTCTGCGCAACGTACAGCCGCTGTTTGCCGAGTACGAATTCGGCGGCTTCGCCGTGGGTCATAACGGCAACCTGACCAATGCCATGACGCTACGCAAAGAGCTGCAAAAACGCGGCTGCCTGTTTCAATCAACCTCCGATACCGAAACCGTGACGCACCTGATCGCACTCAGCCAGGCGACAACGGTGGAAGATCGCCTGATCGACGCTTTGCGCCAAATCGAGGGTGCTTACTCGTTCGTGTGCTTGACCAACGGCGCGCTGATTGGCGCACGTGATCCGTTGGGATTGCGCCCGCTCATTCTCGGCAAACTGGGACCTGCGCATATTCTGTGCTCGGAAACTTGCGCGCTCGACATCATCGGCGCTGAGTTCGTGCGCAATATCGAGCCTGGCGAAATTGTGGTGCTCACCAGCGAGGGCGTGCGCAGCCTCAAACCCTTCCCGAAGCAAAGTCAGCGGTTTTGCATTTTTGAATACATCTACTTTGCCCGCCCCGATTCCATCACCGAAGGCCGCAGTGTCTATGAGGTGCGGAAACTGATCGGCATGGAGCTGGCCCGCGAATCAGGTGTGGATTGTGATGTTGTGGTGCCGGTCCCCGACTCTGGGGTTCCTGCTGCGCTCGGTTTTGCAGCACAATCGGGCAAGCCCTTTGAATACGGCATCATCCGCAACCACTATGTGGGCCGTACTTTCATTCAGCCGTCAGATAAAACACGTCACTTGGGTGTGAAACGCAAACATAACCCCAACCGTTCGCAGATCGCGGGCAAGCGAGTGGTGTTGGTTGATGATTCGATTGTGCGCGGCACGACCTCGATGAAAATTGTCGACATGGTGCGCGAAGCGGGCGCGACCGAAGTACATATGCGCATCTCCTCACCGCCGACCGCTCACCCGTGCTTCTTCGGCATCGATACGCCATCTTATGATGGCCTGATGGCCGCGCGCTATAGCGTCGCCGAGATGAGCAAAAAACTGGGTGTTGATAGTTTGGCGTTCATTTCGATGGATGGCCTTTATCGTGCCCTGGGTGAAGCCAAGCGCAAGGCCGACAAGCCGCAGTTTTGCGATGCCTGCTTTAGCGGCGAGTATCCGTTACCGCTCACCGACCAAAAAACTGGCACCCTGCCCCAGCAGCTGTCGCTGCTCAACGAAGATCGCGGCTAAGGGCGATGTCTGCGCGCCTGGCCGGACGGATTGCCCTGATCACTGGCGCCTCGCGGGGCATTGGCCGTGCTGTGGCCCTGCGATACGCGCAAGAAGGTGCGACAGTTGTGGCCTTGGCGCGCTCGAAAAAAGATCTGGAATCGCTCGACGATGAGATTCGTAATGCCACTGGGCAATCAACTGTCTTGATCCCCGAGAGCGTGACCGATTATGCCAAGATCGAACAGGTTGCCGTTGCACTGGCCGAGCGATTCAAGAAACTTGATATTCTGGTGGGCAATGCGGGCAGCTTGATTCAGCTTTCACCCTTGGGCCACTACTCTCCGAAGCAATGGGATGAAATCTTTGCCGTTAATGTGACGGCCAATTGGCGCTTGATCCGCTGTCTTGAACCGTTGCTCAAGGCGTCGGAAGCGGGACGCGCAATTTTTGTCACGTCGAGTGCAGCCCATACCGACAAGATGTACTGGGGACCTTACGGCGCATCGAAGGCAGCCCTTGAACGCATGATTCAAATATACGCCAGCGAAGTGGCGCATACACCGCTCAAGGTGAACTTGCTTGACCCTGGACGAATTCGCACAAAAATGCGCGCCATCGCTTATCCGGGTGAAGACCCCAACACCTTGCCAACACCCGAGAGCATTACCAACACCTTCGTCGCCATGGCTGAGCCAGCCTTCAGCCGGACGGGGCAAATTGTTCAAGCTCCGAAAGTCTAATAACGCCGACGTCTTGGGATGCGCACCTTCTTGCCGCCGTTTGCCTTCGTGGCACGGCCCTTCAAGCTGCGCGGTTTGGGGCCCTTATGGGCGTTTTTCATTTTCTTGGGCTTCTTGGAGGCCTGGTTCACCACGCCGCCTTTTCGCTCGCTCTGACCGCGGCTAGGCTGAGCCCGCGCCGACGTCGTCCGCTCGCTGTGACGTGTGGGTCGCCCACTCTCTTCATCGACAAACGGGTTCTTGGGTTTACGCAAACTCAGGCGCAGCGGCACACCCTTCAGGTCGAACGCGCCGCGCAACTCGTTGGCCAAGTAGCGCATGTAGGATTCAGGCAAGTCCCCCGGTCGCGTCGTGAAGAACAAAAACGTGGGCGGGCGTGCCTTCACTTGCGTCATATAACGCAACTTGATGCGGTACTTATGCACGGACAACGGCGGCGGATGATGCGCCATCGTCGCCTCGAGCCATCGATTGAGTGCGGAGGTGGAAATATGCGTGATCCAGGTCTCGTGGATTCTGAACACTGCATTCATCAACGCGTCGACGCGCAGGCCCGAGGTGGCTGACATGGTGATGATGCTGACATCAGGCAACTGCGCGAGAGACTCTTCTAAGCGCAGCTTGATGTCCTCGAGCGTCTTTTCTTTGTTGACGACAAGGTCCCACTTATTCAGCGCGATCACAATCGCGCGACCCTCTTCTTCCACGTAACGTGCGAGCGTGAGGTCCTGTTTGTCGAGGCCGATCTCCGCATCGACTACGATGACCACAACGTCAGCCATACGCAAGGCTTCGAACGTTTCACCCACCGAAAGCTTCTCAACTGCGTCGGTAACATTTGGCCGCTTGCGCACACCAGCGGTGTCGACGAGGCGAAGCTCGCGGCCTTCATATTTAAAACTGATGGTCACCGCGTCGCGCGTGATGCCCGACTCTGGGCCCGTCAATTGCCGCTCTTCGCCGATGAGGCGATTGATCAGGGTCGACTTGCCAACATTGGGCCGCCCGACAATAGCGATATTCATGGGCCGCAGCGGCACACCTTCAGAGATCGTAAAGCCCGTATCGACTTCTTCTGGTTCATCGGCATCAGGATCAAACGCCTCAGGCGGTGCATAACCCGCAATACCGCGATACAACCCCTCAAGGCCTTGGCCATGCTCGGCGGAAATGTCGATAGCCTCACCAAGGCCAAGCCGAAACGCTTCATAAAGACCTGCTCGGGATTCCTTCGACTCGCACTTGTTGGCCACCAGAATCACGGGGGTTTCTTGCTGGCGCAAAAGATCTGCGAAATGCTCGTCGAGCGGGACAATGCCTGCTTTCGCATCGATGAGAAGCAATGCGACGTCAGCGTCGGCGACGGCTTTGAGTGTCAGCCGACGCATACGTCCTTCGAGTGTGTCCTCGGCTGCCGTTTCAAGACCCGCCGTATCGAAGACGCGAAACGACAGCCCAGCCAGCGTGCCCACACCTTCTTTGCGATCCCGCGTCACACCAGGGCGATCATGCACAATCGCGCTGCGACGACCAACTAGACGATTGAACAGCGTTGATTTGCCCACGTTGGGCCTGCCGACGATGGCCACCGCAAATGACGGAGGCGCGGCCCCCGGCTGCGATTTTGGCTTGCGGCTCATTTTATGGGACCTAACGGTAGGCGGCGAGGTCGCCGTCGTCGTTGAGCAAGTACATGGTGCTATTGGCCAGCGCCGGGGGCAATGTCGCTGCAGAATTCAGATCAAGGCGTCCCAGCACAGCGCCACTATAGGGCGAGAGCGAGAGCGCTTGTTCATTGGACCCCACCACAATCACACGATCAGACGCCACCACTGGCCCGGCCCAAACGATGCGACCGGTTTTGTCTTCAGGGTCTTCAAAGCGAGGTAGCTGCGTGACCCACAAAATGCGGCCCGTTCGAACGTCGATGCACAAGGCTTCGGCATCGATGGTGATGACATACAAGAAGTCACCCGCGATCCACGGCCCATAGACACCCGAGACCGGTGCATCCCACACCCGCTGACCCGTACGCAAATCAATGGCGACAATTACGCCCGAATGGCCAACGACATAAACGCGGCCACGGTCGATGACCGGGCGCGCACTGATAATGGGCAAGCTGGCCGCAGCTTCAGTCCGGCGCACCGCCACGACGGTTTCAGTCCACAGGGCCGAGCCATTATCGACGCGCAATGCAACAACTTCGCCATTGGTAAAGGGGGCAATGACAACACCACCATCGACCGCCGGAGCCGCAGCCCCCATGAGGATGGTCGCGGTTGAGGCGCCGGAATAGGTCCACAACTGACGCCCCGTTGACGCGGCGAGCGCCACCACCTGATTTTCAACCGTTATGGCAAACACGCGCCCGCCGTTGACTGTGGGGGCCGAGCGGATGGGGGCTTCAAGTGATGCACGCCAAATTTCTTTGCCCGACTTGGCATCAAGCGCCACGACTTGCGCAAAGCCACCCGTGATGAAAATGCGACCATTGTCATAAGCGATGCCACCACCGAGAAACGAGCCTTCGTTGTCGTCTTCCGGGGCCGTTTCCGTTCGCCAGAGTCTTTTTCCGTTGGAGGCATCGTAAGCCGTCACTTCAGCCTCGGCATCCATAGCGAAGACATGACCTTCGGCGACGACGGGTTCGGCCAAAACACGATTGCGTTTGCCTGTACCTTCGCCAATGTCTTCTGACCACCGCAACTTCGGTACGTCACTCAATGACAAATGATGCATCGCATGATGCGATAAACCACCTGCTTGCGGCCACGTATCGGTGTCTTGGGGTTTGGGAAGGCGAATCACCGTATCAATGGCGCCAAGGTCAGGGCGCAATTCACGCTCCAGCGCCAAAACCGAAATGCGCGTTCCCGGCAGAATGTCTTTGTCTTTCTCGCCGGTGAAAATATTGTTGTCGCAGCCCGCGAGCACCATCGTAGTGAAGCCGATCAGCAAGCACGCGCGCGTTGTCTTGGTCATCATGATTTACTTCGCTACCGGTGCCGGGGTTGGGGCGACAGGCGTCGGCACAGAGCCAGTTTTAAAAACAGCAGCCAGTTCTTCTGCACGTTGACGAACACCTGCAGGTGCATTGGCGTCTTTGGCCAAACCTTCGGCGATGGTAATCGCGCGTGGTGTGTCGCCCTGCTTGTTGGCCAGCAGCGCTGAGAGTTCCGTCGCCGACGGCGAAAACGCATTGCTGGGATCGAGCAAGGGCTTCAATGAAGCCTCCAACTCCAACGGATTTTCAGTATCGAGTCCATGCAACGCGCGCAAAACACGCGCGAGATCACGAAACAGCGGATCGGCTTTCTCATCGTCAGCCAGCACTTTGTAAGCCGCTAGGGCCCCGGGCACATCCGTCTTCTGCAGTGCCAACGCTGCCTTTTGCAATTGAGCCAAAGCGGCATACACTTGCCCCTTCTTCTCAGCGAGTGATGCATAGGCCGTCATGGCATCATCAAGCTTTCCATCTTGAATGAGCTTGACCGCCGCTTCGTATTGCTGAGCCGCCTCGACGCGTTGTTGGTCTTGGTTTTGCCGCCAGAGTTGCCAACCGGCCACCGCCACGACAACGGCAAGGCCAGCGCCAATAACTAAATTCCCGTATTGTTTCCAAAGCTTCGAGAGTTCTTCACCCCGGAGATCTTCTTCGATTTCGCCCATCAAGCTGTCGACGGCGATTTCGTCCTCGGATTTTTCCGGCTTTTTTGACTTCGTCTTGGCAGGCACCGGAACGTTCCGATCTGAAGCTGTGTCCTTGGTTACGTTCACGGCTAGCATTCCTTATCGACAATCTATTGAAGCCCTGGCGTCAGAATGACCACGGCAGATCAGTGAATCCGGGTATCCCCAGGCCTGGCACAGGCCGGGCACGAAAGCGGGCAGAACATAAAGACTTAGCCCCCCCGACGCAATTGCAAGGGCAACACCCTTTGCCACAATCCAACCTGTTGAATAGAAACGATGTTTTGACGGGAACTTGGGCCCGGTGATTCAAGGTTTATTAATCGGTGTGGAATGAACGATGGATGCACAGATTTCTATTTTCTAGCACCACGCTTTCGGCGGATTGAGGGTCGCCCCATGCCTCGCTCGTATATTCGCACCGGCCCTTGCGGCATCGTCCTTTATGGGGCTTTAGGGGGCCGTGGCGGTAAACCCGACCCCATCTGGTTGCAGTTCTTCGGGTATAACTGCGCAGCGTCTGCTGGGGGTCCTGCGGGCGCCTTCTGCGCTACCCGTGCGCCGGGCGAAGGGGCCGCAGAGGTCAGCCGGTATTGTTACCAGACACTTGCGAATGCCAATTGCCTCGACCGCCCCGATTCTGAGCGCAAGAACCAAGCCCTAGGCTCATCTGCCTATTAAGCTTGGCTATGACCGCAAAGGGTCTTGCTCGCCGAGGACAAGTTATTACACAATAAAGTCATGAGCCGCAGCATCTTGCCTAGGCCGACCAGGCCCATGACATCCGTCGTGCCGATTGCCGCCTACCAGCGCAAGGCCCAAGACCTGTATTTTACGCGCGATGAGTTCAATCGCCTTTTAAACCTGTACTCCAGCCACGTCATGCGTGGGGAATGGCGCGACTATGCCATTAGCCAGGACCCCACCAAGGCCTCATTTTTCATCTTCCGGCACACCAACGAATATCCACTCTTCGTCATTTCAAAGCTGGAATCACGCGGCAAAAACCGCGTCGCAGCGTCGAAAAACGGCCGTTATGTGCTGTTCAGCCGCCAGAAAAAACTGAAGCAAGCCCATGACCTGGATGCTGTGCTGCGCCTGCTCAGTCAGCCCCTGACTGTGGTGCGTTCCTAAGGCCCGATTCGAGCCTTAATAAGATGTTAATTACATCTATATTTCAAATAGTTAAAGTTTAATGACATGCACTGAGGTCGCACCAGCCATGCGATCTTGTTGCTATGCAGCATAAACCGTTCCGAATATTAAAAGCTTGTCTTGAGGACATCAATCACCCTCAGGCGCCAAGACAAAGAAAAACAAGGAACGTGTTGTGTCGAAGTACGTAAAGTTGATGGATGGTTTTTTCGTATGCGTCCTGATGGTGACTGGCGTTTGGTACGTCAACGCCGTCGTCCATATCGTCGTCCATATGATCTAATCTGGTCGTTCTCGACGACAGATTTTGCAAGCCACTGCCCTTGAAGAGTGACTGACCAACCGGTCCGTACTGCTTCAAGCAGCGGGTTTGCCTCGCCAAAAACGACTATTTCAAAGCCCCGAAGATAAACCAGCTGGCAAAGTTGCCATGCTGCGGAGCCTCAACTTTACCCTGCGCGAACTGGGTGAAGTATTCGTCGCTGACAACGCCGCGATCGGGGATACGTGTCTCGTCGCATTTTTTGGGGTGTAACCCACCCTCGAAACACATTTACTGGGTAAGAGAATAGTGAATAATTAATTACAGAGTGACATTTATTTCAGTTACATTGCAAAATGACCCCCAGAGCAAATAGGGCATTGAGCAATCACGAGGGGAACATGGCCAAATTCAAGACGTTCAACCTGTCGCAGGTGCTACTGACATCAGCAGCTTTTATGGCCCTTGTGCCGACGACAGCATCGGCTCAATCGCCACAGCCTGCCAAACCGGCCGCCATCGAAGAAATCGTGGTCACGGGGTCACGTATTATACGTGATAACTTTAATTCTGTGCAGCCCATATCGGTTGTGACTGCACAATCTATTCGCGAGTCAGGCAGCACTTCCGTTGGTGAAATCTTGCTTGATCAGTCCATTATCAATCCCTCGTCTAATAACCAAAACACCAGTTCGACCCTGTTCCTTGCCGGTCAAACGCGCGTTGACATTCGCGGCCTTGGCCCGACGCGAACGCTAGTGCTCATGGACGGCCGTCGCCTTCCCTACACCGATGCATCCTCGCCCGCAGTCGACTTAAACATTGTCCCGGCCCTGATGATTGACCGCATCGAAACCGTCGCCGGCGGCGCATCGGCGGTGTACGGGTCAGAAGCCATCGCCGGTGTTGTAAACTTATTCATGAAGAAGAACCAAGAAGGTTTGGAACTTGATATTCAATCGGGCATTACGCAACGCGGCGACGGAAATGAAATTCAAGCTGGCTTCAATTGGGGCGGTCGATACTTAGATGACAGATTAAGTGTTATGATCGGCGGCGAATATGCAAAACAAGACAACATTCTGCAAATCGATCGCAGTGCTTTTGCAAATGGGATTCGCCGCGACAACCGTGTGACACCTCAACCTATCCTTGATCCTACGTCGCGCTCGAATACATCTCCCTTCGCAACATTTCAGTTGACCGGCGGAGCGTTGGGAACAGCGCGCGCAGTAACCCGCGACGTCCGCGACAATGGCTTAAGTATTGTTCGCCTCTCAGCCGCGTGCTCCACACCCACGGCGCAGCCCGATTGCCAAGACCCCTCACTGTTTTACAGTGCAATCTACAATACACTGCAGGGCAAGTTTGATCGCAATGTCATTCGTAGCTACGCGGATTATAGCGTAAACGATGACTGGAAGCTCACGTTCGACGGTATTTACGGTAAACACAACGGCGGCGGCGGTTTTCAGCCTGCATTTTCCAGCGCGGCAGGCGGCGGAACCTTGCCAATAGTGTTGCGCGGCGACAATGCGTACCTGGCGGGCACAACGACGACAGCCTCTCAACTTCGCGCCGAATGGCTTGCGGCTGGAAAAACTTTTACGCAAGCTTCAACCGCGCAAGTCGGCAAATTCTGGACCGAATTCGGCAACCGAGATGTTGATACCACGCGTGATTTTTGGAAGCTAACCCCAGGGTTTAATGGCAAATTTCAAGCGTTTGATAGCACGGTCAGCGTGGATGGATACGCGCAGTATTCTGAAGTTTCGGGCAGCACCACATCCCTTGGCGTTCCGAATTTAAGACGTGTTCAACAGGCAACAGATGCCATTGTACTGGGTGGGCAAATCGTTTGCCGCGATGCGACTGCACGTAGCGAAGGCTGCGTGCCATGGGACCTCGTCAACGGCGCAAGCAGAGACGCCATTTCCTGGGCCAATGCCCAGTCAACAACGGATCAGTCCCTGAAGCAAACAGTTGCTGGCATTAATCTTGCGACTAATATTTATGAACTTCCGGCAGGGCCCATTAGCATTGCAGCCGGCGCAGAGTATCGCAAAGAAGAAAGCTTTTTTGCCCAAGACGCGCTAGGTGCTTCAGGCGCATTGTTTTTCAATTCGATTGGAACGCGCGCGGGCGAATACAGCGTGAAAGAAGCTTTTGGCGAAATTGTCATTCCACTGCTGACTGACATGCCAATGGCTAAAGTCCTATCGTTCGAAGCGGCGGGACGCCTGTCGGACTATACATCGATAGGTAGTGCTGATCAGCGGCGTTATAATTTGCAGTGGGCTCCGTTCGAAGATTTGCGTTTCCGATTGACGGATTCTACAGCCGTACGCGCACCTAATATCGTCGAGTTATATTCACCGCAAAGTCGTAACTTCACTACGGCAGCCATCGACCCGTGCGACCGCGATAATTTCCGTAGTGCAACCGCAGCTCAGCAGGCGGCCCGGCGCGTCACCTGTGCAGCCGCTATCCCAAACTACAACCCACTGACTTTCTTTTCTAACTTCGGCGCTGGACGTCCATCACTGCCGCTGCTGCAAGGGGGAAATCCAGGCCTAGGACCTGAGAAGGCTCACACCTATCAGTACGGGCTGGTGCTGCAGCCACGCTGGGTCCCTAATCTGTCGGCCTCCGTCGACTTTTTCAGATATACGATTGCTGACTCTGTTGGAAGCATCCCGATCAACACCTTATTCGCCGCACTCTGCCACGACGATGCGTCGCGTTCGTTTGCATCTAATCCGTTCTGCGCCCAAATTCGGCGTGACCCCACGGGCACCAATGGTGGTGCCGTTCCTGGCGGGGTGACTGAAGTCGTCCTTATTAATCAGAATATTGCTTCAACGAAGGTTGAGGGCTGGGATTACTCAGTGCAGTACGCCTTCCAGACCGAGGACGTTTTCGGTAGCGACTATGGTGCAATCTCCATGAGACTAGACGCCACATGGATGTACGAGTTCGCATCTCAAGGCCTTCCCGGACAAGCCTTTGTTCAATTCGCTAACACCATCAGCAATGCCACGCCCGAGTGGAAAGTGAATGGCTCGTTGCAATGGAGCAATGATAACCTCAGCTTGCGCTGGAACATGCTGTACTTCGGCTCGATGATTGCCTCCCAGGCTCAGCAACAAGGCGTGCTGGACCCCTTCAAAACGGGGAATTATTACCGGCATGATTTACGTGCGAGCTACAAACTGAATGAGCAAGCCACGTTGCGCGCAGGCATTCTCAATCTGTTCGATGAGAACCCTCCGCGCCTGCCGGAAACCTTCAACGGTACCGGCACAGGTCCGTCGCAGTATGACAACCGCGGCCGCTACTTCTTCCTTGGAACGAGCTTGACCTTTTAGGGGAGGCGTTTGTCTGGCTGAGGGCGTAGACTGTCGCACCACCACAGTCATTCCCCGATTGAGTCGGCAATCCATTCCTCAATGCGCACAGTGTGTGTGGAACGATGGATCGCCCGCTTATCTGCCGTCTTCGACGGCATGTCAGATTTAATTTGTCGACCTCTGGTCGAATATCGGGCGATGACGAGTAGAGTAAAGTTTACCACTACTCAATCGTGCCGGGTGATGCGCGCAAACTTTCCAGCTACCCGCCCGGGTGCAGCCCTGGCGCCTCGTGGCCAGTGCGCGCCACATATTCAGTATAGCCGCCGCCATATTGATGCAGGCCGCCCGGTGTGAGTTCGAGAACCCGGTTGGAGAGTTGACTGAGGAAGTAGCGATCGTGTGACACGAACAGCATGGTGCCCTCAAACCCCGCGAGCGCGGCCACCAACATTTCTTTGGTCGCCATGTCCAGGTGGTTGGTAGGCTCGTCGAGCACCAGGAAATTCGGCGGGTCGTACAACATCTTGGCCATCACCAAGCGCGCCTTCTCGCCACCCGACAACACGCGGCAAGGTTTTTCAACATCATCACCCGAGAAGCCAAAGCAGCCAGCCAAGGTGCGCAAAGGGCCCTGACCGGCTTGCGGGAATGACGCATCGAGTGATTCAAACACCGTCTCGTCGCCCTCTAACAGATCCATCGAGTGCTGGGCGAAATAGCCCATCCGCACGCTGGCACCCAAGGTGACCGTGCCTTTGTCTGGAAGCGTGCCTAGATCCGGCGTGTGCGCCCCTGCCACCAACTTCAGCAGTGTCGATTTGCCCGCGCCATTGACGCCGAGCACACACCAGCGCTGCTTGCGGCTGAGTTGGAAATCGAGGTTGGCGTAAATGGTTTGGCTGCCATACGCCTTATGGACGGCTTTGAAACTGACCACATCATCGCCCGAGCGTGGAGGCGTGCGAAATTCGAACCGGACCGACTGGCGGCGCTTGGGCGGCTCGACCCGCTCGATCTTGTCCAACTTCTTCACCCGGCTTTGCACCTGGGCCGCGTGCGAAGCGCGCGCCTTGAAGCGCTCGATGAATTTGATCTCTTTGGACAACATCGCCTGTTGGCGTTCGAATTGCGCCTGGCGCTGCTTCTCGGTGAGCGCACGTTGCTGTTCGTAGAAATCGAAATTTCCAGAATAGGTGGTCAGCGTTCCGCCATCAATTTCCACAATTTTGTTCACGATCCGGTTCATGAATTCCCGGTCGTGCGAGGTCATCAGCAAGGCGCCGTCATAGTTTTTCAAAAAATCCTCCAGCCAAATCAAGCTTTCCAGATCCAGATGGTTGCTGGGCTCGTCCAATAACATACCATCCGGCTGCATCAGCAAAATGCGGGCCAGCGCCACGCGCATCTTCCAGCCGCCCGAAAGCAGGCCGACATCGCCGTCCATGCGCTCCTGGCTGAAACTCAACCCACCCAGCACTTCGCGCGCGCGGTCCTCGAGCCCATAGCCGCCCAACTCTTGGAAGCGCCCCTGCACCTCGCCGTAACGCGCAACCAGCACGTCCATGTTGTCAGCCTGCCCCGGATCGACCATCGCCGCCTCAAGCTCGACCATTTCGGCCGCAAGTGCGCTTAACGGGCCCGCGCCATCCATCACGGCGGCCACGGCGCTCATGCCCGACATCTCGCCGACGTCTTGGCTGAAATGGCCGATGGTCATGCCGGGATCGATCAGCACCCGGCCGTCGTCGGGCAGCTCTTGACCCGCGATCATGCGAAAAATAGTCGATTTGCCAGCGCCGTTGGGACCGACCAGCCCCACCTTTTCCCCTTTTTGCAGGACCATCGAAGCTTCGATGAACAGGAGTTGGTGGCCGTGTTGCTTACTGATGTTGTCGAGACGAATCATGGGGGAGTGCTACCGAAGATTTCTGCTCATTTCCACTCAATACTGAGATGATATTTTTCATATATATTTCAGTAGCTTATATATTTTTTGTAAGTATTTTGCAGGTCAATACATTGATCTATTTCGAATTGTTCTGAGAACACCAATCCCATCAAGCATCCCCCGCACACATTGCCTAAAAATCAAAGAAGTTGGAGTTTGAAAATAAATGGACGTTGAGCTGCAAGGCCTTTCCGAGGCTGATTCCTATGCCCTCTTTAGCCAGATCATTATTCCTCGACCGATTGCCTGGGTCTTAAGCGATAACGGGGTCGAACATGGCTCAGAGCGCTGGAACCTTGCGCCTTTTTCTTATTTTAATGGCATCACTAGCGACCCACCGATGGTCATGTTCTCAATTGGTGATGGCATGGCTGGAAAGATCAAAGATACGCACCGCAATTTGAAAAGTAACCCTGAGTGCGGCATTAGTTTGGCGTGTGTCGAGCAAGCGAAGGACATGCAGAACTCCTCAGAAGATTTGCCCGCGGGCCAGAGTGAAACTAAGAAGTTCAACATTGCGCTGAGCGACTGGAACTGGTCCATCCCGCGCGTGACAGCAGCCCCGGTGTCCATGGGCTGCATCGCGCGTCAGTTTACGCGCGTGGGCAATACCGACCAAATCGTGGTGTTTGCCGAAATCACGCGTCTGTGGGTCCGCGATGATGTGGGCGCGCTTGATGCGAAAGGTCTTTTGCGGATTGACGTGAAAGCGTTCAACCCGCTGGCACGCGTAGGCAAAGGGGCTTACGCCCGATTAGCCGACGTTTTTAGGGTTTAGAACCGCGCTTTAGGGTCTGAGCGCCCCGCTCCAGGAACCCTTACGATCCATCATCACTGCCACAGCGCTCTTTTATTTAGTCGCATTCGCACCGATTTTTTTCTGGGGCCAAGTGGAACGCCGATTCTCGGGCGAATGCTCTTACTCCCACTCAATCGTACCGGGGGGTTTGGAGGTGACATCATAGGTCACGCGGTTGATGCCCTTCACTTCGTTGATGATGCGGGTGGCCACACGGCCCAGGAAGGTCATATCGAAGGGATAAAAATCTGCCGTCATACCGTCGGTGGAGGTGACGGCCCGCAACGCCAGCGCATTGTCGTAGCTGCGCGAATCACCCATCACGCCGACCGTGCGCACCGGCAGCAGCACCGCAAACGCTTGCCAAATCACATCGTACAAACCCGCTTTGCGAATTTCGTCGAGGTACACCGCATCGGCCTTGCGCAAAATATCAAGCCGCTCGCGTGTGATCTCCTGGCCGGGAATGCGGATGGCTAGGCCAGGCCCCGGGAACGGATGACGGCCTACCATGTCGTCGGGCAGGCCTAACTCGCGGCCCAAGATGCGCACTTCGTCTTTGAACAGTTCGCGCAACGGCTCGACCAATTTCATGTTCATGCGGGCGGGCAAACCACCGACATTATGGTGCGATTTGATGGTGACGCTTGGGCCACCGGCGAAGGACACAGACTCAATCACATCAGGATACAGCGTGCCTTGGGCCAAAAAGTCAGCACCGCCGACTTTTTTAGCTTCTTCCTCGAACACATCGATAAAAGTGCCGCCAATAATTTTGCGTTTCGTTTCTGGGTCGGTTTGGCCGCTAAGCTTGCCCAAGAACAAATCAGACGCATCGCGCGCCACCAGCTTGATATTAAAACGGTCGTGGAACACGCGCACCACCTGCTCGGTTTCGCCCATGCGCATCAGGCCATGGTCGACTAATACACACGTGAGTTGATCGCCAATGGCTTCGTGAAGCAGGGCGGCGACCACTGAGGAATCAACCCCACCCGATAGCCCGCAAATCACGCGGCCTTTGCCCACTTGTTTTTGCACTTTTTCAATGGCCTGGGCGCGGAAGGCGGCCATGGTCCAATCACCCTTACAGCCACAAATCTCGCGCACGAATTTTTCGTACAGCGCAGCGCCATTCGTCGTGTGAACCACTTCGGGATGAAATTGCACGGCGTAGAATTTGCGCTTCTCATCAGCGATGGCGGCAAACGGCGCGCCGGTGCTGGTGCCGGTGACAACAAAGCCCGGCGGTAGCGACACCACGCGGTCGCCGTGGCTCATCCAGACTTGCTGGTGCAGGCCTTGAGGCCACACGCCGTCAAACAACGCGCAACTACCCGTCACATCCACACTGGCGCGGCCAAATTCACGGTGATGGCCCGCTTCCACCTTGCCGCCCAACTGCGCCACCATGGTTTGCTGGCCATAGCAAATGCCCAGCACCGGCAAACCCAGGGTGAAGACGGCATCGGGAGCTTTGGGCGTATCCGTATTAATGACAGACGCCGGGCCACCCGACAGAATAATGCCCTTGGGCCCGTAAGCCTTGATGGAGTCTGTGTTGACTTTATTGAACGGGTGGATTTCGCAGTACACACCAGCTTCGCGCACGCGCCGGGCAATGAGTTGGGTGACTTGACTGCCAAAGTCGATGATCAGAATGCGGTCGGACATTTTTTCGCTTACTCAACACGTTCCAAAATCGCCACAAAAAAGCCGTCGGTCCCGTTGCGGGCGGGGCTGAGGGTAAGGCAGGGTTGGTCCCAGACAGGCGGCGGTGTTTTCACCGCCTCAGGCCAAACCGTTTGCCAAGGAATCACTTTGAAATTTTTGTCGCGGGCCAAGAAGGCATCGACGCGAGCTTGGTTTTCTTCCGGCAACAACGAGCAAGTGGAGTAAATCAGTCGGCCACCTTTTTTCACCAGGGGTGCGGCTTGATCCAGAAGCTTGTCTTGAATGAGCGCCAGATTGACAAGGTTCTCAGGCGAGAGGCGCCAGCGCGCATCGGGGTTGCGCCGCCACGACCCCACGCCTGAGCACGGCGCATCGACCAACACACGATCAAACGTGCCCTTTTGACGCTTGATCCACTTATCTTGTTCGCCTTCGAGAACGCGAAGCGTGGCATTATGCACGCCCGAGCGACGCAGCCGTTGTTTGGAGCGGATCAAGCGCCCTGTGGCCACATCACACGCCACAATGCGCCCCTTGTTTTGCATTTGGGCGGCGATGGCCAATGTTTTGCCTCCAGCGCCTGCGCACAAATCAAGCACCGCATGGCCGGGTTTGGCATCTACGAGCATCGAGCAAATTTGCGAGGCTTCGTCTTGCACCTCGAACAATCCTGCGCGGAAATGCTTGTTGGCGGCGAGGTTCATCCGCGCGCGAATACGCAAGCCCAAGGGCGAGAGCAGCGCCACCTCGGGCACGTGGCCCTCTTCACTGAGTAGGTTGAGCACTTGCTCGCGGTCAGCTTTGAGCGAGTTCACACGCATGTTCAGCGCCGCTTCGGTGCTCAGCGCTGCGATTTCAGCATCGGCGTTTTTGCCAAAGGACTCGTCTAGTTTTGGCAAAAACCAATAAGGCACTTCTAAGCGCACCGCACGCGGCATGTCGGTGCGCGCGGCATATTCCTGCACACGCATACCCATACGGCGCTCGTTCTCGGATAATTTTGCCGGGCCAAACCGTTTGCCTGAGTACAGCATCGCCGCGCGGTCGAGGTTCATCGACTCGTTGGTCATCATATCGGCCAACACCAACAGCCTCGCATTGGGCGTGTCGGTACCGAGCAGCCATTTTAACCGCGCATGATTGCGTTGAATGCGCCAGGCTTGATCAGAAATTGCGCGGCGGTCTTTGGCGCCGACAAATTTGCGGCCGCGAAAGAACGACAGCACCACACCATCAGCGGGGCGATCGGCAGTAAGAATGCGATCAATCAGCTCGATGGCATCTTGAACACGGGCGGTGGGAGTCATAAGGCGGGCGATGGTCCATTATTGATAGGCATCATCGTTATCGATCATACCCTCGCCCGCAGGCGATGAATTCTAATTGTTATTAACGCGGTAGTTTGGCGGCTCACGAGTCACCATCACATCATGGACGTGGCTTTCGCGCATACCGGCGCCCGTGATACGACGGAACGTGCATTTTGTTTGCATGTCTTGAATGGTGCCATTGCCGGTGTAGCCCATCGATGCTTTAAGGCCACCGACCAACTGATGCACCACACCCGACACCGGGCCTTTGTACGGCACGCGGCCTTCGACGCCCTCGGGCACCAGCTTCATGTTGTCACGCACTTCTTCTTGGAAATAGCGATCAGCCGAGCCGCGCGCCATGGCGCCCAGCGAGCCCATACCGCGATAGTCTTTATAAGTGCGGCCCTGATAGAGCACGACTTCACCGGGGCTTTCGTCGGTGCCTGCCAGCAGCGAGCCAACCATGACCGTATCAGCGCCCGCGGCAATGGCTTTTGCGATATCGCCCGAGCTTTTGATGCCACCGTCAGCGATGACAGGCACATTATTTTTGCGCGCCGCCTCGGCTACTTCCATAATCGCAGTCAGTTGCGGCACGCCCACACCTGCCACAATACGCGTTGTACAAATGGAACCAGGGCCAATGCCGACCTTTACCGCATCAGCGCCAGCGTCGATCAAGGCCCGCGCAGCATCAGGCGTGGCAATGTTTCCGGCAATCACTTGTGTATAATTTGATAACCGCTTGATCAGCTTCACGGCCTCGATGACGCCACTGGAATGACCATGCGCAGTATCAACCACCACTACATCCACACCAGCATCGAACAGCGCTTCGGCACGCTTGACGCCATCGGCACCAACGCCGGTGGCCGCAGCCACGCGCAGACGACCCTGCTCGTCTTTGGCAGCCAGCGGGTGCGAGCGCGCCTTTTCGATATCCTTCACCGTCACCAGCCCGACGCAGCGGAAACTTTTATCGACCACCAACAGTTTTTCGATGCGGTATTGATGCAGCAGCTTAATGGCATCGTCGCGCTCGACACTTTCAGGCGCGGTAATCAGGCGATCCTTAGTCATCAAATCGCTGACTTTGCGGGTGTGATCGGTTTCAAAGCGCACATCGCGGTTGGTGAGAATGCCCACTAATTTGCCCGAGCCGCGCTCGACTACCGGAATACCCGATATCCGGTACTGCTCGCGGATTCGCAGTGCATCAGCCAGCGTTTGGTCGGGATGAATGGTGACGGGATTCACCACCATGCCAGACTCGAACTTTTTCACCCGGCGCACTTCCTGCGCCTGGGCTTCGATAGTCATGTTTTTATGCAGCACCCCGATGCCACCCAACTGTGCCATAGCAATGGCCAGGCTGGCCTCGGTCACCGTATCCATGGCTGCCGACACCATAGGAATATTCAACGTAATCGTCTTGGTCAGGCGTGTCGCAGTATTGGCTGCGGCGGGAAGGACAGAGGAGGCAGCGGGCACAAGAAGGACGTCATCAAACGTCAGGGCTTCGGCGATCTCCATGGGCACCTCATAAACTCAGGGTGCGCGGGCTTATGCCATGATTATATGGGGGCTGCAAGGGTCAGGCGCGGGCTGCAAAAACGCCTGAAAAGACAGGAGAAAAGTCATAGACGACAAAGCCGGGGCGCTGGCCCAAAAGCTACTCAAAACCGGGTTTGACGACCTGCCGGAACGCGAACGGCGGATCATCCGGCGACTGTCTAACCGCGTGCATATCAGCACCGATATCAACATGGCGTATGACGAGCAACGCACGTTGGGCGAGCGCCTGTGAGACCGCGTGGCCGCCGTGGGTGGATCGTGGACCTTTATCATGCTGTTTGGCGCAGTGCTGGTGATGTGGATAATTTTGAACTCGCAAATGCTGACCAGAATGGGGTTGGTGTTCGATCCTTACCCTTACATCTTCTTGAATATTCTGTTGTCGACATTGGCCGCCATTCAAGCGCCGGTGATTATGATGTCGCAAAACCGCAAAGCCGATAAAGATCGGCTGGCTGCGGCTCATGATTACGAAGTGAACCTCAAAGCCGAGCTAGAAATTTTGCAGCTGCATGAAAAAATTGATGAATTGTGCGCCACACAATGGGACGGCTTGCTGCAAATCCAGCGCGAGAAAATCACGGCGCTGAACGAAATCAAAGAACGACTGCTTAAGCCTTAAATCCCATGGCCGCCAAATAAACTTCAGCGGAATCTTTGCGGCTGGCGGGGGGCTTGGCGTGCTTGACCACCGAAAAACAGTTTTTGATTTGTTTTAGCAAATCACCCTCGGTGCCGCCCTGAAACACTTTGCAGATGAATGTGCCGCCGGGCGCCAGCACTTCTTCAGCAAACGCCCACGCCAATTCTGCCAACGCCATAATGCGAATATGATCCGTGCCCGGATGGCCGGTAGCCGGTGAAGCCATATCACTGAGCACCACATCGGACTTACCACCGAGCGCTTTTTTCAAAACATCGGGCGCGCCGTTATCCATAAAATCCATGGTAATGCACGTGGCCCCCGTGACTTTGTCCCACGCGTTGATGTCGATACCAACGACGAGCCCACCTTTTGGTGTGCCCGCCCGCACGCGCTCGACAGCCACTTGCGTCCAACCCCCCGGTGCGGCACCGAGGTCGACCACCTTCATGCCGGGTTTGAGAATTTTGAACCGATCATCGAGTTCAATCAGTTTGAAGGCCGCGCGTGAGCGAAACCCAGCCGCCTTGGCTTGGCGCACATAGGGGTCGTTGAGCTGGCGCTGCAGCCAGATGAGCGAGGATGTTTTGCGCCCCCGTGCCGTTTTGACGCGTACATGCAAACCTCGACCGCTGGGACCCCGACTGACGGAGCCGCTGGCCCCTTTGCCGCTCTTTCTGGATGGCGACTTACTCATACAATAACTCGATTTGGGATGATTTAAGGAGGCGCGAAGACGGATTGAACCCGAGAAGATGCTGGATGAATCATCTCCATCAGCAAGCCTTCGCGCAAGCCGCGGTCTGCGACCCTGAGCTTGCCGACGGGCCAAGCAATGCAGATCGCCTCAAGTATAGCGCATCCTGGCAGAACCAGGTCAGCCCTCTGCCAGCCAATGCAGGGTTCAGCGGCGCGTTGCTGAAGCGACATTTTGCACAACGCATGGCTTTTGTTCAGCAGCATGTCAAAGTCGAGCATGATGCCGTCAACGATGGTGCGATCATACCGCGGCAAGCCCAGCGACAGGCCACCCAGCGTGGTCACCGTGCCCGACGTGCCAATCATTTGCATTTGCCCAGCAGCGATCAAATCGCGCAGGCCGTGTTTGCGTTCAAAGGGGTCTAGCAAACGGCCCGCATGATCAGCCACCTCTTTATAGGTGCGTTCGCATAAATCACCGCCGCCGCAATCCTCGGCCACCGTCACCACGCCCATGGGCAGTGAGATACAATCAATGACAGACAAAGCACCATCGCCGTGAACTTTGACGTACAACACCTCTGTTGATCCGCCACCGATATCAAACAGCAAGGCATGCGGCACGGCATGATCGAGCAACCCTACGCAACCTTTCAGCGCGAGCGTGGCTTCTTCATTCGCAGTTATAATTTCAAGGTCAATTCCGGACTCGCGTTTGACGCGGTCCAAAAACTCTTCGCAATTGGCGGCGCGGCGGCAAGCCTCGGTCGCCACATGACGCGCCAGCACAACATCGCGTTTTTGTAATTTCTCGGCGCATCGTTTCAACGCATCGACCGTGCGATCCATCGCCTCGAGCGACAAAACGCCGCTTCGACTTAAGCCTTCGCCCAGGCGCGTGACGCGCGAAAATGAATCAACAACATAAAAATCTCCGCCGTTGGGCCGAGCCATCAACATGCGGCAGTTGTTGGTGCCCAAATCGATCGCGGCAAAGACCGAGACCGAGCGCGCCTGTGCACGGTCATCGGCCCGCTCTTCCGCCCGACAGATACTGGCTTGACCTTGCGGCGGTTCGCCGTCGGCCCAGCGACCGTGATTCATAGCCGAACACCCCGTTCGTCGTCGCAGCGCTGCAAATCCTCAAGCCTGCGCGATGACTGACCCCACTCGTGGAGCGGATTTTACATTCGCAAGGTTTCACTCAGAAACGGGATGCGAATGTGAAAATCGGACCACTCGTGTCATGCTAACGACTTCAGGGGGCCCGGTGAAGGGCTCAAACGTCTAAAAAAGGATGAATCTCAAGGCTTTGGTATTGGTTTGACGCTGTGTTGGCGCGTCGCGGACTCGGCCATAAACCGCCACGCCTGGGCAATAATAAACGTCAGCACCACCGCAATGACAACATACATGGCGCGGAAGCCAAACTGCTGAATCAATGCGCCAGCCAGCAGTGTACCGACAATGCGCCCGGCCAGTTGGGTGGACGTGCTGATGCCTTGAATCATGCCAGAATACCCTTCGGTCGCGTGGCGCGAAATCACACTGGCCAACACCGTGCCCCACAAGGGTGCGGCGAACGATACGAACATCAAGAACAGAAATGCATATGCGGAGCCTGCGAACGTGATGAACAGTAAGATTGACGCGAAGTCCACCACGGCGGCGATCAGCACAGTTTTTTCATCGCCAAAGCGCTTGGTGAAAAAACCCACCAATCCAAAACTAGTCAGCAAAAACCCGACGCTCAGCAGCGAGTAGAAATAACTGGTTTGACTTGCCGTCCAGCCTACCGACATTCCCCAAAACGGATAGAGCAATTGCTCGGCGTTGAACTTAAACCCCGAGGCAAAAATCATCGCTGCCAGAATTAGAAGTGCAGGCGAGCGTACAATGGCGCGAAAATCTGGCTTGGATTTTGGCTTTCCGGGTGAGGTTGCTACAGCGGGGTCTTTCTTTGCATCCTTCATCAGGAAGAAGACAACCAGCGCCGCCGCCAACGACAAACCACCCGCCACCATGCACGCCAAGAAGTGGTCAAAATCAGCTTCATGTCCCGTCATGAAGAACCCGCCCAGAGATGGACCAATGGCCAGACCCGCGCCCATGGAGCCGAACACATACCCCATGCTTTTGGCGCGATCTTTGGGCGCGGTGGTCTCGGCCATATACGCCAGCGCGATAGAGTTGGAGCCGTGAAACACCCCTTGCAGAGCGCGCGTGAGAAATAACGCCCACAGAGAATTGGCAAAGGCAAAGGCCATGAACGCCACGGCGGTGCCCGCTAGCGTACACGTCATGGCGGTGCGACGGCCCAGCTTATCGGAGACGCGACCCCACAGGGGATTGCCGATGATGCCAACCAACGGCATGAGCGTGAACAGCACCGACACCTCAAACGGCGTGGCCCCATAATTCGTGCCCAGATACGGCAGCATGGGCAGCACCAAGCTGACGGGGATGGCGTTGATTAAAACAGCAGCTAAAACGACAAACATAGTTTCCCCTGAGGTCCCCCGACCAACCGACTTGCCCGCAACCGACTTGCCCGCAACCGACCCGCCCCCAACAGACCCGAAAGTCAGGGATAAGCCTGACGATATGGCACTCTTATATATATCTAGGACAACACCTCTCGCCCCAACGACCGCCGGGTGGAGGACATGGGCCCGACGTGCCACAGCCCCCCGGCGCTAGACCCAGGGCTGGACAGGGCGCGGCGCTCATGCCATTTCACGCCCAACCCCGTGCCGCTAAGCTGTCGTTAAGCGGTGCTGGGTTATTCTCACGGCCCTCCTGGTGGGGGCCCAGATGGGGGATCGTCTAACGGTAGGACAGCGGACTCTGACTCCGCCAGTCT
>NSIP01000009.1 GCA_002737725.1 Rhodospirillaceae bacterium
TCTGCGGGCACATCTGAACTCATGGGTTTTGGTCTCATCTTCGTTCCTCCGTCACTGCGATAAGACCAAAACCCTTCCTTACTCACCACCCCAATTCTGTCTCATAGGCGCTGACGGCGTAAAGGTATCGACAATCTGACCCCGGCGGACGTCTACTTCGGCAGGGGTCAGGCGATCTTGTTGGAACGCGAACGCATCAAACGAGAAACTATCGAACATCGACGCTTGCTTCACCGCAAGCTCGCCGCTTAAGATCAATCAACTAGGTGAGGCCAACACTCCGCTAAATCACTCCCCCATCGGTCCCAAATGTTCTGACGACATAAAATCCATGAAAAAGAAGAAAGCTCCGCCACCCAAGAAAAAAGCCAAAGCACCGGCTGCGGCAAAACTGCGTAAAAATTCTTTAAAATCAATGCCTAAGGCTAAAACGTCGGTGCCAAAGTCTAAAGCAGCGGTTAAGGCTAAAATTGCTGTTCACAAAATTAAAGCGCCTGCCAAGTCCTCTAAAGCCCCCCTCTCGCACCCCACCGCAAGGGTGACAGAGGTGGCCCCAAAGCCTGTCCGGCGGGAAATGGTGCATAAGTCGTCGACCATTACTCTGCCGCCCGATTATCGGCCCAGCGCCAAAGAGCCATTTATGAATACGCGCCAGCTTGAATATTTCAGGCGCAAGCTCTTAGCCTGGCGATTAGAACTTCTCAAAGAATCTGAAGAAGCTCTCGAGACTCTTCAAGAGGGCGCTGTCTCGGAGCCAGATTTAGCCGACCGCGCCTCGGCCGAAATGGAACGTGCGCTTGAACTGCGCACACGTGATCGTGCGCGCAAGCTCATCTCGAAAATCGATGCTGCGTTGCGTCGCATTGAAGATGGCAGTTATGGGTATTGCGAAGAAACCAGCGAGCCGATCGGGCTTAAACGACTCGAGGCTCGACCGATTGCAACCATGAGCGTTGAAGCCCAAGAGCGTCACGAGCGTATGGAACGCACCCATCGCTCTGACTAAATCTGAGAACAACAAGTTTAAGCATGAAAAAGGCGCTTCCCAGAAGGAAGCGCCTTTTTAGCGAGGCAATGATGCCAGGATCAAGTGGCGCGGGCCGTTAGGCCCCACGCTTCTCAAGCAAACCCCCTGCAATCTGCATATTAGTGTTCACGAGAGCGTCAATGGCTTTAATGGTGGAACCGCCCTGCATTTCGAAGGTCTTTTGAGCCACGAAACTGGCAAGGCGGATCAAATTGTCTTTGATCGGCATGGGAAGCGGGTTGTCGGCAGCCGACACCATGGTGCGGATACCAACCCACAACTGCATATTGCGGTCGAGGGCCGCAGCCAGACGCTTCTCATTTTTGTCGTTACTCGATTTGGGAGACCCACCTGGCCGAAGCAGTGTGGTTTACCGAGGTTGATCTTGAAGCGGTGCTTGACAGCCCAGTGATACCTCTGAGCCGTGCACTCGGGTTCGAAGTCGGCTCTAAATTATTGCTTAACGCTAAGCCGGACTCGCCGATTGAGTTGCGCTGCGGTGACCAGCCCATGTTTATCGGTAAAATAGGGTGACACGGGAATCACATCTCGATCCGCATTGATCATCATCGCCGGATGACGAAAGCGGAACCATAAGTCAGAGAGTGATGCGCGTTCTGCCCAATTCTTAACCGAATGTTATGGGAAGATGCGCCAATCTAGAAATCAGTAGCCGTTGGATTTTTCCTACGCGCAGCTTAAAGTTCAGGGATAATCCGGTGTACGCCGGGGTCGGGAGACGGATATGACGTTCGATACGGCACTGAGTCTCATTATTATCGCATTGCTGATCCCGACAATCACGTATGCAGTGATATTAAACCGCCGCCTCTCGGCGCTGCGTAAGTCGCGAGACGAGTTTGCAAAGGTCGTCGCAAACTTCAATGACGCAATACTGCGCGCTGAAGCCGGTATTCCGAAGCTTAAAAAAGTCACCAACGAAGCCAGCATGGCCCTCAAAGATCGGGTCGAGAAGGCGCAGTCTTTGCGAGATGACTTGGCCTTTATGATCGAGCGTGCCGAAGAAATAGCAGTCAAGTTAGAATCAAGCGTGCGTGTCGCCCGAAGCGAAGCGTCGTTCGGTGCCGCATCGACTAACCAGCCCGCAGCCGCTCCAGCCGCACCGATGCCGTCCGTGTTGTCGGGCGGTCTCCGGCCGAATTTGGCTGCAGTCGAGCCCGCCGCAGCACCGCGCGCCGCAGCGCCCGTGATTGCCACGAAAGCGGCTGCGCTTGGGGTAGCACCGTTTGAAGATACCACCACCGATTTGCGAAATACCTTAAATGCCGCTCGTGCTGAGGCTCGCGCAGCCGACGCGCGCCCAGCGCCACCTCAGGCAGCCCCAGCTCAAGCGGCTGCAGGTCAAGCATCTGGGCTCCGTACACCGCGTAAATCATTGGCCGATGAGATGGGTTTGGGCGATGATCGCTCTGAGGCTGAGCGCGAATTGTTGAAGGCATTACAGTCTAATCGCTAAACCTGTTAGCAACACATACGCCGAACACATAGAGAGCACTGGTTTTTGATGACCACCGTCGTCCGTAAACCACGTCCAAAGCTTGACCGTCCCGCGCTTGATGATGCGGGGCGTGGCCCGACGTTTCGGTTTTTGCCAGCCGTCATCGTGGTGGCCGTCTGCTTACTTGGTTTGCGCATTCAGGTTCTGGTCAGCGATTTGGTCAGCAATCGAAGCAGCACCAGTTTAGCTGTTGAACAGCCGACAGCCTTAGCCCAGCAGCCTGCGATGCCTGCAGCCGGTGAGGCCGACAAAAAACCTGTGGAAGGTATGGATAAATCTGGCGAAGCGGCGCCTGCTGAGGGCAGAGAGGGGGCTGAAGAAGCCGAGCCTGCCAGTGAACCAATGGCTTTCAAGCCCTCAGAGTTGACGAAATCTGAAATTGATACCCTGCAACGTCTCTCCGAGCGCCGCGAACTCATTGATCTCCGTGAACGTGAGTTGCAGCAGAAAGAAAGCTTAGTAAAGGCGGCTGAACAGCGCCTCGATCAGAAAATTAGCCAAATGCAAGAAGTTGAGAAGCAATTGCAGGGGCTTGTTCAGCAGTACGATGCTAAAAAGAAAGCTGAAATTGAGCAGCTCGTCAAAACCTATACGGCCATGGAGCCAAAGGATGCCGCGCGTATTTTTGATGAGCTTGATATGACCATCCTGGTGGCGGTCGTGACCAGGATGAAAGAAAAAAAGGTTGCACCGATCCTGTCGCAGATGAACGCGCCAAAGGCCCGTCAACTCACTGAAGAACTATCGAGCCGGCGGCAACTTCCCGGGATGAGCCCCGCTCAGCCGGGGTAATCCGGCCGGCCGCCTGCGGTGGGTCCTGTTAGGCTTTCGCCGCCGCCTCAAAAGTCTCGATGCCTTGTTTTTTAAGGCCTTAACGACCCGTTCACCATTGTTATCTAGTTTCAGTCGAAATTGTGTCGGCGGAGAAACCGCCGGAGTGGGAAATGTGCCTAGCCAAATGATTGAGCCTCGATTCAATCTGTTCGATATGATCTGGCGTGCTCATGCGCGCAGCTCACCCATGACCGCGGCACTGGACCAGTCATGACCACTTCTGCTTCAAACACGCAAACAGCTCCGCTAATGCTCACCTTGTCGACTGGTTTGCAGCTGCTCGCCTTTTTTGTGGTCCTGAATGCGACTGCAAAACCTGATGCGGTCCGCTCGCGTACGCTGATGAAGTCTTTCGAAGAATCGCCCGACGGTAACGAGGTGGTCTTGGAAGAGCAAATGCAAAAAGTCGGTGATACAAGAAGCCAATACAATACAGCCGCACAACTCATGCAGAGCAGTATGAAAATGTTGAGAATGGCGCTCGGCAAGGGCGGCGGTTAAGGAGTTTTGGAGGAGAGTCAAATAGATGATCTGAGTATCAGCTCGAAAGTTGCCTCCGCTGGAATAAAGGCCCAGACCACATGCCTGCGCATTATTTCCGGAAATCTTGCAAACGCGGATTCAACGTCAGAAATTCCCGGTCGCGAACCTTATCGTCGCAAGCTGGTGACCTTCCGCAGTGCTCTCAATAAAGAAATCGACGCAGATACCGTGAAGATCAAAAGAATCTTCAACGACACAACGCCGCTCAAATCAAAATACGATCCCTCGCATCTTGGTGCGAATGCCGAGGGGTATGTGCAAATCCTCAACGTGAATTCGTTGATTGAGATGATGGATATGCGCGAGGCGCAGCGTAGCTATGAAGCCAACCTCAACGTCATTTTGACGTCGCGCTCCATGGTCTCCAAGACATTGTACTATTGATATAATTGAGCTTTTTGATCTGGAGATTGCCATGGCTTTGATCGATTTTAATTCAGCAGTGAGCGCTTACCAACAGGCGGCAGGTGCCGTGCGCTCGACCGGCGGTGGCAGGAGCACGACATCCGCCGTGGCCAGCGAAGGCGATGAAGGGTTCGCCTCCATGATAAGCGACTCGCTGAAGTCGGCCATGCAATCGGGCCGCCAAGCCGAAGAACTCAGCATCAAGCAAATCTCTGGCGCAGCTGATTTAAAGGATGTGGTGACGGCGGTCGCAAACGCCGAGCACACCTTGGAAACGCTTGTCGCTGTTCGCGATAAGGTGTTGTCGGCCTATCAAGAAATTCTTCGGATGCCAATTTAACATCCGCGCCTTGCCGAAGCGGTCATTATTACTAACCCGACTCACTTTGCCGTGGCGCTTAAATACGACATGGACTTGATGGCCGCGCCCTTGGTTGTGGCCAAGGGGGCCGATTACCTGGCGCTACAAATTCGCAAGATCGCCGATGCCAACGCGGTGCCGATCATCGAAAATCCACCCCTGGCGCGCGCGCTCTTCGCTGCGGTTGAGGTTGATCAAGAGATTCCGGAAGAGCACTATAAGGCCGTGGCCGAGGTCATCGGCTTTGTCATGCGTCTAAAGGGCAAGGTGCTTGCCAAGCATTAATGGGGGCGGGGGTTCAGGTCGAATCACCGCAGGGATCACCGCTGGATTAGCTGCCTTAGGTGCAGGCGCAAGCCTGTTCACCCCGGAAGACCTGCGCGTCTATGTTGTCGCCGCCACCGCCCTGGCGGCCGCTCTGGCCTCGCTCTTAGTCTTCTGGACCCACCGTCCACATGCGGGCTCGGCGGCGACCGTCGCAGCCTTAGCGGCGCTCCTGGAACGGATGTCAACGGCCCGCCTGATCACGGGCAAGTCAGGCGAACTACTGTATGCCAACGCTGATGCCAAAGACTGGCTGCGTGGCGAGGCCCCGTTTGTGGTACTTGCGGGGCGTCTTGTGGCTGATCTCGCCGATGAGGATGCTGCCGCCCGCATTGAGGCCGCCGTTCGTGCAGGCGCACCCTTCGATGGCGAAATTCCGCTCTCAGGCGGCGGGCCAGAGCCTGATTGGATTCGTGTTTCCCTCACCTCATTGCCGGGCAGTGAGGGCTTGATGTTGTGGCGTTTGGATGACGTCACGGCTCGACGCACGATCGAAGATGTTCTGAACCGGGATCGCCAGAACCTTGCTGATTTCCTGCACTTTATGCCGATCGGCGTTTATTCGGCCGATATCGACGGCGTGCTGACCTTTGCCAACCTACGCTTTGCGGAGTGGTTGGGATTGGTACCAGATGCTTTGTCCGGGGCAAAACTTGAGGACTTGTTATCGACCAATAGCGTACGGCCCCAGCCCGACGGTGAATGGCGAGGGGAAGTTCAATTTAAGTCGCAAGGTGGGGCCGCGATTCCTTGCTTGGTGCTGCAAAGCACCTACGACGATGCAGGTGTCACGCGCACGCGCAGCCTTGTGATTCGTGATGGTGTGATGCGTGACACAATAGCCTCGCCGGGCCGTATGGCGTATGAGCGCTTCCGGGTACTGTTCAATGCAGCCCCTGTAGCGATTGCCATTACCGACCCCGAGGGCGTGATTGTGGACTGCAATGCGGCTTTCGAAGAGCTTGCCCATCAGCCGCGTGCGGCGGTGATTGGTGGAACCTTGGGCGAACGCTTGCTGGCCGATGACCGCGCTGGCTTTACGGCCGAGCTGAGCAAAGTTTTATCGGGCGAAAGTGCTGGCATCCACCTTGATACCCGCCTGCAGGGGCGCGCTGTGGTGCAGGCCTCGGTCTATCTCGGCCCGCTCACGGCTCCATTGTCAGGCGGGTCAACCGAAATCGAAGGCGCCGTGGCGCACTTTATTGACAATACCGAACAGAAAAGCCTCGAAGCACAATTTGCGCAGGCGCAGAAGATGCAGGCCATGGGCCAGCTCGCAGGCGGTGTGGCCCACGATTTCAATAACTTGCTCACTGCTATGATCGGCTTTTGCGATTTGCTATTGCAACGTCATGCGGCGGGTGATCCGTCGTTTGCCGATATTATGCAAATCAAGCAAAACGCCAACCGCGCCGCCAACCTTGTGCGCCAATTGCTGGCCTTCTCGCGTAAGCAACCACTGCAACCGCGCAATCTGAACCCGACCGATGCCATCACCGAGCTGTCGCACTTACTCAATCGCCTTATTGGCGAGTCTATCGATTTCCGATTGGTCCATGGCCGCGAACTAGGCCAAGTGCGTGTCGACCCCGGCCAGTTCGACCAGATTATTATCAACCTGGCTGTCAACGCGCGCGATGCCATGCCCGGCGGCGGCACCTTGACCGTCAGCACCAGTGCCGTAACCTTTGATAAGCCGCCGCAATTGGGAGCAGAGCAATTGGCCGCTGGGCGTTATGTGCGCATTGAAGTGGCAGATACAGGAACCGGCATCGCGCCCGAGCATCTAGCGCGTATTTTCGAGCCGTTCTTCTCCACCAAAAAGGAAGTGCCAGGTGCAGGAACGGGGCTGGGCTTAGCCACCGTGTATGGAATCGTGCGTCAAACCGGCGGCTTTATTCAGGTCGAGTCCGTGATAGGCAAGGGCTCGAAATTTATTATCCATCTGCCGCGCTTCGCACCCGAAGCCGATGAGGACGCGGTTGCGGCCTCATCAAAGCGTACGCAGAAAGCCAATGGTGCGGATACGGGCGCATCGCTGGAGCTACCGAAGGACTTGGCAGGGCAGGGTACTATCTTGCTGGTGGAAGACGAAGATGCGGTGCGCGTGTTCGCGGCGCGTGCGCTGAAAAACAAAGGCTACAAAGTGCTGGAATCGCGCACCGGCGAGCAGGCACTCGATATCCTGCACGACCAACCGGCTGTGGACCTGATGATCACGGATATGATGATGCCCGGCATGGACGGCGGCACACTAGCGCGCCTCATCCGTGTGGAGCGGCCCGAAATCAAAATTATTCTCATCTCGGGCTACTCAGAAGAAATCGCGCGCGGCGAAGTGGCTACGGGGCAAGACTTCCACTTCCTGCCCAAGCCCTTCAGCCTGGGCCAACTGGCGTTGAAGGTGAAGGACGTGCTGGAGGAGGCTTAAACTCTCCTCTGTCGTCCTCGCGCTTGAGGCGAGGACCCAGGGCTACCATCGCTGCGCGCTCAAACCTTACGGCGCGCCGGAGATCTGCACGAAGGGTGCGGGCTCTTTATACTCGCCCCACTTCTTGCCGCCTTCAGGGATTTCGATCCAGCGGTGTTCGCCCTTGTCACAAACCTGCACCGTCTTGAAGTACAGCATTTTTCCCGGATCGTTGGGCAGTTTCACCAGCATGGCGAAGCGGTCGAATTCCACGTCGCCGACGCTGCCGCCCGACCACATTACTTCGTCGGCCATATCAGTGATGGTCGTGCCTTCCGCTACGATGGGCTTGTCGATCTTGCGCTTGGTCATGGTGAGTTTCCAACCGGCTTTCACCTGGGGCCGCACCAAGGCAATGCCTTCAGGCACTTTGATTTTGATGGTGTTGGTGGGCGAGCCGACACAGCCATGGGGAATGCCGATCTCGATCAAATGCCAGGCGCCGGGCTTGGCATCTTTGTTCATCATCAAGGCATGGCCGGACGCCGTGGCGGCCGCGCCTATCAATCCAACAAGCAAAGCCGAAGTTCCGATATATGCGCGCAGTGACATAGTGATCCTCCCCAGAATTAATTGCCCCAATCCTAGCCAACTTGCCGCGCCGCCACAACATGGCGCCGCCGCGCGGCCTACCTCGCCTCTGCCGCAAAGCAATAAAACTGTCCCGCGCCACCAGTGGAGATGAGGTTGGCTTGGCTGCACCCTCGGCTGGGATGCGCTGAGTTCCACGATGCGCTGGTGATGCGGCTTTGGCGGTCGTGGTGGCCTACTTCGGCAGCGCCGTCTGCTGCACTGCTCGTCCAATTTTTGCAGGTGTGCTCCAGGCCATCGCCAAACGCCGTGCCATCGGTTTTGGAGCCCGTCAGAATATCGTGCTGGTTGGGTTTGTTCAGCTCACCGGGCACCATCTCACCCTTCTCAGTCAATGCCGTGGCTTGGTTGATCAGGTTGCCATCGCGGCCATCAGTGACGGTATCACCGTGCAAATGGCTGAGATCGCGCGCGACGCGAAAACCTACTTGGTTATGCCACGGCCCCGCGCCAATCCGATCACGAGCGTTCACGGCATCTGTCGTGCCTTGCGCCGAGGTACTGAGATAAGCGCGCCAAGCGTGGTTGCCTGCGCCCGCGGCCTCGGCTAGCTTTTGACAATGCGCATCAGCCCCCACGAGCCCTCCCAGATCAGCCCCATTGCCGGGGCCTGCACTGGTGAGGAAAAACGTCATGGGCCCTTTGGGTGTGGCGGGCGGAATTTTGGCGGCCTCTTGGGCGAGCGCCGACTGCGCGCACAGACTGCTCGCACTCAGAAGCGCGATAACGATTGACGCCCGGTTCAGAGTTTTTGTCATTACTGTTCTCCGCGAATTTCGTGGCCCATCATGACCCAAGCTTCGCACTCAATTGAGTGCCGTCAAGACCTCAACAATGGTGCTGCCTAGCCGTGGCCGCAAGTTACGCGAGCGCGGGGTGGCCGACATCCCTAAGCCTTTCCTGACTTGGATGGAAAAGAATATGCCGATCTATCTGGAAGCGCACGGCCTCGATCAAAAAGAAGAGAGCCGCAGTTTCTATGGCGAATTCAAAAAACACATCGACGATAAACGCGCGGCGCAGAAAAAATGGGGGTAATTTTTAGAGTAAAAATCCAACACTCTCTATTATTTCACAAAGTCAACAACAATCGAAATCGGCGCGCCGTTCGCCCGCATATCGTTGGGCACGCTGCGGATCACGAACATCTCGTTTTCCGGAATCGGGTCAACACGAAACTGCGCGTCATCGAAAAAGTACTGATAGAAAAAGATCTTTTCACTATTTCGAATATTGGACCTCATCATGAGGTCGAGGATGAGTTCGTATTTCGGAAACCACACATGCGCTTTGCCATCTTCCTTAAAACGAACCTTGGCCTCCCCTGATTTTGAATCATAAAATGCCGTCGCTCCCGTCGTGAGACCGCCAACCACATGGCTTTTGCTGTCGTAGATTGACTGCTTGCTCAGCAAGGGGCTGCGATAGTCGGGGACGCTGAGGCGAAAAACACCGGATGGGATGAGGACGCGATGGATCTCGTCCAAGACAAAAGGTATTTTGTCGTAGGGCAAATATTCAAAGACATCTTGAGACTGAACTTTGGCGATTGATTCATTTGCTAACGGCAGCGCCTCAACGGCGTTGTGTTTGATCTCTCGGTCGTGCGACGGATAGAGACTTAAGCCAATAAAGTTAGGAATCTGGTCCTGACGCTAACCTCCCCCACAAAGGGTTGGCGGCAGGCGACGGGAATTGAATCTTCCCAGAGGCGTTCTAATAGGTCAATTCGGCGTCGTAATATGCCATATCTATAAAGTGGCTATTTGGTTGAAAGGGTCAAGAATGGCCGTAAACTATGCTTAATTTACTGTTTTGAAGACATAATTTGATAGTTCTCTCTTTGTTCTAAATTTTACTTGATGATGAGAACAAAACATGTACAATCTTGAGAACAGCGGCCATCCGGTCGCCCGGCGGAAGAAACATCACCAGCCACGTTGATGCGAACGCCGAGAACCAATAGAGACAGGAGCCCTTCATGGCTGAGTCAGCCCTTCGCCTCGTAGAAAAAGACAACATGGACAAAACCAAGGCTCTCGACGCTGCCCTGACCCAAATCGAACGTGCCTTCGGCAAGGGCTCGATTATGAAGCTCGGCCAGCACGATCCGGCCGTGGATATGCCGTCCATTTCCACCGGCTCGCTGGGCCTCGACCTGGCGCTGGGCATTGGTGGTTTACCCAAGGGCCGTATCGTTGAAATCTATGGGCCGGAAAGCTCGGGCAAAACCACACTGGCGCTGCATGTCATCGCCGAAGCCCAGAAGAAGGGCGGCACCTGCGCGTTTGTCGATGCTGAGCACGCGCTCGACCCCGGCTATGCCCGCAAACTTGGGGTCAACCTTGACGAGCTGCTGATTTCGCAGCCCGATGCCGGTGAGCAGGCATTGGAGATCGCCGATACCCTCGTGCGTTCAGGCGCCATCGACGTGCTGGTGGTGGACTCGGTCGCAGCCCTCACGCCGCGCGCCGAGCTGGAAGGCGAAATGGGCGACAGCCATATGGGTTTGCAGGCCCGCCTCATGAGCCAAGCCCTGCGCAAGTTGACCGCCTCGGTGGCACGCTCCAACACACTCATCATTTTCATCAACCAAATCCGCATGAAGATTGGCGTGATGTTCGGCAATCCTGAAACCACGACGGGTGGCAACGCGCTGAAGTTCTACGCTTCCGTCCGGTTGGATATCCGCCGCATCGGACAAATTAAGAACGGCGAAGACGTGGTAGGTAATCAAACACGCGTCAAAGTCGTGAAGAACAAAGTCGCCCCGCCCTTCAAGGTCGTGGAGTTCGACATTATGTACGGCGAAGGCGTGTCTAAGACCGGCGAATTGCTGGATCTGGGCGTGAAAGCCAGCGTGGTTGATAAGTCCGGCTCGTGGTTCTCCTACGAAGGTGAGCGCATTGGCCAGGGCCGTGAAAACGCCAAGCAGTTTTTGCGCGCCAACCCCGAGATCGCCAATAAAATTGAGCAAGTCTTACGGGCCAATGGCAAGCAACTTGCCAGTGTGATGGCGGTTGATCCCAGCGCTGACGGCGAGCGTGACGAATAACGTGAGACCCTAGCTTACTTCACTTCCCTTCGTATCTTCTGGCGGGCTTGCAGTGCAGGCCTGCCTTTTTCTTTTTTAACGCGCATGTGTTAAAAGCCACCAGGGGAGCACATCATGTCCAAACCATCGCGCGATCACTATATCAAGCTCGTAGAGCACGACTACTTCGGCAATGTTATGACTGAGGATTTAGATGCGGTTGTGCGTTGCTTCACATCTGATGCCGAAATCACGATCTATCATGGCGATAATCCGATCCGGCATTTTTATGCCAACCCCGTTGGCACCCAGCAGCCGATGCTTGAATTCTGGGCGCATTTGTGCGGAAACTACGATGCCCACTTCGGCCAATTTCAGCACATTGTCGACGAGGTCCACGAGTGCTGCGCGGCCATATTTATTGTCACCCTTAAGCCAAAGCCTCATTCGGCCTACCTCGCCACCGGCACCTTAACGTTGAACAATTGCAATTATTTTTGGTGCAAAGGTGGTAAAATCGTGCGCATGACCATCTACTACGCCAACCCCACTTTGGGCGCTAAGCTGGGCTTAGCTTCCATGGGGCCGACGGGCTTCCCGAAGTCCTAAGCGCATTTCCCCGACAAGTGTAAGCCGGTTGGTAAGGAAAATGCGCCCAGCCAAAAGGCTTCCGCGGCTGGACTTGGCTTTGATGGGCGGGGTAAAACCTCGGGCTTGTCTGGCGCGAGGCTATTTACGGCCAGCGCCCGAGTAATTTTAGAATAACAGACAGTTATAACAGCCATGGCCAGCACCAAGGACGTCCGGTCCACCTTCCTCGAATACTTTGCCAAGAACGGCCATGAAGTTGTGGCCTCGAGCCCCTTGGTGCCGCGTAATGACCCGACGCTGATGTTCACCAATGCCGGCATGGTGCAGTTCAAGAACGTCTTCACCGGTAACGAAACGCGGCCCTATCATCGCGCCACCACCTCGCAAAAATGTGTGCGCGCCGGGGGCAAGCACAATGACCTCGATAACGTCGGCTATACCGCGCGCCACCACACCTTCTTTGAAATGCTGGGTAATTTCTCGTTCGGCGATTACTTCAAAGAACAAGCCATTGCGCACGCCTGGCAACTGATCACGGGCGATTACGGCCTGCCCAAAGACAAACTCACCGTTACGGTTCACTCATCGGATGAAGAAGCCGCCAAGCTATGGGGCAAAATCGCAGGCCTACCGGACGCACGCATTATTCGCATCCCGACGTCTGATAATTTCTGGGCTATGGGCGATACTGGCCCCTGTGGGCCATGCACGGAGATTTTCTACGACCACGGCGATAAAATTCCAGGTGGCCCGCCGGGAAGCGATAACGCCGATGGTGATCGCTTTATCGAGATCTGGAATCTCGTGTTCATGCAATACGAGCAGGTGAGCACGACTGAGCGCATCAATCTGCCCAAGCCTTCCGTCGACACGGGCATGGGGTTGGAACGCATCGCCGCTGTCATGCAGGGTGTGCACGACAACTATGACATCGATCTGTTCAAATCTCTGATCGCGGCCATTGCTTCAGCTGCCAAGACAGACCCCACGGGCCCGCATAAGGCCTCGCACCGCGTGATTGCCGATCACTTGCGCGCCACGGGCTTTCTGATTGCTGACGGCGTACTGCCCAGCAACGAGGGGCGCGGCTATGTGCTTCGGCGCATCATGCGCCGCGCCATGCGCCATGCGCACCTCATGGGCTGCGCCGACCCGATGATGTTCCGCTTGGTGCCTGCGCTGGTGTCGCAAATGGGGCAGCACTTCCCCGAGCTGGAACGCGCGCAAGCGTTGATCACTGAAACCTTAATGCTGGAAGAAACACGCTTTAAGTCCATGCTCGAGCGCGGGCTGAAACTGCTGGACGAGGAAACCAAGAACGTTTCCACCGGTTCAAAATTATCTGGCGAAGTCGCTTTCAAGCTTTACGACACCTATGGCTTTCCGTTGGACCTAACCCAAGATGCCCTGCGCGCCCGTAATATCGGCGTGGACATCGACAGTTTTAATGCGGCCATGGAACGTCAGCGCGCTGAGGCCCGCAAAGCCTGGTCGGGCTCGGGCGATGCGGCCACCGAGAAAATCTGGTTTGAGGTGAAGGACAAAGTCGGCGCGACCGACTTCCTTGGCTATTCCACCGAATCCGCAGAAGGGCGCATTACTTCATTAGTCGTTGGTGGCGCGTCGGTAACCCAAGCCAAGCAAGGAGACGTGGTCTCCGTGGTCGCAAACCAATCGCCCTTCTATGCTGAATCGGGCGGGCAGGTGGGTGATGCTGGCGTGATCATCACAGTAGGCGGCAAAGCCGAGATCACGATCACCGATACGCAAAAGAAAGCCGACGTGGTGTTTGTGCATTCGGGCACCGTCACCAAAGGCAGCGTCGCAGTTGGCGACGAAGCCGCTTTCAAAGTCGACGGTAAAAGCAGGTCGGCGATCCGCGGCCACCACTCTGCCACGCACCTGTTGCATGCCGCCTTGCGCCGCACATTGGGCGATCACGTCACTCAAAAAGGTTCATTAGTCTCGGCTGACCGCTTAAGATTTGACATCAGCCATAACAAAGCCATTTCCGCCGATGACATTCGTGCCATCGAAGACCAAGTGAATACCGAGGTGCGCGCCAATGAAGCCGTCACGACGCGGCTGATGGATACCGAAGCGGCGATCAAGGCCGGGGCGATGGCGCTGTTTGGCGAGAAGTACGGCGACGAAGTGCGCGTGGTGGCCATGGGCACAACACACGCGAACGAAGCACACGCTTATTCTGTTGAGTTGTGCGGTGGCACGCACGCGAGACGAACCGGCGATATCGGCCTGTTCAAAATTGTGGCTGAGTCCGCTGTCGCGGCTGGTGTTCGCCGCGTCGAGGCTGTGACTGGAGCAGCCGCTGAAGCCTGGGTAGCCGAGCAAGATCGTCTGGTGAAAAAAACCGCAGCCGCATTGAAGATCGCACCGACAGATTTGCCGGTGCGCGTTGCAGCGCTGATCGAGGAGCGTCGCGCGCTGGAAAAAGAAATTACGGATCTCCGCCGTAAACTTGTAGCCTCGGGTGGCGGTGGGCGCAGTGCCGCTTCGGGGCCACAAGCCAAGACTGTGGCGCAGATTATGTATGCTGGCCGTGTGCTTCAAGACATCCCGGCCAAAGACCTCAAGGGCATGGCCGATGACATCAAGGCGCAGATTGGCTCGTGCGTCGTTGCGCTGATCAGCGTGGCCGATGGCAAGGCGTCGCTGGTAGTCGCGGTCAGCGAAGACCTGACGGCAAAGCTCAGCGCCGTGGATTTGGTCAAGGCCGGTTCTGCGATTCTGGGTGGGAAGGGCGGCGGTGGCCGTCCTGACATGGCCCAGGCGGGCGGGCCCGACGGTGCGAAGGCCGACCAGGCCGTGGCCGAGATCGAGGCCGAAATTCTGCGCCGAATCTCATAACTCATTGAAATAATTATATTTATAATGTGAGGTGCGGCGTTCCTGCGTAGGTGCGTCGCATAATATTCATATTGCAGTGCAACATTTTTGTTGACGCGGGGCTCATTCAGTCCTAGTTAATGTGCACTGCAACACAGAATGCTGCGTTGCGTTAAACAATCCCAGGCGCTGAGAGCGGCGTCTTTAAAGAGAACAAGTGCAACGTACCGCCACACCAAAACAAAGGACTACCACCATGGAAAAAATTTACGCAGATTTCGTTTCCTTTCAGCAAGCCAACTTCGATGCTTTCGTGAAAAGCTCGACCACATTTGCCAAAGGTTGCGAGCAATTCTCCAAGCACATCGTTGATTTGACCACCAAGTCGGTCGAAGACAACATGGAACTCGCCAAGAAGTTCGCCAGCTTGAAGAACATGAATGACGTTGTCGCGCTGCAAACCAAAGTCATCGAAGAAGGGTTCGAGACCGCGATCGAAGAAAGCCGCAAAGTTGCCGATCTCTCGGCCGTGGTGATCAAAGACGCTGCTGCTCCGTTGACCGAGCGCGTGAAAGCCAACGTGATTGCTATCAACGCTGCCGCTGCCAACGTGCAGAAGGCCGCTACTCCCTCTAAGAAGGCTGCCTAACACCCTCCCCCCTCTATCTTAGGCAGACCTTTAAGAAAGGCCCGGCGCTTGAACAAAGCACGGGCCTTTCGCTTTTCTTCAAACCGGTGTCTTCTTAGGCACTGGTTTTTGTTTGAGGATAACTCATGCGTTTTGAAGGCACAGACTCATACGTTGCAACCGAAGACCTGACAGTCGCGGTCAATGCCGCTATTACCTTAGAGCGGCCGCTGTTGGTGAAAGGTGAGCCCGGCACGGGCAAGACCGTACTCGCCCACGAAATCGCCGCAGTGCTGGGGTTGCCACTGCTCACCTGGCACATCAAATCCACCACCAAAGCCCAGCATGGCTTGTATGAATATGATGCCGTTGCGCGCCTGCGCGATGGCCTAGATGCCGCCATGTCCGCACTGAAGCGTTAGTTTTCGTTCGAGTTCTACTCGGTTACATTGGCTTACACTGTCAGGTCTGTTACGACACAATCCTGATACCTTGGGCCCTTACAGTGCCACCCATTACCAATCCATCGGACAAGGAAGGGTGGCCAAAATGCCGGACACCTATCGGATAAACATGAACGACAGCACATCCATTTCTCCACCGCCGGCGGCCGATGTTGCCAACACCATTGGCTTGGGCCGCGTCAAAACTAAAATCCCGAAGATTGAGAAGAAATGGCTCATCGGCGGTGCCGTGGCGTTGGTTGTGCTGATTGTGGTTATTCGGTCCATGGGCGGACCTGCGGCACCAAAGTTCATCTCGGCTGATGTGATGCAAGGCGGCTTGACGGTTACGGTCACCGCGACGGGGCAGTTGCAGCCGCGTAATCAGGTTGATGTGGGTGCTGAAATTTCAGGCCAAATTGAATCCGTCGCTGTGGACTTTAATGATCGCGTCACTCAGGGTCAGGCGTTGGCCGTGATGGACACAGACAATCTCAAAGCGAAAGTGCTGCAAGCACGTGCGTCACTTGCATCTGCCCGCGCCAAACTTGAAGAAACCCGAGCCACTGCGCTGGAAGCCAAAACAAAAGTCGGACGGGTCCGCGATTTGAATACGCGTGGAAATGCATCTAAGCAAGAACTTGATGCCGCTGAGGCCGCAGATGCGCGTGCACGCGCCACGGTGGCCAGTGCGGACGCGCAAATTGCTGTGGCCAATGCCAACCTCGCCACGGACGAAACAAATCTGGCGAAAGCTGAGATTAAATCACCCATTAATGGCGTGGTGTTGTCGCGCAAAGTTGAACCCGGCCAAGTCGTCGCCGCCACATTTCAAACGCCAGTGCTGTTTCAGTTGGCCGAAGACTTGAAGGTCATGGAGCTGATCGTTGACGTCGACGAAGCGGACATTGGCCAAGTGAAAGATAATCAACCGAGTACCTTTACTGTTGATGCGTACCCCGACCGCCAATTCCCAGCTACGATCACGCAAGTTCGCTTCGCACCAAAATCCGCCGAAGGGGTCGTCACCTACCAGGCGCTGTTGGCGGTTGAGAATAACGATTTGTTTTTACGCCCCGGAATGACCGCGACAGCGATTATTACCACCGCCACGCGCGGCGATGCCATTTTGGTCCCCAATGCCGCGCTACGCTTTGTGCCTCCCGGCATGGGAGCAATGGTGGCGGGCGAACGCAGTATGGGCCCGCCCGGGCAGCCGCCAGGCTTGTTTCGTATTTTTGCGCCACCACCCGAAGCCGCCAAACCAGCAGCAGCGACTGCGCGCCAAGGCGGCATGCAGCGGGTATGGGTGCTCGACGGGAATACGCCAAAGCCGGTAGATGTGAAGGTGGGTTTGACCGATAGCCTGAATACCGAGGTTGCTTCCGGAGCGTTGAAGCCCGGCCAAAAAATCCTGATCGGGTTGGATCGTCCCGCAAAATGACCACGCAGCCCCTCTCCTCAACGGCGGGGCCGCCCTGTGACATCAGCAACATGTCTTATGCCGGGCCGGTCGTGGCGTTTGATAACGTCTATAAAATTTACGGCAAGGGCGAGTCCGAGGTGCGCGCGCTCGATGGCGTGACATTGCAAATCAACGCGGGCGACTTTGTGGCCGTGATGGGGCCATCAGGCTCGGGCAAATCCACCTGTATGAATATTCTCGGCTGCCTTGATGTGCCCACATCTGGGCGTCACCTGTTCAAGGGTGTCAACGTTTCAGATTTAGATCGCGATCAACGTGCGCTGCTGCGGCGCCATTTTCTGGGGTTCGTGTTCCAGGGCTTTAATTTGCTGGCCCGCACGACCGCCCTTGAGAATCTTGAGCTTCCTCTCATCTATCGTCGGATCGACAAGAAAACCCGCCGAGAGATGGCCATGGAAGCATTGCGTGTGGTGGGCTTGACGGGGCGCGAGCACCACACGCCCTCCGAACTGTCAGGCGGACAACAACAACGTGTCGCCATTGCACGCGCCATTGTCACCCAGCCCTCATTGCTTTTGGCTGATGAACCTACCGGAAACCTCGATAGTGCGCGCAGCCACGAGATTATGGAACTGTTGACCAAGTTTAATCGCGAGCAAGGGCTCACGGTTGTGTTGGTGACGCACGAAGAGGACATTGCTGCGTTTGCCCATCGCCGCATCGAATTTCGCGATGGCAAAATCCTACGTCAAACCGATACACGTAAGCCCAGGTAAACCAGCATGTTCGCCAATACGCTTCTCATGTGTCTGCGCGAAATCCGGCGCAATCTGCTGCGGTCTGGTTTGACGGTGCTGGGAATTATCATCGGCGTAGCGGCGGTGATCGTGATTGTCACGCTGGGTGCTGGCACGACCAAGCAGGTACAAGAAGAAATCGGCAAAATGGGGTCCAACATGCTTGTGCTCTCGCCTGGCGGCGAACGGCGCATGGGGGGTGCGGCCACAACATCGGCACCCTTCGAGTTGGCTGATCTGACGGCAATTCGTCGCGAGGTGAATACACTTTCTGGTGCGACGCCCGTGAACATGCGTCCCATGCAGGTGATCGTCGGCAACGAGAATCGCCGCGTAAACATTATGGGCACCGACAACGATTTCAGCACTGTGCGTAATTGGAAAGTCACCGAAGGCCGTTTGTTCATGCCCAGCGAGATGAAGTCGGGCAAGGCCGTGTGCATCATCGGTGAAACCATCAAGAAAGATATGTTTGCCGGTCAGACACCCTTGGGTGCGACGTTGCGCATCGGCAAGGTCACCTGCAATGTTATCGGGGTGCTTGAGCCCAAAGGGCAAGCCATGTTCGGTGGCGATCAAGACGAGATCATTGCCGTTCCCATTGCCATGTTTCAGCGTCGCCTCAGCGGTAAAACGAGCGTCGATTCGATTTACATCTCGGCTAACAGTGAAGATGAAATTGTTGAGGCCAAAGCCGAGGTGGAGAAACTGATGAAAGAGCGCCGCAACATCGGCGAGGACGGTCAGGTGGACTTCAATGTGCGTGACATGAAGGAAGTGTCCAACATGGTGCAGTCCACCACGGGCGTTCTCACGGGCTTTCTCAGCGCTATTGCCGCCGTCAGTCTGTTGGTCGGCGGGATCGGGATCATGAACATTATGTTGGTCTCGGTGACGGAACGCACGCGCGAGATCGGTATCCGCATGGCAATTGGTGCGACCGAGAGGGAAGTTCTGCTGCAATTCCTGGTCGAGGCCGCCATGTTATCGGCCTTCGGCGGCCTTGCAGGAATCACGCTGGGCTTGCTAGGCGCTGCCGGACTTGCGCCTGTGCTGAATGTGCCGTTTACGTTGCAATTCTCGACCGTGTTCACCGCCTTTGCGTTTTCAGCGATGGTTGGTGTGGTGTTCGGCTACATGCCTGCGCGCCGGGCAGCCCGCCTCGACCCCATCGAAGCGCTGCGGCACGAGTAATTTTGATCCATCTTTCCAGCATGCGGGCACAAAAGCCAGCGCGGCCAAAGCAGCTGGAGACTGAATACTCTCAATCGTCATCACCCGCGAAAGCGGGTGATTCAGGGTAAAATGCGAGATCGGAGTTTGCCGCTCTGGATACCCCGCTTTCGAGGGGTATGACAAAAAATAAAATTACTTCGCGCGCTTCTCATCAATCTCTTTTTTCACGCCGACCCATGAATTGACGGACGCGCGTGCATCATCTAAGGGCGGGGCCGTCGTATAGACGGAAAATTCATTCAGCACCTTACTGCGCAAGGGCTCGCGGACTTCGCTCATGTCTTTGATCGGGAACCATGTGCTGGTCAGTACCGTTTGGCCCTCACGCCCCGCCATTTTCATCCACGGCAACCACGGCGAAATACGCGACCACACCGAGGAGCCGCGAACCGGCAGGGGCTTCGCCGTGTTCAGCCAATCAGCCACGGGAACAAAAATGCTGCGCAGTTCCAAAACTGAATACTTCCCGCCGACATAGTCTTGGTAGTCACCACTCATAATGCCGTCGCGGAAAAAATGGTTGGCGCGCTGAGTATTCGCAAGTCCGTTGACGATTTGGCCTTCCCAGGCCACGGGTTTTCCGTCTTTGCCATAAGCATATTTTGGTTCGGGCATGTTCACCGGGTCGTTGAACATGTGAATCACTTCCACAGTCTCACCCGTGTAAGGATTGGCCCACGTATCGATAATTTTTCCGGTTGCGGGGTCGAGATAAAACATGATCTCGCGGCTCACCGAGCGATAGCCAGGCCCACGTTTGGGGTCGTCATAAGTTTGGCAGGCCGCCGTATTCAGGCCCTGCACGTTAAACAAGCGCTTGTCGGCTTCGCCTTGTCGGCGGCCCAGAATTTGTCCGCTCATCCAGCGCATGGCGGGATTTTCTGGATCGGGCGAACAGCTGAGCCTGATCTCGGCCGCGATCACGTCTTCAGGCTTCGTCAGATCAAGCATCCGGCTCTGTGCAGCCGAGGCAAGTAAAGCCATGCAGGTGGTTACAATGAAAGAAAGGCGTTGTGTCATAGGAGCTCCCGATATGATGAAGCCCCAAGGCTAGCACGCGCCGAAAGAAAAAGGCCCCCGTCGGGGACCTTTTAGCTCGCATTACGGTCGTCGATTAGCGTTTCTTTTTCTTCTTGGCTCCGGCTTTGGCCACCTGCTTCTGCGGGGTCTTGGTAAAGCCACTGTGGCCCTTTTTATCTTCGTACAAATAAAGTTTCGTATCGGTGTAAGTAATGAAATCAGGTATCAGGTTCGTCCCGGCCTCAAGATAAATCACAGGGCGAGCAGACTTATTGACGAGATGGTGGCCATCTTTGCTGCCTTTGGGAAAGCCTGCGCACATACCTGTCGATAAAATTTGCTCGCCGGCGTCGGTCACCAGTGTGGCTTCACCGTCTACAATGTAAACGAATTCGTCGTTGTTCGAATGATGATGACGCATGGACGAGGCCGCGCCTTGCATCAACGTCGTCAAATTCACGCCAAAATCGGTCAGGCCTAGCGCTGGGCCGAGCCTTCGTTTCAAGCGGCCCTGCACAACTTTATCATAGGGTGGCGGGTACATTGTTTTGCTGCTCGCAGGCAGCTCAAGCGGCTCAAGCGCGGGCAGGCGAATGGGGAAACGTTTCAAAGCCATCTGGACCTCATCACAATGCGAACGGGTGCGCAGCTTAGTTCATCATTCAAGAAATTGGAAACCGGTTTTCACTTCGGATCATCCGGGTCGCGCTGAATCAAGTTCACCAAAATCCCGTCGGGGTCCATGAACACCATTTCGGGCTGGCCTTTGGTCGCGGTGACTTGCAGGTGCGTTGGTGGGCAAACAACAGTGTGGCCACCTTTGATCAGTTTTTGATGAATTTCTTCAACATCATCGCAATAAAAAACCAAACATACCTCGCCAACATTCACGCCATCTTTGCGCTTTGTAAATGTAGGTGGGGCAGGATTAGAGACCTCGAATAATCCCACCATCCCGCGATTAGGCCCGGCAGCGTATTTTAAGATTTTATATTTGATCTTCGAACTGGCGGGCATGCCCAGCAATTTGGCCCCAGCGGGATGGCTCAGGTCACCCTCGGCATAAACCCCCGTCAGCCCCAAAATCCCGGTATAGAACGCGATTGATTTTTCGATGTTGCTCACCATGAGGGCCGAGCGAACCATCGTTCCGACATGCGCCATTTTGTTGTCTCCTTTAATATTCAGTCACAACACTGTGGCATGTCTTTGGGCCGGGATGAAGCCGCCCATGGCTGGTAAAAAAGGTGATTTCTCTTTGAAGGACGGCCTAGGATGCGGTGGAAAATAAAATGGGGGAGCGCACACATGTCCTACACCAACACCGAATCTGAATGGGGCACAATCGCCAAAACCTTGCATTGGCTGATTGGCGTGATGATTGTCCTCCAACTGATCATGGGCTGGCTGTTTACGCTGCGGGTATTTCCGGGCCCGGTGCAGTCTCAATTGGTTTTAAATTTCCACATCCCAGTTGGCGTGACGGTGTTGGGGCTCGGTCTCATTCGCCTGCTGTGGCGCTTTGCCAACGTGCGTCCGCCCTTGCCGTCGAACATGACGTGGTGGGAGCACTTGTTAGCCAACGGCTCGCACACGTATTTATATATGGCCATGATCGCTATGCCCTTAACTGGATGGATCGCTACCAGCGGGTTCGGCGGACCAGTGACGTGGTTCGGAGGCATTGGTTTGCCTGCGCTCGTGGCCACAGAAGCCAAAGAAACAGGGCGGCCTTTGACGAATCTTTTCTCGCAGATGCACTACTGGGTGGCGGTGGGGTTGACTCTGGTTTTTGTTGCCCACGCAGCAGGAGCGCTTCGTCATCATTTTGGCCTGAAGGATGCGACGCTGGCACTCATGCTGCCCAAGGGCTGGGTGCCCCGCTAACGCCCGGCCCCTTTCCAAGGGCTGCCTTGCAAGCTATATGCAGCTTAAGTCTAAGCTTCACACCGGAGCATCGTCTTGGGTCGCACGCTGATTGATAAGCTTTGGGATACGCACGTGGTCGCAGATTTGGGTGATGGCGCGTCGTTGCTGTATATCGACCGCATCTTCCTGCACGAGCGTACGGGCTCAGTCTCGCTTCAGGAGTTGAAAGCCAAAGGCCATGCTGTGCGGCATAAAGAACATGTGTTCGTGACGATGGATCACATCGTCGACACCTTACCCGGACGAGGTGATAAAACCCTGATGCCGTCGGGCACTGATTTTATTACCGCCACCCGCGCCACCGCCCTTGAGGCGGGGCTTAACCTGTTTGATGTCACTGACGAGCGCCAGGGCATTGTCCATGTCGTGTCGGCCGAGCAGGGGATTACGTTGCCGGGCTTCACGCAAGTTTGCCCCGATAGCCATACCTGCACCTTGGGCGCGCTGGGCGCGCTGGCCTGGGGCATTGGGTCGAGCGAAGGCGAGCACGCGCTGGCCACCAAAACGCTGGCCGTGACCAAGCCTAAATCCATGCGCATCGTCTTTAACGGCGCGCTAGGTTACGGCGTGACATCCAAAGACATGATCTTGCATCTTATCGGCAGGTACGGTGCGGCTGGTGGCTCGGGTTATGCCATCACCTTCACCGGCCCCGCCATTGCCGCGCTGCCGCAGGAAAATCGCTTCACCATTTGCAATATGGCGGTGGAGTTTGGTGCCTTCGCCGGCGTTATACCGCCCGATGAGACAACCTTTGAATATGTGAAGGGCCGCTCTTATGCGCCCAAGGGTGCTGCATTCGATACCGCCGTTGCCTCATGGCGCTTGTTGAACGATGACGCCGATGCGGCATACGACCGCGAGATCGTGGTCGACTGCGCCGACATCGTGCCGACCATTACCTGGGGCACTAGTCCCGGCCAAACATTGCGCATCGACGGCGCGGTGCCAAACCCCATCGACGCCAAAGATGCCAACACACGCGCCGCCATGGACAAAGCGCTGGAGTACATGGGCGTTGCTCCCGGCCAAAAGTTGGAAGGCTTAGCCATCGATGCAGCGTTCATTGGCTCGTGCACCAACTCGCGCCTGTCAGATTTACGTGCGGTCGCTGCCGTGGTGAAGGGGCGTCATGTGTCGCCGAACCTGAAAAAGGCCGTGATCGTGCCGGGCTCGACCCAAGTCAAACGCGCCGCCGAGCGCGAAGGCCTACATGAGATTTTTAAGGCGGCTGGGTTCGAGTGGCGCGAGTCTGGGTGCTCGATGTGTTTTAATGCGGGTGGCGAGTCCATGGGCGAGAAGTGGCGCGTGGTCAGCTCCACTAACCGCAATTTCGAAAACCGCCAAGGCCCCAAGACGCGTACACATTTAGCCAGTCCAATCACCGTCGCCGCATCTGCGCTGATAGGTGCGATTGCTGATGTGCGGAAGTTGGGCTAGCCGACATGGAAAAATTTGTTCACCTCAAAGCCATTGCCGCACCATTGCTGCGTGTGAATATCGACACCGATGTCATCATCCCCAGCCGCGAGATGAAGGGCGTGAGCAAAACTGGCTTATCGGTCGGCATGTTCGCCAACTGGCGCTACACCGATGTGGCTGCACGCGCGGCCAACCCCGAGTTTGTGCTCAACCGCGCGCCCTTCGACAAAGCCCAAATTTTGCTGACGGGCGATAACTTCGGCTGCGGCTCTTCGCGCGAACATGCGGTCTGGGCCATGAGAGAATGGGGCTTTTGGGCCGTCATCGCGCCTAGTTTCGGAGCCATCTACTACGGCAACTGCGTGCGAAATGGTATCTTGCCGGTGGTGCTGCCCGATGAGGCCGTACGCGCCATCGCCGCCTGGGTGGAACAGGCGCCAGCTATGAATCAGGTCGAAATCGACCTCCCAACACAGAAAGTTTATGCGGCAGGGGTAGTTTATGCATTTTCCATTGGTGATTCCGACAAGGACATGCTGTTGGAAGGGCTCGACCCCATTGGCGTGACGCTGAAGCGTGACCCCGCCATTCAAGCCTTCGAGACCAAGGACCGCGTCATGCGCCCTTGGGTGTATATTAACGGTCCGGCGTAAGGGCCATCAGTTCGGTTTATCATGGTCAATACGTCTCAAGACTTCGATCGCATTTACAAGAAATTCCAAGCCCCGATCTCAAAGCGCTACGACTGTGGGCAAAAGTGCGCGCCGCTGAATGCTGGTATCCCCGTCTGCTGCGATCATGATCGCGCGGTCCCGATTGCCGATAAGGGCGAGTGGGATTTGCTACGCAAGCGCACAGATCTATGGAGTATCTACACACCCAAAAATAAGACCGAAGAAAAAGAATTTGGCGACTTGGCCGAGGGGTGCCAATCCATCATCTGCAAGGGCGCGAAATTTTGCGAACGCGAAAACCGCACCATTGCCTGCCGGGCGTTTCCGTTCTTCCCGTATTTCACCAAAGAAAAAGAACTGTTCGGCTTAGGCTACTACTGGGGTTTTGAAGGGTTGTGTTGGGTGATTTCCAATCTCACCATTGTCGAGAAGCCGTTTATCGACGAAATGATCGCCGCCAGCGAATCGATCTTCGCGAAAGACAAAGAAGAACACGATACATATATTGGTTACTCGGCCACCATGCGTGGCGTGTTTACTAAACGGAATCGCAAAATTCCGCTCCTGGGCCGCGATGGAAAACTCTATTGGGTTTTGCCGGGCTCGGGCGGCGAGATTGTAAAAGCCACCAAAGCCGAATTTGAAACCAAGCTGACTAAATTTCCCAAGGGCTTTAAGTAGTTCATGCTTGAGCCCTGGATCTTACTGACACTTGGAGCGTCGGTGATTCAGAACGTCCGCTCGGTCTTGCAAAAAAATCTCGCGGCCGAGCTTTCAGTAGTGGGCGTCACCTATGCACGCTTTCTGTTCGGCCTCCCGCTAGCTTTTGTGTTTATGGCCTTGGCTATGAATGCCACAGGCTCGCTCTTGCCGACGCCGTCGGGATTGTTCTTTGTGTATGCTGTGGTGGGCGGCGTGTGCCAAATATTTGGTAACTTAATTTTTATCAACCTCATCGGCTTTGCCAACTTCACCATCAGCACCACTTATTCCAAAACCGAAACGGTTCTGGCGGGGCTCTTTTCATTTATCATTCTCAACGACGTGCTCAGCATTCTGGGGTTGGGGGGTGTTTTGCTGACATTCGTGGGCGTCATGATTATCGCGGCGGGACGCGAAAAGTTCACGCTGCGCTCGCTGGCCTTCGCCGTCACAGACAAGGCCGCACTCTATGGGCTTGCTGTTGGTGCCATGTATGCCGTGGCGTCCACTAGTTATCGTGCCGCGTCGTTGTCGCTGGGTGGCGAGGGGTTCGCCCTGCAAGCGATCTATACATTATGCTGGGTGTCATTCTTCCAATGCGTGCTGATGGGGGTTTGGATCGCCATCAAATCTCCCATTGTGTTGCGCACCATCCTTCGCCATTGGCGCAAGGCCATATGGCTAGGCCTCACCGGTATGACCGCGTCGGCGTGCTGGTATGGTGCGTTCGCATCACAGAAAGCGGCGTATGTTCTGGCCGTTGGACACGTCGAATTGATCTTTGCCTACCTGTCGTCGCGCTTTCTGTACAAAGAGCGCACAAATGATGTCGAACTCGGCGGCATCCTGCTCACCGTCGTCGGCATCATGAGCGTGGTCTTCGCGTAGAGCATCCGCCCGGAAAAAACGCGACAAAAAAAGAAGCTAGTTTCGTCTGTTTTCCGGCGACGTTGGGCGGAACTCTGGACGAGTTTTCAGGCTTTCGTCAGCGGCATGATAAATCATGTTCATGCGCGCGGGATTGTCCATGGCATCGAGTGTGAACATGGCCAAGTCGTCGCGGGTGACTTCGGTAAAGGTGGTATAGTCCACCGTCAGGCGTGCGCGCTGTGTGGCAGGTGGCTGCGGATCAAGCGGCAGCAACCCATTGCGAATAATGGTGTAGGGTACGCCGCTCTCTATTATGGCTTTCTCGGTCAGGCCCTTATCCACCAACGTCGGCGTTTGTTTGAAGGTACGCAGCGCTGGCACTTCTTTGATGTTGTCGCCAGCGCCAACCGATCCATGATGGATAAATTGCTTCACGCCGGTTCTTTTGGCGTGGGTCAAAATATAGCGCGTGGTGGTTTCATAAAACTTTTCGATCTTGCTGCTTTCGCCCCGTTGGGCCGACCCATCAATGGCGATGCGGAATTTTTTTGAATCAAAGGCTGCGGCGACGCTTTTCTCATCGGTCAGGTCGCCGACGACGTAGTCCACCTTCAACCCTGACAAGCGCGATTTGTCGCTGTCCTTGCGGGCAAATACGGTGACATCCTCGCCTGCTTGCACCAGCAATTTCACGATGGGTGCGCCCAGGCGCCCCGTACCGCCGAAGATAATCACAGCTCCTTCTTTGGCGATGGCGAGAGGGGCGAGCAGGGATAACGCGATGGCCGCAATGATCGAGCGATAAAACATCGGTTCAATTCTCCAAAAGGTCTATGCAGCGTTAAAGTGTTCGCGGAATGTATGGCCAATATCGTGGCCTCTGACATAGCCCACTATCGCCCCGTAAGGATATATTTAGTGCCCCTTTGTGCCCGGACCAATAGGCCCCGTAGGCAACGGCCGCTCCATTTTGAAAGTAGGGTCGAAGGCGTGGAAGATTCGGTTGGTGCGCATGGGGTTGCCCAGAACGTCGAGCGTCAACATGGCAAGGTCGCCGCGCGTCACATCGCCAAAAACAGCTTGGTCGGTCGTGAGGTAGGCATTGCCGGTGGGCGGCGGTTGCGGATCGTTCGGAACGCGGCCATGGCGGATGATGGTGTAGGGCACGCCGCTCTCGATTAAGATTTTCTCCGCTTGGCCCTTATCAATCAATGTCCCGGAGCCCTTCAGAAACGCGAACTGAGGAAACAGCTTGATGTTATCACCCGCCAACACCGAGCCGTGCAGAATAAACTGCTTCACGCCTGTGCGCTTAGCGTGCTTGATCATTGGCGTCATGATCGCAGTATAGAATCCTTTGCTATCCCGATCAGGCCCGCCGCCTTTGCCCGTACTGGCGCGGTTGGCGCTGGCATCGACCAGCGCACGATAGGCTTTGGCATCGAACGTAGCTGCTATGCTTTTTTCATCTAACAAATCGCCAATCGCATAATCTAATTTCAGGCCATCCAGCGCGCTGCGATCCGAGCCCGCACGCGTAAACACCGTCACGTCTTCACCCGCGGCAACCAAAGCCTTGACGACTTCGACGCCCAGTTTTCCGGTGCCACCGAAGACCAACACTCCATTGCGGTTGGCAAAGCCCGTCTGCGCGGTTGTCGGTGTCGCGAGTCCGATACCTAGGAACAGAGAGATCAGAAATTTGCGCCGTACGAGCATGTTCACCGCCTCACGTTGGATCGAGCTTATCTTCTCGCTTTGCGGTTCACCGGCAGATCCAGCGATGTACGGTCGATTTTCTTGCCGCCTTTGAAGACCGCAACGATCGCGCGGAAATTCCTTACGTCCGCTGCCGGGTCGGCATCGAGCAATAGCAGATCGGCCCATTTGCCGGGCTCGACGGAACCAAAATCTTTCTCGCGACCGACATACTTTGCCCCGTTCAAAGTCGCGATTTGGATGCAATCAAACGCCGAGAGGCCTGATTGGGCGAGAAGCTCAAGCTCCTGATGCACCATGGGCGCCAACGTACGATCAGTTCCTAGCGCCAACACCGCGCCGGCTTCATGCAGGCGTTTGATATTCTTCATGGCGTGGGGGGCGAGCATTTTCATAAACGGCGACATGCCGGTATCGATGTAGCGCTTGCGGTCCACAGTTTTGCCGAGATCCAACTCCTCTTCTTCCACCACGGCCTTGAACAACGGTTCGTCAAAAAAAGAAGGATCATCGGCGACGCGCGCGATATTGCCGAAATAAGCCAGGGTCGTTGCAATCGGAATTTTCTTCTCGGCGGCCAGCTTGATGAAATTATCATTGGCGATGCTGCGCCACACCGGGTGGGCCAGGGCCGTGATGCCAGCATTGATCGTGGCCTCGGCATCTAACTCGGCGGCGATATGTACAGTGGTTCGCGTGCCATTGGCGCTGATATATTTCACAACCTTCTCGAACATCTCTTGCGACAAAGCCGGCAGTGTCGGTTGAAACATTAGGCCCTGGCGGTCGAGTGTCAGCTTGATCATGTCGGGCTTATAGGTGAAGCGGTGATCAAGCTCGCGCTTGGCTTGCTCCCAGTTTTCCACTTTCAGCGCGGCTGGGCCAGCGGCATAGCCATTGGGAACGGTAATCACGCCGCCACCAGCGAAAATGCGCGGGCTTTGGATTTTGCCCGCCTGTTCATCGGCGCGCATGGCGAAGATGTAGTCGTTATTGTTGCCTGAATCGTAAATCGCCGTCACGCCGACATAGAGATACGCATGAAGATATTTCAGGCCCTTCGGTTTATCGATGATCAGCTTGCGTTCGTTCGGGTTAGTGACGTTGCCGGTTTGGCCGCCCGGCAAGTGCATGTGTGATTCCATGATCCCCGGCATGAGATACTGGCCCGTGCCGTCGATGATTTGCGCGCGCCCGGCGGGAATCGCCAAGGTCGAGACTTGAGCGATTTTGTCACCCTTCACCAGCACGTATGCGCCGGTCTTAGCCGGTCCTCCGGTGCCGTCATAAAGGGTCACATTCTTGATCAGAACATCGGCTTGAACCGCCGTGGCGCAAAGGCCCACAAGCGCCGCAAGAGCCACCTGATAGCCCCGTGACATGATCCCCTCCGATAATCGCCCTGGAGGTCAGTATTCAATACTTAGGCCGGAGTTTCTAGTCGTTAAGCAGGCAAGGCGGTCCTTATGTTAGAGGATGATTACTCCACTTCCGCCTTCCCACTTTGAATCAGCGCCTCAATCGCGACCGTGTCGTAGCCCAGTTCGCGCAGCACATCACGCGTGTGTTGGCCTTGGCGTGGCACGTCTAACCGTACACCTGGCCGCACGCCGCCCACTTCAACGGGCAGGGCGGGCAACTTCATCTTGGTGCCTTTCTTCTCGCCATCGGGAACGGTCAGCGGCACCAAGCCGCCCGCTGCATTCAAGTGCGGGTCATCGAACATTTCGTGTGGTTTGCTAATGGGCGCAAAGGGCATACCAGTTTGCTCCAGCTTCGCCATCAATTCGGCTTTGGCATAGGTCTTGAACAGCGCTTCAATGCGCGGTTTGACTTTGTCGCGCTGCGCCACGCGGCCGTTGTTGGCCGCTAAACTTTCATCGGCAGCAAAATCTATCAGCCCAAACGCTTGGCAGAACACTTTCCATTGCGTATCCGACACCACGCCCACAAACACTTTGTCATCATCCTTGGTGTCGAACACATCATAAATCGCCCAGGCCGACACGCGCGCGGGCATGGGCGCTGCGGGCGAACCGGTCACAGCAAATTGCGCCATGTGCTGGCCGACAAGGTAGATGGTGGTCTCGAACAGCGAGGCTTGCACCATCTGGCCTTTACCCGTGGTGTGGCGCTGTTGCAATGCTGATAATATTGCAATGACTCCAAACATGCCTCCAGTCACATCAATCACGCTGGCGCCTGCGCGCAAGGGCCGCCCCGGTGGGCCAGTCATGTACGCTAACCCGCCCATCATCTGCGCCACTTCGTCCAGCGCCGTTCGGTTTTCATAGGGGCCTTTGAGAAAACCTTTCTCGGAGCAATAAATCAGTTTGGGGTTTAGTTTGCTCAGTGCGTCGTAGCCAAAGCCGAGTTTGTCGACCGCACCGGGCCGGAAGTTCTCGATCATCACGTCCGCTTTTTCCAAGAGCTGCAGCGCGACCTTTTTGCCCTCGGGTGATTTCAAATCCAAACAGATCGAGCGCTTATTGCGGTTGTACATGGGAAAGTACCCCGCGCCCGAACCTTTCAGGCGCCGCGTGTTATCACCACCCATGGGCTCGATCTTAATCACCTCGGCCCCGAGGTCGGCTAAAATCATGCCCACGGCGGGGCCCATGACCATGTGGGTGAATTCGACGACTTTAATTCCGGTCAGTGGTAACGACATGAAATTCCCCATTATTTAGAATAGGTTATTGATCAGACACACGCAGTTTTGAAACTGCTATGCGTAGCTAATTTCTCCTGCGGATCATATATACTCGTTTAAACAGAACAACCCGTTCCCTGTGGGCTTGGCGATGCCCCTGGAGTTGCTAAGTATAAGATCACTTTCTACCCCCTCTCCCCTCGGGGGCGAGAGGCGGGGTGAGGGGGCAGTGATGAGAAGGACGAAGTGATGAGCGATATCATGCACGGCATTGATGTTTTGGTCAGCGAGGTGGGCCCACGCGACGGCCTGCAAAGCATTTCATCCATTATGCCGACGGCTGCCAAAAAAACCTGGATCAAAGCGTTGGCCGATGCGGGTTTGCGCGAAATCGAAGTGGGCTCGTTCGTGCCACCGAAGTTACTTCCACAGCTTGCCGACACGGCCGAGATTGTTGGGTACGCCCGCACCATTCCTGGCCTGCAAGTGGCAGCCTTAGTGCCCAATGCGCGCGGGGCCGAGAACGCCATTGCGGCGGGAGCGCACAAAATCACGCTGCCCTTGTCCGCCAGCGAAACCCACAGCCTGAAAAACCTGCGCAAAACGCACGAGCAAGTATTTGAGGAAGTCGCAGCCATCGTCGCCCTCATCAAAGCGTTGCCTGCTGACAAGCGCCCGCATTTTGAAGGCTCGTTGTCCACGGCGTTTGGCTGCACGCTCGAGGGCATTGTGCCCGAGGCCGCCGTGGTGAAGTTAGGCGAGCGTTTGATGAAGCTGGGCTGCGATGAAGTGGGCTTGGCCGACACCACGGGCTATGCGAACCCGGCGCAGGTACGCAGCATGATTAAATCGATTTGGGCCACACTCGGAAGAAATGCACTGACGGGCATTCATATTCACAACACGCGCGGGCTGGGCTTGGCCAATGCGCTGGCGGCACTCGATATGGGCCTGACGACGCTTGATAGTTCGCTCGGCGGCTTGGGCGGCTGCCCGTTCGCACCGGGCGCATCGGGCAACATCGTCACCGAAGATTTGGTGTTCATGCTCGACAGTATGGGTCTCAAAACCGGCATCGATTTGGAAAAGCTGATGAAGGTGCGCGACATCGTCACCGCCGCCGTGCCCGACCCCATGTACGGATTCACGCCAGATTCAGCCTTGCCCAAAGGCTACATCCAAGGTGGACATGGCTGGGGTTTGCCTGAACGCAAACTGGCTGCTGAATAGCGATGGGAAATATTCTTGGTCGCGCGATTGTCGGCATGTTGCTGAGTTCGCTACTTTTCGGTGCCGCATACGCATTATCGGAGTTTGGGCTAGCGTTGTTGCGCGCGCCTGAGAGCGCAGCGCCTGCGTTTCTGATCGGCCCATTGGTAACCGCAACCCTACTCGCAACTTTTTTTGCGGTAACGGTGCTGACGCTGATTGGCCGTCCGATTTATCTGATCCTTCTCGATCACACGCAATGGTATACTGCCATGATCGTCGGCCTCATCGTCGGCTTTGCGGTGGATTTCGCGCTAGCTTTTACACTCATCGCCGCAGGGGCTGATGGCGGCGGACTTCTGGCCCATCTGCCCGGCATGCTGATCACATCGGCCCGCGTGGGCGCGCTTGGTGCTGTGGGCGGCTACGTTTTCTGGCTGATCGCACGCCCTGGACGTGCGGCATAACTCAGACTGCTGCGAACTCGCCGCTGTCTTGCAAGTGATACAGCGTTGCGATGGCCAGGTCGAAGTAAATGCCATGCACAGCCACATCGCCACTCTCAACGCGCGATTTTATCCAGGGGAAAGTCATCAGGTTGGCAATCGATGTTTTGATGCCTTCCTTCTCGGCTAAAGTTTGCGCTGCATTGAGATCGCCTTTGGAAATCGCGAGTGCACGTTCACGCGCAGGCGCTGCAATTTTCATCCAGGCGCTGACAAAATCGTCGCCGCTAATTTGGGTACCGCGCACCATAGCGCCAATGCCGCCGCACAAGGCATGGCCCATGACGATGATCTGTTTGACATTCAGCACCAAAATAGCAAATTCCAACGCAGCTGACGTGCCGTGGAAATCACCGTCGGGCGAGTAGGGCGGAACAAGGTTGGCAACATTGCGCACCATGAAAATGTCGCCGGGCGCGGTGCCGAAAATAATCGCCGGTTCCATGCGCGCGTCCGAGCACGCAATAACAATAGCTCGTGGCGCTTGACCTTTGGCGGCCAAAGCCTTCAGCATTGTCTCATTGTTTTTATAGTAGCCTTCGCGAAACTTGTGAAAGCCATCGATTAATTTATCCATAGGCGGTGTTTAGGGGGCTCATTCGGTCGCGTCAAACAAAAAAGCCGTAGTGGAAATCTTACTTCGCCAGCCATGGCTAGATCCGGAAGACTTCCGTCACCGCGACCACATAGCCATCGGGATCCGTCAGTAGCATATTCGCCCCGAATTTGCGTCCAGCCAGGCCGTTGGAGGTGTAGGCGGCGGGCGGGCGCAGCACTCCGCCGCCTAGCGCCGTAATACGTGCTGCGATACTGTTTATGTCGAGGGATTCAATCATCACAATGATATCTTGAATGCCCAACCGATCGGCTATTTTGCGGTTGGGCTCAAGGCTGGGATCGCGGAATTCAAGCAAGCCGATCATGCCGACGTAGTTATCGCGCCCCGCCATGACGATGACACGTGAATTTTTGGATTGGACCGTCAAGGGCAATGCGATTGGCTGGTTGGGGTCTTGGTCGCCGCGCCAATCGAGCTAAACATGAAACCCGATAGCGGCATAGAACACTTTCGAGCGTTCAGTGTCGCTGACAAGCAACATCTTTCGCCGAACGATAGGGCCAGCATATGAGTCTCCGACATCTTGAGCGGTCGTCGCCACGCTGAGCAACGCGATACCCGCGAGGGCATAGAGCAGCGTACTGAAAAGCCTTAAGGCTTAACTTACGGCTTTCTGGCACAGCTCACGAACCACGCGACAGTTTTGTCGAGTTGGTCGAACTTGCCATGCCAGATGGAGTCTTTGGGAAAACCCGCATCGGAATACATCTTTACCGGGTCGTTGGTGGCATAGGCTTCCCAATAGGGTTCGTTGTTATTCTTCAAATCCCAACTGGAATCAAACTGCCCGAAGGCGTCTTTTTCAGAATAGCGCAGTGGTACGTCTTGATGAATGGCAATGCCGCCTGCCTTCAAAAGGCGAAAACTTTCTTTGAACATCGCCGCTTGAGTTTTTACCGGCATCTCGTGCATGGCGTTGTGCGAGACCACCAAATCAAAGCTAGCATCAGGTAGTGTGGTTGCGCCTGCATCCATTTGATGAAAATGAACTGCCGCCCCCAAAGCTTCGGCGCGCGCGTGTGCGTATCGCAACATACCTGCTCCCACATCAATTGCATGAACTTCAGCATTCGGGAATGCCAGTGCCCAAGGTGTTGTCGAGCCGCCCGCCGAGCACGCGAAATCAAGAATTCTGGTGGGCGTGAAACCAGCGAAACGTTCTTTAATAAAGCGCTGAATCACTTCCGCTTTGCTTTCCATGGTGCCGATGCCGCCGCCCATAGAATACAAGTTGCCACCGCCTTCATAGAAGGCACCAGCCATCACGTCGTTTGCGCCGTAGTCAGCCGCATAGTTGACGGGCTGCAAATGAATGTTCACCTCTTTGATGCCGCGCGGCGGATCAAACTTTGGGTTCAGCGACAGCGAGCCTTTCAGCTTGGTCGAGCCATGCAGTGCGTCGTAGGTTTTTTCCAAACGCTCTTTCTGGCGATAGATGGGGTCGGCAACCGCGTCCCACATCAGTTCCTGCGCATCGCGATTCAGCGCTGAGAACATGAGATAGCTCGGCTCTTTCCACATCACCTCGCCGATGTCGTGGCGGTCGGCGGGTTCGCGCCCGTGCTCTTTCACAAACTTCGGCTTGGCGAGTTTTTCATAAATGGCTTTGTTGGCCGGGCGGATTTTGCGGCCCACATGGAATTTCAAATTCAGCACGAACATTTGACGCGCCCGCTCGTCGTGGTTGGGCTGCGACATCATCTCGTGAACTGGATTGCGGGCCATGGTGTAAACTCCGAAGGCGCTGTTGGGTGCAGTTCAACCAACCCCTCACCCGAAGCTTCGCTTCGACCCCTCCCACGCGAAGCGGAGGGAGAGGGTAGGGTGAGGGGGTTGATTGGTTACAGTCAAACTCTTCACCCAAACATTACTCCAGCTTTGACCGGGCATAAAGCCCGTGTCACCAGCTCATTGGTATAGAAAGACTTAGGCGGTGTGGTTAACCCACGCCATACGGCGATTCACCACAACAGCCACCACAAAGAAAACGACAACAATCACCAAGCTGGAACCAATGATATTCTGTGGAGAATCGAAGAAACTCTGGGCCACAGGCAACCGCGAAATCGTCTCTGCCATGGCGGCTGTCCATAACCCTGAGTACGAGCCGATTATGAGCCGCAGATGTGCCGTCATCCATCCTGGCTTGCGTGTAACCAAGGGCCAGGTCAATGCGTTTCACGTTTTGGCACTCATCAGCCTCGCCTCTGTCATCGCCGGGTTATGGCCGGTCAGGCGATAGAGCCCGATCGCCGTAATGTTCAGCGTCACCATGCCCACCAGATAGCCCGCGCCAATGGCGCGATGAAACGGGGTGCCTTTGGCGGCTGGATAAACCGAGAGGCCCAACACCATCGCTATCAGTGCCGCCGCAATGTGAATGGTTCCGAGCGTGCTGAGAGTCATGTGGGCGTTTCTTCTTCTTTGAGTATCGGCGCTGTGTCGGCGGGCGGTTGGTTCAAAATGTCGCGCAAGAACGCCACATGGGCTTCAAATGCACGGCGGCCCAGCAACGTCATGGCGGCACGTGTGCGCGGTTTTCTGCCGACGTAGTCTTTGGTTATTTTCACGTAGCCCGCATTGGCCAAGGTGCCGAGATGCGCACCCAAATTGCCGTCGGTTGCACCGGTGATGGCCTTGAGGCGCCCAAACTCCAGTAGATCAGATTTGGGCACGGCATTCAGCGCAGCCATGATTTTGAGCCGAACGGCTTGGTGGATGATGTCGTTTGGGCCAGGGAGGGGCATGGACATGTGTTAGACCCCCCGCATCCACACGCCGCACAGGATCATGGTTCCGCCCGCCACGGCCCCCATCCACAACGAGTAATTTTCGCGCAGGAAAATGTAGCCACCGATCAGCAGGGCCGCGCACACCACGCCCGCGATTACGTACCTCAGGCCCAGCCATAACCCCATCAGCACATAGCCCGTGGCCAGCAGTGCGGTTGTCAAACTGATGGTTGGCAGGCTGCTCAGCAGCATTGCCAGGAAGCAAATGCCCACCCACAAAAGGTTTAAGGTCAGGTTCGCCTTCGGGGCTTGGCGGAACGTGCGCCCCGTTAAGTTGAAAGCCGAAACAGCCAATGGCTGCTCGACGTGATGAGAGGTCTGCATAATTTTCTCCTTTCTACAGATTACTCTGTACTAAAGAGTTAATTATTCAGAGTACTCTGTCAATCAGAGTTTATTGCTAATATTATCTTATTGATTTATTTGACTAAAAAATGACGAGAGGTGCCGCGATCTTCGAGCTCTAGGCTGGCTTATCGCATACTCGAGAGCCCATCATCACGCCAGGCTGGATGCGCGAACGAAGGGTAAAGCCTACGTCTTCCAGGCGTTTTTCGACGTTACAGGTGACAAATTCATGAGCATAGGGCTCGCCGTTGTCGGCCGAATCCATCAGGCCCAAGAGCCCCGCGTAGCCTGGCTTGCCGGGCTCGGCCGAGGCGAAGTCCCATACCACAAACGTGCCCCCTGGGCGCAGCACCCGGAATACTTCTTTCAGGGTTTTATCGAGGACCGGGATGGGAATTTCATGGAAGAGGATGTGTTCAACCACCAGGTCGAAATGTCCATCGGGGAAGTCTAGCGTTTCGCTGGGCATCTGGGCAAAATGCACGGCGATATTCTGCTCGCTCGCCCGAAGGTGGCCGTAACGGATCATGGGCGCGCTGATATCGGTGGCGATCACTTCCGCATCTTTGTGAATGCGCTTTATTTCGACGGCTATTTGCCCGATGCCACACCCAATTTCCAAAATGCGGGCGGCTTTGCCGTCCAGGGGCTTGGGGGTTTGCTCGGCCAGGCGCTTGTGCAGCGCGTCTTCGGCGTTTTCACCGCCATAAAACACACTGGTGCCGTAATCGTAAAGCATCCCGGCTAAGGGGCTGCCTACATAGCCGCCGGGCTGGATATGAATGTGAACCTTCGCATAGTCCGGGTACACGAAATTGGGGTCGTAGGTCAGCGTGCCGGGGCCGCGCGTCTCGGCGTCGGTCATGCGGCGCAGGTATTCCTCTTCGCGCACGCCGTAGGATTCGACAATGCGCTGTTTGTAGATCTCCTGGGCGGTGCGTTTGATGCGCATGAACGTGGAGAGATACTGATCCTTACCAATCACCTCGCGGGCCTTGGCTACGCCCTCGGCCGTATGTTCAATTTTCACGCCTGCTTTGGCCATCAGGTCATTGCCGCGCTCGCCCATATGTTTCCAATAGGCATGCAGCAGTTGGTTGCGCGTATCGCTCATGAAGTCGTTGTAAACTTCGTCGGCGCGCGTGGTCATGGCGGGCGTACGGCCATACTTGCCACGGTCGATGGTGGAATTGCTGATGGTCATGGGCTGGCCTTATGCTTAAATTAATTGATCTAGCTTAGCCCACCCAACATTTTTTTGGTATACTCAAAGCGTTTCTATCATGAAAGCCACGCCATGTTTCGGTCGCCGAATCGTCGCACATTTATTGCCGGGTCGGTCTTGGCAGCCGCATTGCCTTTTGCCGTGCCTGCCCAGCAGGATAAATCATTGCTGCGCGTTGCGTTGGGTGGCCTGCCTACGGGCAAAGGCAATCCCTACCACAACATCCAAACGCCGACGATCATTGTGACCAGCGCCATCTTCGATGGCCTGACGCGCCTGAAGGCTGACGGCAGCGTCGGGCCGGGCTTGGCGGTGTCGTGGGAGGCGCTGGGTCCGCTGACATGGCGCTTTAAACTGCGCGATGACGTATTTTTCTCTAACGGCAAACGCTTCACGGCCGATGCTGTCGTTCATGCCGTGACGTATCTCGCGAACCCTGGTCCCGCGACCGAAACCGTGCGCCGTGACATGACGTTCTTGGAAAGCGCGAAGGCCGTCGAGGCCACGACCGTTGACATTACCACCAAGATTCCAACGCCGTTCTTGCCCCGCTACGCCGCCATTCTGCTGATCGTCGAGCCGGAAGCGTGGAACAGCATGGACCTTGCTGCGTTCTCGGAAAAGCCTGTGGGTACTGGGCCCATGGTGGCAGACAGTTGGGCGCCGGGCCGTGTTGTGCTGCGTGCCAACAAAACCTCGTGGCGTGCGCCAACGATTCCGGGTGTTGAATTTTTGTTGCTGCCCGACATTCCCTCGCGCCTTCAAGCGATGTTGTCGGATCGGTTAGATGTGGTCTACCAACTTCCGCCTGAAGAATTCTCAATGGTGACAGATTTCGGCGGCAGCGTGATCACCATCAATGATGCGGCGGCGACGGCGATTTTGTTTAACTTCGGCAAAGATCGCCAAACGCCACTGAATGATGTGCGTGTGCGTCGTGCCATCAATTTGGCCGTTGATCGCCAAACCATTGTCGATGCGCTGCTGGGTGGAAAGCCAAAACTTTCAGGCCAGCCTGCCGTAAGTGCTGCCTTCGGGTATGATCCCTCGATCTTGCCCTATGCTTATGACCCGCAAAAAGCCAAATCGCTATTGACGGAAGCTGGGTTTGGCAACGGCTTTCCCATGGCCTTGGAAACCTCGGGCGGCACCACCAATTCGCTACTCATTGTGCAGCGCGTGGCCGACGATTTGGCGCGCGTGGGGATTAAAGTCGAAATTCGGACTAAGATGGCCACACAGTATTTGCTCGACTTCGTGCAAGGGCGCTACGAGCCCGATGCCTTTACGTTACAGTGGGTGTCTTATCCGTCACTCGATGCCATTCAAATGAGCACGATTGGCTCGTGCCGAAAAACCAACCCTTGGTATTGCAACTCCGAGATTGAGCCCACGATTACGGCGGCGTGGTCGGAAGCAGATCCCGATAAGGCCTTGGCCTTGCGTCACAAGGTCATGAAATTTTATCACGACGAAGCGCCGAGCTTGTTTTTGTATGACAACGTCACGTTCTTGGGCTTGAGTCCGCGCACGACGGGCTACACTAACATTTTTGGATTTATTCCATATGAGGATGTGCGGTTAAGTTAGCAAACCCTCACCCTCGCTTCGCTCGATCTCTCCCAAGGAAGAGGTTTAAAAGCTTGCTCAATACAGCGCAATCCGGGCCAACGCCACGTCGGCATCGAAGTCGCGCATCCAGCCCAGCAATGCCACGCGTTGTAGGCCTTTCAAATTCAGCGGCTCTTTTAATCCGTTCGGGATAAATGCCGACCACGGTAAGCGCAGCGTTTGCCATTCTGGTTTTGAGGCGAAGGTGGCGCGGTACGATTGCTCGTACCAGCGCACATCAGTGGTTCGGATATGGCAGTTGTACTCTTCGCCGTTGCCCCACACATCGATTTCAAACCCTTGATAAGCCGATGCATTGAGCGGTATTCCGCCAGGCTCTAAATCTAATGCCAGTTGGATGAATCCCCCACCTTTGGTATTGACGCGGCCAGAGAGGCGCAAGCAGCGCCGCTCTAAAATGGTGTCGACGCGCGCGCTGCCGGTAGAGCGCCCACCCATAACTTGATCGGTGAAGCCGGCCCAACGTGTGCCTAGCGGCGAGCGTCCGTCGGTGCCAGTAATGTCGTCGAGGACTTTGAGTTCTGGAGCGGCGGCGTGTCCGCGACCAGCAAACGGAAGGATAACAGCAGCGGCCATGAGGTTGCGCCGCCCCATGATTCCTGTCGTTGATTTCTTGGCCATGGGCGCGGCCCTTTCTGTCACTATGTTATACCCCTTTTACGTTGCTGGCGCGTGGCTAGATGGCGGTCGGGCGAGAAATATGTGTGGTGACTCCTAAGCCCACGAGTCGAGATAGGCTCACTGCTAAAAACACCACGCCCAACAAAAAACCCCACCGTTTCAGGTGGGGTTTTTTGACTTGCGCAATTGAAGCCGCGGCTATTTCATTTGCACTTTGAGCATTGAGTCCAGCTTGTCCAAGAAGCCGGTGGTGGTCATCCAGGGTTGCTCGGGGCCCACCAGAATGGCCAAGTCTTTGGTCATGTGGCCCGCCTCAATGGCCTGGATGCAAACTTTCTCTAAGGTTGCGGCAAAGTTCACTAGATCAGGCGTATTGTCGAACTGACCGCGATACTTCAACCCTTGGGTCCAGGCAAAAATCGACGCCACCGGGTTGGTCGAGGTTTCTTTACCTTGCTGATGCAGGCGGTAGTGGCGCGTAACCGTTCCGTGCGCCGCTTCGGATTCCACGGTTTTGCCATCGGCGGTTAGCAACACCGAGGTCATCATGCCCAGCGAGCCAAACCCTTGCGCCACGGTATCAGACTGCACATCGCCGTCGTAGTTTTTGCAGGCCCACACAAAGCCGCCCGACCACTTCAACGCCGAAGCCACCATGTCGTCGATCAAGCGGTGTTCGTAGACAATCTTTTTGGCTTCGTATTTGGCTTTGTAGTCTTTGTCGTAGACGGCCTGGAAAATATCTTTAAAGCGCCCGTCATATGCCTTGAGAATGGTGTTCTTGGTCGACAAGTACAGCGGCCAGCCGCGCACCAACGCGTAGTTAAAGCAGCTGTGGGCAAAGTCGGTGATGCTGTCATCAAGATTGTACATGCCCATGGCGACGCCCGCACTGGGGAAGTCGTAGACATCGTAACTAATGGGCGCCCCGCCGCCATCGGGCGTGAAGGTCATGGTTAGCTTGCCCTTGCCGGGCACTTTGAAGTCGGTGGCTTTGTACTGATCGCCGAACCCGTGACGGCCAATCACAATGGGCAGCGTCCAACTGGGCACCAGGCGTGGCACATTTTTACAGATGATCGGCTCGCGGAAAATGGTGCCACCCAAAATGTTGCGGATGGTGCCGTTGGGCGACTTCCACATTTTTTTCAGTTTGAATTCCTTCACCCGCTGCTCATCGGGGGTGATGGTGGCGCATTTAATTCCCACGCCGTAATGCTTGATGGCGTTTGCGGCATCGACGGTGATTTTGTCGTCGGTCGCATCGCGGGCTTCGACGCCCAAGTCGTAATACTTAATGTCGATATCGAGGTACGGCAGGATCAGCTTATCTTTAATGAACTGCCAAATAATGCGGGTCATCTCGTCGCCGTCGAGATCAACGACGGGCGTTTTTACTTTAATCTTGGCCATATTGGTCCCCTAACCGAACAGGGGGCGGACATTAGGACATTTTCAGCAAAAGTGTGAAGCGGTTTTGTGCCCGAAAATGCCTAGAACGAAAAAGCCTAGGGGCAAAGAGGAGGTCAAGGAGGGTTTGGGCTATCCACGCCAACCTTTTATCATCATTGCCGTGAAAACGGGCATCCATCTTTCTTTTCTTTGCGCTGATCAAAACTATAAGTTGGACCCCGGATCAATCGTCCGGGGTGACGACGGGAGCGTGTGCCACTGCTCTGCCCTCACTTCCCCACGCATTCGAACATCTCGACCCGGATGGCGTTGGGGGTCTAGCACTGCCAAGGTGCGCGACTAGCCGGTGGCGCTGGGCCGCAAGCTTGAGACCACACAATACCTGCCCGCCCTCACTTTCGCGGTAATGGCGTCGAGGTCCTGAACCTGCTGCGACATCACAATTTGGCCGATGCGGGTTTTCTTGCCATGACAGACGTCTGTGGGTTTTTTGATGGGAGTTCCCCCGTAAGGCTGCGCCAACGAAATGTCACTGGCAGCAAACGGATGGCTGGGGAAGTCCGCGTTGGGTTTTAAATAAATCAATCGGAATCCGTCATGGCCGTCCAGGCCCATCGTTTCGATGGACGTGGCATCGGTCACGCGTTTTTCAACAACGATGCGATAGTCCAAGATGTCGCAATAGAACGCTAGCGACTCATCCATATCGCGCACCATCACACCTTAAACACCACCGCGGGTTTGGGCGCTGCCAGTTCGTGCTCAATCAATGCAATCACATCCTCAGGCTTTGCGACGAAATCGACCAAGTGGCTATGCCCCTCGTGCGCAAAGCCGCGCGCAATGATCGTCTGCAACAAGCCTTGCATGTGGTCCCAATAGCCTGAGGTATTGAGCACCACGATGGGTTTGTTGTGACGGTGCAATTGCCGCCAGGTGATGATCTCGAAAAATTCATCCAGCGTGCCGATGCCGCCGGGCAAAATGCAAAACGCGTCGGCACGCTCGAACATGATGCGCTTGCGTGTATGCATGTCAGGCACCACGATCATTTCCTGCGCGCCCTTGTGGGCCAGCTCCTTGTCGCGCAGGAATTCCGGGATCACGCCGATCACATGGCCGCTACCGGCCAGCACCGCGTCAGAGCAGGCGCCCATCAAACCGACTTTTCCGCCCCCAAACACCAGCGCGGTTTTGTTGGCCGCCATGGCTGTGCCTAAGGCTTCTGCAGCTCTAGCAAAATCAGGGTTATCACCAACTTGTGAACCGCAAAACACACACAAAGAACCGAGCTTGGAAGAGGGCGTCATGGGCAGGACTTAAATCCGTAATAGAGGAAAAGTTGACAATTGTGCCGCGAACGCTTGCGTCCAGATTAACTTCTTTGTAATGCTTTTAGGCCAAACTTCAAAATTCGGAACATATTCTGCCCAAAATATCGACAGCTGTGCTGCCTAAAATGAATGTCGTCCAATCCCGGACTTTTATGAATTGCTTTTCGGAGGCTTTCTCGATGACTCGTTTCGTGTGCGTTCTCGGTGGTGTGGCGCTCGCAGCCCTTCTGGCCGTGCCCGCCGTTGCGGCTGAGAACAAGGACATTATCGACTACCGCATTAACCTCATGAAGACCCTGGGCGAGCAAGCATCGGCTATGGGCAAAATCGCGCAGGGTAAAGTCGACAACGCCGACAACCTTGCCATTCATGCTGAAATCATTGCGATGACCGCTGTTGCCGCCAAAAAAGCTTTTGAGCCAAAGGTCGTTGGCGGCACTTCCACACAAGCCGTTTGGGATAACTGGAAAGATTTTAACGACCGCTTCACAGCGCTGGAAGTGGCAGCCAAAGATGTTGCCGCTGCGTCTAAAGCGGGCGGTATGGATGCGGCCAAGCCAAAGGTCGGTGCCCTATTCACATGCAAATCTTGCCACGATATTTATCGTACCAAGAACTAACGTCTCACGATCTCGGGCTATTGCCCATGCCGGTTTCGGCCGGACACAAAACGCCCGCTCCCGTCAGAGCGGGCGTTTTTGTTTTTGTATACCCTCATCCCATCTTCGTGAGGCCCCAGACAACACCCGCCGCCACGACGAGCACCGCAATGGCAATAAGTGTGGAGGCAATACGAATTTCGGGGGCGGTCGTTCCGGGCGGCAGGGCTTTCTTGCCGGTAAACATGGCCACGATCAGGTTTTGTTTCAGCACCAGCCAATACAGCAGGTTGGCCGCGATGTGCACCAGAACCAGCAATTCGATGTAGCCCCACACTTGCTGATGGCGACGTGTGAGAATTTTGGCAGCGTCTTCGCTGACCAAACCATTCAAGGGGCCGGCGATACCGAAAAAATCATCCTCCTTGGCGAACAAGCCAAGCCCGGACTGTACCAGCAGTAAGATCAGCATCAACACCATCATCGCCCCGCCCGCTGGGTTGTGTCCGGCGGAGAATTTTACCACGCGTTTCATGAGTCCTGTGAGATAAGAAATTATCGTGCCCGGTCCAGCGACAAAATCAGAAAAGCGCGCTGTGCTGGAGCCGACAAATCCCCACACCACGCGAAAGAGGACCAGCGTCAGAATCGCCAGGCCGCTCCACATATGCACCGTCATGTTGGCGATCAGGTCCTTGGTGATGGGCATCACAAAGTCAAACCCGCCGAACTCGCCGGTCAGGTAACTCAAGCCCACCAGGGCCACGAGCGCCCAGTGAAACACGCGGGTGGGCAGGTCCCACACTTTGATTTCTGCAGGGGGCGACTGGCTGGAACTTTGGGTTTTATTCGAATCGGTCATGGTCTGCAATTTCCCCATCTGGATACTGTCTATCCCCAATGCTAAACGACTGTCCTATTGTTGGAAACGCTCCACACACGCCGTTCATGCTGAAAACACTTTTGCCTTATATGATTGCCTTTGGAGTCACCCTGATTGGTGCTGTGGCCACGCGCTTGGCCGCAGGGCTCGAGCACGGCACACGGCTGGCGGGGCTGTTCATTGGTGTCGGAGTCATGGGGGCGCTGTTTGCAATCCCTGGGTTCGAGTGGACAGCAGCCGGGCCATTGAACCGGACCGGGCATATCTTGATCGGAGCCCTCCTGGTCGGCACGGCTTTTGATGTGCTGAAGGCACCCAGGGTTTGGAAAATTATCCTGCTCGGTCTCTTCGCGTTGGGCTGCGGCTGGGCCTCGGCCAACAATACGCTCATTCTCAAAACCGCGCCGTCGATGGGCCAACTGGGACTTGCCCTGGCGCTGGCGCTGGTCTGGGCGGGGATGATTTTGCGTTTCAGTGCGCAGACAGCACACAAAGCCACAAATTTGGTCGTGCTGATCGCGGCCCTTTCAGGCCTTGCACTCTTAGCTTTGATTGTTGGTGATCGTCCGGTGACCTTCATTGCCCTCAGCTTTGTCGCAGCCCTTTTTGCTTTCGCGTTGTGTTCGATTGTTTTGAACCTTGATCTGGGCGACGGCGCAAAAATCCCCGTGGTGTCTTCACTGGTGGCCATTGCCTGGGCGTTGTCGCAGCGCCATCCCGAGGCGCTGTGGGGCCTGGGTGTGCTCACGCTGGTCCTGTTCGCCGAACGTACCGCGCGCCGCGTGCCCATGCCCCAAGGTGGCATTGCGGCGTATCTCTATTTGGTGGTCCTGGCCGGGTTCTGCGCCATCCCCATTTTCATCGCCGCCGTGCTGGTCTCGGCGGCGGCCTCGCCTTAATCCGCTGAATCTAAAGCCGAATTCACGCAGCAGGTGGGGCAGTTTTGCGCTACACCCATCCCACATAAATCTGAGGTGAAAGATCATGGACATCGGGGGCAAACCCGCTGAAGCCTCAAAGCAGCAGGCCAGTTACAGCAAGCCCCTGATCATTGCAGTGATCGGGATTGTTGTGGTTGCCGCTGTTGGTATCTTGAATTTCACGCTCGACTCTCCGCTCTCGTTCAACGCCAGCAAAACCGCACCCAAAGTCGCCCCCCTTTGATGTGGTGCGCGTCGATGCCAAGGGTGGCACCGTTATGGCGGGTCGCGCCGCGCCCAATGCCAGTGTGATCATTCTGGATGGCGAGAAAGAACTTGGTCGTGTCACCGCTGATAAAAACGGCGAATGTGTGTTTACGCCTGATCAGCCATTGGCAGCGGGCACGCGTCAGTTGTCGCTGCGTATGATCACCGGCGGCAAAACCACCGCCTTGGACAAGGTGGTGGTGATGTCGGTGCCCGAGCAAGGCGGCGAAGTGCTGATCGTCGAGTAAGCGCGAGATGGCGGCAAAAGGCGTGCTCTGCAAGGCATCGGCGCTGATGCTGGTTTGAAAACATTGAAAGTCGAAACCGCCGACTACGATGCGACGGGTAAGGTTGCGCTCAGCGGCAAAGCTGAACCGGGTGCCACCGTACAAGTGTAGGTCGACAACGAATTCATTGGCCGCGTGGTGGCGGACGACAAGGACCCGAACCTGATATACCCGGGGCAAGTTTTCAAACTGCTTCAAAAGAAGGCGGGGTCGTGGGGTTCAATATCTCTCAACCGTCATTCCCGGCGAGCCTTCCAAGGCCTTGGCAAGGGAAGGCGAAAGCGGGGAAGCCGGGGTTATGGCCATAAATTTGCGCGAATATCCCTAGATTGCCCGGTCAAGCCGGACGATGACAGTTGGTGGTGAAATGCTCTAGAAAGACCCATCGCATTTCAATTCAGGAGTTTCCCGCGTGTCATCTGCTTCCATTTCTTGGCGCACCTACTTGTTGCCCCCGCTGCACCCCGAAGGCCCCGGCTTTGTCGGCATCTTTGCGCTGGTCAGTTTGGTCTTGTGGTGGCTGTGGGCACCACTGGGTCTGGTGGGCCTGGGCGCAACGGTGTGGTGCTTTTATTTCTTCCGCGATCCCGACCGCATTATACCGACAAGAGACGGCTTGGTGATCAGCCCCGCCGATGGCTATGTGCAAATGATTGTGCAAGCCGCCCCGCCGCCCGAGTTGGAGATGGACCCCACACCGCTCACCCGCGTCAGTGTGTTCATGAGCGTGTTCGATTGCCATGTGAACCGCACACCGATTGCCGGGACTATCGTGCGTGAAGACTACACGCCCGGTAAGTTTCTCAATGCGACGCTGGATAAAGCCAGCGAAGATAACGAACGCCAAGCCATTCGTTTGAAAACGGCCGATGGCAAAGAATTCGCCATTGTCCAAATCGCAGGCTTGGTAGCACGGCGCATTCGCTGTGACGTGCGCAAAGACCAAAATGTCGTCACCGGCCAGCGCATTGGCATGATTCGCTTTGGCAGCCGCGTCGATGTTTACTTGCCCAAAGGCGTCAATCCTTTGGTGGCCGTGGGTCAACACGCGGTGGCAGGCGAAACTGTGCTGGCCGATATGAACTCGTCCGAAGCCCAGCGCAGCGGAGAAGCGCGCTAATGTCGCTAGGCGGCGAACACGAGTCGAGCGACCGTCCCGTGGGCCGGGTTGAACAACGCCTGAAAAGCCTGTCGATCAACCGCATCTTGCCCAACATGATTACGCTGTTAGCCATGTGTGCGGGGCTCACGGCTATTCGTTATGGCCTGAACGAGCAATTTGACAAAGCGGTGCTGGCCATTGTGCTGGCCATCATCTTGGACGGCGTTGATGGCCGCGTGGCGCGGATGCTGAAGGGCACCAGCAAGTTCGGTGCCGAGTTGGATAGTTTGGCCGATGCCATCAACTTCGGCGCTGTACCGGCGCTGCTGATCTATCTGTGGGCGATGCAAGATGCCGGGCGCTTGGGCTGGGCGGTGTGTTTGCTGCACATGGTGTGTTGCGTGTTGCGGCTCGCGCGTTTCAACACCATGATCGGCGCGGCTGGGTTACCGCCGTGGGCGCATAGTTATTTCACCGGCGTTCCGGCACCAGCAGGGGCGGGCATCGCCATTTTGCCGCTGATCTTGTCGATCGAAACCCAGCGCGGTGTGCTCGACAACCCCTATCTGGTTGGCGCGTTTCTCGTGCTCTCGGCGTCACTCATGGTCAGCCGTGTGCCGACGTATTCGATGAAGAGCATCCGTATCAAGCCACAGTATGTATTATTCTTGATGTTGTTGGTGGGCGTGTTGGCAGCATTTCTGGTGACAGACCCCTGGCTGACGCTCAGTGCTATCGGGTTTATCTATATCGCATCAATTCCGATCAGTGTGCTCACCTATCGCCGCCTCGAAAAACGCGACGCGGCTGCGGTGGTGCCAAGCGCGCAGCTATAACCCATTCGTCATCCCCTTTTATTCCTCGCCCCTGAGCGGAGCGAGCGGGGGAGAGGGATGCGCAGGCTTAGCGGGACGTCGTCACGCCTAGCCGAAGCTGGGTGAGGGCGCGCAACGGGACCTTCGCAATGATCAAGAGTTTGAAACAGCAAACCCCTCACCCGTCCCTCTCCCGCAAGCGGGAGAGGGTTTAAGTCACTCATACGGCGCAACCTTCACCGGGTTGGTGTGGAAGCGGTCGATGACGCGGCGTTCAAACCCATCGGGGTCTTCGCAAATCCGCTGCCGCATGGTCACCGGGCCGGTCGCCGGGAAGATCGTGCTTTGGGCCTGCGCAATCGCATCGAACACTTGCTCGGCGTGCTGCACTGGGGAATAGGCCGCCGTGGCCCCCAAGGGCAGCGCGCGCGTTTGCACACCGCCGGTGAAGACGCTCGCGATCAAAATCGGCATCCGGTCCGTCTCGGCGCGCAAGCCCGCGGTCATCATCATCGCTGCGGCTTTGGAGGTGGAATAACTTGTGAATTCGGGCAAACAAAACAACGCGCCGCCCGATAAAATGTTCAGCACCGCACCCACATTGCCGACACTGCCATTTTTCAAAATAATCGGGATGAACAGCCGCGCCAATTCTGCGGGCGACCAACAGTTGGTATCCATGGCGCGCTTGATATCATCAAGGTTGTTGGCCGAATAAAACCGACGCTCGCTTTCTGTCTCGCTGCCCGGATAGGCCGCGTTGTTAATCAGCAGCGTCACATCGCTGGCTTTTTCTGCTGCTGCCTTACGATGCGCTGCGTTGGTCACATCTAGTTCAAAGGTCACCACCCGTTTATCCAGCGCTGCAATTTCAGCGAGGTTCTTGGGGTTGCGCCCGGTGGCGTAAACCCGCTTGGCGCCGCGCGCCAGCAGCACCTCGACAAAGCCGCGGCCCACGCCACGGTTCGAGCCTGTGACCAACGCCACGGCCCCTTTGACCGAGACGTTCTTGGCCGGGGTTGGCGTCGCTGCTGCCATAGCAGCCGATGCGAGGGAGGCTGTTATGGCCATGCCCGCTAGAGTTTCGCGTCTATTCATTGCTTCGCCTTCGGCTTCGCGTTGGTTCATATTTTTGCCATGGGCTTAATATTGGCGTTGAGACGGAAAAAATTAGACGGGTCGTATTTGGTTTTCAGCGCAACCAGGCGATCCAAATTGCCACCGAAGTTGCCACGCACGCGTTTTTCGCCATCATCCATCGCCGAGTTGATATAAAAGCCACCGCCGGTGAACGGGTCAATCACGTCCCAATATTTGCGGCCCCATTGCACGTAGGCGTCGCTGCCCTCGCGCACATCGCCATCAGCACCCACGTCGACATTATGCATAGCGGTGCGGTGCGGATAGGCCGTGGCGTCAGCAGGCACACGATTAATTGCGCCGCCCATCAGCAAGAACAGCGCATGCGAATTGTTCTGGGGTTGGTCCATGAAGTAATCGACTGTAGCGTCGATCAGTTTCGCCCGCGTCGGGCCTTCGATGGTGCCGAGCATGCCCGACTTGGCGTAGTGATAGCGGCCATGCCGCCCGCCCACATCGGCGATTTTTTGTAAGGCGACATAGGGCATGGTGCCCGTGCGTTTTCCTTTCACGCTGCCGAAGGTGCCCAGGGTTTTGAGCGTAGCATCGGCCTTGTCGGGCGAACCCATGTAACTGCCCGAGACATTCACGCCCACTTCGCCTTTGCCATTCCGGCCCAGGCCTAAGGTGAGCCACAGCTCGTCGGGCGCGATGTTGGCGTAATCGAAATATGCGCGCAGCACTTGCTTGGCGTCGTTGGCACCATAGTTGAACGACGTTGTGGTCACGGCGGAGTCAAACGGGTGCAGTTGGAACTTGAACGAGGTAACAATGCCGAAGTTGCCGCCGCCACCGCGCACGCCCCAATATAAATCTTGGTTCTGATCTTTGTTGGCAGTCACCAGGCGTCCATCGGCGGTGAGGACTTGCACCTCCAGCACGTTATCCACGGCCATGCCGAATTGACGCTGCAAGCGGCCCATGCCACCGCCCAAGGTCAAACCACCCACGCCGGTATGCGAGACCACGCCAAATGTGCTGGCCAATCCGACCGCATACGCTGCCGCGTCCACGTCACCCAGCAGGCAGCCGCCGGCCACGCGCACGGTGCGGGCCTTGGCGTCTAACTCAACGCTGCGCAAACCGGTGAGATCGATCACCAGGCCGCGCTCGCAAACCGACTGCCCCGAAATGCTGTGCCCACCGCATTTCACAGCCGTCAGCAAGTTGTGATCGCGCCCAAAGGACACGGCGGCTTTCACGTCTTCCACGCTGGTACACTTGGCGATCAAGGCCGGGCGACGTTCAAACATCGCATTCCAAATTTTGCGCGCGTTGTTGTAGTCGGCGTCGGCGGGCGTCAGCACCGGTCCGGTCATGCTTTTCGAAAATGTCGCGATATCGGCATCACGCAGTGTGGCCTCGGCCCCGTCCAGCGTGACTACAGGTAAATCAGCAGCTCGTGCGCGCCCACCGGCGAATGAAATTGTTACGGCCGCCGCCGTGCCTGTTAAGGCGGATCGCCGATTGATGTTGAGCTGCATGTGAGACTCCATTCTGATGCTCACACACTACACGTCACCTTCGCGCTTGACACGAGGGTCCAGGGTTACATGCTCGGCTGGTGATACGTGGCTCTGGATTACCCGGTCAAGCCGGGGAATGACAGTAGAGGATGCTTACGGTCCCTGGCGTCTTTTAATCGGCCTCGGCGCGGCACCACTCTTTTTGCCTGCTAACCCATCCGCCAGCGGGCCGGGGGCGGGCATGGTGCGGCGTCCGGCCACAACCTTTTGCGATGATCCCGCTGTGCCGGGTTTGGCGCGTCCCGGTTTGGGGCGATCTTTCGGGAACGATGACTCAACGGAACTCTCGCCGCCACCCATGGCACCGTCAGTGCCGCCGTATTCCAGTTCCATTTTCTCCAACCGCTTGATCTCGTCGCGTAATCGCGCGGCGACTTCAAACTCCAAATCGCCCGCCGCCGCGTGCATTTTCTTTTCCATGTCGACAATCGTGGCCCGCAAGTTGTGGCCCATCATGTGCGCTTCTTCAGCCAAGCCCGTATCGATAGTCACATAGTCTTGCTCGTAGACGCTGCCCATGGCATCGCCAATTCTGGATCGCACACTTTCGGGTGTGATGTTGTTGGCAACATTAAATGCTTCCTGGAGCGCGCGGCGACGGCTGGTTTCGGCGATGGCACTGGTCAGCGATTTCGTCATGTTGTCGGCATACAAAATCACGCGGCCATCGAGGTTACGCGCCGCGCGGCCAATGGTTTGCACGAGTGATGTATGCGAGCGCAGAAAGCCTTCTTTGTCTGCATCCAAAATCGCTACCAACGCGCATTCGGGAATATCCAAACCCTCGCGCAGCAGATTAATGCCGATGAGCACATCAAATGCACCGAGCCTGAGATCACGAATAATCTCAATACGCTCAAGTGTCTCGATGTCCGAGTGCATGTAGCGCACACGGATCCCGGCCTCGTGCATGTATTCGGTCAAGTCTTCGGCCATGCGTTTGGTTAGCACCGTCACCAACACGCGCATACCTTTGGCGGCAATGTCTTTACATTCGGCCAGCAGATCGTCGACCTGGGTGGACGCAGGCCGTACAATGCACGCCGGGTCAATCAACCCTGTCGGGCGAATGACTTGCTCCACGAACACGCCCTGCACGCGCTCCAGCTCCCACGGGCCGGGCGTGGCCGAGACAAAAATGGTGTCCGGGCGCATCGCTTCCCATTCCTCGAACTTCAACGGGCGATTGTCGATGCACGAGGGCAAACGAAAGCCAAACTCTGACAATGTATTTTTGCGATTGAAATCACCGCGATACATGCCGCCAATTTGCGGCACGGCCACGTGGCTTTCGTCCACAAACAGCAGCGCATCCTGTGGCAGATATTCAAAGAGCGTCGGCGGTGGCTCGCCGGGTTTACGGCCTGTGAGATAGCGCGAATAGTTCTCGATACTTTTGCAGTGCCCAGTGGTCTCCAGCATTTCCAAATCAAACATGGTGCGCTGTTCCAGGCGCTGGGCTTCCAGCAACTTGCCTGCGCCGTGAAACGCCTCCAGCCGTTGTTTCAATTCCACTTTAATATGTTGCACGGCCTGCGACAGCGTTTGGCGCGGTGTCACGTAGTGGCTGCTGGGGTATACGGTAATTTCGGGCAGCGTGGCGGTCTTCTCGCCGGTCAGCGGATCAAACTCGGTGATGGCTTCAATGTCGTCGCCAAACAGCGACACTTTCCAGGCGCGGTCTTCGTAGTGGGCGGGGAAAATCTCCACGATATCCCCGCGCACACGGAAGGTGCCGCGCGAAAAATCCATGTCGTTGCGCTTGTATTGTAGCGCCACCAGTTGTTTCAGCAATTCGGCGCGCGGCATCACCTGGCCAGGCTTCAGCTTGAACGTCATGCGCGAATAGGATTCCACCGAGCCCAAGCCGTAAATGCAACTGACCGAGGCGACGATAATCACGTCGCGGCGTTCCAAAATTGCGCGCGTGGCCGAGTGACGCATGCGGTCGATCTGCTCGTTGATAGACGAATCTTTCTCGATGTAGGTGTCGGTGCGCGGCACGTAGGCTTCAGGCTGGTAGTAGTCGTAATACGACACAAAATATTCCACCGCGTTGTCGGGAAAGAACGACTTCATCTCGCCGTATAACTGGGCTGCGAGGGTTTTGTTCGGCGCCAGCACCAGGGCGGGCCGCCCCGTGCGTGCAATCACCTGGGCCATGGTGAAGGTTTTGCCCGAGCCGGTGACGCCCAGCAGCACTTGGTCGCGCTCTTTGCCCTCCAGCGCCCTTAACAACGCCGCAATGGCTGTGGGCTGATCGCCCGCCGGCTCATAATCGCTGACAAGCTTAAACGGTACGCCCGCCAGGTTAGACGTATCGGGCCGGGTATACAGGGGCAGAATGATGGACATGGGAGGAAGATAATTCGCCGAGGCTTGTTATGCCACTAGATATGTGCGATCCGCCCATCGCCATACTCTCCGAACTGACGCCGAGCTACATCTTACAGATGCTGGTGAAATTGGTGGTCACGCCCGAATTCTCATTCTCCACCTGATGTTGAATTTAGGCTGCGCTGTTTCCCGATAGCGCCACGTTGAGGTGGTACTGGGTCGCCTTCGGCGTGAAGCCCGTTAAATCTTCGATATCGCTCATGGATAAGACGCCACTAGCATTGCCTGGCACATTGCGGAACGTCACGCCGCCCAAGCGTGATCCGGTCACGGAGTCATAGACATCGGCTGTGATGTTCGAGGTTTGCGCTTAGAGGCTGTGGAGCCCGATATAGCTGGGGTAAACATCTTCAAGCGATGAATGAACATTGATGGCCGTTAGCGAGTGAATCGCTGGAATACAAATGTTACTTAATTAGGCACGGCAAACGATAAACACAAAGTCACTTTTGATTGTCTGATTTTTAATCAAGATATCCTCAATCGTACATATCATATCGATGAGCAGATTGTCGTAGTCAGATTCAGCATTAAAGTTTCCAGCAATGTCTTCAAGTAAAATTTGTAAAAGCGTTCCGCCAAAATCTATTTTTTCGATGATTTCAAAGCGGTCAGTGAGGATCTTCATAATTTCTGCCGATCGAACGGCTTCCGAGGGGTCGTAGCTGATCATTTGTTCGATTGTCGGGCGTGTAATTCTGTCCTTTTGTATCTCGCGATTGGCAACCGATGTTTTGTAAGCTGCCGGCAGGGTATCAAGAATCGCGTTGGCGATCTCAAGTTGTTGATCTGTCCATTGGAAGCGAGTGGGGCCTATGAATTCATTCAGAACGAAAAGCCCGCCGGGCTTGAGCGATTCTTTAACTTGATCGAAGATATGTTCTAAACTTTCGAAATGATGCGCTGATTGGCTTGTGAAAACAGCATCATAAGTCTGGGGAGAGAGACGAATAGTGCTTATGTCACAGCACTCGTAGTGAATGCTCTGCGCCATGCCCATATTATGGGCTTCTTGCTTTGCGATTTTAATTGCACCGTCAGCGATATCAAAGGCGTCAATTTTTTGACTGATGCCAAGATAATGGGCGTGGCGTTCGAGGCCGCCCGCCCCGCACCCTAGCGAGGCCACTTTAGTAAATGGCTGAGCAGCGTACTTGAGCTTAAAGTGTTCCAGCCAGTTTTTACTCTCAAAGCCACTGATTCTTTTGTTGATGTAGTTTTTTTCGACGCGCGGATGATTCATCCAACTCAAGTTCTTTCTGCGAAGCAGGTCCTCTGGGCTTGCTTTTTGCGACCATAAATCAATTGTCTTTTTTAATTCTCTCTCCGTGGCTTCGTTTGACATATTCATGCTCTCGGTAATGGTAAATTTCAAAAATAGATGTAACCTTCAGTTAAAACGTTTTTACTATGACGAGGCGCGGCCGGACCGACACCATGTTATCAAATTGTCGCATCGAAACAGTGTGGCATTTTGCAAGTAGGTGTCGCATTTTACGCGATTCTGATGCTCAGGATTTTCTAGCGCACTTTGACGTTTGCAATATACTCATGCTACCCATGGTAGAAATGAAAGACAACATGAATGACCTTGTGCGGCGCTGCAATATGCAGCTGAGTGATCACGACCATCATTATATTGTGCTGAGTTTTCTGCACCGTTGGATGATCTCACGGGCGTTGCCAGTGGCGCATGGGACGTTGCTCGATTTTGGCGCGGGCGGTCAGCCGTATCGTGAGTTGTTTGAAACCAAAGTAGTGCGCTATGTGGCCGCCGATGTGTGCCCTATGCCAGGTCGTGCGCTGGACGTCACGCTCGAGGTTGATAAGCCCGTCCCTTTGGCGGACGGGGCGGTGAATACCATTCTTTCGTCACAGACGTTGGAGCACGTGTCCGATCCGAATTTCTATCTGCAAGAATGCCGCCGACTTTTGGCGCCCGATGGCTTTTTGATTCTGACCGTGCCGATGCAGTGGCGCCATCATGAAACGCCCCACGACTACTTGCGCTTTACGCGTTTTGGCATCACCGCGCTGTTGCAGCGTGCAGGTTTTATTGTCGATCACCTCGATGGCACGGGCGGCGTGTATGCCCTGCTGGGCCAAATTTTGTTGAATACATTGAGTGAGCGCCGTGTGCATCGGCCATGGCTGTTTCGATTGATCAATCGCGCCGCACTGTGGCTCGACCGTCGCTATCCCGACCCTGAAGACACGATTAACTGGATGTGCATCGCGCACGTTGCCAAAGAAGTGCGTTAACTTTTCGGCTGCTGTTCTTGATCAATCCCGACATAGCAATTTGTGGGAAATTGCGCTGATGATCCTGGGGCAACGGCGCCCAGATCAAACTCAGCCGTCACGCCGTCTTTGCCACTCACACGCATTTTTAAATCATTGCGATCGAAAGGCTTGGTTAAGCTCACCACAAATCCAACATTGTCGGATGAAAACGATACGCCCTGGCGCGCAAAACTAGCTTTAACATCCGGCCGGGGCAAAAAGCGTGTGGTGTGCGATAACACTTTGCTGTCGGCGAGAATTTCAATAAGCGCAGGCACGTCATTAGCAATCACGGCCCATCCGGCGATATATCCCTGACCTGTGCTCTGCTCGAGTTGCTCGAATAATCTGGCGGCTTGCGGGATTTGCGGTTTGTGGCTTGCGCCCAAATACTGTGCATAGATGGCCAGCAATTCATCGACATACTGCACAGACGATTTGGGCGGGCGGCAGTTCTGGCTGAGTTGCGCAATCAAATTTGGCTCTGCCAGAAGTTTGGCAAACCCCTGCACCAATGCTTGAACGTTACCGGGCTCGAACAGCAACCCATTTTCGCCGTCGGTCACGGCTTCAGCGAGGCCAGGAAAATGCGAGGCAATCACCGGACGCTTGGCCGCCAGGGCCGAGTACACCACCAGCGGAGTATTCTCGTACCACAGCGACGGCACTACAAGCAGATCAAACGTCGCAATAACATTGGCGACTTCGGCATTGGGGAATGTGCCGCAAAAATTGATGTTATCGGCCCCAGCGGCAATCGTGCGCAGGCGGGTTACATAGTCAGGGAAGTCCGCGAGGTTGCCATAAATTTTGAGACGCACTTTTGCGACGTCTAACTTGCGGAAGGCTTCAATCAAAACATGACAGCCTTTGTGCGGCGCCAACGTGCCAATAAAACCAATTGTCAGTACTCGTACGCCCAAAGGTTCAACAGTGCTGGCGTTATAGGCCTGCATATCGATTCCATAAGCCGACTGCGTAATACGTTTGGGCTCGACGCCATTAGCGGTCAACACGCCGGTCATCAGTTTCGTCGGCGAGATAATCCGGCATAGCCAGTTCAAGCGCTCTACAACGAAAGGTCTTCGCCGCGACATGGCCGCAATCTCTGAACTCATGGGGTAGTTCGGCAAGATACCGTTTGCGGTTAGGCGCGTGGCCAATTCGACCGCCCAGTCGGGAACAAGTTTGCTCACGCGTTTCACAGCAGCCCCGCGCGTTAGCTCAGCCACGTGTCGCACGCAGTTACCACCGGTCGCCGAAGGGCCTGCGCACACCTTGCCGCCGGCGAGGAGCAACTGGCTTGTTGGGCAGACCGACCAAAAATCTGTCGGCGTGTAAAATGCAGGGATCGCGGCGCTGACCGTGGCGTCAATCAGTCCGCTACCCAGGCGGCTGAGGTGAAAGAAATGAACCAGGTCCGGTGCAAAACTTTCCAGCAATCCAGTGAAGTAGCGTGCCGTGAGCCTATTGTCGTACTCAATTTCGGTAACGACCGCTTGCTCACCCATGGGCACATGGGCGTAATAAAAACGGTGAACCTTCATTCCATCAAGATCGTAAGTATCAAAACGCTGGGCATCGGGTAGGTGTGTGCGGGCCGGAAAGCCGGTGAACACGCAAACCTCGTGACCAGCTTTGATCAGGGCTTGCGCAACGCTGTAGGTGAGAATTTCTGTGCCGGAGAAATATTCGGGCAGAAATTGGTGAACGGTGAGAAGGATCTTCAAAGGATTCACAAATTTCTGAAATTACACGCCGCTGATTTTCTTTTGCGATTTGTCGAGATGGTCTTTCGCACCCTGATACTGGCCAAGGATTTGCATGGCCGTGAGCGCGGGCAGCTTCGCCAACAGTTTGATCTTTGTGGCCAGCGGCACTTTGGCGCGCATCGTGTAACCCATGTCAGAGATCATCATATGCAGCCAGCCTTGAACGGCTCGGCCCAGCGTTGGCACCATGTGCAGGCCGAATAACTGATTGAGCTTGCGATGGCAAACATAGGTGCGTTTGTATTCATAGGCGATGGGGCGATCATGCGAGTGAACAACTGCTGCAGTGGGTTCATACACGATGCGCCGTCCGCGTATGAGCGCGCTTTGCGCCCATTCAATGTCCTCGCCAAAGTCCACACGACCAAAGGGACGTACTTCCCATTCGGATTTCCGAATGGCCGAGCACACGTTATCGAAGTTGCTGGCCAAGTAGCGTTCCATTGGTGGCCATGTGTCGTAAGCCGCAGGGTCGGGCAAAGCGCGCACCTCGCGAACAGTTCGGCCCGTGAGCCAGGTGTTGAGATTGCGCTTGGTGATGGCGTCGGCGTCGGGCTGCGGAATTTGGCGCCCATAGGCGCCCACAACCTCAGGGTCCTCAAACGCCGATAACAATTTTTCTATCATCTGTACGTCAAGCGGCGTCGCATCTTGAACCGTCAACACAATTTTATTCGAGCTGGCTTTTCCAATGGCAAAGTCGCGCGTCGAGCCGTGATTAAACTCGGACGGCGGAATTGTGTAGCATTCTGCGCCAGCTGCTTTGGCAATAGCGATTGTGTCATCAGTGGACCCTGAGTCGACAATGATGAACTCTACGTTAGGCCAAATGGTTTGGCGCTGTAGCCCGGCCACCACGGTCTTGAACAAATCACCGCCGTTTTTGGTAGGGATGACTAGCGAACACGCGAAAGGTTTTTTCGTGCCAGCCAAGGTTGGGGGGTGCGCCATCAAAGCCGCTAATGCTTCATGGGTCACAGCCTCTTGACTGGCAAATTCAACTTTAGTTGGCGGCCGGGCAAGTTGTTGCTGAATTCGTGCCTTGATCGCTGCATAGGCCTGACGCAGCAAAAAGCGCGGGCTTGAGAGCTCAATGTCGCGCCGTTGCGACAGGTGGTGATAAGCCATCCGTACGTCTTGTGTTTCGGCCTTAGCTTGTTCGCGTTCATGAAGTGCGAGGTTGCGTTCAGTGCGGGTCTGAGCGATCTCAGCTGCGATCTGCTGGGCTTGCTGTTGGAAGGCGATGGTTTGTGTTTCGTAAGCTGCGATCTGCTTTACAAATTCTGATGTTTGCTTTTCGTATACCTTGGCGAGGGATTCATACTTCTGCGCCTGGCCCTGGTAATTAGCCGACACTTCCGATTGCAAATATAAATCGAGGCGCGTTCTGGTCAGCGTGTTTTGCGTGCTCATGAACGTCGAGATGTAATCAACGCCGCGATCAAAAAACACGCTGGCTAGTTGGTGCGGGGCAAGCGATGCTTGTCCACAAACAGCAATAAAGGCCAACGCCGTATCGGGCGAAGTCGAATGTGCCTCCGAGATAAACGATGACCTGAGTGCTGCGTTATTATCGCCGAGTTCAAACGTGACCCCGGCGCGCACATGTTGGCGTAAGATCTGGACCGCGCTGAAATGCGGCGACACCAGATCATGTAACTCGGCCTCATTCATTTCACGAATGTGGTACGGGTTAGCGCCATAGAGTTTTGTTGTCTCGGGGTTGGGTGTGGAAATCAACATTACGCCGTCGGGCTTCAACAGCCGCGCAAAGCTAGCGATCAAGGCTTTTTGTGTTTCGTGATCCACGTGCTCAATCATTTCAAAGCAGGTGACCACGTCAAACGATGCCGCCGGCAGCGATGCACCAAGATCGGCCAGGCAAACAAATTTGAGATTGTCATTGCGGTGCGTGGCTGAGGCCCATCGTATGGCAGCCGTATCAATATCAAGGCCCGTCACGGATGCAGCCTGAGTGGCTAGTTTTGCAGCGCCGTACCCCGTGCCACAACCAAAATCCAGAACGGTTTTTCCTTTCACGACATCTTTGGCTAGTGCGTAACGCGGCACGTGTTCGTACTCGGCGATTTTGGACCAGGTGCCCGGCACATAGCGTTCGCGCATGAAATCGGTAAAATCGCTGCCTGAGGCGCTGGCCAATAATCCGGCGTTGTCGGGGCCGGTGCCGCGAATATCGATGGTGGTGAAGTGCAGATGCTGCAACAAATATGTCAGCGCGCGCTCGGAATAATATACCAAATGCGATGGCGGATGACGGTAGGCCCATGTGGCCGGATCGCGTTTGGCGTCAGCCGACCCGGCATTGGGCGTTGAAATCACCACGCGCGTTTTGGCCGTGATCGCGCCAATCGAAAACAGGCTGTAGAGCAACGCGTAGGGCGAGGGCAGGTGTTCGATGGTGTCAAGGATCAGCACTAGATCAAATTCGTGCGGAATCAGCTCGGCTGTGTCTTCAACCACAAACGCCCGTCCGCCCAATCTTTGTTTGGCGATGCCCCGCGCGTGGTTCGAGGGCTCGACGCCGAAGCATTTCCAGCCGCGCTCGGCGGCCAGCGCCAAATGGGTGCCGTAGCCACAACCGATATCTAACACCGACCGCTCAGCGCCGCCGGGAAACTCCGCGAGCAGCGACGTCACTAAATCAAGCGACCACTCGGTTTGTTTATCGTAATTTTGGTAGCCGCCCGGCTCGCCACCCTCAAACCATTCGCGACGGTCATAGTATTGCTTCAGCTCGTACGCACTGGGCATGGAGTCGGCATACTCCGTTTCGCAAACGCCGCATGCCTTGATGTCAAATGCATCGACCTTGCATAGCAGCTTAAGCTGCGCTGTATCGCCGCACACAGGGCAGGCACTGGTAACTGATTTGTTGGGTGGGGGAGTGTTCACAACTTTGCTTTCGTCTCGCTCAATCGTCTGGCGTTCAACGTCGATCAAAATCTTTAGCGCGCACGCAATACAATAATGTCTTGAAAATCGTGAATCGCGCCGCTGCGTATCGATATCACGTCAAAGTATTTTGACCAAACTCGGCGAGCATAATTTTCAGAGATAAAAGTAATGCCATAAGCATAAAACAAATTATTCAAATGCCCAAACCACTGCCGAATGAACCGAAAGCCGCCGCGCTGGAATGATTGACGCGCATCCTTGATCGCGCTGGCCGAGACTTCCAGCATTTTATAAATACGATCTTCGGTCTCGGCGCGCTGCAGCGCGCGCTCCCCATGAACTGTGAGCAAAACGATAGCTCCGGGTGTTGCGAGGCGCGCCAGTTCCGCGAGGTAAAAAAGTTGGTCGCGTTCGCTCATGTGCGAAAAAACCGAGACCGAGATAATCAGATCGAATTGTTGAGACGTGAGAGGCAAAGTCTTTCGCGGCTTTGTCAGCACCGCTTTGACATGGCTAAGCGCGCGATCGACCCACGCCACATTGCGAGCGTCGACGTCAACACCTGTGTAACGGCCGCGGTATCCTTTGAACATCCGCGCTAATCGCCCGACACCCACGCCAAAATCAAGTACATCGTGAAAGTCCGACAAAGGCGTGGGGCTCGCCTCACTCAAGGCCTTTAAAATATCGTAGCCGTGCGAAGCAAAGTCCTTTGGTTCGGTTAATCCCGTGGTGATGATCATGCGCGGCAGCGGCGGGAAGGGCGCGATCAAGCCCAGCAGCTCAGGCGAGGTAAAGGCGCCGGTGCGGTTGAATTCAAGCCATTCAGCAAGCGGCCCGTGGATGCCCAAGCGCAGAGATGTAAGGTCCATCGGCGATGTCATCGGTTTGCTGTCTATGCCACTGTTTCGCGGCTTATCCTCATGGTGGGCGTAACTGAAATCGAGCCCTGTTGGAAGGGCCTAGGCCTATGATTTGTCTGCTTTCCCGGCTAATTTTGAGCTTCGAATCGTCAGCGAAGTGAAGAAGGAGCCGCCGCCATGACTTTTGCGATTTATCCTCAACCTGCGTTTGATGCCCCAGATAAAGCCAAAGATCTGCCGCCCGGTGTTGGTGCTCATGCCGTGGGCGGCAACGGTCGGCCCAATCCCACCGTTGCAATGAAGTCGGGCATCGAAGGTCGCGAGCGCGAATTTGGTGAAGCCGTGGGCGTACTGATGAAAACCTTCATGGACACCATGCCCTATGTGCACGAATTTAATGACGCCGTGGTGAAGTCGCACCTGTCGCACATTCAGTTCGCTAAAAATCATGGCTTGCTCAAAGAAATGATCGAGGACGATCAAGAAACCATGAGCCCGATGCTAACGCGCGTGAAAAAAAGCATCGAGCAGTCGGGCAACAAAGAACTAGCGATGATCGCCATGTTCGAGCGCACCAGTTGCTTCTATCAAATGGTCGCTACCTACCATTCTGAAAATGGTAAGCGCACCTGGAAAAGCCCCTTTGGCTTAGTGCTTGATATGGGCACGCGCATCGGCCAGTTCGACATGACCGAGCAAGACATCCACGATATTTGGTTCAAACCACGGCTGTATGGCTACGCCGACCAACTCGGCGTGAAGATCAAAATTACCGATATGCTGGATGCCGACAAAATGATCACCTGCGTGTTGGCTGAGTAAAAATTTCTACCGTCCGCCGAACACTATTCAGCGCTGCACCATTTTTATGGTTTGCTGAACGATATAAGCACTCGCTGTTTGCATTCCCTCCCCCACGGGCCACGCCTTTCAGGCGTGCCCGAGGACTATGGTCTCGATGGGGAGGGATACAGGGTGTGGTGATGGATAAGCCGCGCTTTGAAAGAACAGCAGGAAACTAAACTGAGAGCCCCCCCCCTCCCCACAGGGGGGGGGCAGGCGGGTCTGGCTAGCCGCTGTCTGGCGCTAATCGGATGCCAATGGCGGCCCTTTAGGGATCGCCATTTTTCTTACACTTTAGGCTAGCTTACGGGTATTGCTTACCAAATCTGGCTAGAAATCAGCCCAATACTTTAGTTTATTGATATTTAGCTTTCATTGCCAGCTTACCGACGCTATGAGCTTACGTCTATTGAAAGCTACCCGGCTTTCCTTACCAAACGGGGCTCCGATGCGGGATACAGCTTTAGAACTGGCCATCAATCAGGCCGGCGGCGTCGCTTCATTGGCCCGGGCCATCAATGTCACGTCCCAGGCTATCAGCCAGTGGGACCGGGTTCCGGCTGAACGCGTTCTGGCCGTGGAAAAAGCCACCGATGGCAAAGTCACGCGCCAGGAATTGCGCCCCGACCTTTACCCTTCGGGCGAAGGCGCGGTGCCCGCGGGCACGCCGGGCAAGTGGGTTTATGCCTTTGGTGCGGGTAAAGCCGAGGGGCGCGCGGATATGAAAAACTTGCTGGGCGGCAAGGGTGCCAACTTGGCCGAGATGAGCGCCATTGGTTTGCCGGTGCCGCCGGGCTTCACCATCACCACCGAACTGTGCACGCAATTTTACGCCAACAATAAAAACTACCCCGCCGACTTGCGTGGGCAGGTGGAGACTGCGCTAGCCACCATCGAAAATTTGATTGGCACTAAATTCGGTGACGTCACGAACCCGCTTCTCGTCTCCGTGCGGTCGGGCGCGCGCGCTTCGATGCCGGGCATGATGGATACCATCCTCAACTTAGGGCTCAACGATGACACCGTCGAAGGGTTGGCCAAGCAAGCTAACGATCCGCGCTTTGCCTACGACAGCTATCGTCGCTTTATCCAAATGTATTCTGACGTGGTGCTGGGCTGCGATCACTACAACTTTGAACATCTGCTCGAGATCGCCAAAGAAGACAAAGGTGTTGCGCTCGATACGCAATTAGACGCCGATGATTTGAAAAAACTCGTCGCCGCCTACAAAGCCAAAGTTCAAGAAGAACTCGACCGCCCCTTCCCGCAAGATGTGCACGAACAATTGTGGGGCGCCATTGGTGCGGTGTTCCAAAGCTGGATGAACCAACGCGCCATTACGTACCGCAAACTGCAAGACATCCCAGAAAGCTGGGGCACAGCCGTTAATGTACAGTCCATGGTATTTGGCAACATGGGCAACGACTGCGCCACGGGCGTGTGCTTCACGCGCGATCCTTCGACCGGTGAAAATTTGTTTTACGGCGAATACTTGGTCAATGCTCAAGGCGAAGACGTGGTGGCGGGCATTCGCACGCCGCAGCAAATCACAATCGCTGGCAAAAATGCGCAAAGCTCCAACTTGCCAGCCATGGAAGAGTCGATGCCCGAAATGTACCGGCAATTGGTTGGGGTGCGCGAGAAACTCGAGCGCCACTACACCGATATGCAAGACATGGAATTCACCATCCAGAAGAACAAACTTTGGATGCTGCAAACCCGCAATGGTAAGCGCACGTCAAAGGCTTCTTTGCGGATTGCGGTTGATATGGTCAACGAGGGAATCGTTTCTGAAACCGAAGCGGTCAAGCGCATCAACCCCGCGCAGCTTGATCAGTTACTGCACCCGACCTTGAACCCCAAAGCACCACGCCAATTGTTATCGCGCGGGTTACCGGCTTCACCTGGTGCCGCTTCGGGCCGCATCGTGTTCACCGCCGAAGATGCTGAAGATTGGCACAAACGCGGCGAGCGCATTGTGTTGGTGCGTCGCGAAACCAGCCCCGAAGACATTGGCGGCATGCACGTCAGCCAAGGCATTCTCACCACGCGTGGTGGCATGACCAGCCATGCGGCTGTGGTGGCCCGTGGCATGGGTACGCCCTGTGTGTGCGGTGCGGGCGACATTCAAATCGATGCCAAGGCCAAGACATTCCGCGTGCGTGATAAAATCTTGTTGGAAGGCGATATTATTACATTGGACGGCGCGACCGGCGAGATTTTCCTGGGCCAAGTGCCCACCATCCAACCTGAACTGACAGGCGATTTTGCCATCCTCATGACGTGGGTCGATAAAATTCGCCTTTTGAAAGTGCGTGCTAACGCCGAGACTCCGCTCGATGCCGAGACGGCCCGCAAATTCGGTGCCGAAGGCATTGGTCTGGCACGCACCGAACATATGTTCTTCGACCCCGAACGTATTTTAAGCATCCGCCAAATGATTTTGGCCAAAGACGCGGGCGGACGCCGTGCTGCACTGGACAAATTGCTGCCTCATCAACGTGGCGATTTTGTAAAACTCTTTTCGATCATGGATGGGTTGCCCGTGACGATCCGACTGCTTGATCCACCTTTGCACGAATTCTTGCCACAGACCGAGGCCGAGGCTGCCGAAGTGGCGCAAGCCAGCGGTGTGTCTGTTGAATCGGTGCGCGATCTGTTGGTGAAGTTGCACGAGAGCAACCCGATGTTGGGGCATCGTGGTGTCCGCTTGGGTGTGTCGCATCCTGAAATCTATGAGATGCAAGTGCGCGCTATTTTTGAAGCTGCAGTTCAAGTTTCACAAGCGGGTAAGGTTGTACTGCCAGAGGTTATGATTCCGTTGGTTGGCAACAAAAAAGAATTCGACCTGATGAAAGCAGTCGTTGATGCCACCGCCAAGGCGGTGTTTGACGCCGCGAAAGTGAGTGTTCCATACTTGGTTGGAACCATGATTGAAATCCCTAGGGCCGCATTGATAGCAGGCGAGATTGCCCAGTCCGCCGATTTCTTTTCGTTTGGAACGAACGATCTGACGCAAACAACTCTTGGGCTGTCACGTGATGACTGCGCGCCGTTGATTGAAATTTATTGCACCAAAGGTATTTTTGAAAAAGACCCCTTCGCCAGCCTTGATCAAGAGGGTGTCGGGCAGTTGATTACCATGGGCACCGAGCGTGGCCGGGCTGCACGCCCGGGCCTCAAAGTCGGCGTGTGCGGTGAACACGGCGGCGACCCGGCCTCCATCCATTTTTTCCATAAGGCGGGTTTGGATTACGTGTCGTGCTCGCCCTATCGTGTGCCGGTGGCGCGCTTGGCAGCTGCCCAAGCGGCTTTGGCGGGGTAGATAAATCAGCCGCGCAACTTTTCTGCACCGCAGCAAAAAGGCTCATCGCAATAGCGCAATAATTTACTCCGCGCCCAGTTTCATCCACGCTGCGGGTTGTGGTGTCACGTGTGATGCGCCGCAACGCAGGATTCCGTCGGCGGCGTTGCGCCATGCCTCAAGGCGGATCAGCGCTAAGCCAGTACCGTCGTGCGCGCTTCTCATTTCGCCTGCGTTTTCCCCCTCGACAGTGAGCGGAGCGCCAGACGGTGGTGTGGGGCCGTCGATGCGCACGGGCATCAGGCGTTTTTTTACTAACGCGCGATAATGGGTACGGGCCGTTAGTTCTTGGCCGATGTAGCAACCTTTTTTATAGTCCACGCCGCCCAGTTCATCGAAGCCGTTTTCCAGCAGCAAGGCTTTCTCAATTTCCATGTCGCGGCTGCCATCAGGCAGGCCGAGGCTGAAGCGAACGGCATCGTAGTCTTCGGGCTTTGCTTCGCTGAGGCCTAATTCATTCAACACCAATGATGCGTTGTCCGCCAGCAAAGACCAGCGCACTCCAGCATCGGGTAACCGCGGATCGGTGTACACCACGCCAGCGCCCAGAGGGGCGATCATGCCTGGCTCAGCGCGCAAACCAAACGTGGCTTCTACATTGCGGCCCCAGGCTGCGCCTACGCTGAGTGTGTCGATGGCCTCAAGCGACACTTTGGCCCGCAGTTTGTACTTCGACAGCCGCGTCATCAGGTCGTCGCGGCGCTCGCGTTCGCACTCCAGACAGATCGCATTGCCCAAGCTGAACATAAAAAATTCATGGAGGAATTTGCCCTGCGGCGTCAGGAATGCAGCCCAGGCCGCCAAACCAGCCTCAACGCGACGCACATCATTGCTCACCATACCTTGCAAGAAAGTGCCGCGGTCATCGCCGCTGACCGCGATTAGCGCGCGATGCTTAAGGTGGGAAGAATAAAGTGTGCTCAATTAAAATCTCACTCGCTGTACAAGTCCTGGGATATGGAGCAAGGGCCGTGTACGCGCAAGTGTCGCTTCTGCAACAATTTACACATTGCAGTACCATGGGGTGCTTTCCCCTCAGGCTCAGGCCCGCTATAACTCCGCTCCATGCATTATGTATTGATCGATGATTCCATCGCCTTCGACGGTTATACGTCGGCCCGACGCCCCTTAGGCGGCGCTGAGAAGGCTTTTGCTAGCCTTGGCGGCGCGCTGGTGCGGCGCGGCCACAGCGTGACTGTGCTCAATCGTATTCAGTATCCCACCTGGTGCGAAGGCGCGAAGTGGCGGCCCATCGATGACCCCCAGATCACAACAGAGGCTGATGTTGTGATTGCCTTTCGTAAGCCTGGCTTACTCGGAACGGTCCGCCAGGCAAAAAAAAGGTTTCTCTGGGTCACGGGCCCCGCGGACTATCTCAATACACAGGGCGTAACCGATTTTTTCGATTCCTTGAAGCCAACAGTCGTATTTATCAGTCCGTCGCAAGTCTCGGGTTACAAAGGGCCTTCACCGACCGCCGTAATTGCGCCAGGTGTGCGCAGTCCTTTTTATGAAGTTGAGACCACTGAGATCGATCCATTCCCCGAGCTTGGGGGTGATTCAGCCTCGCACCCGGTAACGGCCCCGACCATTCCACCGCCGCATGCCGTGGTGACAACGCATCCGCAACAAGGGCTCGCTTGGTTGGTGGACATCTGGACAAAGATCATTCACCCCCAGCTGCCTCAGGCGCGTATGGCCGTTTACTCTGCGGCGTTGCATAAGGGAACCAAGGGCGAGGACCTCTCCGCGGAAATGAAGCCCATCCTTGATCTCGTTCAGAGCGTTGCCGATAAAAATATCGTGATTGTCGAGCCCCGCAGTGATCGCGGCATGGCCGAAGTGTATCGATCCTCACGTGTGCATCTTTACCCCAGCTTCTCGCAAGATGTCGCGTGCTGGACATTGCAGGAATCTCAAGTGGCCGGATTGCCAGCCGTGGCGCGCATGGTCGGCGGCGCGGCTGAACACGTGATCAATGGGGAAACTGGCTTCTTGGTGCCAGATGCTATGGCATTCGGCAATGTGGCGCTCCAAATTCTGCGCGATGACAACGTCTACCAAAACCTCAGTGCAGCAGCATCTGCGCCCACGCGCCGCCGCACCTGGGATTTGGTCGCTGCCGATTTCGATGCCCTGGTGGGCGGGCCAGCGGAAGCAGCATCTCAACCTCAACCCGCCCTATCGTGAATATTCTTTTTATTTCTTGGACGCGCATCGGTGATGCGGTGCTGTCGACCGGAGTACTGAGCGAATTGATCAGGCGTCATCCGGATGCAAAGATTACAGTGGTCTGTGGCCCGCTGGCCGCGACTTTATTTGCAAACGTGCCGGGCCTCACTCGCGTTATCTCATTGCCAAAACGTCTGCTGAACTTGCATTGGTTGAGCTTGTGGCTACAGGTTGTGGGCCAGTCGTGGGGCCTGGTCGTTGATTTGCGCCGTTCACTTACCGCCTATACCGTCCTTGCGAAACAACGCCGCATTTTGGGCCGCACCGATCAAACTCAACATCGGGTTGCTTGGCTTCCCTCGATCATCGGTCTGGCCGCTCCTCTCAACCCCCATCTCTGGATCAGCGACTCTCAGCACGCACGTGCTGCAGAGATTTTGCCCGAGGATGCACGCACATTAGTGATTGCGCCGATTGCGGCGCGCCCTGAGAAGACATGGAGTGCCGAGAACTTTGCGAATTTGGTTAGCACGGTGCGGGCGCCTGGCGCACCGTGCGAGGGCTGGCGTGTGCTGCTAGTAGCGGGGCCTGGCGAGGAAACCCAATTCCAGGCTTTGATAAAAGTAGTTCCTGCTGAGGCTTTGGTATTATTGACCGGTCACCCTGATTTGCTGGTGGTCGCAGCTGTTCTGGCACGCGCCACACTTTATATCGGAAATGATTCGGGGCTTACGCATATCGCGGCTGCGGTCGATGTGCCGACGCTGGCGCTCTTTGGTCCGACCAACCCTCAACATTATGGCCCTTGGAGCCCGCACGCTCGTGTTGTTGATGCGCCGTTGGTAGACGGAGTACGATCAATCGCGGAATTGAGTGTCGGGACTGTCGTTACCCGTGTCCGTGAGATGATGGGATCCCAGAACAGTTAGTGGGTTAAGGGTGTAGGCGTATGATCGATTTATATACCGTGCCGACGGCGAACGGACAGAAAGTCCACATCATGCTTGAGGAATGCGGGCTACCATATCAACCTCATTTGATGGACTTGTATGGAGGAGCGCATCGCACGCCAGAGTTCAAGAAATTGAACCCATTTGCCCGCGTCCCCATCATTGTGGATCGTGATGCGCCAGGTGGTGACTTCGCCGTTTGCGAGACCATTGCGATTCTCGAATATCTTGCCGCCAAAACTGGGCAGTTTGTTCCAACTGACCCACGCCATCGCAGCGAAGTGCAACAATGGTTGTCCTTCGTCTCGACAAATATTGGTCCCTTATTCCGAGGGGAATACATGTTTGCCAATGTTGTGCCGGGCAAAATACGCGGCGCCATTGACTATTTTGTATCGGAAGCTGAGAAGGATTTCGGGACGCTGAATGACCACCTCGATGGCAGATCGTATTTTGTTGGAGACTCATACTCGATTGCCGACATGAACGCCTACCCTGTCGCCGCAACCTCAAGCCAGCGCCTTCCCAACGGATTGAAGCCTTACCCGAATATTCATCGCTGGGCTAAACAGATCGAGGCACGCCCAGCCGTGCAGCGAGGCATGTCTTTGTTCACGAAGTAAGACTGAGAACTGCAACCCATATGAGCTCACACGTTTCATTATCTTGGCACGATAAAATTGCAGTGATCACAATTGATCATGCGCCAGTTAATGCGATCAATTATGCAATCCGCGCAGGCCTTATTCAGGTGTTGCATGACGCGACGAAGGCACCCAACTTGAGGGGCGTGGTAATCTTCGCTGCAGGCAAGACGTTTATGGCGGGTTCAGATATCCGCGAGTTTGATGCTCCACCGCGTGCGCCACTTTTGGCTGAGGTGACCGCTACCATCGAGGCGATGGTGGTTCCTGTCGTCGCGGCTATCCACGGCACAGCCTTAGGGGGCGGCTTTGAGATTGCCCTAGGGTGCCACTATCGTGTTGCCTCATTTGACGCGAAGATCGGCCTACCCGAAATCAACCTGGGCCTGATTCCGGGGGCAGGGGGCACACAACGGCTTCCGCGGCTTATTGGGCTTGAGCGCGCTCTAGAATGGATTCTCTCTGGACGTCATGTCTCAGCGCCTGAAGCACGAGAAGTGGGGGCCATTGAAGAGATAGCGGAAGGCCATCTGCTTGATACTGCTATATCAGCGGCCTTGCGTATCGCGAGTACCGGTTCCATTCGTCGCACGAGCCTGCTCGCTCTGGCTTCGAACAATCTTGTTGCAATCTTCGATGCGCAACGCAAAGCCATGGCCAAGAAATCACGCGGATTTGAAGCACCTTTAGCTGCCATTGACGCGATAGAAGCAGCACTCAAACCCTTTGACGAGGGGATGAGAATAGAGTCCGAGATATCAAACCGGCTTAAGGCCTCGGATCAGTCGCGCGCGCTGCGTCATTTGTTTTTTGGCGAGCGCGAGGTGGGACGCATCCCCGACATCCCGCAAGACACCAGGTTGCGCCATCTCGATACTATCGGTGTCATCGGCGCGGGCACCATGGGTCGCGGCATCGTCGTGGCGTGCTTAAATGCTGGTTTTCAAGTGCGTTGGGTTGATCGCACGGATGAACTTCTGGTGCGCGGCGCTGATGCTGTTCAGCAGATTTATCAACGCCACATTGAGAAGAAACGCCTTTCAGAGTCGAGCGTGGCCGAGCGGCTCGCACGACTCTCAACGTCAGCGCAGCTTGAGTCTTTGGCCACAGTCGATCTTGTCATTGAAGCGGCCTTTGAGGACATGAAAGTCAAACAAGGCTTGTTTCGTCAGCTTGATGGCGTATGCAAGCCGGGCGTCATTCTTGCATCAAACACATCGACACTTGATGTTAACGACATTGCCGCGGTGACCACGCGACCGGCCGATGTTTTGGGTATGCATTTTTTCTCCCCGGCCCACGTTATGCGATTGCTAGAAGTCGTGCGGGGAGCGCGAACTGCACCATACGCCGTGGCGACAGCGATGAGTTTTGGCAAGCGGATCGGCAAGATTGCGGTCTTGTCGGGAGTCTGTTTTGGTTTCATCGGCAATCGCATGTTCGAAGGTTACATTCGTGAATCGCAGATGTTGTTATTGGAAGGGGCCACGCCATCACAGGTGGATCAGGCGCTGACGGATTTTGGTATGGCTATGGGCCCTTGCGCCGTGATTGATTTGGCCGGCGTCGATGTGAGTTTTTTCACGCGCCAAGGCAACCGGGCAAACCTCCCAAATGATCCACGATATTGCGCCATTGGCGATAAACTCCATCACTTGGGCCGCTTTGGGCAAAAAACGGGGGCGGGCTTTTATCAATACGCTGAGGGAAAGGCCGCCGATGATCGAGCCGTTCACGAGATGATCTGCGCCGAAGCCGCTCGGCTTGGCGTCAAACAACGAATGATCACAGACGATGAAATTGTTGCACGGTGTATCTACCCCTTAATCGACGAAGGGTTGCGAATTTTGGACGAGGGGATTGCGCTGCGTTCAGTGGATGTCGATGTCGTCTGGGTCGCAGGCTATGGTTTTCCGCGCTATCGTGGTGGGCCCCTGTTTCACGCTGATCTTCTGGGTTTGCGGAATGTGATCAATGGCATGGAACGATTTGCCAAGGAATTGGGAAATGATTTTGGTTATTGGACGCCTTCACCGCTGTTGGCTACGCTGACCGCGCAAGGCAAATTAATCAAGGATTGGAAGCCGTCATGACCGCAGATTTATTTCGTCTCGACGGACGAGTGGCCATTGTGACCGGGGCTAGTCGAGGCATTGGGCGGGCCATTGCCATCACTTTAGCGCAGTTAGGCAGCAGCGTCGTTGTTGCAAGCCGCAACCTCGACTCGTGCGAAGGAGTCGTCAAAACGATCACTACGTCCGGCGGTCGAGCGATTGCGGTGGCATGCAATGTGGGGGAGCGCGCGCAGCTTGAGCAGATGGTTGCGGCCTGCGAGGCTCAGCTTGGTGTGCCAACCATCCTCGTCTGCAACGCGGCCACCAACCCAGTCTATGGGCCGATGGCTGATCTCGAGGATCGTGCGTTCGATAAAATTATGGCTGTCAATGTGCGCGGTAACATTACGTTGATCAACCGCACCGCCCCCGGTATGGCAGCAGCGGGTCGGGGCTCGATTGTTCTGCTGTCAAGCATCACGGGGCTTGCAGGGAGTAAAAATATTGGTGCTTACGCCGTCTCGAAGGCCGCTGACGCGCAATTGGCACGCAATTACGCTGTTGAGCTGGGCTCCAAAAATATTCGCGTGAATTGTGTTGCTCCCGGGTTGATCAAGACCGATTTCGCCGAGGCCCTTTGGCAGGGCGAGGCTGGAAAAGCGTTTTCAGCCCGCACACCCCTGGGCCGCATCGGAGAGCCTGAGGATATCGCGGGCGTGGTGGCGTTCTTAGCGTCAGACGCGGCACGCTTCGTCACGGGTCAAACGCTGGTGGCTGATGGTGGCGTAATCGTGGCTGATCCGTTCTAGAAAAGCAAAACGGCGCCAACCTTTCGATTGGCGCCGTTGAGGAGTGCCTAGAATCTTATTGAATGATCAGGAACAAATCTTCACTGCCGCGTTTAACAGATAGCGCGACTTGACGCCCACCATCTTTCAGCGCTTTTTCGAAATCATCGACGTTTTTGATGGCTTTGCGATTTACGGCGATCACGACATCGCGCTCGCGTAAACCTGCTTGCCATGCAGAGCTGTTGCGCTGGACGTCTTTGACAACAATTCCATTCGATTTGTCGCCTGCTTCGGGGTTCACAAAGCTGGCGCCTTGCAGCGCTTCACGTTCTTCAATGGCCGCGACTTCCTGCTTCTCTGGCGCCTTCTCAAGCTTAACCTTGACCTCTTTCTTCTGGCCATCGCGAATGATCGTTAATGCGACAGTGCTCTCAACTTTCGAGAGTCCAATGCGGTTGCGCAGATCACTTGAGCCTTTGACCGGCTTTCCATCGAGCACGATCGCAACGTCACCGGCTTTGAGGCCAGCCTTGTCACCGGGAGAGTCTTTTTCAACACGCTGAATCACCGCGCCCTCGCTCTGGTCAATGCCAAGATTCTTAGCCAGATCAGGTGTGAGATCGGAAATTTGAACGCCGATGCGTCCGCGGCGAACCTCGCCGTATTGTATAAGCTGTTCCATAACGTTCTTGACGATTGACGTTGGCACAGCAAAACCAATCCCGACATTACCGCCGCCATTACCGCCGAGAATAGCGGTATTCATGCCAACCATTTCGCCTTTGAGGTTAATGAGCGGTCCACCGGAATTGCCAGGGTTGATCGCGGCATCCGTCTGGATGAAATCTTCATAGCCTTCGATATTGAGTCCCGACCGGCCCATGGCGCTGACGATGCCTGAGGTGACGGTTTGGCCGAGACCAAAAGGGTTGCCAATCGCAACGACGAAATCGCCGACTTGAAGTTTGCTCGAGTCACCAATGGGAAGGTCCGACAGGTTTTTGCCTTCGACTTTCAAAAGGGCGACGTCGGTCGCTTCGTCGCTTCCGACTTTCTTGGCGGTGTATTCGCGCCCGTCCTTTAACTTCACCATGATTTCCGTCGCCTCATCAACGACATGGTGGTTGGTCAGAATATAGCCATTCTTTGCATCGACAATCACGCCTGACCCCACCGACCGACGCTCGCGCGGAACCGAGCTCTCGGGGACATCAAAAAAGCGGCGGAACATCGGGTCTTTTAAAAGCGGGTTATCTGCCATCTCTTCTTTGGATTTCACGGCGACATTGACCACCGCCGGAACGACTTTGTCGATCAACGGGGCCAGGGTCGGGGTTCCGTCGCGGGTCGGCATGCCAGCCAATTGGGCTTGTGCGATGGCAGGAAGCAGCGCGGCAGAACCGAACGTAACGACCAACGCGGCGCTGGTGAGCAGGCGAGTAGACAGGCGGGAGACGGGAGCGAACATTTCTAATTGGGCCTTTCTTGCCGACAATTTGAAGCGGCGACCCGAGTGGTGCCGCGCCCCTAGATGTTAGCTGTTCACCCGCTCGGATCAATCGGGGTAACAGCTATTTAATATCAAGCAATCTGAGGTATTTTGAATTTGGTTGCGATAGGGGCTGGGTCGGAAATGATCTGCCAGTTCCTTTTGCGCGGTGCGTTAAACTGCGCAATTCACTTGATGAACGCATGTCATAACTGTTGCAAAACATAAGATTATCTTGATCGCTGTGCGCGCCTATTTGCGTTACCTTATCCCCATTCAACAAGTGGAGGTTTTGATGAAAAAATTACTATTATCGATGTCTGCGTTTGCTGTTTTGGCATCCGGTCCAGCGACAGCGCATGTCGTGATGGAGAAGTGGGAGGCGAATGCAGGATTTCAGACATTCATGACACTTGCTGTGCCGCATGGTTGCGGCTTAGCGCCAACGACAGAGGTTCGCGTCAAGGTGCCCGATGGTATTGGTGTCATTGCACCCGCCCCTGAGGCCGGTTGGAAATTGTCGTTGGTCCGCAAGAAACTTGATCAACCGCGCCCGGGCGAGGGTGGCAGAATGATTACGGAAGTTGTGGACGAAATCGTCTGGACCGGGGGAAATTTACCCACCGATCAATTGGGCCGTTTTCATTTCCTCGCCATGATGCCCAACACGCCAGGAAAAACGTTGTTCTTCAAAACCATCCAAAAGTGCACTGAAGGGGAAACGCGTTGGGTTGATACCGTCGCCGATGGCGAGCCGATCTGGAAGGTTTGGGCGCAGCCTGCGCCCTCTCCATTTGTTGAGTTGAAGGCGGCGCCAGGCCCGCAACTCGGGGCATCCATGCAGCAGATCGCCGAAGAGCGAAAGAAATTGGGCAAACCCGCAGGGCCAAAATAACTGGGATTGGCCATGCAAGATTGGCTGGCCTGAGCAATGATTTAAGACCTTACCTCCATCATCGGGCGCATCAGTATTGCGTGTCGATGATGGAGTTTCTTTTTTTGAGGCTCAGTGAATTTGGCTACATCTTCCATTCTGATGAAATCGCAACATCACGTCTATAATCTTGGTCTTTGGGGGCAATCGCGCCACTGGGATTGAAATCGTCAAAGCCCTCCAAGCCACGGGCTCTGACGTTATTGTCATGGCTCGGCCCACGGCCGATGTGACGGCCCTGAAGGGGATGGGCGTGGCCACGGTGGTTGGCCAAGTCCTCAATGCGGATTCAGTTTCGCAAGTCGTCGCAAAGGGTTCATTTAACGATTGATCTGCGCCGTTGGCGGCAGCTTGTTGGGCGGCGACGCCCACTTTGCTCTGGTCAAGAACATGGTCAACGCGACGCTTAGAGCGCATGTGCGCCGTGTCGTGATGGTTAGCGCACCGCAAGCATTGTAGCGGTTCCCGATGCCATCGGAAAAACCTACGTTGCAGTTGGGTAAATTACTGCGCAGATCCACAAAACTTGCACTTCTTTGCCTTGATAGAAATCATTGAGGTGCAATCTGTACATTCTTTTTCCGTCGCGGCAACGACCGCTGGATTGTCGGCTGCTCTCAAACGATTCATTTGCTTCACGATCAGAAAAACTGCAAACGCGATGATGGTGAAATCGATGATGGTGTTGATGAACATGCCATAGGCGACGACAGGGGCGCCTGCATCGCGCGCGGCTTTCACGCTGGCGAAATCGCCCTCGGAAAGGGTGAAGAACAAGTTCGAAAAATCGACCTTACCTAAAAGTACACCGATGGGCGGCATGATCACGTCGTTGACGAGTGACGTTGTGATTTTCCCGAATGCTGCACCGATGATGACGCCGACCGCAAGGTCAACGACATTGCCGCGCATGGCGAATTCACGAAACTCCTTCAACATAGATCGCCCCCTCTTTGTGATTATCTGCGATTCTATTCGTTCGGCATCGCGGCATACATTATTTTCCAGGCGCCTGGAATTAATGTTTCATCATTCTTAAGTGCAAATGCTTTGCCCCGCGCCGCCGGATTGGTGAGGGCATCGACAACAACCAGCCCAATATCGCCACTTGTTGTTGTCGAGATTTCATAATCTTTGCAGGCGAGCAAGCGTATGCCGATCTTTCCGCCGGGTTCATATTTCAAACGCCCTGGCGCGATAATGGTGTGCGATTGACCACTGGCGCGTAAATACGCTTCAGCCTTGGTTTTGAAATAACGGACATAGCCCGAGACGGGGTTCTGACTTTGATCGACTTGCGGCCCGGACGTGGCTGATGAAATCAGCACAAAGTGCTTCACGCCAGCAGCTTTGGCCGCGTCGATCAAATTGCGGTTACCTGCGAAGTCGATGAACTCAGGGCTTAAGGGCCCCGTGCGCTCATCCCCATTGATTGTTGAGATCACATGGTCGACCCCTGCTGCCGCTGTGGCCAGCGATGCGGGGTCTCGTACGTCGCCTGCAACCCATTCATAGATATTCCCGAATTCACGCCTCGCTTTCTCAACACTTCGTGTCATGCCGCGCACTGTGTACCCGGCTTCTTTCACTTTGGTCGCAATGTCTCGGCCTATCACTCCGGTTGCACCGGCAATCAGCACAGTGCCGCTTTGGGGCTTAGGGTTTGGCGCGCGGGCGCATGATATTAGCGTCGGTGTAAGGCCGAGGCTCCAGAGCAGGGCGAGAGTCTCACGTCTCTGCATGGTTATGGCCAATTCGTATCTGTCGTCGCGAATTCTTTTCGCCATGCACCGACAGGGCGTTGGACGTCATTCATAATAGCGAATGCCTTGTTTCGCGCAGTTGGGCCTTTCAGCGCTGATGAGACCACGGCAGCAATATCGGGGATCACAATTACCACCATTTCATCGGTCGATTTTGTTGTGGCATCGTATTCAATGCGCGAAAAAAACCGAACTCCCATTTGCCCTCCTGGTTTTTCAACAAGACCAGCCGCGCCTAAAATCGTGTAAGGAACGCCACTGGCTTTCAGGTATTCCTCGCCTTTGGTTTTGAAGTAGCGGTTATATCCGCCATTGGCGCGCGTGCTGTGGTCAATATGCGGGCCGGTACGCCCCGAGGCGATCAGCACGAACTGCTTTGCGCCGATTTCTTTAGCCACGTCTGCTAAGTTACGCGTCCCAGAAAAGTCGATGAACTCCGACGCATTGGGCCCGGTAATTTGCGTGGCGCCGATAGCTGAGACGACATAGGCCGCCCCCGCCATCCCGCGCCGAAGTGAGTCGATGTCGCGCACATCACCCTGTACCCATCGCACACCGGGGGTTTGTCCTTTTGCTTTGGATTGGTCACGTGCCATTGCGATGACGTCGTAACCATCAGCGGCGAGGCCCTTGACGATGCCCGACCCTGTTCGCCCCGTCGCCCCAGCCACAAAGACCACATCTTTTGCTGATGCTTCATATTTACTGAGGCACAGGAAAGTCGCAGCAACAGTAAAAAAGGTTGTTACGATTTTGCGCACGTTTCCCCCAAAACAAAACCGGCGCTGCAGTCTCTCGCAGCGCCGGTTGAAAAGCCAGATCGGCTTGATAGAAAGTTTAGTCTTTCTTGATCGCAGCCCAGCCGCCCTTCCAAGCTGCAGGCGCGGCTTTGTCATCACTGATAATTGCGATGGTCTTGCCTTTGGCGCCCCTGTTGGTCAGGGCATCAGCCATGATCAAGCCCGTATCTGAACGGCAGATGCGGCCCTGAAGGGGTTCGTTACCCGCAGCAATCTTCAGCCCAACTTTGCCCGGATCGCAATCGGTCAGGCCACCTGGGCGGACGATGGTGTAAGATAGGCCGCTTTGGCGCAGATGGTCTTCACCTTTGCCTTTCCACAACAAGACCATCCCGAACACTTTATTCAGCATGGTTTCGGGTTTCGGGTCGCCCGCGCCAATTGAGGACATCAAGACGAAGTGTCTGATTCCGGCTGCTTTGGCCGCATCGACCAAACTCACCACACCCTTGAAATCGACATTTTCTGGATTATTCGGCGGTGCTGGCGAGGTCGCGCCAATGGTTGAGATGACAAAAGTTGCCCCCTTTAACGCGGCGGCCAATGTGCTTGCATCGGTGACATCGGCTTGAACGACTTCAACGCCAGCGCCTAAATCGCCCGCCTTTGCTTTGTCGCGCACCATGGCGCGGACCTTGTAGCCTTGGTCCGCTAAAATCTTGATCAGCGGTTTGCCGCTTTTGCCGCTGGCCCCCGCGACCAGAACAGTTTCACCAGCTGCATAGGCCGACGCCGTCAATCCCATGGCCGTTGCGAAAGCAATGACCGTTTTCAGTACGCGCATGATTTGCTCCTAAATTGCGAGATGCCAGCCGCGCTAGGCGAGCGGCTTTGTCCATCACAAGACCGATAACTATACAACCTTAGCCCATGGCTACCAGGAAAGGGAATATCGCCAACCAGAGATAGAAGGGGGGTGTTCACCAATTGTTTTACCCTCGACTCTGTAGGCAAGACCTATGAAAATTCTTGGCAAATCAGGTCTATCATTAGGGAATTAACCATGACCTCGCGAATTCTTGCCTGTGCCTATGCGTCATTCACATTGAGCCTGGGGGACGTGGCTTTAGCACAGGAGAGCGATCAGCCACCGCCGCCCCGGGCCGCCCCGCTGAAACCTGTTGAGATAGCCGAGGCCCTCGAGCCTCCTCGCGAAGGCGTGATCGTATTCGGTGGCAATCGGGCGACGGGCCTTGAAGTGGTCAAGAACCTGGTGGCGCGGGGCGAGAAAGTTACCGTGATGGCGCGGCCAACGTCGGATGTTAGTGAACTCAAAGCCCTTGGCGTCAACATTGTTGAAGGCGATGCCATGAACGCCGAGCAGACCGCAAAAGCTGCTGCTTCGGCTTATTTTTCTGCAGTCGTTTCAACACTTGGCGGTGGAGGGGCTGACTCTACGACGCGCCCTGATTTCACCGGCAACAAGAACGCCGTCGATGCGGCGGTCGCTGCCAAGATTCCGCGCTTTGTTTTGGTGACGGTGATTGGGCCGGGAGAAAGCTACCAAGCCACACCGTATTTTGCGCGCTTTGCGCTGCGCAAAGTTATTCCACTGAAAGAGCAGGCCGAGAATTACTTGATCGCGTCGGGCTTGAAATACACAGTCATCCGTCCAGGCGACCTTATCAACAAGCCTGCTGAAGGAAAATCAGTCCTCACCGAAGACGCCAGCAAGTTCAGTTGGATGATCCGAGCAGACCTTGGCAAGCTGATGGCCGATGCCGTGTACGACTCCGCTACGGTCAACAAGGTCTATACGGCATTCGACCCGACCCGCGACTCTTTCCTCGGTACGTTGTTCGAGCGTCTGAGCGAGAAGCAGGAAGAGTAGGGGCCATGGCTTGGATTATACTGGGGCTTGCGGGCCTCTGCGAGGTCGGGTTTACGACGGCAATGAAATATGCCGATGGCTTCACCAAGCTGATGCCCTCGCTTGTCTTCGCGGTGTTGTACATTGCCAGCGCCATTCTCCTGGCCCAAGCGGTAAAAACATTGCCGCTGGGGACAGCTTATGCGGTCTGGACGGGCATCGGCGCGGTTGGAACTGCGATCATTGGCATTATAATCTTTGGTGACCCTGCCTCACTCGCACGGCTTTTCTTTTTATCTCTGATCGTCGTGGGGATTGTCGGATTGAAAACCGTATCTGCCTAAACTCTTAGTTTAAATTCTCTACAATCGCAGCAATGCCTTGGCCGCCACCGATGCACATGGTGATCAGGCCGTACTTTCCGCCGGTGCATTTTAACTCATAGATTGTCTTGACGGTAATAATGGCGCCGGCCGCACCAACAGGATGGCCCAAGGCGATGGCGCCGCCGTTGGGGTTTGTTTTGTCGGCGGGGAAGCCCAAGTCGCGCGCCACTGCTATAGCCTGCGATGCAAAGGCCTCGTTTGATTCGATTACGCTCATGTCCGAGACTTTCAATCCCGCGCGTTGCATCACCTTGGTGACTGCGGGGATGGGGCCGATCCCCATTTCGCTGGGCTCGACAGCGGCGTAGGCGTAACTAACCAGCCGCGCCATGGGCTTCAACCCTTTCGCAGCGGCGATCTTGGCATCGGCCAGCACCAAGGCTGCTGCGCCATCGTTAATGCCCGAGGCATTGCCCGCCGTCACGGAGCCATCTTTTTTGAACACAGGTTTCAAACCACGCATGCCCTCGGGTGTGGCGTCTTCACGGATGTGCTCGTCGCGGTCGAACAGGATCTTTCCTTTTTTGCTTTCAATCTCGATCCCTAAAATTTGATCTTTGAATCGCCCCTCAGCGCGGGCTTTTGCAGCGCGCTTGTGACTCTCGACGGCAAAGGCATCTTGTTCGTCGCGCGTAATTTTCCATTTTGCCGCAACATTTTCCGCCGTCACGCCCATGTGCCCGTGGCCAAAGGGGTCGTGTAAGGCGCCCGTCATCATGTCGATGATTTTGGTATCACCCATCTTCTGGCCCCAACGACCCGCGGGCATGGTGTAGGGGGCGCGGCTCATGCTTTCTGCGCCCCCCGCCACTGCGATGTCAGTATCGCTCAGCAAAATCTGCTGTGCGGCCGAGACGATGGCCTGCAAGCCAGAACCGCAAAGCCGATTCACGGTCAGCGCCGGGGTGCTGATCGGCAGGCCGCCGTTCATGCCAGCGACGCGAGACATATACATGTCTTTGGCTTCGCTATGGATGACGTTGCCAAAGACGCAACTTCCCACATCGTTGGGGTCGATATGACCGCGGGCGAGCGCTTCTCTCACGCAAAGCCCCCCCAAGATCGTTGGCGCGAAATCCTTGAGTGAGCCACCGAAGGCTCCAATCGGCGTGCGGACCGCAGAAATAAAAACGACGTCGCGTGTCATGGTGTTGGCCTTTGGGTTTTGTCGGGTGTCTTATTTAAGCGAATGGTTGCAAGTGTATCGCTGGGCAGGCCGGATAGTGATAATATCCAAGCCTCGGCTTTCAGAGTGTCGGAATTGATCGTGGTGATGGTTTTAGAGTTGCAAGCGGGGTTCGTCAGGCATTCAATCATGACCGCAGCTACATCGTCGCGTGAGATGACGCCGACTGAATACTGAGAACGTGGACGCAGCAAAATACCTTTTTCGTTGCCAGCATAGTTCCGCAAGCCTCCGGGTGCGACAATCGTGTAGGGCATGCCGCTGTCACGCAAATAAGCCTCGGCCTTGCCTTTCCATATGCGACCGGCACCGAAGCGCTGAACTTCAGGGTCACTCAAGTCACCACTACCAGCCGAGCCCGATGTCATCAGCACAAAATGTTTTACGCCTGCGGCTTTGGCGGCGTCCATCAGGTTGCGATTGCCCAACCAGTCAATGTTTTCGAAATTGTTCGGGCCGTCCTTTTCACGAGAGCCGATCGCCGACACGGCGTAGTCGACGCCCTTGAAAGCCTCCAAGAGTTGCGCCGGATTGCGCACGTCACCCGCAATCCATTCGGCCAGTTCGCCATTTTGGCTTTTGGCTTTTTGCGTGTCACGGACGAGGCCACGGACAGCAAATCCTTTTTCAGAGAGCGCCCGCACGACATATATTCCCGTTTCTCCGGTTGCGCCTGCAACCAAAACGACGGGTTTCTCGGCTGCCCAGGTGATAGGCCCTATCAACAAAGCGCAAATGAGCGAAAATATGCTTGGTCTCACGGGCGTTCCTCTCGGACTCTCTCTTCGAAAGGCTGCAAGCTAAACAACGCTGTGGTACCGGTCAAAGCCAGGCTGGGCTAAGTTAAAGCTTAATACGGACGTGAAAAAAATGGCGGGAGCGACGGGACTCGAACCCGCGACCTTCGGCGTGACAGGCCGACGTTCTAACCAACTGAACTACGCCCCCGCGGGCGCTTCTAAACCGTCAATATTCCTGGGGTTTACCCCAGATGGCCTAGCAAGAAGGGCGGCGTTGTAACAGGTCTCCCGGGGGGGTGCAAGCGACCCTCCTGTAGGCGCAATACCTTGAGATGGCTCAATTTCATCAGCTTTTTGGCTATCATCTTGTGCAAAAATTGCGTTGTCGATCCGGGCTGGTGTTCATATAATTATTTTGACTGTAGGACCGTACGGACTCGCCAGACATCTTTCATAATGCCGATTTGTGGCAAGGAGGATGTATCGAATGAACAGCCAAGAACGAGGCATACAGGGCAAGCTCAAGTTACTCCTTCATGCTGAGCAAACCGGGCATGTGGCAAACCAGTTCACAGCCATCGCCACAAGTGCCAAACTTGGACACGGCAGCACGGGACGGGGAGGTTCCAATGACGGCATCATCAGACGAAAAATTCGGCACATTTAACATCAGCAAGCGGCATTTTCTTGGCGGATTAGCGGGTGCTGCAGCGACCAGCGTCTTGCCGGTTTGGCGCCGCGCAGAAGCTGCAACGATGTACGACATCATCGTCATTGGTGCGGGTACGGCTGGAATGCCAACCGCCATCTTTGCCGCCGAACGTGGGGCCAAGGTGTTGGTCATCGACAAAGCGCCCATCACCGGCGGCACGCTTGATCGTTCCACCGGTCAGATTGCAGGCTCGGGAACTGTCTTTCAAAAAGCCAAGGGCATCGTTGATAGCGCTGATGCGCATTACGCCGACAACATGCGTATCAATAACGGCACTGCTGATCCCGTGCTTACGCGCATGTTTGTTGATCATGCGGGCGACACCATCAATTGGCTCGCGGCGAATGGTTATACGGTGCGTGATGGTCACCCTGTTCTCGGTGGTGGCCATGAAGATTTCACAACGCCGCGTTATCAGTGGGGCATGGAGGGCGGCAAAACGATTTACAAGGTGATGGAGCCGTTATTCACCGCCGCTGTCAAAAAAGGAAACGTCACACTCGCACTCAGCACAGGCGCGGTTGATTTGATTCAAGATGGCAAAGGGGCCGTTGTTGGCGTCACATGCGAAGATGACGCGGGCCGTAAGCAAGATTTCATGGGCCGCAATGTTGTGATCACGGCTGGCGGATGCGGAGCGAACCCCCGCATGTTCCAAGACCTGCATGGAACAGCTTTAACCACCCAGATCGCTTACCCCTACAACGTTGGCCAAAGCATCTTGTTGGGCTTAAGTGCGGGCGGCTATGTTCGCGGCGGAGATTTGTATAATCCATTGTTCGGCACGGTGTTAGCGGACGACAACTTCCCCAGCGAGCAAGCCTCTGGCTTCATGAGCAATCCTGAACGCCGTCCGCCCTGGGAGATTTACGTTAATTCGCACGGCGAGCGCTTCATGCGCGAGGATGATCCCAGTGTCGACCGGCGCGAACATGCACTCGCGCGCCAGCCTGGTATGCGCATGTGGGTGGTGTTTGATCAAGAAATGCTCAGCAAAGCGCCTACATCGTTCATGCCGAGATGGAAGAAAGAAAAATTCATGGATGCCTTTGGATCGCATCCGATGTTTGCGAAAGCCGATAGTCTCCATGCGCTCGGCGTGAAGGCAGGCGTAGACCCCCAAGGGCTCGCAGCCAGTGTTGCCAGCTTCAACGCCGCGATTGCATCGGGTACCACCGATCCCAAAGGCCGTGCCCATCGACCCGTGCCCTTAGCAAAAGGACCTTTCTATGCAGTTCGCATGACGGGTTGGACGGTAATCACGTTTGCAGGACTGGCGGTTGATGGCACGCTACGTGTGATCCGCTCAGATGGCTCACCCATTCCCAATCTTTTCGCGGCAGGTGAAGCCATTGGCGGCGGTGCAACCTCGGGCAACGCATACACCAACGGTGCAATGGTGACGCCCGCGCTCACATTCGGGCGTTTGCTTGGTCAGAAGATGTTGAAGTGGAAAGCCTGAACCTGATCCGCGTTCATGCCGGTCGCCGCGCTATGGTGAAGAAAAATAATCGTCAGACCCTCTCCCGCGTGCGGGAGAGCGCGGGGTGAGGGGGTTACGGAACCCACGATATGTCACAATGCAGGTGATGATGTCGCGCCAATAAGACCCCTCATTCTAGCTTTCTCCCTTCCCTTCGGGCGGGAGAAGGAAAAACCGACTAAGCGTCGTAATTCAGGTTAGGCGCAAGCCAGCGTTCCATTTCTGCCATCGTCTTGCCTTTGCGCTTGGCAATGTCTTCGACTTGGTCGCGCTCGATTTTGCCCACGCCGAAATATTTCGCTTCGGGGTGCGCAAAATAGAAGCCGCTGACGGCAGCACCAGGCCACATGGCAAAGCTATCGGTCAGGGTGATGCCTGCGTTCTTCTCGGCATTCAGCAGCGTCCACAATGTTACTTTTTCGGTATGGTCGGGCGAGGCCGGATAGCCAGGTGCAGGGCGGATGCCGCGGTATTGTTCGGCGATCAGCTGATCGTTGCTGAGTGCCTCACCAGCCGCGTATCCCCAGAACTCATTGCGAACCCGTTCGTGCATGCGCTCGGCAAAAGCTTCGGCCATGCGGTCGGCGAGCGCCTTAACCAGGATCGAGGAATAGTCGTCGTGGTTTTTTTCAAACTCGACGGCTTTTTGGTCCACGCCGTGTCCGGTGGTGACAGCAAATCCACCGATGTAATCGGCCACGCCCGATGATTTAGGCGCGATGTAATCGGCCAGGCATAAATTCGCGCGCTCATTATCGCCGCGCACCATTTGTTGGCGCATACCACGAAGCGTGGCAATCACTTTGGTACGTGTATCGTCGGCATAAATCTCAATGTCATCGTCATTACTGCTGTTGGCAGGCCATAGGCCGATCACGGCTTTGGCCGTCAACCATTTCTCACCGATCAAGCGTTGCACCATAGCTTTAGCGTCGTTGTAAAGCTGGCGCGCTGTTTCACCCACCACCTTATCCGAAAGAATGTCAGGGTACTTGCCCGCCAACTCCCAGGTTTGGAAGAACGGCGTCCAATCGATCCGTTGTGTCAACTCTGCCAGGTCATAATCCTCAAACACGGTCAAGCCGATCACACGCGGGCGTTCAGGCTTATAACCTTTCCAATCGAGCTTTAGTTTGTTGGCACGGGCATCGGCAATGGGCTGCCGCTTCTTTTGCGTTTGGCTACGCGCATGAGCCTCGCGCATCTTCTGGTACTCCGCTCTGATCTCGGCAGCAAACGGGGCCTTCAAATTCGCCGACAGTAAGTTGCTCGCAACACCAACTGCGCGTGACGCATCAAGCACATAGACAACCGACTGTTCATAGCCGGGCGCAATCTTTACGGCGGTATGAACCTTCGATGTTGTTGCGCCACCGATGAGTAGTGGAATCGTCATGCCCTCGCGTTGCATTTCCTTGGCGACGTATGCCATCTCCTCCAGGCTTGGTGTGATCAGGCCCGACAGCCCAATCATGTCAGCGTTTTCAACTTTCGCTGCTTCAAGGATTTTGGCGCAGGGCACCATGACGCCAAGGTCGATGACTTCGTAATTGTTACATTGCAAGACAACGCCGACGATATTCTTGCCGATGTCGTGAACGTCGCCTTTAACCGTCGCCATAATGATTTTGCCATTATTGGCTTTTTCGGCAGGGCCTCCAGCAGCGAGGTTCTTCGCTTTTTGTGCTTCGATGAAAGGGATGAGATAGGCCACAGCCTTTTTCATGACGCGCGCACTTTTGACAACTTGCGGCAGGAACATCTTGCCCGCGCCAAACAAGTCGCCGACAACGTTCATGCCTGTCATCAAGGGGCCTTCGATAACTTCGAGGGGCTTTCCTCCACGATCTTCAATTTCTTTGCGGGCTTCTTCGGTGTCGCCATCAATAAAATCGGCAATGCCGCTGACTAAAGCGTGCGTGAGCCGTTCTTGAACGGGCAGGGTACGCCATGTCAGGTCTGGCCCCTTCGCCTCGGTACCGCCGTCTTTGTATTTCTCAGCAATCGCCAGAAGGCAGTCGGTGGAATCTGGGCGGCGATTGAGGATCACGTCCTCGACGCACTCGCGAAGTTCCATCGGAATATCTTCATAGACTGTCAACTGTCCGGCATTGACGATGCCCATATCCATGCCAGCCTTAATCGCGTGGTACAGGAAGACCGAGTGCATGGCTTGGCGGACCGGCTCGTTCCCACGAAACGAAAACGATACGTTCGAGACGCCGCCCGAGATGTGGCAATGGGGTAGGGTGGCTTTGATCTGGCGTATGGCGTCGATAAAATCGTTGGCATAATTGTTATGCTCGTCGATGCCAGTGGCGACGGCGAATATATTGGGGTCGAAGATAATATCCTCAGGCGGAAACCCAACCTTATCGACCAACAGCCTGTATGAGCGCGTGCAGATATCAACCTTGCGCGCGGTCGTGTCAGCCTGGCCCTTTTCGTCAAACGCCATCACCACCACGGCTGCGCCATAGCGCAGGACTTTCTTGGCCTGCTCAAGGAAGAGCTTTTCGCCTTCCTTCAAGCTAATGGAATTAACAATCGATTTTCCCTGAACGCACTTTAAACCTGCCTCGATCACACTCCATTTCGAGCTATCGATCATAATCGGGACACGGCTAATATCGGGCTCAGACGCAATCAGATTCAGAAAGCGGACCATCGCCGCTTCGGAATCCAGCATGGCCTCGTCCATGTTGATGTCAATGATCTGCGCGCCGTTCTCGACCTGTTGGCGCGCAACATCTAGCCCCGCATCAAACTCGCCGTTCAAGATGAGTTTTTTGAACTTCGCTGATCCCGTCACGTTGGTCCGTTCGCCAATGTTGACGAACATGGCGGTCGCTGGTGGGGTGTCAGAGGTGTCAGTTGCGTCGGACATACAAAATCAGTTTAAACCTGCATCATGCGGGGTGCTTCCTTTAAAGAAGGATCTTGTTTAGAGGATTGCGGCTAAGACGCCAAGGCAAACGGTTCGAGGCCCGACAGGCGCATTTTCTTTGGGATTGTCGGAATACTACGGGGCTTGAGGCCTTTGACGCCCAAAGCAATTGCGCGGATATGATCGGGCGTGGTGCCACAGCAACCGCCAACGATATTAACCAAGCCATCTTTCGCCCAGCCGCTGAGATGCCCTGCTGTTTGAGCAGGCGTTTCGTCGTATTCGCCAAACGCATTGGGCAAGCCCGCGTTCGGGTAGGCGGAGACGTACACCTCGGCGATGCGCGAAACCTCGGCAATGTGAGGCCGCATTTGAGCGGCACCCAGAGCACAGTTAAACCCAATCGAGATGGGTTTCACATGCCGCAGTGAGTTCCAGAACGCTTCCGCCGTCTGGCCCGAAAGTGTACGTCCCGATTGATCGGTAATCGTGCCTGAAATCATGACTGGCAAGGTCTCTCCTAACTCATCGAAGGTTTCTTCAATCGCAAGAACAGCGGCCTTGGCGTTGAGGGTGTCAAAGATGGTCTCGACCAAGAACAAATCGACGCCGCCATCTATCAGCGCTTGCGCTTCTTCTTTGTAGGCGGATTTCAATTCATCGAACGTCACGTTACGAAATCCGGGGTCGTTGACATCGGGTGAAATCGAAGCTGTCCTGTTGGTTGGGCCAAAGGCCCCCGCCACCCAGCGCGGTTTATCTGGTGTTTTCTTCGTAAATTCATCGGCCGCCGCGCGCGCGAGCTTGGCACCCTCAAGATTGATGTCCCGCGCTGCAGCCTCGAGCGCATAATCAGCTTGGGCGATTCGGGTTGCCGAGAAGGTATTGGTTTCTATGATGTCTGCGCCAGCATCCAGATACGCGCGTTCAATGGCGCCAATCACATCGGGCCGTGTGATATTGAGCAGGTCGTTATTCCCCTTCAGGTCTTTGGTGCTATTCGCAAAGCGGATGCCGCGAAAATCGGCCTCGGTCAGCGCCGGGGTGTAACGCTGGATCATGGTGCCCATGGCCCCATCCAGCACCAGAATGCGGTGTTTCAAGGCTTCGTGAAGGGCAGCAATGCGGGCGGTGCGGGCGGCGGACATAGCTCTACTCCGGGGGTGACAAGACTATATAGAGGCCGCGGTGAGATTCGTCGATGGGGCTTAGGCTGACGCCGCGGGCTCGCTATCGCGAAACCTGGCGGTTAAGCTCACAATCCGGCGGCAGAATTGGCTCATATAATATAGCGTGTGAGAGTATCGACATTGTTCAGATGTGTCTCGAACGCGATCCGCTCGATGACGAGTAATTCGCATCCTTTGTTTGAAATGGTTGTGGCGGTGCGAGCGGATTCATTCGTTAGCAAGGCAATTTCGCCGAACATATCACCAGCCGTCATTGTGGTCAGGGAGATGAACTCTCCATCGGCGCGTTGCGCGGCAACCTGAACATCCCTTTTCAGAATCATTTAGGCACTATCGCCCGGCTGTCCTTCGAGAAAAATGAAATCTCCCTGTGCAATGGTTCTGGTGTCAAATCTGCCCCCACGCTGGGAATATCCATCGATAAGAATGCACTAATATCGGCGTCCACGTCAGCATTCCCTTATTGCTTCACCGAAACTACACCGGACAGCGGTCCATGAGAAAGCCCCATCTCTCGACATAAGGCCTGAAATCTTCACCAGGAGCGTGCTCGCCATCGTTGCTGCTGGCATGTTATCTCTCAACCCAGACACTCATCGCAGCTAATAGTACTCACGAATTGGAAACAGAAATGCCCCAACCCAAACACGTTATGGCTCTTCCTGCGCCGAATGATGCAACTCTCGCCCGATCATTGGAGCCAGGCTTAAAAAAATATTTCAGCATTTGCCGCGAGAAGCTGGGCATGCTGCCGAACGTCTTGCGCAGTTATGCCTTCAGGCCCAAAAAGCTCGGCAATTTCGTCAGCACCTACAACGAGCTGATGCTGGGGGAAAGTGGCTTAAGCAAACTCGAGCGCGAGATGATCGCTGTTGTCGTCTCATCGACGAACCATTGCTATTACTGCCTCGTTGCGCACGGCCAGGCTGTTCGCGAAATATCAGGTGATCCTGAACTGGGCGAGATGTTGGCATTTAACTACCGCGTGGCTGAATTGCCAGGCCGTCAGCGCGCGATGCTCGATTTTGCCTACAAGCTGACAACGACGCCATCGTGTATCGATACTGCCGACCGTCATGCATTGCGAAAAGCCGGCTTTTCGGCTGAAGAAATTTTCGATATCGCCGACACTGTGGGCTTTTTTAACATGTCCAATCGCGTCGCGATTGCTTTGGATATGATGCCAAACCCCGAATATCATGGGCGCAGCCGGGCCGTTGTCAAAAAAGCCAAGGCAAAGAGGTAGATTGCTAATGACGTCATTGAAACTCAGCGATCCCTCACTTCTTAAATCGCAAGCCTATATCGACGGCGCTTGGCTTGGTGCCGAAAGCGGAAGCACATTTGCTGTTCGCAATCCAGCCACGGGTGCGAACATTATCGCGGTTCCTGACATGGGTGCGGTCGAGACACGTCGTGCGATTGATGCAGCAAACGCTGCCTGGCCAGGCTGGCGTTCAAAAACTGCGAAAGAACGCGGCCTGCTGTTAAGGCGTTGGGTCGATCTGATGATGGCCGCTCAGGATGATTTAGCGATCATTATGACTGCCGAGCAAGGCAAGCCACTGAAGGAATCAAAAGGCGAGGTTGCCTACGGTGCGAGTTTCTTTGAATGGTTCGCCGAAGAAGGCAAACGCATCTATGGCGATGTGATTCCGACCTTTAAGCCAGGAACACGCATTGTCGTCCTCAAGCAGCCGATTGGCGTTGTCGCTGCGGTGACGCCGTGGAATTTCCCCAATGCCATGATTGCGCGTAAGGCCGCGCCAGCGTTGGCCGCTGGGTGTACTATTGTGATTAAACCAGCTGAACTAACTCCCTTGTCGGCTTTAGCCATGGTTGAACTCGCGGCGCGCGCCGGAATCCCGAAAGGGGTCATCAATATCGTCACCGGGCGCGATGCTCCGGCCATCGGCAAAGAACTGACCGGCAATTCGATTGTGCGTAAATTCACGTTCACCGGATCAACAGCGGTTGGAAAAATCCTGATGCGCCAGTGTGCTGATACGGTGAAGAAAGTATCTCTCGAGCTTGGCGGAAACGCGCCCTTCATTGTGTTCGATGATGCCGATCTCGATGCGGCTGTTATTGGGGCCATGGCCTCGAAATATCGCAACACTGGCCAGACGTGCGTCTGTGCCAACCGGTTTTTCGTGCAAGACGGTGTTTACGATGCTTTCGCAGCTAAGCTTGCTGTGGCTGTGAAACAGCTGAAGGTCGGCAATGGCCTCGAAGGCGATACCGATCAGGGCCCATTGATCGATGCGAAGGCTCTAGCCAAAATCGAGCGACTGGTTGCTAATGCCACGGGCCATGGCGCAAAGGCTCTGGTCGGGGGCGCGCGCCATCCACTGGGTGGCACATACTACACCCCGACGATCCTGACGGGCGTAAGCGCAGAGATGGATATCGCTCGCGAAGAAATTTTTGGCCCTGTGGCCCCCTTGTTTCGCTTTAAGACCGAGGCCGATGTCATTGCGTTGGCGAATAATACCGATGCGGGGCTTGCCGCCTATTTTTATGCGCGTGATCTCGGGCGCGTGTGGCGCGTATCAGAAGCTCTGGAATACGGCATTGTTGGCGTGAATGAGGGTATCATCTCAACCGAGGTGGCACCTTTTGGCGGCGTCAAAGAATCGGGTCTTGGCCGCGAGGGATCGAAGTATGGAATCGAGGATTACCTCGAAACCAAGTATATTTTGATGGGTGGGCTCAACTCACCGTAGGCTCATGCGAGTCGGGCTGCGCAAGGTGCTGAAGCTGGTGGTCAGCAAAATAGCCAGCAAGATTTGGCGCAGCGCCGGGATCTCTCCGATCAGGTCCTGACGGGGCCGTCCCATGCGTGTGTTGAGATCCGCGCCTTCGATGTGGGCCGCACTCCAGCTGAGGTCGTGGGTACCGTCGATGTCGTTCAACGTTTTGATCAGAACGACGATGGTCGTATTAATCTGATCGAGGCTAATCGGGCGACGCGCATACGCAATACAGACTTCTCAACGTACTCAGGCCTAAACAACGCTGATACTCGCGAACGAAAAGGCCTGGCATAAAGGCCTAGCATATATGTCAGGCCTTTATTGTTTCTAAATCTGACGCTCACTCAGGTGTTACAGCTTATTTTATCGTTCATTCGGCGTTGAAAAGGGACTAGTACGATGGGGCATCATTGTATTGAGCGCCTGCCTGTAAGGATCATCAGTGAGACCAACTGCTTTTTCGCCTGAAAACGCTGAGACCAAGCGTCGCCGCAGCGATTGGCAGGTCATTCAAACGCTTTTGCCTTTCCTGTGGCCAGCGCGTGACGTGAGCGAAAGCGGCGAGATCCGCTTGCGTGTGATTGTCGCCATTGTCTGTATCGGTTTGGCAAAGTGGGCCACGGTTATTACGCCGCTTTATCTTCAGCTGGCAGTCGATGCGCTCGCCCCTCAAGATGCAGCCATGATCCCTCTCTTCGCGGTTCTCGCATATGGATTGGCGCGGTTTTTAGGATTGGCGTTTGCCCAAGTGCGCGATGCGGTCTTCGCCAAGGTTGGCGTGCGCGCTGTCCGGCGTTCAGCAGGTGCGATCCTTACTCACTTGCATACGCTCTCTTTGAAGTTTCATCTCGACAGACGCACGGGTGCACTCTCGCGCACGATCGAGCGCGGGGTCGTGGCGATTGAAAGCCTCGTCTCGATTTCGTTGTTTAACGTCGTGCCGACGATCCTCGAGGTGATCTTGGTCGGGGTGATTTTGTGGAACGTCTTCAGCGGCGTGTTCGCCGCAATCACAGTCGCAACCGTGATTATTTATGTCGCGTTCACGATCATCACAACGGAATGGCGGATGAGATTTCGCCGCGAGTCTAACGCGCTCGATAACAAGGCCAATACACGCGCTATCGATAGTTTGCTGAACTATGAGACGGTGAAAACCTTCGGTAACGAGTCGATGGAAACAACCGCCTACGACAATGTGATGAGTCAGTACGAAAAAGCAGCAGTGCGCAATCAATCGTCGCTGGCGCTTTTGAACGTCGGTCAATCTCTCATTATATCCGTCGGCGTCGTTGTGCTGATGGTGTATGCGGCCATGGAAAACATTGCCGGTCGCATGACCGTCGGTGAGTTCACGGCTGTAAACGTCTTTATGCTTCAACTAGCCCAACCTTTGAATTTCTTTGGCTTCGTCTATCGCAACATCAAGCAATCGCTGGTCGACCTGGAAAAAATGTTTGAGTTGCTGGATGTTCCGGCTGAAGTGATCGATAACCCCGACGCCAAGCCATTGAATGTGACAGGCGGTGAAGTTCGGTTCGAGGGCGTAAGTTTTGCTTACGATGAACGCCGCCCAATTTTGAAGAATGTGTCATTTACGCTCGCCCCTGGCCAGATGGTCGCCTTGGTGGGGGCAACGGGTTCTGGGAAGTCGACCATCGGGCGTCTGTTGTTTCGCTACTACGACGTCAGCGAAGGGCGGATTTTAATCGATGGGCAAGATATTCGCGACGTCCAACAGCACAGTGTGCGCAAGGCCATTGGCATTGTTCCGCAAGACACGGTGCTGTTCAATGACACCATCGGGTACAATCTGACGTACGCAAAGTTGGAATCGAGCCAGCAAGACATCGAGAAGGCGGCTGAACTCGCGCATATTGACGCGTTTATCAAAACGTTGCCCGATGGCTATCAAACCACAGTGGGTGAGCGTGGGCTCAAGCTGTCGGGGGGCGAGAAGCAACGTGTCGCGATCGCGCGTGTAATTCTGAAAGGCTCACCGATTTTATTGTTTGATGAAGCAACCTCTGCCTTGGACACGCACACCGAGAAGGAAATTCAGGCGAATCTGCGAGAAGTTGCGACGGGGCGCAGTACACTTGTTATTGCCCACCGATTATCAACGATTGTTGACGCCGATCAAATCCTGGTGCTCGATAAGGGCGGCATAGTTGAACGTGGCACGTATAATGAGTTGATGGCTAAGGGTGGGTTGTTTGCAGCAGCCTGGAATAAGCAACAACGCTCGCTTGCTGTCGCTGACGAGATCGTTAAAGATATTTTTGCGGCTGCTAGTGAGTAGCCGATAAAGAAAAGCTGAGAAAGGATTCTGAGATGCCAAGTGAGCAAGTCACGAAAATGGCGACCCGGCGCGCGAAAGGTGCGAACCCACACTTCTTTGATGACCCGAACATTGATCGCCTTCTGACCATGATGATGAATATGGCGGCAGAGATTTCTGTTTTGCGCGACCGGCTTGATACCCACGAGCGCGTTGCGGAAGCCAAGGGCGCTTATACGCCTGCTGATCTCGAAGCCTTTGAGCCCTCGGATGCAATCCGTGCCGCGCGAGATCAGTGGCGTAATAAATTCTTAGATCGTCTGCTCAAGACGATGGAGCAGGATTACGACAAGGGACTCGGTTAAATCATCCTACCAAATATTTGAGGGGCAGGGTGGTTGTGAATTTCATGTCCTCCATGGCGAAGGACGAGCTGACGTCGGTGAACTCGACCTTTTCGATCAGCCGTTTGTAGACTTCATCGTAGGCTTTGATGTCGGGCACGACGACGCGAAGCAAGTAGTCAACCTCTCCACTTAGGCGGTAGGCCTCGACGATTTCAGGAATGGTCTCAACGGCGCGTTTAAATTCGTTGAGCCATTCCATAGCGTGGCGCTTCGCTTTGACGGCCACGAACACCGTGACGCCCACATTGAGCTTGTGCCGGTCCAATAGCGCCACTCTTTTGCGGATGACGCCCTCTTCCTCAAGCTTCTGGATACGCCGCCAGCATGGTGTGGTGGATAAACCGACTTTGGCAGCAATCTCCGCCACGGGCGTTAGCGCGTTTTCCTGCAAGATTTCTAGAATCTTGCGATCTTTCTCATCAAGGGAATTCATTTCTAATCAGGTCCAAAATTGCGGTAGTATTTTCTTATTATAGACCAGTTTAGTCTATAGATTGCAAACTCCTTCGCGGTAAGAGGGTTAGCATAGGCGCTCACAGAACTGCGGGTTTTGTCTGTCCGATCCCCGCGTCCACGGAGGGCTAAGCCTATGTTCCGTCGTCTCTTTATCGATCACCCTGTGTCCGTGGGTGAGAGTTATGGTCAGCATGCCGGCTTTGCGTTGGGACTTGGCCTTCGCATGATTTGGGCAGGCCTTGCTTGTATGATGCACGGGTTGTTCCCATTCTTGTTCGTGAAAACCGGCAGCCGTTGTATTCGCGAATTGAACGACTGCCTCCAAGAACGCCAGCCACGCGAGGCGGTAAATGCTGAACTGCACAGGGCAGGGCTAAGTGATTGATTTATTGAGCCTTGGCCGGCAGCACAGTTCAAGATCACGCGCGTGGGGCGACAGGCTCAACCCCTAAAAAGCCAACCATTTCATCCCTAGGCCCAGCAAGGGTAAAAGCCTGTTCATCGCAGCTTTTATCCGGCTGTTGCGCGCCGTTACGCAATCTTTCTATTCAAGCTTGAAATCTGACGGCATACTAATTCTATAAGCAGCATGAATGAGATGTCAGTTTAGCACATCCCCGCCCCCGTATCGTTCTTGAAAGGAACCCGCTATGGCCGAGACCAAATTCAATCGCCCGACCTTTGCTGTTAAGGCCATACCGTCGGACGTTAACAACGCATCCTTCCTAGGCAACCCGGTGTTGGACAACTTGGTCAGTGTTGTCGTGGCATTGGGCACAGAAGTTTGGGCAACCAAACGCCGCATGAAAGTGATGGAGTCCTTGCTCGTGAAAAAAGGCATTACGCCCGACATGATCGAGAAATACGTGCCGAGCGCCGACGAAGCCGCCGCTTGGGAAAAAGACCGCAACCGGTTCATCGAGATGACCTTCAACGCCTTGGGCAATGAAGGCTACTTGTCTGCGTCAGCCCCTTTCCCGAAGCGCGGCTAACCTGGCCCCAACTGAGTATTAGGAGAAGCACATGATCGGACGTCGTAGTTTATTCACTGCTGCTGGTGCTGCCAGCGCCGCAGTTTCCAGCTTCTTTGCCGGCCGCGCGGCTGAAGCCAAAGAAAAAATCAAGAAAGTTGCGGGCGATGTGGAGTTTCGAGGCGCTGACGGCCGCATGGAACGCCTGGGCAGTCTCGACCTTGAAAGCCAGATGGATTTCACGGCTGGTTTCCGCGAGTTCAACAACAAGAACATCAGCCGCGCCGCCGGAATGCGCTTCCAGCAGTTGCTGAAAGAAAAGGGCATGGACCCCAAGGCGCCCGTGACCTTTGAACAGATGCACGCGCTTGCTGAGAATGATCAACTCATTGGTATGAGCGCCAAGACATGGCTGGCCAATCAGCAAGTCACCTGGAAGTCATTGCAAGACTACTTCCATGCCAACGCCGATATGTACCTTGCAGAAATGGAAGCCGCCGATAAAGACGGCCCCGGCTCGCTCACCCTGGATGCCAGTATAGAAATCCCAGACTACGCGAAGCACGAAATTCACATTCAGCCCGGCGGTTATGTCGGCGATCCGTTCGCCGGTCACATGTATCACTATGGCACCAACAGTTTTTACATCGGCGCCATCGGCCACAACGAGCAAGACCAAATCCACAAGCTGACTGCGAACAATATTCCGATGCCCGCCGACGGGAAGGTGAAGCGAATCCTCGAAGTCGGTTGCGGCCTCGGCCAAATGGGTTGCGCGCTGAAAGAACGCTTCCCCGACGCAGAAGTTTGGTCCACTGACATCGGCGCCCCCATGGTTCGTTACGGACACATGCGCGCCCGTGACTTAGGGATTGGGGTGAACTTTGCTCAAGGTTTGGCAGAAAAGACGGGCTTCCCTGATGGGCATTTTGACATGACCGTCAGCTACATTATGCACCATGAATTGCCCCAACCCGCGACTCGTGCCGTGATCGAGGAGGCTTATCGCGTCACCCGTTCGGGCGGCGTGTACTACCCGGTCGACTTCAACAGCGGCGGCAACGTTGGCCCAGCCTACGGCATGTTCCGTCGGTGGTGGGACCATCGCTGGAATAACGAAGTTTGGAGCCGCGAATACCACGGCCTGAACTTCACTGCTGAGATTGCGCAACGCGGTTTCACGCTCAACGACAAAACGCCAGCCGCCCTGCCGGGCTTCGGCGCACGCCACTTCGTGCGAAACGCTTAAAACCTATCAGATGCGACAATTCCAAAGCCCCGCTGGGAATACCAGCGGGGCTTTTTGTTTGTGCCGCAGTTTCTGACCGGCGTAATCTGATCGCGCGGTCTTTTCGTATAAAATGCACATGACTAAATCCCCGATTATCGTCTGGTTTCGCCAAGATCTGCGTATAACCGATAACCCTGCGCTGAATGCCGCTGGGGCCACGGGGCGTCCGATCATTGCCCTCTATATTCTCGACGATCACAGCCCGGGCGCATGGCGCAAGGGCGGCGCATCGCGGTGGTGGGTCAACGGCTCACTCAGTTCATTATCCAAAGCGCTCAAAAAGCTTGGCCTTTACCTCGCCCTCCGGCGTGGTAAAGCTGCCGATGTTCTGCATGCGCTGATCTCCGAGACCAGCGCCGGGGCGGTGTATTGGAATCGCTGTTACGAACCTTTTGCCATTGAGCGTGATAAAGCCATCAAGACAACCCTCAGGGCAAAGGGCGTCAACATCGAAAGCTTCAATTCCTCGCTGCTGTTTGAACCCTGGGAGCTAAGAACACTCAGCCAAACACCGTTCAAAGTGTTTGCCCCATTCTACAAAGCTGCCCTCAAAGCCCCCTCACCGCACACGCCGCTTCCCGCGCCCAAATCGTTGAGACCATTTGAAGGCACGGTCAGCAGTGATAATCTTGAAACATGGGCATTGCAGACCACGACACCCGATTGGGCCGGCGGGCTACGCGAAGCCTGGACGCCTGGTGAAGCCAGCGCACAAACGAATCTGCATCGCTTCCTCGACGACACTGTGGGCGATTATTACAAGGGTCGCGATATCCCCGGCCAGGCGCTGACCTCGCGCCAATCGCCTCACTTGCACTTCGGCGAAATCAGCCCGCATCAAATTTGGCATACAACATTAGCGCGCGAACCCAACGCAGGCACGGCAAGTTACCTGCGTGAAGTAGTGTGGCGCGAGTTTGCGTATCATTTGCTTTTTCACTGGCCCGCCATCACCGACCAACCGCTTCGGGCTGATTTCAAGAATTTTCCTTGGGCAACAGACGCAATGTCGCTGAAAGCTTGGCAGCGGGGCCAAACCGGCTACCCCATTGTCGACGCAGGCATGCGCGAGCTGTGGACGACAGGCTGGATGCACAACCGCGTGCGGATGATCGCCGCATCCTTTTTGGTGAAGCACCTGCTGCAGCCCTGGCAAGTGGGCGCGGCGTGGTTTTGGGATACGTTAGTGGATGCAGACTTGGCCAACAACTCGGCCAGCTGGCAATGGGTTGCAGGGTGCGGTACCGATGCCGCGCCCTACTTCCGGGTCTTTAATCCAGTTCTCCAGGGTTTGAAATTTGATGGGACGGGTGAATATGTTCGCCGCTGGGTGCCCGAAATTGCGGCTCTGCCCAACGAATGGATTCACAAGCCCTGGGATGCGCCGATGGATGTTCTCGCGTCAGCGAACCTAAAAATGGGCACTACGTACCCCTGGCCTATCATCGAACTCACCGCAGGCCGTGACCGGGCGCTGGCGGCCCTCAAAACGATTCGGCAGACATCTGCGCCATAAGAAAAGCGCGCGATACATGATACCGCGCCCTTTCTTTGCCCGTCTTCGTGGGTGCCAGAAGCACCCGGGCATTTTATGTGGTCTCTTAACTCGCCTGATCGACAGATGCCGTTTCCATGGACTTCGATAAGATCATGTAGAGCTTGCCCATGTCTGAGGTCGAGTTTGCAGGGCCGTACGGTCTCGCGAGTCCGTACGGTCCCGCATCACATAGCCGTAACGAAACAGCCACGAAACCATCGCACCAGAGCCTTATAAATACCTGCGTTTATCGCTATTTACCGCAGGGGTTTCTCATGAACCGTTGGTCATTTCGCGCCTTTTTTGTTTGCAACAGCCGGGGT